>JAZKER010000036.1:0-58312 GCA_040386955.1 Verrucomicrobiota bacterium
GCATGGTGCTTTACATCACCTTCGGCGACGGCAGCACCAGCCAGATCATCGCTCCGTAAGTCGCGGTTTTTGAAGACTCGATCGGCTGCCTCCGAGACTTCTCGACGACCCCTCACCGCTGTCTCAAAACCCAGGCCCTCATTTTTTGATCGCTTTCTGAAGCCTCCAAACGGCACCTGTCTTATCCCCGGCATAAGCCCCGCGCTGGCGGCCTTTGGGGTGGCCGTCGAAGTTCTTGTCGAAGTCAGCTTCGGCACGGAAGGGCGATAGGTCCAGAGGTGGGCCTTCGCAGTGGCCGGGGCGTGGGCGGAGGTCGAGTTGACCCAGGGTGAGGGAGGGATTGATGAGATGTTCTGCGGCTGCCTGCATAGGCGCAGTCACATTCTCAAAGGCGTTCTTTGTGGCTTGATCCAGTAGCGGATCGGTGGCGAAAATCGCATTGCCTGCAATGGCTTGGTCTTCCTCGGCGGTGCTGCCGACCCGGATGCCGCGCGCGGTTGCGTAGATGGTGTTGTGATAAACATGTGCCAACTTCAAGGGCTGGTCATGACTGCGTAGGGTGATGGCCTCATGCTGTGCGGCAGGACAATCGCCCAAAACGTTGTCATGGATGGAGACACGGCCGGAGGCGCGCAGCAGGGACTCGCGAGGATTATGCCAGATGAAGTTGCCGTAGATCTCATAAAGATTCATGGAGCCAGGGCCGCTGTCTGGGAAGCCGCCCACAAGTAGGTTAGGCCGGTCTCCATCCGGGCTGGGTTGATCATTCTTGATGAAGACATTGTGCCGGATGAGGGTGCTGCACGGGGTGGTGGGCAGCCCTGGCAGATCGGGGTATGCCTTTTGATATTTGATCTCCATGCAATAACCGATGGGGTCATGAACGAGGTTGTTTTCAATGAGGCCACGCACAAAGGGGGCGGTGCCATCCGAATTGCCGAGATACAGCCCTGTGCCGCAGTTGCGGATGATGTTGCGTCGGATGACCCAGTCCCACGTGGGGGTTTTGGTGGAGATCCCCACCGCTTGCTGGGAGGTGTTCCAATCGCTGATGATACAGTCTTCAATCAAGATGTGATGAACGAGGTTTTTGAGACCTCCCTGAGCGCTGATGCCAAACACACCTGGAATACCCGTGGGGCCTTCACCCAGGATGGACAGCTTCTTCAAAGCCACATAACTGCATTGGCGAAGCTCCACGCAGTTGGCGCTTTGGGTTTGTCGAATCTCGGCGATGCCTTGTTCCGGCCCTTGGATGGTGATCCAGGCATCGGCTTTGCCATGGCAATCCGTGAGCGGCAGTCCACGGTTGTAAACTCCTGCGGCTAAAACCAGGGTGTCCCCTGGTGCTAGGCTGCCCAAAACCTTGCGATAGTCTTGAGGACCTGCGTGTTTCATCTCCCCGGCGGGAGCCAGGGTGGTCAAAAACAGGAACAGACAAACATGCCATTTCATCATGCCTCTCTGAACGGGATGACAGGCCGAATTGTACGGGCTTTGTCTGTTCCGTGCTCCGTGTAGTGGGTGAAAGCGACGGAATCCTGGTCATTTTTCCTTGCGCGTCGCAGGCACTGGAAATCCGTTTTGGAGAAGAATCAGGCCAATGATGTTGCCTTGGTCATTGCGGTTAAAAGTCAGGGAAGCCACCACCACATCGTATTCAAAGCGGTCCTTACCCATGTCAAAGATCGGCACGGCTCCCTGCCCGGTGAGCTGGGCGTAGAGGGTGCTGCCCCGCAGACTGATGATGAGGTCTTTCATGCCGAACAAAGAGTAAGTGCCAACGTAAGGTTTCAGTTCATCTGCTGTGTGGAGGATGATGGCCGGGGCCGCTTGCTCGGTGCGCAGGGCGGGTTTTTCGCGGCCATTTTGCAGAAGGGTGAGGGAGGTGATTTTGTTCTCTGTCCGGGTGAAGTGAATCTCCGCATTCACCACCTTCAGGAAAAAGCGGTCCTTCTCCCGCGCATACAGCGGAAGGAAGGCCTGTCCGGTGAGCCGTGCCCAGAGCCGACCATCGCGCAGTAGGATGGTGAAGCGGGTGTCTTGACTCATCGCATACACACCGGGGTAATTTTTCAAGGTGTCGGCATCCAGCTTGACCTCTTTGGGCATGATCCGTGGAGCCTCCACACGCGTGCCTGCGATGACTGCGCCGCCATCCAGCCCGGTGTTGTTGATGAGGATCACCCGCACGGTGTTGGTCGCAGGGATGACCTGCAATCCCGACCGGTAGCCGCCCGTGCCGCCGTCATGACTGTAGGTGAGGTGGCCGTCGCTTTTAGAGATGAAAGGGCCGAGGCCGATGTGTCCATCACCAGGGTCTTCGGCATGGGGTTGCATGGCGAGGGCAAAGGCTTTGGCTAAAGGGGTGGATTCAGGTTTGGCCATGGCTTGGCCGAATTTGACAAGGTCTGTGCTGGTGGATCTTAGCGCGCCCGCCCCTGCTACCGCGTCGAAGTGCCAGGACTGGGTCGGTTTGTCATCGTCATGGGGTACGGCCAAAGGCAATTTGCTGCCAGTGAGGGTCATGCGCGTGTCATGCAATCCCAGGGGCTGGCAGATCTTGCTGACCACGGCCTCTTCCCAAGAGGTGCCATAGACCTTGCCCAGCAGATGACCCAGCAGGCCGACCCCGAGATTGGAATAACTGCAGGGATAAGGCCCCTCGCCCTCCAGCTTGGTATGGGTGAGGAAATCGAGCATCAGCTTTTCATCATACCCCGCATACGGATCGCCATCTTTGACCCCCGCGGCATGGTTGCCCGGCAGGCGTGGCAGGCCACTGGTGTGAGTGGAAAGCTGTTTCAGTGTGATGGCGGCGATGCGGGGATCTTCAAACTTTAGCTTGGGGTCGAGCAGCTTTGAAAGAGGTGTCTCTAGCGTCACTTTCCCCTCCACCACCGCCTGCGCTAAGAGCAGACCCGTGAAGACCTTGGTGATGGAGCCGATCTCGAAAAGCACCTTTTCATGATAATCTTTTGAGTTTTCCTGGGGCGAGGCGAAGCCTGCAAAAGTCACCTTGCCATCCAGACTCTCTGCGGTGGCGATACCTCCGGACTTCAACTTTTTAGCAGCCTGGGCGGCGGCTTCGGCCAGGGGTTTGTCAGCCGCCATGAGCGTTGAATAAAAGAGAAACAGGAGCAGCAGTCTCATCGGCGAAGGCTAATGGCGGCTGCCACAAAATGGCAAGCCTTCTCGTTTGTTTAAAGAAGAGACTAACCAAAAAAGCAAACGTGGGCTTTAACAATGGCGAAGGACGCCACCTTGCCAGCGCTCCCTTTCTATCGAGTCGGATGCCAACGGTAGTGTCCGGTGAGAGGGAATTCAAAGAGGCGGTTTTCTAGCTGGGGGCCACCGCCGATGTTGTGGACAATCCAGGGCGTGTCGCCTCCATCGGGAGCCGGAACGACGAGGGCAATGTGCGGGAGTTTGCCTGCCACCGTGCAGGTGATGAGGTCGCCAGGAAGATAATCGGCAGCCTTTTGAGTGATGGGCATGGAGGCTCCTTGGCGCTTGAAGAAGGTTTGCAGATTCGGCACTCGGCGGTGGTCAATATTGGTGTCCGGTTTGGGCAGGCCCCAGTTTTTGGGATAGGAGGAAAAGTGTCGTTTCATGTCCTCATGCACCAGCTTTTGCAGGTCGAATCCCAGACTGCGGTAGCTACGGATGACTTCATCGGTGCATACTCCTGTATCGGTCGGCACATCGCCGCCGGGGTAGGTGATGCGCACGTAGGCCCCATCGTAACGCACCGTGCTCGCCGTGCGGTCCAGCGCTGCATGGCAGAGACGGGTGGCAAAGCTGGTATCGGCAGCGGGAAGCCTGGTGCGTGCCGCAGCGGCGAGTTCGGTCGTATTGGCCCCGCAAGAGGCTGTGAAGAGGGTTAGGGCGGCGAACAGGGAAAGGCGCATGAGCAGTGAATCCTTTGGATGCGTTTCAGATCGCTAGCGTTCAAGCGGATGGCTGATTCCATCCGTGGAATGGACTTTCCAAGGGAATCCGGGCAATTTTGCCCATGGAGGCAAGATAAGCCAGTCCGCATCGTAACGGCGGGGTAGCATTTCATTCTTGTCTTTGTTAGGCCGGAATGGGTAAACTTTTGATCATCCGCCACCCCTACCGCCATGTTTCGCATCCCTGGAGCCCTCGGCAAAGACCTCTGTGACAAAGACCTGGGCATGACCCGGCGGGACATTCTGCGCATCGGCGGGGCGTCCATGATAGGGCTGACGCTGAACAATATGTTTCGCGCTCAGGCAGCTTCTGTGAACTCCGCCGCGGCGGGCCGTGTGGGCTGGGGCAAGGCGAAGCACGTGCTCATGATTTACCTCCAGGGTGGCCCCAGCCATCTGGACCTGTGGGACCCGAAGGAAAACGTGCCGGACAAGGTGCGCTCCGCCTTCAAGACGATCCCCACCAAGATCCCCGGCCATCATTTTACCGAGATCCTGCCCCAGCTTGCGAAGGTGAATGACAAGTTCACCACGATCAATTCGATGAGCTACACGCCTAACGGGTTGTTCAACCACACGGCGGCCATCTACCAGATCATGACGGGCTACACCACGGACAAGGTGAGCCCCTCAGGCCAGCTCGAGCCGCCGAATGCGAAGGATTTCCCCAACTTCGGCAGCAACATCATCCGCCTGAAACCGATGGATGAGCCGATGCTCCCCTTTGTGATGCTGCCGCGCCCGCTTCAGGAATCCAATGTCGTGGGCAAAGGCGGCACCGCCGGTTTCCTGGGCAAGGCGTATGATCCCTACACCCTCTATCCGGACGGGGATGACCTGGACATGGGCAAGATGGACCGAATCAAGATCGAAGATCTGCAGCTACGTCCCGACCTCTTCAGCGTGCGGCTCCAGCGCCGGGCCAAGCTGCGCGATGCCATCAACGACCAGATGCCGGCCATCGAGGAAGCGGTGAAGGACATGAGCCTGGACAGCTACTACAACCAGGCGCTGAACCTCATCGCCAGCGGTCGTGCGCGGGATGCCTTTGCCCTGGATCGTGAGTCGCCAAAATTGCGCGACCGCTATGGCCGCAACACCTTTGGTCAAAGCTGCATGCTGGCGCGCCGCCTCATCGAGTCTGGCACCCGCGTGGTGGAGCTCATCTGGCCCAAGGTGGCGAATTCGGACAACCATTCCTGGGATCATCACGTGGGCCTCACCCAGCGCATGAAAAGCCAGAGTGGGCCTATGCTGGACCAGGGCCTGAGCGCCCTTTTCGAAGACCTGGATGCCAGCGGCCTGCTGGATGAGACGCTGGTTGTTGCCCTGGGCGAATTTGGCCGTAGCCCCGAAAAAGGCGTGTCCACCTCCGGCAATGGCAACAGCGCCGATGGCCGAGACCACTGGCCTTACTGCTACACCGCCATCATCGGCGGCGCAGGCATCAAGCGCGGTTATGTCCACGGCAAGTCGGACAAGACAGGTTCCTCCCCAGCAGAAGATCCGGTGCATCCCACAGAGCTGCTGGCCACGATCTACCACGCCGTGGGGATCGATCCCGAAACTATCGTTTACAACCACCTGAATCAGCCCCGCGAGCTGGTGAAAGCCAAGCCGGTGACGAAGCTCTTCGCCTGATGCGGCGAGGTTTGTGTGCATAAAAAAGCCCGGGTTTAGCACCCGGGCTTTTTTATGGGATGGGTCAATCTGTAAAGATTATTCCACGTGCATCACGCCGTTCATGATCGCGCCATGGCCAGGGAAGGTGCAGAGGTAAGGGTAGTCACCGGCGGCAGGGGCGGTGAATTCCAGGACTTCGGTCTGGTTGGGCTGGAGCAGCTTCGTGTGGAAAAGGACTTCTGGACCCTCTGGAACGTAGCCTTTGGCCATGCCATCGGGGGCAGCCACCATCTGCATGGCCAAGGCCATCAGCTTGTCCTTGCTGCCGGGAGCGCCGATGACGATGTTGTGCATCTGGGGCACGGCCGGATGAGTGTTGTTAAAGGTGATTTTCACCTTCTGGCCAGCCTTCACGTTGAATTCTTTCACGTCGTAAGCCAGGGGATTGGCCGTGTCGGGCTTGATGGTGATTTCAGCCGCAGGGCCTGTGAACGGGGCAGGGGTGGCGGTGGCAGCCGCAGCTACAGGGGCGGTTGCTGGGGCCGGGGTGGTAGCCGGTGCCGCAGGAGCTTCAGCCACTGGGGCAGTGGCGGCGACCTCAGCCACGGGTTCTTTCGGGGAGGCGGCATCCTTCACGCCCACCAGCAGGGTGGCACCCCAAAAGAGCGTGAATCCGCCGACAACGAGGGCGATGATCACATTGAGGATTTTCCAGATGGAGCCGGATTCTTCGGGGGTGGAGTGGGAATGCGCAGACATGGCTTGGTTTTAGGGAGCCGGAAACAAGCACAAGCCGCCCCAAACGCAACCACCAAGCCGTCCTCCGCTTGCAACCCCGGTCCCCATCGCCACGTTTGTCTAAGTATTATGAGCGACTCAACCCCCAAACACACCAACGCCCTCATCCGCGAAAAGTCGCCGTATTTGCTCCAGCATGCCCACAATCCGGTGAACTGGCTGCCCTGGGGGGATGAGGCGATCGCTAAAGCCAAGGCCGAGGACAAGCCCATTTTCCTCTCCAGCGGCTACTCCACCTGCCACTGGTGCCACGTCATGGAGCGCGAATCCTTCGAAAACGAGGAAATCGCCGCCTACATCAATGAGCACTTCGTCCCCGTGAAGGTGGACCGGGAGGAGCGCCCCGACGTGGACCTCACCTACATGACCTACGTGCAGGCCGCTACGGGCGGTGGCGGCTGGCCCATGTCGGTCTTTCTCACGCCGGAGTTGAAGCCCTTTTTTGGCGGTACCTACTTTCCACCTGAAAATACCCAGGGCCGCATCGGCTTTAAAAATCTCCTCCAAGAGCTGCACAAAGCCTGGGTGGAAGATCGGGCCAAGCTCCAGGCCAGTTCGGAGCGCTCCATTGCCAAACTCCAGGAACATCTGGACGGCGAAAATGCCGAGACGGAAGTGAAGACCGATGCTGTGGTTCAAAAAGCCTACGACGACCTGGCCAGCAGCTATGACTATCATGAGGCCGGTTTCAGCGGCGCGCCGAAGTTCCCCCGCTCCAGCTCCATCAATCTCCTCCTTCGCATCCACCAGGCCTGGCTGAAGGATGAGGCCCGAAAAAGCGAGTCCGACTGGGCGGCGGAGATGTCGGTGAAAACCCTGCGCGCCATGGCGAATGGCGGCATCTGGGATCACGTGGGCGGCGGCATGCATCGCTACGCAGTGGATGGCTACTGGCACATCCCGCACTATGAAAAGATGCTGTATGATCAGGGCCAGCTCCTCTGGGCCTATGCGGAGGGGTACCTCATCACGGACTCGCCTTTCCTGGCGGATACCGCGCGGGAAATCGTCGGTTACGTGCAGCGTGATCTGCGCCATCCTCAGGGCGGCTTCTTCTCAGCAGAGGATGCGGACAGCTATGCCCAGGCAGGCGACGATCATAAAAAAGAAGGGGCTTTTTATGTGTGGAAGGCCAGCGAGATCGATGAACTGCTGGGTAAGGAAGACGGCAGCATCTTTCGTTATTCCTTTGGCGCTCGGCGCGATGGCAATGCGCGTCCCGAAAGCGATCCCCACAGTGAACTCACGGGGCTGAACACCCTCTTCCGTGCCTACTCGGTAAAAAAGACAGCGGAGTTTTTCAAGAAGACCCCGGAGGAAGTCCTGGCCATCCAGGGCCGGGGGCTAAAGCTGCTGTTTGAAGCCCGCGCCAAGCGCCCGCGCCCGCATCTGGATGACAAGATCATCACCGCTTGGAACGGTCTCATGATCGCCGGTCTGGCACGCGCTGGAGCGGCTTTGGGAGAGGCTGGTTTCCTCAAGCTGGCGGCTGAGGCGGCCCAGTTCCTGCATGATGAACTTTGCGCGGCTCCTGGCCAGGGCCTGCACCGGAGCTGGCGCGCGGGCGAGCGTGGTCCCAAGGGATTTGCCACCGACTACGCCTGCCTCATCCACGGTTTGCTGGATCTCTATCAGGCCAGTTTTGACGTGAAGTGGTTGCAGTGGGCCGTCGCCCTCCAAGAGGAAATGGATGGCCTGTTTTTGGACAAGGAAAACGGCGGCTACTACAGCGTCCACACCGAGATGGCGAACTCCGTTCTGCGCATTAAAGAGGACTACGATGGCGCTGAGCCCTCGCCGAACTCGCTCGCGGCCCTGAATCTTGCCCGTCTCGCGGCCATGCTGGATCACCAGGCCTATGCGGCGCAGGCGGCCAAGATCACCACGCTTTTTGGCAATACCTTGCAGTCCAGCCCCTCCGCCGTGCCTGTGCTCGTCATGGCGGCAGACTTTTTGGAGAGCGGCAAGCAGCAGATCGTCCTCGCTGGCGATGCCACCTCGCCGGAGTTCCAGGCCCTTGTGGCCGTGGTGCATCGACGGTTACTGCCCAAGGCGGTGCTCCTCCATGCCGATGGGGGCGAAGCGCAGGCCTGGTTGGGCAAACAAAACGAGGCCCTGGCCGCGATGAAACCCGTGGAGGGAAAAGCCGCTGCCTACGTTTGCCAAAACTACGCCTGCCAAGCCCCCGTGACCACGAAGGAGGCCCTGGAAAAGCTTTTGGCCTAACGCCTGGCACTTGATCCTTAATTCTTGAACCAAACGTGACTGATCTCGTTCGACTCGGAGCGGCGGTGGTTGGATTTCCAGGCGCAGCCCTGGTAGTCGCCCTTCTGTTGTATTTTAGAGACAATCTCTCTGGATCAAGGTTGTATTCAGGACCTATTTTAATCGGCTTGGGTGTGGTTTCGACCTATTTGCTCTGCCTGGGATTAGTGTTTCTGAATCCATCATGGGAGGACAATGGAGCTGAGGAACAGATCCGTTTCCCAGATCATTTTTTGTGGGCTTGGGTTATTTCTATTCTCGCCCAGTTCATCATGACTCCTGCGGTTCTGTTCGTTTATTGGCTCTCGTGCAAAGGTTCTGCTTTTATTCGAAAGGGGTAATTGCAACGGTGATGAAAACTTCTGGTGTATTGGCCTTAGAAACGGAAATAATGGTCGTCAGAATTTAGTGCTCCGAAGTTCATCATGCTCCGTTTCCTCCTCAGCCGCCTTTTGCAGGGCCTTGCCGTCATCCTTGGGGTGCTGGTGATCACTTTTGCTTTGCTGAAGATGGCCCCCGGCTCGCCTTTGCAGAGTGAACGAAACATCCCGGATCACATTCGTGCAAAGCAGGTCATCGCCCTCGGGCTGGACCAGCCGGTTTACGTGCAGTTGTGGCGGCACCTCGTCAGCTTTGCCACGTTCGATTTTCCTGCTTCTACGAAGAATCCAGGGCGTGGGGTGGATGAGATCATCGTGCAGGCCTTTCCGGTCTCGGCCACCGTCGCCCTGGCAGCGCTCACCATTGCCATTGGCATCGGCATTCCCATGGGGGCTTTGGCCGCTGTGCGTGCGAATACCTTTGATGATCGCGCCTGCATGCTTGTGGCCACCCTGGGCATCTGCACGCCCAGCATGGTCCTGGGGCCACTGGTGGCGTTGGTGCTAGGTTTGAAATTGCGCTGGTTCAATGCTGCGGGCTGGTATGATTGGGATGACTGGGTCTTGCCATCCTTGACGTTAGGCATCATTTACAGCGCCTACATTGCCCGCCTCACGCGCGGCGGTTTGCGGGAAACCTTGGCGCAGGATTTCATCCGCACGGCTCGGGCCAAAGGCGCTTCTGAACTGGCCATCGTTTTCCGTCACTCGTTCAAGCTCGCCTGCCTACCCGTGCTGAACTATCTCGGCCCCACCGCCGCCGGGCTGATGACGGGTTCCATCGTCATCGAAACCGTCTTCCAGCTTCCGGGCCTGGGCCAGCATTTCGTCGGCGCAGCGGTGAATCGGGATTTTGTCCTCGCCATGGCCACCGCTGCCTTTTACGCCGTCCTCATCATCGGCTTCAATCTGCTGGTGGATTTCCTCCAAGCGCTGCTGAACCCCCGCATCGGATTCAAGTCATGAGCGATGTGATTCCTAGCAATGAGGGATTCCAACCCTCAGCCGACAAAGCAGCCTTGGTGCCTCAGCGGTCACCGACTTCAGAATCCCCCGGCCAGCGTGCCTGGCGGCGGCTGACGCGCAGCCGCATCACCGTGGCGGCCATGCTCTTCATGGTGGTCCTGGTGGGTATTTGTCTTTTAGGGCCTCTGGTGTCGCCTTATTCGCAGAGTGACCAGGACCTGAATCTCAAGGCCGCTGGTCCTTCCGCCTCGCACTGGTTAGGCACCGATCCACTGGGTCGTGACCTCGCTACTCGCATCTTGAAGGGCGGGCAGATCTCGCTGCTGGTGGGCATTCTCGCCACGGGCGTCGCGTCTGTTATCGGCGTCGGTTATGGCCTCATCGCGGGGCTCACCACGCGTCGTCTGGATGCGCTGATGATGCGGCTGGTGGATGTCCTCTACGCCTTTCCTTTCATCACCTTCGTCATCATTCTGGTGCTCGTGTTTGGTCGTGAGCTGTGGCTCATCTTTGTCGCCATCGGGGCCGTGGAATGGCTGACCATGGCGCGTGTGGTACGTGGGCAAGTACTGGCTTTGAAGAACCTGGAATTCGTCCTCGCCGCCCGGGCCAGTGGCGCAGGTTTCTGGCACATCTTGTTCAAGCACATGCTGCCCAATGTCATGGGACCCGTCATCATCTATGCCAGCCTCACCGTCCCCGGCGTGATGCTGCTGGAGGCGACTCTGAGCTTCCTCGGCCTCGGCATTCAGCCCCCGGATGCAAGCTGGGGCGTCCTCATCCGCGAAGGGGCCGACAGCATGGAAACCTATCCCTGGCTGCTCATCGGCCCCGGCCTCTTTTTCAGCGCCACGCTGCTCGCGCTGAACATCATCGGTGATGCCCTGCGCGATGCGCTGGATCCCAAGTCGGAGACGGGGGTGTGATCAGGAGTCGGCTATCTCCACCAGGAGGTTTTCAGACGTCTCTTTCCCCACACCCAGCAGCCGCCATGCCCGCCACATCAGCAGCACGGCGGCGATGCCGAGGCCTACGGCCAGGGCGGCCCAGATACCTGTGGCACCCCAGCCCATTTGAATGCCCAGCACCCAGCCCAGGGGCAGGGAAATGATCCAGTATGCCAGCACGGCGATCCAGGCGGAAACCTTCACATCATTCACCCCACGCAGAGCGGCGGCAGAGACGACTTGGAGCCCGTCAAAAAGCTGGAACAGTCCAGCGACCAGGAGCAGCGAGGCGGTGAGTTTGATCACCTCCGGTTCATTGACAAAGGCCCGCGCCAGGGGCTCGCCCCACAGGAAACAAACCAGCATGGAGCAGGACATGAAGGTCGTGGCAAAAAGCCAACTGCCCAAGAGCACCCGATGCAAACGAGGCCGTTGATTAGCCCCGACAATCTCGCCTACCCGCACGGTGGTGGCCATGGAGATGCCCAAAGGCACCATGTAGGCCGTGGCGATGCAGGTGATGGCCACCTGATGCGAGGCCAGCGGCACCACGCCGAGCCAGCCGATCATGAGCGAGGCCAGCACAAAGGCGGTGACTTCCGCAAGCTGGTGAAAGCTGGTGGGAATGCCGATCTTCAGCAGGCTGGCGAACTCGGACTTCTGCCACCGGACCCACCACTTCTGCGGTGTCCAGAGGTGCAGCGTCCGGCTGTTTTTTAGCCAAACAAAAAGCGCGATCATGCACAACGTGCGTGAGACCAGAGTGGAGTAGGCTGCGCCTGCCAGACCCATGGCGGGAAAGCCCCATTTGCCATGTATCCACATCCAGTTCAGCAGGATGTCTAGGAACACCGACCCCAGCGTGATCCAGAAGGGTGGCCAGGGGCGGTTCAGGGCATCGGCATGGTTTTTCCACACCAGCGAGATGAGCGAGGGGATCAGGGAAACGGCACAGGGCAGGAGGTAGATGGGCGTCTGCAGCGTGACATCCCCCGGCTGGCTGAAATGGCCCAGGTAGGGGATGAGCAGCAGCGTGGCGAGGACCACCGCCAGGCCCAAGCCCAGCGCCAGCCAAGTGCCGTGAATGACGGCACTTTTGGCATCTTCGGGTTGTTTGGCCCCATGGGCCTGCGATACCCGCACGGAGACGGAACTCAGCAGCCCCATACCGACCACAAAGGGCACGGCGAGCAGGGTATTGGCAAAGGTAGCTGCGCCGAGGGACACGACCCCCACGCTGCCGATCATCACCGTGTCAGACACGCCCATGAGCATGTGGCTGAGCTGGCCGGAGATGAGGGGAAGCGCGAGTTTTAAAGTCGCCCGGTTTTCCTGGGCAAAGGTGGGCCACGGTTGGGGTGGCGGAGAAACGGAAGATGAAGAAACGGTGGAATGCATAAACGCTGCCGCGAAAGGTTGGGGGAGAGTGCAGGGGCGGGCAGCGGCGCAAAAAAACCACGGCCCGGGGTGAGGGGAGCCGTGGTGAGAGTGTCGTCAGATTCGGTGCACTCAGCCTGCCACAGGCCCCTGTCCAGCCAGACGAGAGCCTGGCAGGGCGACAAATTTGGGGCGGGCAATCCGAATCATGTCGTTAGGCTGCCATCGCGGCGGTGAAATGTCAATTCCCAGGTGAAGCTCCTTTTTGTCACCTGAGGATTCATTCCGAAGAAAGAAGGCTTTTGTTTAAGAAGAGAGAAGATTCATACTGCGACGTGAGTTTTTCTCCTTCTCGCCCGTTTTGCTTTGCCCTGCCTATGAACCGTCTGCTTTTGCCCCTGCTCGCCACCTCGGCGTTCGCTGCTGATTTCCCGAAACCTTTCAATTCCGAAAAAGGCGATCCCATGTCTGCTGAGGAAGCGGCCGCTACGATGCAACTGCCACCGGGCTTCAAGTGCGTGGTCTTCGCCGCCGAACCGGATGTGCAGCAGCCCATCGCCATGACCTGGGATGCCAAAGGCCGTCTCTGGGTGGCGGAAAACTACACCTATGCGGAAAATCCCGCCCGCTGGGACACCAAGCTGCGCGACCGCATCATCATCATGGAAGATAAGGACGGCGATGGCAAACACGATGGCCGCAAGGTCTTCTGGGACCAGGGCGCCTACCTCACCAGTGTGGAGTGGGGCCACGGTGGGGCCTGGATTTTGAATGACGGTACCCTGAGCTTCATCGCGGACAAAAACGGTGACGACGTGCCAGATGCCGCGCCAGAAATCCTGCTGGATGGCTTCAATACCAAGACCATCGGCCACAACATCGTCAATGGTCTGCGCTGGGGGCCGGACGGCTGGCTTTATGGTCGCCACGGCATCACCGATACTTCGGCGGTGGGGGCTCCTGGCACGCCTAACGAAAAGCGTGTGAAGATGAACTGCGCCATCTGGCGGTATCACCCCACGCGCAAAATCCTGGAAACCGTGGCCCATGGCGGCACCAATTCCTGGGGCCATGACTGGAATGCGGAAGGCGAGCTGTTCATGATCAACACCGTCATCGGCCATCTCTGGCATGTGATCCCTGGAGCCTACTACCGCCGCATGTTCGGCACCCACCTGAACCCGCATGTCTATGAGATCATCGAGCAAACGGCGGACCATTTCCATTGGGACACCGGCGGCGAAAAATGGAGCGACATCCGCACCGGCATCAGCAACAAGACGCTGGAGCTCGGCGGCGGTCACGCCCACGTCGGCATGCTCATCTATCAGGGAGGCACCTGGCCGAAAGAGTACCATGGCAAGATGCTCACCTGCAACCTCCATGGCCGCCGCATCAATGTGGACACCCTGGAGCGCGAAGGCTGCGGTTATGTGGGCAAACACGCCCCTGATTTCATGCAGGCCAAAGACCCCTGGTTCCGCGGTCTCGACCTCATCACCGGCCCCGATGGCAACGTCTTCGTCTCCGACTGGAGCGACTCCGGCGAGTGCCATGACAATGACGGTGTGCATCGTACGAGTGGACGGATTTACAAGATTGTGTATGACGGGAAAGACAAAGGGGATTCCTCCAAAAATAACTGGCAGACACGGACGGCGTTGCTGAAAGCGTATGAAAACGGCACAGGTCCACAGCCTGCTGTCTTGCCGGCATTGAGTGCTGCTGAAAGCAAAGACGGCCTGGACAGACTTCGTCTGGCCTCCTCCATGCAGCGTCGTGAATTGGCAGACCGCTGGTCCATCGCCACCGCTCTTGCTCAACATGCTGAAGACGCCAATGATCGCCAGCAGCCGCTCATGATCTGGTACGGCATTGAGCCTGCTGTGGCGGCCGATCCGATGAAAGGCGTAGAACTCATCGCCAGCACCAAGATCCCGACAGTGCGCCGTTTGGTCGCGCGTCGCATCACGGAAGAAATCGAAAAACAACCTGCGGCCGTGGAGGCCTTGGTGGCCCTTCTTGGCAAACAGCCAGAGCTGCAAAAAGACATTCTCGATGGCATGTCTGCCGCCCTGAATGGCTGGAACAAAGCCCCGAAACCGAAGGGCTGGGATGAAGTGGCCAAAACGCTCACTGCGGATGAGGCTCAAAAGTCGGCCCAGCAGCTCTCCACTGTCTTTGGCGGTGGTCGTCCGATGGAAGAACTGATCCCCATCGTCAAAGATATGGAGGGGGATGCCTCCGCGCGTCGCAATGCTTTTACCAGCCTCACTCGCAATGCGAAGCCGGAGCTGCTGCCCATCATTCGGAGTCTGGTGAATGACAAGGTGCTGGCCGTGCAGGCCCGCAGTGCCCTCGCGGCCTATGATGATGAAAGCATCCCGAAGGCCCTCATTCAGCCCTGGCCGGGCCGCAGCCTGGAGCAGCAGGTGGCCACGGTGGATACCTTGATCACCCGCCCCAGCTACGCGCATGCTTTGCTGAACTTTATCAAGGCCGGACGAGTGCCTGCCTCCGTCATCAGCCCCTACCAGGCACGGGCCATCCTGAGTCTGAAAAAGGACGACCTAACCAAAAAGCTGACTGAAGTCTGGGGTGAGCTGCGCGACACGCCTGAGGCCAAGAAAGCCGAGATGGCCAAATGGACCGCTGCCTTGACCCCGGCGGCCTTGGCCAAAGGCGGAGCGCCTAAAGGCAAGATGGTCTTCATGGCTGCCTGTGCCGCCTGTCACAAGCTTTACGGCGAAGGTGGCATGATCGGTCCCGACCTCACGGGTGGGGATAGGCACAAGCTGACCTACCTTCTCGAAAACATCCTGGACCCCAGCGCTATCGTGCCAGCCGACTATCGCATGACCGTCTTCAAGCTGAAGGATGGCCGCACGATCACGGGCGTGATCCCTGAGCAGAATCCGAAGACCGTCACCGTCCAGACCCCCGCCGAAAGACTGACGCTGGAGCGCGGCGAGATTACCGAACAGCAACAGCTTTCCATGAGCCTCATGCCTGAAGGTCTGCTCACTGCCCTGGGTGAAGAGCAGGTCATCCACTTGATGGCCTACCTCCAGAGCCTGGGTCCTGTGAAGTGATCTCTATGTCTCGTAAGCTCTGCTGGTGTCTAGCCTTTAGGCGATTCTGGGAAACATCGAAGGTCCAAAGCATCGCCTAAAGGCTAGACACCAGCAGAGCGAATCCGGCGCTGGGAGTTGCGGAAATCTGTTCCGTGATTCGCCATCACGCATCACTTGGTGAATGATGGCTACCTTGTGCCCAGCACCCGCTGATACATCACCACATCCAGCCAGCGGCCAAATTTGTAGCCGGCCTCGCGAATGTGGGCACAGGGGGTGAAGCCATGCCGCTCATGCAGGCGGATGCTAGCGACGTTGTCGGCATCAATGACGCCAATCATCAGGTGGTGCCCCTGGTCCTGGGCCGTGGTCACGAGACGCTTTAAAAAAAGCGTGCCCAAACCCTGGCCGCGAAAGCGCACATCCACATAGATGGAATGCTCCACCGTGAACCGATAACCTGGATGGGAACGAAAGGGGCCGTAGCTGGCAAAGCCCATCAGCCCCCCTTCGTCATTGATCAGGCCCATCACCGGAAAGCCGCCCTTCTGTTTAGCGGCAAACCACGCTTCCATGAAGGCCACGGATCGCGGCTCATCCTCATAAAGAGCCGTCGAGTTGGCGATGGCCTCATTGAAGATGGCGCGGATGGATTCCAGGTGCTGAGGGCCGCAGTCTATCCAGGTCATGCTTTCGGTTAGGTGGGGTTGGAGAGTTTCGCCATGGCGGTCAGCGCAGGGCCCGTCACGCGCATGATGCGCCAGTCGCTTTTCATTTCAGCGCCCAGGCTTTCGTAAAAACGGATGGCAGGCGTGTTCCAGTCCAGCACGGTCCACTCGTAACGCCCACAGCCTCGCTCGTAGGCGATGCGGGCCACGGCGGTGATCAGGGACTTGCCCAGCCCACAGCCGCGATGCGCGGGCTGCACATAAAGATCTTCCAGATGCAGGCCTGGCCTAGCCAGGAAGGTGGAGTAGTTTTGAAAATACAGCGCAAAGCCCACAGGCCTTCCATCCACGCAGCCCATCAGCGCCTCGGCGCAGGGGTTCGGGCAAAACAGCGTTTCGAGCAGGCTCTCCACCGTGGCCACCACCTCGTGGGTCAGTTTTTCATACTCGGCCAGTTCGTGGATCAGCGCCAGGATGGTCGGCACATCGGCTTCGGTGGCAGCGCGGGTGGTGATGGAGGCTGGCATGATTCAAGAAAGTTCACCCGGATTGTGGGCGCGGGCCAATCGCCTGCCAAGCCTGAATTGGACGCATCCTTCGCCCTTCTTTGCGCCACCCCTAAATTCACCGCTGCAACGCATTGCCAAACGAGGGCTTCCCGCTATTCTCGCCACACCATGTCCCTCGAAGCCACTCTCCAGTCCGCCGCCGAATCCGGCAAGCTCCTGCAATCCAGCCTTGAAAACATTCAGGCGCTCCTCGCTGCCAGTGAGAATCCGGTTTATCGTTCCAGCATCGAAGAACTGGCAAACTCGGGGCAGTGGGACGAACTGAATGATCGCTTTTTCCAGGCACTCAAGTTTGGCACTGGCGGCCTGCGGGGACGCACGGTGGGTAAAGTGGTGACGACGGCGGAACGTGGCAACGCTCCGGCAGATCAGCGCCCGGACCACCCCTGTGTGGGCACGAACTCGATGAACTACTACAACGTGGGCCGTGCCACGCGTGGTTTGGTGGCTTATGCGAAGACCTACCGCGCCACGGCTGGTCTCTCTGGCAAGCCCAGCATTGTGTTCAGCCATGACACCCGCCACTTCTCGGCGGAGTTTGCCCAGAAGTGTGCCCAGATCGCGATGGACAACGGGGCGGATGTTTACCTTTTCGATGGTTGCCGTGCCACGCCAGAAATGTCCTTCGCCGTTCGCCACCTGCGTGCCGATGCCGGCGTAATGATCACGGCCTCGCACAACCCTGCTCACGACAACGGTTTCAAAGTCAATTACAGCGATGGCGCAGGCATCGTGGAACCCCACGCCACGGGCATCATCAAAGAGGTGAATGCCATCGTGGATGAGGCCTACAATCCGCTGCCTGAAGATCAGCAGGGCAAGCTGACGATGCTGGGCGATGAGCTGGATGAGATCTACCTCAAGCGCGTGGAGACCATGATGCTGCAGCCTGAGCTGTTGAAGAACGAAAAGGCCAAAAACCTCAAGATCGTTTACACCGCCCTTCACGGTGCAGGCGGGGTGCTGGTGCCCGTGCTGCTGAAGCGCCTCGGCTTCAATTTCTTCACGGTGCCTGAGCAGGATGTGCGCGATGGCCGCTTCCCCACAGTGAAATCACCCAATCCGGAGAATGCCCCAGCTTTGAAAATGGCTGTGGACCTCGCCAATAAAGAAGGCGCAGACATCGTCATCGGCACAGACCCAGACTGCGACCGCATGGGCGTGGGTGTGCGCAATGCCCAGGGTGAAATGGTGCTGCTCACTGGTAACCAGACCGGTTCGCTCATGGGCTGGTATCGCCTGAAGACGATGACGGATCTCGGCATCCTCAATGACGAAACGCGCTCCAACGCGGTCTTCCTGAAGACCTACGTCACCAGCCCGATGCAGGACACCATCGCCGCCAAGTATGGTGTGCAGTGCATCAATACCCTGACCGGTTTCAAATGGATCAGCGCCAAGCTGGCCAAATACGAAGCCGCGCTGCCTGCGGAAATCCTGGCGAAATATCGCGACCTGCCAGCTGCGGAATCCCGCGCGGCCCGTCTCCAGCACAGCAAGTTCCTCGTCTTCGGTGGTGAGGAAAGCTACGGCTACATGGGCGATGACTTCAGTCGAGACAAAGACGGCAACGGCGCGGTGGTCATGTTCGCCGAACTGGCGGCCTACGCGGCCTCCCGGGGCCTGACCGTGGTGGAACTGCTGGACGAGGTGTACAGCGAAGTGGGTTACTTCCTGGAAGTGAACCAGAGCAAAGTCTTCGAAGGGGCCAGCGGTGCCGCCCAGATCGCCAAACTGGCAGACACTTACGGTTCCAATCCCCCCACCGAGGTGGACGGCAGCGCCGTGGTCAACGTGCGCGATTTTCGCAAGGACGAGATCCACGATGAAGAAGGCGAAGTGGTTTCCAAAGAGAAAATGCTTTTTGTGGACTTGGCCGATGGCCGCAGCTTTGCCGTGCGTCCTTCCGGCACAGAGCCAAAGATCAAATACTACATGTTTGGCCGTCAGGTGCCTGCGGCTGGGCAAAAGCTCAGTGCGGAGGAACTGACTGCTGCCAAGGCCCGTGTCTCGGCCTCGCTGGAGAGCATGTGGACCTGGCTGGAGAAGGACATCGAGAGCCGCCTGGCCTGATTTTGCCCCACCTGCATTCCATGCTTTCTTCAGCAGTCTGGGTTGCTACGTGATTCAGACCGCCGATAGTCGCACGCCCTGGGGAAGTCACCCAGGGCATCCCTCTGCATGAGCACTGCCCAAATGTCCCGACCACCTCTGCACCGGCGGCCTGAGAATGCGCCGCAGGAGCCGTTGAGTTGGCTCAAGCCGAAGCACTGGTGGCAACTGTGGAAAGGCGAGGACAGCTCCATCCTCACCACCTCCACGCGCAATTCCATGCTGCCCGTGCTCATTGAGGTCTTTGCAGGCTTTTCCAAGCTGGATGGCGAAGTGGAGGAGGAGGAAATCGAGTCCTCCCTGGGCTACCTGCGTTATGACTACAGCGGAGCCATCTATGCGGACATGCGCCGCCTTTATTTCGAGGCCTTGCAGCAGCCTCAGGACCTGGCCCAGCGGGCGAAGGAGCTGAGCAATGAGCTGACCATGGAGCAAAAGATCCTGCTCTGCGTGCAGCTCTACCTCCTCATCTCCAGCTCGCTGACGAATCAGCGGCAGATGGTAGAGTTTTACCTCTTCATGACCAATCTGGGCATCGCCGCCCAGGCCATTGACATCGTTTATCAGCTCAATGCTGGGGACAAGCCCGCCGAAGAGGACTTCACCAGCAAAAGCGGCCAGCCTTTGGAAACGCTGCGGGTGGGCTCCGGGGAAACTTGCGATGTGCTGCTGCGCTCGCTTTCGGCAGAGTGCTCCGTCGTCGCTTTCCGCTTCCAGAATCTGGTACTGCTGAAGAACACCGGCGGAATTCCCATCCTGGTGCGCAGCCGCCGCCTGCCACCGGGAGATTTCTCCCGCCTGTATCCGGGGGAGCGTGTGGTGCTGGAGGACGTGACGTTGGATTACAACGACCTCATTTCCTACTTCAATTCGAAGAAGACGGTCACTGGCTCCCAGCTTTACCTCACCCTGACAGAGACGGGCGATGCCGAAATCGCCCAGCAGCGTGGGCGCGGCACCAACCTGCGCGTCAGTTTCGGTCTGGGTGTGACGGTGGAGGCCCTGCGCAGTACGGATGCGACGATCAATGGGGTGGCCCTGAAAGAGGGTACCGTTGTCGAAGCCTCCATTGAAGACAGCATCATCGCTCAGGGAGAGATCGAAATCTCTCTGCGGGATCTGCGCGTGCGCGCCCAGGAATTTGGTGGTCAGTTCCGCCTGGAAGGCAGCCGCAATACCTACCTCGTCTCCAACAAACCTGAGCTGCTGGACGAAGGTGATATTCTCCTCTCTGAAGACACCGAGGGGGAAATTCTCTTGCGAATCGAGTGCAATTACTCGCAGAAAACCGGTGAACTGGAGGTGCTGCGCAGTTCCCGCCCCATCTATGTTGGCCAGATCCCTGTGCGTGATCGCATCATGCTCAGTGATGGCGATACGATCACGCTGGGGGAAGGGCAGTTCCTGCGATGTCATTTCAGTGACCGAATTATTGAGGAAGAGCGCAACACCATCCGCCAGATGGAAGTGCGCGAACTGGCCCACCGCTTTGACGGGCGCGATACCGCGCTGGACGGCATCAGTTTCATCGCCCGCCGTGGGGAAATGATCTGCGTCATGGGCCCCAGCGGCTGTGGCAAAAGCACCCTGCTGCGCGTGCTTGGTGGTCAGCTCAAAACCCGAGGGGGGGAGGTGCTGATGAACAGCCTTTCGCTGTACAACAACCTGCCCAACCTCACGCCCTACATCGCCTACATCCCCCAGGAAGATGCCTTTGACCCTCTGCTGAAGGTGCAGGAAAATTTGGACTTCTCCGTGGCGGTTCGTTGCCCGCATTTGAAGACGGAAGAGCGGCGCAAACGGGTGGAGGCCAAGCTGGCTGAACTGGGCCTCGCCGACATGCGCAAACGACTGGCCGGTACACCGCAGCAAAAATACCTCTCCGGGGGGGAGCGCAAGCGTCTGAATGCCGGGTTGGACATGATCGGCATCTCCGATGTCTATCTCTTCGATGAGCCCACCTCCGGTCTGTCCTCCAAGGACAGTGAGCATGTGCTGGAGATCATCCGCAGCCTCGCTCGCAATAAGATCGTCCTCACCTCCATCCACCAGCCCAGCATGAGGCTGCTGCAGATGTTCGATAAAGCCCTGCTTCTGGATAAAGGCGGCAAGATGGCCTACTTCGGCACGCCCCAGGGCATGATCGAGTATTTTTGGAAGGCCTACAACGATGAGACCGGTCAGCGTGAAGCCGAGATGCCGGGTAACTTGACGCCTGACTTTGTCTTTGACGTTTTGGAGACTCCCCTGCGCGACATCAGCGGGGACATCATCCAGGAACGCAGTGCCGATGGGCACCTCGTTGCCGCACGGCGTTTCCCGCCTAACTTTTGGCGCGACCGCTACCAAAGCCACCTCATGCTGGAGAGCATGGCCAAGGCTCAAGCCTTCCCGGGCAGCACCAATCTCATCGCCCGTCCGCGTGAAGACACTCAAACGAGTGGGCGTTCGCGGGCAATGCCCAAGCCGCCCAAGCACACGCTTCGGGAAGAGAGCATCCTCTTCTACACACTGCTGAAGCGCGCCTTTCTGAGCAAGCTGCGCAACCGCACGAACCTGCTCACCACGCTGCTCGAAGCGCCTTTGCTGGGCTTTCTCATCTCCAGCGTGCTGAAATACAGCGAGGAGGAAAGTTACACCTACGCCACGGCTTTCCACATCCCCACTTACCTCTTCATGAGCCTCGTTGTGGCCATGTTCCTGGGCCTGACGAACAGCGCCGATGAGATCATCCGTGACCGGCACACGCTGAGTCGAGAGCGTAATCATAACCTGCGCACGTTTTATTACCTCAGCGGCAAGATCATCTCCCTGAGCACCTTTGCGCTCATTCAGTGCTTCATCTACCTGCTCATTGGCAACAACGTGCTGGAGATACGAGACATGTTTTTTGTCCATCTGTGGTGGATGTTTGTCACCGCTCTCACGGGTATCTGTCTAGGCCTGCTCATCTCCAGCGTGGTCACGGACAATCGCACCGCCATCAATGCCATCCCGCTCATCCTCATTCCCCAGATCATTCTCGGCGGGGCGCTCATCAAGTATGAGGAGATGAATAAGAACCTCGATTTCGTTTACTCCATGCAGCGCTGGCTGGACAAGGCTGGCGTGACGGAGGAGAGCGAGCCGAGCAAGCTCAAGGTTCCCTTCATCTGCCAATTCATGCCCCTGCGCTGGAGCTATGAAGCCATGCTGATTTCTCAGGCGAAGCTGAATCCGCTGACGGCAGCACAAGATCAGCTCGAGGCTCGCATTCAAGAGCTGGTGAATTTGCCGAAGGACATCAAGATGACTTCAGATCAACAGCGGGATCTGGATGCCGCCAAACAAGGTCTGGCCGTGGTCTCAGGGCTGTATGCGAAAACGGAGCGCGAGGCTGCTGCTAAGCTGCGCGAAATTCGCGATGCCACCATGCGTGGCAAAGTCACGCCCAAGCTGCTGCAAAGCGCCTTGGAGCAGGAAGACGGCATCAGTGCGGAAGAGATCTACGTGAACCGCAAAGTGCTGGACCTCGTCACCAAGGCTGAAATGGAGCGCACGGATTACCGTCGTAAAATCCAGCCGAATGTGTTCTTTGGCACCGTAAAACGTTACTTCGGCACCGACTTCGATACCCTGTGGATCAATGCCATGGTCATCTTCATGACCCTGGCCGTATTGATCACGATCATCGAGGTCTCCCTGCGCCGTCAGCTTACCCGCGTCTAGTCGGGTCGGTGTTGCGTTGCAGGTGTTGCGCCCCGCAACAGAGGGCATCTGGCTTGGTCATTGAGGAGATGAGTTATTCATTTGTAAGGCGTTGGTTTGCAGGGGATTGAGGATCGAAGTGCAGCGTTGGCATCGCAAATGCCATGAGGAGTCATTGCTTCACCGGAAGCATCCCGACTCCCATGAAAACATCCCTCCCACATCCTCTCCAGGGCACCCTCGCGCTCCTCGCGTTAGGGGTCTGTTTGGCGCTGACTCCCAGCCCGCTTCACGCTGGCGACAAAGCAGTTATCTCCCCCATCGTCGAGCCTCCACCTTCCCCATGGGTGCATGCCTTGCTGAAGGTGGATTTTTCAGATCACTACATCACGCCTCGTGGTCTGAATGTGGAGAATCAGGGCCTCATCGTGCAGCCGCTGTTTTTGGTGTTTTGGAATCTTTATTCGAATCCAGATGGCTTCCTCAATGACGTCACTCTCACCACGGGGGTTTGGAGTTCCATCCATAGCCGTGAGTCCGGCCCGGATGAAGGCAACTGGAATGAGTTCGACCCCATCGCAGGCCTCGCCTTCAAGTTCGCCAAATACTGGCAGTTCGATGTCAACTACACGGCCTTTGAGAGCATGGTTTCGGCCTACCCGACCTCGCAGCATCTGGAGTTGAAATTGTCTTTCAATGACGCCGCTTACACAGGGAGCAAGACCTTCTCCATCAATCCCTACATTGCCTTCTGGAAAGAGCTGAAGAACAAGGCCACGGTGGCCTTTAATCCGGCCACTTCCAGCGAGAGCCATTACTTCACCGTCGGTATGACACCGACGATTGACCTGAAGAAGGTGAAGTTCGAGTTCCCCACCTTCCTGAATTATTCGGACAATGACTTTTACCAGCAGTTCGACGGCACCGGTGGTGGATCAGGTGTGGCGGTGATCCGCACCGGGGTGGTGGCCACGGTGCCGCTGACCTTCGTGCCGAAAAGCATGGGCTTCTGGTCCGTCTATGCCGGCGTGAAATACTACCACCTGAACAATCCCGGCCTGCTGGATGGGAACCAGGTGCTGGGGGCCGACGGCAGCCGGAAGCGTGACCTCGTGCAGTTTCATGGCGGTGTTTCCATCTTCTTTTAAAACCCGGCACGTTATCCGCGCTGAAGCCCCCTGACCGGAAACCCATGATCATGGTTATGAATGACCCTATCCGCATTGAGGCAGAGCCTTACCCCTTTGAGTTGGTTCCTGCCAAATGTGCCCTGCTCATCATTGACATGCAGCGTGACTTTTTGGAACCGGGCGGCTTTGGCGAAATGCTGGGCAATGATGTTTCCCAGCTTCGTCAAGCCATCGTGCCTAACCAAAAGCTGCTTTCGGCATGGCGGGCAGCAGGGCTTCAGGTCCTGCACACCCGTGAGGGGCATCGCCCCGATCTGGCGGATCTGCCGCCTGCTAAAAAAGTGCGCGGTCACGGGGCGAAGACCATTGGCGATACAGGGCCCATGGGGCGCATCCTCATCCGTGGTGAAGAAGGGCATGACATTATCCCTGAGCTCTATCCGCTCCGGGGGGAGCCGGTCATAGATAAACCGGGAAAAGGGGCCTTCTTCGCCACGGACCTTCATGCCATCCTGCAAAATCTGGGCATCACCCAGTTGGTCGTAACAGGGGTCACCACGGAGGTCTGTGTCAATACCACCGTCCGCGAGGCCAATGACCGCGGTTACGAATGTCTCGTGCCGGAGGACTGTGTGGCCTCCTACTTCCCCATCTTTCAGGAGATGGGGCTGAAAATGATCAAAGCCCAAGGGGGGATATTTGGCTGGGTCTCAGACTCTTCCAAGATCATTCCCGCTCTGGCCTAACTGCTGATGAAATCAATGATTCTCAAACACCTCTGCTTCTGCCATGACTGCCTCTGATACCAAACCTAAAATCTGGACCCCTGGAGACTGGAATGCCTTTTTCGGCTTCGGGACCAATATTCTCGTCAACCTGCTCACGCTCACGGCGCTGCTGCGTTTTGTGCTGAAGATGCCGGATGAAATCGTCTTTGGCCGCATCCTGCCCGCCACCGGTCTCATGCTCTGTCTCAGCACGCTTTACTACGCCTGGCTAGCCTATAAGCTGGCGCTGAAGACCGGGCGCAATGATGTCTGTGCGCTGCCTTCGGGCACCAGTGTGCCTCACATGTTTGTGGTGGTGTTTGTCATCATGCTGCCCATTTCTTTGCAGACGGGAGATCCGATCAAAGGTTGGGAAGCTGGGTTGACCTGGGTTTTCATCCAAAGCTTCGTCTTGATGATAGGAGGATTCATCGCGCCAGTCATTCGCAAGATTACTCCACGGGCCGCACTGCTCGGCACGCTGGCGGGTGTTTCCATCAGCTTCATCTCCATGCGCCCCGCTTTGGAAATGTTCACCACACCCGTCATTGGGGTGGTCTGCTTTGCCATCATTTTGCTGAGCTGGTTCGGCGGCGTGCGTTACTATAAAGGCATCCCTGCGGGGTTGGTCGCCATTGCTGTGGGCAGTGTCATTGCATGGGGATCGAATCTCTTCGGTCTGAACTACGGCGACATGACGCTGGCCAAGCTGACGGGTTCATTTACCAATTTCGGTTTCTCGATTCCACTGCCTGCCTTTGGCCACATCTTTTCAGGCTTTGAATTTCTCGGAGTGATCCTCGTTACTGCCATTCCTTTTGGGATCTATGATTTGGTCGAGGCCCTGGACAATGTGGAAAGCGCAGCGGTGGCTGGCGATGATTTCCCCACCACGCGAGTGCTGACGGCAGATGGCGTCATCAGCCTCATCGGATGCAGCTTGGGAAATCCCTTCATCAATGCCGTGTACATCGGTCACCCAGGTTGGAAGTCTATGGGTGGGCGCATTGGCTACTCTGCGGCCACGGGGGTGGTGGTCATTATCTTTTGCACCTTTGGGATCATCTCGCTGATGTCATCTTTGATCCCCATTGTGGCTATCTCCCCCATCCTGCTTTACATTGGCATGTTGATCGGCGCGCAGGCTTTCCAGGAAACGCCCAAGAGCCATGCGCCCGCTGTTATCCTGGCTCTCACACCCCACTTGGCTGCCTGGGGTAAGCTGCTGATCGATAATTCCCTGGGCGCGGCGGGAACGAACGCGGCGGCGGTGGGGCTGGATAAGTTAGGTCAAGTGGGTGTGCTCTATCACGGCCTGGAGGTGCTGGGTGGGGGTGCTATTTTGAGTGGGGTGATCCTGCCTGCCATCGCCGTCTTTGTCATTGATCGAAAGTTCGCCATCGGTTCCTACTTCGCTTTGACGGGGGCTTTGCTTACTTTCTTTGGCCTCATGCACGGGGAGAAGATCGGCATCGGTGAATCGCCTGTGATCGCCTGCAGTTACGTCATGGTGGCGCTCGTGCTGGCAGGCTGCGCCAAGTTTGCCGTGGTGGCTCCTAAACCTGCGGAGGAGGAAGAACTTCACGGGCACCTTCCCATGGCCACGGACTGATTGCTTTCGGTGTTGGTGAGAAATCCGGGTGGTTCTGCGGTCTGGTTAACCGCAGGGCCACCCGAACTTGGTTCACTCTTTGCTACAGAATTTTAAACAATCCTTCCCATGCCTTACGTCGAAGCTGATCCCTATCCCTGGCCTTACAATGGTGACCTGCGGCCCGCGAATACCGCGTTTCTGGTCATTGACATGCAGACTGACTTTTGCGGCCCTGGCGGCTACGTGGACAAGATGGGCTATGACTTGAGTCTCACCCGTGCTCCCATCGAACCCATCAAGCGGGTCTTTGAGGCCGCGCGTGGTCTGGGTTACCACGTGATGCACACCCGCGAGGGGCACCGGCCCGATCTCTCAGATCTACCGGCTAACAAACGATGGCGTAGCCAACGCATTGGTGCAGGCATCGGGGATGCCGGGCCCTGCGGGCGCATCCTCACACGCGGGGAACCGGGCTGGGACATCATCCCCGAGCTCTACCCGTTGCCGGGAGAGGCCATCGTTGATAAGCCCGGCAAAGGCTCATTTTACGGAACAGATCTCGACATGCTGCTTCGGCAAAAGGGGATCCAAAACATTGTCCTCGCAGGCATCACCACGGATGTCTGCGTACACACCACCATGCGTGAGGCCAATGACCGTGGGTTTGAATGCCTGATGCTGTCCGACTGCACCGGAGCCACGGATTATGGCAACCATCTTGCTGCACTGAAAATGATCAAAATGCAGGGCGGTGTTTTTGGTGCCGTGAGCGACTCGGCCACCTTCATTCAGGCGATCACGGTTTAATCCTCCGCCACCCACATCACCCGAAGTCCCCTGCACGCATCCCGGCTCCTCACGAAGTCCTATATTGTGAATCCAGACGATCCTTCTCCACCATCCAGCTTCAGCTTCCCGCACTTTGAGCTGAAGGACATCTTCAATATCTTAGCTCAGGAGGAGGACATACCCTGGAGTTACTTCCGTGATGGGGTGGACATTTATCGCTTTTATGGGGATGGCATCACGGGTCCCACGGCGGCGCTCATTCGGTTTCGTAAGGAGGCACGTGTGCCCATGCACCTGCATGAAGGGTGGGAGCATATCTTGGTCCTGGCAGGCAGCCAGCGGGACCAAAATGGCATCATCCATGCAGGTTCCCTGCGCATCCATCCCCCTGGCACCTATCACAGCGTGGTGAGTGAGGCGGGCTGCATCGTTCTGGCCATCTATGAGAAACCGGTTCGGTTCATGGAGCGGCCACTCAAACAGGATGAAACAACAGGCTTCCGGGTGCCCGAAACTTGAATTTGTCGCCGTGAGTCGGGATTGGTGTCAAAATTTACTGCGAATCTTGAACCTGCCGGATGGGTTGAATTGATGGCTGGCTCAGCATTCGTATCGTGAAGGTGAGCATCTCACAGACCGTCTTAGCCCCACCCGGAAGGGATTCGTGGCGAGACTGGGCCTGAGTTATGCGAACGATATGTTCGAAGCTGGGATCGTGCATTCAGAGCCGACCGCTCAAGGCATGAGTGCGCATGCGGCTCTGGTGCGCAATGCTCAAAGCCGGGCTGGCATGATGAGTGCTTGATGGGAAGCGAACCTGTCCATGCCCATCTCTGCCTGCCCTGACACACCGGTGAGGGCACCTGCCTATTTTGCGCTGGTGCTCGGCACCACTGTGTCTTTGCTGCTCACGGTCATGCTCTTGGAGACGCGGGAAGATGATCGGAGGGATGAAGTGAGGAAGTCGGCCAAAGACCGTACGGAGGTCATTCGCGGGCAAATCCTTCGTTCTATGGAAGTCCTGCATGGGATCGTGGCTTTTTTTCAATCGCAAGGGGAGGTCACGCGGGCAGAGTTTGGTACCTTTGTGGGAAGCTTTTTGACGCGCCAGCCTGAGTTGCAGGCCCTGGCTTGGGACCCGCGTGTGGAGGGCGCCCAGCGTCAGAGTTGGGAAGAGCGGGCACGAGCTGAGGGCTTTCGTGAGTTTCGTTTCACGGAGGAGGCTAGCGAGGGGAAAATCGTCATCGCTCGTCAGTCGGATGAATACTTTCCCGTGTTTTATCTGGAGAGTTTGCAAAAAAACGCTCCGGCTCTCGGCTTCAATGTCAAGGCAGAGCCCCGGCGCCGCGCTGCGCTGGAGCAGGCTCGCGACAGCGGTTCCGCCCAGGCTACGGCGCCCATCCGCTTGGCTCAGGAGCAGGGATCTCAGCGCGGATTTGTTGTCTTTGAGCCATTGTACCTGGGCTCGCCTGCCTCCGTGGATGAACGCCGCAAACAACTCACAGGATTTGCCACAGCGGTCTTTCGAATTGGCGATCTCATAGACCTCTCCTTGGCTGAGGCACGGGATAACGGGGTGGCCCTGTCTTTGCGAGATGAGGGGGATGGCTCTCTGCTGTATCATCAGGCGGGGGACCGCCTCCAGGGTTACCCCACGTGGACCACCGGGGTGGATGTCGCTGGCAGACAATGGACACTCTTGTTTGAGCCGACTCAGGGATTCCTCAGCTTACGTTCTGATTTGATGCCCTGGATCACTTTGGCGGGCGGGCTGGTGATCACTTTGCTGCTGGTCTCTTATTTGTGGAAAACTGCCAGCCAGACGGCGTTGGTGAATCGCGCACAAAAAGAACTGTTGGCGGAAGTGTCCGTTCGCAAACAGGCAGAGGCGACAGCTGAAGCGGCAAGCCGGGCAAAGTCCGAATTCCTCGCCAACATGAGCCATGAAATTCGCACCCCCATGAATGCCATCCTGGGGTATGCGCAAATCTTGGCGAGAGATGCAGCCATGCCGCGTTTTCATCGCGATGCGGTGGCCACCATTCTGAACAGCGGGGACCATTTGCTGCACCTCATTCAAGAGATCCTGGACTTGTCAAAGATCGATGCCGGACGCATGGAGGTGGAAAAGACAAATTTCGATCTGGCTGCACTCGTGCGTGAATTGACAGCCATGTTTCAGCACCCCTGTGAGGAAAAGCAGATCGGCTTTCGCATTGAGACGGCCGAGTTGGAGAAAGCCACTCCCGTCCATGGCGATGAGGGGAAGCTGCGGCAAGTGCTCATCAATCTCCTGGCCAATGCGGTGAAGTTTACGGTGAGCGGACGCATCATTTTACGGGTGTTTCCTTTGGAAAATGAGGACTGGCGTTTTGAAGTCGAAGACACAGGTGTCGGCATTCCGGAAGAGGCCCAACAGCGCATTTTTGAACCCTTCCAACAAGAGGCCGGCGCACGTGGTGGTGCGGGACTGGGGCTGGCCATTGCGCGCCGCCAAGTGGAGATCTTGGGCGGGCGCATGGGACTGCATTCACAGCCACAAAAAGGCTCCTGTTTTCACGTGGAACTTACTTTGCCTGCGGTGGCTGCCCACGGTGTTTCACGGTCCTCTGGGCGGGAGCTGGTGAGCTTGGCCAAAGGTTGCGCTGTCCGTGCTTTGGTGGTGGACGACATCCGGGAAAATCGTGAGGTTTTAGCCTCCATGCTGACCTTGATCGGCTGTGAGGTGGTGCTGGCGGAGCATGGCCGCCAAGCCGTGGAAGTGGTACAGGTGTCACGTCCGCAGATCGTCTTCATGGATATTCGCATGCCTCAGTTTGATGGGCTGGAGGCCACCCGGCGAATCCTGGAAGAATTTGATGCCTCAGAGATCAAAATTGTCGCTACTTCCGCTTCCGCCCTGGCCCATGAACGGGAGCTTTGTTTAAAGGCGGGGTGCGATGATTTTGTGGCGAAACCTTTCCGGGCTGAACGCATCTACGGCTGTCTGCATCATTTGTTAGGTGTGAATTTTGAGTATAAAGATGAGTTGCCCACGGCGGAAGCTAGCGAGTCCATTGATCTGAGCCAGATCACCCTGCCGGAAGAATTGGCGGCTCGCCTGGCAATGGCGGCGGAGCTGCACAGCGCCACTGTTTTGAAGAGTTGCCTGGCGGAGCTCGAGCAACTGGGCACTGCGGGCCAGCGGCTGGCACAACACTTGCGCGGCTTTCTGGCCAGCTATGACATGAAAACCATCCAGCGCATCATCGCCCAGATCTCCATCTCATGAATCGCCCCCGCATCCTCATTGCCGATGATACTCCGGCCAGCTTGTCGCTTCTCAGTCATGTGCTGGAGCCGCAGGGATACGAAATCCTGGCCGTCTCCAGTGGCAAAGATGCGCTGAAACTGGCAGAGCGGGCCAAGCCGGACCTCATCCTCCTGGACGTGATGATGCCAGGGCACGATGGGTTTCATGTCTGCCGCACACTCAAGGCCGATGAAGCCACGCGGGATGTGCCTGTCATTTTCATCACCAGCCGGAATGAGACGGCCAGCGTGCTGAATGGCTTTCGTATGGGCGCGGTGGACTACATCATCAAACCCTTCCAGGCTGAGGAAGTGGTGACCCGTGTGGCCACGCACCTGAAGATCAGCCGACTCACCCGCGAGCTGCAACAGCGCAATACCGAACTGGAAGCTGAGGTGTCGCGCCGGGTGGCGGCAGAGACCTCTCGGGACAAGGCGACGCAGAAACTTTCCTCCCTGGCTTCGCGTGAAGCTGAACGTTGGGGCCTGGATGGCTTTGTGGGTGGCAGCCCGCACATGCGGCGCATCCTCGCCGACATTGAGCGGCTGCGGCAGTTCAGCAAAACCAGTGTGCTGATCACGGGTGAGAGCGGCACGGGCAAGGAGCTCGTCGCACGTGCCCTGCACCATCACAGCTCGCGGGCCTCGGAAGCGTTCATTCCGGTGAACTGCGTGGCCGTGCCTGCCGATCTTTTGGAATCTCTTTTCTTTGGCCACGTCAAAGGGGCGTTCACTGGAGCGACGGCGGATCGCAAAGGGTACTTCGAATTGGCCGATGGAGGCACCCTGTTTCTCGATGAAATCGGCGACATGCCTGCCGCCCTACAGGCCAAGCTGCTGCGGGTACTGGAAGACGGTGAAGTGACCCCGGTAGGCTCGACGAAATCCCACCACGTGGATGTACGTGTGCTCAGTGCCACGAATGCCGATCTCGCCGCAAAAATCCTCAGCGGAGATTTCCGGCAAGACCTTTATTACCGGCTGGCCCGTTATACGGTCGAGACGGCCCCGTTGCGGGAGCGGCGGGAGGATCTGCCGCTGTTGGCTGCGCATTTTCTCAAGGTCTTCGCCACTGAAATGGGCATGGCCGCCCCTGAGCTGGATGAGTCGGCCCTGGGCATGCTGAATCGCCACTCTTTCCCTGGCAATGTGCGCGAGTTGAAGAACGCCATGGAGCGGGCCCTCATCCTCAGTGGTGGGAGGACCGTGAAGCGAGAGCATCTTCAGCTTTTTGAAGCGGCCGCCCCTCCTTCCGTGATGGCGGGCAAGCCATCAGCCCACACTTCGGCGGATAGCGTGCCGCTGAACCTGGAGGCCGCCGAACATGTTTTGATTCAACGTGCCCTGGAGCAGACAGGCGGAAATGTCACAGAGGCGGCCCGTCTTCTGAATGTCAACCGCAGCCGGATCTACCGGCGTATGCCTGCAGGCAAGTAGTCTAGCCACCGGCCTTCAGCCAGGCCCGCCATCCCCGGTGGCGGGTGATTTCCTGCCCTGGTGAAACCGCGCCCGGTTCACAGAGAAAACCGCAGACGGACTGCCCGTCTTCCAGCTCCACCCAGCCCAGGCTTAAAGGCGGTTTGATACTGCCAAAGAAGGCTCCCAAGGCTGATTCAGGCATGTTCCAAACTTCCAGGGCAATGGCTGCCCCGCCTTCCGCCGTGCGGATGATTCCAGGGCGGGGAGGCACCGTTCCGTTTCCTGGCAGATGATACAGCTTATAACAAGGGGCCGTGTGGCTGCGGGAATGGAGCCGGGCTCCGCAGGCAAGCAGGGCGGGATTTAGCGGCAGCCCCTCCATGTGGGCTCCGCACACGGCTATGGGCATCCAGCCGGAAATTTGGCCGGCTGGCCGGGGTGGCGGCGTGGGTGTTTCCATGGCCCCTAGGCTGACTTCGGCCGCTCGGTGGAGGAATCCTGCGATGCTGAGGATGCGCAGGTCATGAAAGGCCGGTGCGATGAGGGTGACGCCCCATGCCCGGCCATTGGGCAGAAAGCCGGCCGGCACCGCGCAGCCGCAGAGATCCAGGAGGTTCATGAAATTGGTGTAGGTGCCCAGGTTGGTGTTATACGCCACGGGTTCCTCCTCAATCTCCGCAAGGGTGTAGCTGCGCGGGGCCGTGGGCGTGAGCATTACGTCCACATGCTTCCAAAGGGTTTCGCTTTCCCGTTTCAAGGCTGCCAACCGGTACATCGCGCGGAAGGTGTCTGCCGCACTGGGTTTGCAGCCTCCGGAGATGATGCCGTGGGTCACCGGCAGAAAGGCCTCCGGCTGGCTTTCCAGCAGCGCTGCCGTGGCCACGTATCGTTCGGCCACCCACGGGCCGCCATAGAGCAGACGGGCTGTTTCGAGAAAGGGTTCGAAATCCACTTCCAGGGGCAGTCCTCCGAGGGCGCGCAGACGGGTGATGCTGTGATCGTAAAGTTCGTTAGCCGATTCTTCGCCGAAGTAATGGCGCTGGCTTTCCGGCAGCACGCCAAAACGGAAAGAAGTCCCTGGTTGCCAGCCGGGTGTGCTGGCTTGAAAAGGGCGGGCCATGGAGTCAGCCTCGTCAAAGTGACAGGTGATTCCGAAGATCCGGGCCGCATCGTCGGAGGTGAGTGCAAAGATGGAGACGCAGTCCAGGCTGCGACAGGCAGGGACCACGCCGGAGATGCTGAGCACACCCCGGGTGGGCTTGAAGCCGATGATGTTGTTAAAGGCTGCGGGGACACGGCCAGATCCTGCCGTGTCCGTGCCCAGCGCAAAGGTCACCAGACCCAGTGCCGTGGCGACGGCCGAGCCCGAGCTCGATCCCCCCGGAATGACTCCTGGAGAGATGGCGTTTTCTGGGATGCCATAGGGGCTGCGGGTGCCGACCAGTCCGGTGGCAAACTGGTCCAGGTTGGTCTTGCCCAGGGGGATGGCTCCTGCATCAATGAGCGCCTGGACCACGGAGGAGGAGGTCTCCGGTGTGTAGGCAAACGCGGGACAGGCAGCCGTGGTGGGAACCCCTGCGAGGTCGATGTTGTCCTTGATGGCAAAGGGGATGCCGTACAGCGGCCGGGTATCAGGGGACTGGCCCCCCAGCAGGTCCAGATAGGGCTGGATTTCGTCGCGGCTTAACAGATGAATCCAAATGGCTGGGTCGGTCTTGGCCGCCTTTTGGAGGAGGTCTTCCACCAGCATGGCCGGGGTGAGGGTGCCTGCTCGGTAAGCGGTGTGGAGGGTGTCGAGGGTCGGTGCAGTCATGAAAGTCACAGGGGCGGGGCGCACCTGGTTTCATGGACGGTCCGAAAGTGCAGCCGTGCTTTCATTCAGCAGAGCTCATGCCATGCGTTTTTTTGGCGGGGCCATGGCCCCTCGCAATCAGCCCCTCTCAGGGAATGAGCGGCTGGCGACTTTGCGGGTCTCCCTGGCTGAAACAAAAAAGACTGTTGCAGGTGTGCCGTGACGCAACATCTGCAACAGTCTCTAAAAGGCGGCCTGCCTAACGCATGGCTTCCAGGCGCTTCTTGAGGATGTCTTTCTGGCTCATGCCCGTCAGTTTGGCCTGGGTGGAATCAATCCATTTTTGCTCAAGGGCATTTTTGGTTGGGCGCTCCACCTGATAGTAGACACCAAACTTCCCAGGAGACGGATCATCCGCCATTTTGAAGGCGGCGACATCGTCGGTCACATTGTGCTGGGTTTCGTCAATGATGTCATAGACACCGCCTTTGCGCGGGGTGCTGTCATCAAAGGAGCCAGCGTAGAACATCACGCATTCGCTGAGGCATTCCACCACGCTGAAACCATCATGCAGGATGGCGCGTTCAAAGATGTCCATCATGTGCTTCACCTGGGCTGCGTGGGTGCGGGCGATGAAGGTGGCCCCGCTGGCCAGGAGCTGCTTCATCGGATTGATGGGGCGGTCAATGCTGCCGGTGGGGTCCGTCTTGGACTTGAAACCCTGCGGGCTGGTCGGGCTGGTCTGCTTCTTGGTCAGGCCATAGACGAAGTTGTCCATGATGACATAGGTCAGCTTGATGTTCTTGCGGGCGGCATGGTTGAGGTGGTTGCCGCCGATGGAGAAACCGTCGCCGTCACCCCCGAAGACAAACACATGCACATCCGGGCGGCTCAGGGAAATGCCGGTGGCCAGGGGCAAAGCACGGCCATGGATGAAGTGGATCCCGTGGCTGTTGACGAAGTAGGGGAAACGGGACGAGCAGCCGATGCCTGCCACGCAGACGATCTTCTCATGCGGGTACTGGAGTTTTTCCAGCACCTTGTAAAACGCGGCGAGGACGGCAAAGTCGCCACAGCCAGGACACCAGGTAGGATGGTCGGCCGTGAGGATTTTTTTCGTGAGCTTGTCAGCAGCAGGGGCGTCGGAAGCCGGAGCCTCCAGGGTGGCAGAGGACATGTGGGTTGGTTAGGTTGGAATACCCAGGCTAAACGAATTCAGGATTCAGGGTCAATCACGAACCTGCGCCTTTTGCTAAATTCCGTTCCTATGCCGGTTTCCGGGCCCTCTTTTTGGAAACCGGTATAACCAGAAGATCACACAAAGTCGGTGATCGAGCCAAAGTCCGCATCGAAGAGCCGCCGATAGGTGCGGAAGGCAAAGCTGTCCGTCATGCTGGCCACCCAGTCGCAGACCAGCCGGGCACGGGTGCCGGCATCCGGCGCTTTTTCGATCTCGGCCTCCAGCGTGGCGGGCATGAGATGCAGGGTGCTTCCTTTTTCCTGCTCAATGTAGCGGTCGCGAAGCACCTCAAAGAGCCGGGTCAAAATGAAGTCCGCCTTGTAGTCGAGTTGCTGGAGCTGGGGGCTCTTGAAGACGAGGTCGAGGGCAATCTTCTTGTTCAGACGGGACTCGGCCTGCATGTCAGGGTCAATCTCCAGACGGAACTGGTGCCGCCGGGTCATGGCGCTGAGAAACGTGCTGTTAGGCACCAGGGTGACGGCGCGGATGTAACGGCCGATGGCACTGTTCAGCTTTCTTTCCACCCGGCCTTCACGGATGGCCGCGCAGAGTTTCTTAATGTGGATGTCATCACGCTCATTCAGCTCGCGGCCCTCGGCCCAGCGCTCCAGCTTGGAGACGGTGATGAAGCCGGCATGGATGCCGTCGGCAATGTCATTGAGGGAGTAAGCAGTGTCATCGGCCCAGTCCATGAGCTGGCATTCGATGCTGCGGAACTGGTTGCGCACCTTGCCGGGTGTCAGCTCCGTGGGGAAGGCCTGATGGCCCATGGTGAAATCCAGCCAGACTTCCTGGTTGTTGTACAGGTAGTGGTTAGGCGCGCCATCCACCTCGGCTTGCAGGGTTTTGTACTTGAGCACGCCGTCAAGCACCGCGCGGGAAGGATTCATGCCTTCACGCCCTTCGTTGAAAAGAGTCTCTGTGAGAATGCGCAGCGTTTGGGCATTGCCCTCAAAACCGCCGTAGGGGCGCATCAGCTGGTGCAGGGTCCTTTCGCCCGTATGGCCGAAAGGCGGGTGCCCGAGATCATGGGAAAGGCAGGCGCATTCCACCAGATCAGGATCAATGAAGCAGTCATCATCCAGGAGGCCTCCCGGCTGGGCGAGGTAGGCACAGATGGAGCGGCCGATCTGGGCCACCTCGATGCTGTGGGTCAGCCGCGTGCGGTAAAAGTCATACTCGCCGGAGAGAAAGACCTGCGTCTTGTTCTGCAACCGGCGGAAGGCGCTGCTGTGGATGATGCGGTCCCGGTCAATCTGGAAGGCGTTGCGGTACTCGCTTGGGGGCGAGGGCCGGGGCGTCAGCGTTTCAGAATCAAAGGTGTTGTAGAACCGGTTGGCGGGCATGAAGGCGCAGAGTCCACGGTGGAGGTCCAAAGGTCAACCCCGGCAGGAGCCCGATCACAGGGTGATCGTCGGCCCGGTGGGGTACTCTGGCTGGATTTCCGGGCGCAGGCGGTTGCGCAGCCGGGGATCGTCCAGGGCCTGGTCCACAGCATCCTGGAGAGCGCCAGAAACAAGATCCCGCAAGGTCGGCACAGGTGAGCCGCTGCCCGGTACGTAAGCGCGGCTGCTGCGTTCACCAGAATAGACGTGGCTGTGGACGATCTGGCCGCTGGCGGCATCCAGCACTGTCACGCGAACCCGTGCATAACCGTAGGGGCGCACCAGCATCTGGCAATAGAGGTCCATCACATCGCCTGTCACCACATAGCGGGCGCTACGTGGGGCCGTGAGCATGTTGCGCGTCTGCAGGCCGTGACCAAAGGCATTGGTCACCACCTGGCTCACCGGGACGCGGGTTTGCACATACTCTAGTGGAGTGCCGATCTGGGTGCGCACAGTGCCGAGGTCCATGGGGCCGATGCCGCGCTGGTCGCTGAAGGGGCGGGTGGCAAATTCAGGCTGGCCGGGCTTCACATGGCCGGTGCCGGGGACGTAATCGAGGCTGACCTGGGAGGTCGTGCTGCAGGAAACCAGCGCGAAAGCAGACAGCAAAGTGACAAGAGAAAGCAGGCTCTTCATGGTATCCTGCACGAATAGCTGATGGCGCGGCACTTTCAATGCAACATCTGCATCTTCGTCATGTCCTTAAAAACAAACAGCCCTGCCGGACTTGGCGCTCAGGAAAAAAACCCCCAAAACCTGAAGCCAATTAATTATCCGGCAGGGCCGATTTACGTTTATATTCGGTTCGAACTTATCCAGGCAATCTCAAAAATGATCTCACAGCCAAAATCAGCATCCAGGTGGATACAATGTCATGACAACACCCAGAGAGGTGGGGGAACCGCTGGGCGGAAGTTTTTTTTCAGCGTCCTGACGATGATTCTCTTCGGGGCTCTGCTGCCAAGCCCGGCCTCCGCCCAAATCGGTGGCAGCGTGCGGCAGGTCATCGTGGCCCAGGCCTCCGGGTGGAACTCAAACACGGCGACCTTGCAGGCCTATCAGCGCGCATCGGCCAATAGCCCGTGGCAGCCCATTCTGGCGCAGCCAGTACCGATCTTGCTCGGGCGTTCCGGGCTGGCCTGGGGCAGGGGAGTCTTCACGCCGCCTAACAACGGCATCCCGCCGAAAGTGGAGAAGGACTGGCGCGCCCCAGCGGGTGTTTTCCAGCTTGGTTCTCTTTTTGGTTATGCCGCACGGCCGCCTGCGGGCACGCGCTGGCCTTACATTCAGGTAGGTCCCTGGGATGCGTATGTGGATGATCCCAAGAACCCGTATTACAACCAGCATGTGCGGGTGGATCCGCGCCAGGTGCCGCCTTGGTTTGAAAAGCAGCGCATGCGCCTGGGGGATGCCGCCTACAAATGGATGCTGGAAATCCGCCACAATCAAAACCCCGTCGCGCCCGGGTATGGCAGCGCCATCTTTTTCCATGTCCGCCGGGGCCCCACCAAGCCCAGTGCCGGATGCTCCACCATGGCGGTTGAAAACCTGGAGAAAATCATCCGCTGGCTGGATCCCAAGGCCTCCCCTCACTACGTGCTGCTGCCGAAGGCGGATTATCAGGCCCTGCGTGGTCCCTGGCGGCTGCCTTGAGAGGGGAGGGCATAAAAAAGCGGAAAGCAAGGCGTCTGAGGCCCGGCTTTCCGCTCATGAGAATGTGATGTTTGCGGGGCTTACTTGGCAGCTGGTTTCCAGTTCTTCACGAACTCCAGGCTCTGCTTGATCTCAGGCAGGCTGGTTTCCCAGTTGTGCTCATACTCCACATGGAGGGGGCCGGGATAGCCCTGGGCATGGTATTCGGCCAGGATGGCCGGGATGTCGGATTTGCCAGTGCCGAAAGGCAGATCGTGCGCCTTCGGATTGCCGAATTCGGTCAGGTCCTTCATGTGGCTGTCAAAGATGCGGCCCTTGAGGATGCGGATGCAGTCCACAGGATTCAGTCCGCTGCGCACCCAGTGGCCCACGTCGGCGCAGGCACCCATGCGCGGATCGCGGTCTTTCACCAGTTCCAGCACATAGTTAGGGTCCCAGAACAGGTAGGCGCGGTCCAGGGGGCGCTTCGGATGGTTGTGGATGGCCATCTTGATGTCGAATTCCTTCACCAGGGCCTCGATGCCGTCCAGGCCCTTGACTTCAGGTTCGGAGATCACAATGCCGATGCCCATGGTCCTGCAGAATTCGAAGACCTTGCGGTCTGCAGCCGGATCCACGCCCAGCTTGATCACTCCATAACCGACGGCGGTCACGCCCTGCTCGGCCAGCTTGGCCTTCACGGCGGCGATGACTTCGGGTGAGGATTCATGGTTGAAGACCTCGTCCTTCTTTTCAGGAGAGAGCTTCTGTTTTGGGTAAAACTCGATCGTTTTGCCTCCGGCGGCGGCCGTTTTTTCGATGGCCTCCATCACGGAGAACATGCGGAAGCTGTAAGCCTGGCAGCCAGCGTAAAACTGGCCGACCTTGGCCGTTTCCGGGATCGTCGCGGCAAAGCCAGCGACGGCGAGGAGCAAGAGAGGGAGAAGGAATTTCTTCATGGGCGGAATGGAACGGGGTTGGTAAGGGCTTCTTGCGCCGGAGACAGGCTCCGGACAAAAGCGTTTCATCACTGTGGCGACAAGATGACGCAGGGCGAATGCGTTTTTTCGATCATGCGATTTCTCATTCCTTTCATCCTCCTCGCCGCCCCGGCCCTCGGCCAGCTTCCTTCGGCCAAACCCGTGCCAAGAGTGCAGGCCGTGCCCCTGCCGCACCACATCACCTCCTTTCAGCTCGATGGGCGGGAGCTCACGGCCTGTCATTACGATCCCCAGGACATGAGGCCCTTCTGGTACCCTATCCGGGCTTCGCGGGATGTCAGCCTCACCCGCATGGGGCATCCGCATGATCCCCTCACGCACAGCCACCACAACAGCGTGTGGGTGACGCACAGCAGCCTCAACGGCCTCAATTTCTGGGGTGACAATGCCAAAAAGCAGGGGCGCATCGTCAATGTCGAAGTGTCGCGTGAAGGTTATGAGGACAGCGATGACTTCGCCTCCATGCGCATGGTGAACCACTGGATCAGCGAGGAGGACAAGTCTGTGCAGCTCATCGAAGTGCGCCGCACGGAGGTTCGTCCGCTGGCGGAGGCCAAGAGCTGGCTCATGATCATTGACCTGGAATACTCACCGCCAAAGGGGCGGCCCGCCGTCTTTGACGCGAGTGGCTTTGGCCTCGTGGCCGTGCGGGTGGCGAAAAGCCTGGGCGTGCATGATGGTGGTGGCCGGCTTTTGAACTCCGAAGGTCTGGTGAATGAAAAGGCCATGTTCCGTCTGCCTGCACGCTGGGTGGACTACAGCGGACGCATCACCAACGAGGACGACGGATTTGCCGGCATGACCCTGATGAACCACCCCATGAACCCACACAACCCCACGGCCTATCATGTGCGCGATGATGGCTGGATGGGGGCCTGCCTGAGCCTGGACACGCCTGTGGAAATCACCGAGGCCAAAAAGCTGCGCGTGCGCTACGGCCTCTGGGTGCATGACGGGCTGCCTACGCAGGAGGAGATCGAGGCTCAGTGGAAGGCCTTTTCTGCCATGCCTGTCGCGGATCTAGGGGATAAAAGACCCCGTTGATCCTTTAGCCTGCGGCTGACAGGCCTGGTGAGAGAGACGCTTCTTGTTCTTCACGGCGATCCTGATACTCTGCGCCCTAACGCCATGTCCACCAAAGCGACCCGCATTTTACTAGCTGATGACCACTCCGTTGTTCGCAATGGCTTCCGCCTCATTTTGGAGGCTCAGTGGGACATGGAAGTGGTGGGCCAGGCCTCCAATGGCCGCGAGGCGGTGGAGCTGGCGGAGGCCTTGCAGCCCGATGTGGCCGTAATGGATGTCACCATGCCGGAGCTCAATGGCATCGAGGCCACCCGGCGCATGGAAAAGGTGTCTCCAAAGACCCGGGTGCTGGCCCTCTCCATGCACAAGGATGCGGTCTATGTGCGCGAAATTCTGCGTGCCGGAGCGCGTGGATACCTGCTCAAAGACTGCAGCGAGGCGGATTTCCTCACGGCGGTGCGTGCCGTCGCTGTGGGCAAAGGCTACCTCAGCCCCGAAGTCTCCGATGCTGTGCTGGATGACTACCGCAAGCATGTCACCAACCCGATTGACCTCCTTTCCACCCGTGAGCGTGAGGTCCTGCAAATGATCGCCGAGAGCAAGACCAACAAGGACATCGCCAATGCCCTCAACCTCAGTGTTTACACGGTGGAGGCCCACCGTGGCCGCATCATGGAAAAGCTGAACCTGCACTCGGTGGGGGAACTGGTGCGCTTTGCCCTGCGCAACGGGCTCATTGACTGAGCCTGCGCATGACCCGATTCATCTTTCCCTTCAATCGGAGGATTGGCGAGAGATCCGTCCTCTGGGGGCTCATCATTGGCTTTGGCCTGGTGGTGATTCTTCTGGGCATCGCTGGCCTCGTCGCGGTGCGGGACAGCCATGCCATCCGTAAAAATGCGGCCCGGCTGGTGCAGGAACAGTTGTTGGTGGCTCGCCTCCTGCATGAGGTGCAGGCCGAGGAGGATGCCCTGGCTCTCATCGTTCACCGCATCGTTAGGGAGGTGGGCATGGAGGATCGGGTGGCCCGGATCGAAGATTTGAAAAAAGCCGACAAAGCCGTGGCCAAGCTGGCGCATGAGGCCCGTCTGACCGTCCATGCGCCGGACTGGCAGCATCTGGCGAAAGCGACCCAGGTCTTTTCTGAAAAAGCCCGTATCTCGCTGGAGAATGGCGGGGCCACCTCACGCATTCACATGGAGGAGCTGATCTCCAGCCATGAGGTGGTGGTAAAGCTCATTCACGATCTCATTCTGCACAGCACAAAACATCTGGCGGAGGTGGACCAGGAAATCGGCCTTCAGCTTCAGGAACTGGCTGACGAGTCGGCTGTTTTGCTCGGTTCATGCCTGCTGCTTTCCGGCCTCTGCGCCACCGGAACGATTCTTTTTGTCAGGCACAGCATTCGCCGCATCGAGTGGCAGCAGGATGAGCTGAGCCGCGTCTCCTGGCACATGCTGCAGACGCAGGAGGAAACGGCGCGACGCTTTTCCCATGAGCTGCATGACGAACTGGGCCAGTCTCTCGCCGCGGTTCGGTCCAATCTGGTGCGCCGGGTGGATGAAAACTTCGAGGACCGCCGCGCGGACTGTGTGCTGCTGGTGGACCAATCCATCGCCAACGTACGGGAGCTGTCCCAGCTGCTGCGGCCAGTGATCCTGGATGACTTTGGCCTGGATGCCGGGCTGCACTGGCTGACGGAAAAATTTGCCCAACGTGTCCAGGTTGAAATGACCTATGACTCCCAGCTTGAAACCCGCCTGCACAGCGACCTGGAGACCCACCTCTTCCGCATCGCGCAGGAGGCACTGACCAACATTGCCCGCCACTCCAAAGCCACCGAGGTCAAGGTCATGCTGATGACGGAACTGGACCAGGTGCAGCTCATTGTCGAAGACAATGGCAGCGGCCTGCCGCCCACCCGGGAACATTCCCGCCAGAGCCTGGGTCTCACCGGAATGAGGGCCCGCGCCCGCGAATGCGGCGGCAGTCTGGAACTGCAGCCCGTGAAACCTCACGGGCTGCGTGTCTATGTCAGCACGCCGATCCGCCTTGCGGAGGACTAAAAGTTTACCTGCACCTGGGCGTAGCCAAACTGCGCCGTGTCGCTGGCCCCCGTCTGTGCCAAGTATTTGCCAGCAAAGAACACGCTGTACCCGGCCTGGAGAGCCACGTGTGCATTAAGTTTGTAGTAGGCATTCAGGTCCACTTCTTGGCCACGAAAGCTGCTGGCGCGGCGGGCATCGGCATTCACCGGGCGTACGGCGGAGGTGGTGTTGGCCCCATACCAGGCGTCATTGTTCGTGGCGTTCCAGTAGAGGTTGTAGTCCAGTGTCAGCTTCAGCTTGCTCGTCGGTTGGATGGAAAAGTTGAGCTGCGGATTTTGCAGGTTCATCCAGCCAGTGGTGTCCATGAAACCATACAAGGCATGGTTGCCTGGGAACATGTTTTGAAAGGTGTTGCTGTCGCCGTCTGTGGCGTCGTCGTCACCGCTGGCGTAGTTGTATTGCACCCCCAGACGTGGCTTCCAGGTGTGGTCAAAGTTGTAGCCAGTTCCCCAATGTCCGGCGAAGGCCAGATGATCCAGCCCGGCCACGCGGCCATACTGCACGGCCATCTCCATCTCATAGTCCCAGTTGTGCAGCTTTTTGGGATCGCCTTTCATGAGCGTCCCTAGCGTGAAGAAATTCGTCTTGCCCACGGCGCCCAGGGGGGCTCCGGCAGCCCCTGCGGCTTTGTTGGCCTGCTCGTTCAGTAAGTAAAAGTCGGTCACGTTTTGCCAGGGGATGAGGGACTTTGAGGAGAAGTAAAGGCCGCTGACGATGGCGTTGCGGGCTTCACGGGTGCTGAAGTAGTCCGACTGGTTCCAGCGGTTGTTGACGAAGTTTACCGGGCTGCCGACAAACAGGTCCAGCTGCCAGGTTTCCTGGGCATAGCGCAGGCGCAGGGCGTCCCAGGCGCGGGTGGGGTTGGACCATTGGGGGTTTCCCAGCAGGCGTTGGTCGCCATAGTTCAGGGGCTGGCGGCCAGCACGAAGGCTGAGGCCGTCGGCATCATGGCCAAAGTCGGCCCAGGCCTGCAGCACGTCGAAGACATCATCCCCGTCGGCCCCGAAGCTGCCGATGTTGTTAGGCCGGCTGCCGCCGATCTCGCGGATGTCCTGGCCCTGGACATAAAATTTGAACCACGAGGTGGGCGTCACCAACATGCCCAGGCGGAAGCGGGTCAGCAGCCAGGCGGCATCCTGCGGGCCATTGACCGAGCTGTCGAAATCGTAGTTGTTGTCGCGTACTTCCAGACGGCCTTTGAGTTCCGTGTCGAAGGTGATGAGATCAGTTTTGGCCACGGTTGGCATCGGGTCCGGAAGGCTGGCCGGCGTGCCGGCCTGGGCAGTAAGTGACAGCAGGGCCAGGACGGCGGGGATAAGGCCTTTTCGGAGGATTTGGTTAGGCTTCATGTTTTTAATGGGAGGATTTGGGCATGAGGACTCCTTCCTGAGCCGTGTCTGGCCCGGGAAGGGAGTCAAAAAGGAGTTGGGGGGATTAGGCGCGCTGCCTCAAAAGACGTGCGGCCTGGGGATGTTCGGACACGGGCTGGTGATCTTCAAGCCCTTCGATGATGAGCTCCCGGTTCTCCAGCTTCCAGTCCTGCACCATCTCTTCCAGCTTCTTCATCACCGAGTGGTCCACCAGGTGGGTTTTGGAGAGGTCCAACTTGACCTTGGAGTGCTGGGAAAGGCTCAGGAGCTGCTTGCGCAGCGACAGCCAGTTGCTGAATACAGCGGCCTTTCTGACGGTGATGACCGGGTGGCCGGCTTCTTCGTCATGAACCAGCTCTGCATGAGGAACGAAGAGGTTCCCCAGGCTGGTGCCTCGAATCACATGCAGGATCATTTTCACCAGGATGCCGAAGGCGATACCGATGAGGAGGTCTGTGGCCAGGGTGGCGATCATGGTGCACAGGAAGATCAGCAGCTGGCCTTTGCCCACGTGCCACATGTGATAAAACTCCTTGGGAGAGGCCAGGTTGTAACCGGTGAAGACCAGCATGGCGGCCAGGGCGGCGAGCGGGATCATGTTCAGCAGCCACGGCACGCTGGCCACCAGTACCAGCAGCAGGGCTCCGTGCCAAAAGTTGGCCCAGCGGGTGCGGGCCCCATTGTTGCGGTTGGAGGAGGAACGGACGATTTCAGAGATCATCGGGATGCCGCCGATGAAGGAGACCAGCGTATTGGCCACACCCACGGCCAGGAGGTCACGGTTCAGATTGGTGCGGCGCTGCCATGGGTCCAGGAGATCGATCGCCTTGGCGCTCAGCAGGGATTCCAGCGTGCCGACGAGGGCATACATGATGATCCATTTCAAACTGGTGAGGCTCAGCAGGCCGGAGAAATCCGGGTGGGTGATGGCCTTCAGCATGTTGCCCGGCAGGGTCACCAGGTTTTTGGGGCCGACGGTGTATTCATGACCATGAAACTGGTACATGTGCTCATGGGCGATGTCGAAATACACCGCCATAGGTGTGGCGACGAGGAGCACCAGCATCGGTCCGGGGATGGCCTGCACCAGTTTGTTTTTGATGAACAAACGACCAAACAAAAGCAGCAGGGAAAGGGCGCCAATGAGGGCGATCTCCGGATTCATGTGCATGAGGCTTTCGGGGATTTCCGCCAGCAGTTCCAGCGGCTCCTTCGCATGGGCGGCCACTCCCAGCGCCACATGCACTTGTTTGGCTACAATGATCACCCCGATGGCCGCCAGCATACCGTGAACGGCCGCTACGGGGAAGAACTCCCCGAGCGTGCCCAGGCGGAAGGCCCCGAACAGTATCTGGATGATGCCGGCCACCGCACCCACGGCCAGGGCTTTTTCATACCCCAGCTCTTGCACGGAACCCAGGACGATGATGATCATTCCCGCCGCCGGACCTTTGATGGTCAGTTCTGAATTGCTCAGAAACGGGGTCAGCAGGCCACCGATCACTGCGGTGAAAATGCCTGCGATGGGGGGCACGCCCGAAGCAATGGAAATGCCCAGGCACAACGGCAGGGCAATGAGGAAGACAAGGAAGCCGGAAACAAGGTCGTTTTTCAGATACCTCTGAAAACCGGTGAAATTTCCGACTGGGACTGGGCCAGGTGGCTTAACAGAAGGTGCGGTTGGGGCTGACATGTGGGATGGATTTGTGGACGTCAACAAAGACGCAGCCCGGACGCCCAAATCCCATCCCCTCCGCAGGGTAAATTACACCCCATTTCCGGGGGTCCCCTCCTCAGGGGGGCAATACCCCCTGAAGAGGGGATGGCGCGGACTGCCATCATCGCGTTAGTTCTGTCCATTGACTCATGAGCGCGCCTTCACCCTCCAATTCTTGCGACTGTCACGGTCACGCTGCAGGCACGACACCCGGAGATGCAGGGCAGCACCTCGCACACCTTCTCGATCACGCGGCGCATTACTTGCCTGCCCAGGGGCCCATCGGTGTGTTCATTCACCACAATACGCTGCATGCTTTCCAGCATCAGCCTTTTGAACAGGCGGTGGTTGAGGCCGCGCAGATCTTCAAGACTGAGCCCTACATGTCTGAAGAGGCCTACCAAAAAGAACGTCAACGAGGTCGCATTCTGGATCAGGACATTGACTCCGCTCTCCGGGATGAGCCGGATGCTCAAATCATTCCCGGCCGCCTCACCCGCCGCCAGCTCCGCCGCGCCTTGCTGATCCCGGGCGTCCGCCGTGTCAACGGCCGCAACATCGCCTGGCATGTGGAGGAGGGTGACATGCTGAGCGCCTTCCGCAATGACCTCGATCCCCTCGCCGCCCGCTCCCTGGCCACCGACACGCCCCGGGCGCTGTGGGAAGTTTGCACGCGCCGCTACAAGCAGCAGCCCGCGCCGGTGCTCCCGAGGCTCACTCGCCCGCGTGAGGCTGTTCTCATCAGCCATGGCATCGATCTCGACCTCGTCGTCCACCCTCCGCTTATCCGGCTCACGGGGGCCTACCTGGACCAGGGCATCGCCTACTGGCCCATGCCTTTGCGGGGGGAGGGCCTGCTCAAGGCTGCGCGCAAAATCATCTCCCTGCCGCTGTCTGTTTATCCCGCCCATCTCAGCCGTATCGGCGAGGTGTTTGCCGACCAGGAAAAGCGTGGGCTGGGTGCCGCCGAGGTCGTGAACGAAATGTTGGTTAAACTCGGTTTGCCGGAATCCGAGTGGCAGGACTACCTCATTGCAGAGCTCCTGCCGCTGGCGGGCTGGGCAGGCCTGGTGCATTGCCTCGAGAAAGATCCCTCGCTGGCCCCGCATGACCGCGTGCGCTGTTCCCTCATGGAGTTTCTGGCGCTGCGCCTCACCTACACGACCGTGGCCCTGCAGAATGTCATGGGCGACACCATCTCCTGGCGACGGCAGAAGGCCCGTCTCGTCTCCCAGGATCCGCTCACCCATCAGGCGCGGCTGTATGATGCCGCCCAGCTACTGGGGATGCCCAGCAAGGACCTGCAGGAACTCCCTGAGGCGACCTTTGCCCTGCTTTGCGAGGAACTGGAGGCCTGCCATGAGATCGAACGCCGCCGCCTCCTGCACATCGCCTATGAGCGCCGTCACGAGCGCCAGATCCTCATTCCCATGGCCAAACATCGCGCCCTGCCCCGCATCGGGCCGGACACCTGCCGCCTTGCCGCACAGGTCATGTTTTGCATTGATGAGCGGGAGGAGTCCATCCGCAGGGCCTTGGAGGAGATCGACCCGAGCATCGAAACGCACGGGGCCGCAGGCTTCTTTGGCTGCGCCATTGACTACACTGGCATCGATGATGCCCACGGCGTGCCTCTCTGCCCCGTTGTGGTCAAGCCCGCCCATGAAGTGCGGGAGAGGGCGATGGACGGGCACTCACACACCGATGAAAAGCGCCAGTCTCTGCGCCGTGCCTGGGCCAAGATGGTGCGCCACGGTTACATCTCCTCCCGCACCCTGGTGCGTGGTTCGTTCAGCACCGCCTTTCTTGGTTTCTTCAGCCTGTTCCCCCTTGCCCTCCGCGTGCTCAGCCCGCTGGCCTACGCCCGTCTCATGGGAAGGTTAAATGACATTTTCCTGCCGGAGCCTCGTACCGAGCTCTCCTTCATGCGTGACGACGCCACGTCGAAGGATGCCACCACCGGGCTTTTGCAGGGCTTCAGCACCCAGGAAAAGGCCGACCGTGTGGCCGGAGTACTGGGTCCTGCGGGCCTTCATAAAGGTCATGCGCGCCTCGTGGTTGTGTTAGGCCATGGATCCACCAGCCTGAACAATCCGCATGAGTCCGCCCATGACTGCGGTGCCTGTGGAGGTCGTCGAGGCGGCCCCAATGCTCGAGTCTTTGCCGCCATGGCCAACCGGCCCGAAGTGCGTGAAAGCCTGCGGGCCAAAGGCATCATCATCCCGGACGACACCTGGTTCGTCGGAGGGTATCATGACACCTGCAACGACAACATTGACCTCTATGACCTGGATGCAGTTCCAGACCCTCATCGTGGAGACCTGGCCCGCGTGCGCGAGTCCCTGGACAAAGCCCGGGCGATGAGCGCGCATGAGCGGGCCCGCCGTTTTGAGGCCGCAGGGCACGGGCTGGATGCTGCAGGCGGTCTGCATCATGTCCAGGAGCGAGCCGAGCATCTGGGCGAACCCCGCCCCGAGTATGGTCACTGCACGAATGCCGTCACCATCGTGGGCCGGCGGGAGACCACCCGCGGGCTTTTCTTTGACCGTCGTGCTTTCCTGGTCAGTTACGATGCAACCAAGGATCTGGAGAACAATGCCCTCGCCGCCGTCATGGGGGCCGTCATTCCTGTCTGCGGCGGCATCAGCCTGGAGTACTACTTCTCCTTTGTGGACAATGAAGGCTACGGCTGCGGGACCAAGCTGCCTCACAATGTCACCGGCCTGGTCGGTGTGATGAATGGATTCCAGAGCGACCTTCGCACCGGGCTGCCGCTGCAGATGGTGGAAATCCATGAACCTGTGCGCAACCTTTTCGTGGTCGAAACCACCCCGGAACGTGTGATGGGCGTCATCCTCGCCAGCCCGCTGCTGAAAGAGTTCCTGGTGAACCGCTGGATCCGTCTTGCCACCATGGACCCGGACGATGGCCACATCGAAATCTATCGGGACGGGGTGTTTGAAAGACTGGAAGGCGACGAAGAGCCGCTGCCTGTGGCCACTTCCTCCATGGCCTACTACTCGGGCAAAATGGAACATCTGCCGGTAGCCCGCATTGATCCGCACCTCACGCATGCGGCGTGATCGCCCCTCGTTTTCCTTTTTGACCTTGCCCCTCCATGTCTCTTGAAAAACTCACTCTTTTCGTCGTTGCCCTGCCCGGCGTCCTCTTCCTCCTGATGGGGCTGGTTTGGCTGCTGGGCGGTCATCTGCCGGAGCGCGGCATTTCCCGGCTGACCCGAGCCGCCTACGCCCTGCTCACCCTCGCGGTCGGCTTCATCGGCTGGCAGATGTGGCAGTCAGGCACCTCCTCCATCCAAATTTCATTGGGGGACTGGTTCCAGGTGGATCACTATGGCTTCCCGCTGTCCTTTTTGGTGGACAGGCTTTCGCTGCCCATGATGGCCATCACGATTGTGCTGGCAGGCATCGTCGGCTCCTTCTCCGTGCGCTACCTGCACCGGGATCCGGGCTTCAACCGCTTTTTCCTGCTCCTGCATCTTTTCACCTTCGGGGCGCTGCTGGTCTTCACCGCAGGTTCCCTGGATCTGCTGATGGCTGGCTGGGAGATCGTCGGCATCACGGCGGTGTTGCTGGTGGGCTTTTTCCAATATCGGCGTGAACCTGTGCGCAATGCGCTGCGGGTCTTTGGCATCTACCGCATTGCGGATGTCAATCTCCTGATGGCCATCTTTTTGGCGCATCATTGGTTCGGCACGGCTGCCTGGACGGGCATGTTCAGCGGCGAGTGGCCGGGGCATGTGAACAATCTGGACGGCGCCGTCGCCACCGTGATTGCGGTGCTGCTTATTTTTGCGGCTTCGGGCAAATCTTCCCAGGGGCCGTTCTGCGGCTGGCTGCCACGGGCCATGGAGGGGCCCACGCCCTCCAGTGCGGTCTTTTACGGGGCCATCTCGGTCCATGCGGGGGCCTACCTGCTGCTGCGGATCGAGCCGCTGATCCGCAGTTCATGGATCGCCACCTGCCTGGTCATCTTCATCGGCCTGACGACCGCCGTGCTGGGCACCCTGGTCCACCGCACCTGTGCCGATGCCAAGACCTCTCTGGCCTATGCCTCGCAGACCCAGCTGGGCATCATTTTTGCCGAAATCGGCTTTGGCTGGACCACCCTGGCCATCTTCCACATCGCCGGTCATGCCATGGTGCGCACCATGCAGTTCCTGCGTGCGCCTTCCATGCTCCATGACTATCACCGTGTGCATGCCGCGGCGGGCGGGCACCTCGATCCCACCGGTGAGCATTACGAGTCCCTGCTCCCCAAACCGGTGCAATTGTGGTTATACCGCGTCGCCCTCGGGCGTGGTTTTTATGACAGCATCCTGGACCGCTTCGTCATCGCACCGGTGAAAAAGGCGGCCTCTGCCCTGAGCGTCTTTGAACTGGGCGGCCGAGACAACACCGACGTCTGATTTTTTTGATTTCATGGACTCCTTATCTTTTCCTTTTCTCACTGCCGGTCTGGCTTCTCTGCTGGTGGGTGCCGGTGTGGTGCTCGCCTCCGGCAGTGCCGCCGTGGCACGTCCGCGTGCGGTGATCTTTGCGCTGCTTTCCCTGGCGGGATTTCTGGCCGGAGGTCTGGAAGCCATCGCGCTGCCAGGCACGCCCGGTTTGCTGGATCCGCTGCTGCCCTGGCTCGAGGCGGATGCGCTGAACGCGGTGCCCATGATTTTCTTTGGGTGCCTCACCTTGTTTTTCCTCCTGCTCGCTCCCAAACGGGATTCCGATGGTCGCCAGCTTGCCGGGATGCTCATCATCGCCTTTGCCACCCTGCTGGCCTATGCGGCGGGAAATCTCGTCGTCATGGTCATCGGCTGGTGGCTGGCGGGGCTGCCCTTTCTGCTGGGGCTTTTCGGGCCGTTGCGCGGCCAGCGGCTGGCGCAGGGATTCCTTTTCGCCAGTTGCATCGCACTGACGGCGGCCGTGGTCCTGCTGCATAACATCGAGATTCAGGACCTGTCGCACGTCAGTGTCCTCGCTTTCAGTTTGCTGATCCTCGCGGTGATCCTGCGCAAGGGCATTACACCCTTCCATTCCTGGCTGGTCAGTGGATTTGAGCACGGGCCTCTGCTGCCCACGGCGCTGCTTTTCAATGGTCATCTCGGGGCGCTGCTCATCGCTCGCAGTGAGGCGGTGGCGCTGCCGCTGACGGCCCGCCACGCGCTGGACATCCTCTGCATGGCCGCCCTGGTCACGGCCCTGATCACTAGCCTGCGGGGCTGTGTGGAAAGGAAGCCGCGCCGCCTGCTGGCCTACATCTGCGTCAGCCAGGCCAGCTTCATCCTGGCGGGCCTGGCCACGGCTAATGCCCAGGGCGTCACGGGGGCGCTGCTCCACTGGCTCGTCGTCGCAGCGGCCTCCTCCGGGCTGATCTGCATCGTGCGGGTGATTGAGGTGCGTGTCCGTGATGCGGAGGATCCTTTAGAGCATCTCGGCCTCGCGGTCCGGGCCCCCCGGCTGGCCACGTTCTTTCTCATCTGCGGCCTCGCCCTGGCCGGTCTGCCCGGCACGCTCGGTTACTGCGCGGAGGACCTGCTGTTTCACGGTTCTTTGGAAAGCCACCCCTGGCTGGGCATCGCTTTGCTGCTGGCCACGGCCTTCAATGCCATCCACCTCATCCGCCTCTTTGGCCTGCTGTTTCTCGGCGTCCTGCCGAAGCATGTCATTGACATCCCCGATGCCCTTCCTCGCGAGCGCTGGCCCCTGGCCGCTTGCATCGTGTTTCTCATCGCTGGCGGACTGGCTCCCACGGTCGTGATTGCCTGGCGTGCTCCGGCTGCCAGGGCCATGACCGAGGCCCTCGGCGCGAAATCTGCCCACTGACCGTCATCGTGAGGCGGTAATCCGCCTTGCACCCGGCCCGGGGTGGCCGAAGCTTTTGGGACCTACCCCCAAAAGTCCATGAACGCACGCAACATTGCCCTCACTCTCGTCATCGCCTCGCTTGGCTATGGCATCTGGTATTATCACTCCGATGCGGGCCGTCTCCGGCAGGAGATGGACCAGCTGAAATCCGCCCAGGAGCTGGCCCTGCAGGCCAAGGATGAGGAAATGCAGCGCAGCCTCGCCGCCCAAAACGCCCAGCATCAGGCCACCCTCCAGGGCCTGAATGATGAGTATGACAAGAAGCTCATCGGCCTGCGCCAGGAGCAGCGCCAGCAGATGGCCAGCGCCTACAAGGAGTTCGAAAACATCTTCTCCGGCAACAAGCAGACCATCGAGTACATCAATCTTCTGGAAGGCAAGGTGAAGGCCGGGCAGGCCCTGTCCAAAAACGAAGTGGAGAGGCTGACGGTCATCACCAGCGGCATCAGCTTTCTGCAGAAGCAGTACCAAAAGCCCATGCAGGAGTTTTCCGCCCTGCAGGAGTACTTTGAGAACGCCTCCAAGCGGCCCAATGAAAAGCCCAAGTCCAACTTCGGCTTCTTCAAGCGCATGTTCAGCAAGGACTTCCGCGAAGCCGAAAAGGAGCACCTGCGCGAGGAAGGCGCCCGCCGTGCCTTCACCGAAGCCCAGGACAAGTTTGAAACCGTCTATGCCTCCGCCCAGCGTTCCATGCGCAGCGTGAACCTGGATGCGGATGCCCAGATCAAGAAGCTCACCGAGTTGGTCGAGGACAAAAAGCTCGCCAATGCCGAGGACTTGTCCTCGTTCTTTGACAAGGCCCGCCAGGCACTCCGCACCCACCAGGACGTGCTCGACTTTGAGCCTGCCGAGATTCCTCAGGCACCGCGCGTCCAGCCCTGATTTCATTGGCAAGTATTGCTTGCCTGAATGCGTATTTTTCTGCCAGGCTTATATCCTTTTTATGGAAACCAACTCTTCTGTCTCCTCGCGTCGCGAGTTCCTCAAAACCACGGGCAAGACATTTGCCGGACTGTCGGCCCTGTCTGGCGTCACCCTGCCTCACGTTCATGCGGCCGGGAATGACACCATCAACATCGCCCTCGTCGGCTGCGGCGGTCGTGGCACGGGCGCTGCCAGCAACTCCATGGGGGTGAAGCAGTCCACCCGCCTCATCGCCATGGCCGATGTGCAGGAAAACCGCCTGGAAGCCAGCTTCAACGGCCTCAGCGCCAAGCATCCAGACCGTTTCTCCGTTTCGGCGGACTCGAAGTTCATCGGCTTTGATGCCTACAAGAACGCCATTGATATGCTCAAGCCCGGCGATGTCGTCGTGCTCGCCACCCCGCCTGCCTTCCGCTGGGTGCAGTTCAAATACGCCATCGAAAAAGGCGTGAACGTGTTCATGGAAAAGCCCATCTGCGTGGACGGCCCCAGCGGCAAACGCATGCTGGAACTGGGCAAGGAAGCGGAGGCCAAGGGGCTGAAAGTCGGCGTCGGCCTCATGTGCCGCCACTGCCGTGTGCGCGGCGAGCTTTTCGACCGCATCCAGCAGGGCGAAATCGGCGATATCATCCTGGGTCGCGCCTACCGTCTCCAGGGCCCTGTGGGCACCTGCTTCACCCTGCCGCGTGATCCCAAGACGGACCCGAGCGAACTCGTCTGGCAGATCAAAAACTTCCACTCCTTCCTCTGGGCCAGCGGTGGTGCCTTCAGCGACTTCAACATCCACAACATTGATGAAATCTGCTGGATGAAGAACGACTTCCCGATCGAAGCCAAGGCCACCGGCGGCCGCACCGAGCGCGGCGACCACATTGACCAGAACTTCGACCATTACAGCGTGGAGTACACCTTCCGCGACGGCAGCAAATTCTGGCTGGAAGGCCGCAATGCGATGAAGACGCACAATGAGTTCGCCTCTTACGTGCATGGCAGCAAAGGCATGGCCGTCATCTCCACCGCCGGTCACTTCCCATCCCGTGCGATGACCTTCAAGGGGCAGAACAAGAACCCCAAGGAAATCATCTGGCGCGGTCCGAAGCAGGAGCCCAATCCGTATGACATGGAGTGGGAAGACCTCATTGACGCCATCGTCAACAACAAGCCTTACAACGAAGTCGAGCGTGGAGCCAAGGCCAGCCTTGTCACCGTCATGGGTCGCATGTCTGCCCACACGGGCCAGCTGGTGACCTATGACCAGGTGGTCAACCACGACCATGAGTTCGCCCCGAATGCGGACAAGCTGTCCCTGGATGGCCCTGCGCCTCTCCTGGCAGATGCGAGCGGCAAATACCCGATCCCGTACCCAGGCCGTCACGGCATGTACGAGTACGTCGTGGGTGCTTAAGCGCAGCGCTGGAACACTCCAAAAAGAAAGGCACCGGGAAACCCCGGTGCCTTTTTTAATGCTGAACGGCGGAGGCGGCTTAGCCCACTTTGGTCCAGGCTGCATTGGCTTTGCTAGAAGCCACCACGGCATCGATGAAGGCCATGCCACGGATGCCGTCTTCGATCTTCGGAAAATCGTTCTCGATGGCGGTCGGCTCACGGCCTTCCAGGCGTGCGCGGATGGTGTTGGCAAAGTTCTTGTAGATGTTGGCAAAACCTTCCAGGTAACCTTCAGGGTGCGCTGGTGGTGTGCGGCTGCCCGCTGCTGCTGCGGCACCCAGATAACCATTGGCGGTGCGATAGACCTGCATCGGCTGATCCAGCCACTTGACCAACATGGTGTTAGGCTCCTTCTGGTGCCATTCGAGGCTGCCTTTTTCACCATACACGCGGATGTTGAGGTTGTTCTCCTCACCCACGCTGATCTGGGAGCAGTGGAGCACGCCCTTGGCCCCGTTGTCAAAGCGCAGCAGGATGTTCGCATCGTCATCCAGCAGACGGCCTTCCACGAAGGTGGAGAGGTCGGCGGCGAGTTCGCTGATCTTCAGGCCGGAGATGTACTCGGCCAGGTTTTCCGCATGGGTGCCGATATCGCCCACGCAGCCAGCTGCGCCGGATTTGGTGGGGTCGGTGCGCCAGGCGGCCTGTTTCTGGCCGCTTTCCTCCACTTTGGTGGCCAGCCAGCCCTGCGGGTATTCCACCACGACTTTGCGGATCTTGCCCAGCACGCCGTTGTGAACCATCTCGCGGGCCTGTTTCACCAGCGGGTAACCCGTGTAGTTGTGGGTCAGGCCATAGAGCAGGCCGGTTTTTCCCACCAGCTTGCCCAGTTCCTTGGCCTCACTGAGGTCAAAGGTGGCAGGCTTGTCGCTCAGCACGTGGAAGCCGTGCTCCAGCGCCATTTTGGCCGGGGGAAAATGCACGTGGTTGGGCGTCACGATGGCAATGAAGTCCATGCGTTCGCCCTCAGGCAGGGCGGCCTCGGCCTTGATCATTTCTTCATAACTGCCGTAGCAGCGGTCTGCCGGGAGGAAGAAGTCGGCACCGCTGTCCTTCGACTTTTGCGGATCGGAGGAGAATGCGCCGCAGACAAGTTCGATCTGCTGATCAATTGCGGCCGCGATACGGTGCACCGCACCGATGAAGGCGCCGCGTCCGCCGCCGACCATGCCATAACGAATTTTCCGGCTCATAAACAGGTGTTCTGGTTTCTTGGGTTAGATTGAAAAAGGAGTGCGATTGTGGCGCAGGCGCACCGGGTGGGTCAAGGGCGTTGCAGGGCTTTTGAGCGCGGGAACGGGATCGTGCATGCCTTCAGACGTTGCTTCCGGGGCGTGCTGCCGTTTAAGATGCCGCCATGGCTCCCCGAAAAAGCAAAAACAGCCCAGGCATACCGGGTCAGGTCAGTCGGCTGGAGGATCTGCCTAACATTGGCAGGAAACTCGCGGCAGATCTGCGGCGAATCGGGATTGCCCAGCCTCAGGACCTCGTCGGGAGGGATCCTCTGGCCATGTTTCATGAGCTTGCCCCGGTGATGGGCCATCGGCATGATCCCTGCGTCTTCTACACATTGCTCGCAGTGAGGCATTTTTTACAGCATTCGGAAGCACTTGGTTGGTGGAAATTCACCTTGGAGGGCAAGGAAATTCTGAGGCGCTGAAATGCAAAATGCGAATGTCCGGGATATGTGCATGAAATGGCCGAAAACTTGAATAGCGGCCACCAGGAGGAGGTCAAAACCGGCGCTATGAAAACCTCATTTATTTCCTCGATTCGGGCATGGGGCACCGTTGCTCTCGCAGCCATGTGTCTTTTTGCTTTCCCGGTGAACTCGGATGCGCGTGATCACCGCCACCACGGCCATCATTACAGCCGTTCATACGGTGGGCATCACCATCACCATTACCCGCGCTATCGCGGTCACCGTGTGGTTCGCAGCCCATACTACTACAGCTATCCTCGCTCATCGGGCTTCGTGATCACGTTTGGAAACGGCTATGCTGGCCGCGGTTATTACTATGGCCCGCCACGCCGCTCCTACTATTCCCGTCAGCCCGGCGTGGTTTATTACAGCCGCCGCGGTCTGGTGCCATCCAGATATTGGTAAAGACTGAATCCAGAGGGCCGTCGGCTCCCGTGGCTGACGGTCCTTTTGGTTAGGTAAAGGCAATTCTGTGAAATCACTCCGAAGGACAGAACCGAAAAGAACAGAACATTCGAATAAACAACGAAGCCATTCGATCCAACTCAATGCTTATGAAAACTCCCTTTTACAAATCGACCCGGACTTTGGGTGTCGCCGCCCTGGCTGCCCTCAGCATGCTGGCTCTGACCCCAGATGCCTCCGCCAAAGACAAAGACGACCGTCGCGGTCCTAGCAAAAAGCCTTCGAGCAGCTCCCGTGGCTGGTTTGGCGATCGCAACCGTGGCCATGACAACCATCGTCATGATGACGATGATCGCCGCCGCTTCTTTGCCCATCCGCGCAGCAATTTTGTGATCACCCTGGGCAATGGTTATGCTGGTCGTGGTTACTATTATGGCCCGCCGAATTCGAACTATTATTACCAGGGCAGCGGCATCACCTATTACAGCAGCCGTGACCGTGTGCCCGGCCACTACTGGGGCGGTGGTTCCTACCGCAGCATGGAGATGTCCGTACAGCGGGCGCTCTCCCAGCGAGGCTACTATCGTGGCCCGATTGATGGCGACATCGGTCCTGGTACGCGTGCCTCCATCGCCCGTTATCAGCGGGACCGTGGCCTGGGCGTCACTGGCAACATCAACAATCAGGTGCTTACCTCGTTGGGTCTGCGTTAACCTCGGTTGAAAAGCTTTCGGGGCCATCGGTGCAAGCCGGTGGCCCTTCCTGTTTACAGGGCTGCTTCTCGTCGTGCCCACGCATCGGCCTCGATCAGTGTCGCGAGGCCCGGATGCTGGATGACCTGATGTTTTTCCATCACCCGCGCCACCGTCTGCCAGATGGCCGGGAAGGAAGTGCGCTCGTTCAGGAAGGCCTCCACCGCCACTTCATTGGCCGCATTGAGCACGGCTGGCAGGGTGCCGCCCACCTCTCCCGCATGGCGGGCCAGGTCCAGGGCAGGGAAGTCCTGCGTGCGTGGTGCCTCGAAGTGCAGGGAGGCAAGTTTGGCAAAGTCCAGCGGCCGCAGATTGTTCGGCACCCGGTCCGGCCACGTCACGGCATACTGGATGGGGAAGCACATGTCGCTGTGGCTGAGCTGCGCGATGACGCTGTTGTCCACAAACTCCACCATGCTGTGGACGATGCTTTGCGGATGCACGACGACTTCGATCTGGCTCATGGGCACGTCGAAAAGCCAGCGCGCCTCGATCATTTCCAGGCCCTTGTTAAACAGCGTGGCAGAATCGATCGTGATCTTCCGGCCCATGCTCCACGTCGGATGTTTCAGGGCCTGGGCCACCGTCACGTGCGGCAGCTGATCCGCTGGCAACTGGCGGAAGGGGCCACCGCTGGCCGTGACCAGAAGCCGCCTCACATCGCTGGAGCGGTGCCCTTCCAGGCACTGGAAGATGGCGTTGTGCTCACTGTCCACGGGCAGCACATTCACGCCTTTGCGCCGGGCCGCCGCCATCACCGCTTCGCCGGCCATCACCAGGATTTCTTTGCTGGCCACGGCCAGATGTTTGCCCGCCTCGATGGCGGCGAGCGCGGGTGCCAGGCCGGCCACGCCCACGATGGCCACCAGCACCATGTCTGCATCACTGGCCTGCACCAGGTCCACCAGCCCCTGGGGGCCTACATGCAGGGTCACATCTGCCGGCAAAAGGGGGCGGGCCTGCGCTGCGGCGGCTTCATCGGTCAGGGCCACCTGCTTCACTCCGGTCTCCTGCACCTGGCGCACCAGGGCCTCCACACTGCGGGCGGCCGCCAGTCCCACCACCTCCATGCGGTCCGGGATGTCCCGGGCCACTTTCAGCGCACTCGTGCCGATGGATCCCGTGGAGCCAAGTAGCAGGACTTTACGCGGCGGGGCGGTCTGGGCAGGGGGCACGGTGGGGGAAGGCATCAGGAAGAAAAAGCGTGGATGGGTTTGGCCGATGCCGCGGGATTTCTCAACTCCAATTTCAGCGCTCTTCCGGCCCGGTCAGGCGCTGATGGCTTCCAGGTAAAAATAAAACACCGGCGCGGTGAAGAGCAGGCTGTCCGTCAGGTCCAGAATGCCGCCGATGCCAGGGAAGGCGTGGCCAGAATCCTTGATGGACGTGCAGCGTTTGATCACGGACTCGGCCAGATCCCCCGTGATTCCCGCTGCGCAGAGCACGGGTGCGAGGACGAGGCCATGCAGCCAGTTCAGCGGCAGCAGTTCTTCCGGCTTCCACCAAAGCATGATCACCGCCGCGAGGAAGGACGTCACAAAGGCCCCCACCAGACCTTCCCAGGACTTGGCCGGACTGATGTGGGGGATCATCTTATGCTTCCCGAAGACCACCCCGAAGGCATAGGCCCCCATGTCACTGAATTTCGTCACCATCACCAGGTAGATCACCAGGAAGAGGCCCGTGGCGGATTTGCCGTCGCCGTTGAAATACATCAGCCGGGCGATGAAACCAAAGAAGATGACGGTATAGACCACGCCGAAGACCGTGGAGAAAATGCGCTGCAGGGTCACCGTGCCTTCCAGCTGATGGCGGTAGCACAGCAGGAAGGCCCCATGGACGCTCGCCGTCAGGGCGGCCAGCTCCAGCCACATGGGCGGGGCTTGCTTCTGGGTCATCACCCACCACGTCATGGTGGCCCAGTAGGCCAGGCAGATCGCCAGCCCCAGCATATTAAAGGAACGCGCCTGGGCATCAATGCGCAGCAGCCGATAATATTCCACCGCACCGGCAACTCCGAAGAATCCTGTGAGGGCGATCAGCAGCCAATTTTTTTCCCACTGCACCGCCGCCCAGATGATGGCCCACAGGATCAGCGTGCTGAACAGCCGGGACATGAAGACACGGCGCTTGCTCGGGGGTGGGGCTGCGGCTGTGTCTTGGCTCATGCGATCAGGTTCCGGAGGCGGAGAAGCGGGCAATTAAGAGCAGTTGCCGGGGAAACTGCAAACATCATTCGGAGGTGAGTTCAAGGATGGGCTGGACCAACGGAAAAAAGGTGTCTTCAAGCCAAAATTCAAAATCATTCTAAAACTTGGCACGGATATCGCTATGATGTGTCTCACGAACATCGACAGGAGAAAATCACAAATGATTGTCTCTGGTCGTTGCAATCCCGCCAAACCACACATCTAATAGCGACAGCCATGAAAAAAGTCGAAGCGATCATCAAGCCCTTCAAACTCGAGGACGTCAAAGAAGCTCTCTCTGAAGTGGGAGTGGAAGGAATGACCGTCGT
>JAZKER010000037.1:0-109305 GCA_040386955.1 Verrucomicrobiota bacterium
TGATACTCGGCAGCACTGGGGAAGAAGGGCTCGTCCATGCGCTCGCTCTGCACGCGCAGCAGGTAAACGACGTCCGGTTTCCAATCCAGCGCATCGGTCCAGTTGCCAAAGAGTTTCACGTCCTCAGGCGTCTCGCGCGGCATGATGGAACCGGGGGCGAGGTAGGCGACGTTCATGCCCAGACGGCGGAAGATGAGGCTGGTGCTGCGGGCCACGCGGCTGTGCTGGATGTCCCCGACGATGAGGGCGCGAGCACCGCGCAGGTCCTTGAGCTTTTCGCGCAGGGTAAAGGCATCCAGCAGGGCCTGGGTGGGGTGGGCATGCCAGCCGTCGCCCGCATTGATGACGCTGGCGCGGGTGTTTTTGGCAATGAGGCTGGGGATGCCGGACTGCTTGTGCCGCACCACGATGTAGTCCACACGCATGGATTCCAAAGTCTCCACGGTATCCAGGACGGACTCGCCCTTCACCACGCTGGAGGACTCGATGTCAAAGTGGGTGACGTCGGCAGAAAGACGGTTGGCCGCGACTTCGAACGAGGACCGGGTGCGGGTGCTGGGCTCATAAAAGAGCGTGAGCACGGTCTGGCCTTTCAGCGTGGGCACCTTCTTGACGCTGCGTTTGAAGAGGTCTTTGAACGGCACCGCATTGGCGAGCACGAACTCGATTTCCTCATTGGTGAGGGAGGCGATGTCGAGGAGGTCTTTGCGCGGGGTGAGGCTCATGCGTTTGTCTTTTGCCAAGGTCTAACAAATACTTCGTCCCAGCCGTCGCCATCGGCGAAGCGCACGCTCACGCGCTCTTCAGCGGGCAGGTCCACACGGATGCCGGCGTAGTCGGGCTGGAGGGGGAGTTCACGCCCGGCGCGGTCCACCAGCACGGCGAACTGCACGCAGCGGGGGCGGCCAAAATCCAGCAGTTCCTCCAAGGCGGCGCGGGAGGTGCGGGCGGTATAAATCACTTCGTCGCAGAGGATGACGACGGCATCGTTCAGGTCGAAGCCGAGTTCGGAACCTTCCAGCTTCGGCACCACCTTCATGGTCTGCAGGTCATCCCGATACTGGGTGATATCAATCTTGCCAAAGTCCACCTCCCGGCCGCGGGCACGCAGGCGTTCGGTCAGGGCGCGGGCAAAGGGCACCCCGCGGCGATAGACCCCCACCAGGGCAATGCGGACCTCGTTTTTCCAACGGGCATCAATGGCGGCCGCGATCTCATCCAGGCAACGCGCCACTCCGGCGGCGTCGAGGAGTTGGCGGAGTTTGTCAGGCGGTTGGGTCACGGTTTGAGATGAATGCAGAGTGGCGGGAGCGTCAACGAAATTCCCGAATTTGCCGCTGACTGAGGCCGAGGGATCACTCGTGAGTCAGCAGCACGGCGGCATTGTGCCCGCCCATGCCGGAGGCAATTTTGAGCACGCTTTGAGGTCGGGCTGGGATGTCTAAACACAGGCCGTCAGGGCAGGTGAGGCTGGAAAGGTTCCCTGGCAAGGCCCGACGGCGCAGACCTTCGGAAATGAGGGCGATGTCCAGCAGACCACTGGCCCCGAGGGTGTGGCCGGTGAAAGGCTTCAGCAGCAGCAGGGGTGGCACCTTGGCATAGGTGCTGCGCAGGGCATTCATTTCCGCCTGGGCGTGATTGGCCGTGCCGGTGGCGTGCGGGCAGAGGAGGCCAGGTTTTTCAAAACCCGCCAGCAGCTCGGCCAGTGGCGCTCCATCTTCTGGGATGACCAGCGAATCGTAAGCGTCGCTATTGGCCGCGTAGCGCGTCACCACCGGGCCTTGGCCGCCGAGTTCCAGGGTCAGGGCCACGCCTGCCTCACCGGGGTGAAAGCCGGTGGTATGAGGCGACAGCGGGTCATTGCGGCTGCTTGTGGAAAGCAGGCGCGTATCACGAAAATCACGCAGCAACTCCGGGTAAAGCGGCAGGTCCACCGCGACCACCAGCGCCCTTTGGGTGAGGCCTGCCTGCAAGGCCATCCAGGCGAAACCGAGGGCGTCCAGCCCGGCGGAGCAGCCATTGGAAATCATCTGCCAGGGGCCACGGATGCCGAGCTCGATGCTGATGGCGGCGGCGATTTCGCTGTGCAGGGTGTTGCTGGCGCTGAAGCGGCGTGAAGGGCGGCGCCAGGCGTGGGAGCCGAGAAGCTCCCCGGCATTGCCCCGGCTGCTGGCGGCAAAGAGCCAGGCGCTGCGGGTCTCTGCCTCACCCCAGCCAGCGCGGGCCACGGCACGGCGCGCCACCTGCACGCCCAGATTGCTGGCTGCCCCGTAGCGGCGGCCTTTCATGAGGCTGCGATCCGCGATGCGGCCGGCCAACAGATCATCCTGCTGGCTCAGGCCGCTGCGGCCTGCCTGCCAGGTGGCGAGGCTGGCATCCAGGGTGTCTCCGAGCGCACAGGCGGTTTCGGCGGCAGTGATGGCGATGCGGCTCACAGGTCGAAAATCTTCCCTGGATTCAGCAGGCACTGGGGATCCAAAGCGCGCTTGATGCTCTTCATCAACTCGTAGCTGCCATCGCCGAGCTGGCGGCGGACAAAGGCTTTTTTGGCGAGGCCCACGCCATGCTCGCCCGTGACGGTCCCGCCCAGGCGCAGAGTTTCATTGACGATTTCCTCCAGCGCGACCTCCACTCGGTGCATCTCCTCGTGGTCCCGCTCATTGGTCAGGAAGGTGGGGTGCAGGTTGCCATCACCGAGGTGGCCGAAGGTGCCCACCTTGAGGTTATGCCGGATGGCGCATTCGCGGATGAAGCCGACCATGTGGGCCAGCTCGGTGCGTGGCACGGTGACGTCTTCCAGGATGGTGGTGGGCATCACGCGGGCCAGGGCGGAGAAGGCATTGCGGCGGGCGGAGGCCAGCTTGGCTCCTTCGGCTTCATCGGCAGCAGCGCGCACTTCACGCGCTCCGTGCTGCCGGGCCAGTTGCATCATTTGTTCGGCCTCTTCCTGCACCACCACGGGGTGGCCGTCAGTTTCCATCAGCACCAGGGCCTCCACATCGGTAGGCAGGCCGATCTTGGCATAATCTTCCACGCACTGCACGGTCGTGCGGTCCAGGAACTCCAGCGTGCAGGGAATGATCTTGGCCGCGATGATGGCGCTGATGGTTTCTGCGGCGGACTCCATGCGGTCATAGAGCGCGAGCATGGTCTTGCGAGCGACTGGGCGGGGCAGCAGCTTGATGAGCACCTCCGTGATGATTCCCAACGTGCCCTCGCTGCCGATGAAGAGATCCTTCATCGAGTAGCCGGCCACATCCTTCACGCACTTGTTGCCCAGCCAGGTCAGCGTCCCATCGGGCAGCACCACCTGGATGCCCATCACGTAGTCGCGCGTGACTCCATACTTCAGGCCGCGCAGGCCGCCGCTGTTCTCCGCCACGTTGCCACCGATGGTACTGATTTTCATGCTGCCGGGGTCCGGCGGATAAAACAGGCCCACTTTGGCGGCGGCATCATCAATCTCCTTCGTGATCACCCCGCACTGGGCGCGCATCGTCAGGTTCTTTTCATCCACCTCCAGGATCTTGTCCATCTGTACCAGGCAAACGACGAGGCAGCCAGGGGAGGGAACGCTGCCGCCGCTGAGCCCCGTGCCGGAACCTCGGGTAACGACGGCGACATGGGCTTCACGGGCCAGTTTCACACAGGCCGCGACTTCTTCCGACGTACGGGGAAAAACCACAGCCCCTGGACGGACCTTGAGGGCCGCAGTACCATCGAAACTGTAGGGCAGGATGTCCTCATCGGCAGTCAGGACACGATCAGGAGAAAGCAGGGCGCGGAGGTTGTCCGCGTGGGCTGGGGTGACGGGATTCACCCTTTCAGTGTGGCGTATCCCATGGACATGGCAACTCACCAGCGACGGGTTTGTGACGGCCATCCGGATGATTTTCCAACCGCCGAAAACTTGGGCTGCACCTGCACCATCCCCATCTGAGAGACAAGCAGTAGGACAGTTGGCGTGAGCGACTCAGACAAAACCAACCGAAATTAATCTGCCAAGATGAGGCAATTAATAACGAGTACTCCAACGACGCCGAGTTCTGGGTCGCCGGAGATTGACGATGAACGCGGCCACGGTGGCTGAGCTGATGAGAGAGACGACGAGAATGCCCATAAGTAAGCGTTGGAAATCAACACCTATTCGTGCAAAATGTCCACCCATCTTTGCAAAATATTCGTAACGAGCTGTGTTCTGAGCTGAGCGCTTAGACGGCCTTGGTTAATTCTTTATAAGCGAGCTTTTACAGAGTTTGGCGTAGATGCCATTTTGCAAAATGAGATGGTCGTGGGTTCCTTTCTCTAGAATTTTACCTTGGTCCAGAACGTAAATGCAGTCGGCGTGACGTACCGTGCTCAGCCGATGGGCAATAACGAAGCTGGTGCGGTTCTCCATCAGGCGATCGAGGGCGGTTTGGATCTGCCTTTCCGTTTCGGTGTCCACGCTGGCCGTGGCTTCGTCCAGCAGCAGGATGGGCGGATTTCGCAGCAGGGCACGGGCGATGGAGATGCGCTGTTTTTCTCCCACGCTCAGTTTCACCCCGCGCTCTCCCACCCTTGTGTCCAGGCCGTTTTCCAGTCGGCCGACGAACCCGTCGGCATTGGCATTGGCCAGTACTTCCCACAGTTCCTCATCGGTGGCGTTTCGTTTTCCGATGACCAGATTCTCCCGGACGGTGCCGTTAAAAAGGAAGCTTTCCTGGGTCACGTAGCCGATGCTGCTGCGCAGCCAGGCCTTGTTCAGCTCATGCACGGGGGATCCGTCAATCGTGATGACGCCTTCGTCATACTCATAAAAGCGCGTCAGCAGGTTGATGAGGGTGGACTTGCCCGCTCCTGTGGAGCCGACTAGGGCGATGGTCTGGCCTGGCTGGGCCTCGAGGTTGATGCCGTGGACGGTGGGAATTTTGCCTCCATAGCTGAAACCGACGTTTTCATAGCGCACATGACCGGTGATGGCTGGCAGGGTGCGGCCCTCCACGGTATCCGTTTCGGGTTCGGTATCCAGAATTTCAAAGACACGTTCGCCAGCTGCGCGTCCCCCCTGGATGATCTGATTGAGCTGGTGCAGCTGCTCGATGGGATCGTAAAAAAACTTTAGCAGCAGGAGAAAGGCGGCCAGATCCCCCTTTTCGATGCGCCCTTCCATCAGTCCACGGGCCCCCATCCACAGCACCAGCACCATGCCCACGCTGGTGAGAAAGTGCATGCCGGGCCGGTAGATGGCCCAAATGCGCATCACATGCAGGGAGGCTGTCTTTAAAGCCGCGCTGGAGGCGTTGAAGCGTGAATGCTCCTCGGTCTCCATGGCGTAGGCCTTGATCTGGCGCATGCCGGCCACATTGTCATGCAGCAGGCTGTTCATGCCGCTGCTGGCCCGGCGCACCGCCCGGTGACGGTCCTTGGAGGTGCGGGTGTACCCCAGCGCCCCGGCGGCGAGGAAGGGGATGGGCACCAGCGCCCAAAGGGCCAGCGTGACGTCTGCCTGGAACATGAAGACCCCCACGACGGCGATCTGGATGATGGCCACCAGCCCTTGCTCGATGCCGTCAATCAGCACACGCTCCACGTTCGGGATGTCCTCCCCCACAGTGGTCATGATGTCTCCCGTTGGCCGGTTGTCGAACCACCGCAGCGGCAGGGTCTGCAGCCGCTGGTAGAGATCGCTGCGCAGGTCATAGATCACCTTTTGCTCAAAGGTGTTGTTTAGCATGATGCGCAGGCTGTTGAACAGGTGCTGGGCAAAGTAGGCCCCCAGGGCCATCAGGATCAGAGGCACCAGCCGGTCCCACTGGGCTTTGGGCACCACCACGTCCAGCACCTCCCGGGTCACGGCGGGGAAGACCACCACCATCAGAGTGCCGGTGATGGCGCAGAAAAGCTGGGCGGCGGCCATCAGCGGGTAACGGCGCAGGTAGGAAAAGACGCGGAGGGTGGTTTTCAAGGGCGGAAATCAGGGGAGTGGGAGCATACGCTCGATGGGGGAGGGTCGCGCGGCTTTTAGACCGGTTTCCCAAAGATTGTCCCCTGGAAACGGCCGGCCGGCGGGGTATCCGCGCGGTTTTTTAGACGAGGTTTTGGCCGCCCGGTCCCCGGCAGCGTGGGCATGCAATGGGCCTGCGGCCACCCTCGCCAGCGTGGCGAAGTGCCGGTGGTTTCTCCTCAGTCCCCCAGGTAAGCTTCGCGTACCTGCGGATTCAGTCTCAGGGCTTTGGCCTCATCCTGCAGCAGGACTTTGCCCGTCTCCAGCACGTAGCCGTAATGGGAGATGCCGAGGGCCAGGTTGGCATTTTGTTCCACCAGCAGGATGGTGATGCCACGCTCCTTGTTGATGGCGACGATCTGTTTGAAAATGGCGCGGACCAGGATGGGGGCGATGCCCAGGGAAGGCTCGTCCAGCATCAGGCAGCGGGGGCGGCTCATCAGGGCGCGGGCGATGGCGAGCATCTGCTGCTCCCCGCCGGAAAGTGTGCCCGCGTGCTGGCTGATGCGCTCTTTCAGGCGTGGGAAGACATTGAACGAATACTCGATGTCCTCGGCAATGCCCGCGCGGTCATGGCGCAGGTAGGCCCCCATCTTCAGGTTTTCCAGGACGGTCAGATTGGCAAACACCATGCGCCCTTCCGGCACGTGGCAGAGGTGGCGGCCCACGATTTGATGCGGAGGCAGGTTGGTGATGTCCGCGCCGTCATAGATCACCTTGCCCGCCCGTGCTTTCACCAAACCGGAAATGGTGCGCAGGGTGGTGGATTTGCCCGCCCCGTTGCCGCCGATGAGCGTGACGATGGACTTCTCCGGCACCTTCATCGAGATGCCGTGCAGGGCCTTGATGGAGCCGTAGGAGACTTCGAGGTGCTGGATCTCAAGCATAAGCAGGCTGATGGTTGAGAGTTGAGGGTTGATGGATGGAGTCACTAAGCACAGTCTTCACAAAAGCACCCTTGGTCTGAATGTTCGTCAAACGGCATGAGTTCATGACCTGCGGGAGAGTTCTCTGGTTTGCTAAGATGCTCATAGTGTCGCAAGGGTCATCAGGCTTCTTCAAGCAAGGACCGGCGGAGTCCGCTGAGCATCTTGCCCTGCTGCTCGGCGGCATGATAGAGGATTTCGAATTGCTCGGAGGAGAGGAAGCCTTGATTCCGGCCAATAAAGGACTGGGAGACCACTTCAAAGACGGAGCCACAGGCAATCTCGATGAATCGAGCAAAATCCTTCTTGGAGAACCGTGAAGAACCTTCGGCAATGTTTGAAGAAATGGAAACGGAGGCGCGGCGCATTTGGTTGGTTAGCCCAAACCGTTCGTCGGCGGGGAAGTCTCGCGTCTGGCTGTAAACCAGATCAGCGAACTCAATCGCCTTTTGCCAGACTTCCAGTTTCTCAAAGTTAAACATAAGTTTCGCGAGTTTCAGCCCATCAACCATCAACTCCCGACCATCAACTTTCGGCACCTTCGTCTTCGGTGCCCAGGTAAGCGGCGATCACCTTCGGGTCTTTTTGGATCTGTTCGGGCGTACCTTCGGCGATCTTTTTGCCATACTCCAGCACGGCGATTTTCTGGCAGATGCCCATCACCACCTTCATGTCGTGTTCCACCAGCAGGATGGCGATTTGAAATTTGTCTTTGATGAACTGGATGAGGCGCATCAGCTCCTCCTTTTCCGTGGGGTTCATCCCGGCGGCCGGTTCATCCAGCAGCAGCAGCTTGGGCTGGGTGGCCAGCGCCCGCACGATTTCCAGCCGGCGCTGGTCGCCGTAGGGCAGGCACTTGGCGTCCTCGTCACGCAGGCGTCCCAGGTCAAAGATGTCCAGCAGCTCCAGCACCTGCTTTTCCACCTCGCTTTCGCTGTGATGGAACCCTTTGCCGCGCCAGAGGGCATTGAGGATGCCGTGGCTGCGGTGCAGCTGGGTGGCCGCCCGCACATTGTCAAAGACGCTCAGGGAACTGAACAGGCGGATGTTTTGAAAGGTGCGCGCGATGCCCAGCTTCGTGAGCTGATGGGTCTTCAGGCCGCACACGCGGGTGCCATTGAAATGGATCTGCCCGTCGGTCGGCTTATAGACGCCGCTGATGAGGTTGAAGGCCGTGGTTTTGCCCGCGCCATTGGGGCCGATGAGACCCACCAGTTCATGTGGCCCGATGCTCAGGCTCAGCTCAGACACCGCCGTCAGACCGCCAAAGCGGATGGTGGCCATGTCCATTTGGAGGAGGGGGCCGCTCATGCTGCCGCTCCTTTCCGTTTGCCAAAGGTGAACAGGCCCTGCGGGCGGGCGATCATCAGGCCGATGATCAGCAGGGCGTAAATGATCATGCGAGAGTCCGCAAACTGCCGGAGCGCCTCGGGCAGAATGGTCAGGAGGATGGCCGCTATGACCACGCCGACCGTACGGCCCATGCCGCCGAGGATGACCATGACCACGATGTCGATGGACTTCAAAAAGTCGAAGCCTGTCGGCGAAAGGAACTGCTTGTGATGCGCATAAAGTCCCCCGGCGATGCCGGCAAAGAACGCGCCGACGACAAAGGCGGTCACCTTGTAGCGCACAGGATTGATGCCCATGGAGCCAGCGGCCACTTCATCATCATTCACCGCGATGAAGCCGCGGCCATAGGTGGAATTGACCAGTGCGGCGACGACGTAAATGGTGACGGCGGCGAGGGCAAAGGTCCAGCCCAGCGTCGTTTCCTTGGGGATGCCCTTCAGCCCGCTGGCAGCGCCCACGGCCTCCATGTTCTGCACTACCACACGGATGATTTCGCCAAAGCCCAGCGTCACAATGGCCAGGTAGTCACCGCGCAGCCGCAGGGAGGGGACCCCCACCGCCACGCCGGCCAGGGCCGCCAGCAGGCCGCCCAGGATCAGCGCCACCAGGAAGAGCAGCGGTTGCAGGCTTTCCGGAACCATCGGGGCCACGACCAGCGTGAACTTGGCCGCCGAATAGCCGCCCACGGCCATGAAACCGGCATGGCCGAGACTGAACTGGCCCGTGTGGCCGTTGATCAGGTTCAGGCTCACGGCCAGAATGATGTTGATGCCGATGTCAACGATGATGCCCAGGTAGTAGCGGTTGAACTGCCCCGAGAACTGGGACACGACCACGGCCAGGATGATGCCAGCCAGCAGCCAGCGTTTTGCGCCATTCATGGAGGTCATACTTTTTCCACCGTGGCTTTGCCGAGCAGGCCGGCAGGTTTGAACAAAAGAATGAGGATCAGGATGGCAAAGGCGATGCCATCCCGGTAATTCGAAAGTCCAGGGGTGCCGCCGGCAAAGGTTTCCAGCAGGCCCAGCAGCAGGCCGCCGAGTGCCGCGCCTGGCAGATTGCCAATGCCGCCCAAGACCGCCGCCACAAAGGCCCGAAGCCCTGGCTGCACACCCATCAGAGGATCAATCCCCGGGGCTTTGATCGCATACAAAATCCCGGCGATGGCCGCGAGCGCGGAGCCCAGTCCGAAGGTGAAGGAGATGATGCGGTTGATGTTGATGCCCATCAGCGCCGCCGCCTGCTGATTGAAGGAAACCGCGCGCATGGCGGTGCCTATCTTCGTGCGCTGGACGATGAACCACAGGCCAGCCAGCAGCAGCACCGTGACTCCCAGGACCAGCAGGTCGTTGCTTCCGATGACTAGGCCGCCGAGGTGCAGGTCGCTTTCTCCCAGCAGACGCGGGAAGGCCTTGGTGTCTGCCCCAAACACAGCCTTGTGCTGGCAGGTGAATTCAATGAACAGGGACACCCCGATGGCGGTGATCAGCACCGTCAGCTTTGGCCGCGAACGCAGCGGGCGGTAGGCGAGAAACTCAATCAGCATGCCGATCCCGGCGCAGATGATGGCCGAAAGCAGCACCACGATCACCGCCCCGGTGACGGAGGGCAGGGGAGCCACCTTTTGCACCGCCGGGGCCAGGAAATAGGCCGAGTAGGCCCCGAGCATCAGCACATCACTGTGGGCGAAGTTGATGAACCTCAACACACCATAGACCATCGTGTAACCCAGCGCGATGAGCGCATAGATCGAGCCCAGGGCGAGGCCGTTGATGAGTTGCTGAAGAAACCAGTCCAGGGGAAGTTGATGGTTGAGAGTTGATTGCTGATGGCCTTAAAAAGGCAGCCGGGCTTGTGGGATGCGCATGCCGGGATTCATGAGAGCGGGCGAATTTGCCGGTGCAGCCCATCAACCATCAACTCCCGGCTATCAGCACTTAGGGGTTCACGGTTTCCACAAACTTGAACTTGCCACCCTTGACCTGCAGGATCACGGCGGACTTCACCGCATCGCGCTGCGCATTGATGGCGACTTTGCCGGTGACGGCATCGAATTCCTTGGTGGCGGCCAGTGCGTCGCGCAGCTTGGCCGGCTCGGTGCTTCCCGCGCGTTTGATGGCATCGGCCAGGAAATAGACGGAGTCATAACCCAGGGCGGCCATGCAGTCTGGCACCTTGTTGTTGAAGTCCTTTTTGTAAGCCGCCACAAAGGCCGTCACCTTTGGCGAGGCCGCATCCGCTGCGTAATGGGTGGAGAAGTAGTGGCCTTCGACGGCCTCACCACCCAACTCGACAAGCTTTTCACTTTCCCAGCCGTCGCCGCCGATGAGGGGGATGTTCAGGCCCAGCTGTTTGGCCTGAATGGCAATCAGCGCCACATCCGTGTAGTAACCAGGGATGAAGACGGCGTCCGGTGCCGCAGATTTGATGGCGGTGAGCTGGGCCTTGAAGTCCTTGTCACCTCCGTTGAAGTCCAGCTCGGCGGCGATGGTGCCACCCGCCTTGAGGAAGCCTTCCTTGAAGAACTTCGCCAGGCCTTTGCTGTAGTCGCTCTTCACATCGGTGAAGACGGCCACCTTTTTGGCATTCAGGGTCTTGGTGGCAAAGTTGGCCATCACCGTGCCCTGGAAGGGATCGATGAAACAGACGCGGAAGATGTAGTCACCCGTTTCCGTCACCTTTGGATTCGTCGAGGCAGGCGTGATCATCGGGATGCCGTTCTGCTGGCAGATCGGCGCGGCTTCCAGGGAGCGGCTGGAGGCCACCTCACCCAGGATGGCCACCACACCGTCTTTCGAAATCAGCTTGTTCACGACGTTGGCCGGCTCGCCCGCCTTGGACTGGTCGTCCTCAGTTTTCAGCTCCAGCTGCTTGCCCAGCACACCGCCGGCGGCATTGATTTCCTTGATCGCCAGGAGCGTGCCTTCATGGGACGACATGCCAAAGGTGGCTTCCTTGCCCGTCAGGGAGGCGAACTCACCGATCAGGATGGTGTCTCCGCCGCTTTTGTTGCATCCTGTCAGGCCGGAAAGAAGAATTCCGACGGCCCCTAAAACGAAAAATTGGCGTTTTTGCATCTGCATGGAGCTTTTCTAGCAGTCTGCATACCATGGGCAAGGGGAATTAGCGGTCTTTCCCGATGCCGCTACGCTTCTGAAGCCGAATGAAGATGCACTTCTTTTTCTGGCATCTCTCCAGGAGGGCGGCTAAAAGGACATTCTATGGATTTTGCCAAATTTGCCGCCGACTTTGCCGGATTTGTTTGGGGACTGCCGCTCATCATTCTTTTGTTTGGCACCCACCTGTTTCTGACTTTCCGCACGGGCTTCATTCAAAAGCACCTGCTCCGGGGCATCAAACTTTCCGTGACCAAGGATGAAGGGGCCTCGGGCGATGTGTCGCAATTCGGCGCTCTCATGACGGCTCTCGCGGCGACGATCGGCACCGGAAATATCATCGGTGTCGCCAGCGCGGTGGCGGCGGGCGGGCCGGGCGCGGTGCTGTGGATGTGGCTCACCGGCGTTTTTGGCATCGCCACCAAATATGGCGAGGCTCTGCTGGCCGTGAAATACCGTGTGCAGATGCCGGATGGCAGCTTTGCCGGCGGCCCCATGTATGTACTGGAGCGCGGCATGAACATGCGCTGGCTGGGCATTGTCTTTGCCGTGTTCACCTGTGTGGCTGGTTTCGGCATCGGCTGCATGTCGCAGGCCAATTCGGTGGTGGGCCATGTGCAGAACTTGCTGCCCGAGTATGACAAAAATGTCATCGCCTGGTCGGTCGGCGGTCTCATGACCGTGGTGGCCGGGGCCGTGATCCTGGGCGGGGTGAAGAGCATCGCCCGCTTTTGCAGCGTGCTGGTTCCCTTCATGGCCATCGGCTACGTCATCGGCTGCGCCTGCATCCTCATCAAAAATTATGCAGTCATCCCTGAGACCCTCTCGCTGATCTTTAACACGGCCTTCACCGGACAGGCGGCCATTGGCGGCTTCATCGGGGCGGGGATGAAGGAGGCCATGCGCTACGGCATTGCCCGCGGCCTGTTTTCCAATGAATCCGGCCTGGGCAGCGCCCCCATCGTTGCGGCGGCCGCCCAGACCAGGAATCCGGTGCGTCAGGCCCTGGTTTCTTCCACCGGAACGTTTTGGGACACTGTGGTCGTCTGCGCCATGACCGGTCTGGTCATCGTCAGCAGCGGTCACTGGAAGGAAGGGCTGGGCAAGGTGCAACTGACCCAGGCCGCTTTTGCCGACCTGCATGTCTATGGCCCCTACATCCTGATCTTTGGCCTCGTGACTTTCGTTTTCTCCACCATTCTGGGCTGGAGTTACTATGGGGAAAAGGCCGCCGAGTACCTCTTTGGCAGCCGGGCGGTCAAGCCCTACCGCCTTCTCTGGGTGGCGGCCGTCTTGGTCGGGTCCGTGCTGCCGCTCGGTGTTGTCTGGGATTTGTCGGATGCCTTCAACGGCCTCATGGCCATTCCCAACCTGATTTCCCTCATCGCCCTCAGCGGTATGATCGTGGCCGAAACCCGCGCCCACAAGTCCGACCTGTCCGGCAAGGATTGATGCTCCCTGGCCCGATGCTGGAAAGCCATGAAAAATCTCACGGTGCCTGTTGCACAGCGCCTGAGGGAGGTCTATTCTGCCAGCCCTCACCGCATTACCCCGTGGTGTAATGGTAACACAGGAGATTTTGGATCTCTCGTTCATGGTTCGAATCCATGCGGGGTAGCCAGGGGCTCTCAAATGGGGTAGCCTGATGGCCTTCTTTATGAATCCTGAGGATCAACGCCTGTTGCAGCTGTCCATGGACCTTGCCCGTGAGCACATGCTCGCTGGTGAGGGCGGTCCCTTCGGCGCAGTCATCGCCCGGAACGGGGACATCATCGCTACGGGCTGGAACCAGGTCACCTCGACCAACGATCCCACGGCCCATGCCGAAATGGTGGCCATTCGGGAGGCGACCCGGGCACTCAGCCACTTTTCACTGGAAGGCTGTACGGTCTATGCCAGTTGCGAGCCCTGCCCCATGTGCCTCGCGGCCTGCTACTGGGCGCGGGTGGATCGCATCCTCTTTGCCGCCACCCGTCACGATGCGGCTGCGGCCGGCTTTGATGACGAGTTTATCTACCGCGAACTGCGCCTTCCCCTAGGGGAACGCAGTCTGACCATGCAGCAGCAGCTTGCGACCGAAGGAGCCGCCGTGTTTCGTGAGTGGGATGTGAAAGGGGACAAGATCAGATACTGATCCGTCCCGGACCCTAGGACTCCTCTTCCTCAGCCGCCAGCTTCGCCGCCTCGCGTTTCAGAATGCGGCCCACGCGATGCTTCGCCAGATAGACCTGGGCGGCATTGACCCCCAGTTCCTTTTTGACGCGCTCCGGGTCCCAGCCTTTGAGGACGTAACAGGAGAAAATCTGGTACTGACGCGGGGAGACCAGGGCCTTCACCCGGCGGAGGGCGATGTCCATGATCTTGTCCTGCCATTCCTTGTCCCAGAGCTTTTCCAGGGCCATGCCATTGGGGTCCGCACAGCGGTCGATCGGGGCGGTGCGGCGGTCATCGGTTTCATCCGCATACAGGTTCGCCTCGCGGCTCTGCTGCTTTTTGCGGCGGCGAAACTGGTCCAGGATGCGCCAACGAGCCTGGTTGAGCAGGAAGGATTTGAAGGAACCCAGGCTGGTGTCGAATTTTTTCTTCTGCAGGTTCTTGGCCACGCCGATGAAGGTCTCCTGCACCACATCGCTGGCCTCGTCATCACTCAGGCCGGATTTGCGCGCCACGTGAAAGACGAAACCGGAGTAGGTCCGGTAGAATTCATCCCAGCTCGACCAGTCGCTCCAGTTGTCCAGTCGCTCGATCAAGGTCTTGCGTGTCGGCGGGGAGCCGGACACTTCTTTGATCATTTCTTCGGTGATTTCTTTTGGGAGCGGTTCCTCCATGATGGAAAGTGTAGGGGTGAGGCAGGTGTGGCAACGGCTATTTGAAACACCGGCTGGCCGTTCTGGATGCGGCAAATCTCTGCAATGAGGGCTATTCGGAAATGAATACGGGTTTGGCTGCGGGCAAGATGAAGAATCGGCAGGGGGCGGATGACATTGTGCGAACGTGGATTATTTAACCTGCCTTGATAGAGACGGGCTTTGGGGGGCGTAGTATTCATCCCCCAACCCTGTCAGTCTGCTCGCCCAACCCTTTATTGAGCAGATCGCTTTTTTGTTATGCTGTCATCCATGCCTTCCAGCCGCCTGTACCGTTCGCTGCATTCCGTTGCCGCGCTGAGTGTGTGTCTGATGTCAGGCTGTTCGCAGGGCTTCTTTAAAAAATGGGCAGATCGGGAAGTATTCGGGATTATCGGGCAAAAATCCCGAATTGTCCCAGGCGCGGAAGACGAGACTCTGCTGAGTGTGACTCCACCGCAGCCGGTCAATCTGGCCGTGCTCATCAAGAATTCCGAAACGTCCGATTTCCTTGGCGATCGGGCCTACATTGAAAAAGGCGCTCGGGTCATCACCCTGGCGGATGCGCTGGACTTTGCCGTGCATCGCAACCGCACCTACCTGAACCGGAAGGAAATTGTTTATCTCTCGGCGCTGACCCTCACGGGCACCCGGCAGCTCTACAGCCCGATCCTGGGCGCGGACGGCAGCGGCACCTACACTGAGTCTCAGGTGAAAACCGGTGTGAACAACATCGTCCGGAGCAAAACCCTCACGGCCAATGGTGGGGTGGGGGTGGACTACCTCATGAAGACCGGTGCCCGGCTGGCGCTGGACCTGACGACCGACTTCACCCGCTTTTTCACCGGTGGCGTGCGCAATCTCAGCGATTCCCGTGCAACGGTGAACCTGTCCCAGCCTTTGCTGCGCGGGGCCGGGGTGCTGGCTGCTTCGGAGCCGCTCCGTCAGGATGAGCGCGACGTGCTCTACGCCATCCGCGATTTCACCCAGTACCGCAAGGAGTTCACCGTCAGCATCACCACCCAGTATCTGCGCACGCTGCAGGCCCGCGAAGCCGCCCGCAACCGCTACGTGGCGAACCGTGCTGCGGCGACCTCCATCGAGCGTGAAGGCGCTCTCGCCGCCGCCAATCTGCGCACCCAGTCCAGCTTGAAACAGATCCAGCAGGGCCAGCTCACCTATGAGCGTAACTGGATCACCGCCGTCCGCAATTACGAGGAGCAGCTTGATGACCTCAAGGTGGCCCTGGGCCTGCCAGTGACGGAGCGCATCATCCTCAGCAACGATGAGCTGAAGCGGCTGGAGGTGGTGGAGCCTCGGGATGACCTGGACACGGTCTTGGACACCGCCCTCATCACCCGCCTGGACCTTTACAATCAGCGCGACCGCCTGGCCGATACCCACCGTCGGGTAAAGATCGCCCATCAGCAGACCCTGCCGACCCTGAATGCCTTGGTGGGTTACCAGGTGGGCACGCCAAGCAACAACGAGGGGCTTGAGCTGAATCCAAAGGTCCGCCGTTTCGCCAGCGGGGTGGATGTGGATCTGAACCTGAACACGAAGCCTGAGCGTAACCTGCTCCGGGCCAGCCAGCTGGATGAGCAGCTTGCCCAGCGGCAGCTCGATCTCGCGGAGGAGCAGCTCCGCAACACCATCCGCAGCGATTGGCGCGGCCTCGCCGTGGCCCACAAGCAGTATGACCTGGCTCAAAGGGGCCTGGAACTGGCGCAAAAGCGTCTCGAAATCGAAACCGCGCTCATGGAGGAAGGGCAGGGCACCGCCCGTGACATCGTGGAATCCCAAGACCGCCTCATCACTGCACGCGACCTTGTTGTGTCCACCCTGATTGACCACGTCATCGCCCGCCTCCAGCTGTGGAGCGACATGGGAGTGCTCTACATTCAGAAAGACGGGTCGTGGGTGGACGTATTGAATAACGAGAAACCGAAGGGAGAGTCATGAAGAAGGTGAAGTCTAAAATCTGGATCTATGGAGGAGTCGCTGTGGCAGGGATTGCCGCGGTCAGTTACTTCATGTCCGGCTCAGACCGGCAGGCCGAAGATGTGCCGACTTTCTCCGTCCAAAAAGGGCGGCTGCAGATCAACGTGCTCCAGGGCGGGGAAATCCGTGCCTTGCAGAACTTCGAACTGAAGTCTGAAATCGAAACTCCGACCAAAATCCTCAGCCTGATTCCGGAAGGCTATCTGGTGACGGAAGAAGATGTGAAGGAAGGGAAAGTCCTGGTCGAGCTCGACAACTCCGACCTGAAAACCCGCATTCAAGACCACGAGATCCAGTTTCAGACCACCGTCGCTTCTTACATTGATGCCGACGAAGGCCGGGAGATCCAGCGCAGCGAGAACCAGAGCCTCGTGCGTGACATGAAGGAGACGGCGATCTTCGCCCTGATGGATTTTGAGAAGTACCTTGGCCGTGAATTGAGCATGAAGATTTTGGCCGCTGCAGGGCTGCCCAAAGATGCGCCTGAATTTGATAAGTTTTCTGATCAGCTCGAGTCTCAGGCCAATGCCCAGCTGGAGGCTGGCACCAATGTTTCCGCTGTGGTGGAAGCGAAAAAAGATCCCATCCGGCCGCTGAAAAAGACCATTGGCTCCGCCGAGTCCGAACGCATTGATTTTTCGCCTTTCCTGGAAGGCCAGAATAGCGGTGATGGCGAAGCTCAGCAAAAGCTCCGCCAGCTGGAGGACGAACTGCTCCTGCGCAAATCCGAGTTGGCGGTGGCCAAGCAAAAAGTCGAGGCCTCGCAGCGCCTCGCCTCGCGCGATTTCATTTCCAAAACGCAGCTGGAGAATGATCAGGTCAACTTTGAAAAGGTGTCTCTCGCCGGCAAGACGGCGAGTACGGAGCTGGCCCTGTTTAAGAAATACGCCTTCTCCAAAATGTGTGCCCAGCTGGTCTCCGGTTATCGCGAGAGCCTGACCAAGCTGCAGCGCACCGTGCGGGCGAACCGTTCCAAAATGGCCCAGGCCGAGACACGTTTCCAGACGGCGAAGCGCCGCTATGAAATGGAACTGGCCAAAAAGGAGGACCTCGACCGCCAGCTGAAGGCCTGCATGATGCGGGCGGTGCAGCCGGGCCTTGTGGCCTATGGCGACCTGAATGCCAGTGCCTCGGCCCGGTACAGCGAGTCCATTGAAGAAGGCAGCAATGTCCGTTTCCGTCAGACCGTGCTCACCATTCCGAACATGTCCCAGATGGGCGTGCATGTGAACGTTCACGAATCCCAGGTGAAGAAGGTGCGCATCGGTCAGCCGGCCCTGATCAAGGTGGATGCCGAGCCGGGCATCGTCCTGGAAGGCCGCGTGGCGGAACTCGCCGTTCTGCCAGACTCCAGCAGCAGCCGTTACACGCCTAACCTGAAGGTGTACCCCGCCTCCATCCACATCCTGGGCACTCACCCCTGGATGAAGCCCGGCATGAATGCCAAGGTGGAAATCCTGGTGGATCAGCTTGCCGATGTCATGTTCGTCCCCGTGCAGAGCATCGAGGTCGAAAACGACCATCACTACTGCTACGTGAATGAAAGCGGCGGCCTCGCCCGCCGCTCGGTCGAGACCGGCCTGTTCAACGACGAATTCATTGAGGTGCGCACCGGCCTTCAGCTGGGCGAACTCGTCGCCCTGTCTCTGCCGAAGAAATTGGTGCCGGAAAACAAGGCGGACGGCCCAACGGCTCCCGGCCTGCCAGAAAATCCCGCGACGCCCGCCAAACCCAAAGGGCAGGGCAAAACCAAGCCCAAGGATGTGGCCACCGTGAAGTGACGCATGTCTGAACCGATCATCAGTCTGCGGGACATTCGCAAGTCTTACCAGATGGGCGATGTCCTGAGCCAGGTGCTCCAGGGAGTGTCCTTTGACATTCATCCTGGTGAGTACGTCTGCATCATGGGGCCCTCCGGCTGTGGCAAGTCAACGCTGCTCAATGTCCTGGGCTGCCTGGATCAGCCGACCAGCGGCGACTACTTCCTCGGTGGTGAAAACGTGGCCACGCTGAACGATGACGACCTCTCGGCGGCGCGCAATCGCAACCTGGGCTTCATCTTCCAGAGTTATAACCTCATCCAGCAGCTCACCGTCCTGGAGAACATCTCCGTGCCGATGTACTATGGCGGTGCCGATGATGCGCAGATGCGCGAGGTGGCGGAAAAGCTGGCCAACCAGGTGGGCCTGGGGCATCGGCTTTATCACAAGCCTAACGAACTTTCCGGCGGGCAGCAGCAGCGTGTGGCCATCGCCCGAGCCCTGTCCAACAGCCCGCTCATGATTTTGGCGGATGAGGCCACCGGGAACCTCGATTCCAAATCGGGCCAGGAGATCCTGGCGCTTTTTGATGAACTCAACGAACAGGGGAAGACTCTTGTCTTCGTGACCCATGACGAACGCATGATCGAACGCTGCACCCGCATCATCCGTCTGCGCGACGGCGTGGTGGAAACCGATGAGCGTGGAGCCAAGGCTCGGCGTTGATCCATGCCCCTGCGGCCAGCGAGAGTGCGAGCCATGGATCTCGGACAGCTTTGGGATTGCGTCTTTGTCTATAAATACTATAATACGGACCGTTCATGCTCGCCCGTCTTCTTCTTTGGTCCATCCTCCTCGGCCTTACCCTGGCTGGCGGACTGATGGCCCATAAGAATGGCCGGTTGGCCGCCTGGGACCTTTGGTTCAAAGAATGGATGAGCGGTGAGGACCAGGCGTACTCGGGTGTGCGCTTTGAGGTGGACTTGGTGGACAGGCTCAACTTCGTCCGCATGGGGGCCCGGCAGCCGCTGCTGAAGATGGACATTGAACTCGAGACTTGGCTGGAATCGGAGTTCCCAACGATGGAGCTGGATGATGTGAACCGCCTCACCCAGATCGTGCAGGACAAAATGCCGCGCTATTTACAGGTGTCCGTCTGTACGGCCAGCGGTCCCACATTGCGGGCCTTGCTGGACCAGTTTCATGATTTTTCGCAGAAGACCGCGCCTGAGATGACGCATCTGGCCTGTGCGATCCGCCGGTCTGCTGGCGGACTGGTGACCCATGCTCTTTTGATCGTGGGCCAGCGCCTGGAAGACTTCAGTCCTGAGGCAATCGCGGCCAGTGATCAGGAGGCTTTTTTCAGCACCTGTCCTCACTGCGAGCATCCGCACATTGTCAGGGTTTCTCGCGCCCAAAACAGCCTGGGACTGGAGTGCCCGCAATGCCGGCGCACCTACGCCGTCGTGGCGGCGGATGAGGCCGGGCGTTATCGTTTTGTGAATGAGTTCCTGACTGGGTATGCCCCCCCGGCCATTTTTGCCAAAGATGACTCCCGGGTGCATGAGCTTTTCACCATCTGGGCGGCTGTGCATGCCAACTGTGTTTATACCAAGGATCCAGGCTCCAAAAAAGAGTCCACCGATGCCTGGCAAACGAGCCTGGACACTCAGAGGAAAGGTCGGGGAGACTGCGAGGACTCTGCGATCTTTTTGTGTGACTGGCTGCTTTCACGCGGGTTTCAGGCGCGCGTGGCACTGGGCCGTTACGGTGACATGGGGGGCCATGCCTGGGTGGTGGTGAAGGTGGATGACAAGGAGTACCTGCTGGAATCCACGGAGGGCCGCCCAGATCCCTCCAATCCTCCCCTGGTCTCACGGGTCGGCAGCCGTTACGTACCGGAAATCATGTTCGACCGCTTTGCCCTCTACGTTCATTCGACTCCTGGCCAGGGATGGAAAGGGGACTACTGGTCTGGCAAGGTCTGGACCCGGCTGGAGCCTCGCAGCCTGCTTTCGCGGATCCAGACCCGGGTGGGCAAAGACCAGGAAGGGAATACTTCCGCAGCCACTTCACGGGAGGCTCGGGCTGGCCGCCTGGAATCTGGGTTGGCGCCCTTTGTGGAGTTGGAAGGAATCCCCCAGGATGCCGCTGTTTGGCAGATGCCTTTATCCCCGGGTCAGGAAAAGCTTGGGGGGAACCCTCGCCATTGATGCGAAGATGGGGAAGTTGGCTCAGGAAACGCTCTTGGAGCGTATTTTGCCTTGAGCGTTTGCACGCTTGCAGCTAACTCGCACAAAGACACGGGAGATCCATCCCGTATGTTGACCTCTTTCCAATCGCAAACCCCCATCCCATTAAAAACAGCCATGGCAGTCGTCTCCAAAGGTCTCGAAGGAATCGTCGCAGCAGAAACCCGTCTCGGGGAAGTGAAGGGTGCTGAGGGCATCCTCTTTTATTGCGGATACGACATCAATGAACTCGCCGGCAAGGTCAGCTACGAAGAGGTCGTCTATTTGCTGTTTTACCAGAAGCTGCCTAACCGTGCCGAACTGGAGAAACTGACCACCGCACTGCGTGCTGAGCGCGAGCTGCCCCAGGGCGTGATCGACTACCTGCTGGCCGCCCCTAAAAAGGCCAAGCCGATTGACATCATGCGCACAGCTGTCTCCATGCTGGGAAGCTATGAACTCAAGCGTCACGATGTGGACGTGAGCGAGAACCTCGCCACGGCCATCCGCCTTGTGTCACAGATCGGCGTGGTTGCCGCTTACTTCCACCGTGCCCGCACCGGCAAGGAACTGCCACCGATCCGCAAGGACCTCAGCGAAGCTGCCCACTTCCTCTACCTGATGACCGGCGAAGTGCCGAGCAAGGAAGCCGAGAAGACTCTGGATGTGGCCTACGTGCTGCATGCCGAGCATGGCTTCAATGCCTCCACCTTTACCGCCCGCGTCGTGGCCTCCACGCTCAGCGACATGTACTCCGCCATCAGCGCGGCAATCGGTGCCCTCAAAGGTCCTCTTCACGGCGGTGCCAATGAAGGCGTGATCCACATGCTGGAAGAGATCGGCAGTCCGGACAATGTGGACGCCTGGGTGGAAGACGCCCTGGCCCAGAAAAAGAAGATCATGGGCATCGGCCACCGCGTTTACAAGGTCCTCGACCCCCGCGCGCCGCACCTCCGTGAGATGGCCATCCAGCTCACCGCCCAGCTTGGTGAGGCCAAGTGGATCCAGATGTCCGAGCGCATTGCCGAAATCATGCGCGAGCGCAAGGGCCTCAATGCGAACGTGGATTTCTACAGCGCCACCGTTTATTACAGCCTCGATATTCCGACGGATCTCTTCACCCCGATCTTTGCCATCGCCCGCATGAGCGGCTGGACTGCCCACGTGCTGGAACAGTGGAGCGAAAACCGCCTGTTCCGCCCGCTGAGCGAATACGTCGGTCGTCCTTACGGTCAGAAGGTCGTTCCGATCGACGAGCGTTAATCAGCTACCGTTTCATTTCAAGGCTGCCCGGTATTTGCTGGGCAGCCTTTTTTATGGGTAGTAGTTATTTGTGTGGAAATTCCACTTGGGGGGGTGGGTCAATCGCTTAGATTGAATGCGGTATTATGATTCCTCCAGCGCCCTGCCATCACGTGTTCATTGATTTCGAGAATGTGCATGAGTTGGACCTGTCTCTGGTGGGACGTCGGGGATTCCAATTTACTTTGATGATGGGGGCTCAGCAGACCAAGCTGGGGGTGGAAGTGGTGGAAAAGCTTTTGCAGCATTCTGAGGCCGTCCAGATCATCCGTCTGCAATCCATCGGAAAAAATGCACTCGATTTTGCTCTCTCCTATTATGTTGGCCAAGCTGTGCTGAGCTACCCTGGCGGCCAGTACCACATTGTGTCTAAAGACACCGGGTATGATCCGCTGGTTCAGCATTTGCGCAGTCGGCAGGTGGCTGTTTCACGGCATGAGGACTTTCGAGATCTCATCGAACCTCGCCCAAAGCCAGGGGTGGTGCAGCCTGAGGTTATCAAAACCATCGTGGTCAAAAAGGCCCCCTCTTCCAAATTAAATGGGGAGGATTTGGGCTCCGTAGCTCATGTGACGATGAGGTCTACCGAAGCCAAACCTGCTGGAACTGAGCTGGAGCGTGTGGTGGCTTTTCTGAAGAAGTCAGGAAATCGGCCGAAACGAGAGAAGACTCTGCTGACATGTTTGGCCGCCTTTTTGCAGAAGGACGTGGCCAACCCAGATATACCTAAACTCATTCAGCGCCTTATCCAAAGCGGGCGAGTAAAGGTGGACACGCAAAAAGCTCTGACCTATCACTTTTAGATCAAGCTGAACAGGCAGAGGTAAATGTTGGTTGACGAATGTAAGTAATCACTTACATGTGTGTCCATGCCTCCTGCCACACCTAATCTCCGACTGCCCAGCGATGAGCGGCGTGGGGGCATTTTGGACGCGGCCCTGAGGGTGTTTGCTGAGCGTGGTTTCCATGGGGCGACGACGAAGGAGTTGGCCAAGGCCGCCGGGGTGTCTGAGGCACTGATGTTTCGGCATTTTCCGACCAAGGAGGATCTCTACCTCGCGCTACAAACCCATTGCTGCCAGGCCAAAGCGGGGGAGAAGGCCGAGATGCTGGGCCAGTTGGAGGATTCGACTGCTTCGCTGGTCATGCTGGTACATTACATGATGGCGAAGGTGCTGCGCCCCGTGTCTGCCGTGCCTGCGGCGGAGCAGGCTCTGCATCGCTTGCTGGCGAACAGCATCATCGAAGATGGCAACTTTGCCCGGGGTTTCATGCAGCGCGTGGGGCGTGAGTTTATCCAAAAGTTGGAGTCTTGCCTCGCGGTGGCCATTGCTGCGGGCGATGCGCAAGTCTCCCCATTGGAGGGAAATGTCGGCGCGTGGTTTGTGCAGCACTTTGCAGCGATGCTCATGCTGAATGAAATGCCCGGACGCCCGGTGGTGGAGCTGGAAGCGGATCGCGCGGCTCAGGTGGAGCAGGCGGTCTGGTTTGCCCTGCAAGGGCTGGGGCTCAAGGCGGAAGCCATCCGCCGAACTTATCACCCGCAGGCATTCGCTTTGCTGATGAGCTGATATTTTTTTGATTTTGTATAGAAGTAAGCACTCACTCCGAATTGGTAACCTTGATATTCGTCTATGATCACTGAATCTCCCTCTATCCCCAAGGCACGTTCTCGCGGCCTGCCTTGGTTTCCCATCGCCACCGTTTTGCTGGGCATGGCTGCCGTTTTCTACATTCGCTCCCTTCCAGAGTTTGAGCGGAATCTTAAAAGCTGGCTCACGGCGGCGATTCCGCTGCTGGTGGTGATCCTGAACTGTTTTTGGTTCGTCTGCACCCCACGTTTTTCATGGCGTTTCCGGCTGACGGGGCTGGCCTTGCTGGTGGTGTTGGGTGGGGCCGCGAAGTGGGCGACGCGGGTGGATGGGACACTGGATGGCACGGGGGTGCCGAACATTGTGTGGAAGTGGTCGAAATCCGAAAGGGCTTCCCTGGCCAGTCTGAAAGCGGTCTTGCCCGCTGAGGGCTGGACCCCGGATGCAACCATGCTGGCCAAGTCTGCCGATGTGCCGCAGTTCTTTGGCCCGAATCGGGATGGTGCCATCACGGGAGCGAAGCTTGCGTCCGATTGGAAGTCAGTGACCCCAAAGGAGCTGTGGCGTCAGCCGATTGGCCTGGGTTGGTCCGCCTATGCGGTGGTGCAGGGCCGAGCTTTCACGCAGGAGCAGCGGGGCGAAGAGGAGATGGTGACCTGCTACGATCTCTTCACGGGCAAGCTGCTGTGGTCCTACGCAGACCCGGTTCGTTTTTCCCAATGGCAAAGCGGGGATGGCCCCCACGCAACGCCGACGGTGCATGAGGGACGGGTTTATGCTTATGGAGCCACGGGACTGCTGAACTGTCTCAACGCCACGACGGGCAAACCCATTTGGCAGCGCTCTGTCCTGGCGGAAAACACACTGGAAAACATCGAATGGGGTGTCAGTGCCTCGCCCTTGATTGTGGATGACAAGGTGGTGGTGACTGGGGGCAAGACTAAGGGGCCGGTGCTGTTCGCCTATCGCCTGGATACCGGGGAACTGGCCTGGAAAGCGGGCGATGACCAGGCATGCTATTCCTCACCGATGCTCGCCACTTTGGCGGGAAAACGGGTGATCCTGAGTAACAATGTACGCTCTTTGACCGCTTATGATCCTGCCAGTGGTGCGGTGCTGCTGGACCATGAATGGGGCGGTGCCAACTGGCCCAAAGCCTCGCAACCCTTGGTGTTAGGCCAGGATCGGGTGTTTCTTTCCGCCGGTTACGGCATGGGCTGCCAGATGCTGGAAATTAAGGCGGCAGCGGATGGTTCTCTGGCGGCTGCACAACTGTGGACAGGCATGAAGATGAAGACCCAGTTCAACAGCCCGGCGGCGCGGGAGGGCCACGCCTATGGCCTGGACGATGGGCGCCTGGCCTGCCTGGATCTGGCCACCGGGGAGCGCCTGTGGAAAGAGGGGCGTTTTGCCTCGGGACAGAGCCTGCTGGTGGATGACGTGGTCATCATCCAGAGCGAGAGCGGCCCGGTTCATCTCGCGGCAGCGAAGCCCGAAGGATTTCAGGAGCTGGGCAAGATTGGCGCCCTGAGCAGCAAGACCTGGAACCATCCCACGCTGGCGGGCCGTTACCTGCTCGTGCGCAATGATCGTGAGGCCGTGTGCTACGAGCTGCCCTTGGCGAAGTGAGGACAGGGGGGGCTTTCAGCTTTTTCGCCGTCTGTCCGGCATCCCCCTAAAGTGGGGTGTCGGCGGCTGTGAAATGTCTCGTCAGGGGGCGTTGGTTTCATACACTGAAACATACCCGGACATGACACGCGCCCTTCCATTCCTTTTCCTTCCTGGCCTGCTGCTGGCGGCCGATCCTGCGGACGACGCGAAAAACGCCGCCCAGAACGACTCCACCCCCGTGCCGAAGGTGAGCCCGCTGGTGAAGTGGACCTTTGAGGGCAAAGAGCCTGGCGAATTGAAAGGCAAGGCAACGATCGAGCCCACTGGCCCGCAGAAGCCGATCTATCCCGTTTTTGAAAAGGGCAACAAAGCTGCCGCCTTCACCGGCAAGGACAGCTTCATCCAGGTGAAGGAAACCGACCTGCCGGAAACGAACCTGCGTTTCGTCCAGGGGGATACCATTAGCATCGAGACCTGGGTGAATGCCGAAGATCTGGCTAACGGGAAGTATGTTTACCTGATTGGTAAGGGGCGGAACAAGTCGGACAAATTCACCTCCGAAAATCAGAACTGGGCGCTGCGCCTAAAGGGCGAGGGTGGTGAGGCACGGCCTTGCTTCCTTTTCCGCAGCCGCAACAAGGCTGGGGCGGAAAACTATCACCGCTGGGTTTCCAAAGAAGGTTTCAATCCTGGGTCAGGCTGGCATCACGTGGCGGTGACCTACACCTTCGGCAAGCCGGAGACGATGAAGGCCTATGTGGACGGCAAGAAAACCAGTGGCGGTGTCTGGGACATCGCGGGCAAGACCACCGAGCCACCCGTGAGCGATGCGGATGATGTCATGATCGGCACTGGTTACGGTGGCGGCGCAGGCAATACCCTGGCGGGTGCCCTGGATGAGATCGCCGTGTATCGTGAGGTGCTCCCGGAAGTGCTGCTGGCGCAGCGTTATCAGTTCCAGCCACCACCGCCACCGATTGATGCCAAGAAGCTGCCCAAGGGCCGCGTGCTGGTGCAGATCTGCGAGGAGGGGGTGCCGCCAAAGAACTCCTGGCCTGCGCTGCCACCTTCCCCGACGGAGACTTACACGCTGGATGTCTTTGGCCTGTCTGAAGTGCCGCAGAAGTATGTGGAAACGGGGGTGCGTGGAGATCGCCCCATTCCCTACCTGCTACGCGCTGCCTCGGTGGTGAAGCTGCCTGCGGGCAAACATCGTCTCCTGGTCCGTGGCCGCAGCGCCACCCGCCTTCTCATCGATGGCAAGCCTTTCCTGGACCTCCCTTTTGCCAAATCCGACACGGGCGGCCATGGCCGTGTGTCCGAGCAGGACAACTACCTGAACCTCGGCCCCGACTTCCGCTTTGCACCTCCAGGAACACAGGAACTGTGGGCGGAATTTGAAACCAAGGGTGGCGAGCACCTGTTTGTCATCGAGAGCATGGTGGGCGGTGTGGTGGGCTCTTCCAAAAAACGTCCCGAAACGGGGGAGACGGTGGTGGCCATTTCCTATGAAGGGCGCGAGACCTGGGAACTGGTGGGCCATGACAAGGTGGCGTACAATGACGCTGGCTGGGCTGCCTATGAGAAGAAGCAGAACGCCTGGCTGGTGGAAGCGAATGCTGAGCGCCGCGCCAAGGTGCGTGCGAAGCATGACGCCTACTGGACCAAGCGCCGCGATGCCGCCGCCCAGTGGCTGGCCAGTGCTCCTGCGGTGAAGGTGCCTGCCCCGGTAAAAGGCTACCCGGCCAACAATGCGGTGGACCATTTCCTGAATGCCAAGATTGATGCCGTCGCGGCCCAGTATTCGGCAGCTAAAAAGGATGGGGTGAACTTCTACAAGGAAGTCATGCCGATCCTGGAAGCCAACTGCTTTAGCTGCCACCAGGGCAGCAAGACCAAGGGCGACCTGAAGCTCGACTCCCTGGCCGAAGCCCTGAAAGGTGGCGAATCCGACGGGCCGGCCATCGTTCCAGGCAAGCCTGAAAAGAGCTCCCTCATCGCCCGCATCAGCACCACGGACGAAGACTACATCATGCCACCGAAAGGCCACCCGCTGAAGGCGGAGCAGATCGCCGTGATCCAGCGCTGGATCAGCGAAGGAGCCGTCTGGCCTGAGATGAATGTGGACCGCATCGAGATCACGGATCTCAGCGATGACCTCGCCTTCCTCCGTCGTGTGACGCTGGATACGGTGGGCGTGGTACCGACCCTGGAAGAGATCGCCAGTTTCACCGCCGACAAGAGCCCTAACAAACGCGCCAAGGCCATTGACCACCTGCTGGCCGACAAACGCTGGGCAGACAAATGGATGGGCTACTGGCAGGATGCCTTGGCTGAAAATCCGAACATCCTCAATCCCACGCTGAATAACACCGGGCCCTTCCGCTGGTATCTGCATGAGGCTCTGGAAGATGATCGCCCGATGGATCTCGTCGTCACCGAACTGCTGCGCATGCAGGGCAGCGAGCGTTTCGGCGGCCCGGCCGGGTTTGGCACCGCCTCTGGCAATGACGTGCCCATGGCAGCGAAAGGAACCATCATCAGCACCGCCTTCCTCGGTGTGGAAATGAAGTGCGCCCGCTGCCACGATGCCCCTGCGCACAAGAGCCTGCAGCAGGACCTTTTTGAGCTGGCCGCCATGCTGGAAAAGAAGGCAGTGGATGTGCCCAAGACCAGCAGCGTGCCCATGGACAAACTGCATGAAGGTGGCCGCAAGCCCCTCATCCAGGTGACCCTGCAGCCCGGCACCAAGGTGGAGCCTGCATGGCCCTTCGATGAATTCGCCCCTGAGAACCTGGCGGACAAGCTGGCGGAAAATCCCAAGGATTCCCGCGACCGTCTGGCCTCCCTGATCACGGCTCCTCAGAATGAGCGTTTTGCCCAGGTCATCGCCAACCGTCTTTGGCAGCAATACATGGGCCGCGGCATTGTGGAGCCTGCGGAAGACTGGGAGCGCGGCAAACCTTCGCATCCTGAACTTATTCGCTGGTTAGGCCGTGAGTTTGTGCGCGGTGGATACAGCCTGAAAAACCTTTCCCGCATCATCTTGAATTCCCACGCCTATCAGCGTGCCACGGACACGCAGCTGACGGCGACCAGCCCGCTGTTTGCCTCGCCTGCACCTCGCCGCCTGGCGGCCGAGCAGATTGTGGACTCGCTGTTTGCCGCCACGGGCAAGCCTTTCAAGACGGAGGAAGTCAGCCTCGACATTGATGGCCGGCGCGACATGAAGAGTTCCATCACCCTGGGCAATCCTACCCATGCCTGGATGCTGGCCAGCACCAGCAATGAGCGTGACCGCCCCAGCCTCAGTTTGCCGCGTATTCAGGCCGTGTGCGACGTGCTGGAAGCCTTTGGCTGGCGGGGTGCCCGCCAGGATCCGGTAAGCAGCCGCGAGGATGATCCCAGCGCCCTTCAGCCCGCCATCCTGGGCAACGGCACTGTGGGCATCTGGCTCACCCGGCTGAGCGATGACCACGGCATCACCGCCCTGGCTTTGCAAGACCTGCCGTTAGACCAATTTGTGGACAAGCTCTATCTGCGCCTGCTCACCCGCAAGCCAACGGCTGCCGAGCGCGAGCAATACATCGCCTACTTGAGCGAAGGCTATGACTCTCGGCTGCAACCCGTCTCGCCGGTGAAAGCCGGGCCGCGCTACCCGCAGAAGTATGTCTCGTGGACCAATCACCTGGATGCCGCCGCCAATGCCATGCGCATCGAAGAAGAGGCCGCCGCCCGCCGGGGTGATGCTCCGACGGAGCGCCTGAGCAAAGACTGGCGCAACCGCCTGGAGGACGTCCTTTGGGCCCTGCTGAACGCGCCTGAATGGGTCTTTGCTCCCTAGTTTGCCGCCTTTTTTGAACGATTGACCTGCCTAACGTATTATTATCTTTAAGACCATGAAACGTCGCCATTTTCTTCAGACTGCCGCCCTGGCCCCCTTTGCCTCCATGGGCGTGCGCGCTGCCTCCTCGGCCCCGATCCCGCTGGGCAAGGCCGAACATTGCATCTTCATCTGGCTGGGCGGGGGCATGTGCCAGATGGATACCTTTGACCCCAAGGCCCTGGGCGATCCCAAGGCCAATCCAAAGAAGGCCGGCTCCGCCTACCCTTCCATCGAGACTTCTGTCCCTGGCGTTCGCGTGTGTGAACACCTCCCCAAGACGGCCCGCCAGATGGAGCACGTGACGGCTGTGCGCACGGTGTTTCACAACGTGATCAACGAGCACGCTATCGCCACGAACTACGTCCACACCGGGCGTCCGGTCAGTGGCAATGCCAGCTATCCCTCCATTGGTTCCATTGTCGCCCATCAGCGGGGTTCGGCCAATCCGAAGGTGCCGGCCTACATGCTCATCGGCTACCCCAGCCCCAGCCGTGGGCCGGGCTTCCTGGGGGCCAAGTACGGCAATATTTACCTCTCCGATACCAAGGCGGGTCCTTCCGGTTTCACCCGTCCAGAATACGTGACCGACCAGCGCGTCAGCGCCCGTGAGAAGTTGCTGAAGCCTTTGCAGGAGCGTGTGGCCAAAGAGGCCGCCTTGGCTGACTACGAAGCTGCCCAGCGTGAGGCCCTGCGCCTCGCCGGGCCGGAGTTCATGCGCAATTTCAATCTGGACGAGGAATCTGCGGATCTGCGCAATGCCTACGGCAGCGAATTCGGACAGCGCTGCCTGCTGGCCCGCCGTCTTATTCAGGACGGGGTGCGTTTCATCGAGGTTTCGCATAACCTTGGATTCGTCAATGGCACGGGTTGGGACACACACAATGACGGCCAGGAAAACCAGCACTTGCTGATCAAGGACCTGGATGATTCGCTGGCGACGCTCATCGCGGACCTGAAGGCCCACGGCATGCTGGACAAAACACTCATTGCCATCGGCACGGAGTTTGGCCGTCCGCCGGAGTTCGATGGCGGCGGCGGGCGCGGTCACCAGTGCAGTACCTTCAGCATGATTTTGGCCGGTGGCGGCCTGAAGCATTGCGGGGCCTATGGGGTCACGGACCACCTGTCGAAGGAGATTGTGGAAAACCCGGTATCCACGCCGGATTTCCACGCCACGATTCACGCCGCCCTGGGCATCAATCCCTCGCATGAGTTGGTGGATGCCTCTCGTCCGGTGCCGATCACCGATGGCGGCAAGCCTATTGCGGCCCTGTTCGGCTGAGGTCAAATGCGGCCCGTTCAGGGCGAACAATCCTGAATGGGCATTCGACAAAGAATGAATCCTGAGGCATCCCGAAGCGTTTAAACTGTTGTTCATGCGCTTCCTTCTCAGAGCTGTCCGTTTTGTCCTGCCCTTCGTTGTGCTGGGGGCCTGTGTCCTGGTGACGTGGTATCTTTTAAAAAACCCGCCTGCGCAGGAGAAAAAGGAGATGCCACCCACCTTCGTGCGGGTGGAGGGGACGGTGCTCAACAAGACGGAATATGAACTGCGGGTTCGCTCTCAGGGGACCGTGCAGCCGCGCACTCGCAGCACCTTGCTGCCGGAGGTGAGCGGCAAGATCATCGAGATCAGCCCGTCTTTCCGCCCGGGTGGGTTCTTTGGCCAGGGGGATGTGCTCATGCGCCTGGACCCGCTGGATTATGAAACGGCCATCATCATTGCCAAAGGTACTCTGGCTCAGGCGGAGGTGATGCTGGCGGAGGAAAAAGCGCGGGCGGATCAGGCGGTGGAAAACTGGCGCGCGATGGGCCGCACGGGCACGCCATCGGCCCTGGTGACACGGGGCCCTCAGGTGGCCAAGGCGGAGGCGGATGTGGCCTCGGCCAAGGCGCAAATCGTCAAGGCGGAGCGTGATCTGGAGCGCACCACCATCCGCTCTCCGTATGCCTGCCAGGTGCTGGAGCAGGCTGTGGATGTAGGGCAGTTTGTCAGCCAGGGCACCATTTTGGGCCGCATCTTTGCCGTGGACTATGTGGAGATCCGTTTGCCTTTGCCGGAGCGTGAAAGCCAGTTTTTGAAACTGCCGCAATCCTTCCGTGATCAGAGCACCGCCACGGAGGATGGGGCAAAGGTCTTTTTGAAATCCATCGTCGCGGGCAAGCCTGTGTCATGGCAGGGCAAGATCGTCCGCGTGGAGGGCTCCCTGGATGCTGAGACGCGCCAAGCCACGGCCGTGGCCCAGGTAACGGATCCGTATGCCCGCCGTGCCGATGGCGCGCCTCCGCTCACCATCGGGGCCTTTGTGGAGGCTGAGATTTCAGGCGAGCCGCTGCGCGATGTGTACATCATTCCTCGCAATGCCGTGCGTGCGGGCAATGAGATCATCCTGATTGACCGCCCGCAGAATACCCTGCGCCGCCTGACGGTGGACCCGCTGGTGAGCAATGAGAAACACATCGTCGTTTCCGCCAATGCAGCCAAGGCGCCAAAGCCTGGAGATGTGCTCTGCATCACGCCGATCCCGTTCCCTGCCGATGGGGCCCGCGTGCTGCCTTCCATTGATGGGCAGATGGATGCAGGCACGGCCAAGGAAGGAAAGCCAGCGGGCAAGGAAGCCCCGCCCATGGCCAAACCAGCGACGACGTAGGGCGGGCCGCCTGGCCCACTCCATGTCAAATCCGGCTGGCCGGAGAGAATTGAGCGTGTTCGTCCGTTTGGGCGGGTAGCATCTCTTCGGCATGACGCGGCCTTTTTACCTCCTTTCCTTTTTTACGGCTCTCACCTGCGCGCAGGCGGCGGAGGTGCAGTTCAATCGCGACATCCGCCCCATCCTTTCGGACAAGTGCTTTCACTGTCACGGTTTTGATGAAAAGGAACGCAAAGGCGAACTGCGGCTCGATCTCCGTGACCAAGCCCTGAAGCCTGCGGAATCTGGAGCCGTGGCCATTGTGCCGGGCAAACCTGAACTCAGTGAAATCATCGCCCGGGTGACGACGGCCCATGCGGACGATCTGATGCCCCCGGCCAAGATGCACAAACCGGTGTCCAAGGTCGAGGCGGCTCTGCTGAAACAATGGATAACCGAAGGGGCCAAGTATCAGGGGCACTGGGCTTTTGAGCCCGTGACTCGGCCCCAGACGAAAGGCCCTGTCTCCGTCGCCATTGACTCATTCCTGGCCACACGCCTGGCCAAAGAGAAGCTGGCTTTTTCACCGGAGGCCGATGCCGCCACCTTGATCCGGCGGGTGACCCTGGATCTCATCGGGCTGCCTCCCACTCCGGAAGAAGTGGCCGCGTTTGTCCAAGCCGCCCAGGGACCCGCGGGGCTTTCAAAAGCCTACGGCAGCTTGGTGGACCGTCTTTTGCAGAGCCCGCATTATGGGGAGCACATGGCCCGTGAGTGGCTGGACTTTGCCCGTTACGCCGACAGCCACGGTTTCCAGACCGACAGCAGCCGCAGCATGTGGCCCTGGCGGGACTGGGTCATCGGGGCCTTCAATAAGAACCTGCCTTTTGACCAGTTCACCCTTCAGCAAATCGCAGGTGATCTGCTGCCCAATCCCACGCAGGATCAGGTGATCGCCACCGGGTTCAACCGCAATCACCGCATCAATGGCGAAGGCGGCATCATTGCTGAAGAGTGGCGCATCGAGAACATCATTGACCGGGTGGAGACGACCAGCTTCACCTGGTTGGGCCTAACCATGAATTGTGCTCGCTGCCATGATCACAAGTATGATCCCATCACCCAGCGTGACTTCTATTCGATGTTCGCGTTTTTCAATAACATCGAGGAAAGCGGCACCATCCAGGGAGCCTCCAACCGCAGCGGAGGAAACTCCGTGCCGATCATGAATGTGACGACGCCGGAGCAGCAGCAGCGGCTGGTGGCCCTCAATGCGGAGGTGGCGTCGGCTGAAAAAGCACTGGCCGAAGAACGAAAAAAACTGCCCATTCTGGTGACGGCTTGGGAGAAAGAAGCTGCAGCCAGACTGGCTGCGCAAAAGCCGACCTGGGCTTTCCTGGAGCCATCTCAAGTGGTCTCTAAACTGAATGAGCAGGGGGCCAAACTCACCCGCCAGCCTGATGGCAGCTACCTGGCCAGCGGCCTGAATCCACTCCGCGACGTCTATCTCTATGACGCCCCCGTGCCTCGGGGCGGCGTATCGGCCCTGCTTCTGGAATGCCTGCCAGATGCCTCTCTGCCTGGGGGAAGTCTGGGGCGGAATTCCAATGGCAACTTCGTCCTCAGCGAGTTCGATGTCTATGTCCAGAAGCCAGGTGGGAAACCTGAGAAGATCACCGTGGCCAAGACCGAGGCCGACTACAGCCAGAAGGGCTATGAGATCGCCAACGTGCTGAACAAAAAACGTGGCAAGGGCTGGGCGATTGATGGTAACACGCGCAAGGATGCCCGGCGGGCCATGTTCCTGCTGGAGCGTCCCATTGCGCATGCCGAGGGGAGCATGCTGCTCCTTCGACTGCGTCATGAGGCCATCGGCGGGCATAACATTGGCCGTTTCCGCCTCAGTTCTACGGCGCTGCCTGCCAGCTTGGTGAAGCTGGATGGCCAGGCGGACCTGACAAAGATCAAAGCCATCTTGGCCATCGCCCCAGCTCAGCGCACAGCTGCCCAGACCCAGGAATTGCAAAGCTATTACCTGGCTAGCGAAGACAGTCCTGTTCGCCGTGAGATGGATGCCGTGGCTGATCGAAAGAAGGTGATGACGGATTTTGAAAATGCCCTGCCAACCACCATGGTGATGAGGGAGGCCAAGGAAGTGCGTGATGCTTTCATCCTGCACCGCGGAGAGTATGACAAACCGGGGGAGAAGGTGACGATGGCCGTGCCTGCCTGGCTGAATCCGATGCCGAAGGACGCGCCGAACAATCGTCTGGGCCTCGCTCGTTGGCTGGTGAATCCTGAGAATCCATTGACCGCGCGTGTCTGGGTGAACCGGCAGTGGGAGCGCCTGTTTGGAACCGGCCTTTGCAAGACGACGGAGAACCTCGGCATCCAGGCGGAGTATCCCGTGCATCCGGAGCTGCTGGACTGGCTGGCGGCAGAGTTCATGAGCAGCGGCTGGGACATGAAACACCTGCTGAAGCTCATGGTCACGAGTCAGGCCTATCGCCAGACTTCGAAGATCTCGCCGGAGCTTTTGGAGCGGGATCCCGAGAACCGTTGGTTAGGTCGTGGGCCGCGCTTCCGCCTGAGTGGCGAGACGGTGCGGGATCAGGCACTGGCCATTGGCGGACTTTTGGTGCCTGCGGTGGGTGGCCCCAGTGTGCGGCCTTACATGCCAGAGGGTGTGTGGGATGAGACCAGCAAGTACGGCGACCTCCGGGGTTACAAGGCCGATACAGGAGATGCCCTTTACCGCCGCAGTCTCTACACCATCTGGAAACGCACGGCAGCTCCCCCGACGATGTTGCTCTTTGATGCGCCCACGCGAGAGATTTGCACTGTGAAACGCAGCCGCACGAACACGCCTTTGCAGGCCCTGGTGATGCTGAATGAAGTCACCTTTGTCGAGGCCGCACGCGGTCTGGCCCAACTGATGATGAAGCAGGGAAAAACACCAGAGGAAGCCATACGCTACGGCTTTCAAAGGGCCACAGCCCGCGAGATCGAGCCTGAGGCCCTGGCCGTTCTGCTGCGCGGCTGGCAGGAGCGCCGTGCCTGGTATGACACCCACCCAGAGGAGGCCGCCAAGGCCATCTCCCAAGGAGCCTCCACCGCCGATGCCAGCCTGAATCCCCGGGAGCTCGCCGCCTACACCGCCACGGCGGGTGTGTTGCTGAATCTCGACCGTGTGGTGACCCGCGATTGATCTGCCATGAATCCTTTCCAAATCCAAGACACGCTCAATCGCCGGTTGTTCCTGCGCAATAGTGCTGCTGCCCTCAGCTCGACCGCGCTCGGCTCCCTGATGGCGGAGACATCATCCGCCAATCTGCATCACGCGCCGAAGGCGAAACGGGTGATCTACCTGTTCCAGTCCGGGGCGCCTTCGCAGATGGATCTCTTCGATCCGAAACCGCAGATGGAGGCTCAGCGTGGCAAGGACCTGCCGGAATCCATTCGCAAAGGCCAGCGGCTGACCACGATGACCTCGGGGCAGAAGTCCTTTCCGGTGGCCCCTTCCATGTTCAAATTCGCCCGGCATGGCCAGGGCGGGACGTGGCTGAGCGAGCTGTGGAAGCACCTGCCATCTGTGGCGGACGAGCTGTGTGTGGTTCGCTCCATGTACACTGAGGCCATCAATCACGATCCGGCCATCACCTTTTGCCAGACGGGCAGCCAGCTCGCCGGGCGCCCCAGCATCGGTTCCTGGCTGAGCTATGGGCTGGGAAGTGTGAACCGTGACCTGCCTGCCTACGTGGTGCTGACCTCCTTTGGCACGGGGCGGCCGGATGACCAGCCGCTGTATGATCGCCTGTGGAGCAGCGGCTTTCTGCCCACCCAGCATCAGGGCGTGAAATTCCGCAACAAAGGCGATCCCGTGCTTTACCTCACCAATCCTGCCGGTGTACCGCGTGAAGTGCGCCGAGGCATGCTGGATGAACTGGCAACGCTGAACCAGCGCGACCATGCCGCCTTTGGTGACCCTGAAACGGCCACCCGCATCTCCCAGTATGAAATGGCCTTCCGCATGCAGACCAGCGTGCCGGACCTGGTGGACATTTCCAAGGAACCCAAGAGCGTGCTGGATCTCTACGGTCCCGATGTGATGAAACCCGGCACCTATGCGGCGAACTGCCTGCTGGCCCGGCGGCTGGCAGAGCGGGATGTGCGCTGCATCCAGCTTTTCCACATGGGGTGGGATCACCACGGCGGTCTGCCGAAGGCCATCCAGGGCCAGATCAATGACACGGATCAGGCCACCACCGGCCTCATCAAGGACCTGAAGCAGCGGGGGCTGCTGGAGGATACGCTGATTGTCTGGGGCGGCGAATTTGGCCGCACCATCTACTCCCAGGGAGCATTGACGGAGACCAACTATGGCCGCGACCACCATCCGCGCTGCTTCAGCATCTTCATGGCCGGAGCCGGGGTGAAAAAAGGCATGACGCTGGGTGCCACGGATGATTATTGCTACAACATCACCGAGGACCCGGTGCATGTGCATGATCTGAATGCCACCATCATGCATCTGCTGGGCGTGAACCATGAAAGGCTGACGTATCGCTTCCAGGGTCGTGATTACCGTCTCACCGACATTCACGGGCATGCCGTGAAGAAGGTGCTGGCCTAACCACCGATGGCGATCATGCGCCGGTTGGGCTGGTAGTTGTCGCGGAAGTCGTGCTCTTTTGGCTTCCGTTCCACCACGCCCAGGATGAAGCGTGCCAGTTCTTCATCCGTGCAGCCGCTGCGCAGGACGTTGCGGAGGTCAAACTCCAGCCAGCTGCCCAGGCAGGGGCGCAATTTGCCATCGCTGGTTAGGCGCAGCTTGTTGCAGGTCTCGCAAAAGTGCAGGTTGGTCATCGCGCCGATGAAGCCGATCTTTTGCTCCGTGCCCGGTACGGCGTAGTAGGTGGCGGGGCCGTTGGTCTTGAAGTCGGGCAGGGGAGTCAGCGGGCCGGTGTGCTGCTCGATGAGCTGCTTGGCCGTGCCGGTGGCCAGGAAGTTGTCCTCGCTGAGGACTTCTTGCGTGCTCACAGGCATAAGCTCGATGAAGCGCAGCAGCAGTCCTTTCTCCCAGGCATAGTTCATCAGAGGGACAAATTCGCGCTCCGTCTGGTTTTTCATCAGCACGCAGTTCAGGCGGATGCTGCGGAAACCGGCGGCGATGGCGGCATCAATGCCTTCCATCACCTTCGGCAGCAGGTCACGGCTGGTGCTGCGCTGGTAGGAGGCACGGTCCAGGGAATCGAGCGAGACATTGGCGCTGCGCACCCCGGCTTTGACGAGCCTTTCGGCCATGGTGACGCCGTTTTCCTGCTTGGAAAGCAGGGTGCCATTGGTGGAGATGCCAATTTCTTCAATGCCGGGAATGGCGGAGATCTGCGCGCAAAAGTCAGCCACTCCAGGGCGGGTCAGGGGCTCACCCCCGGTCACGCGCACTTTGCGGATGCCGAGGCCGGCGCCCACCCGCAGCACGCGCAGCATCTCGTCGTAGGTCAGGACTTCGTCCTTCGGGAACCAAGCCTGCTCCTCCTCCGGCATGCAGTAACGGCAGCGTTCGTTGCAGCGGTCCGTGATGGAAACGCGCAGGTAGGAAATGCGATGGCCGAAGGCGTCTTCCACAGAGGTTTACTCCAGCACGGGGCCTTTGACGGACCAGCGCTTCGCGACGAAGCCCGTGGCCGATTTTTCCTTCCAGACGGCAAAGTGAGGGGTGAGGTAGTGGGCATCCATGGCCTCTTTGTCCACATAGCTTTCGCTGAGGGCAAAAAGGTTGGGCTGGTCAAACTGGCGGCTCACCTCGAAGCGCAGGCAGCCGGGCTCCTTCACGGATTCGGCGGCGTTGTACGTGATGACTTCCAGGAACTCATCCACGCGGGCTGGATCGATCTCGAGAATGACAATGACATTGACCATAAGAAGACTCAGAGCCGATTTTACGCTAACATGCAACCTCGCGATGCCGTATAAACGGGCTATGTTCATTCACGCCATGAAGCTGACCACCCCTCTGTTTCTTCTCCTGGCCCTTTCTCCCGTCCACTCCCAGGAGGTCAAACCCGCCTCTCCGCCCCCAGCCAAGCCTGCGGAGACGGCCAAACCTGTGCCCGCCGCCGAGGCCGCTCCTGCTAAGCCCGCCCCAGCCCCGGCCGTCAAACCTGAGACCAAGCCGGCGCCAGCCCCTGCAACACCCGCTCCGGCCACGCCGAAACCCGCGCCCCCCCCAACCCCGGCCCCTGCCAAACCGGCAACTCCTCCGGCACCCGCCCCAGCTCCAGCCACCAAGCCTGAGACGAAGCCCGCTCCTCCAGTCCCGAAGCCGGAAACCAAACCAGCTCCGGCCACGGCTCCTAAGCCCGTCCCGGCCCCAGCGACGAAACCGGAGACCAAGCCCGCGCCTGCGACTCCCCCGGCCACACCACCTCCACCTCCGCCGAAACCGGTGGCCGTTTTTAAGGACAAGGCGCTGGAATCCGCAGTGCGGAAGCAGGTCTTTGCCAAACGGGACAATCAGGAGCCGCTGACGGCGGAAGATGTGGCCTCCGTTTCCATCATTGAGGGCAAGGCCCTGGGCATCACCGACCTGACCGGTCTGGAAAAATGCACCGCACTGGCCTCCCTGACCCTGCCTGAAAACAAGATCACCAACCTGGGGCCGATCAAGGGCCTGGAGCGGCTGCAGTTCCTGGATGTGGGCAACAACCAGATCGCCGACCTCTCCTCCCTGGCTGCCTGCAAGTCCCTGCAATACGTGGAACTGACGAACAACCAGGTGACGGATGTGGCCCCCCTCGGCGGCATTGCCTCCCTCACGTCGCTCTATCTGGCAGGCAACCGCATCCAGGACGCGAAACCTCTGTTCAAGCTGCCCAAGGTCTGGACCCTTTATCTTGAAGGCAACCAGATCAGCGATCTCACCGGCATCGGCTCCTTGAAGTGGCTGTCCATGCTCTCCCTGAAGGGAAATAAAATCATCGATATCTCCGCCCTGGAGCCACTGACGGACCTTCAGTTCCTCTTTTTGGAGAACAACCAAATTGCTGATTTCACCCCGCTGCATCGGATGTGGAAAAAGGACAACGATGGCAGCCGTGAGTGGGCCCCTTACTGCCAGATCTTCGTCGAGGGCAATCCCACCAACGACGCCTCCAAAAAGCTCCTTGAGGAGCTGAAGGCCGCCGGTGCACGCATCACGCCCTGAAGCTATTTGGACGTTTGAATGGGGTAAGTCAGCGCTGGCTGGTTTATCCTCCTTGGGAGATCGCCGATACCGAAACGATGGTATCCCAGACAATAAAAAGCCTGCCAAGGCCGCATCAACGGCTCCTGGCAGGCTTCTTTAAAAGCTTTTTGATCAGGGCACCTCTTCGCCGGAACCTGTGTAGATCCATTTCTCGACCTTGCCGTTTTTGATCTGGGCCTGGGCCTCAGTGTCAAATTTGCCGAACATGGTCTGGGTTTCGTATTTCACGATCACGGTCCAAACGCCCTCAGTCATCTGGGGTTCACCCCACTCCTTGATAGACTCGGGCTTGATTTCGGTCACTTGCCCGGACTTCATGCTGGCCAGCAGCAGGGGATAGGTGCCGTCGGCATCGCGGGCAGGCTTGTCGTTGCTGGCGCTGGCTGTGGCACCTTTGGTCGGAGGTGGTGCGTTTTTGGCACGCTCGGCGGCGGCCAGTTTGAAGTCGTGGGCGCGGCGCAGGGTCTCAGTGCGGGCGACTTTCCAGCGCTCATAGATGTCGGTCAGCACTTCCTTGAGGTCGGTGTCATCCATGCCCACCTTGCCGCGCATCGGCGAGGTTTCGGTCGGGGAGACCAGGATTTCCATGCCTTCCTGGCCCACGGCCACGATGGTTCCGCCAGCCTTCACTTGGGTGGAGGCGCTGGAATTGCCGATTTTCATCTGCAGGTTCAGGTCTTTCTTCAGCTTCACCTGGCGGGGGAAAGCGCTCTTGGGAATGGCCGCCCAGTTTTGGGTGGCGACATCAATCGGGTCAAAGTTCGGCGCGACAAACTCGCCTGCCTTCGGCTTCACGGGCTCCGGCTTGGGGGCTTCCGGCATTGGAGTGGGCTTGGGGGCCTCCATGGCGGGCTTGGGGGCTTCAACCACCGGTTTGGGCGGGGCGATGACGACGACTTCTTTCTTCGGTTCCGCCTTGGGGGCCGATGCCACCTCCTTGGGCTGGTGTTTCTCAAACTTCAGCGCATCGGCAATCTGCGGATACACATATTGATAGGCAGCATAACCGACGGCTGCAGCGAGGATGAGGACGAGGATGCCTTTCATGGGTTGGGGAGGATAGTGGCCTTGGCTGACAAAAATTCAATGGCGAGACTTCTGGATTCTTAACGAACAAATGCACGCATTTCTTGGGGGGGAACTGGATGCTGGCTCCGCCAGCCAGGAAAATGACCGAGGGCCGCGAAGATGCCTCACCTCTGGAGAGCAGGGGAGACCTTCAGGCTCCGCCAAGTCTCTCCTTTCACCCAGCCGCCTTCGCGCTGCACGGCCCCGCCCAGTTCGCTGGGGATGGTTTTGCCAAGAAAGACGTCGGCCCGTGTCAGGTGGAGAATGAAACCGCCCTCCGGCAGGAGTTCCAAACGCTGGGGTTCATCGCTGTTGATCCAGCCGTCGTCCGTGAAGAAGATTACTTTTTCATCGGCCCCCATATGGCGTGATCCGGGGCCGGGAGTGAGGGTGAGAGTCACTTTCAGGCCTTCTTCGGTGGCTTTGGCCGTCCAGGCCTCGCTGGGGCGCGGATAGGCGGCGCGTTCTTTTTCAAACAGGGGCTGCCACTTGGGATCGGGGCTGCTTTCTGCCGCCACGGGCATCTTGAGCTCAATCCCCAGGTGGCCGGGGTGGCAGGTATTGCCACAGCACATCCAGGTGGCGTTGCCTTTGAGCAGGATGCTTTGCCCGGGTTTCAGGTCTGCTGGTGGAGTGATCTGGGTTTGCAGCAGCACGTCACGCTCATAACCCTGGGCCTTGATACGGAACATGAGCACGCTTTCGGGCTCGGGGTATTCCAGTTCTCCGGCGGTAAAACCTGTGGGCAGCTCCCAGGCGATGCTGGTGGGCACGCCGACGATCCCCGGCTGCTGCCAGTAGGTGTGCCAACCGGGCTGGTGCTGGATGAACAAACCTACCCGGAAGGGCTGGCCGGGGACGATGGCGCTGGTCTCGGGCACCAGTTTCAGGGTGAGCCCTGTCTGTGCGCCCGCAGACAGCGTCATGGCCAACAGCCATGCACCGAGCACAAGGACTCCTATGTTCAGTCTCAGGCGGCTGGAAACTGAACACTGAAGACTGAAAACTTTTTCCCGGACGGTCATAAATCTACGCATCTCAATACGCCGCATGACCGGGGGTGCGTGCAAAGGGAATGACATCGCGGATATTGCTCACGCCAGTGACGAACATGAGCAGACGCTCAAAACCGAGCCCGAAGCCCGCGTGCGGCACGCTGCCGTAGCGGCGCAGGTCCACATACCACTGGTAGTCTTCCTCGCTGAGGTTGTGCTGCTGCATGGCGGCGCGGAGCACGTCCAGGCGCTCTTCACGCTGGCTGCCGCCGATGATTTCACCAATGCCGGGAACGAGCAGGTCCATGGCGGCCACGGTTTTGCCATCGTCATTCTGGCGCATGTAGAAGGGCTTGATGTCCTTCGGGTAGTTGTAGATCGTCACGGGGCCGCGCACATGCTGTTCGGCGATGTAGCGCTCGTGCTCCGTCTGCAAACCCTCGCCCCAGACGACGGGATGCTCAAAGGTCTTGCCTGACTTCAGGAGAATGTCCACCGCCTCCGTGTAACTGATGCGCTCGAAAGGTTTTTCGAGGGTCTGTTGCAGGCGGTTAACCAAATCTTTGTCCACGAATTTGTTGAAGAACTCCAGTTCCTCGGGGCACTCGGTCAGCATGGCATCCACCAGGTATTTCACGTGCTCTTCGGCCAGCGTCATGTCGGCAAAGAGATCGTAAAAAGCCATCTCGGGCTCGATCATCCAGAACTCGGCGGCGTGGCGAGCCGTGTTGCTGTTTTCCGCTCGGAAGGTAGGGCCGAAAGTGTAAATGTTACCCAGCGCACAGGCGAAAGTTTCGCCCTGGAGCTGACCGCTGACGGTGAGGTAGGTGGGCTGGCCAAAGAAGTCGTCTTCGGGTTTTGCGGGGGCACCCTGTTTCAGTGTGGTGACGCGGAAAAGCTCGCCCGCACCTTCGCAGTCACTGGAGGTGATGATGGGAGTGTGGACGTAAAAAAAGCCGCGCTCCTGGAAAAAGCGATGCACGGCAAAGGCCATGCGGCTGCGGACGCGGAAGACATTGCTGAAGAGATTCGTGCGGGGACGCAGATGGGCGATGGTGCGCAGGAACTCGGGGGTGTGGCCTTTCTTTTGCAGGGGGTAGGTGGCATCGGCCTCGCCCAAAAGACGGAGTTCCGTGGCCTGGAGTTCCCATTTTTGACCAGCGGCCGGGGAGGCAATGAGATCTCCCACGACCTCCACCGAGGCCCCGGTGAGAATGGAAGGAAGCAAGCTGGCGGAGGGAAGGGCGGCATCCACCACGATCTGGAGCCCGCGGAAGCAGGAGCCGTCGGTGATTTCCAAAAAGGCGCAGGATTTTGACTCCCGCTTGGTGCGCACCCAGCCACGCACCGTGATGGAAGACTGTGGGGATTCAGAGGCAAGAATGTGGCGCAGCGTGTCTGGCATGGGCGCATCTATGGATGCGGGAAATGCGGCGGGCAAATGGGATGACGCGGCGAAGCCCTGGGCGACTGGCGGCTTGGTGAAAGAAAGCATAGACGTCTTCCGTTCAATCACTGTTCCAACAGTGTTCAAACTCCTTGTGAATCCATGATGACCGACGTGCAGCCGCCCACTTCATTCCTCACCAAATCCCGGCAGACCTTTCTGGAGCTGCGCTCCCAGATTTTGGAAGGACGCATTCTGCCAGGGACTAGGCTGACGCTGCGGCCCGTGGCCAAGCAGCTCGGCGTGGGCATGAATGTGGTGGGGGAGGCGCTGCGGGCGCTGGAGCATGAGGGTTTGGTGGAGGTGGAGCCCCGGGTCGGGGCGCGGGTGCGATCCCGCGATCTGGCTGCCATTCGGGCGGAATTCATCCTGCGGCTGGCCCTGGAGTGTGAGGCCGCACGCCAGTGCGCGGCCAGGCTGGAGGTCGGTAGCCTGCGGGCGTTGGAAAAACTGGCCAAGCGGGTGGATGCCCTGGTGGCCCAAGGTGGGGATCTGGAATCTGCCCGGCAGGCCGATGTCGATTTTCATCTGGCCGTGGCCCGTCTGTCCGAAGTGCCGCCGCTGGAGGCCGCTCTTGCGCCTTTGCTTCCCCGGCTAGTCGTCCTGGATCAGGCGGTGAATCCTGCCCAGGAGTTTCCAGCAGCCTCCCATGAGCGTCTCGTCCACGCCATGCAGGAAGGCGAAACCGCCGCCGCCGAAGCCATGCGCGAGCACATCCTCGATGCCATGCACTGGGCTCTCGGCGCCGGGTTCTAATGCATCCCACTTTTAGCCTAACAATATCCATGATCGAACACACCGTCACCTTTCGCCTGAAGCATGAACCGGGTTCCGCCGAAGAGCAGGACTTCCTCCAGTCCGCCGCCATCCTGGCGTATCTCCCTGGCGTGCAGGACTTTGCCATCCGTCGCCAGACGAGCGCCAAGAATCCGCACACGTTTGGCATCACCATGAGGTTTGAGACGCAGGCTGCCTATGACATTTATTCGAATCATCCCGACCACGTGACCTTTGTGCAGGAACGATGGCTGGCGGAAGTGGAGGACTTCATGGAGGCCGATTTTGAAGCTCTGCCGGGAGGTCTTCTGTCATGAAGTTTGCCCTGCTTCTGCTGGGGCTTCTTGGCGCAGCGTTTTCTGCGCAGGCTGAAACGCTGCTGGCCGGGGCGGCAACGGTGGACATCTCGCCACAAAAGCTGCCCGCCATCCGCAACGGGGGATTTCTCCAGGCTCTTTGGAAACGGGTGGACGATCCTCTGTACGCACGCGCCCTGGTGCTGAAGTCAGGGGCGGAAACCGTGGTGATCTGCGTGGTGGATTCCTGCATGCTGCCCACGGATGTTTGCAACGACATCAAGACCCTCGTCACCAAGCAAACGGGCATCGCCACAAACCGCATCCTGATTTCCTCCACGCATACACACTCGGCCCCTGGCACGATGGCGATGTGCCTGGGCACTCGCAAGGATGAGGCCTACACGGCCCAAATGATCCCGCAGGTAGCGATGGCGATCGCAAAAGCCCACGCACGGCTGCGTCCCGCCAAGGCCGGGTGGGGTGCCGTGGATGCGCATGATTATACCAACTGTCGCCGCTGGATTCGTCGTTCGGACAAAGTGGGGCCTGACCCTTTTGGTGAGATCACGATTCGTGCGATGATGCACCCGGGTTATTTGAATCCCGATTCACTCGGGCCTTCGGGGCCGACAGATCCGCAGCTTTCGCTTCTCAGCGTCGTTGGGCTGGAAGATGAGAAACCTATCTGCGTGCTGGCCAACTACTCCATGCACTACTTCGGCAGTGCGGATGGTTTTTCAGCGGACTACTTTGGCGAGGTGGCCCGGGCTCTTGAAAAAGGGCTGGGCGGTGACGTGGTGGGGATCGTCTCCCAGGGCACCAGCGGGGATCAGCACTGGATGGATTACAGCGAGACGAAACGTGAAGGCTACACCCGCCAGCAGTATTCGGAAGGGCTGGCGGCCATCGGGCTGGCTGCCTGGAAGGGGATTCAACATCAGGCAGAAGTACCTTTGATGATGGAGGAAGCTCGCCTGCCACTGGGGCGTCGTTTGCCATCGGCTCAGCGGCTGAAATGGGCACGTCCCCTGAATGAAAAGCGCGGCGATGCCCCACCGAAAAACCAACCAGAGGTGTATGCGGAGCAGGCCGAGTGGATTCATGAAAATCCAAAAACGGAACTGGTGCTGCAAGCGGTGCGAATTGGCGGCCTGGGCATCGCGGCCATGCCTAACGAAGTCTATGGAATCACCGGGCTGAAGATCAAGGCGCAGAGCCCGCTTGCCGCCACGTTTAACATTGAACTGGCGAATGGAGCTGAGGGCTACATCCCGCCACCGGAGCAGCATCGGCTGGGTGGCTACACCACCTGGCCTGCACGCACGGCAGGTCTGGAAGAAACAGCGGAACTGAAGATCGTTGAGGCGGTCCTGGGCCTGTTGGAAAAGGTGTCCGGCAAAAAACGCCGGCCTTTGGCGGATGCGGCCAGTCCCTACAGCCAAGCCGTGATGAAGGATGGCCCGGTAGGGTACTGGCGGCTGAATGATCTGACCGGTCCGCAACTGCGCGAAGCCACAGGTCAGAGCCAGGGGGAATGGGAACACGGCATCGCCTATGGCCTGCCTGGGGTGCAACGGGCAGGCGGGGCGATCTCGGCCGAGCCTGAAAAACCTTCGCCATTCTCCGGTCCCGACGTTAACCGCGCCGTGCACGTGGCGGGCAGCCGTTTTCGTGTGGAGAAACCTGAACTGGGTCGCCGTTACAGTGCGGAATTTTGGTTCTGGAATGCGCTTTCTGAGGATTTTCGTCCCGTGACGGGTTACCTGTTTTCACGGGGCCGAGATGGAGACCAACAAGCTTTGGGAGAGCACCTGGGCATTGGTGGAACGAGCCCAGACGTCAGTCCAGGGAAGCTATTTTTCTACACCGGCAATGGCATTGGAAAAGTGATCCAGGGCAAAACGAAACTCGCACGGCTGGACTGGCATCATGTGGTGATCAGCCGGGATGAAAAGAAGCTGGTCGTGTATCTGGATGGTCAGGTCGAGATCGAAGCCGAGGTGGATTGGACTTTGCCCGAGGGCGCGAACGAGTGGTTCTTGGGTGGTCGTTGTGACCGGTTTGCGGGGTTTGAAGGCAAGATGGATGAGATGGCGATTTATCCTGGTGCTCTAAATGCCACCCAGGCCTTTGCCCACTTCAAGGCTGCTGAGCGCACAGCCCCGAAGCGGCCTGTGAAGAAACCGGACTCCGAACCGCAGTCGCCGCAAAAGAGCCTGCAAAGCCTGCGCCTGCCCAAGGGCTTTGAAGCGAGCATCGTGGCCGCTGAGCCGCTGGTGCTGGACCCGGTGGCCTTTGACTGGGATGCCCAGGGCCGCCTTTGGGTGGTGGAGATGGCCGACTATCCGCTGGGCCTGGATGACAACGGTGCCGCTGGGGGGCGGGTGCGCATCCTCACAGACACCAACGCAGATGGGACTTATGACCAAAGCACGCTCTTTGCCGAAGGGCTGAATTTTCCCAATGGCATCATCACTTGGCAGCAGGGCTGCATCGTCACGGCAGCCCCGGACATCCTCTACCTGGAAGACACGAATGGTGACGGCAAGGCTGACAAGAAGGAAGTGCTCTACACAGGCCTGAGTGAGGGCAACCAGCAACTGCGGGCGAATGGACTGCGCTGGGGGCTGGACAACTGGATCTATGTGGCGGCAGGTGGGCATCATGGCAAACATGGGGCCGATACGCGCCTGCTCTCCCAACGAACAGGCGTGGCCACCCTGATCGGCAGCCGGGACTTCCGCATCCGGCCGGATACGGGCGAGATCGAAGCCCAGAGCGGCCCGACCCAATTTGGACGCAACCGTGATGAGTGGGGTCACTGGTTTGGCACCCAAAATTCGCACCCGCTCTGGCACTACGTGCTGCCGGACCACTACCTGCTGCGCAATCCGCATCTGGCTGCACCGGAAGGGCGCGTGCATTTGCCGGGCGGATCAAATCCGCCCGTGTATCCCGCCAGCCCGCCGGAAAAACGATACCACAGCTTTCAGCAGGCAGGCCGCTACACCTCGGCCTGCGGCGGCATGATTTATGGAGACTCCTGGCTTTTTCCCAGCGGGCAAACTCATGCTTTCATTGCGGAGCCGTTTCACAATCTGGTGCAGCATTTGGAACTGAAGAACGAGGGCGTCACCTTTTCTGCCCAACGTCCGGAAGCTGAGGGGCAGCCGGATTTTTTTGCCAGTGAGGATCGCTGGTGCCGACCTGTGATGATTCGCACGGGCCCGGATGGGGCGCTTTGGATGGCGGACATGTACCGTTACATGATCGAGCATCCGCATTGGTTGCCCAAAGAGGGAAAAGAAGATCTTTTGCCGCACTATCGGTTAGGAGATGACATGGGCCGCATTTATCGCGTGACCCGCCAGGGGGTAGAAAAGAGGGCTGTGCCTGATCTCGCTAATCTCGATGCGCAAGGACTGGTCCAGGCGCTGGAATCTCCGAATGCCTGGGTGCGTGACAAGGCGCAGCAGATGCTGCTGTGGAAAGCTGGGGATCAGGCGGTGCCTGCGCTGAAAAACGTGGCTGCCAAAGCAGTGCTGCCTCAATCCCGATTGCAAGCTTTGTGCGTGCTGGATGGGCTGCAGGCCTTGACGGCAGAGGAGGTGATGGGGGGCCTGAACGATGTGCATCCAGGTGTGCGTGAGAATGCGCTGCGGCTGGCGGAAAAGTTCCCCTCGGAGGCCATGGCGGCGGCGGTGGCCAAGCTCGTCGAGGATCCGGATGCGAAGGTGAGGTTACAGCTCGCTTTCAGCCTCGGCCAATGGCCGCAGGCCAAAGCGGGTCAGGCGCTGGCCCAGCTTTTTCGCGCTCATGCGGAAGATTCCATGATGGCCACCGCCTGTCTCAGTTCTGCCCTGCCTCATCTCACGGAGATGTCTCGTGCGGCGAGTCTGACCTCTCTGGAAACACTGGTGCAAATGGCCTTGGCCGTGGGAAATCGGGAGGCTTTGGCCGGGCTCATCAAACCCTCGGTGAAAGTCGCGGGTGGTGCCGCAAACTGGGATTGGTTAGGCCGTTTTATCGATGGACTGAACCGTCAAAAAAGCAGCGTTGCGGAGCTTCATAAGAAAAAGCCGGGCGATGAGCTGTCGTCGTTGTTGGCCCAAACGGAGTCCGTTTTTCAAGAGGCGGCTGACAGTCTGGCGTCGGGTAAGTCAGTTCCAGCCACGCAAATGGCGGCGGCAGAGCTACTGACGCGGCGGGAGTCCAGTCGCGAATCGGCCATCGGTTTTCTGCTGTCGAAATTGCAAGCGGGTAAGGACGCGGGGGACTGGGAGAAGAGCCTGAAGGTGCTCGTCCAAGTGGGGGATGCACGTTTGACCGGAGTGCTGTTGGAAACCTGGCCGGGACTGCTGCCGATGGCGCGTGAGCAGGCGCTGGATGCCCTGATGTCTCGCAATGATTGGACAGGCCAGCTGCTGGCCTGGATGGGGGAGGGAAAGCTGTCCGTGCGCGATGTGGATGCGGGGCGGCGCCTGCGTCTGATGAATCATCCGAATTCGGAACTGAAACAGAAGGCGGTGAAGCTCTTCAGTGTCGTGGGATCCCCAGCGCGAACCAAGGTTGTGGAGCAGTTCCGGCCTGCTTTGGCCATGAAGATGGAACCTCAACGTGGCCAGAAGGTGTATCAGCGCGCTTGCGCGGCCTGTCATGTCTTTGGCAACGAGGGACGTGCCATCGGGCCGGATTTGAGGACCGTGTCGGATCACCCTGCGGAGAAGATTCTGACCAACATTCTGGATCCGAACCTGGACATCCAGCCGGGCTTTCACGCCTACATTTGCACGCTGGGAAGCGGCGAGCAGATCTTTGGTCTCATCGCTTCTGAAAGCGCCGCCAGCGTCACCTTCAAACTGCCTGACGGATCTTCCCGCGCGGTCTTGCGCAAGGACATCGGCAGCCTCAAAAGCCTGGGCGTCTCCCTGATGCCCGAGGGCCTGGAAGCTGCTCTGACACCCCAGGATATCGCCGATCTGATCGGCTATCTGAAGGCTGGCAAAAGCTAGCCCGTGATGAGCCTGTTGTTGGCGTGGCCTTCGTTCTGGTCAATGCGCTCGGGGCGGCCTTTGTGAGGGTAGATGAGCTGGGTGTGGTCCACTCCCAGCAGGTGGAGGATGGTGGAGTGCAGGTCATGCACGTGCATCTTGTCCTGGATGGCGTAGAGGCCCAGTTCATCGGTGGCGCCGAGGGTCTGGCCGCCTTTGACGCCGCCGCCAGCCATCCACATGGTGAAGCCGCCGGGGTTGTGGTCGCGGCCACCGCCCTGTTCGCTCATCGGGGTGCGGCCGAATTCACCGCCCCAGATGACGAGGGTTTCATCCAGCAGACCGCGCTGCTTGAGGTCGGTGAGCAGGCCCGCGATGGGGCGGTCCACGGAACGGCAAAGACGGCTGTGGTTTTCTTCCAGCTTGCTGTGGGAATCCCACTTGCTGCCAGCGCCGGAGTAAAGCTGCACAAAACGCACGCCGTTCTCGACGAGGCGGCGGGCTAACAAACAGTTGCGCCCATAGACGGCGGTTTCCGGTTTGTCCATGCCATAGAGGGCCTTGATGGAGGCGCTTTCCTTGCTGAGATCCACGGCTTCGGGAGCTTCGGCCTGCATCTTGTAGGCGAGTTCGTAGGAGCGGATGCGGGCATCCAGCTCGGTATTGTCCGTGCGGGTGCGGTTATACTCTTGGTTAAACTTGGCCAGCAGGTCCAGCTTCTCCCGCTGCTGGGCGGAACTGTGCCCTTTCGGATTGTCCAGATATTTGATAGGCACGCCGTCGGAGCTGAACTCCACGCCCTGATAGACGGCGGGCATGAAGCCGCTGCCCCAGTTGCGCACGCCATTCACCACGGTGCCTTCGCTGTCCTTGATGACGACAAAGGCGGGCAGGTTGCCGTTCTCGCTGCCGAGGCCATAATTCACCCAGGCACCAAGCGATGGACGTCCGCCAAAGATGCTGCCGGTGTTCATCTGGCAGACGCCGCCGGCATGGTTGATGCCATCGGACACGCAGGAGTTGATGACGGCGAGGTCATCGGCATGTTCGGCCACGTTTTCAAACCAGTCGGAGATCAGCAGGCCGCTCTGGCCGTATTTCTTCCAGGTGCGTTTGGACTCCAGCAGCGGGGCGCCGCTTTCACCCATGGCGAGCACAGGCTCTTTGAAACTGGGCGGCAGCTTTTGACCGGTGAGTTTTTGAAGCAGGGGTTTGTGGTCAAAGGTGTCCAGGTGGCTGGGGCCGCCCTCCATGAAGCAGAAGATCACGTTCTTCGCCTGGCCGATGCGCTGGGGCAGCTGCTTCAGCACGGGATTGGCCGCGCTCGGCGCACCGAGCACTGGCTCACGCATCATGGCGGCGAGGGCCACGGAACCGAAACCACAGCCCGCCCGGCGGAGAAAGGCGCGGCGGGAAGTGGGGATGTCGTAGTTATGGCAGGGCATGGTGGGAAGGGGGCTAAAACTTAATGCAGGTAGAAGAACTCGTTGGCGTTCAGCAGCACGTGGCAGAGGTCGGCAAGGGCACGTTGATGGGGATCCACCATGCCGGGGCTGGAGGCTTCGGCACTGGACCAGGCCAAGATGTCTGGCAGGGGCTCGCGTACATCCCAGGTGACGAGGGCGGGGGCTTTCCACTGGGCGGCATCGGCGGCGAGGTCCTCGTCAGGGACAATGCCGCGGACGACGCGTGCGGCCTCAATGCTGCCATCCCACTGATGGGAGGGCGCGCGCTTATGCACGCCACCGATGACCAGAGAGGACGAGCCGCTGCTGAGGCCGCTGCGCACGGTGTGGGGCACCACGGAGATGAGCTGGGCGGCATTGGGCTTGTCCACCTGCTTCATGCGGAAGGTGACGGTGTGGGCGCTGCAGGAGACCTTCACGGTGATGTGATACTCGATGCCCAGCTCCAGTCGAAGGTCCGAAGCGACGGGTTCATAGGTGATGTTGTGGTTCTCATCTTCTGCCACAAGCTGGATGATGAGGTTGCGGGGCTTGAAGCGGGACTTTTCACCCGTCACGCCCACGCTCCAGCCAAAGGCTTCGACGTTGTCTTTCCCATTGTTCCAGCGCGAGGCGATGGTGCGGACGGAAGCATTGGCATCCACGCTGTCGAGTTTCACCACTGCCTCGATAGTGAACTCATCGCCTTCTTTTTCAGCGGTGCGGGCTATGAGGCGTTCCTGGGGAGTGTTCTCCTTGAACTGGCTGGCGGTGGCGAGTTCCGCACTGGTCATGGCGGCGGGACGCTCTTCGAGGGCAGGGGTGGCGGTGCGTTCGGCGATGAATTTCTCGGCCAGATCGAGTTCCTTTTTCGTGGGGGCACGGCCCACGGTGTATTGCCAGATGTCTTCGATTTTGGAGACACGGGCCGCGAGTTTTTGAGCGCGGGTGAGCGTCCAGTCACCATTCAGGAGAAGCAGTGCCTGGGTGGGGGTGGTGGTGCTTTGACGCTCCGAGGTGCTAGAGAATCCGGCGGGGGCATCCAGGCTGCGCAGGAGCTCATTCTGGCTGTTGCGCTTCTTGATGGTGTAGATGGAGCGGCGGGTGCCGTTGCCATCGGTGGATGGGCCGCCTGTGTTTTCATCCAGCTCTCCGCTGGCTGCCAGCATGGCATCGCGAATTTGCTCGGCATCCAGACGGCGCGGATTGAAGCGCCACAGGAACTTGTTGGTGGGATCGATCTTGGCCGCGATGGCAGGCACTTCACGATGGGCCGTCTGGCGATAGGTGGCGGAAAGCAGGATCTCGCGATGCAGCTTCTTCAGGCTCCAGCCGCCTGCCAGGAACCGCTGGGTCAGGTAGTCGAGCAGCTCTGGATGCGTGGGGTCTTCACCCAGCTGGCCGAAGTCGTTCGGCGTTTCGACAATGCCTTTGCCGAACAAATAATGCCAAACGCGATTGGTGATCACGCGGGTCGAGAGCTGGTTTTCCGGGCGGGTGATCCAGGCGGCCAGGGTGCTGCGGCGGCCCGTGGATTTTTCCAGGGGCGTGATCGCGGGTTCTTTGGGCTCCAGCAGGGTGAGGAAGGCGGGCTGGATGTCCATTTCTCCCTTGCGGGTTTTGAGCGGGTTCGGCGGCCCTTTCGCGGAGGCATCGGTGGCGACAAAGGCTTTGACCAGAGGCTCAGGCTTGAGGTGGTCGAACTTCTTCAGCTCCTCGGTCAGTTCCTGGTAGCGGGTCTTGACCTTGGGATCCTTGATGGACTTCAGCGCGTCGAAACGCTCGCGCTCATACTCCATCTGCCGTTCGCAGAAGTAGGAGGCCTGCCAGTCTTCGGGAGCGCGTTCTTCAGGCTTCTTGTCCACCATGGCGCGGATATCGGCCTGGAAGCGCTCGTAGGCTTTCTGCACGTTACGTTCGATCATCGGGCCGATGATGCCATCAATCTCCGCCTGAATATGAGCCGTGGCAGCTTTGTAAGGAGCCTCTTTTTTGGCGAACTCCGCCTGCTGTTCATCGGTGGCCAGGATCAGGTCATCGCGCCAGCGGACCGGGGTGAAGAAGGCGCGCAGGGCGTAGTAGTCCTTTTGCAGGATGGGGTCGAACTTGTGGTCGTGGCACTTGGCGCAGCCAAAGCTGAGACCGAGGAAGAGCTCACCAGCATTGTCGGTCAGGTCCGTCAGCACCACCTCATACTGGCCGCGGGCATCGCGCTGGTTATACTCGTAAATGGGATTGCGCAGGTAGGAGGTGGCCACCAGCACGTTCGGGTCTTTGGGGGCTATCTCATCCCCGGCCAGCTGCTCACGCACAAACTGGTCGTAGGGCTTGTCGTCGTTCAGGCTCTTGATGACATAGTCGCGGTAGGGCCAGGCGGCGGGGCGGAAGGCATCCTGGTTGTAGCCATCGCTCTCCGCGTAGCGGGTGAGGTCCAGCCAATGCTGTGCCCAGCGTTCGCCGTAGCGGGGGCTGGCCAGCAGCTCGTCCACCAGCTTTTCATAAGCTTTGGGATCGGTGCTTTTTACAAATGCATCCGTCTGCTCCTGACTGGGGGGCAGGCCATGAAGATTGAAATAGAGACGGCGCACCAGTTCGTGGCGGTCGGCTTCTGCGGCAGGTGTCAGGCCTAACTCTTGATGCTTTTTGGCAATGAAGCGGTCCACATCATTGCGGATCCAGGGACTCTTGATGTCCGGTGGTGTCGGCTTGGTTAGCGGCTGGAAGGCCCAGTATTGGCGGTCTTCATCGGTGAAGCCGTTTTCATCCACCGTAACACGTGCCGCTTCGGCCTCCGGCCAGGGGGCGCCCATCTTCACCCACTTTTCCAGGATGGCGATCTCCTTGGCTGGCAGCTTTTCCTTGGGTGGCATTTCAAACTCCGGCTCCTGATAGCGCACAGCTTCGATGATCAGCGACTTGTCTGGATTTCCTTCCACCAGAGCAGGGCCGGAATCACCACCGGCCTTGATGAAACCGATGTTGTCCAGGCGCAGGCTGCCCTTCTGTTTTTTCTCGCCGTGGCATTCGTAGCAGCGGTTCACCAGCACGGGGCGCACCTCTTTCTCAAAGAACTGCATGGCGGCGCGTTGGGCGTCGTCCGCAGCGGAGGCGAGCGTCGTCGTCAGGCAGGCGATCAGGATGGTTGGCTTCGTCATGGTCGGAAAATTTTACTTGAGGCGCAGTAGCGGGGCGCGGGCGGTGGGGTGCTCTTTGGCGGCAAAGGCGTGAGCGAGCCCTGAAGGATCGGTTTCGCCCGTCTCACGGACGATGACAAAACTAACAAATCCGTTGGTATCCTCGCGAATGAATTTTGCGAGTTCATCGCCACGGACGGTGAGCGGCCCGCCGGAGCCGCCGCGTGGAATCCAAAACTCAGCCAGCTTGCGGAGCCTGTCGGCATCTGGCCCTGCATCGTTGCAGCCCGGCATGGTGGCCCAGGTCATTTGCTTTTCATCCCAGGCATCCAGTTTTTCATCGGTCACTCCATGGACGGAAAAACGGGATTCATCCGGCACCAGGGCGGAGAAACCGAAGCCGCTCGGCTCCGGATCCAGCACGATTTGGGCTTCCTCAATCCGGTCCGTGGGGATCTGCGAAAGGTCGAAGGTGAGGATGGCGCGGCGCTCATTCTTCATCCCAGGGGCCAGGTCAGTGTGCTTGATGATGATGAGCGGGTGCGTGCCCATCGGCGCCCCATTGTCTCCCCGGCGGGCATAACCATCTTTGCCGCGGCCAAACGATGTGGGGATGGCGGTCCAGCCCCCGGCCTCCTGCACCTGCTCACCGCGGGTCGGCTCCTGGCCTAACGACGTATTGCCCGAGCCGACGTGCAAGCCCTTGCCTTCCGTGAGACGCTTGATCTTGCCATCCTTGAGACCGCCGATTTCGACTTCGCCCTCAAAGACGCGCACCTGGGAATTGCCTGCGGAGCCTGCCGTAACGCCAAACTTCGTGCCCAGGTCCACTACCTGAATGTCGGGGGTATCAATGGTGAAACCGTGGGCGGGTTCCGGAACTTCGGCCGTGAGGGTGCCTTCGATGAGGCGGCAATGCATGGCGGTCAGAATTTCCAACGTCGTCGGGGCCTCCATCGTAACCGTCGCACCGCTCTTGAACTTCAGCGTGGCGATGCCTTCCACCAGGGCCAGCTTGCCGGTGCCCAATTGGGAATCCACAGCGGTGGGGAGATCCGAGCCTGCCCAGCGGCAGTTGTCAGCCTGGATCAGGGTGGCGACCAGAGGAAGGGCAGGGGAGCCTTTGCCTGGCACGAAAATACTGGCGGCTAACGTCACGCAGGCGGCCACAGCGGCGGACCAGAGCGCGACCGGCCAGCGACGCAGAGGTTTTGCCGGAGCCTGGGCTGGGGGGGCTTCTTCGGCGATGTCCAGCAGGCCCACGAGGGACTCGCTCTGCGCCCGCAGGGTGGAGTGCAGCCAGACCTGCTCCACATACAGGGCTCGTAGGTCGGCATCGCGGATCACGTCCGCCTTCAGCGCCGCATGCTCCTCAGGGGGCAGCAGGCCTTCCAGGGCACGCTGGATACGGTCCAGAGATGGGTCGGAAGTGTTCATGGGGTGGGGGAGATCTGGCGGTTCACGCATTCGCTCAGCACCTGGCGGATGCGGCTCAGCAGGCGATACACGGCTTCCACCGTGCGCTCGCTTTTGACGGCGATCTCTTCGATCCCGCAGTCTTCATAGTAGCGCCAGACGACGATCTTCCGATGCGCCTCGGGCAGTTTGCGAAGGCAGAGGTTCAGGGCTTCCGCTTTGAGGTCCAGAGCATCGGCACGTTGATCAATCTCTGCCGCCACCGCCTCGATGAACGCTTCGTCGAGAGAGGATGAAACCGAGCGTTTTTTCTCGGAGCGGCGGTAGTTGAGAATTTGGTTGGTGGCGATCTTTCGGGCCCAGGCCCGGAAGTTGGAATCAGGCTCAAACTTCGCGAACTGCTTCCACAGCGTCACCTTTACTTCCTGAAGGATGTCATCCGCATCCGCCGCACTGGCTACTAGGCTGTAAACATACGCCGCCAGCCAGCGGTCATGCTGGGTCAGCAGACGGAGATAGGTCTCCGTCTGGTCGGCTGGATCGGGTGAGGTGGGGGCCATGCAACAGTGGAAGGTCAGGGTTGAACACGAATTGGACACCTATTTGAAAAAAAGTGTCAGGGCCGCCCCAAACGCGTGAATTTGAGGGAGAAACCAATCCTCAAGGTTTGGGCAGCGCGGCCAGGATCGCCTCGGCGATGGCCTTCATGCCCTTGTCCCCAGGGTGGTGCGCCACGCCAGAATGTTTGTAGGGACGCTCGGCCCGGCCGTAGTTGGCCTCATCCTTGCCGAGGGTGCTGATGTTGACAAAGATGCCGCCCACCGCCTCACAGCATTCCTGGAGGATCTGGTCCTTTATCGTATTCGCCCAGAAGCAGCTGCGTACCAGGATCGTGGGCTTGTGTTCACCCTGGAGCTTTTGCAGCAGTTTCGTGGTTTCGGCTTTGAAGGCCGCCTTGGCTTCATCGGTCTTCAGCGTCGGCACGTTTTCACCGATGGCGAGGATGATGAGATCGGCCTTGAAAGCAATGGCCTCCGCGAGTTTGCCGTCCAGATCGTAACCGACATGGGTTCTCTCGAAGTCGGCGATATTTTTCACCAGCATGGCTGGGGCGGTGACCTGCTTCTTGGTCAGGCCTGCCATCACCTGGTGCACATAGTCGTTGGCCTCAGATGTAGCGGCCATTCCCCAGTTCCCGGTCCAGTCAATGTCGGCCTTGGGACCATGCTTGGTGATGCTGTTGCCCAGAAAAAGGACCTTGGCATAGCTGCTGCCAGCTTTGCCCTCCTGGGCATTCATTGAGGGGGGCAAATTGAGGTTCAGTCCGGCAAGAAGGCTGAAGAAGGGAAGGATGAGTCGGGTGCGGAAGGTCATAAGGCGGGAGTCATACGAGTCCGCCACACCGCTTTGATCATGCGCCACCCGGGGGGAACGAAACGAGGCTGTTCAGTCACACCAGATTTCGAGATCCAAAAAATCAGTTCCGTCGTCTCTACATGGACGGTCCTGGAGGATTTGTTTGCCACTTCCTTGAAGAAGGAGGTGGCTCAGGACGGAATCGAACCGCCGACACGGGGATTTTCAATCCCCTGCTCTACCGACTGAGCTACTGAGCCATTCCCGCTGATTTGGCGGGCCGCGATAGTGGCAAAGGCTGGGAGGGGATGCAACGGGTTTTTGTCATTTGGGTGAAGATTTTGGGCATCCGGATTTTAAAAACACCAGGGGCAGGAAATCCTGTCTCCATGCCATGACGCAAAAAAGACGGGCCTTGGCAGGCCCGCCTTTGAGTTTGAGGGTTTGGAAGCGGCGAACTTAAGCGTTGGTTTCAGCCACGGCAGGCTCCTCGCGAACGGGGGACTCGGCAGCGAACTTGAGACGCTTGTTTTCGGCATCGAAGCTGACCTTGACCGTGTCGCCTTCGCGGACGGTGCCGCCCAGGACGTGCTCAGCCAGAGGATCTTCGATGTGTTTCTCCACGGCCCGGCGCATGGGGCGCGCGCCATACTGCGGATCGTAGCCTTCCTTCATCAGGAATTCGACGGCGCTTTCGTCCAGCGTGATGTGGATGTTCTTGCCCTTCAGGCGGCTGACCACCTTGTTGATTTCGAGATCCACGATCTTCGCCAGCTCGGCCTTCTCCAGCATGCGGAAGACGATGAGGTCATCCAGACGGTTGAGAAACTCAGGCTTGAAGAATTTCTTGGCCATCTCGGACAGCTTGCCCTTGATGCTGGCATTGTCGGCCTCGCCCTGGGCCATGGCGGCAAAGCCCAGGCTGGACTGCTTCTTGATGCTCTCAGCCCCGACGTTGGAAGTCAGGATGACGATGGTGTTCCGGAAATCGATCTTGCGGCCGAAGTTGTCGGTCACCTGGCCTTCTTCCAGGATCTGGAGAAGGAGGTTCATGACATCCGGGTGAGCTTTTTCGATCTCGTCGAACAGCACGACGCTGTAGGGGCGGCGGCGCACAGCTTCGGAGAGCTGGCCCCCTTCTTCATACCCGACATATCCTGGAGGCGCTCCAATGAGGCGGCTGGCGGTGTGCTTCTCCATGTACTCGGACATGTCGAGCTGGATCAGGGCATCAGAACTGCCGAACATGAATTCGGCGAGGTTCTTGGCCAGGAAGGTCTTGCCCACGCCCGTAGGGCCCAGGAAGAGGAAGGAGCCGATGGGGCGGCGTGGATCCTTGAGATCGGCACGGGAGCGGCGCAGCGCCTTGCTGATGGCGATGACGGCTTCGTCCTGGCCGATGACCTTGCCTTTCAGTTCCTGCTCCATCTTGAGCAGTTTCTGGGCTTCGGCCGTCTCCATGCGCTGGAGCGGCACGCCGGTCCATTTGGAAACCACGGACATGATGTCGTCCTCGGACACATCCACGATGCGTTCGCTGTTGTTCTGGCGCCAGGATTCCAAGATGTCGTCGTAACGCTTCTTGGTGTTCTTCTCACTGTCGCGCAGGCGGGCGGCCTTCTCGAAGTCCTGGTCCTTGATGGCCGTTTCCTTCTCGATGCGGATCGTTTCGATCTCAGCTTCGATGGTTTTCAGCTCCGGCGGGCGGGTCATGGCGGCGATGCGGGCCTTGGAGCCGGCTTCGTCCATGATGTCGATGGCCTTGTCCGGCAGGAAGCGGGCGGTCAGGTAGCGGGAGCTCAGCTTCACGGCGGAAGTGATGGCTTCGTTGGCATACTTGGCCTTGTGGTGCATCTCGTACTTGCCCTTCAGGCCCATGAGGATCTGGATGGCGTCTTCGACGGAAGGCTCTTCCACTTTCACCTGCTGGAAGCGGCGCTCAAGGGCGGAGTCTTTTTCGATGTATTTGCGGAACTCGTTCAGAGTTGTTGCACCGATGACCTGGAGCTCGCCACGGCTGAGGGCGGGCTTGATGATGTTGCTGGCATCCATCGTGCCTTCGGCAGAGCCGGCACCGACGATGGTGTGCATTTCATCAATGAAAAGGATGACGTTCTTGGCGCGGCGGATCTCGTCCATCACGGCCTTGATGCGTTCCTCAAACTGACCGCGATACTTCGTGCCTGCGACCATGAGGGCGAGGTCGAGGGTGATCACTTTTTTGTCGCGGAGGATTTCAGGGACATTGCCGGCGGCAATTTCCTGGGCCAGGCCTTCGACGATGGCGGTCTTGCCCACACCGGCTTCACCGATGAGGACCGGATTGTTCTTGGTGCGGCGGCAGAGGATCTGGATGACACGGGCGATCTCTTCCGTGCGACCGATGACGGGGTCCATCTCACCCTTTTGGGCGGTTTCCGTCAGGTCACGGCCAAAGGCGCGCAGGGCAGGGGTCTTCTCGTTCTTTTTCTTCTTCTTGTCGTCCTCAGTGTTGCCGCTGGGAGCCACAGGCTCGGAGTCCTCCTCTTCCTCTTCATTGCTGCCGGAGAAGTTGGGGTCCAGTTCCTTGAGAATCTCGTTGCGGGCTTTGTCGAGATTGATGTCCAGATTGCGCAGCACCTGGGCGGCCACGCCTTCACCTTCGCGCAGCAGGCCCAGCAGGATGTGCTCGGTGCCCACATAGCTGTGGTTCAGGGCTTTGGCTTCCTTGCTGGCCAGGGCCAGGACTTTCTTCACCCGGGGGGTGTAGGGGATGTTGCCCACCATCTTGGTTTCCGGGCCGGAACCGACCTGCTGCTCCACCTGGAGGCGCACGGTTTCCAGGTCGAGACCCAGTTTGGTGAGAACGTTGACCGCCACCCCTTGGCCGAGCTTGATGAGGCCCAGCAGAAGGTGCTCGGTACCAACGTAGTTGTGGTTGAATCGGTCGGCTTCCTTGCGGGCAAGGGCCAGGACCTGTTGGGCGCGTGGAGTAAAGTTATTCATCATTGGAATCAGAGGGTTTTTCCTCTGAGGTTGAGTTGCTTGCAGAAACGTTAGAAGGGCCGGTCAGCATTTGCAACCGCGCCCGGGTAATTTCCGCGCGGCGGGCATCCCTCTCTTCAGGCGAGAGTTCGCGCTCCGCGCTGAGCTGGAGGTGGGCGGGTTGGATTTCGAGCAGAAGCATGTCGAGCAAACTTCGGTCGCAGTTGGGGACCAGATCCATATCGGCCCCCAGACGCAGGAGGGAAAGCAGGTTCAGGGCCTCTTTCGAGGTCAAAATGTGGGCGTAGCGCAGAATGGCGAAGGCGCGGCCCACCTGGTCATGCAGCATGGTGGGATTGTCCTCCAGCAGCTTCTGACGGGCATTCATTTCGGAGCTGACGACGCGCTCGATGACTTTTTCGATCTGGGCGATGATTTCCCCCTCCTTTTCCCCCAGCGTGTGCTGGTTGGATATCTGGAAAAGGTTGCCCAAAGCCTCGGTGCCCTCGCCATAGAGGCCGCGCACGGCCAGGCCGATCTTGCCCACGGCCTTGATGACGGGATTGATCTGGTCAGACAGAACGAGGGCCGGCAGATGCAGCATCACGGAGGCGCGCATGCCGGTGCCCAGGTTGGTGGGGCAGGCGGTGAGGTAGCCCAGACGGTCGTCATAGGCATAGGGAAGCATGGATTCCAGGGCTGTATCGGCCTTGTCCACCAGGGCGTAGGCGCTGCGCAGATTCAGCCCGGCGCGGATACCCTGGATGCGGAAGTGATCCTCCTCATTGATCATGATGGAGAGGCTCTGCTTGCGATCCACAACGACGGCACAGCCGGCGGCGCGGGCGGCGTGCTCTCGGCTCACCAGATGGCGCTCCACCAGCACCTGCTTGCGGATTTTGGTCAGCCCGGTGTATTCCTCGCTGTAACCATCGGTCATTTCCGGCAGGGATTCGACACAAGGACGGGCCAGTTCCAGCAGCTCCACGCGCTGGCGTTCGGCCGAGTAGCCAGGAAAGCTGAAGCCCCGCAGATTGCGCGCGAGTCTCACCCGGGAGGTCATGACCACGTCCGAATGCGGCCCGCTGCCTTTCATCCAGTCAGCGGGGTGTTTGATGAGGGTGGTGAATCGCATCGGGGGGATGATTCTTTAGATGGATAACGTTGCGCTTTGTTCGATCAGATGCACAACGATGAAACGTCAGGCATGACTTGGCAGCTTGGCCTGGAGGAGGTCAATTTCAGATTTCAGGCGTGCAGCGTCTTCATAGCGTTCATCGCGCACGGCGCTGGCCAGTTCCTCCCGCAGGTGGCCCAGGTTGCCCACGAGGGCGTTTTGGGTCACGATCTGGTGCGGCACCTTGCCCACATGGCGGGTGCCTTTGTGCATGGACTTCAGCAGTCCATCCAGCCCTTCACGGAAGGTGCCGTAACATTCGGGGCAGCCCATGCGACCGATTTTCTTCAGCTGAGCGGCGGTGAAACCGCAGGCCGGGCAGGCCGTCTCCGCACTGATGGCTGGCTGGGGTTGGCTGAGGAAGGCCTCCGCCAGTCCAAATCCGGTCTCGTCCGTGACGCCCTTGGCCTTGGAACAGGCGTCGCAGAGATTCACCGTGGTCATCTGCCCATTGATGATCTGGGTCAGAAACACGGTGGCTTCACTGTCGCAAACGTCACATTTCATAAAGGTGGAGATTCTGGCGGGTCGGCTCTTGCATACTGATACGCATGTCACGTGCCAGTGGTACAGCTAGGGCATGGAGATTCTCACGTCAACAGGGGGGTGGTCAGCCCACCAGCCCGTGCTGGGCCGCCCAGGCGTTCAGTTCCGTTTCCAGGCGGGCATGGTCGTTGGAATGGTAGAGGTGGGTTTGAAAACCGAGCCGCCGGGCGGTGGCAATGTTGGCCTCCAGATCGTCAATGTAGAAAGTCTGGGCGGGGTCGAGCTCCAGTTCCCGGATGGTCACTTGGAAGATTTCCTCGCCGGGTTTGCTGCACTTGGCGGAGTAAGAATAGACACCGCCTGTGAAGGGGCGGAAGATGTCATAGGTGCGCAGGAGGTAGTCCTTGTGCAGGCCGCTGGTGTTGGATAGGAGCTTCATGGGCACCTTCCCCACCAGGGGTGCTAGGGTGCGTTTCATGGCTTCGTTCTCTGTGAAAATATCGCACCAAATGGCCTCAAAATCGGCCGGAGTTCCTTCGAATTGCAGGGCCTGGATGGCGGCGTGGACAAAGGTGGCATCGTCCATGTCGCCATTTTCAAAGGGGCCTTTGATGTCGTCCAGGCGCTCGGAAAGGGCCTCGGGTGGGAAGGGGCAGCGTTCCGACACACGCTGGGCGGCGACGCTGAAATCAAAGAAGGTCAGGACATTGCCAATATCGGAAAGGAGGACAGGGCCGGGCATGGCGGCTTTATGGCGGGGATCGGCTGGCGATGCAAGGGCGGGACGGAGGGAATCAGCTGGGGCCGGATTTTGAGCGGCCAAGCTCCCTTGGCAGCCTCCTTTCCTCTTGCCTCCCGGCTTCGTCCTCATTAACGCTGGTGCTTCATGGAATCAGCAGCCCAACCTTTCCGCATCGGTGTCGCCGGTGTGGGTGCCATCGGTAAAAATCATGCCCGCATCATGGCGGAAATCGCCGCCCGCAGCGAAGGGGGCGTCGTCTTTGCCGCCGTCTATGATGCCGACCCGGCACGCGCGGCCGATTTTGCCGCCCAATACAATACCCAGGCCGCCAGCGACCTGAGCGACTTTGCCAGCCGTGTGGATGCCGCCACGGTGGCCGTGCCAACGATCTACCACCGCCGCGTGGCCGAGCCCCTGATGGAAAAGGGCGTGCATGTGATGGTGGAAAAGCCCATCAGCGAATCCTATGCCGAGGCCCAGGCGATGATCGAACTGGCGCAGGCTAAAAATGTGATCCTCCAGGTGGGGCACATTGAGCGTTTTAACCCCGTGCTGCGCCAGCTCGAAGAGCGCATGGACCAGCCGCGTTTCATCGAGGTGCATCGCCTTTCGCCGTTCCCGAATCGCAGCATGGACATCGGCGTGGTGCTGGATGTGATGATCCACGACATCGAAATCGTCCTCCATCTCGTGAAGTCGCCGCTCATCCAGATTGATGCCGTGGGCATCCCCGTGCTGACCAAGCGCGAGGACATCGCCAATGCACGCCTCAAGTTTGCCAATGGCTGCATCGCCAACATCACCGCCAGCCGCATCAGCCCCGAGAAGATGCGCAAGATCCGCGTCTTCCAGCAGGACAGCTACCTGTCGCTCGACTACCAGGAACAAAGCGGCTGGATCTACCGCAAGGACGGCATGCAGATCGTCCGCGAAGCGGTGGAAGTGGAAAAGGACGAACCCCTGAAGCTGGAAATCGCGGCCTTTGTCGAGTGCTCCCGCCATGGCAAACGCCCGGTGGTGACAGGTCAGGAAGGCGCCGAGGCCGTGCGCATCGCCCTGGAGATCACGGATCAGATTGAAAAGAATGCGGCTTTGGCAGGCTGAGTGAAGAACTGAAGTGGTTTGAAATCCACGGCAAACCATCCCAACAACGGCTCAGCCACTGCCAACTTCCCCAACCCATGCCCCATCTCTACATCATCGCCGGTGAAGTCAGCGGAGACACGCATGGGGCAGGCTTGATCAAGGAACTCCTCGCCCTGGACCCAGCGCTAAAGATCAGCGGTCTCGGCGGGCCTCGGATGGTCGAGGCGGCGGGGAAGGGCATTGACGACTGGGTGGAAACAGCCGGCGTGGTGGGCCTGTGGGAAGTGCTGAAAATGTACGGCTATTTTAAGAAGCGCTTCAATGCGACCGTGGCCGCCGTAATGCAGCAGCGCCCTGATGCCGTGGTGTTGGTGGATTATCCGGGATTCAACCTCCGCATCGCCAAGGCTCTGCGTGCTCAGGGTTATACTGGCAAGATCGTCTATTACATCAGCCCCCAGGTCTGGGCCTGGAAAAAGGGCCGCGTGAAGACGATGGCGAAGGTGCTGGACCTCATGATCTGCATCTTTCCCTTCGAGAAGGAGTTTTATGAAAAGAGCGGCCTGCCCACCGAATTCAGCGGGCATCCCATGGTGGACCGGGTGGAAACCCTGCGCCGCAACTGGGAGCGCGAGCTCGGCCTGGTGGGCTGGTTCCCGGGTAGCCGGAAGAATGAGGTGAAACGCCTCTTTCCCATCATGCTGCAGGCCTCCCAGGCCATCCGCATGGTGCAGCCAAACGTCCGTTTTGCCGTGTCTGCTGCCAATGAAAATCTGGCGAGTCTCATGCGCGAGATGGCCGATGCAGCCGCTTTTCCTGAAGCTAAACGCTGGATCGAAGTGGGCACCGTTTATGACCTCATGCAGCGTGCCCAGGTGGGGGCTGTGGCCAGTGGCACGGCGACTCTGGAGGCGGCCTGTTTCGGTTTGCCGTACGCTTTGGTGTATCAGGTCAATGGCCTGACGTATGCCGTGGCTAAGACGGTGGTGCGCATCAAGAACATCGGCATCGTCAATGTGCTGGCCCAGCGGGATGTGGTGAAGGAACTCGTCCAGGGAGGGCTTACCTCCGATACGCTGGCTGCTGAAATGGTGGAACTGCTGACGAATGACGTCACCCGCCGGAATCTCCAGGAAGATCTGGCCGAAGTGGTGGCCACCTTGGGGGAGGGCGGCGCTTATCGCCGTGCGGCAGAGACGGTGATGGCCGTTTTGTAATTCACGCTGCTGAAAACAAAGAACCCTGTGCCCTTGGGGAGAGCACAGGATCCATCGTTGGTTAGGTTTATAATCAGCCCAGGTCAAAGAGCAGGGCTTCCGTCTCGGCATTGGCCGCAGTGATCGTTAGCGTGCCTGCATCTTCAGTGCTCAGCGCATCGCCTGGTTTCAGGGCTTGGCCATTGATGGTGGCTTCACCTTTGATAAGCTGGAACCAGACACCGCGCCCGGCTTTCACCTCATGGGCCACGCTGTCGCTGGCACCCAGACGCACCCGATAGACATCGGCGTCCTGATGGATGGTGGCAGAGTCTTCGCGGCCGTCATGGGAGATGACGAGAACCTTGGGCTCCTTCTCCTTGGCGGGATCGGGGTGCCACTCCGTGTAGCTGGGCACGAGGGCGCGGGCCTCGGGCTGGATCCAGATTTGCAGGAAGTGGGCCGTCTCGGACTTGGAGGGGTTGAACTCACTGTGCAGCACACCTTTGCCTGCACTCATGAGCTGCACCTGGCCGGGCTTCAGTTCGCGACCGTTCCCCAGGCTGTCCTTGTGGGCCAGGGTGCCTTCCAGCACGTAGCTGAAGATTTCCATGTCCCGGTGAGGGTGAGTGGGGAATCCGCCGCCAGGGGCGACACGGTCCTGATTGATCACCCGCAGGCTGCGGAAGCCCATGTAAGATGGGTCATAGTAGTCCGCGAAACTGAAGGTGTGGTGGCTGTTCAGCCAGCCGTGGTCGGCATGGCCGCGTTCATGGGATTTGCGAAGTGTGGTTTTCATGGCGAGAGGATACTGCGATAAAACATCCCCCCTCGCCAATGCGGCTCTGTTTGCCTGAGACTGCGGATGGCGTATGCTTCGTCCAACATGGAACTCCGTCCCCTGCGCTCCTTCATTGCCGCTGCCGAAGATGGCAACATCAGCCGCGCTGCCGCTCGCCTGCACCTCACGCAGCCGGCGCTCAGCCGCCAGATCAAGGGGCTGGAGGATGAACTGGGCGTGATCTTGCTGGAGCGTGGGGCGCATTCCTTTTCCCTCACGCCGGCGGGTGAGCTGCTGCTGCGAGATGGGCGCAATCTGCTGGAGCGTGCCGATGCCCTGGAGCAGCGCGTGCGTGCCACGGCCAAGGCGCAGACCATCCGTGTCGGCTACTCACCCTCGCTCAGCGCAGGTATCTTGTCTCCGGCCATTGAGGCCTTCACGCAGGTGCACCCGAGGGCCCGTGTGGACCTGGCAGACCTCACCAACAATGAGATGGTGGATGGCCTGCAAAAAGGCACGCTCGACATCATTGTGACGGTCCCGACGATCAAGGACATCCCCGACATCACCTGGACCACCGTTCAAAAACAGGCCTGGCGGGTGGCCATTCCGCGCTTGCATCCGTTGCTGGTGAAAAAGACCCTCACACCTCAGGATCTCAATGAGCAGCGGCTGGTCGTTTACAGCCAGAAAGAATATCCGGACTACTGGGCTTTCATCGGCGGCTGGTTCAAGCAACAGGGCATCAATGCCCGCATCGCCAGTGAATGCGACGGTGTCACCAGCCTGATCTCAGCGGTGGAGGCAGGCTTAGGCATCGCCCTGGTGGTGGAGCGCATCGCCTGCCTAATCCCCGAGCGTGTGGTTCTCAAAACGCTGAATCCTCAGCCCGAGCCGTTGCAGATCTCGGTGGGCATGCTGGACCGTCACAAGAACGACAAGATGCTGGCGGTGTTTGTGGAGGAATTGAAGCGTGCCGGGCAAGTGGATCATCCTTCCCGTTAGGTCGAAATTCAGCCTAAAAGAGCTTCCAGCCGCTTCACGCTCGCCGGTTGTGCCGTGCCCAGCTCCTGGGCAAAGATGGACACCCGATACTCTTCAAAGAGCCAGCGGAAAGCCTCGCGATTGGTATCGCTTACTTCTTGCTGCCAAGTGTTGAAATCAGCCACCGCTGCGGCCTTGTCGATGTCTTTGGCGGGATTGTTCGCCGCGCGTTCCGCACGCAAAAGAATGGCCTTCAGATAACGGGGCAAATGCTGAAGCTGTGCGTGCGGGGTGACGGATAAAACGTTAGGTGGCAGCAGGCGGGCAATGTCCTGCTCCAGTCCGGCATAACGTTTGGGATAGGCCAGGATCTTTTGTTTCAGGTCTTCACATTGCTTCAGCAGATCCCGAACTCGATGAGTTAATCCAGGCAGGTCCCGGCGGGTGCGTTCGCACATTTCGAGGAAGCGTTTTTGCGTCAGCGGCAGCAGCGGCTCCAGTCGCAGGGCATGCGCCAGGATGTGATCACAAGCCGCGGCGGCTTTGTTCTCCTCAGGTGCAGCTTGAGACGGGGCTGAACCCAGGGCGGCGAGACCACTTTGAAAATTTAGCGTCTTCTGCGGGGCCGCTTTCACTTCCAGCACACGCAGTTCTTTGTGCAGCCAGGCGATGTCCTTGCCGAGTAGATTCTCCGCCAGCTTGCGTACGGCTGCCGGGGTGTGTTTGCGGGCTTCTTCCGGGGTTTTGAAAAGGCGAAGATCCACCTCATCGTCCCGCAGCATGAGGCCTGGGTGGCCCAGCACAGGCACGCCGTTGATCGTTTCCACGAGCACGGTTTCCGGCACATCGCCAAAGGACCAGGAGGACAAGGCGTAATCTTCAAAACGTTTGGCCGTTAGATCCCAGGCATCGGACTTGCGTTCCTGCTTGCGCATGGTTTCGCGGATGCTGTCCACATCCCGGCTGGCCATCACGGTCTTGTTGCCCTGGCCCATCACCTCGACTCGAGGCTGCAGGTAGGCCGGGAGCGTCTGCGCATTCCAGTCGGTGGCCTTGACATCCAGGCGATAACGCTGGCGGAGGAAGGTGGCCAACGCCTCATGGAAATCCAGGCGGCCAGGGTCAAAGTCTTTGGCGATCTCGCGTGCCTTGGCCTCCAGAGGCATGAGGTCACGGCGCACCGTCTTGGGCAGGGCGCGCAGCAGCGTGGTGATCTGCTCCTCCCGCAGTCCGGGGACCATCCACAGCACCTGTCCGCTGGTGAGATGTTCCGCCATGGGCAGTGGCACCTGCACGGTCACGCCATCATCTTCCTGGCCGGGTTTGTAGGCGTAGCTGATCGGCAGCACGCTGTTCCCCATGGAGGCGGCATCGGGGAACATTTCCAGATCGCAGGATAGATCATCGCCGCCCGTCAGATCCTCTTCACGGGTACAGAGGAAACCTGGCTCTTCTCGGATGCGTTCGTTCACCAGCTTGTTCAGGTCATGCACGGATGAAACGGCCGCCAGCCGCGCCCGGTAAAACTCAAAGAGGTGTTCTTCGATGGCATACACACGGCTGCTTCGCACACGGGTGAGGGTGGCTTCCAGGCGGTCGCGCAACTTCTGGTTATGTTGAAAGAAACGATGCGGCAGATTGGTGGTGCCTTCCAGCAGCGCTCCACGGATGAAAAGCTGCGTGGCCGCCACGGGATCAATCTTGCCAAAGTCAATCGGCTGGCGTTTCACCTCCAGGCCATGGAGAAGCAGGCGCTCGGTCACGAGAACGCGACCCGCCTTGGCGCTCCAGTGGGGTTCGCTGTAGCGTCGTTCCAGCAGGTGTCCGCCCAGCTCGGCGGCCCATTGAGGATCAATGCGGGCGATGGAGCGGGCAAAAAGCTGCGAAGTCTGCACGATTTCTCCCGCGACAATCCAGAGTGGCTGGCGCGTTTTTTCCTGGCCCGGTTTGCCCTGTTTCTCCCGGCGTTCGTAGAGGTTCGAGCCTGGGAAGACCATCACCTCACGATTGCCCGCAGCCTTGTATTGGTTGCGCTCCAGACGGGTGGCGATGTGACCCAAGTGCCCGGCCAAAATGCAGCGGTGGATGGCGTGATCGCGAAGGGTCGCTGCATCCTGTTTGGCCGCTTGGCCTTCGGCCTTGTCCCAGGGGGAAGAGCCGCTTGTTTGAGCTTTTGCCGGATCCGCGACGGCAGGCAGCGTGGCCTTCTTGCGATCCTCCCGAAACGTGTCTCGCAACTGCTGCCAGACATCCCGCCACTCCGTCATGCGGGTGAAGCTGAGAAAGTAGGATTTGCAGTATTTGCGCAGTGCGTTCTTGCCCGAGTTATCGGGATCCGGGGCATGGCTCCAGATCTTCAGCAGGCTGAGAAAATCCGATTCGGGGGAGGCAAAAGTCTTGTGCGCAGCCTGGGCTTGCTCACGCTTGTCTTCCGGGCGCTCGCGGGGATCGGGAATGCTGAGGCCGGCGGCAATGATGAGCATGTCCTCCAGGCAGCCTTCTTCACGGGCCTGCAGCAGCATTCGGCCCAGGGTAGGGTCCAGGGGGAGGTTGGCCAGCTCGCGGCCAGTGGCCGTCATCTCATGGGTTTCACCCAGGGCACCCAGTTCATGCAGCAGGTCATACCCGGCACGGATGGAGGCGCTGACAGGCGGATTGATGAAGGGGAAGGTTTCGATTTCGCCTAACCGAAAGGCTTTCATCCGCAAAATGACTTCGGCGAGGTTGGAGCGCTGAATCTCCGGCTGCGTGAAGCGGGAGCGCTTGTTAAAGTCCTCTTCCTCATACAGGCGGATGCATACACCATCCTGCACACGCCCGGCACGGCCTGCGCGCTGATTGGCGCTGCTCTGGCTGATGGCTTCCACCGGCAGCCGCTTGGTGCGTGTGCGCGGATTGTAGCGGCTCATGCGGGCCAGCCCTGTATCCACCACGTAGCGGATGCGGGGCAGGGTGATGGAGGTCTCCGCCACATTGGTGGCGACAATGACCCGGCGCTTCTGCCCTGGCGAAAAGACGCGCTGCTGCTCATGCGAGGCCATTCGGCCAAATAGAGCCAGCACCTCGATGCCCCTGCCCAGGCGGCCATCCAGCGCATCTCGCGTATCGCGGATGTCCCGTTCGGTCGGCATGAAAACGAGGACATCGCCGGTGTCGGTCTCCATGAGAACTTCTTCGACTGCGGCGATGGCGGCATCGAGATGGCTGGGGTCGTCATCGTTGTCTCCCACGGGCTTGTACCGGATGTCCACGGGATAAAGACGGCCCGAGACTTCGATGATCGGGGCATGGCCAAAGTGGGCGCTAAAGGCCTCCGTATCGATCGTGGCCGAGGTGACCACCAGCTTCAGGTCGGGCCTCTTTTCCAGAAGCGACTTCAGATAGCCTAACAAAAAGTCAATGTTCAGAGAGCGCTCATGCGCCTCGTCCAGAATGAGGATGGAGTAGGCGCGCAGCAGGGGGTCGCTCTGGATTTCCGCCAGCAGGATCCCGTCCGTCATGAACTTGATGCGTGTGTCCCGCGTGGTGTCATCGCTAAAGCGCATCTTGCAGCCCACCTCGCGCCCCCAGTGAACATCGAGTTCTTCCGCCACGCGTTTGGAGACGCTCATGGCCGCCACGCGTCGCGGCTGCGTACAGCCGATGACTCCCCGCGCTTCGCCCAGCACCTCCAGGCACATCTTGGGGAGCTGCGTGGTTTTGCCAGATCCGGTCTCACCGGCCAGGATCACGACCTGGCTGGAGCGGATGGCCGCGAGGATGTCCTCACGACGGGCGGTGATGGGGAGATCGGCAGGGTAACGAATCAAGGCGGGGGGCAGGCTGAATCAGGGGAGTCACAGCCTTTCACAGCCCCGCCCATATCGCAAATGATCCGTGACTGTGGCGGGATGTGTTATTTCTTGGCGGGCTGGGCCTTTTTCTTGGCTTCATCCAGGCGATTTTGCAGATCCTCGGTCTTCTTTTGCAATTGCTGCACCTGGTCCCAGAGGTTCTTGAGCTCGGCACTTCCTGGCTGTTCCGCTTGCAGGGTTTGCACGGATTTCGCCGCGGCTTCCCGCACCGGGTCGGCATACGGCCCTGCATTGGGCAGCATGGCCTGGAGAACCGAAATGGCCTTGGGGTCACGCAGCGTTCCTAGAGCTTTGGCCGCTCCGCTGCGCAGCTCTTCCTTCGGATGGGAAAGGTGCGTCATCAAAAAGCTGCGCACTGCATCCCGGTTCTCCTGTTTCCGGGCGAGGAAAGCGACGGCATCCAGGGCATTGCGATAGTCCCAGGTGCGGAATTCCAGCGGATCATCCTGAAGCTTGGCCAAAATGGCCGTTGCCGCACCGGCCTCGTCCTGGGCGCGATAAGCGCTGATGGCGGCTGCGGCGAGGGTGTTCTGGTAGGTCTTGGAATTCAGATGTTTCGCCAGGGCGGTGGCAATGGCGGCATCCCCCGGACGGGTGCCCCAGCTTTTGATGATGGCCGTCAGGATGGCCGGATTCTTTTCCGTCTCGGCATGCGCCATCAGGGCCTTCTGCGCCTCCGGATGAGGGATGGCGGTCAGGGCCTCGACAACGGCAGCACGGCTGCGGGCATCGGTCTGGCCTGCCAGTCCGGCGATCAGGGCGCTGCGTGCCGCCGGGGTGGCGATTTTGGCCAGGGATTCGGCGGCCACGCTGCGCACGGCATGAAACGCATCCTCTTTGAGCAGGCGGGCCAGTTTGTCCACGCTGCCCTGGTCCTTACGTGCTCCCAGGAGTTGCACGGCCAATAGGCGTCCGATGACATCGCTAACCAACTGTTTGTCTAGCATTTCGACGGGTGGCATGAAGTCCACCTTCGCCAGCACGGTGTAGTCAGGGTCCACCCGCATCAGTTCAGGCTGCGCAGGCAGGGCAAAGTAAAAGGCTTCTTCCGCCTGGGTAATCTTGGCGGTGAATTTGATCGAGTCTTTCTGGCCTTTGAGGTTGAAAGCCACGGGCAGAGGGAACTGGAACAGGCGCACTTGATCCGTCACTTTTTGCGTCTGCCTCACCGTCACCTTGGCCTGTTTGCTGGCTGCATCCCAGGCGTACTCCACCTTCAGTTCCGGGAAGCCTCCGTGATAAACCCATTGGTCAAAAAACGCATCAAATGACAGGCCGCTGATTTCTTCCACCACCTTATGAAGGTCATCCGTGCTGACGATGCCATTGCGATGCCGCTCCAGGTAAGTGCGGATGGCGAGCCGATAAAGCTCTGGCCCAAGCTGGCTGCGCAGCATGTGCAGGATCCATGCTCCTTTCGGGTACACCCGCGTGTCAAACTGCTGCATCGGGTCGCCATAGTCCCGCCAGACGGTGGGCCGGGTGTCCTTGGCCTCCAGCACCTCTTCGGCCTCCAGCCAGAGAGAGTACTTCATGGCATCGTCACCGCTTTTGGCCTGCTCGTAGAGCACGGTGTAGTAACTGGCGAATCCTTCATTCAACCACAGGTGCGACCAGTCCCTACAGGTCACCAGATCTCCAAACCACTGGTGCGCCGTCTCATGGGCATCCAGGCGATGCAGGCTGCGCAAGGTCTCGGTATCTGAATTGAAGAGCATGTTGCTGGCCTCAAAGGTGCAGCTGGTGTTTTCCATGCCGCCGGCGATGAAGTCGTGGCAGTAAACTTGGTAATACTTGTCCCAGGGGAAGGGGACGCCGATCTCTTTCTGGAAGAACTCGATGATCTTGCGGGTGTCCGCAAAGGCATTGGCCGCCTGCGCCTGATTGGACGGAGGTACCAGCATCGCCAGGGGCAGATCGCCTGCTTTGTCCTGGATCTTGTGAAAGTGGCCTGCGGCCAGCGCGATGAGGTAGTTCACATGCGGCTTGTCCTGCAGCCAGTGCCAGGTGGTCAGTTCTCCTGTTTCCTTTTTGTCCAGCAGCCTGCCGTTGGATACCACCTCCATACCCTTGGGCGCATGGCAGATCACCTCGCTGGTGAAGCGCTCGTTCGGGTAGTCGTAGCAGGGAAACCAAAAGCGATGCAGGTCCGCCTCCCCCTGTGTCCAGACTTGGCTGTCCCCAGGTTTGTAGCCCATCTCAGGCGTGCGAAAATACAGGCCACGTGTGGGCTCGGCACTGTACCGGATGGTCACGCTCACCTCTGCTCCTGGGGCGATAGCGGTGGCAAACACGAGCGTCAGCTTTTCCTCGGCGACAATCCTGTCCGCCAGCTTGGCTCCGGTGACCTGCACATCGGCAATCGCGAGGTCCACGGCATCCAGTTCCAGCTTGTCCAAAGGCAGGGCAATGGGCTTAAAGCTCATCGTCATCGTGCCGGCCACGCTGCGCTTCGTGAAATCCGGGGTGACGTCTAACTTCAAGTGCTGAATGTCCACCCGGCGGTCCCGGGCATACTTGCGGCCCGGGGTCAGCTTGGTGACGGCAGGCAGCAGGTGCTTGGCGCAGTGCTCACAGGTGTGCAGAGAGTCTGCCAGCGCTGTGGACGAAATGAGGAGCGAAAGAAGAAGGGGCCACCGCATAGGCCCCCACCATGGCGGAAACGAACCCCGGCTGGCAATCCGGGACTTTGAAAATATTTAGCGCTCGCCCCTCGCGCTGAATCCCCCCTCACCCCTTCCTTGACTCCCCGCCCCTTTCCTGGCCTCTTGAGGTCCCCCATGCCCGCCCCTGCCGCCCTGCCCATTTTTGAGATCCGCGATGCCGTCGTTTCATGCCTGCATGATCCGAAGGTGCCGAACATGCTGATCAAGGCCCCCACAGGTTCGGGCAAGTCCACCCAGGTGCCGCAGTTTGTCCTGGATGCGGGCATCCTCAAGGAAGGCCAGCGCTGCATCGTGCTGCAGCCTCGCCGCATTGCGGCCCGCATGCTGGCCCAGCGTGTGGCCAAGGAACGTGGCGCACGCCTGGGCGGCGAAGTGGGTTACCAGGTGCGGTTTGACAACGTCACCTCCCGCGACACTCGCCTCATCTACGTGACGGAAGGGGTGATGCTGCGCCTTCTGATGGAAGACCCCGATCTGGCCAAGGTGGGCTGCATCGTCATTGATGAATTTCACGAACGTCATCTCGATGGCGACCTCGTCCTGGCCTGGGCCATCGCACTTCAGCGGGTCCGCAGGCCAGACTTGAAGATCATCGTCATGTCCGCCACGCTGACGCCCGGCCCGTTGACGGAGTTCATGCAGCCCGTTGAACTGCTGGAGTCTCAGGGCCGTACCTTCCCGGTGCAGGTGCGTTATCAAACGCCCAACAAAAATGCCCGCACCAATGAAGTCGAACCCGTGTGGGAACAGGCTGCGCGGGCCTGTGAAGCGCTGGCGGGTGAGCTTGGCAGCAGCGGCGACATCCTCGTCTTCATGCCGGGGGCCTTTGAGATCCGCAAGACGATGATGACCCTTCAGGGGCGCAGCTTTGCCAAAGGCCGCCGCATCGTCGCCCTGCATGGGGAGCTTTCCCCTCAGGACCAGGATGCTGCCGTGACTCCTGGCGAGCAGCCGAAGATCATCGTCAGCACGAACGTCGCCGAAACCTCCCTCACCATCGAGGGGGTGCGCGCCGTGGTGGATGCCGGGCTGGCCCGCATCGCCAGCTATGATCCGCGCCGTGGCATCAATACCCTCACGATCCAAAAGATCAGCCGGGCCAGTGCTGAGCAGCGGGCGGGCCGTGCTGGACGTCTGGGGCCGGGCATTGCCCTGCGGCTGTGGGCGGAGCGCGAGCACATCCACCGTGCAGAAAGTGAAGCTCCTGAGATTCAACGCTTGGAGTTAGGCGAGGCCCTGCTGGCCCTGCATGTGGCTTCGGACAAGGCCAAGCTGAACATTCAGTGGTTCGAACGGCCTGCCGAGGCTGCCTTGGCCCGTGCCGAGGGACTTTTGCAGGATCTCGGGGCCATTGCCCATGGCAAACTGACCTCCACTGGCATGAAGATGTCCGCCTTCCCCACGCACCCCCGTTTTGCCCGCATGCTCATGGCGGCTTCCGAAAACGGCTGCGTGCGTGAGGCCGCTCTTTGCGCTGCCATGGCCCAGGGGCGTGACATCCTCATGGTGGGAAAAAACAATGCCTCTCACAAGAATGAGGACTTTTGGGAGCCTGGGGATCTCACGGAGTTCCAGGCGCTCATCCGGGCCTTCATCCGCGCGGAGGCGATGAACTTCGATCCCCAGGCCTGCATCCCGCTCAATGTCCATGCCATGGCCTGCCGGGACGCCGCGCGCAGTTACGACCAATTCCTCCGCCTCGCTCAACGTGCCGGGCTGGTCATCAATGACGAAGTGGCCTCCGCTGAGTCTTTGGCGAAAACTTTGTTAGCCGCTTTTAGCGATCATCTGGGCGTGGAGACCAGCGGTGGTAGCCGCATCTATCGCGTGGCCGGTGGTTACAGCGGAAATTTGGCCAAGGATGCCCACATCAAACCGCCGCGGTTGCTCGTCGCCTCAGAGATCACCGAGGTGCAGGGCAAGGCGCTGACCGTGCAGCTCAATCTCGTCACCAAGGTCGAGGAGGAGTGGCTGCGCGAACTCTTCCCGGACGACTTCAATGTGGGCAAGCGTGCCCAGTATGACGCGGTGAACCGCCGTGTCATGAACCTGGAGGAGGTGCGCTTCCGCAGCCTCGTCCTCAGCAGCCGTGAGAAGGGCGAGCCCGACCACAACACCGCCGCCACCCTGCTGGCCGATGAAGTCGTCGCAGGTCGTCTCACGCTCACCCTTTGGAACGAGCGTGTGGAGCAGTGGATCACCCGGGTGAACTGCCTGGCCAAATGGATGCCCGATCTGGAAATCCCGCCCATCACGGAGGAGGACCGCCGCATCATCATCGAGCAGGTCTGCCATGGGGCAACGGCCTACCGCCAGCTCAAGGACAAGGACGTTTTCCCCGCGTTGCACCAGTGGCTCAGCCATGCGCAGCGAGATCTTTTGGAACGCTACGCGCCGGAGCGACTCAACCTCAAAAATGGCAAATCGGCCCGCATCGTCTATGACGAAAAGCAGCCGCCGAGCGTCAGCGTCGTGCTCCAGCAGATGTACGATGTGAATGAAAACCCGAAGGTCGCCAGCGGTCGTGTCACCGTCACCGTTCATCTCCTCTCACCCGCCCAGCGCCCCATCCAGACCACGGGCGACATCGGCCGCTTCTGGAAAGAAAGCTACCCCGCCGTCCGCACCCAGCTCCGCGGTCGCTATCCACGGCATGAGTGGAGGTGAGAAGGCCCTCACCCCACCATCTCCAGGAAGATCTCCTCCAGCCGCAGCCCCTGCTTTTCATGGGCGGCACGCAGCTCTTGCAGCGTGCCGACGAAGAGCAGCTTGCCCCGGTTGATGATGCCGATGCGGTCCGCCACCTCTTCAGCGATGTTTAAGAGGTGGGTGCTCATCAGCACCGTGGCTCCGGCCTGGGTCTGGCGTTTGAGCTCCTCCTTCACCACCCGGGCGTGGATGGGGTCCAGGCCCACCATGGGTTCATCAATGACAAAGACCTTTGGGTCATGCAGTAAGGCACTGGCGATGGCCAGTCTCTGCCGTGTGCCGTGGCTGAGGTTTTCGATCCGTTGCCCGCAATGCTCATGCAGGCCAAACTGGGTGAAAAGCTCATCCGTGCGTGAGGCGGCCCTTCGCACATCCATCTCGAAAAGCTCGGCGATGAACTGCATGAACTCAGGCGCACTCAGCTTCTCGTAAAACACCGCCACATCCGGCACATAGCCCAGCAGCGACTTGGCCTTCTGCGGCTCTTTTTGGATGTCGATCCCACAGATTCGCACCTGGCCGCTCATCGGTTTCATGAGGCCCGTCAGCAGCTTGATCGCCGTGGTTTTGCCTGCGCCATTGGGACCTAGAAAGGCAAACAGCTCCCCAGGGCGGATCTCCAGCGACAGGCTGTCCAGCGCCTTCAGGTCGCCGTAGTGCATGGTGAGGTTATCAATCTGGATCATGAGTGCTTAAACAGTTTTTCAGGGCACGGCGTTCAGTATTCAGTTTTCGCCGCCTTTGAATACTGAATACTTTCTTTCTGGCCAAGCCCGTCTGCCCGCTCATCATACGGTCCTCTTTATGAAAATCGTCCTGCTCGATGCCTACACCGCCAATCCCGGAGACGTCTCCTGGGCACCTCTGCAAGCCATCGCTGAATGCGAGATTCACGACCGCACGCCGGTGGCAGAAACTGCCGCGCGTTGTGCAGGCGCGGAAGTGATTATTACCAACAAGGCTCCCGTCACCCGCGAAATCATCGCGGCTTTGCCCGACCTGAAATACATCGGTGTCACCGCGACAGGTTACAACATTGTGGATGTCGCTGCGGCAAAGGAGCGCGGCATTGTCGTCACCAATGTGCCGGGTTACAGCTCGCCTGCCGTGGCCCAGCTTGTTTTTGCCCTCTTGCTGGAGCTGACCAACCATGTGGGCCACCATGCCCAGACCGTCGCCGAAGGGCGCTGGCAGGCCTGTCCAGACTTTTGCTACTGGGACTACCCCATCGTTGAGCTCAGCGGCCGCACGCTCGGCATCATTGGTTATGGCGACATTGGCGCTGCTGTGGGCCGCATCGCCGTGGCCTTTGGCATGAAGGTTCTGGCAAGCAAGCGCGACTGGAAAATCTCGCCTCCAGACGGTGTCACCCCGGCCAGCATTGACGAAGTCTTTGCGCAGAGTGATGCCATCAGCCTGCACTGTCCGCTGACCGATGCCACCAAGCACCTCGTCAATGGCCGCACCCTCGGCCTCATGAAGGAGTCCGCCTTCATCATCAATACCGGCCGTGGTCCTCTGGTGGATGAGGCCGCCCTCGCCGCCGCCTTGAACAGCGGCCGTATTGCCGGTGCCGGGCTGGACGTGCTATCGGTCGAGCCCCCCAGGGAGGGCAATCCCCTCATCGGTGCCAAAAACTGCCTCATCACCCCCCACATCGGCTGGGCCAGCCGTGAGGCGCGCACCCGCCTCATTGCGGCGACAGCATCCAATTTGCAGTCTTTCCTGGATGGAAAGCCCGTCAACGTCGTCGGCTGATCCTGCGGGTATCCCACCCCACAACGCAAAAAAAGCGTGGAGGAGATTCGCCATCGCGTCTCTCCCCCACGCTCTGAATTGTTAGCCTCAGATCTTCGGCACGTTCAGCCACTTGCGCTCGGCCCAGCTCTGCAGGCCCAGCTCTGCCAGCTGCACGCCCTTGGCACCTTCACGCAAGGTCCAGCGGAAGGGCGTGTCCAGCGCGACGTGTTTGATGAACATCTCCCACTGGATCTTGAAGGCGTTGTCATACTCCGCCGTGTCCGGCACTTCCTGCCAGTGGTTGTAATGGTTGATCGGGCTGTCAATGTCCGGGTTCCACACCGGCTTGGGCGTGCCTGCCATGGACTGGAACCAGCACTTGCGCAGCCCGACCATGGCCGAGCCGTGGGTGCCATCCACTTGCAGTGTTAAGAGGTCATCGCGGCGCACACGCACGTTCCAGGAGCTGTTGAACTGGCAGACCACATTGTCAGCCGTTTCAAAGGTGGCGTAACAGCTGTCATCGGTGTCGCAGTTGTACGTTTCGCCTTTTTCATCGACTCGCTGCGGGATGTGGGTGGCCCCCAGGCAGGAAACCGCCGTCACTTCGCCGAACAAATTATCAATCACGTAGCGCCAGTGGCACAGCATGTCCACGATGATGCCACCACCGTCAGCCTTGCGATAATTCCAGGACGGGCGCTGTGCAGGCTGTCCTTCATGCTCACCGGTGAAGACCCAGTAGCCAAATTCACCGCGCACGCTCAGGATGCGGCCAAAGAATCCCTGCGACTTCAGCAGCGCCAGCTTGCGCAGGCCCGGCAGCCACAGCTTGTCCTGCACCACGCCGTTTTTGATGCCTGCCTTCTCGCACACTTCGGCCAGGCGCAGGGCCTCCACCGTCTCCACCGCCGTTGGCTTTTCACAATAAACCGCCTTGCCCGCTGCCGCCGCCATCTCCACAAACCGGGCGCGGTGCAGCGTGCCGGAGGCATCAAAGAAAATCGGGTAAGCCGGGTCCGCCAGCACCGCCGCGAGATCCGTACTGGTCTTCAGTGGCCCCGTTTTTTCACAGCTGTGCTTGGCAGCCAGTTCCTGCAGCTTGCTGGCATTGCGTCCGGTGAGGATCGGGTCTGGCATCAGCGTCAGCTCATCGGAAACCTTGATGCCGCCCTGGCGGATGATGGCCAGGATGGAGCGCACGAGGTGCTGATTGGTGCCCATGCGTCCGGTGACGCCGTTGAGGATGATGCCGATGCGTTGGATGCTCATGATGAAGGAAGGTTGGTCCACGGCAATCCGTCGGATTGCGTGTTGCTTTTTAAATCATATATGATATATGGCAAGCGAGTTTTCAATCCCGCTTCCAGATTCGTCCATGCCCAAATCCCTTCCCAAGACCGCCGCTGACACGAATCCGGCCGCCATCCCCACCAAGCAGCGCGCCGTGTACGATGCCCTGCGTGCCGAGATCATGGGCGGCCGCCTACAGCCTGGGGAGGTCCTTGTCATCGATGCCCTGGCCAAGCGTTTCCAGGTCAGCATCATCCCCGTGCGCGAGGCCCTGCGTCAGCTTCAGTCGGAGCGCCTCGTCGAAATCCGCGCCCACACCGGCGTCCGTGTCACCCCGGTGGATGTCTCGGCCCTCGTTGAAATCTTTGCCCTGCTGGGTGCCCTTGAGACCGCTTCCGCCATCCATGCCCTGCCGCGAATGACACCTGCAGATCTGGCCGAGTTGGACGCCATCCTGCACACCCTGGAAATCACCGCCACCAGCGGCGACACCGCCGGGTTCGAGCAGGCCAATCGCCAATTTCATCTGTTGCCCTGTCGCATCGCAGGTTTCACGCGGGCTGAGCAGGGGCTGCAATCCATCCTGGCCGAATGGGAACGCCTCCATCGCCTCGCCTTCCAAGGCACCCAGCCCCCCAGCCCCGAACAGGCCAACAAAGACCACCGCGCCATTGTCCGTGCCTTTCGTCAGGGCGATGCCGAAAAGCTCACGCAGGTCATCCGGCGGCACAATGCCACCGCCCTCTCGCATTATCAGAAGCTCATGAAGTAAGCCGCGCAGGGAAGCGGCCAGCCCTGAGGACATGTGCAAAAAGTGCGGCTTTGCAAAGCAGCCTTCCTCGGTTGACTCTCACCTCCCTTGCCCTTTCTTGACAGCCCCAAAACCATGATCCGCGTCCGCTTCGCTCCTTCCCCCACCGGTGACCTCCACGTCGGTGGTGCCCGCACAGCTTTGTTCAACTGGCTCTTCGCCCGCAAAAACGGCGGCACCTTCATCCTGCGCATCGAGGACACCGACGGCGCACGCAACACCGAAGAAGCCTCCGCAGGCATCCTCAAGGGGCTCAAGTGGCTCGGCCTCGACTGGGACGAAGGCCCCGAAAAAGGCGGCGACTACGGCCCCTATTACCAGAGCCAGCGCAAGGACATCTACGACCGTTACCTCGCCAGGCTCACCGCCGATGGCCGCACCTATGTGGAGGAAAATGGTGCCGTCCGTTTCAAATTCAGCCGCACCGCCATCACCGTGCACGACCTCGTCTGTGGCGATGTCACCTTCGCCCCGACTGAGGAACCGGACATGACCCTCCGTCGTCCCGATGGCAGCTACATCTTCCATTTCGTCAATGTCGTGGACGACATCGAAATGAAGATGACCCACGTCTTCCGTGGCGAGGACCACCTCTCCAATACCTGGAAGCATATCGATCTCTTCAATGCCTTCGGGGCCACCCCGCCCACCTACGCCCACATCCCCCTCATCCTGAACAGCGACAGCTCCAAGATGAGCAAGCGCGATGCCGGCAGCGCCATCGAGGGCAGCTACATGAATGGCGGCTTCCTCCCGGATGCCGTTTTCAATTACCTCTGCCTGCTCGGCTGGACCCCCCGCACCGAGGCCGAAGTCCTCGACCGCACCACCCTCACCAGCCTCTTTGAGCCCGCTGAAATCCACAGCTCCAATGCTCGTTTTGACATGCAGAAATGCAGCTGGTTCAATGCGCAGTACCTCCGCGCCCTCAGCCCGGAAAATCTCTTCGCCGCCGCCCGTCCCTTCTTGGACAAGGCCGGTCTCGTCATTACCGATGAAACTATGGCCGCCGCCGCAGTTTACAGCGTGAAGGAGAAGGTCAGCCTGCTGACGGAGATCCCTGATTGGGTGCACTACTTCTTCCGCGAAGACTACCCCTTCGAGGCCGATGTCGTGACCAAGCTCAAGGCCAAGCCAGAGAACCCCGCACTCCTTCAGGCCGCCGCCACCGCCTTTGCCGCTCTCACCGAGTGGTCCGAAGCCAGCGTGCACACCGCCATCGAAGACGCCGCCAAAGGCGCCAGTGTCAAACCCGGGGCCCTCATGCCGCTGCTGCGTTTTGCCCTCAGCGGCCAGTCACGGGGACCTGGGGTCAGCACCATCGCCCACCTCATTGGCCAGGCCAGCACACTGGGACGGATCGAGCGCACCCTCGCGCTTTGATTCGCCCGTCTTCTTCCTCCCGTCCGCTCAGGGCGGGCGGGTCGTGACAGCCGTTTTTAGCATCTGCCAGGATCTTCCCAGTTCTTTGGACAGGTGCTCCCAGTCCTCTGGTTTCATGCCGCCGTTGCGGCGCTGGTCGCGGTAGTCCATCATCTCCGCCCGCAGCAGGCAGGCCTCGCGCACCCGTTCTATCGGCACCTGGTAGGTCATCGCCGTCAGTTGGCTGATGGTCTCGCCATACTGCGGCCATGTCGCCTTCTCCCGGCGCATCACCCACCACTCCAGCTCCAGCGGGGCCATCTCCTCGGGCTTCCAGGAGGATCCTGTCGCCCTCTGGATCACCTCATAATATTTCACCAGCGGCGGGATGCCCACCGCAAAGGCCTGGGCGCGGGGCTGGCTCGGCTGCGTCAGCCGTGCCGCCTTTGCCGCATGCCAGGCCATGCGCACACTGTCCCAGGGAGAAAATCCGTACTGCCCATGCGAGGCCAGAAACAGATCGGCCCCCAGCCTCGCATAGCTCTTCTCATAGTAGTGCCGCCACATGTCAGACTCCAGCCGCCCCATCTCCGCAGGGTCAAACTGCTCCATGTCCGCCTGGCGCGGCGTAAAGAACCACAGGGCAAATAGCAGCCCGGCCGCCAGCAGCACCCGCAGGCGTTTGATCACACGAAACATCATCCGCCCATGCTACACACAGCCTGCCCGCCCTGTCACGGCAGAAGCTCACACCGGATCACAGATCACCGCCTCGATGGGGTACCCGTCCGGATCAAAGACGAAGGCTGCAAAGTAATGGGCACCATACTCAGGGCACAGCTCCGGCGCCCCGTTGTCCCGCCCCCCATGCCGCAGCGCCTCGGCGTGGAAGTTCACCACCGCCTCCCTGGAAGCAGCGGCAAAGGCCACATGAAAGCCCGATTTCGGCACCGTCACCGGTCCAGGCCTCAGCTTGATGGCAAACTGGTCCTCCCCGCCCGTCACCCCATAACCCACCGCCGTATCGTCTGCCCACACCTGCACATAGCCCAGCGCCCCCAGCACAGCGTCGTAAAAGGCGGAAGATCGCGCCAGATCGCTGACGCAGAAAGACAGGTGGTGCAACATGGCTGCCGTGAAAGTCGCCAGGGTAGGGGAGTCGTCGAGTTCCTTTTCACGTCATCCACCCGCCAAGCCATGCACAGGCCCGCTCCTCACTTGATAAAAGGAAGAAGCCCTCCGTGCGCAACTCCTCTCCGGTCCCAGGGTTTACCCCCCACGATCTCTGCACCTTCCTGTTCAGAGGTTGCGCACCCCTCCGATCCGATGAAAATTGACGCGATGACACGATTCCTGGCACTCCCTGGCCTCCTGCTGGCCCTGGCAACGGTCGCCCGCGCAGAGCCGCCCCCGCCGCCCAAAGGGGAGCGCGGCGACAGCCCCCCCGCCCACTATGGCCCTCCCAAAGGTGATCGGGGAGACCGTGGCGACCGCGGGGACCGTGACCGCAGCGACTGGCGTGGCGGCATGCCCGGTTTCGGTGGCCGTCCGCCCATGCGTCACGACGGTTTTGACAAGCTGCCCGAAGAGGAAAAAAAGCGCGTCCGCGAGGCCCTGGACAAGGTCTGGAGCCGTCCGGAAGTCATCGAGGCCAAGGACAAGGCCATGCGAGCCAATGAAGAAATGCGCGACACCATCCGCGAATCCCTCGTCAAGATAGACCCCGAGGCCGCCGCCATCCTCGCCAAGATCGAGCCCAAAGACCACTTCGATCCCCGCGATCTGCCCAAGCTCCCCGCAACGGACTCCGCCGAGTTTCCCAAGATCATGGTCCAGCGCATGGGCATGGAGCTTCTCAGCTTTTCCCGCCCGGAACGGCGCGAAGAAACCCGCAAGCTTCACGAACGCGTCGTCGCCTACCCGCTCGTTCGCGAGGCCATCACCCGCGTGGAATCCACCGCCGGGGAAGAGCGCGTGCAAGCCGTCCAAAAGCTCCGCGAACGTTATCGTGAAGCCGTCGGTAAGGAATTCCAGGCTGCCCGCGAACGCCGTGCCAAAGAGGCCGGCCCCCAGGACTCCCCGCCTCCCAAGCCCGCCGACTGATCCGGATTCCGCCCACCTGGGTGCCCAGAAAACAGCCCACAGTCAATGGATTTCCGCCTAACAAATAATGCGCTTGAGGTAGCTCACCCGGTCGCTGCCCCGAGAGGAGCGCGGACACTCTTGTCCGCTCACGTCATCCTCGAGCGTCCCCACACCCCCAAGGAGCGGGGCTTGCCAAGCCCCGTTCTTTGAACCTTCGCTCGCCCCTCGCACTGAGCACTGAGCACTGAGCACTGAGCACTGCCTCCCACCTTCACACCCCCTCGTCACCCAGCCGCTTGTCGCCCACCAGGTAGCCCTGCACATAATCGCGCACCGCTTCATTCAGCGTGAAAAGATCCTGCGTGTAGCCGGACTCCCGCAGCTTGGTGATGTCCGCACAAGTGTAATACTGGTACTTGGACTGAAGGTGTTCCGGCATGTCCACAAACTCAATGTTAGGCTCCTTGCCCAGGGCTGTAAAGATGGCCTGGGCCAGTTGCACCCACGTGTGTGCCTGCCCGGATCCCAGATTGAAAAGCCCGTTCGCCGTTGTCTGCTCAGCCAGGTGCAGCGTCATCCGGATGGCATCCTTCACATACAAAAAGTCGCGCATCTGCTCGCCGTCCTTGTAGTCGGGCCGGTGCGACTTGAAGAGCTGCACCTTCCCGGTGTTCAGTATCTGGCCATAGGCCTTGTGCACCACGCTCCGCATGTCCGCCTTGTGGTCTTCGTTCGGACCATAGACATTGAAGTACTTCATGCCCACCACCTGGTTCAGCATCCGCGTGCGTTTCGCGTGCAGGTCAAAGAGGTGCTTCGAGTAGCCGTACATGTTTAGCGGCCGCAGTTGGTGCAGGTTTTCCAGCTGGTCATCCATTCCATGCGCACCGTCACCGTAGGTCGCTGCCGAGGAGGCATAGACAAACCGTGTCCCCCGGGCCAGCGCCCATTCGCACAGGATCTTCGTCAGCTCGTAGTTGTTCCGCATCAGGTAGTCGGCATCCTTTTCGGTCGTGGCGGAGCACGCACCCAGGTGCAGGATCACATCGAACTGGCCCAGACTTTCGGGCGAGCTGCGCAGGTGCTTTTCCAGGTCCCCGCCGTCCACGTAGTCGTGGAACTTCAGCGGCACCAAGTTCTTCCACTTCTCGTCTGTGCACAGACGGTCAGAGACGATGATGTTTTCACAGCCGCGGCGATTCAGTTCCCAGACGAGGGCGCTACCGATAAATCCGGCGCCACCGGTGACAAGAATGCGGCTTTCAGGGGTGAGGGGCATCCTCAGGCGATAGCGAGGAGAAATCAGGTTCGCAACTCCCACTTCGCCTTCGGCCAGAGCTTCAGACGTGTTTTAGAAAGACTCTTTCCACACCGCGGGATGCAAAAACGTCGCCTGCGCCCCAGACTCGGATTCGCTGCCCGCCACCGTTTCCATCACCATGCCATCGGTGTACAGCAGGGCCGGGTAGAGGAAGACCTCATTCGCAATCTGCAGCCGGGGAATCAGGGCCGCCCCGTGGTGATCCACCTCCCAGTTCAGCAGCAGCGGCTCTTCATCCGTAAAGCTGTTCATCGGCCGCTCGATCCACCCCACCAGCCCGCTGTCGTTCAGCAGATCCCAAATTTCTCCGGTTTCCAGATCCACCCGCACCGCAAACCCATGGGTGCGCCCCGTCGGTTCCCCCGCTTCGCGCTGTTTCGATACCAGAGCGATCACGATCTGACGGCACGCATTCTGCGAAGGTACGATGTCCACTTGAAACCCAAATCTCAGCGGGTGGTCAGGCACTAAAATATCTCCAAAACTGAGCAGATCAAAAGTGGCGAAGGCCATTTCGGGACTGGTGAGAGGAGCGGGAGTGTGCATGGCAAATTTCAAAATGACGTCAGAATTTTGTCATGGTTTGTATCAAATATCAAATATTTATAGAAAACTTTAAAAATATCGAAATATCAACATTTGTGAAATAAAGCGTGAGTTCTCATTCGCCTTTAAGCGGAAAGATGGCGCTTTGGGTTTTCGCAGTATCCTCAGTATCAGCTGCTTGAGTCGCAGGATCTAGGCCATATTGTTCAACCATCGGACCACAGGTGCATCAGCTGGGGCGAGGTCCGGGCGCTCAAGATTTTTTTGAAAAACCCAAACCAGTTCCGTGTGCTCGTGCGGGTGAGGTTCACTGCTTCCCGGGCTCAGCTCACACAGAAAGGGGTACAGGCGTATCCAGCCCCAGTCATACTCATGCAGCACGGGCGGCCCGGCTTGCAGCACCTCCACTTCGCAGCCCAGTTCTTCCATCAGTTCACGATGCAGCGCCTCCTCTGGAGCCTCTCCGGCATCCACCTTCCCGCCGGGGAACTCCCACAGCCCGGCCAGCCGTTTCCCCGGTGGCCGCTGTGCCAGCAGGATTTGCTCCCCGCGCCGGATCACGGCACAGACGACATCCACAGGCATGGCAGGAGACGCATTCATTTTTTCACTGACGGCAGCAGGCAGCCGCGCATAATCCAGGGATGCGTCCAGAGAAAGTCAAATTCATGCTCCTGGCGGCAGACATGCGCCGCGCCGTTCGCTTTTACACCGCCGTCCTCGGCTTTCAGCAGATCTTTGTCAGTGATTTCTGGTCTGAGGTTGCCTGTGGCGATGCCATCCTCGCCCTCCATGGAGGCCATGACGGCAGCGTCAATCCCACCGGCCTCAGCCTTCAGTTTGAGGATGTGCTGGAGGTCGCCGTCGCCATTGAGCGCGCAGGCGGCCGCATTCTCGAAGTTCCCACTCAGCGGGAGGGGGAACCCATCCTCCTCGGGCGCTATCGCGATCCGGAAGGCAATGAGGGCTTCATCACCCAGTACGTCGGTTGAGAAGCCCCCTCCGGCAGTCAGCCCCTCATTCTTTCGGCCTGTGCGGCACCAGCACGTCTGGGGCCTGGTTACGCTGGCGGATGCGTTTGGCCGCTTCCTTGGCAAAGATCTCCTGGGATCGCTGCGCCTTGGCGGCGTTCGCGGCAGGCGGTGCCCACGTGCCGTCCGGCTTCAGCACACGGCCACGGGAAGTGTCCGCAAAGTGCGTCTCCAAGATATGCGTCAGCCGCTTCTTAGCCTCCTTGTCCTCCACCGGCACCAGCAGCTCCACGCGCTTGGAAAGATTGCGGTTCATGAAATCCGCGCTTGAGATGAAAATCACCGGACGCCCGCCCTGGCGGAAGTGGTAGATGCGCGCGTGCTCCAGGTAGCGATCAATGATGCTCACCACCCGGATGTTTTCGCTCAGCCCCTTCACTCCCGGGCGTAGGCAGCAGATGCCGCGCACATTCAGTCGCACAGTCACGCCCGCCTGCGAGGCTTCATACAGCGCGGTGATCATCTTCCGGTCCTCCAGCGCATTCATCTTCAGCATGATCTCCGCCTCCTCTCCCTGGCGAGCACGTTCCGTCTCGCTGTGGATCATCGAAAGCAGCCGCTCCCGCAGCCCAAAGGGGGCCATCGAGATGCGTTCGAAGTGAACGAAGCGCGAGCGCCCCGTCACCGTGTTGAAAAAGGCGCTGGCATCGCTGCCGTAGTTCTGGCGGCAGGTCAGGTAGCTGATGTCCGTGTACAGCTTGGAGGTCGCCTCATTGTAGTTGCCCGTGCCAAAGTGCATGTACCTCACCAGATGCCCCGCCTCCCTCCGCATCACCAGGCAGACCTTTGCGTGGGTTTTCAGCCCCCTCACGCCGTAGATGATCTGGGCACCTGCATTGAGCAGCTCTTCCGCACGCTCCAGGTTGCGGGCTTCATCAAACCGCGCCTTCAGCTCCACCAGCACCGTCACATGTTTGCCCGCCTGGGCCGCGCGGATCAGCGCGCTGATGATGCGGCTGTTTTTGGCCGTGCGATACAGGATCTGTTTGATGGCAATCACGTCTGGATCCGCCGCCGCTTCCTCGATCATCTGCATCACCGGGTCAAACGACTCATACGGGTGGTGCAGCAGGATGTCCCCGCGCTTGATCGCATCAAACATGCTCTCTCCAGGTTCGATCTGCGGCGAGGCTTGGCTGTCCCAGGGTTCCACCTTCAGGTCTTCAAAGCCCGAGAGACCTGAGATCACAAAATACGCCCGCAGGTCCAGCTCACCCGGCACGGTGTAAACCTGCGCCGTCTTCGCCCCACAAAGATCGCGGATGGATTTCACCAGATCGCGCGGCGCTCCGTCCTCGATCTCGATGCGGATCGCCGGACTCTGCAGCCGTGCTTCCAGGATGTCCTCCATCTCGCTCGCCAGGTCAAAGGAGCTCTCATCATCCACTGCAATGTCGGAGTTCCGGCTGATGCGGAACCGCGCGCTGGCCGTCACTTTTTCAGACGGGAAATACAGGTGTAGAAAGACGGAAAGCAGGTCCTCCAGATTCAGGTAGGCATGCAGCCCGCTCTCCACCTCCGGCACCAGCACATGCCGGGGCAGGTTGGAAGGCAGCGTGAACAGCACCAGCCTCTGCGTCATCTTTCCTTCCGCCTCGGACTGCACCTTGCAGAGCAGCGCGATTTGCAGCGCTGGCACAGAAACACGCGGTTTGTCATCATCCAGGGCGATCGGGGACAGCACCGGGAAGATGTGCTCACTGAAATAGGCTTCCAGGTGCGTGCGCTGCGCCGGCGTCAGCTCGCTCGGGTTCAGGCGGCGGATGCCCTTCTCCCGCAGCAGCGGCAGCAGCTCGTCATTCAGAATCTCATACTGCCGCTCCACAAAGGCCGTCGCCCGTTGCTGGATCTGTTCCCACTGCTGGGTCGGTGTCAGCCCTGAAGGATCCTTCACCCGCCGTCCTTGCTCCCGCAGAAACTGCAGTGCGCCGACGCGTACCATGAAGAACTCGTCCAGGTTTGAGGCTGTGATCGCCAGAAATTTCACGCGCTCCAGCACGGGCAGCTCGGCGCGCGCCGCTTCGGCCAGCACCCGCTCATTGAAGGCCAGCCAGCTCAGTTCGCGGTTGAGAAAATGCTCTTCGCTGATGGCCACCGCTTTGCTAGGAGGCTTCGTGTCAGGGCTTGGAGAGGAGGATGTCATAGCCGTAAATTTCGCGGAAAAGGTCACACTTGGAGTTGATGGCAATCTGTTCCACCGTCGTGTCGTCCACGCCCGGTGTCAGGATGTATAGGCGGCTGCCTTCAGGCCGCAGTTGGATGGTTTTGATACGCTGCGCATGCGTACGGTCCAGTGCATCGGCGATGCGCAGCAGGGCCGCGAGCTTGAACACAATCATGCGTTCCTCGCGGCTCAGGTCAGAAAAGGTCGGGTGGTTCGGCTCCGGATTGTACCGGCGGTGATAGCGCGCCAGCAACGCCACCATCTCCCCGTCCGAGCTGCTGAGACCAAAGATCTCCGTCTGCAGCAGGATGTACAGGCTGTGCTTGTGATGCTCACGCGGGCTGATGAACATGCCCACCTCGTGCAGCACCGCCGCCACCCGCAGCACCAGTTCATACTTGGGCTCCAGCGCGTGCAGATGCTGAAGCTCGCGGAAAAGTTGCTGGGCGAACCCGGCCACGTGGTCCGCATGTTTGCGGTCCGTCTTGTAGCGCACGCCGATCTCGCACGCCGCCTGCACGACCTCATCCTGGAAATTGGCCGAATGCGGGCTGGCCGTCATCAGGTCCAGCATCAGCTCCCGCTGGAAATCTCCTTCCGGGATCCACAGCGCCTCATCGCCAAACCGTCGCGCCAGGGCCAGGTTCGTCTGCAGGGCGGGCACGATGCCTTCGCCCCCCGTGTAATGCACGTGCAGCTTTCTCACCAGTTCATCCGGGTTCAGCACCGCCAGCTTTTCCGTGAACCTTTCCAGCTCATCCTCCGTGATCCGGAAGGCCCCCTGTTTGGCGGCAGTCAGTTCTGCCGCCACGCTCTGGATCTCCGCCCCGATCGCCACATGGTTGTCAATCGGATACCCGGAGTAGTCCTGCGCCAGGTGGTCCACCACGCCACGGATGTGCTCTTCCAGGTGCGTCAGGTGCTGCGCGGATTCACCGTCGGCCCCCGCCACCGCCTCGCGGGCGCGGTAGATGCCTAACCGATAGTTGCTGTACGCCGCCAGTCGCCCGTTCTTGAAGTACAGGGCGCGCGTGTTGCCCGGCCCGATGTGAGTCACAAACGTGTGGCCTTCCCTCAGCTCGGGATTCTTTTTCAGCATCCGCAGGCCGATCTGATAGACCAGACGAGTCATGTCCCCGTCATCAATCAGCCGGGCGATCAGTCCCGTGCTCACTTGCAGGCGGTTCAGGAAAATCTCATGGTTGGCAGCTTCCGAAAGGATGTTGGTGTTGTACAGCCGCACATTCGCCAGCGGCAGTCCATACTCCCTCACGGTCAGCAGATAGTCCTTCAGGATGCCTGCCGCCTGCTCCACCGTCGCCCGGGTGATCGTGCCCGTCCGGAAGATGTCCCGTGCCATCGGCAGCGGCTTGTCCAGATGCTCCAGCAGGCTGAAAGTGCCAGACTCATTCCGGGTCCCAATAATGAGGGACAGTGAGGCCGCACCCACATAAATGATGGCGTGTTCGGCAGACGGGGTGGCAGACGGTTCAGACATGACAGAACTGACAAAGGGTTGGTTGGGAAATTGGGTCGGGCGCTTGTTCAGGAACGTACTCACGGCTTCTGCTCTCTCAGCCAGGCCACACTGCCGATGGCCACCGCATTGCCGCCCAGCTTGGCCAGAGAATACCGGATGCCCCGGCTCAGCCCCGGCAGCGCGTAGCGGTTCACCTCCTCCTTCAGCAGCGTCAGGTACACCTGCGGGATCTCCTCCACCAGCCCCCCTCCCAGTGTGATGTGGTCCGGCGCCAGCAAGTTCACCACCGCCGCGATGCCCATGCCCAAATAGGCCACGCTGCTGCGGATCATCGCCACCGCCGCAGGCTCCCCTGAGTTATAGGCTGCGGAGAGTGCCTTGCTGCGGATGTCCCGCAGATTGCCACGCGTCTTCTTGTCCAGCTCCGGCAGCTGCCCGCGATAGCAGGCCACTCCCGCCTGCGAGGCCACCGCCAGCCGGCTGGTCAGGTCTTCGATCATCACCGCCCCCGGCAGCGCACTGCCCAGATGTGTGCCCGGCACATAGATCATGCCCAGCTCCATGGCAGACACATTCCGCCCCATGATCAGCTTGCCATCATAGACAAAGCCAGATCCCACCCCTGTCCCTGGGAAGATCCCCAGCAGCGACCTCGCCCCCTTGCCGGCTCCCAGCTTGTATTCGCCAAAGGTCCCCGCATCCACATCATTCAGCACCGCCACCGGCTTCTTGAAGGCCGTCCTTAAAATGCCCGTCAGCCCCATGTTCTTCCAGCCCAGGTTCGGCGCATTGATCAGGATGCCCTTCTCAGGATTCACCAGCCCAGGGCAACCGATGCCGATCCCCTGCAGCCCTTTCGGGTCCACTCCGGCGGCGGCCATCGCCTCCTGAATCGCGCTGACGATCTTCTTGCGTCCCTTGATCTGCCCGTCGGATCCGTTGGTGGACTTCCGGGCCGTGCCCAGCACGTTGTAGTCACCGTCCAGCACACAGGCCAGCATCTTCGTGCCGCCCAGGTCAAATCCCACCCAGAACGGCACCGCCTTCAGCGCAGGCAAGACCTTCTCCTTGATCTTCTTGCCGGGCTTCTTCTTCAGTTTGATTTTGAGGGCGGCTTTGGCGGGCATGGGTCAAATAGAGCATCGGCTTTGCCTTCGCAGCAAGCAACATTCCCGCATCCCCGCCCAGCTCCCCTTCGGCAGCACACCGCTACGTACGTAAAAAGGAAGTCGCTACCTCATCCCTCACTGGATGCTTCGGCTAAATCCAAATCGTCATGCCATCCATCCATTATCCTAATGGGAAATGGCACGCATGATGCTCAGCACATTAGTATCGCTGACCGCCTGACAAGGATTCGTTTGAGACCGGATTACCCTGCCAGGCGGATTAGCGAATCAACACTAACGCGAATCAATACGATGAAATTAAAGTGCTCGTTGCATGCGATGCTCAATAAGTGCCTCCTGGCCACCTCGGTCCTGTCCCTGACCTCCGGTGCCCTCCTTGCTGGAACTCCTCCCGCCCCACCCGTGGAGACTCCGCCTGGACCACCCCTCGTCACCGGCACTCTCTCCCTGCTCATGGATTCGCATTTCGTCTCCTACGGCCAGGACATCTGGCGCGCCGGGCAGTCCTGGGAGGATCCTCTCTTTCACCCCTCCCTCGCCATCAACTTCAATCTCGCCAGCAACTTCACCTTCTTCGTGGGGACCTGGATGGACATCAATGACAACCTCGAGTCCAACTCCACCCTCGGCAACCGCGTCCAGGAAATCGATGTCTGGGCCGGCATGTCCTACACCATGGACAAGTTCAAGTTCACCCTGATTAACCAATATTGGAACTACGGCGGCAACACTGAAAAGATCATCGACTTCCGCGTGGATTACAGCGGCATGCTGAATCCCTATCTCCTCCTCCACGGCCGTTTTGATCGCGGTGCTGCAGAGGCCTTCGGCGAAGGCGTCGTCGTCCAGGTGGGCATCAATCCTTCTACCAAGTGCGGCCCCGTCACCCTCTCCGCCCCCATCGCGCTGAGCTATGACACCCACAACTACCACGGCGGCCAGGCCGGCTTCGGCTTCGCATCCGCAGGCCTCAATGCCACGCTGCCTGTCTCCAAGCACGTCGCCCTCACCGCCTCCGTGGATTACTTCTACACCAATGACAATGTCATCGTCACCAACCCGGATGAAGGCTTCATCCGCGGCCGTGCCGGCGTGGTGATCACCTTCTGAGGTCCCTTCCCATCCAGGTGCACCGGGCGTCCATGCCAGGTGCACCTTTCTCAAACTGTGCCCGCACTCGGCACCTCTCCCTTCTCACGGATTCCATCCTTTTCTGACTCATGAAATTTTCTCTCAAACTGTCCCGCCTTGCCATCGCGGCGGCTCTCGCCTCGCTTACCCCCGTCATCCACTCTCAGGAGACCGTCAAAGTCGGCGTTCTCCACTCCCTCAGCGGCACCATGGCCATCTCGGAGACCTCCCTCCGCGACGTCCTCCTCTTCACCTTTAACGAGATCAACGCCAAGGGCGGCGTCCTCGGCAAAAAGATCGAACCCGTCGTCGTCGATGGCGCTTCGAACTGGCCCCTCTTCGCCGAAAAGGCCAAGCAGCTTCTCGAGCAGGACAAGGTCTCCGTCACCTTCGGCTGCTGGACCTCCGTCAGCCGCAAGTCCGTCCTCCCGGTCTTCGAGTCCAACAAAGGCCTCCTCTTCTACCCCGTCCAGTATGAGGGCGAAGAGATGTCCCCCAACATCATGTACACCGCCGAGGCCGTGAACCAGCAGGCCACCCCCGCTGTGGATTACATGCTCGAAAAAGGCTTCAAAAAATTCTACCTTCTCGGCAGCGACTACGTCTATCCCCAGACCACCAACCTAGTGCTTCTGGAGTACCTCCTCAGCAAAGGCGTGCCTCTGGAAAACATCGGCGGCGGTTTCAAAAAGGACGAGTCCGGCAAGATCATCTCCGCCGGCAAATACACCCCCTTCGGCCACACCGACTACCAGCAGATCGTCTCTGAGATCAAGCAGTATGCTGCCGGTGGCGACACCTGCGTCATCAGCACCCTGAATGGCGATACCAACGTCCCCTTCTTCAAGGAATATGCCGCCGCAGGCCTCACCGCCGAAACCTGCCCCGTCGTCAGCTTCTCCATCTCGGAGGATGAGTTCCGCGGGCTTCCTGCCAAACAATTGGTTGGGCAGCTCGGCTGCTGGACCTACTTCCAGTCCATCAAGTCCGACGCCAATGAAAAGTTCATCGCCGACTTTGATGCCTGGCTGGCGAAGAGCGACGTCCCCGGGATCGTCAAGGATGGCCGCGTCACCTGCTCTCCGATGGTGCTCAGCTACGTCGGTGTCTATCTCTGGAAGGCCGCCGTGGAAAAGGCAGGCACCTTCGAGGTGGAAAAGGTCATCGCCGAACTTGAAAAAGGTATCAGCTTCGAAGGCCCCGCAGGCACCGTCACCAGCCAGAAAAATCATCACGTCACCAAAAACGTCTTCATCGGTGAAACCAAGGCCAACGGCCAGTTCAAGATCCTCAAGTCCTACGACAACGTTTACGGCGAGCCCTTCCTGAAGGGCACCTTCAAGACCAAATAATCTTCCGCCCTGCACCACCCATCCTCCTCTCCCAGGAGGTGGGCGGATCATATCTTGGGGCGGCCCGTGTGGTCGCGGGCCGCCCCTTTCTCCCACCTTGCACATATCCCGGATTCAATGTCCGCCCGTGGCATCAAAGCTGCACTCCTGCCCATCGGTTCACTGACTTGCCTGCCATGAAAAAAGCCTGGTTATTCTGCCTCCTGGCCACTCTTCTCTCGAGTGCCCTTTCCTCGGCCCAAGAGGCCAAAAGCGCCCGCGCCATCATCGCCGAAGCCGTCGTCCTCACCGAAGACAGCGACGCCCAGGTCAAGCTCATCAACTCCCTCACCGGCAAGAGCGACCCCGATCTCGAGCCTCTGCTCGATGCCTGGAAAGGCGGCTCCATCTACCTCGTCGAAGGGGCCGATGACAAATACATCGCCGTCACCCTCGCGGGTGATCCCGATGCCACCAAAAAAGAAACCGCCCTCCGCCTGGATACCAAAGAGCCTCTCAAAGATGCTCAAGGCGCCGTCATCCGCGTCTCACCCGCCCGCGCAGAAATCGCCGAGACCGACAGCAGCATCCGCCGCGCCATGAAGTCCCTTCTGGACCTCTCCAAACTCACCGCTCCCGAGGCCAAGGATCGCATGCTCGCCATCACCCAGATGGGCATGGAGCGCGATCTCGCCAAACTCCCCATTCTCGAACAGCGCCTCCAGGTCGAAACCGACTCTTCGGTCAAGCGCGCCGTGCAGGAGGCCATCGCCCTCACCCAGTTGCGCAGCCCGGACAAAGCCGTCCGTCTTGCAGGCTGCACCGCCCTCGCAGACATCCATCCGCTCAGCGCCAAAGACTCCCTCGAAAGCGTCCTCAAGGAGGCCGAAAAAGCCGGTGACAAGGAACTCCTCACTGCCGCCCAAAAAGCTTTGGGAGCCGTCGAGTCCCACCGCACCACCGTCAATTTCTTCGGCACCCTCTTCCGTGGCCTCTCCCTCGGTTCCGTGCTCCTGGTCGTCGCCATCGGCCTGGCCATTACCTTCGGTTTGATGGGCGTCATCAACATGGCCCATGGCGAGCTCATCGCCGTCGGTGCCTACACCACTTACGTCGTCCAGTGCCTCTTTGCAGAGGGGCTCGCCCTCTCCCCCTTCGGCATGAAGGTCAGTCTCCCCGGCATGCACTCCACTGGCTGGCTGTATGAGATGTACTTTGTCATCGCCCTGCCCATGGCCTTCATCATGGCCGCCCTGGTCGGCCTCGCTTTGGAGCGTGGTGTCATTCGCTTCCTCTACCGCCGTCCTTTGGAAAGCCTCCTCGCCACCTGGGGTGTCTCACTCGTCCTCCAGCAGCTTTTCCGCCTCGTCTTCGGGTCGAACAATGTGCAGGTCAACAGCCCCTCCTGGCTCAGTGACAACTGGACCGTCAACGATATCGTCTTCGGCTGGAACCGCGTCTTCGTCATCGGCTTCGCCGTCCTCATCATCTTCGGCACCTGGGCCCTCCTCAGCAAGACTCCCCTCGGCCTCCTCATCCGTGCCGTCATGCAAAACCGCAACATGGCCGCCTGCCTCGGCGTCCGCACGGAGCGGGTGAACATGATGACCTTCGGTTTCGGCAGCGGCCTCGCAGGTCTCGCCGGGGCCTTCCTCTCTCAGATTGGCAATGTCGGTCCCAGCCTCGGGCAAAACTACATCGTCGATGCCTTCATGACCGTTGTGGTCGGCGGCGTCGGCAGCCTCGTCGGCACCGTCGCCAGTGCCATCGGCATCGGCGTGGTGGACCAGTCTCTCCAGCAAATTTTGGGGAATCCCGTCCTGGGCAAGATCCTCGTCCTCGGAGCCATCATTCTCTTCCTTCAGTGGCGGCCTGCCGGGCTCTTTGTCACCAAGACCCGCAGCCTGGAATCCTGATCAACCTCACGCCCCCCGCCTGTCATCATGACGCATTCCTTGTTAGTCCGCCCCATTGCCAAAAGAGAATGGACCATCACCGCCGTGGTGGCCTTCTTCTTCATCGTTGTCCTGCCGCTGCTGAATCTCGGTGGCCTCGTCAGTGACTTCACCATCAATCTTTGGGGCAAGTACCTCTGCTACGCCCTCCTCGCCATCAGTGTGGATCTTCTCTGGGGTTACACCGGCCTGCTCAGCCTCGGCCAGGCCCTCTTTTTCTCCCTCGGCGGTTATATGATGGGCATGTACCTCATGCGCATGATCGGCACCCTCGGCCAGTATAAAAAGGACATGCCGGATTTCCTCGTCTTCCTCGGATGGGAGAGGCTCCCCACCTTCTGGACTCCCTTCAGCAGCTTTTCCTTTGCCATGATCATGATGCTCGTCATCCCCGGCGTCGTGGCCTACATCTTCGGCTGGCTGGCCTTCCGCTCCCGGGTGAAGGGCGTTTACTTCTCCATCCTCACCCAGGCGCTCACCTATGGCGCTTCGCTCATGTTCTTCCGCAATGACATGCTCATGGGCGGCAACAACGGCTTCACCGACTTCCGCTTCATCCTCGGGTTTGACATCCGCAGCCCCGGGACAAAGCGCGGCCTCTTCATCGTCACCGCCGTCGTCCTCACCGCCGTTTATGTCGGTCTCCGCTGCCTCACCCGCAGCCGCTTCGGCCTTGTCCAGCAAGCCGTGCGCGACAGTGAAAATCGCGTCCTCTTCAGTGGCTACTCCTCGCCTAACTTCAAGCTCTTCATCTTCGTCCTCAGCGCCCTCATCGGTTCCATCGGCGGGGCCCTCTACGTCCCCCAGGTCGGCATCATCAATCCCAGTGAGATGACCACCGAAAAATCCCTCGAAGCCGTCGTCTGGACCGCCGTCGGCGGGCGCGGCACCCTCATCGGGCCCATCGTCGGGGCCATCAGTGTCAATGCGCTCAAGAGCTGGGCCACCCGTGCTTATCCGGACATGTGGCTCATCATCCTCGGCGGCATGTTCATCATCGTCGTGCTCTTCCTGCCGAAAGGCATCGTCGGTGTCCCCGGCATGATCCGCGACTGGCTGAAAAAACGAGGCCGCCAGACCGAGCCCGATTTGCCCCCTCTCCAAAAACCTGAGGAAGAAGCCGCCTAATTTCCCCCGCACATGGACAATCCTCTCATCCTGAATGCCGAAGGCGTGAACAAATCCTTCGCCGGTTTCAAAGCCATCACCGATCTCAATTTCTACCTCACTGAGGGGGAGCTGCGCACGGTCATCGGCCCCAATGGCGCTGGCAAGACCACCTTCCTCGACCTCATCACGGGCCGCACCAAGCCCGACACCGGCACCATCACCTTCGGGGCCTTGACCGAACTTGTGCCCTTGAGCGAGCACGAGATCGTCCGCCTCGGTGTGGGACGCAAGTTCCAGACCCCCACCGTTTACACCGAACACACCGTTTTCGAAAACCTCCTCCTCTCCCTGGAAGGGGTGCGCGGCGTCTGGAAGACCCTCTTCAGCAAGACCACCAGCACCGATGTGGACCGCATCGATGACATCCTCAAAACGATCAATCTCGGCAGCCGCCGCACCGACCTCGCTGGCTCCCTTTCCCACGGCCAGAAGCAGTGGCTGGAGATCGGCATGCTTCTCGCGCAGAACTCAAAGCTCCTCCTCATTGACGAGCCTGCCGCCGGCATGAGCGATGACGAAACCGCTCTCACTGGGGAGCTTCTGCTCAAGCTCGCGGGCAAGCACAGCATCATCGTCATTGAGCATGACATGGTCTTTGTGAAACAGATCGCCACCGGCCGCAAGGTCACCGTCCTCCATCAGGGCAGCGTGCTCTGTGAAGGCAGCGTGGATGCCGTGCAGAACGACCCCCGCGTGATCGAAGTGTACCTCGGACGCAAAAAAGCCGCCTAACAACATGCTTAATCTGACTTCCATTCATGCTTCCATTGGCGGTAGCCGCATTCTTCGCGGCGTGGACCTCACGGTCCCTGCGGGCCAGCTCTGCTGCCTCATGGGCCGCAACGGCGTCGGCAAGACCAGCACCCTCCGCACCATCGTCGGTCTTTTCAAGCCCAGCTCAGGGACGGTCGTCCTGGATGGCACCGACATCACCCGCCTCGCTCCCGAGGATCGCGCCCGTCTGGGCCTCGCCTATGTGCCCCAGGGGCGCGACATCTTTCCTTTCCTGACCGTGGAGGAAAATCTCATGCTCGGAGCCACGGCGCGCGGCTTGAAAAATAAGGAAAAGCTCGACCGCATCTTCACCCTCTTTCCCATCATCAAGGAGTTCCTGCCTCGCAAAGGCGGCATGCTCAGCGGCGGTCAGCAGCAGCAGCTCGCCATCGCCCGCGCCCTGCTCACCGAGCCCAAGGTGCTCATCCTCGATGAACCCACCGAAGGCATTCAGCCCAATGTCATTGACCAGATTGGCGATGCGCTCAAGATCCTCCGTTCAGAGGACGGCATGAGCATCCTGCTGGTGGAACAATACCTCGATTTCTGCCGTGAACTCGCAGATGTCTTTTACATCATGGATCGTGGCACGGTCGTTGCTCAGGGAGCTAACAAGGATCTCACGGATGAAGTGGTGAAAGAACATCTCACTGTCTAACCCCGGGATCTCCTTCAACCATGCCTCGCCTGTCTCCGTCCCACCCCAGTTCCTTGCTGCGCCGCCTTCCTGCGCTAGCAGTTCTCGCCTTCCTTCTGCTGGCTTCGGCCCCGCTTCATGCCCACCACCTGCTTCCCGGCATGGAGGATGTGGATGAGTTTGACGTCGGTGCCGCTTTCCTGGCCGGGGTCAGGCATCCGCTCCTCGGCATGGAACATTGGTTTTTCGCCATCACCGCCGGGGCCTTGCTCGCAGCAGCCTCCCGCAAGCGCGCAGGAGGAGGAGCTTCCGTCCTGCTGGCAGGGCTGGCCGTCGGCGGTTGGGCTGGCTTGCACGGCGTAGTTTTCCCTGATGCTTCTGCTGCTGCCTGGCTGGCCTTTGCCGGACCTCTTCTCTGGCTCGCTGCGGGCCATCATTACCACCATGTCTGCTTGCTCGCCTGGCTGGGCTTGGCTGCACTCTTGCAGGGCAATGGCCACGGCTTGGCCTGGCCCCTGGAGGCCGCTGGTCTGCCCTACATGGCCGGGGTGTTGCTCACCACTGCCACACTCGCCTTCGCAGGCTGGTCGGTGGCTCTCTGCGCCCACACGTTCCGTCGCCCTTCCACCGTTGCCTCTCACTGATCATCCGCCATGCATCTGTCCCCTCGTGAACAGGAAAAGCTGTTGATCGTTGTCGCTGCGGATGTGGCACGCCGCCGCCGCGACCGTGGAGTGAAGCTCAACTATCCCGAAACCATCGCCCTCATCTCTGCCGAGATCATGGAAGGCGCGCGCGATGGCCGCAGCGTGTCAGACCTCATGAGCTACGGCACCACCATCGTGAAGCGTGACGAAGTCATGGAAGGCATCCCCGAAATGATCCACGAAGTCCAGGTCGAGGCCACCTTTCCGGATGGCACCAAGCTGGTCACCGTCCACAACCCCGTGCGCTGACATGATCCCCGGAGAAATCATCCATCCTCAAGGCGCAGGCGATCTCGATGCCAATGTCGGTTTGGCCACTCGGAAGCTTGTCGTCGCCAACACCGGCGACCGCCCCGTCCAGGTGGGAAGCCACTTTCATTTCTATGAGGTGAATACCTCCCTCGAATTTGACCGTGCCGCCTCCCTCGGCTTTCGCCTCAACATTCCTGCAGGCACCGCCGTTCGTTTTGAACCTGGCGATACACGTGAAGTCGAGGTCGTCGCCTTCGCCGGAAAACGCGAGGTCTATGGCCTCAACAACCTCGTCAATGGACCTCTGCCCGCATGAAGATCACGCGCAAACAGCACAGCAGCATGTTCGGCCCCACCGTCGGGGATCAGGTGCGCCTGGCAGACACCGAACTTTTCATCGAGGTCGAGCGCGACCTCATCGCGGAGAAGGGCGGCTACGGCAATGAAGTGAAGTTCGGCGGTGGCAAAGTCATCCGCGATGGCATGGCCCAGTCCTGCCTCGCCCTGGATGCCGATTGCCTCGATCTCGTCATCACCAACGCCACCATCCTTGATGCCGTGCAAGGCGTGATCAAGGCCGACATCGGCATCAAATACGGCCGCATTGTCGGTATCGGCCATGCGGGCAATCCCATGCTTCAGGATGGCATCGACATGGTCATCGGAGCTGGCACGGAAGTCATCGCGGGTGAGGGCTGCATCATCACCGCCGGGGGCATTGATACCCACATCCATTTCATCTGCCCTCAGCAGATTGATCACGCGCTGGCGAGTGGTGTTACCACCATGATCGGCGGCGGCACCGGTCCCGCCCATGGCACCTACGCCACCACTTGCACCCCCGGCATCTGGAACATGCACCGCATGCTGGAGGCCGCCGATGAATACCCCATGAACCTCGGCTTTCTCGGCAAGGGCAACTGCTCCACTCCAGGCCCTCTGCGCGAGCAGGTCCTCGCTGGAGCCATCGGCCTGAAGCTGCACGAAGACTGGGGCACCACCCCCGCTGCCATTGATACCTGTCTCGGTGTGGCGGATGAGCTCGATGTCCAGGTGGCCATCCATACCGATACCCTGAACGAGGCCGGTTTTGTCGAAAGCACCCTCGCGGCCTTCAAAGGTCGCACCATTCACACATACCACTCCGAAGGCGCGGGTGGTGGCCATGCCCCTGACATCATCCGTGTCTGTGGCGAGGCCAATGTGCTGCCCTCCTCCACCAACCCGACCCGCCCATTCACGGTCAACACGATTGATGAGCACCTCGACATGCTCATGGTCTGTCATCATCTCGATTCGAAGATCCCCGAAGACGTCGCCTTTGCCGAATCTCGCATCCGCCCGGAGACCATTGCAGCCGAAGACCTGCTCCATGATCTCGGGGCCATCTCCATGATGTCCAGCGACAGCCAGGCCATGGGCCGCCTGGGCGAGGTCATCACCCGCACCTGGCAGACGGCGCACAAGATGAAGGTGCAGTTTGGCAAACTGGATGGCCCGGTGCACCAGGCTGCCGATAACTATCGCGCCCTTCGTTACGTGGCCAAGTACACGATCAATCCCGCGATCACCCACGGTATCTCTCATGAAGTCGGCAGCATCGAAGTGGGCAAACTGGCCGATCTTGTCGTCTGGAAGCCCGCCTTCTTCGGCGTCAAACCCGAGGTCATTCTCAAAGGCGGCCTCATTGCCATGGCGAACATGGGCGATCCCAATGCCAGCATCCCCACGCCGCAGCCCATGATGTATCGTCATCAGTTTGCGGCCCATGGCCGCGCCAAGTTCAGCACCAGCCTCACCTTCGTCAGCCAGGCCGCCCTGCAAAGCGGTGTAGTCAAGGCCCTCGGCGTTTGCAAGACTCTCAGCGCGGTCAAAACCTGCCGCACCGTCAGCAAGCATGATATGCTTTGGAACAACTACCTGCCGAAGATCGAAGTGGACCCCGACACCTACACCGTGAAAGCCGATGGCCGCGAACTGCGCTGCGAACCGGCCAGTGTACTGCCCATGGCGCAACGTTACTTTTTGTTCTGATGATCTTGATCCAACGGATGCTCTCGGACACGCCCCTCCGGCCTGTCGCGGAGCAGGTCGAGTTGCTCGTTGAGCGACGGCTATTTCTCAAGCGCCGCTGGCGGGGCGTCGCGGTCGATGGCACGGAGTTCGGCTTCGACCTGGAATCCCGGCTCAGGCATGGCGGCGTCATCCATCAGACGGAGTCGGCGGAATACATCGTGCGCCAGCAGCCCGAACTCGTTTATCAGCTTCGCCCACACTCCCAGGAAGAAGCCGCCCTCATGGGCTGGAAGATCGGCAACCTTCATCTGGGTGTGCAGATCGTGGACAGCCTCATCCGCATCACCCATGACGTGGCCGTGCTGCAGCTTTTCGAACGAGAAGGCTGGGACTATGAGGAGATCGAAGCCGTCTTTAACCCTCTTCGTGTCACCGCCCATGCTTCCTGAGTGGCTGCCCTGGCTTTTGCAGGTGAACGACTCCCAGTTCCCTTCGGGAGCCTATGCCCATTCCATGGGGTTGGAAGAACTGGTGCAGCGGGGCGCGGTCAAAAATCCTGACCAGTTGGAAACTTTCCTTCAGCAGCAGATCATTCCCGGTCTGCTGGCCTTTGAACTTCCCTTTTTGGTGAAAGCCCATGCCGTTGCGGCCACAGGTGATCACGCAAATCTCCGACTTCTGGATGAGGAACTGGATGCCTGGAAACTCGCCGCCGAGCTGCGCCAGGCCAGCCGCCAGCTAGGCTCACGCCGTCTGTCACTGGTTCAGAAGCTCGATCCCGATCCCTCCCTCGCTGCTTATGGGCAAAGCGGGGCTCCCTGCCATCATCTCATCGCCTGTGCCCTGGAGCTTCGCGCTCTCCCTGTCGCTGCCGCTCTCTGCGCTTTCTCCCTTCAAAGCATCAGTGGTTATGCCATCAGTTCCATGAAGCTGATGCGCCTGGGGCAGGAGCGCTGCCAGCTCATCATCCGTGGAGCCATGGTCTCTTTGGCCCCTCATCTGGAAGGCCTCATCGCCGCTCCTGCCGAACGCATCGGCTGGTTCAATCCGCTTCTCGAAATCGCCTCCATGCGCCATGCGCGCGCCAACGAACGACTTTTCATCTCATGAGCAACCCACGTCCTCTCCGTATCGGCATCGGCGGCCCCGTCGGCTCCGGCAAAACCATGTGCGTCTTGCGTCTTTGCGAATGGCTGAAGGAGGAATACTCCCTGGCCGTCATCACCAACGACATCTATACCCGCGAGGATGCCGAGTTTCTCCTCCGCCAGAACATCCTGCCTGCTGACCGTGTCATGGGCGTCGAAACCGGCGGTTGTCCCCACACCGCCATCCGCGATGACATCAGCATGAACATGGCCGCCGTCATTGAGCTGGAGAAACGCCATCCCGACTTGCAACTGCTGCTCATCGAAAGTGGCGGCGACAATCTTTCCGCCACCTATTCCCCGGAGCTGGCTGATGTCTTCATCTTCGTCATTGATGTCGCCGAAGGGGACAAGATCCCCCGCAAAGGCGGCCCCGCCATCCGCAACAGCGACCTTCTTCTCATCAACAAAATCGATCTCGCCCCCTACGTTGGTGCCGATCTCGATGTCATGGCCCGCGATTCCAAGCTGATGCGTGGTGACAAACCCTTCATCTTTGCCGACATGAAATCCCAAAAGGGAAAAGACGAACTCATCGGCTGGCTCAAACGCGACTACCTCTTCGTCTGAGTCTCTCCCCATGCGCGGTCATCTCCACCTCACGGCCTCCTGTTACCCGGCAGGACAAACCTACCTGCGCGAGCAATCCTTCCGGTCCCCGCTTCATCTGAGCAAGCCTCATGAGGATGCCGGAGCCCTGGTGGTGAACATCGTCAATCCCACCGCCGGAATCTTCGATGGTGATGCCATCGAGCTGAATGTTGTGGCCGAGACGGGGGCCTCCATCGTCCTCACCACCCCCAGCGCCAGCCGCGTTTATAAATCACGCAACGGTGGCCCTGCCAGGGTGCAGCAAACTTTCACGGTGCAGGCAGGGGCATTCTTGGAATTTTATCCCGAGCCCTTCATTCCCCAGGCCGGAGCCCGTTATCACCAGAAAACCGAACTGCGCGTGGCCTCGGAGGGGCAGTTGTTCTATTTCGACTGGCTTTCTCCCGGACGTGTCGCCAGTGGCGAGGTTTTCCAGTATGCCGAACTCCTCTGGGACCTGGACGTCTGGACCGGCGAAAAACTTGCTGCCCGGGAGCGTTATCGCCTATCTCCTGAGGATCGCAGCCTGGACTCCCTGCGCCTCCTGCATGCCCAAACACATTATTTGAGCTGCTTTGTCATCGGGACTGAGACACTGCCCGTGGCCGAACTGGAGGCGCTGAACAGCCCTGAGGTCTATCTGGGGCACAGCCCCCTCTCCGCAGGTGGCTTCACGATCAAAGTCCTCTGCCAGGACAGCCTCAGCGCCCGGCGGACCCTGCGGCAGCTCCGGGATATCTTATATCATTCCATGTCCAGGCAGGTGCCCAACCTAGGACGATACATGTGAACAGCACTTCATCGTGAACTGAGCAAGACCTTGACCAAAATCCCCTTGCGCCCCCGGCCCATCCACCGGAAGTCTGCCACTCCCTTTCCCCCGACCATGCAAAGCCTTTGGAACGATACAGAAGCCGCCACCTTTGGAACCGACCTGCTGGGCCAGCGCGTCTATACCAGCCGCCTGCTCGGGCGCAATCCTGCCCTGGTGCTCCATGGCGGTGGCAACACCTCCGTCAAAGTCACGGAGAAAGACTTCTTCGGTGACGATGTGGAGCTTTGCTACGTCAAGGGCAGCGGCTGGGACCTCGGCACCATTGAGCGCGAAGGTTTCTCCCCGGTGCGCCAGGAGGCTCTCATCAAGATGTCCAAGCTCGCCACGATGAGCGATGCCGACATGGTCCTGCAGCAGCGCGCCGCGATGACCAACCCGAACGCCCCTGCGGCCAGCATCGAGGCCATCCTGCATGCCATCCTGCCTTTCCGCTTTGTGGATCACAGCCATGCCAACGCCATTTCGGCCCTGACCTGCAATGCCGAGGGCGAAGCCCGCGTGAAGGAAGTGTTCGGCAACCGTGTTATTGTGGTCCCTTATGTGATGCCGGGTTTCATCCTGGCAAAGACGGTGGCCGATCTCATCTCCGGGCGCGACCTGCGCGCCGAAGGCATCCAGGGCATGGTGCTGCTGAAGCACGGCCTCTTCACCTTTGATGACGATGCCCGCAAGAGCTATGAACTGCACATCGAGATGGTCACGCAGGCCGAAGAGTTCCTGGCGAAGAAGTCGGCTGCTCCCCTGGCCACGGGTGATACCACGACCGACCTCAAAGCCTTGGCCAAGCTGCGCCAGGCCGTGTCCCTGAAGCGCGGTGTTCCGCAGATCGCCCGCCTCAATGCCAGTGCTGAAGCCGTGGGTTATGCCAATTTGCCTGCCATCGCTGACTTCGGCACCCGTGGGCCGTTGACGCCGGATCACAGCATCCGCACCAAGCGTGCCCCTGCCTTCATCGGTGAAGACATCGAAGCTTCCGTGCAGAAGTTTGCGGATGACTACAAGGCCTACTTCGACCGCAACGCCAGTGGTCACACCATGCTGGATGCGGCACCGCGTTTTGCCATCTGGCCTAACCAAGGGGTGGTGAGCTTTGGCGATACCGTCAAGGACGCCAAGATCGTGGCTGACATCTCCGAGTCCACCGTGGCCACCGTGCAATTGGGTGAGGCGGTGGGCGGCTGGGAGCCTCTGCCTGAGAAGGACATCTTTGACATCGAATACTGGGAGCTGGAGCAGGCCAAGCTGCGCAAGGGCCCGGCCCGCAAGGTGCATCAGGGCAAGGTGGCTCTCGTCACCGGCTGTGCTGCGGGCATCGGCTTCGCCATCGCGGAAAGCCTCGCTGAACAAGGTGCCCAGGTGATCGGTCTGGACATCGACAAGGAGATTCCTGAGATCATGAAGAAGATCGGGGGCATCGGCATCGTGGTGAACCTCACCGAGGACCAACCTGTGCAGGACGCCATCGAGTTCGTGGTGCGTGAGTTCGGCGGCATTGACATCGTGGTCAGCAATGCGGGGATCTTCCCGAAGAACGAACATTTGGATGTCATGGCCCAGAACGACTGGGACCGGACAATCTCCATCAACCTTACCAGCCACCAGAAGCTGATGAGCAAGGTGATCCCGTATGTGAAGCTGGGCCTGGATGCCAGCATCATCTTCGTTGGCAGCCGTAACTTCAAGGCCCCTGGCCCTGGTGCCTCGGCCTACTCCTGCAGCAAGGCCGCGCTGACCCAGCTCTGCCGTGTGGCTTCCCTGGAACTGGCACCTTACCGCATCCGGGTGAACATCGTTCATCCAGATGCCGTGTTCGACACCAAGCTCTGGACTCCAGAAGCTCTGCAGCGCAGTGCTGAGCGCTACGGCATGACGGTGGATGAGTACAAGACCAAGAATCTCATGAAGGTGGAAATCAAGAGCAAGGACATTGGCAACATGGTGTCTGCCATGGCATCTCCGCTGTTCTCGAAGGTCACCGGTGCCCAGATCCCTGTGGATGGTGGCAATGACCGGGTGATTTAAAGGATGGGGAAGAGCTATCCGGCCTCATCATTGGTGAGGCCGGTTTTATCTGGCTAAAGCGTGCAGACGAAAGCTGCATAGGCCTCGCGCAATCCTTCTTCGAGAGGAACGCGGGGTTTCCAGCCGAGGTTCTGGATCAGGTGGGAGTCGAGCAGCTTGCGTGGGGTGCCGTCGGGTTTGGTGATGTCGAAACGGAGTTCGCCTTCGAAGCCCACGACGTGCTTCACGGTCTGGGCCAGTTCACCAATGCTGCATTCCTGGCCGCTGCCCACGTTGACCCAGTCGGGCGGAGTGTCGAGTTCGAGGAGATGCAGGCAGGCTTCGGCGAGGTCATCCACGTGAAGGAATTCGCGCAAAGGGGTGCCGGTGCCCCAGACGGTGACGGCCTCCGTCTGATTCACCTTGGCCTCATGAAAACGGCGCAGCAGGCCAGGGATGACGTGGGAGTTGTCCGGGTGATAGTTGTCGCCGGGGCCATAGAGGTTGGTGGGCATGGCGGAGTGGAACATCACGTCATACTGGCTGCGGTAGTGCTGGCAGAGTTTCAGCCCGGCGATCTTGGCTAGGGCGTAGGCTTCGTTGGTGCCTTCGAGCGGCCCGGTGAGCAGGCAGTCTTCCGGCATGGGCTGCGGGGCCAGGCGGGGATAGATGCAGGAGCTGCCGAGAAAGAGCAGGCGTTTCACCCCAGAGGAATAGGCCGCATGGATGACATTGGCGGCCATCATGAGGTTGTCATAGAGGAAGTCGGCCGGGTAGGTGCTGTTGGCATGGATGCCACCCACTTTGGCGGCGGCCAGGATGACAGTTTCCGGCCTGTTCTGGCCTAACCAATTTTCAACATCGGCCTGGCGGCGCAGGTCCAGTTCGGCATGGGTGGCGGTGAGGATGTTTTTTCCTCCGCGTTCATGGATGGCCCTGACAAGGGCGCTGCCGACCATGCCACGATGACCGGCGACGTAGATGCGGGAATCGAGGAAAGACATGGGAGGAGGCTAGGCTGGTTCAGGCGGCGAGAAGCTTTTCTTTTTTGGCCAGGTCCCAGTCGGCTTTGGCCATGATCTGGACGAGTTCGGCGAAGGTGACCTTGGGCTGCCAGCCCAGTTCACGGCGGGCTTTTTCAGGGTTGCCGATGAGGAGTTCCACCTCCGCAGGGCGGTAGTAGCTGGGGTTCACTTTGACGCGCACGATGCCTTTTTCATCGCGGCCGACTTCGTTTTCGCCTTCGCCTTCAAAGGTCAGCGGCATGTCCACGGCCGCAAAGGTGTGTTCGCAAAATTCGCGGACGGTGTGGGTTTCCTGGGTGGCGCAGACGTAGTCGCCGGGCTGCTCCTGCTGGAGCATGCGCCACATCATCTCGGTGTATTCCGGGGCATAACCCCAGTCGCGCTGAGCCCCCAAGTTGCCTAGGGCGACATCCTGCTGCCTGCCTTCGCGGATGCGGCCGGCGGCGCGGGTGATCTTGCGGGTGACGAAGGTTTCGCCACGGCGCGGGGACTCGTGATTGAAGAGGATGCCATTGCTGGCGTGGATGCCGTAGGATTCGCGGTAGTTGACCACGATCCAGTAGCCGTAGAGCTTGGCCACGCCGTAGGGAGAGCGGGGATAGAAGGGGGTCTTTTCGGTCTGGGGAACTTCCTGGACGAGGCCGAAGAGCTCGCTGGTGGAGGCCTGGTAAAAGCGGGCGCGTTGTTCCAGGCCGACTTCCTTGATGGAATCGAGAAACCGCAGGGTGCCCAGGCCATCCACTTCGGCGGTGTACTCGGGGACTTCGAAGGAGACCTTGACGTGGCTCTGGGCGGCGAGGTTGTAAATTTCGTTAGGCCCGATCTTTTCCAGCAGGCGGTTCAGGTTGCTGGAGTCGGTGAGGTCGCCGTGATGCAGAAAGAGGCGCTGGTTGTAGATCTCGGGATCGTTGAACAGGTGCTCAATGCGCTGGGTGTTGAAGTTCGAGGCGCGGCGAATCATGCCATGCACCGTGTAGCCCTTGGCGAGAAGCTGCTCGGCGAGGTAGGAACCATCCTGGCCTGTGATTCCGGTGATAAGGGCGATGGGCATGGGCGGAGAAAGTAGAAATTAAGAAAGCTGAAACGGAGGGAAGGGAGATGTCTCCCTGTTCAGCTTTTGCCGAGGGGTTTGCCGATGCTGTAAACTTTAAAGCCGATTTGCTCGAGCTTCGGGCGGTCGAGGACGTTTCTACCGTCGAAGATCCAGGCAGGCTTGAGCATGTTTTCGTAGATGGCCTCGAAGTCCGCGTTTTTGAAGGCATCCCACTCGGTGAGGACGAGGAGGGCATGGGCTCCTTGGGCGGCTTCTTCTGCGGAGGCGGCAAAGGTGACCCGTTCGTCTTCCGGGGAAAGAACCAAGTCCTTGCGGATCTGCTCGGGCTTGACCTTGGGGTCGTGAATGGCGAGGTGGGCGCGCTCTTCGAGCAGGTCCTTGCAGACGTAGATGGCGGCGGATTCGCGGGTGTCGTTGGTGTCCTTTTTGAAGGCGAAACCAAGAACCGCAATGCGCTTGCCAGTGACGGTGTTGAAGAGGGTGCGGATGACGCGTTCGGAGAAGCGGCGCTTTTGCCAGTCGTTCATCCGGATGACGTGATCCCAGTAGGCGGCGACTTCAGGCAGGCCGAAATGGCCGCAGAGGTAGACGAGGTTCAGCACATCCTTTTGGAAGCAGGAACCGCCAAAGCCGACGGAGGCCTTGAGGAACTTGGGGCCGATGCGTGAATCGGTGCCGATGGCGCGGGCGACTTCATCCACATCGGCGCCGGTGGTTTCACAGAGGGCGGAGATGCTGTTGATGGAGGAGATGCGCTGGGCCAGGAAGGCATTGGCGACGAGTTTGGACAGCTCGGACGACCAGAGGTTGGTGGTGAGGATACGCTCACGGGGCACCCAGTGGGCATAGACGCTGACGAGGGCCTCGATGGCGGCCTGCCCTTCGGGGGTGGTTTCGCCGCCGATGAGGATGCGGTCAGGATTGCTCAGGTCGGCGACGGCAGTGCCTTCTGCGAGGAATTCGGGATTGGACAGCACCTGATGCTTCAGCCCTTTGCCATTGGAGGCGAGGATGCTGTGGATGGCCTCGGCGGTCTTGACGGGGATGGTGCTTTTTTCGACGATGATTTTGGGTTCATCGACGACCTCGGCAATGGTGCGGGCGACGGCTTCGACATAACGAAGGTCGGCGGCTTTGTCGGCCCCGATGCCAAAGGTCTTAGTGGGGGTGTTGACGCTGACGAAGATGATGTCGGCCGCGCGGATGGCGTCTTCAACGCCGGTGGTGAAGAACAGGTTTCGCCCACGGGCGGAAGCCACGATTTCATCCAGGCCCGGCTCATAAACCGGCAGCTCATCCGAGTTCCAGGCCTCGATGCGCGCCTGATTGAGATCCACCACTTCCACCCGAATGTTCGGGCATTTGGCGGCGATCATCGCCATCGTGGGACCACCGACATAACCAGCACCGATGCAGCAGATGTTCATGGGGGAGAAAAGTAGAAATGGGGATGCCAATCCAGAGGCTGCTCGATCAAGCGGCAACGATGGTCTTGAAGTAAGCGATCGTGCGGTCGAGGCCTTCTTCGAGGGGGACTTTGGGTTCCCAGCCGAGGTGGCTTTTTGCGAGGGTGATGTCGGGGCGGCGCTGTTTTGGGTCGTCGGAGGGCAGGGGATGGAAGGTGATCTTCGAGGGGCCGCCGATTTTTTTCAGCACGAGTTCGGCGAGCTGAAGCATGGTGAATTCGCCGGGGTTGCCGATGTTGATGGGGCCGGTGTGGCCGGTGGTTTCCATGAGGCGGACGAAGCCTTCGATGAGGTCATCCACGTAGCAGAAGCTGCGGGTCTGGCTACCATCGCCATAGATGGTGATGTTCTGGCCGCGAAGGGCCTGGACGATGAAGTTGGAGACGACGCGACCGTCATCTGGCAGCATGCGGGGGCCGTAGGTGTTGAAGATGCGGACGACGCGGATGTCCACGCCGTTTTGACGGTGGTAGTCGAAGAAGAGGGTCTCGGCGACGCGCTTGCCCTCATCGTAGCAGGAGCGGATGCCGATGGGGTTGACATGGCCCCAGTAGGTTTCGGGCTGGGGGTGGATTTCGGGGTCGCCATAGACCTCGGAAGTGGAGGCCTGAAAGACACGGGCGCGGGTACGCTTGGCCAGACCGAGGACGTTGATGGCGCCCATGACGGAGGTCTTGATGGTCTTGATGGCGTTGTACTGATAGTGTGGTGGCGACGCGGGGCAGGCGAGGTTGTAGATGCGGTCTACCTCGGCCTTGAAGGGGTCGATGACGTCGTGGCGGAAGAGCTCGAAATTGGGGTTGCTGAGCAGGTGCGCGATGTTGGCTTTGCGCCCGGTGAAGAAGTTATCCATGCACAGGATGTCGTGCCCTTCGTTCAGGAGCCGTTCGCAGAGATGGGAGCCGAGGAAACCGGCGCCGCCGGTGATGAGGATACGCATGTGGCTGGGTTAGATGGGGGCAGGGGGCTCGTCAAGCTTTGGGGCTCATCGGGCCCGCAAGTGTTTGGCGGGCCTGAGGCTGGGATGGAGGAGGCGGGGCGAGGATGAAGAGTGGGAATTTGAGCGATGTGCTGTGAACCGGGGGCGGAGGATGGGGGCCGGGGTGGGGGTGATGCGGGGAGGTCCTTTTCCCCCATTTGGGGAAGGGATAGAGGTAAGGCGTTGAGGATTAACGGATTGCTGCTGAGGGGCAGTCTCCCCATCTGGGGAAGTGGAGTCCCCGGTGCGGTTTGTGGCTGGCTGGATGGGTGCGGGTGCAGAGGGGGAGCATTTGGGCGCTTCCTGAAGAGGGGGACCGTTGAGGAGGGCGAGATCTGCCATGGCGGCGGTGTAGGTGACGAGGCTCTCGGGGGTGGTGGGGCGGGTGGCGAGGTCGTTGGCAAGGGTGTGACGGCTGAAGGTGGCGAGGATGTGGCGTTCTTCGTCGCTGAGGGGGGCTGCCTCGGATTGCGGCTGGGCGAGGAGATTTTTGGCGAGGTGCCAGCCGCGCAGGCGGCAGAAGAGGGTGGCGGCGCGGAGCTGGATGGGGAGGACGGTGCGTGCCCCGCTGATGACCTGCCAGAGCCAGGCGAGCATTTGCTCCTGGGTCTCTGGCATGAGGAGGAGGGAGGGGGCGTGGTGGTTTCTGAGTTCGGTGATGTGGGGGAGGCAGGTTTTGAGATGGGCGGTGCGGGCGCGGATGCTGGGTGTGGCGGCGAGATCTTCGGCGCGGGTGCGGGCGTTGTTGGGGCTGAAGCCGGCGAGCAGGTAGGCGGTTGAGGCGGAATGACCGGACGCGAGGTGGAAGGCGAAGGCTTCGTGCCGGGGATCGCGCAGGGTCAGAGGAGGGGTGGAAAGAGGGGACATGGGAAGAGCGGGGTGAAAATGGGGAAACAGAAAGTCGAAAGCAGAAATGGAGCCGGAGAGGGTGGCGGGAGGTTTATGTGATGTTTTTGGATGTTTATTGATGCGTTGAAGGACGTGCTGGCGGGTTTGTGATGGGGGTAATTTCGGAGTTGGTGAGAGGTGTGCAAGGATGGAGTGGGGTGGTTTGGGCTAAGTCGGGAAAAAAGTTGGGGGACGGGGGGCGAGTGGTGGGTGCGGGCTGCGGGGGTAGGAGGTGGGTTTTTTTAGACAGGATTGACAGGATTTCAGGATTATACCGATTTTCAAAAAGGTTGTCGGAAAAAGGGCTGTACATTCATTAGAAA
>JAZKER010000038.1:0-51329 GCA_040386955.1 Verrucomicrobiota bacterium
TCTTTCTAATGAATGTACAGCCCTTTTTCCGACAACCTTTTTGAAAATCGGTATATTTAGGGATATCATGTCCGCCCCCGCTGCCCGTCGCCTGTCAGATGACCATCGTGCCTGGAAAGATCTGCGTCCTCTGGGGTATGAATGCACCCGCTGGCTGAATGCCATGACGATGCTTCAGGCCCGCTGGCGCAAAGGCAGGCTGCCAGAGTCGCTGACCTCCTTTCTGCAAAGTTGGATGCCACAGGAGCCCTTGCCTACCCCCGTACCCGAGAGCTTTGAGATCCGCCTGGAATCTGGCCAACTTTGTGCCGAGGCGGCCCTCGCCCCCATCCAGCATCCGGTCTGGCAGGCACTGCTGCATCTGCCTGCGTTGAGGGATTTCTGGACGGCGGAACTGCGCGCCAGCCACTACGCCCACCTTTTGCAGATGATTCCCCCGGCCTGGTGCATGGACCCCGCCCCCCTGCCGCCGGGCAGCGTCATCGCTGGGCTTGGCATCTCCAGTTGGGCGGAATTGCCCCGGCTGGAGGCCGCCGGCCGCAGCTTCCTGCGCCACCCGGTGGGCGAGAACCAAGTTGTTTTAAGCACTTCTTCGGCGATAGCTGATTCCTGGCTGGCCCGCTACACCCTGCGGGACGGACAAATCACCCTGCAGGACGCCTTCCTGCTCTGACTTGTGCCTCACTGCCTCGTTTTACTTTGACCGCTGCTCCTCTCAAACCCGCCGCTCCCCTGTCCCTCCTCGGCCTGACGCCGCCGGAGATCACCTCCCTCATGGCTGAACTGGGCGAGCCCGCCTTCCGCGCCAAGCAGGTGATTGACTGGACCTTTGCCAAACGGGCCGTGAGCATCGAGGCAATGTCGAACCTGTCCAAGGGCCTGCGCCAGACGCTGACGGAGAAGTTTGTCACCCGCACGATGACCATCGCCACGGTGACCGGCTCCAAGGACACGACACGCAAGTTTCTGCTGAAACTGCACGATGGCCGTTTTGTCGAAACCGTGCTCATCCCGGCCAATCCGGCCCTGTATGGTGAGGCCTCAGATCGCCACACACTCTGCGTTTCCAGCCAGGTCGGCTGTGCCTACGACTGCAAATTTTGCGCCAGCGGCTTGGCTGGTTTCACCCGGAACCTGACCACGTCCGAGATCGTGGAGCAGATCGTTCAGGTGGAAGCCTACAGTGGAGAGCGGATGGATAATCTGGTTTTCATGGGCATGGGCGAGCCGCTTTCCAATTACAGCAATGTCATCAAAGCGATCGAAATTCTCAATGCCGAATGGGGCATCGGCATCGGCGCGCGGCACATGACGGTGAGCACCAGCGGTCTGGCCCCGCAGATCAAACGCCTGGCCGATTTCCCCCTCCAGATCCGTCTCGCCATTTCCCTGCATGGGGCCAGTGACGAGGTTCGGAACAAGATCATGCCGGTGAATGAGAAGTACAACCTCGATGAACTCTTCGAGGCGCTGGCTTACTGGCGGTCCAAGCGCAAGCAGCACATCACTTTTGAGTACATCCTCATCAAGGATGTGAACGACGGCCTGGATCAGGCACATCGTCTGGCGAAACGGGCCAAGGGCCTGGATGCCAAGGTGAATCTCATCCCTTACAATACCGTGGAGGGTCTTCCCTGGGTGCGACCCAGCGAGCCGCATCAGGATGAGTTTCGCGACGTGTTGCTGAATGCTGGGGTGAAGGCGACGCTACGCCGGGAAAAGGGGCATGACATTGCAGCTGCCTGTGGCCAGCTGCGTCTGCGCCAGGAGACGGAACTGGGCATCATTGATTCCCCGATTCCTGAGAAGCGTATCACGATCAATGCTGGGGCTTGAGTACGGGCTTTGGCCCGGCTAAGACATTCGCCCCCAACCTATTTGTTTCGTCCATGATTGTTGTTTCGTCTATTTCCCGCTGGCTCTGCCTTGGCCTTTTGGGCTGTGCTTTGCCTATCTCTGCTGCGACGCTTTTCTCCGAAAACTTTACGGGAGAAACCATCGGCCAAAGCAGTGGTACATGGAGAGGCTTCAATAGCACCAGCATCGCAGGCACTTCCTACGGGGGAGTGGGCATCACCACAGGTGCCACCGCACCGACGGCGGAGACGGGCAATCCGTATTTGTACGCGCAGAACAACACGCCCAGTGGTGCCACCACCACGGTGGATTATTTTCTCCACACCACCAGCGCCACCTCCAGCGCGGGTTTGTTCACGGGACTGGTGCCGGCAGACTTTAGCGAATTTTCCGCGAGCTGGCAGCAAAACACCGGTGGTACCATGACCGGGATGAGCTACTTCCTCGCCGTCCAGGTGGATGGGGCCTGGTATGCGACCGGCTCCGGTACGGCGGATGTCCCCGCGCAGAATCTTTACTCAGTGGATCTCTTGGACTCCAGTTGGTATGCGGTGAGCTTTGTGCCGGGCACCTCCATGGCGCTCGATACAGGAGCTTCGCCGATTTCCTCCAACTCCCTTTTCGGTCCTGGTGAGACCATCACGGGCCTGGGTTTTTACGTCAAAAACCTCCCTGGAGCGTCACCCTCCCCGGCAGTGGACTATCGCACCATCCGGTTTGATAACCTCACGATCACCGGCGCACCTGAACCTAGCCGGGCCTGCCTTTTGGCCCTTTCTCTCGGCCTTGTATTCTTGCGCCGCCGCCGCTGATCAGGCAGGCTGCGCGGGCTGATACATCGCAGATGGATCCGCTGCGGCGAGGTCCACCAGGTAACTGGCAAACTGGGTGGTGAGCCTTTCAAAATAACGCGCTCCTTTTTCTGCGGTGGCGTGCTGGGGATCTCCCGAGCCTGTGTCATTCGTGGCCTGAGTCCAGGCGCGCGGGGCCCAGGCCCATTTTTCCCGCATGGCCGGGATTTTCCACAGGTTGTCCGTGCCCGGTCCCCACTGCTCAGGTGGCAAAACCAGGTCGGGGTGCAGGTGCAGCAGCAGGCTGGTTTCGCGTTCATCGGCATGATCCCCGACGAGGGTGAAGATGTCTTTGCCACTGCTGATGCTGAACCAGTTCACCACGGAGAGAAAGATGCGAAGGTGGCGGGCCTGCAGTTCCCGCAGCATCTGGCGGAAGTCATTGCCGCCATGGCCATTGAAGAGGACAAACTTCGGCACGCCCACGCCCTCCAGGGACGCGATGATGTCCTCCAGCACGGCCATCTGAGTGCTCGGGTTCATGTTGATGCAAAAAGGGATGTCGAGCTGGCCCGTCTGCACGCCGAAGGGGATGTTCGGCAAGATCGCCACCTTGGCCCCGGTTTCCCAAGCGAGGCGGCCCGCCTCGGCGCACATGGCCTCGTTTTGCAGGCTGTCAGTTGCATAGGGCAGGTGCCAGTTGTGGGCCTCCGTTGCTCCCCAGGGCAGCACGGCAACCTCGTACCGGGTCTCCTTGACCTGTTTCCAGTTCGTTTCAGCAATCAACCAAGGGCGGGGGAAAGAGTTCATGAGAAACAATGGCACAATATGTAACAGACCCGAGGGAATTCAGTATTTAAGAAATATGACAACCTAATCCGAACCCACTATGAAACAGAGACATCCCGCATTCATCAAGATGCTCATGCTGGCCTGCATCAGCCTCAGCGCTACCCTCGAGGCAGCAGCTCAGGAAGTGAAAACTCCCTTTTTCCGCGGAGTGAAGACGGAGATCATCATTGGCAAGCCCTCAAAGACGGAGGGGGGCGACTTCGATGACCAGCTGCAGGTGCTCAAGCCACGCGTCAAATTCACGAACATGGACAACCTCCAGAATTACGCAGGTCACAAGGCCTCGCTCATGGTCATTGGAGAAAGCACGGTTGACCGCAAAGTCTTCAAGGTACTCCTGCGCCACGATTTCAGTGTGGAACTGCCTCTTCGGCAAATCTTGGATGAAAAAGCTCCCGATGTGAAGACTCAGTACGATACCACCGGAGCCAAATTTGGATTCAAGTATGATGGCTGGATCCTGGTGGTCAAAGATGCACAAGGGCAGTTGGTGCTGGCCAAATCGTCCAGCCCCAGCCTGGAGAAAATGCCCACGCAGCTCGATGGCCTGAAGCAAGACGGCTTTTACACCCGGCAGCTCAAAGCCGTGGAAAATCCGGGGCTGTACCGACGGTGAGCCATCCCTCTTGACGGGGGGCGGGGGCGGGGGTGATGATCCGCTCATGCGCCTGCTTGCTGCCCTCCTGCTGTTTCCTCTTCTCGCCCAGGCGGCGGGTTCTTACTTCACCGTGGAGTATCCGGCTTCGGAGAAACCGGGCGAGTTGGTCTATGGCGTGACTTACACCCTGTGGGTGCCGGAGGGGGTGGAGAAGATCAAGGGCGTCATCGTCCACCAGCACGGCTGCGGGGCGGGGGCCTGCAAAGGCGGTGAAACGGCGGCCTATGACCTGCACTGGCAGGCGCTGGCCCAAAAGCATGACTGCGTCTTGCTGGGGCCTTCGTATCACCAGGCCGATGGCCAGGACTGCCGCAAGTGGTGCGATCCACGCAATGGCTCCGAGAAGACCTTCCTGCGCAGCCTGGAAGACTTTGCGGCCCAATCAAAACACCCCGAAATCACAAAGGTCCCCTGGGCTCTGTGGGGGCACAGCGGCGGTGGCTTTTGGTCCAGCCTCATGCTGACCCTGCATCCCGACCGTATCGCCGCCATCTGGTTCCGCTCTGGATCCGCCTTTTACGTCTGGGAAAAAGGCGACATCCCCCGCCCCACTTTAACGGAGGCCGTTTACGGTGTGCCGCTCTGTTTCAATGGTGGCCTGAAGGAGGAGCAGGACAAACGCCACGGCCCAGCCCGGGTGGGAGATCGCGCCATGTTCAAGGCCTGGAGGTCCAAAGGAGCCCCTGTGGGATTTGCCCGCGACCCACGCACCGGCCACGAGTGCGGAGACTCCCGCTACCTCGCCATTCCTTTCCTGGATGTCTGCCTCACGCAGCGCCTTCCAGAGACTGGCGACACCCTCAACCCTGTGAAGGTGAGCGAAGGCTGGCTGTCTGAAATGGATGACGGAAAAGCCGTTCCTGCCGGCGAGTTCAAAGGCGCTCTGGAAACAGCGGCCTGGCTGCCCGCGAAAGAACTCATCCCGCTGCGGGCAGAGTATCTGAAAACAGGCGCGACGGGTGACACCACCCCACCTCCGGCCCCTGTCCATGTGCGCCTCCAGAAAGGCATTCTCACCTGGGAAGCCGAGGCGGATTTTGAAAGCGGGCTCCAACAGTTCATCATCCTCAAAAACGGCCAGGAGATCGCCCGAGTCCCCGAAAAACCAGCGGGCAAATTCGGGCGTAAACTTTTCCAAGGCATGTCCTATGGCGACACACCCGAGAAACCCGTGGCCGAGATGAAGTTCGTGGATCCCTCACCTGCCCCAGACGCCAGCGCCTACCGGGTCATCTCGGTGAACAGCGTGGGATTGAAATCCAAATGAGCCAGACTCCACCAGCCTTGCCCTTCGCCGCGCTCTTGCTGGCGGGGGGGCAATCCAGTCGTATGGGCCAGGACAAGGCGCAGTTGGCATGGGCAGGTCAGCCGCTGTGGCAGGTCCAGGCCCGCAAGCTCCAGGCCTTGCAGCCCTCGCCTCTTTTCATTGCCTGTCGGCTGGAACAAGGGCTGCATGAGAGCGCACCGCCGGATATGCAGGCAGAATGGCTTTTCGATCCACCAGGTCAGGGAAGTGGCCCCATGCTGCCCATTCTCCAGGCCTTGCAGCAGGCCGCGCGGCCCCTGCTGGTGCTTGCGGTGGACATGCCAGACATGACTCCCGCTTTCCTGGCCGAGGCTCTGGCGCAGCCGCTTGCAGGCACCGCCCTTTTTTTCCGAACCGCCCATGGCATCGAGCCACTTGCAGGCCTCTACACCCCAGCCCTGTTACCCCTCCTGGAAGCTGCTGCCGCGGCCTCCCGCTTCAGCCTCCGTCGTCTCATCGAAGACGCCGTGGATCAGGGCTTGGCCATCGTCTTGCTCCTATCTCCTGCCGATGAGAGCCTCTTTCACAACGCCAACACGCCCGGCGAGTGGCGTGGATTGAAACGCTGAAGAGGGATTTTCAAAATGATCACCGCCATCGAGCAGCTGTTAACAACGCGTATCGTTTGGAATGAGGAGGTGCGGGGAGGCGTGGAATTCTTTGCCTATCTTGAGGGTGGGTTGTGCCAGCTCACCATGAACAATTTCCCAGAGAAGTCTCTCTACAGCCTGCGTTGGCATGACTCAGTACTCCATGTTGATGATGTCCCAGCGGGTTGGGCTTTTGTGCGCTAGGGGAGGATATCCTCTTCTGGGCCGCAGAGCGGCGAACATGTATTAGCCCCCAAACAAAAAAGCGGCCCCTTGCGAGGCCGCCACTGGGTTCCACAACGAACGTCAGTAAATCTTAGACCACCCACTCTGGGCGGTAGTCGCGGGTGAGCCACTTGGCATCGCCGCCTTCCGCAAAGGTGCGCTCCGTTGGGTTCCACTTGAAGCCTGTGCCTGAGTAATAGGCCATGCTCATGAGGTGGCAGGAGATGACGGTGGTGGCGCCGATGGCGACATCGCAGATCGGGCGCTCGCGCGTTTTGATGCTGTTCAGCCAGTCGTCGTGATGGTTCTTGCTGTCGTAGAGCTTCACCTTGGCGTCCTTGAGGAATTCGCGCTCGGTGAGGATCACTTCGCGGTCCAGGGAGGTGCCTTTGTCCACTTCCTTGTCGAAGAACTTGTGAACGGTCTTGCCGCCGAGGACGAGCTCGAACTTGCCACGGTTCACGTGGATCTCGCCTTCGGTGCCGTAAATGGAGACGCCTTTGCCTTCACCATGGGTCAGGACGACACCGTTGGCATAGACGAGCTGGGCACCGCGCTTTTTGTCCGCCCCTGGGGAGCGGATTTCCACCGGGCCGCTTTCATCCACCCCGAGAGCCCACTGGGCGATGTCAATGTGGTGTGCACCCCAGTCGGTGATCATGCCGCCACCGAATTCGCGGGTGTTACGCCAGGCTGGGAAATGGTTGTGAACACCGCGAGGGCTCAGGGCGCTGTTGTAAGGCTTCAGCGGGCCTGGACCGCACCAGCGATCCCAGTCGAGGCCGGGTTCTGCGGCTTCTTCCTTGAGATTGTAAACGGGAGCGGGGTCACCAAAGGAGGTGGTGATGGTCTTGATCTCACCGATGACGCCATTGCGCACCAGCTCAGCGGCCACGCGGAATTCCTTGCTGGAGCGCTGCTGGGAGCCGGTCTGGAAGATGCGGCCACTGTCGCGCACGGCCTTGGTCAGGGTCAGAGCTTCATGGACGTTGTGAGTGAGAGGTTTTTCCCCATAGACATCCTTGCCAGCTCGCACGGCAGCGATGCCGATGTAGGCGTGCCAATGGTCGGGCGTGGCGACGACGACGGCGTCAACGTCCTTGCGGGCCAGCAGCTCGCGGAAGTCGTTGTAGGCGTTACAGCCTTTGTATTCAGCCCCGGCTTTTTTGCCATAGCTTTCTTCCACGCGCTTTTTGGCGTGTTCGCGGCGGTTGGTGTCCACGTCACAGACGGCGGTGACCTGTACATTTTCACGGCCGAGGAAGTTGCCCAGGTGGCCGCTGTTCATCTTGCCCATGCCGATGAAGCCGATGTTGATGCGGGAGTTCGGGGCGGTCTCTGCCGACCAGACGCGGGAAGGCAGGATGAATGGGGCGGCGACGGCACCTGCAGCGGTCTGCAGGAAGGAACGACGGGACGGTTGGCTTTGGCTCATAAATGGAAACGAAACTGGCCTGAGAATACGTGGTTCAGGCACGATTTGTGCAGTTTCTGTCATAAAAAGACCGGGAAGCCCAGCTTATTGAGCACAAAAAACGGCTGCCAGAATTTCTGGCAGCCGTGGGTCAATGAAAGGGGAGATGAAATTACTTCTCGATCTTCAGGAGCTCGACTTCGAAGACGAGGGTCTCGCCTGGGCCGATGTCTGCACCTGCGCCGTTGTCGCCGTAAGCGAGGTCAGACGGGATGTAGAACTTGAACTTGGAGCCGACGCTCATGAGCTGCAGACCTTCGGTCCAGCCCTTGATGACTTCCTGGACACCGAAGGTGATTGGCTCACCGCGGTCCACGCTGCTGTCGAAGACTTTGCCGTTCAGGAGGGTGCCGTGGTAGTGCACGTTCACTTTGTCCGTCGGCACTGGCTTCGCGCCGTCGCCCTTCTTCAGGACTTCATACTGCAGGCCGCTGGCGGTGGTCTTCACGCCTTCCTTCTTGCCGTTTTCAGCCAGGAACTTGGCACCTGCGGCTTTGATTTCGCCAGCTTTGGCAGCCTGCTTGGCCTGTACTTCAGCCTGTTTGCCCTGCATCACTTTTTCGAATTCCTTCATGGCAGCCTCGAGCTCTTCGGGCTTGTACTTGGAAGGCTTGCCTTCGAACTGGTCACGCACAGCACCCAGGAAGCTGTCGAGATCAATCTCAACGCCCTGCTGCTTGAAGTTGTTGGCGATGTTACCGCCGATCTGAGATCCGATGAAATAACTCACTTTGTCCATCGAGGCCGATGCCGCAGGGGCGGCAGTTTCGCCAGCAGGTTTTGCAGCTTTTTCGGCAGGTTTCGTGGATTCCGTTTGGGCGGACAGGGAAGAAGCGACGGCGAGCGTGGCGCAGACGAGGCGAAGAGTGGCTTTCATGAGTAGAGAACGCGAGACTCGGAGAGATGGGTGAAATGGTCAACCAAAGAAAATGACCTCCGAGGATGAGATCAGGATACGGATTTCGCCTCTTTCCGCCGCTTCATTTTTTTCGAAATCCAGACGATCAGGCCATAGACCAAGCCGATCCCGGCACCCATGCCAGCGCTCCGGGCGATCTTTTCCATGCTGCTTTCCACCTTAGGACCTTCCACTTTGGGGTTGATGGCCAGAATGGCGTCCCGCCAAGCTTTGACACTGGCTTCTGCTTTCTTTTGGTCCGCCTCGCCATTGTAGCCGACGGTAGCATAGAGGTTTAGCAAGCGGCCGTTGACGGGTGTCATCAGGCAGGCGACCACGCTCCGGGATTCATCACGTCCCGCCTCGGCTGCAATTCCCGTTTTCATCGCCATGGTGAACCCGATGGAAGTATCAGTCTCTTCGAAATATCCCAGGACGGTGGTGTCGCTGATGCTCAGCGCCATATCGACGCCAAAGTCTTTTTCAAACTTTTGGTTGCCCTGAGAAGCCAGTTTTTTCATTTCCGCGTCCAGCTTGGATTGCATGGCGTCGAGGCCTTTTTTGACTTCGGCTCGCATGCCGGTGAATGTCCGTTCTCCGATCTCCATGGATTCGATGGACTTCACTGTCTGGACATTAAAATTGCTGGAGAAGTCAGCCGGCGTGCCTTTGCGGATGAGCTCCACGTCTTCAGGGGTTCCGTAAGTGGCCAGCAGGCGGTTGCTCTCCGGCAGCATGGAGGACATGGCTTTGTCCCAGGTGGTATGGATGCCATCGGCTCTCATGAAACCTTTGGGGACAGGAATCTTCACCAGCCGTCCACCCACGGTGATGTCTGCGATATCAGAAGAGGGTCGGGTGATGGCACTGGCCACATCAGCGCCGGGTGCCTGGGCTTGGGCCGCTGAGCCGAGACTGAAGAAAAGCAAGACTACAGCGGATAACCGGGAAAGAGGCGGAGGCATGAGATTGATTAAACAACCAACTTATGGAGGGTCAATCAACAACTGGGAACACGAGGGATCGGTTGGAGGAAGCTCCTTTCATGGGGGAATGACAGGCTTCTACCCGAGGTTGACGGGAAGCCCTGACGGATCGACTTATTGCAAATAATGCGCGGTTTCCCTCCAGTTCAGCTTTTCATTCTTGGGCTTGTTTTCGCCCTGCTGGCCTTCCCGTTGGCGCACATGACCACGGGGTATGATCTCGCTCCGGAAGCGGCTACGGCAAAGGCTGCGCCAGCCGATGGCTCGGCCCAGGTGGTCAAAGGCGGTTCCGACCACCCGGAAGGAGAGCACAAGCATGTGGAAGTGCAGACGCTGGTTCGTCTGCGGTTTGCCCATCGTCCGCTGAAGGTCAGCCTGAAGGAAGGAGACGTGGAACTGGCCACCAAGGCGGACCTGACGGTCTCTCCTGTGGAGTTCCATGCGGAACTGGAAGTGTCCCACGAGGGCAACGAACTCATGCTCAACGTCACCTGGCCCGAAGGCACCCCGGATACCGCGCTGACGGTGGAACTGGAGCCGGACGGCTTCGACACCCGCCGCGAAACTCGCTGGTCCTCCGGCAGCACCCTGGACGAAGTTTTGACATTCACATGGTAAAGCATACCTCACACGATCACCCTCCGGGCAAGGAGCACGTCTGCTGGGGCGGCGGTGGCTGCACGCACTCGCACCACCATCGGCTGGAGGTGCAAAACCTGCGTGTGAGTTACCAGGAAGTACTGGCTCTGGACGGCATCAGCTTCAGCACCGAATGCGGGCGCAGCATCGCCTTGATCGGCCCGAACGGCGCGGGCAAAAGCACCTTGCTCAAGGCCCTGGCTGGCCTGTTACGCACGGACAGCGGCAGCATCCTCTGGCGTGGCAAACCGCTGACGCGCAGCAGTTATGAGATCGCCTACCTGCCGCAGCGTGGGGATGTGGACTGGAACTTTCCCATCACCGTGCGCGGGCTGGTGGAGATGGGGCGCTACCCAAACCTCGGCTGGTGGCGGCAATACTCCAAGCACGATGCGGAGATCGTCCAACGGGCGCTCACCACGATGAACCTGCTGGATCTTCAGGACCGCCAGATCAGCGCCCTTTCCGGCGGCCAGCAGCAGCGCACGTTCATCGCCCGCGCTCTGGCGCAGGAGGCGCATGTACTGCTTTTGGACGAGCCTTTCACGGGCCTGGATCGCCCGGCGCAAGAGAATCTGGCGCGCCTGTTTCGCGAGCTTACCGCCGAGGGCCGTCTGCTCATCGCCAGCCACCATGATTTGCAGACGGTGGAAGGGAATTTCGACGACGTGCTGCTGATCAAACGCACCCAAGTCGCCTTTGGTGAAGTGGCCACGGCTTTCACCCCCGCGCGCATTGCTGAAGCCTACGACCGCTGATTTTCCCCATGCCTGCTGATCTTCCATCTCTTGCTGATTTCCTGGCGGAACCCATCGCCAAGCGGGCCTTGCTGGCTTGTTTGATGATCGGTTTCGCCAACGGCTTTGTCAGCGCCTTTGTCGTGCTGCGAAAGTCCGCGCTGAAAGTGGGCACCCTTTCCCACGCACTGCTGCCAGGCATTGCCCTGTCCGTGCTCATGGTTGGGCTGTCCCAATGGAGCGCCTTGGCCGGGGCGCTTTTTGCCGCCCTGTTGGTTGGGCTGGGGTCCATCTTCCTTTCGCGGACTTCACGTCTGGACCAGGATACCTCCATGGGAATCCTCTACACCACGGCCTTTGCCGGCGGGTACCTCATTTTGACGCAACTCAATGTTAGGCAGAAGCTGGACGAGTGGCTCTTCGGCAGCATCGTCGGCATGGCGGACAGTGACATGTGGATTGCCTTTGGCATCAGCGCCATCGCGGTGCTGACGCTCACGGCCTTGCAGCGTCCGCTGCTGATCTATCTCTTTGAGCCGAACATCGCCGCCAGCCTGGGCGTGCCCGTGCGCTTTCTGAATTACGCCACCTTTGGCATCACCATCCTGGTGCTCATCTCCTCGCTGCAGGCGGTGGGCTGCATCCTGAGTGTGGGGCTCATGGTGGCTCCGGCGGCCACGGTTTATCTGCTGACGAACAATGCCCGCACGCTGTTCTGGGGTGGGGGGCTGATCGGCGCTTTCGGCTCTGTGGCGGCATTCTTCCTCAGCTACCCGCTGGGCTGGTCGGTGAGCGCCAGCATCATAGTGGTACTGGGCGGGCTCTTCCTGCTGGCGTACATTTTCAGCCCGCGCTACGGCCTGTTCAGCAAACGCGGGCGGGTTTGAAGACCGGCGGTTACTCGTGCCAGACGCGGGCGATGCGTTCGATGGAGACGGCCTTGCCGGTGGTAGGGTCTAGCGTGATCAGGGCTCCATTCACCCGAACAGGGCCGCGGCCCACGCCGAATTTGGTGGGGAGCTGGGTGTGGAATTTTTCGAGAACAGGCTCGATCTGGCTACCGATGATGGAATCCACCGGGCCGCACATGCCTGCGTCGCTCTGAAAGGCGGTGCCCTTGGGAAGCACCCGCTCATCCGCTGTCGGCACGTGGGTGTGAGTGCCCACCACGGCGCTGACAAGGCCGTCCAGATGCCAGCCCATGGCCACTTTTTCACTGGTGGCTTCGGCGTGGAAATCCACAAAGATCACGGGCGTTTCTTTGCGCATCTCCTCTACGGCCTTGGTCACCGTGGGGAAGGGGTTTTCCAAAGCATCGCGCATGAAGGTGCGGCCTTGGAGATTGATGATGCCCACCTTACAGCGTTTGGTCTGGAGGATCAGCGAGCCATTGCCAGGAGCGCCCGCAGGGTAGTTGATGGGGCGCAGCAGGCGCGGTTCATCGTAGAGAAAGGGGATGATCTCTTTCTGGTCCCAAATATGGTCACCGGTGGTGATGACGTCCGCCTTGGCCCGCATGAGGCTGATGGCGATCTTCGGAGTGATGCCTCGGCCGGCGGCGGAATTTTCCCCGTTCACAATGGCAAAGTCCACCTTCAGTTCCTCACGAAGCAGGGGCAGCAGCGTGATCACGGCCTTGCGGCCAGGTTCGCCGACGATGTCTCCCAGAAAGAGAATGCGGAAGAGTTCGGGCGGGGATTCTGCGGCGTCATCGGACATGCCCGCACTTAGTAGATGATGCCGGGCTGCATCAAGTCTAGGATGCAATCATGTTGTTCCTTTTCAAAATCGGCCGTTTTGCGCTGGGCTGCCTTTGGGGCTGTGCCATCGCGCTGCCTGCGCAGGAGACCGTGTTGCCTGCGGCCGCGCCGGATCTGGATCGCTTGGCAAAAGTCAGCCCGTTGGGGAAGGTGCCGGACTGGTCGGCCCTTTCAGCCTTTGCTGGGACGCTGACCAAAGAGGAATTTGAGAAGGCGTGGCGTGAAATTTACTCGCCGCAAACCGGACTGCCGCCGCCTTTCCAGGTCGCTGCGGATGGCCTAGTGATTCCGACAGGAGATGCCCTTGAGCCCGAATTGAAGCTGGCCTTCAAGGCCGCCGCCTCAGCGTCATCTCCAAAACCTGCCGTGTCCTGGCGACGTGCGGCGGATCTGCCGCCACTTCAGGGGCGCCCGCCGTTGAGCGATTTGCACATCGCGCTGGATCCTGGTCACATTGGTGGCCAGTGGGCGCAGATGGAAGAGCGTTTTTTGAGCTTCAGTCCCGGAGAAAGCATCCGGGAAGGGGACATGTCCCTGCTGACGGCGCAGGTTTTGAGCGAGCGGCTCAAGGCCCTGGGAGCTGTCGTAACTCTGGTTCGTGACAAACAGGAGCCGGTGACTGAGCAGCGCCCTGACGACTTTGAACGGATTGCCCGCGAAACGCTCAAGCAATATGGCGTCTTTGCTCCCGCCGTCAGTTATGCAGGCCTGAAGGGCGATGCCAAAATCATCACCGTCCAGTGGCAGACGGAAAAGCTGTTTTATCGCGTCAGCGAGATCCACGCCCGGGCGGACAAGGTCAATCGCCACATCAAGCCGGACATCGTGCTCTGTTTGCATTTCAATGCGGAGTCCTGGGGCTCGGCCGAGGCTCCGCAGTTCTCCCCGCAAAATCATCTCCATGTGCTGGTGAATGGCTGCTACGCGCCGGTGGAATTGGAACAGCAGGACGTGCGCTACGAGATGTTCTCGCGGCTCTTCAGCCGGGTTCATGAGGAAGAAATTCCCCTCGCCACTGCCGTCGCAGGGGGGATGGCACGCGCCACGCGCCTGCCTGCCTACATCTATACCACGCCAAATGCTCGCAAGGCCGGTGCGAACCCGTATGTTTATGCACGGAACCTGCTGGCCAACCGTCTGTATCACTGCCCTGTCGTTTACCTGGAGCCTTTTGTCATGAACCACGAAGAAACCTACCGCCGCTTGCTGGTCGGCCATTTTGTGGGTCGGACCTTGATCGGGGGCAGGTTGCAACCCAGCGCCATCGAGGACTATGTGCGCGGAGTCGTGCAGGGCCTCGTTTCCTATTATCAATCTCAGCGCCGCCCCTCATGAGAGTACTCATCGTCGGTTGCGGCTTCGTCGGCGCACGCACGGCGGACCTCCTCCATGCTGCTGGGCATGAGGTGGTGGGGGTGACGCATTCTTCCACCTCGGCGGAGCGGCTGGCCCACAAGCCCTGGCGGGTGCTGGCCTGTGATGTCAGTGATGCCGCCTCAGTGGCCTCGCTGCGGGCGCAGTGTGAAGAACTTGCGGAGGGAGCGGCCAGTGCCTGGGTGCCTGAAGCTTTCATCCACTGCGCCAGCTCCAGCAAAGGCGGGGCCGAAATGTACCAGGCGGTTTATGTGGATGGCATGGGGCATCTGCTGGCCACTTTTCCAGGTGCCTTTCCGCTCTACACAGGCAGCACCAGCGTCTATCCGCAGACGGACGGCAGCGAGGTGGATGAAACCAGCCCCGCAGATCCGGGCAAGGAAACTGGCCGCCTGCTGCTGGCGGCAGAAAGACTGGCCTTGGAGAATGGCGGAGCTGTGGCCCGGCTGGCAGGCATCTATGGCCCCGGCCGGTCGTTTGTGCTGAAAAACCTCCTCGAAGGCAAAAGCGGCATCGAGGTGAATGAAGGGGCGCCCGACGGGCGGCTGCTCAATCAGATCCACGCGGATGATGCCGCTGCGGCGCTGGTACACATCGTCACCCAAAAGCTCTCTGGCATCTACAACGTCGTGGATGATGCACGCCTGACCCAGCGCGAGTGCCTGGAAAAACTGGCCCCTCTTTTTAATCTTCAGGTGCCTGCGGAAAAAGCACCCGATCCGGACCGCAAACGCGGCTGGACACACAAGCATGTTTCCAATTCCCGGCTTCGTGCCACAGGTTGGACTCCGCAGTATGCGGACTATTTCACCGCTTTGCGAGATGATCCCGAGCTTGTCTCTTCCATCCTGCAATTGGTGGCCGAAGGCGGCGATGGGTGCCTGCCAAGGGCGGAAAACATCCTGTTGGTCGGCCTCATGGGCAGCGGCAAATCCACCGTGGGACGCATGGTGGCGCAGATGCTCGGTTTCCAGTTTGTGGATACGGACCACCTCATCATTGACCAGGCAGGCTGCAGCATTCCGGAGATCTTTGCCAAGGAAGGGGAGCCCGGCTTTCGCCAGCGTGAATCGGCTGTGTTGCGCAGTTTGTTAGGCCGTCGCCACTGCGTTATCGCGACCGGTGGGGGCATCATCACTCAGCCGCGTAATTTGCCCTTGCTGAAACATCTCGGTTTCATCACCTGGCTTGAGGCGGACGTGAGGCTGTTGGCCCGCCGCACAGCAGGCAACAATGATCGGCCTCTCCTGCGCGGCGAAGAACCTCCGTTGGTCAAGCTGGAGCGCCTTTTGGGTGAGCGGAAACCCATTTACAAACAGCTCGCGGACTTGCGTATCCAGACGGATGAACTCAGTCAGCAGGAAAGCGCTTATGGCGTGGCCGAAAGCGCCCGCATTTTCTTCGCCCAGCGCTGAGTGCTAGTAGAGAAGAAAAGCTGCTCGCCTTGCCTCAAAGGCGGCCGTTTCTGAGGCCCAGAGGCGGCTGATCTCGATCCCGCTTTTGCCGTCTTTGGCAGCTTTGAGCAAGGTGGCGTGATTGAGCAGGGTGTTCACTTTCTCCAGGTTGAACTGCTTGGGATAAAGGCGCTGGAAGACGGCCACGATGGCCATCCCCGCCTGCACGGAACGGAGGGCTTCGCGGTCGGTGATCTGGAGGCGCACACCTCCACAAGGTTGGTCCTTGAAAACGCTGGCTGTGGGCGTGAACCGCACGGGCATGAAACGCAACCCTGGCAGGCCCAATTTGTTGAGCTCATAAGCGAGCTGCCGATCATCTGCATAAGGTGCGCCAAGGATCTCAAAGGGACTGTCGGTGCCGCGGCCGACGCTGATGGAAAATTCCAGCAGACCGATGCCGGGGTAAAGCAGGGCAGCCTCCAGGCTGCGCATGTTGGGGGAAGGGTTCACCCAGGGGAGTCCGCTCTGGTCAAACAGCAGTTCGCGCCGCCAGCCTTCGACACGGATCACCTGCAAATCGGCCTGGATTTTGCGCTCTCCATTCAGCATGAGGGCCAGCTCCCCCACCGTCATGCCGTGCCGCAGGGGAATGGCGTGGGTGGCGGTAAAGGTCTCCTTGTCCACCCTGGAGGGGCCTTCCACGGCGATGCCGCCCACGGGATTTACCCGATCAAGAATGAAGAACTTTTTGTTAGCCAGGGCAGCTGCCTCGAGGCACAGCCGCAGGGTGGAAATATAGGTGTAGAAACGGCAGCCGATGTCCTGGATGTCAAAGACGAGGGCATCAAGCTCCGCCATCTGTTCCGGTGTCGGTGCACGTCTTTCGCCATAAAGACTGTGAATGGGGCGGCCAGTTTTGCGGTCCACCGAGTCGTTGATCTTTTCCTGATCCAGCGCCCCCCGGATGCCATGCTCCGGACTGAACAGGGCACGCAGCTTCACTTTTGGGGCTTGGGCCAGGAGATCAATCGTCGGGGTGCGTTCGGCATTGATGCCGGTCTGGTTGGTGATGAGCCCCACTCGCAGTCCATGGAGGGGCGCGAAGCCGTCACGCTGCAAAACATCAATGCCATTGAGGACCGTGGGCACCTCTTTTTCACCGCGCTTGGGCAGGGAGCCTGCCACCTTTTTGAAGTCGAATTCAGGCACGCAGCGGGCGGCCGCACCGCCGATTTCTTCATAGAGTTCGCGTACCCCGTTCCCGGCCTGGGGATGCAGGCGTGAACTCAGAAAGATGACAAACGTCTTCGAATACGGGTCCAGCCACAGGCTGGTGCCGGTGAATCCGGTGTGGCCAAAGGAACCGATGGGAAACAGGTCTCCTCGTGGTCTGCTGAAGGCGGATTCTAGATCCCAACCAAGGCCCCGCCGTTCATAGATGGTGGCCGCCGTTTGCACCCGCTGCATCTGTTGCAGGGTCTCCGTTTTCAAGACACGGGTGCCTTCGAGTTCGCCGCCATTCAGAATCATCCGTGCAAAACGGGCGAGGTCGCCTGCATTGGAAAACAGGCCTGCATGGCCCGCGATGCCGCCCATGCGGCGGGCGGTGGGGTCGTGAACGACACCGCGCAGCATCACCCCGTTTTCATCCTTTTCCGTCGGAGCTGTCTTGGACTGCCAATCCGCAGGTGGCAGGTAGCGTGTGGAGGTCATCTTCAGCGGCGAAAAAAGCTGCTTCTGAGTGAAGGCATCCAGGGACTCGCCACTGACACGCCGGACCACTTCGCCTAACAAAATGAAGTTGATGTCGCTGTAGCGGAAAAAGCTGTCCGGCGGGGCATCTGGCACGGTGCTGGCCGCACGCCGGATGCCTTCGTCATAGCCTGTCCACTCGGGTTCACGGGGAATGCCGGGCTTGAGGCCTGAGGTGTGGGTGAGCAGATGCCGCAGGCAGATGAGTTCGCGTCCTTCTCCCTGAAATTCCGGGAGGTAGGTCTGCACGGGTTTTTCGAGGTCCAGCTTCCCCTGTTCCACCAGCATCATCACCGCCGGTGCGGTGGCCACCACTTTGGTCAGGGAGGCGAGATCGAAAACCGTATCTTCGGTCAGTTCTTCCGGTCCTGGTTCCAGGGCACGGTGGCCACGGACGAGGCGGTGTGTTTTCCCGGTATGTTCCAGCCACAAAACAGCCCCGACGGGACTTTTTTTCGCCACTGCCTTTTCAATGGCTGCGTCCAGCTTGCGGAGTGCCTCTGGCTTGAATTCCTGGGCTGATGACAGGGCCGTCAGCAGGGCAAAGAGGATCAGGAGAGGACGCATGCCCGCAGCTAAGAGGACGCTGCGGAAAGAGTCAATCCTCCTTGCTCATTGCCCCTGCTTCAGACGGTCTTCAGGGTTTTGGCCCCTTCGTCAATGAGCTGCCAAAAATGCTTGGACTTGCTCAGTGCCTCATCTTCGCCGCCACCGGGCAAGTTGCTGCGGTAGAGGAAATCGGCCAAGGTGTTTTTGTGCAGCACCCGGTGAATGCGGACGTCGCCATCATTCACCGCAAAGTAGATGCGGTGGTCGCCCGCACGGCAGCGATACAGTTTCTTGGCTGCGCGCTCCAGCACGCCAAACTTTTTGGCCAGAATGTTTTCATCCAGGTCACTGGACTGAATGTTCAGGGCTTCCAGGATGTGAAACTGGATTTGCGTTGGCAGCCGGGACAGCTCGGCCGCACTGATGTCATTGAAAACGATCTGGAGCATGAATCATCCTAGAGGTCAAAAGCGCGACTTCAAAGGCAAAATCTGCCGTCGGAATTTCGGTTAAAATCGTTTTGAGGCGTCCTTTTGGGATTGCCAACGTCATTACAAACCGCTTGGCTCGGACTTCTCCTTATGAAAAAACTTATTTCCTGCGCATTTCTGGCCATTGCTTTTTTGACTCCCGCCCTCGCGGTGGAACCGGAGCATCAGGCTGCCATTGAAAAAATGTTCAAGCTCATGCACCAGCAGGAGCAGTATGAAACCTCCATGACGGCCGGCTTTGAATCCGCCCTGGGCGGCGCGGTGGATCAGATGCCCGAAGAGCAGAAGGCGAAGTTCAAAGTCGCCATCGGCCGCGTCAAAGAATTCATGAAAGCCGAAATCGGCTGGGACAAGATGAAGGGTGAACTGGTGGAGCTTTATGCCCAGAACCTCACGCTGGCCGAAATCAACGCCGTGCTGCCGCTGCTGGAAAAGCCAGAGTTCCAGACGGTGGTGGTCAAGCAGCTCAAAGTGCTGCCTGAGGCCGCGAAACTGGGGGCCTCCAAGGCGCAGGCTCTGCAGCCCAAGATCATGCAGATCATTCAGGAAGAGATGACCAAATAAGGCCTCAAGGAATGGGCCTCAAGGTCTGGGGCCAAGGGTCTTCAAAGGTGCCGCCACGCTGCCAGTGGCGCACCTCAGTCTCAGTGCAAAGACATTGCTGGAGTCCGCCCATCAAAGCGTTCCGGTCGCGGTCTGTCCCGATAACCGTAATTTCATTGAGCCGATCCCCAAAGCGGGGATCGGCTTTTTTGAGCTGCAATTGCAGATGCGTGATCTCCTCTGGCAACAGCCTGCCGAGCGGGTCCTTCACCAGGGCCGCCTTCCAATAGGCCAATAATTCCAGCCCCATGCTGCCCGCTGCCTGGTTCCAGAGAAGCACCTGCTCATCCCTTGAGGCGAGCCAGATGAATCCCTTGCTGCGGTGCACCCCTTGGCCTAACTGGCGGTGAAACAAGTCCCACAGCCTCTGTGGATGAAACGGGCGTGGATCTGTCAGCACGGCACTGCCGATGCCGTAGGAACTGGATTCACCCAAAGCTTTCTGGTCGGTACTGCCCATCCCGGCCTGTGCTAACTGACGAAGCTGCGCCACTTTGCAACACGGGCCTTCCAGCAAAAGGGCGGGCGAGATATTTCCATGAGTGACAGGATGAATGGCGGCCTGGGGATTCAGCCTATTCAGGTATTCCATCATCCTGGGCAAATTTTTTGGAGCCGTGCGGTCTGTTTTAGTCAGTAGAAGAAGGCTGGAACACTGAATCTGCTCCGCCATCAGATTGGCCTCTGTGCGTCTGCCTACCTCTTTATTGTGGATAAGGCTTTGATGGAGCAGCCTCCCGCCATCTTGATCTTCGGCAAAGGCCCGGGCATCGATCAGGGTGACTACGCAGCCTAGGGTCAAGGAGGGGCGACGATTGATTTCTTCAATCAGTGGCCAGGGGTGCGAACTGCCTGAAGCCTCCACCAAAATGTGATCCAAATCCTTGCGTGGAGACCAGTCATCAAGCACCTGCGCAAAGGCCTGCCTCTGGCTGCCACTGATGGAGCCTGCTGCCAGGCTGATGAAGTTGCCGGTGGATTCCGAAAGGCGTTGTCCGCTGCGGACGAGGTCGCCATCCACGTCCAGAGAGCTCATGTCATTGACGATGACGCCCAGCCGCTGATCCCTGCATTGACGCAGCAGACGACGAAGAAGGGTGGTCTTGCCAGAGCCGAGAAAGCCGGAAATGAGGGTGATGCGCATGCGGTTTTATAATGCAAATAGATTGCAATAACTATTTTAGCAAACTCAATCCTGAATCACGTCTGCTTCCAGCCTTCTGGACAAGGTTTTGAAATGCGCTAACAGGCCTCATGTCTTCGTCATCACCCGTCACACCGGATCGCTGGTCTCTGGAATCTTGGTTTTCCGCCTTTGCCGCCCCTGACTATGTGGAGTTCAAATCGGCTTTGGTGCGGGACATCGAAGGGCTCAAGCAGCTGGCCACCACGGTTACTGCTGATGTACCAGCCCTCGCCCAGGCCCTCGTGGCCTATGAAAGTCTGGGGGATCGCCTGGGTCACCTTTCTGCGTACCTCGGCTGTCTGTCGGCCGATGATGCCAGCCATGAGGCCGTGAAGGCGGATGAGGCGTGGATTTCCACCTTGGAAGCAGAAAACATCAAGCTGCGCGCTTCATTGCAGTCTGCTTTGGCATCCTTGAGCGAGCCTGATTTCGACCGTCTGCTGAACGATGCCTCCCTCATGGGGGCCAGCCATGCCGTGCGGCGCATGCGGGAGGAAGGGCGGCAGCAGATGCCGGGCGACCTGGAATCCCTGGCGGCTGATCTTAATGTCAACGGTCTCCATGCCTGGGGGCGTCTTTATGACACGCTGACGGGCAAGATGGTCTTCGACATGACCTTTCCTGATGGCCATGTAGAATCTGTGCCGATGGCGCGGAGGCGTGCGCTGATGTCGGATCCGGACCGCCGTTTGCGCGAAGCCTCCTTCCATGCCGGGCAAAAACCCTGGCTGGATCATGCGGATACGTTGGCTGCGGGGCTCAATGGCATCGCAGGCACCCGTCTCAGCCTCTACGAACGCCGTGGCATCCCGCACTTTTTGGACACGCCGCTCTTCGATGGGGCGATGAGCCGAGCCTCGCTGGATGCGATGCTGGAGGCGATCCATACGCACATTGAACTGCCCCGCCGGGCCATCCGGGCAGCGGCCCGCCTGCAGGGCACGCCAGCGTTGCATTACTTTGATCTGGAAGCTCCCCAGGTAAAGGCCCCCGACGAAAAACCGCTGACTTGGGACGACGCCTGCGCCACGGTGGAGCGTGCTTTCAGCACCGCCTATCCCGCCCTGGGCCAGTACTTTCGCGACATGCTGAAGCAGCGCTGGATCGAGGCCCAGCCACGTGCGGGCAAGCGCCCTGGTGCCTTTTGCACAGGTTCTCTGCTGCGTCATGAAGAGCGCGTTTACATGACCTGGCATGGCACGGTGCATGACATGGTCACGCTGGCCCATGAGGCCGGCCATGCCTGGCACTCCTGTGTCCTGCGCCCGGCACGTTCCTTCGCCGCCAGCTACCCGATGACCCTCGCCGAGACGGCCTCCAACTTTGGAGAGATGATCCTCCTCGACGGTCTCATGAGCGACCCTGGCCTGACCCCGGCGACCAAGGCCTACCTGCTGGATCAGGAAATGCTTCGCGCCCACGCCTACCTCGTGAATATCCCCATGCGCTACGAGTTTGAAAAGGCCTTTTACTCGGAGCGTGCCGCCGGGGAAATCTCAGTCACCCGTCTTGGCGAACTCATGGATCAGGCGCAGGCGAAGCTATATGGCGACACCCTGCTGCCTAGCGGGACTGATCCGCTGTTTTGGGCCTCAAAGATGCACTTCTTCATCACGGGCGTGTCATTTTATAACTTCCCGTATGTGTTTGGCTACTTGCTCAGCCAGGCGCTCTTTGCCCGATTCAAGGCTGAAGGGGCGAGCTTTCTTCCGCGTTATGAGGCCTTCCTCGCAGCGACAGGCAGTGCCACCTGCGAAGAAGTCGCCCGCCAGACCCTGGGGGCCGATCTGACCTCCCCAGAGTTCTGGGCGACGGCTTTGCAGGCCATCACCCCGACCCTGGAGGCCTACGAGAAGCTTCCCCGCGCTGACAAATATCCGCCCTTCACAGACTGATGGGATGCCTGTGAGGGCCTAACAAAAGGGGCTGGAAAGTCTGTCTACCAGTGCCTGTAGCCGTGGTGGTGACGGTAATAAGGGCGATAACCGTAGCTGTAGGGACGGTAGCCATACCCGTAATATCGCGGGCTGCTGCGGTAGTAAACCGGGCGGCTGTAGCCACCATAGTAGTAGCGGTCTTGGTTGGCCCCAATCGAGGACCCGGCCAGGGCACCGAGCGCACCGCCGATGGCGGCGCCTTCCAGGGGGCGACCGCTTTGGTTTCCGATGATCGCGCCGAGGGTGCCACCACCGAGGGCACCGATGACAGCTCCATCGCGTTCGTGTGGCCCGGCATAAGGGCTGACACAAGATGAAAGGGAGAGGGCAAGACCTAAAGCGCCCGCAGTGACCCAATGACGAAAGGAAGTTTTCATGAGTGGAAGAGGGGTTTTTGCATGCGGCCCAAAGGCGCACACATGAAGTTAGACTCCTCGCCTGGGGCAGGTATTCGAAAACAGGTTTTCGCCTGTCTTTTTTCGATCCTTTTGAGAACGATTTTCTGCGCCCAGTCCCCCAAAACAAAAAGCTGCATCCATCCCAAGATGGTGGATGCAGCTCTTGAAATGCTCAGCCTAGGCTTACTTTCTCTCGAAGTAAGGAATTCCCAGGCGCTTCGCCACCCGCAGAGGACGGCGCATGGCTTCCTCCATCCGGAGGGCTTCATCAGGGCCGCGAACGTCTTTGCAGTCGGGATGCGACTCCGGGGCTGCGATGAGGCCGAGATGGTGGAGGACGTGGGCGGTGCTGTGTTTGTAGGGGGCCGCACTCATCCGATCATCCAGGCGGAAGACGAGGTCTTCAAAGGACTGGAAGGCCTCAAACAGCTTGTACACATTGGTGTCGAAGCGGCCTGTGCCGGTCTTGAATTTCTTGTCTGTCACGCTGTCGAGCAACCACATGTCACGTGCAGCGGCGATGAGCGGGCAGGCGCTGACGCCGGCCCCGATGAGCAGGGGCAGGCCCAGGCGGATGGCCGTGGGGATGCCGTAGTCGTCGCCACTGTGCGGGGCAAAGGGCAGCTTCAGGTCCTTACACATGGCCGCCCAGTAAAGGAAGTGGGGTTCATCGAGCGTGCTGATTTTTCCGCCGACATACTTCGGGTGATTGGCGATCTCATGCAGCAGCCAGGGCTCATACGGGCTGGCCCAGGAGACAAAGGAGGGCTCCAGCGCATGGGCGATGGCAGGGTGGGTGATGTGCTCCGCGATCTCAAAGTAGGCATCGCGGCGGGCCTCCGGCGCCAGCAGATTCAGCAGGCGGGAGGTCATGATCATCATCTCGCCATTGTCGTGGCTCTGGGCGATGTCCAGCAGCGGCCAGTAGCGCTCCGCTTTGAACACTTTATCCTTTTCCGCCCCGCGTGCAGTGATGCCAGCGATGAACTTTTGGTTGGGGAATTCTTCACGGAATCGCTTCAGCACCTCGGCATACAGCTCGTTGCTGAGGTCAAAGATGTAACCGGTGTCTGCATTCAGAACGAAGACCATCTCCACGCCATAATAATCGCCGCACTGCTGCATCCAGCGCACGCTTTTGGAAAAGCCTTCCCAGTCCGGCTGGCGATCCTTGAACGGCAGCAGGGTGGCCACGCAGAGGCGGGCCTTGGTGGTATGGTCCACCAGGGATTCTTCAGGCGTGTAGGCCCAGACGGTGTCTTGCCAGGAGGTGGTGGGCTTGAGGTCGGCGGGGTTGGAGATCAGCTCGCGCATGGGGGAAGGGAAGCGGAAAAAGAGAAGGGAAAAGCGAGGTTACTTGCTGAGGCGGTAGATCGCGCCGTTCCAGTCGAGCACCAGCATTTCGCCCTCAGCATCGGCAGAGAAGGCGGTGGGCTTCACGAGAACGCTCGGCTTTTTCTTCGGATTGTCTGCCGGGGTCTGGGGGCTGGTGTAGAGCAGGGTGTTGCTTTCCACCTTGCCTGCGTCGTCAGTCTTGAGGCCCCAGATTTTGCCAATGACAAAATCGCCATAGACGTAGCTGCCTGCGAGTTCAGGCAGGGCTTTGCCAGTGTAAACAATGCCGCCAGTGATGCTGAGACCTTCGCCGTGGTTGTATTCAAAGATGGGGTCAATGAGCTTGGCCTCGGCAGCAGGGGCGTCCTGGCGCAGGGGGAAGGGGCGGGAACCTTCGCGGTAGCTCCACCCGTAGTTTCCACCTTTGGTGATCCAGTTGATCTCTTCCCACAGGTCCTGGCCCACATCTGCCAGCCACAGGCGGTCCTTGGCATCGAAGTACATGCCCCAAGGGTTGCGGATGCCGTAAGCGAAGACCTGAGGCTGGGCGTTGACGCCGTCTGCAAAAGGATTGTCGGCAGGGATGCCATAGGCGTTGTGGAACTCGCGGCTGTTCACATCAATACGCAGCACTTTGCCCACCAGCACAGCATTGAGCTGGGCCATGCGCTGCTCGTCATTGCGCTTGGAGGTATCTCCCACGCCGATGTAGAGGTAGCCATCGGGACCAAAGAGGATGTTGCCGCCATGGTGGTTCCAGTTGATGAGAGGGATCTCCAGCAGCACGCGCTCGCTGGCAGGATCGGCCTTGTCTGCATCTGCGCTGACCTTCATTTCGCTGACGACGAGGCGCTTCGGCTTCTGCTGGGTGTAGCAGAGGTAAAACAGGCCGTTGTCCTTATACTTCGGGTGAAAGGCCAGGCCGTTGAGGCCTTCTTCAAACTTGCCGTTGTCCGCCTCCATTCCACGTGTGCTCAAGTCCAGGAAAGTCTTGGCTTCGCTGGCCTGTTCGTCCTTGGGGAGGATCAGGATCTGACCACGCTGCAGAGCCAGAAACTCACGCTGGGTACCATCCGGCGGGATGATGACGGCGATGGGGAATTTCGTCTCCAGCTTCTCATAGATGCGGGTGAGCTTGACGGTATCTGCCGCGCAGAGGCTGCTGGCAGCCAAAAGGCCGGTGGTGAGAAGGGTGGCGAGTTTCATGCGGTGGAGATTGATACAGGAGTCGATCTTTGGGAAAAGACAAAACGTCAGGGAGAAGCGGGATTTGTGGAAAACTGCCAGACGGTGTAAAATTGGAAGAATCTTCAGCTTTTCGCCCATTTGAAATGGCTCTGAGTGAACGGCATCTGCGGCTGTGGCGCGCATTTTCTTGGGATGCCTTTTGGTTAGGCGTGGCAGAGCAACTTCCTTCCGGGATGCTATTGGGCAGGGGCTGGCAGCCATCCCTTTTCTTTCAAGATCGGTACGATGTCCTGGGCAATGAGGGTGTGGCCTTCGGGGCGGACGTGGCTGGAGTCGGAGTAGAGAGTGGCAATTTGTTCGGGAGTGAAGACGGACTTCATCGGCAGCTTCGCGACGGTGGGGCCGAGCAGGCGGGTGGTCCAAGCATCCACGGAACTGTCATCGAGGAGGTAGCTGCCATCGGCGGCCTTCTTGCGGGTGGCCTGGGTCACCAGCAGGACGTGGATGCCCGCTGCCTGCAGACGCTGCACGCCCAGGGCGGTCACGCTTTCCACCTGGGCCTGCCAGTCCTTTTGGGTGGCCTCATCGGCTGAGGCTCGCAGTTCCGCATCGGCGTCACCGGTGCCGCCGCCTTGGTTGCGCACGGCCAGGGGCAGCCACTGCCAGTACAGCTTTTCCGTCTTCATCTCATAAAACTGCCTCAGCACCAGGGATCGCATCAGCCAGTTCTTCGGGTGCGGACTGTTGAAGTCCGTGCGGCGGCGCCATTCACGCTCATCCTCGTACTCATTCGTGGCGCCCACGTGCAGGATGACGAGGTCTGGCTGGTAGTTAATGACCTGCTGCAGGACCAAGTCCTTGCGGCGGGAGCCGAAGCCGGGGAGGGCGAGGTTGAAGCACTCGGCCTGGATGCCTTGCGCGCGCAGCTCCTTTTCAAGCTGGCCCGTGTAGGAGAGTTCCACGCTTTTGCCACGGGCCACGGAATCGCCAATGACCATGACGCGATACTTGCCGTTAGGTCGGGTTTTTGGAAAAGACTGCGGGAAAAAACGACGGCCACCGCTGCGCTGCAGCTCCACCTGGCCATCGTCGGTTTCGTAAAAACCGGCGGTGGGATGGTAGCCGTAGTCGAAGCGGCCCTCCATCGTCTTCACAAAGCAGAAACGTGTGACCAGCTCTGCCCCGATGAGGATCGTGGCGAACAGGAGAAAGCTGCGGGTAAAGGCGCGCATCGTTTTACGGTTAGAACTGGAAGTAGATGAACTCCTGCTCGGAAGCGACAGAGCTGACGAAGGCGACAAAGAGGAGGAAAAAGACGGCTCCGCGAGCGACCCAGGGCAGGCCGCCCAGTTCAGCTTCATCACGGGGTTTCAGCGTGGCCAGTTGCAGGAGGATGAGCGGCACGATGTGCAGCAGCAGCCAGAGTGCCGGTTTCGTCCAGTCCTCTCCTGGGGTCCAGATCGTCAGGGCGTGCAGCCACACGCCGAGCTGGCCCATGGTCTGCGCGCGGAAGATTGCCCAGCCGAGCAGCGTGAGCGTGAACATGAGGGCCACGGCCAGGACATGACGTGGGCCGGAGGTGGACTTTTCCAGGCGGCCCAGGGACGGCACCACGCGGTAGGCGGTCTGCATGGCGGCGTGGTAGGCACCCCACAGCACAAAGGTCCAGCTCGCCCCATGCCAGAGACCCGCGAGCAGCATGGTGATCCACAGATTGATAATTGTACGTGTCAACCCAGCGCGGTTTCCTCCCAGCGGGATGTACACGTAGTCGCGGAACCAGCTGGAAAGCGTGATGTGCCACCTTTGCCAAAAGTCCGAGGGCCCCGTGGCCAGATAGGGAAAGCGGAAGTTCATGCTCAGGTGGATGCCCAGCAGCCGGGCGGAGCCGCGTGCGAGATCCGTGTAGCCCGAAAAGTCTCCGTAAATCTGAAAGGCAAAGGCCACGATGCCCAGCAGGGCCCAGGGCGCATTCGGTGTGGCTCCGGGATTGAAGACGTAGTTCGCCACCAGGGCACAATTGTCCGCGACGAAGATTTTCTTGAAGGCCCCGACCAGCAGCAGGCGCAGCCCCGCGTGCAGGTGCTCCCATTCCCAGACGGCCGCCTTGGTAAATTGCGGCATGAAGATGGCCGGACGCTCGATGGGGCCGGCGACCAGCTGCGGGAAGAAGGCGAGGTAAGCGGAAAAGGTGAGCAGATCCGGGGCAGGCTGTACTTTCCCTTTGTACACATCCACCGCGTAAGCCACGGACTGGAAGGTGTAAAAAGAGATGGCCACCGGCAGGATGATGTGCGGCAGCGTCCAGCCTGGGTCCATGCCTGCCGCACCCAGCAGAGCGACGAGGCTGTCGGCAAAAAAGCCGAAGTACTTGAAGAAACCCAGCACGGCCAGGTTCGTCAGGATGCTCAGCCACAGGAAACCACGACGGCGGGCCGCTTCATCCCGTGTCCATAGCCACTCATGGATGGGCACAAACAGGACTGGGTAGGCTGCCGCTACCATGAGGCTGGCGGGGCTGATGCTGACGTATTCCTTGCCGAACAAGGCGCATCCGCCCAGCCAGAGCAGGGGGGCGAGCGTGGTGAAGAGGATCTTCCCACGACCCTCCCGCATGCCGACCAGCGACCGTGCGCAGAAAAAATCAATGCCCGTGGAGGCCATGAGCAGCGCCAGAAAGCGCAGGTCCCACATGCCGTAAAAGAAGTAGCTGGCCACCAGCAGCAGGGCCATGCGCCCCAGCCGGGGCAGCGGCCAGTACAGCAGCACCACCAGGGGAAGGAAAAGGGCGTATTGCCAGGACGTGAAGGTCATGTGTCAGCAGCAGGCGGGAGGTAACCCCCAGGCTGGGGGCGGTGCCGGGGCCTTCTCTTCAGGAGACGGCCGCATCGCTCACAGTTCCGGCAGGTTTGTCCGGCAGCCTGCGATCATGGGACGCCACCAGGCACAAGTCAAAGACATGATCGGCCGGGATGCCCACTTCATTGGAGGCATTCAGGGTGCGCTGAAAACGCTCCGCCCCATCGTGATCCCGCTGGATGAGCCGCCTCTGTCGCTCTTCCTCGGGCAGTTGCAGACGCAGGACCACATCGCACCGGCCCAGGCGCAATTCGGGTTTGCTGTTCACATATACCACCAGTTTTTTGTTTTTCAAAAAGTGGGCAAAAGGGGCCAGATCATCCCTCTCTCTCGTCTTGCTCTTGATCCGGCGGGTAAAAATCCCCAGCAGCGGTACCGCCAGCACGCCGTCGTCAATGACGCCGATTTTTCTCGGCGGAATGCCAGGCAAACCCTTTTTCCGGATCTGCTTGCCCAGGGTGGATTTGCCGGAGCCGGACTTGCCGGTAATGCAGAGCACGACCTGTTTTTTCTCCTGAATGAGCCGGGCGCAGCTCTCTGCCAGCACCTTCTGCCAGGACTCAGGCTGGAGAAGGCGGAAGGATGGAGACGGGGGCTGCATGTGACAAATCTGTCGCGTGGCCAGCCTCCGGCAAGTGGGAGATGGCTTTAAGAACTGGCACAGCAGAAACGAATGAGCCTCACTTTTCGTTCGCACGCGGGGTTTAGACCGCTATCCTCACTGCCCTTATGCTTCAAGCTGGAATCGTCGGCCTGCCCAACGTAGGCAAATCCACCCTCTTCAACGCTGTCACCCGCACCCGCAAGGCGGAGGCTGCGAACTACCCCTTCTGCACCATCGAGCCCAACCAGGGCGTCGTCGTCGTGCCGGATGAGCGCCTCGCGGTGCTTTCCAAACTCAGCGGCTCCCAGAAACTGGTGCCTGCGGCCATCGAGTTTGTGGACATCGCCGGCCTCGTCAAAGGTGCCAGCCAGGGCGAAGGCCTGGGCAACAAATTCCTCAGCCACATTCGTGAGGTGGACGCCATCGTCCACGTCGTCCGCTGTTTTGAAAGCGGCGACATCACCCACGTGGACGGCAGCGTGGACCCCATTCGCGACATCGAGGTCATTAATACCGAACTCATCCTGGCCGACATGGACAGCGTGTCCAAGCGCAAGTCCCGCACCGATAAGGACGCCAAGCGCGGCATCAAAGAAGCCCAGGCCGAACACGCCCTGTGTGAAAAGCTGCTGCCTCACCTGGATGCCATGAAGCCCGCCGTGACGCTGGAGCTGAACGACGAGGAAAAGAAACTCCTCAAGAGCTTCTTCCTCCTCAGCGGCAAGCCCTGCATCTATGCCTGCAACGTCTCCGAAGAAGAGCTGGCCGAAGCCTCCAAAAACCCCGACCAACATCCGCAGGTGGCCAAAGTGCGCGAGTACGTGAAGCACGCCCACGCCGCCAGCGCCACCGTCGTCAGCGCCGCTATCGAAAGCGAGCTGGGTGAGCTGCCGGAAGATGAAGCCAAAGCCTACCTCGCCGACCTCGGTGTGGAAGACAGTGGCGTGAACCTCCTCATCAAGAGCGTCTATTCCCTCCTCGGCCTGCAGACCTACCTCACCACCGGTGAGAAAGAGACCCGCGCCTGGACCATCACCAAAGGCATGAAGGCCCCGCAGGCAGCAGGCGTCATCCATGGTGATTTCGAACGCGGTTTCATCGCTGCCCAGATCGTCCATTTTGATGACCTCACCACGCTCGGTTCCGAAGCGAAAGCCCGTGAGGCTGGCAAGCTGCGCATCGAAGGCAAAGAATACGTCATGCGCGACGGCGACGTCGTCGAATGGCGTTTCAACGTCTGAGTAACTTGACCCTTTCTGAAGTGAGGCCACTCGCGGGCCTCACTTTTTTGCCTAGCTAGTTCTTACTTCACGTAGGCTTTCAGCTTCGCATCCACCGCTTTCGTCAGTTGGGTGGTGGCCACCCCGGTGGTCTGGCGCTCCGTCTGGGCTTTGATATCCAGCGGCTTTTCCGCCATCTGGACGACCATGCGGGTGAGCTCCCGCCCCGTGCGCGGGTCCTGCACGGTCAGCTCGACGGTGACATTGGAATAGGTCACATAGGTTCCCTGGGCGCGCAGCACGGCGCAGCGCACGACATAGCCCTGCTGTTTCGGGCCTTCACTCACCAGAGTCTGGAGGCCCATTTTTTCAAAACTGCTGCGGACGCTGTTGGCGATGCTTTTTGCCACCTGAGGTTTCAGGCGGCCAATGGTGGGCGAGGCATCGGGCACGATGACTTCCACCAGCCGGGAGCGATCCAGTGCTACGGGAGCAATGGGCACTGCCGTGCCGCTTACCTGCAGGATGCGTGTCTGCACCGTCTCCGTCTGAGGCGCAGTGGGAGCACTGGCGGTTGCGGGAGCTGGAGCGGGTTCATCATCCTGGGTGGCCAGATCCACCAATTCCACAATGAGCGCGATGGAGCCGATGATCAGGGCCGCCTCGCCAAAGCTGGCTCCGCTGGAGCCCACGGGGCCGTAGAACATAGGTACAATGGAAGAGGAGGTTGAGCCCGATCCGGCAACCGGCTTGGTCCGGGTAATCTGCTTTTTATCCAGCGCATACTGGTAACGGTAAGGCCTGCCGCCCATCTTTTGTTCGGCCACCGTGTGGAAGGTTTCAACTGCCGCCGTTGGATTCACCAGGAACGTGCCTTCCATCTGAATTTGGACTCCGCCATCGCTTGTCGGCGTCACGGTCTTCTTCACCAGCGCCCGGTCCAGAGCCGTCATCCGGACGGACGATTGGCAGGAAACGAGGGCCAAGATGGAGATGCAGGCGGTGAGGGTACGGAGGGGTTTCATGAAGTCGTCAGAGCAAGCAGAGCCAAAGACTCTGTCAAGGCATGTCTGGAAAGCGGAGCGGCAAGTTGGTGCGTTATTTCGTCCGGAAATACGGATGCTTCGGATCGCCCTTGCTGAGCAGGTAGGCGAGGAGATCGAGGATGTCTTCCTCCTTCAGCATGTTCACGAGCCCGGGCGGCATCATGGAGATTTTGCTTGGCTCGATGCTGGCGATGTCACCGCGTTTCAGGTTCTGGATGGCATTTGGGTCCAGCATGTTCACGTTCACCATCAGGGTGTCTTCCTTCAGGTTCATGATGCGGCCCACGACGAGGCTGCCGTTCTTCATTTTGAAGTCCATGCTGCCGTATTGGTCGCTGATTTCCTTGCTGGGTTCGATGATGGATTCCAGCAGGTCCTTGGGGCCGAATTTGCCGCTGACGCTGGTGAGGTCGGGGCCGATCGCTCCGCCTTCGAAGTTGAAGCGGTGGCAGGCGTAGCAGCCCACGGCCCCAAAGCTGTTGCGGCCGTTTTCAAAGTTGCGCCCGCCTTCCAACCCCACGTTCATGACTTTCTCCAGATCGGTCACGGTCCAGTTTTTGACAAAGCTCAGAGGCTTGGCGGCAAAGGTGGGCGCTTTGGCTTCGGGCTTGGCCTCCAGGATGGGTTTCAGGGCGGTGATCTCCGCTTCGTTGAGGGCAGCCAGGCTGTCGCGTTTGATGTCCTCGATGAACATGCCAAAGCTGGCCCCGCCGGTGTAGGTGCCGGCGCGCTGGAACCACTTGAAAAAGTCCTCACGCAGGGCAGGGGTCCAGCCAGCTTTGGCCAAGCGCAGGCTTTTGGCATAACCGATCTGCTCCTCCTGGGTAGGGCTGCTGTTCACTAGAGGCACGGTCTTGGCCACCACCCCTTCATCGCCGAGGTAAACGAGCATCTCACACAGGTCCTGGCTGAGGCCGAAGTCTTTGTGAGGGAAGAGAGGGGCAAAGCGGGCGATGGCGCTTTTCTTTTGTTCCATCGTTGGTTGGGCCAGGCGCAGAAAGGCGAGGGTGTAGTTGCGCAGCAGGGTGGTCTGGCCCAGGAGGTCCAGACCTTCGAGAGATATCTTGTCCAGGGCCGCGATGACGGTCGGCTGGTCTTCGGGGGAGCCATGGCGGATCAGGGCCATGAGCGCGGTGAGGGCGGCGCGCGGTTCTTTTTCGCCTAACGCCTTGTCCTTCCAGGAGGCCAAAGGCTGGTGCTCGATGGCGATGCGGGCGGCATTGCGGATGAGGCGGTCGCCATGGCCCAGGTGTGGCCATGCTGCCGCGAGGGCCTGTGCATTGGCTTCGCCATGGAAGGCCTCCAGGCTGCGGCGCAGGGCATGCAGCTTTTTCGCTTCGCCTTCCAGTTTCATGGGGGCTGCTGCGGTGGATTCGCTGCCAGTGTAAGTCACACGATAGAGCGCGGATTGGGTTTTGCGCCCGCCGATGGCAAAGTACATCGCACCATCCTTGGGATTCACGACGAGATCAGTGAGGGGCAGGGGCTGAGCACTGATGAACTCCTCGAAGTCGGCGGCATAACCTGCGCCGTCGGGGCGCAGATGCACGGCGTACATCTTGCCGTAGCTCCAGTCATTGATGAAGAAGGCCTCCTGATATTTGGCCGGGAACTTTGCCCCGTAACCAAATTGCGTCCCCGTGGGAGAACCGGGACCGATGTCGGTGACCGGCGGCACGCCGTCCTCCCAGCGTACCGGCCATTTGGCGGAGCCGTTGCGCCAGCCAAACTCGCTGCCGCTCAGCACCTGGCAGACGCGGGTGGGGCGGTACCAGGGGAGGCTCATGTCCCACTCCATGTCGGCATCATAGGTGAAGAGGTCGCCTTCATGGTTGAAGGCCGCGCCATACTGGTTGCGAAAGCCGGTGGTGATGAGCTCCCACTGCTTGCCATCCAGGCTGACCTTGGCCACCCAGCCGCGCGGGGCCAGGGCATCCTTCATGAAACCACGGCCATAGATGCGCGGCAGCAAAATGTCCTCCTGCCACACGGCGGGCACGCGGCTCTTGCTGAATTCAGTCAGCGGGGTCTGGTTGCCCACGATGACGTAGATGCTCTCGCCATCGGGCCCGGGCACCACGTAGTGTGGGCCATGTTCGCCCGCACGTTCGGTGTAGCCGCGCAGCAGTTCGACTTTGTCAAAAGTGTCATCTCCATTGCTGTCGCTGACCTTGTACAAACCGCGGCCCTGATACTCATCGCCATTCACCTGGAGATAGATCGCGCCCTTCACAAAAGCCATGCCCTGGGCGGCACCGATGGGCAGATCCATCTTTTCGATTTTCGTTTCCGAAGGGCTGCCGCCCAGCGCTGGCGGGGTGATGCGGTAGAGCGGGCCGTACTGGTCGGAGGCAATCAGGCGGCCTTTGTCATCCAGGCACATGCTGACCCAGGATCCCTGCTCTGCCTTGGGCACGGTGTAGAGCAGTTCGACCCGGAAGTCCTTCTTCACTTTGATCTGCGCCACCGGGGTGGCGGCCTCATCAGCCCGCAGGCTGGTGGTCAAAAACACAAGGGGCAGGAGGTAACGGATCATGATCAGTAGGGTGGCGGTAAAGAGGCGGGTGACCTTGGTTTGGTCGGTCAACGCCAGTCTGGTCAGCAGGCTTGCATTTGTCGAAGGTTCCGCTGGCTGTGGCGAGCAAAAAATGGCCGTCCAGGAGCGGCAAAACTAGGATGATGCAGCCGATTGGCCTGAGTGACGAGGCGGAGCTGCTTACGCCGCGTTCCGCTCGATGCGCTTGCGCAGAATCGGCGGGCGTTCGCCCTTCACCACGGCTTCATTGATGGAGACGGAACGCACATCCATGCGGCTGGGCACATCATACATCACGTCCAGCATGATTCGCTCGAAGATGCTGCGGAGGCCACGTGCGCCGGTGCCGCGTTTGACAGCTTCACGGGCCATGGCCAGAAGGCCCTCTTTATTGATGTTGAGGTCCACCCCGTCCATGTTCATGAGCTTCGCATACTGCTTCAGCAGGGCGTTTTTCGGCTCGGTGAGCACGCGCACGAGTTCCTGTTCGGTCAGGGCCTCCAGGGAGCAGATGACGGGCAGACGACCGATGAATTCGGGGATCAGACCGTAGCCGAGGAGGTCTTCCGGCTCCACCACCATCGGGCCTTTTTTCTCCTCTTCGGGCGACAGGGTGGCCATATTGAACCCCAGCGTCTGTTTGCCCTTGCGGCGTTTGATGATGTCTTCCAGGCCGACAAAGGCGCCACCGCAGATGAACAGGATGTTCTCGGTATTTACCTGGATGTATTCCTGCTGGGGGTGCTTGCGTCCGCCCTGAGGCGGCACGTTGCAAACGGTGCCCTCAATGATCTTCAGGAGTGCCTGCTGCACGCCTTCGCCAGACACATCCCGAGTGATGCTGACGTTGCTGGTCGTGCGGCCGATCTTGTCAATCTCGTCAATGTAGATGATGCCGATCTCGGCCTTGGCGATGTCATAGTCCGCAGACTGGAGCAGGCGCAGGATGATGTTTTCCACATCCTCACCCACATAACCGGCCTCTGTCAGCGTTGTCGCATCCGCGATGCTGAAAGGGACGTTCAAAATCTTTGCCAAAGTCTTGGCGAGCAATGTTTTGCCACAGCCGGTAGGCCCCAGAAGCAGTACGTTGCTCTTTTCCAGTTCCACATCGTCCGGCCCCGGCAGCTTGCGGGCGTTGCCTTCCTTTTTAGCCGCCAGTTGCTGGCTGTGCAGGATGCGCTTGTAGTGGTTGTGCACCGCCACACTCAGCACCTTCTTGGCCTGCGACTGGCCGATGACGTGCTGGTCCAAAATTGCCGCGATGTCGGCCGGCTTCGGCACGGACAGCACCGGCATCGTCTCGGATTCCTGGGCAGCTTCCTTGTCGAGGATGGCCTTGCACACGCCGATGCAGTTGTCGCAAATGTAAACCCCGGGCCCCGCGATCAGTTTGCGCACCTCCGCATGGCTTTTGCCACAGAAGGAGCACAAGGTGACTGTCGAAGCGCGAGGCATAACTCAGTGTCGCATCAATGGGGTGGTGGAGTCAAGCAGGCAAGGAGGGAGAAGACGTGGCCGAAAAGGTGAAATCCCGGCAGAAAAACGTCAAAAACAGGTCAAGCAGGAGCCATGCCCCTTTCTTGACCTGCAACACTGCCTTGGAAGCCTGTTTTAAGCTGCCACCGTCGGCAGCTCGCGGTTGCTCTGCAGCACTTTGTCCACCAGGCCGTAGGCCGCAGCTTCTTCAGCGCTCATGTAATTGTCACGGTCGGCGTCGCGCTCGATCACTTCAGGGGTCTTGCCACAGTGGTGCGCGAGGATGCGGTTGAGCCGGCGCTTCAGCTTGTACATGAAGTCCACGGTGCGCTCCACATCGCTGGCCGTGCCCCGGGCACCGCCGGAGACCTGGTGGATCATGATGTCGCTGTTCGGCAGGGCAAAACGCTTGCCCTTGGTGCCGGAGGCCAGCAGCACAGCACCCATGCTGGCGCAGATGCCGATGCAGTAGGTGTTCACGTCGCAGGTGACGAACTGCATTGTGTCATAGATGGCCAGACCGGCTGTCACGGAGCCGCCAGGACTGTTGATGTAAAAATGGATGTCCTTTTTCGGGTCAGCCATCTGAAGAAAGAGGAACTGGGCGATGATGATGTTGGCCACTTGGTCATTCACCTCGCTGCCGAGGAAGATGATGCGGTCCTTCAGCAGGCGGGAGAAAATGTCATACTGGCGCTCATTGCGGCCTTCGCTCTCAATGACGGTGGGATAAATGTAATTGCTGGGCGAGATGGAGGTGGGGAAATCTTCGGGGTGAGACATGGTGGGATAATGAAGGGGTGGGCGTGCAGCTTGTCAAACAAGCCCTGGGGGGTGGAGTAAACAATACGCCGGGCGTGGCCGGGGTGGGGCGGGGAAGTTTGTACTTTGCCCGTTGGGGGAGGTGGCGATTGGCCCCAGCCCACACCTTCAAAGAAAGACACACCGCAAGAGATCAAAGCACTGCAGAGAAAACCCTTCTCAAATTCATCTCTACGGTGTCATTTTCTGAAAAACTCGCGTCTCGACGCTGGATCTCCCCGCCTCCCGCCCCCTGCGTGACACCCGCGCCACGAAAAAGCACTTGCCGAATTGGCTTCTGCCCCTACTTTTGCGCCCCTTTTCCCAGGCACGGTTGCCCAGGATCAGGGGATTTAACCTCAACTCGCCCCTCTTTCGGATCTGTGCCACCCCGGCATTGAGCGTCTGCTCCCTGAGCAAAACGTGCGGAAGATAGGCCCTTCAAATACCTACATGTCCCAAGCACTCGCAGAACTCGTCGAAGCCGGAGTCCATTTCGGTCACCAAACCAAGCGTTGGAACCCGAAGATGAAGCCTTTCATCCTCGACTCCCGCAACCAGATCCACATCCTCAACATCGAGGAGACCATCAAGCAGATCGACGTCGCCGCTGAGTTCCTTTCCGAACTCGCCCGCAAAAACAAGCGCATCCTTTTCGTCGGTTGCAAACGCCAGGCTCAGGAAGCCATCCGCGAAGCAGCCGAAGCCTGCGGCCAGTTCTACGTCAACCATCGCTGGCTGGGCGGTACCCTCACCAACCTCGAAACCATCCGCAAGAGCGTCGCCCGCCTTGGCTACCTGGAAGAGATCGAGAAGAAGCCTGAGTTCAAGCTCATGTCCAAGAAGGAACTCGCCTCCCTGAACCGCGAGCGCATCAAGCTGGAGCGCAACCTTCGTGGCGTCCGCGGCATGGACAAGTTCCCTGACGCCGTCGTCATCGTGGACTCCGCCCGTGAGCACATTGCCGTTCATGAAGCCCGCCGCCTTGGCATCCCGATCGTGGCCCTCGTGGACACCAATGCCGACCCGGACAAAGTGGACTACCCGATCGCTGCCAACGACGACGCCATCCGCTCCATCCGCATCATCCTGCAGAAGCTGATCGACCCCGTCATCACCGCGACTGCTGAACTGAAGAAGTAATTTTCCTCACCCCCTTCCCCATACCGACACATGGCTGAAATCTCCGCAAAAGTCGTCATGGCCCTTCGTGAAAAAACGAATGCCGCCATGATGGAATGTAAAGCTGCCCTCAAGGAAGCCGATGGCGACCTGGAAAAGGCCGAAGTCATCCTTCGCAAAAAAGGCACCATCAAGGCTGAAAAGAAGGCCGACCGCCAGACGAAGGAAGGCATCATCGCCTCCTACATTCACATGGCAGGCCGCATCGGCGTGCTTATCGAAGTGAACTGCGAAACCGACTTCGTGGCTCGCAACGAAATCTTCCAGGCCTTCGTTAAGGACATCTCTCTCCACATCGCCGCCGCGAACCCCAAGTTCCTCGGTCGTGAAGAAATCCCTGAGGCTCTCATCGCCAAGGAGCGCGACATCGCTGCTGACCAGATCAAGGGCAAGCCAGCCGAGATCGCTGAGAAGATCATCCAGGGCAAGATCGACAAGATCTTCTCTGACCAGTGCCTCCTGGAGCAGCCGTTCATCAAGAACCCTGACCAGACCATCGGTGACTTTGTGAAGAGCAAGATCTCCGAGCTGGGTGAAAACCTCGTCGTGCGCCGCTTCGTGCGTTTCGCTGTGGGTGAAGACCTCGCTGCTGCGTAAGACCGGCAGACAGGTGTCCAGCCTGAAATACTTTGAGAGAGCGGGATGCAAATCCCGCTCTTTTTTTGTGATCTGAAGTCAGAGATGGCAGAGGGAGGCAGGCCCGGCTGTGGACTCTGAAATGCACATCCATCATGGTTCCCGTTCCTGCCGTGCGTAAAAGCGCTGATACAGGAAGGAGGCTCCCAGGGCGATGATGGCGACAACGATGAGCGCGCCGATGCGGTAAATGCTTTCGATGTTGGCCAGGTCGTGGAAGAACAGCTTCACCAGCGTGATGCCCATGAGCCCGATCCCCGCATAGCGCGCAGCTCTGGCATCCAGCCGGAAGCCGATGATGAGGAGTGCCAAGGCAAAAAGAGCCCAGGCGATGCTGAAAGTCATGCTGCGGGCGAAGTTGCCGCCCCAATCAATGGAGATAAAACGCTCCCCCGGCAGGGTAAACCAGTCGGCAATCTCGATGTTCATCAACAGGAACATCAGAATGCCGCCAAAGCTCCAAAGGATGGCGCGAAGATTGAGGTCCTCAAGACGGTCGCGAGGCGGGGCGAGCCACCAGGCGGCGGCGAACATGGCCAGCGAAGAGATGCCGTAGATGTATAAAAACCAGTTCCAGAGAGGAGTGTCACTGCGTTCTTGGTAGCTCAGTACGGCCGGGTTTAAGGCCAGCCGCACAAAGGAGGTGGTCAGCAGGCCAACGCCCACCCGGCGCAGACCCTCATGCGGCACGCAGGTGCAGAGCCAGCAAAGCGCCGCCCCTTCCAGCACCCAGCCGAGGGTGATCCACTGATGATCAAACTGGATAGGGAAAATGAGGGTGATGAAGGCCAGGGCCACACCGCCAAACCAGGCAAGCTGGCTGTTGCGGACCAGCCGATGAATTTCCGCTCCGGGCACTGGGGCCTGCATTTTCAGAACGGCCCCAAGCGAGGCCAGCGGCGGCAAGGCGAGCAGCGTCGGCACCCAGCCCATGCGGTTTTCCAGGACCGACAGGTGAGAGCAGACCTGGTAGATCAGGAATCCTTGCAGCAGCCAGGTCACGGCAGAGACCACCCAGGGGAGCGCCACCTCTTGGAAGCGGGCTTTCCAGACAAACGGGTAGCTGGCAAAAAGGGTGGCGATGCCGATGAACCAGCCCAGGGCCATCCAGGGCTGGGCGGTGGAAACCTCCGGATGCAGATCCAGCCAGGTGTATTCCAGCAACCACATGCAGACGAGCGCTGCCAGACCCAGGGCCGGCAGGCGGGAAAGGCGCATGAGCACCAGCAAGCCCAGAGACAGCAGCAGGCCGAGGGTGAATACCGGTGTGGGGTTGGCCAAATCCAGGCGGTAGGTGGCGATGATCAGGAGGATGAAAGGCAGGGTTGCCGAGGCCATCGGCAGGAGGCCTTCCAGGCTGCTCAGCCATTCGGTGCCTCTCCTTTTTTCCGCCCCGGTACGCTCTCGCAATCTGGCGGATAGCACCGCGCCGGCGGCTGCAAACACCAGGGAAAAACCACCCAGGGTGGACAGAAACCCCCACGGACTGGTGGCTGTATCCAGCAGGAAAAGCCAGAAGCCCATGGCCAGCAAAGTCACACAGAGGGCCAGCAGTACCGGGGCGAGGGCCAGCGTCACCCCCGCCACTGCGATGGTCATCAGGTTCAGCAGCAGGACCGTCGGCCAGATCATCCATGGCACCGTGGGCAGGGAAAACATGGGGACAATCACCAGCAGCACGGCCACCGGTCCCAGCCAGATGCCATGCCGTTGTGCCTGCATGGCCTCCGGCCGCTTGCGCATGGCCAGCAGGGCAAAACCCGTGTGCATCAGGCCAAAGATGAGATAGCTGACCAGCGCGGAGATCAGAGTCGCCTCGGTGAGCCGCAGGGAGCTCCACACCGCCAGATGGATAAAGCTGAGCAGTGCCGCCACCCACTGCGCCATCGCCACGCGCGGTTGCACCCAAATTTGCAGCATTACAGCCGCATTCAGGGCGAAGAGAAAACCGTTCAGGACCAGCGGACGCGAGGTGATGAACTCATGTTCCAGAAACAGGAAGGCCACGACGAAACTCCAAGCAGCCAAGGCCAGCCCGCCCAGTGCCGGATGCAGCGAAGCCGTCTCCCTGGCCGAACCGGAAGCATCGCGATGATGCCTGCGCAGCCACCAGCTAGCTCCGGAAAACAGCACCGGGAAAAACACATGCACGGTCACCGGAATCCATATCTTGGCGCTCAAGGCGTAGCCACCCTTGTCGAACCATTGGAGGAACCACCCGGCCTCCAGCATGAGGGTACCTGCAGCTCCACAGGCCACTAGGTAGGCCCAACCGGTTTTGCGGGTCACCGCCAGCAGGCCCAGGTCGATGAGCAGCACATAACCAAAAAGGCCGAGGGGATTGTCCACACCCGAGTTGACAAAGATGGGGGTGAGAAACCCGCCCGCCATGCCCAGGACCGCGATGACCGGGGCCTGCATCCGCACCGCCAGCACGAAGGCCCCTGCTGTGATGAGGGACATGTACGCAAAGGTGGTGAGTGTGCCAAAGGCGGGAAAATGATAGAGCGCGTGGGCGGCATAAGTGACCCCGTAAAGGATCAGTACGCCGGTAGCGGCCAGCGTTTGAGAAAGGACCGCATAGTCCCGGCTGCGGCGCATGAGGACGCCGGCAGTCACCAGACCTCCGCCGATGGCAAAACCAATGGCCGTGCGCAGGGCAGGAGAGATGAGATTTCTCTCAAAGGCGTACTTCACAAAGAAAACGATCCCCAGGAACAGGGCTAGGCCACCGATCCAGGCAAACAGCTTCACGCCCAGAAACTGCTCCAGCGAGATAGCCGGCTTGGCGGCCTTTGTCGGCGATCTGGGCAACAGGATGGATTCGGATGGAGTTGGCGGCAGCGGCGCGGTGACTGCGCGCGGAATAGCAGCCATCGGCGGGGGAAGCTCCGCCTGAAGGGCTGGCTGCGTGGGCTGGGAGGTCTTTTCCCATGCAGGCAAGGGGGGCGGCTCGCCAGTCTCTGGAATGACACTTGTGGATGGTTCGACCTGTGGGGAAGTCGTTGGCACTGGCACAGCTTCGCCCATGCCGATCTTTCCAACGGCTGGGGAAACCGGGGTGGCCGCCTGCACTGAACTTGGCACAGGGGCGGCAGCGGGAGGCGCTTGTCGAAGCGCTAGCACTTGGGCCTGCAGCCGGGTCACGGCCTCGCGCAGCGCCTGGGTTTCCTTACGTGCTTCCGATGCCACATACCAGGCAATGGCAGGTCCGGCTAAAAAGTACAGCGCGAGGCCAAGGCCGAGAAGGACTAAGAGGGCTTCCATGGGCCAGTGTGGCGCGTCAGGTCCCAAAGTGCGAACAGGAAATGGGAGGAGATCCGAAGGCTGGGAAACGGAATAAGCAGGCGAAAAAAACAATACGCGCATCTGCTCCGGTGGGCGCGATGAAAGAGTGTATGAAAGACACGCTTATCACCCCAGTCCTGGCTGGCTCCGTGCTGGCTTTCACCCTGGCAATGGCTGCCATCGGTGCCCATGATGCGGCCAAGCCTTTTCCCGAAACCGCCGCGCCCCGCCCGATCGGCAAAGAGAAGAAACAGGAGCCACTGATCGCTGCGGTGAAGGAGATTTCTGATTCCAGGGAAATGCAGCCCTTGTCAGGGCACTAGATCCCAGCTCCCTCATCTCCCGTGGATTTCCTTTTTCGATTTCCGTTCTGGGGCAAATCTGCCAGCATGTCTGCATGAAGACCCGCCTCGAAAAAGACAGCATGGGGGAGATGAGTGTGCCGGAAGACGCCCTCTATGGGGCTTCCACTCAGCGGGCGGTTTTAAATTTTCCCATCAGCGGCAGGCCGGTGCCTTTTCCGATCATTCATGCCTACGGCCTTATCAAAGGGGCTGCGGCAAAGGTGCATCAGCAGTTAGGCCTGCTCTCCGCAGAGAGGGCTGGTCTGATTGTCCAGGCGGCGCAGGAGGTGGCTGAGGGCAGGCTGGATGCCCATTTCGTGTTGGACATCTATCAGACGGGTTCGGGCACCAGCACGAACATGAATGTCAACGAAGTGATCTCCAACCGGGCTTGTCAGATCGCCGGGCAGCCCATCGGGGCTAAGGATCCAGTTCACCCCAATGACCATGTCAACCTGGGGCAGTCGTCGAACGACACCTTCCCCACCGCTTTGCACGTGGCCGTGGCGCGGGAGCTGCAAGAGCGGCTGCTGCCCGTGCTTGATCAGCTTCAGGGGAGCTTGGCCCAGAAAGGGGAGGAATTCTGGAACATCCTAAAAATCGGGCGAACGCATCTCATGGATGCCACCCCTGTGCGGCTGGGCCAGGAATTCAGAGGGTATGCCCGCCAGGTGGAGCACGGGGCGGACCGCGTGCATAAGGCCATCAAGACCCTGGCGGAACTGCCGCTTGGCGGCACAGCTGTGGGCACGGGGCTGAATTGCCATCCGGACTTTCCGGCCCAAGTCATTGCCTTAATCGCTGAAAAGACCGGGTTACCGTTTCGGGAGGCGAAGGATCATTTTGAAGCGCAGTCCGCCAAAGATGCGCTGGTGGAGGTCAGTGGCCAGCTGAAAACGATTGCCACTAGCCTGTTCAAGATCGCCAACGACATTCGCTGGCTCAGCTCGGGTCCCCAGTGTGCGGTGGGGGAGATCACCCTGCCGGCCACCCAGCCGGGCAGCAGCATCATGCCGGGCAAGGTGAATCCGGTGATGTGCGAAAGCCTGATGCAGGTCTGTGCCCGTGTCTTTGGCAACGATGCGACCGTCACCTGGTGCGCCGCCCATGGCAATTTTGAGCTGAATGTCATGATGCCCGCCCTGGGGGCCGCGTTGCTCGAAAGCATCGAACTGCTGACCCATGCCTCCCGTGTGTTTGACGAGCGCTGCATCCGGGGGATCGAAGCTAACCAGGAGCGTTGCAATGAATTCATTGAACAAAGTCTGGCCTTGGTGACGGGGCTGAATTCGAAGATTGGCTATGACCGGGCGGCTGCCATTGCCAAGGAAAGTGTCCGCACGGGCATCCCGGTCCGGCAAATCTGCCTGGGGCGTTTGGCTGAACTCGGCCTCACAGAGCTGGAACTCAATGAAGCTCTGGATCCGGCCCGCATGTGCGCCCCAGATCCGCACCTGGTGGGTGGCGCGGCCTGACGAATGAACCCGACTTTGAGGCACGTATCTGACCACGCCGGTGCAGGGCTTGGCTAAGCCTGTGGACGAGAGTGGCGAACTGCAGGCTTACGAGTTTTTCTCCACATACAGCCGCACTCCGTCTGCACACATGCCGGTGGCATTGCTCATCTGGTGGAGCTGCCAGTCTGCGGGGGAGAGTCCAGCCGCAGTGGCCAGTGCGTGTTCAGTTTCGCGGTAGCGCTTTTCGATCTCCGCTGGCGTGCTGCCTTGCTGCATCCAGGTGCGGACGTTTTGATGCACGTCCTCAATGCGCTGCCGGTAACGGCTGAGATGGTCTTTCACATCGGTGATTTCGCCAAAATGAGTGAGGAAGAGCCGCTGGAAATTGCCAACCAGCAGACGGTCCACCGAGGCGACATAAGCAGGGGGATCAAACTGTGGAGGGGCGGCCGTCACGGAAAGATAGGGGCTGCCCGCCAGACGTAGGCCGGCGACATCTCCCGTGAAGCAGGCATCGCCCACGACGAAAGCATGGTGGTGGCGTGCATGCCCGGGGGTATCCCAGGCCGTGAACTGCACCTCGCCCACGCGGATGCTTTCATTGTCAGCCAGGGCGGTCACGCGCTCTTCCGGGGCGGGCAGCATCTTTCCCCAGAGAGTGTCCATCTGCTCCGCATACACGCGCCGGGCACTGTCCATGAGACGGCTGGGATCCACCAGATGGCGGGCGGCGCTGGGGTGACAATAAACCTGGGCCCCCTGCTGCGCCCACCAGCCTGCGGCGCCTGCGTGGTCAAGATGGATGTGGGTGACAAAGACATGCCGGACATCCCCCGGCTGGAATCCTTTCGCCTGCAAGGCCTGGCGCAAGGCAGGCAGCGTGGAGCCGGGGCCAGTCTCGATCAAGGCCAGTTCATGCCCGCTTTCCACCAGGTAGGCGGCGATGAGGCCGGGTGTGTTTTGGAACTGGAGATCGAGGGTGTGGACGCGCATGAGGGGCAGGGAAGATGAATAGAATGCCACCTGAAGCCAGAGATTCCAGGACCGTTTCCATTCTTGCTCCGCGGTTGGAAATCGTGGACAAGGCGGGATGCGAATTGCCATCTACTGCGGAGCCAACGGCGGAAGCGATCCTTTGTACCGGCAGGCGGCTGCCGGGGTGGCTGCCTTTTTGGCAGGCGAAGGCATCGGTCTGGTCTATGGAGGTGGCAATGTCGGACTGATGGGCTGCATTGCGGATGCGGCCCTGAAGGCCGGTGGCCAAGTCATCGGCGTCATTCCCCAATCCCTCATGGAAAAGGAGCTGGGCCATGGTGGCGTGACCGAACTGCATGTGGTGCGCTCCATGCATGAACGAAAGCAGATGATGGTGGACCTCAGCGATGGCTTCATCGCCCTGCCGGGGGGATTTGGCACCCTGGATGAACTCTTCGAAACCCTCACCTGGCTGCAACTGAGCTTTCACGCGAAGCCAGTAGGTCTGCTGAATGTGAACGGCTTTTTTGATGGTCTGCTGTTCTTTTTGGACCACATGGCCTCCCAAGGTTTTTTAAAGCAGGAGCATCGGGAATGTCTTCTCGTGGCTGAAGATCCCGCTGAGTTGCTGGCCAAGATGCGCAGCTTCCGCGCCCCTGAACTGGGGAAATGGATTGAAAAGATGGTTTCTGCGGAGCGTTGAAGGAGGGCTTCCACTTTCGGTCGGCCCTGTGATTTTAATCTGGCTTTGCTGTAGGAATCGGGGCATGAATTAAGATTCCAACCCCTGTCAAATTCCTATGCGGCTCTACCCTGGTTCTCGGTTTGTCAAGTCACTGGCCTTCATTCTGCCCCTGGCGGTAGGAGGTGGGGTCTGGTGGCTGGCTGGCCTGCAGTCTCCTGTAGGAGAGCGGGCCTCGGATACTGCTGCCCATGGAGTGGTGGAAAAGCAGGCGTCCCTCACGCCGGTGACACGTCTGGGAGGGAGCTTTGGGCTGCCCGCCGCCGAAGTGCAGGCGGAGGATGTTTTCGCCAAATTTGAAGCCTGGGCGGCAGCTTATGATGCCAAGAATGCCACCGAGACCATGGCGGAAGGCGTTCAACTGGCCCGGCAGAGGCGAGATGCCCTGAAAACACTCATCCAGACAGATCCACGTACAGCTCTCGCGCGGGCTTTGCCGTGGACCCTGCGGAACAAAATGCCGCAGGAGGTGACTCCGTTGCTGGAGCAGCGTGTTTCCGCTCTGGCGGAATATTCGGTCAAGGGGGCACGCATGGCTCCGGAATCCAGGGTAAAGGTCGCCTCGGTCCAGCGGCATGCGGTGATTGATGGCCAGATCTATGAGGCTTATGTTTATGGGCGGCGTGAATGGCTGGGCTCGAAGAATGACCTGCCGGTGGAAGGCATCGCCGTGGACCAAAGTTTGGCCATTCTGGAACGCCCGGTGCGCGAGTTGGAGGCTGGCGAACCGCAGCCTTCAACGGGTGTGAAACCTGCCGCGCAAGACGAGCACCAGGCCAATCTGCCACCGGCGGCACCCCCGGTGCTGGTCTCTGGCGGGCAGGGCTATCAGGCCTGCTGTTCTGCCCACGCCTCCGCAATGGAAGTAAGCCTGGGCGAACTGGAAAACCGTCTGGGGCCGAACATGGGATTCGAGGTGGCTGAGTCTGCGTGGACGGAAGGGGCCAAGGACATCCTCGTCATCCGTGTGGACTTTTCGGACGTGACTGGCGTGCCACAGAACATCAATCCGCTGGTGACAATCACCCCGAATTTTGCCACCAATCTCATCAACGGCGTGACCAACACCTTTATGTCGGAGGTGTCCTATGGGAAGACCAGTGTCAACCTGAACACGGCGGACGTGACCCCCGTGTTGAGAATGCCGAGGACGGCCGCCTTTTATGCGGTGAATAATGATCCCGACCGTCTCCGCCTGGACAGTTTGGCCGCAGCCACGGCCGCAGGCTACGTGATCGGCGACTATGACCGCCAGATGGTGGTGTTTAGCTGGATTGGAACCAGCCGCATTCCTAACTCCCGGTTCGGCTGGGCCGGCCTGGGTCAGATCAACGGCCCGTTTACCTGGTACAACGGCTATTTTGACGACCGTGTGGTGCCTCACGAACTGGGACATAACCTCAGCCTTTGGCACGCCAATCTCTGGCAGGTGGGCGGCACGAATCCCGTGGATCTGGACGATGGTTTTGCTGCCGAGTATGAAGATCCCTTCGATGGCATGGGCAACGGTTTTTATGCCCCGATCAATCTGCTGCACTTCAATCCCTGGTTCCTCAGCCGCATTGACTGGCTGCCGAACAGTGCCGTGCTGAACGTGGTCGCCCCCGGAACCTACCGGATCTACCGATTTGACCACCCCAGTGCCCTGCTGACGCGACCGCTGGCCATCAAGATCACCAAGGACGCCACGCGCAACTACTGGATCGGCTACCGTCGTCGTTTCGCAGGCCTCAGCGGCAGTTTGGCAGATGTTTCTGCCGGGGCATACATTGTCTGGGGTTTTAATTCCAATCGAGGCAGCGAGCTGATCGATGTGGATACCCCAGGACTTAGCCCCAATGATGCTTCGCTGAATGTGGGCGGCATCCTGCGCGATACGGATGCGGGTCTCATCATGCGGGTGATCTCAGCCGGCGGCACGGGAGTGGATGAGTACATTGACGTTCGGGTGGACCAGGACAACCGCATCTACCCGCTGCAGACCACTTATGATGTGGATGAGTCGGCTGGCACGGTGACACTTACCCTGGCCCGCTCGGGAGAGCCGAATGAAACCTCGACGGTCAGTGTTTCCACTCAAGACGGAACCGCAGTATCTCCCTCGGATTACACGGCCACAACGACCACGGTGACCTGGACTGGGACGGACATCTCCAACAAGACCGTGACGATCCCCATCACGGCCAATGCGGTGCGCGAAGGACCGGAAAGCTTCCTGGTTAACATCACGCTGACTGTGGGCGTCACCTCCGTGGTGGCAGGCAGTCCTGTGACCGTGAACATCCGCGAACCCGGCATGACGGACTCTTCGTTTGTCCATGGCAGTTTCTCGGCTTCCGGCAGCGTGCGGAACTTGGTGGTGGAGCCCGATGGCCAGATTGCCTTTGTGGGCGGGGCCACAGTTTTGGGGCCAACGACGATTGATGGTCTGGGCCGTTTGTCATCGGCAGGCGTTTTGGATATGACATTTAACCGCAGTGAGGGGGCCTCCCCGCTGCCGGTGCTGGCTCTTGCGCGGCAGGCGGATGGCAAGTTCGTCATGGGCGGTGCTTTCACAAGCCTGCGTGGCCAGCCACTGGCGGGCATTGGCCGGGTGGAAAATGATGGCGGCATTGACTCGGGCTTTGATCCTGGATCCGGTGCCCAAGGGCCTGGGGCGACAGATCGTACCGTCCGCGCCATCGCCGTTCAGGCGGATGGGTGCATTCTCGCAGGGGGAGATTTCACCACCTTCGATGGGCAGGCCCGACTCGGATTGGCCCGGCTATTGCCGGATGGCTCCCTGGACGAGAGTTTCCTGGCCTCAGCGATCCCTGGCATCAGCGAAATGGAGGTGGAAGCCATCTTGCTGCTGCCGAATGGCAAGATGGTTGTCGGTGGCCTGATTCGCACCTCAGCGGCAGATGAACTGTTTCTGGGCGGCTACAGCAGCGGCGTGTTGCGCCTGAATGCCGATGGCAGCGTGGATACCAGCTTTGACATCGGAGCAGGGGCTCATGTGGCCGGAAACTTGGCCAATGTGCAGCGGGTGACGTCCCTGGCCTTGCAGCAGGATGGCAAGCTGCTGGTGGGAGGCATGTTTACAGCTTTCAATGGCAACTCGGCTTCACGTCTGGTGAGGCTGAATTTGGATGGCAGTCTTGATACCGCTTTTCAGACGGCATTAGGTGTGGCTGGCCTCAACGGTCTCGTGCGGAGCATTGAGGTGCAAGGAGACGGGCGTATCTTGCTGGCGGGGGACTTTACTTCGGTCTCTGGCACCGCGCGCAATTTCATCGCCCGCCTGCAATCTACCGGAGCGATGGACACCGGCTTTGAGGTGGGGCTGCCCCTGCTTTATGGCGGCGGCAGCTTTAATGTCGCCCATCAGGTGAAAATGCAGCCCGACGCCCGCGTGCTCCTGGCCACAGATGCCACTGGCGGCGGGGATACGACCGTCCGGCGTGTTTTCAGCGGCCAACTTGGCAGGTCCGGAGTGGTGGAATTTGTCAATGGTTCGGCCTCCGTCAATGAGGGCAGCCAGACGACGGTGGAGGTCCGTCGTGCGGGTGGCAGCCTGGGCGCGGTCTCTGTGAACTATGCCCTCATTGCAGGTTCTGCAGATGCCACAGACTATGCCGAAACTAGCGGTACCCTGACTTGGGCAAACGGAGAAACAGCATCCAAATTCATTCCCGTACAGGCGACGGGGGATGTCGTGGCGGAAAGCACCGAGTTTTTTAATGTGCAGTTAGGGGTCCCTGTAGGAGGAGTCTTCCTGGGTGACCGTGCGCAGTCCACCATCTCGATCATTGATCCAGGGGCGGCAGGTTTCCCCACCGTCCAGTTTGCAGCGGACTCAAGCACTTTGGATGAATCGTCCACCGCCACCCGGACCGTGACGGTGGAACTCTCTGAAGCCGCCGATGAGACGGTGGTCGTGCCGGTTGTTTTGGGTGGCTCAGCCACCAATGCAGGCGTGGGTAACAACGGTGATTACCGGATCACTCCTGCGCCGCCTCTGGTGTTTACAGCGGGCGAGACTTCGAAGACGCTGACGATTACTTCCCTGCAAGACAATGCGGTGGAAGGGATAGAAACGCTGACGCTGCGGATCAACTTCCCCACTGGTCCTGCGCTGGTGGGCAGCCCCAACCTGCACACGATGACCGTGGTGGATGATGACCAGCCACCGGTGGTCAGCGGACCGCCAAACCATCTGATTGTCGGCCTTGGCAGGCCAGCGGGACCATTTGAATCCAATGTGGCAGGCTCCCTGCCTCTGACGCTGGAGTGGTACTTGAACAATAAGAAGATCCCGGGGGTTTCGGATCAGGCTTACACGGTCCCGGCAGCCACGTTGAAAGATGCAGGCACCTATTTCATGAAGGCGAAGAACCGTCTTGCCGAAGGCGTCAGTGCAGCGTCTGAACTGGTGGTGGTGGATGCGAGCACCCGCACCATCGTGCTGCCCGTGGGGGCCAAGGCGACCTTCAAAATGGATGCTGCCGGCAATAACATTGGTTATTCCTGGCGCAAGCTGGATGGCAATCTGGCGGCGAACACAAGAGCCACCACCCGCTTTGACAAAAGCATCTCCATCTCAGGCCTGACGTTGGAAGACTCGGGCACCTATGTGTGCCGGGTCAGCAGCCCGCTGGCGGTCAATCCGCTGGGCGAGACGCCTAACGAGAAGTTTATGGACGGTGCGGTTCACATCCTCAAGGTCGTGGACACCGCACCCGAGTTCCTGACGCTCGAGGATGGTGACTTCCTGCCTGGGGCCATTGTCAGCGGATTGTACGAATATGCGATTGAGGTCAATCCAACCGTGAACAGGGCCCCTATGTCCTACACGGCGGCTGGTCTGCCTGCCGGGCTGAAGGTGGATGCCGTCAGCGGTGTGATTCGTGGCCGGCCGACAGTGCGGAAAGATGCGGCCTATGACGTCACGCTGACGGCTGCCAACAAGGCCGGACGCGCAACGGTGAAGGTGAAGCTGCAGGTGGATGCCTTCCCCGCCAATGTGGCAGGTGACTACGTGGCCGTCCTTGGCCGCCAGCTCAACTTGAACCAGGAAATTGGAGGCCGTCTGGATCTCAAAATTACCGCTACGGGGGCCTTCAGTGGCAAGTTGGTGCATGGGGGCCTCACTCACACACTGAAAGGTGTGATGGATGTTTCCAGGGCCGACGCGCCACCGCCCTTGCACCTTCCTTCCGGCAGTCTGCGCATTGTGCGCACGGGCAAGCCGGTCCCGCGCCCTCTGGACCTCTATTTTGAGATTGATCCTGCCACGCGCCGCCTCGTCAACGCCACTGTTGGTGACGGGTTTTTCTCCCTGAACTTCAGTGGCTGGAGGCAGACCTGGGATGCCAAGAACAACAAGGCGGATGCCTTTGATGGCTATCATACCTTTGCCCTGGAGATGCCGGATGCCATCCCCAATGTACCGCGTGGTTATGGCCATGGCAGCATCACTGTCAGCCTTGCCGGAGTGGCCAGCATCGCTGGGAAAACGGGGGATGGCGAATCCATCACAGCAGGCAGCTTCATCAGTGAAACAGGTGAGATTGCCTTCTTCCTGCCGCTGTACAAGACCAAGCCGACGGGCTCCATGCTGGGCAAGCTGCAGCTTGATCGCGGAACTTCGGAAACCGACGACGCGGACAATCGTCTCGCAGGTCTGCTGGATTGGCTGCGGCCGGAAACCACGACGGCCAAGGCCCGTGTGTATGTGGCTGGCTTTGGCCCTGTGGAAATCCGGGCCTTTGGCGGGCGTTACCTGCCGCAAACGCTGGCACTGGGCCTGCCTGCCCCAGGCCAGGGCCGTGTCACCTTTACGGATGCCGGACCTGTTCCCTCACGGAATCCAGATGCTATCTTTGATCTCGGGCTGAAAAACAAGGTTACTCTGGTGGGCAGCAATGCCGCCCTCACCTCGCTGAAAGTGGATTCTGCCAAAGGTTCTTACAGCGGCAAGTTCGCGCTGGAAGATACCAATCCGCTCCCCCCACCCCCCACGGTGAAGCGCCCAGTGACCTATCAGGGCATGGTCGTACCAACGGAGGATGGCCTGCGAGGCTACGGCTACTTCACCCTGCCTCAATTGCCGACGGCTGATCCGCCCACGACACCGACGACTTCCCCGATTCTGTCTGGCAAGTCGCTGTTCTCTCCCGTGGAGGAGTGATCTCAGGCTGGGTTGAGCACTTCTGCCGCCACCCACTGGGCGTACGCTGCTGAAGCGTGCCCAGCGGGGATGGCCACGATTTCTGGCACTTCGTAGGGGTGCAACTCGCGCAGGCGTTGCTCCAAGGCTGGGTAGGTGGTGGAGGTGGTCTTGAAGATGGCCAACACCTCCTCACCCGTTTCCACGGCGCCTTTCCAGCGGTAGATGGAGGTGAGGCCTGGGCACAGATTGACACAAGCCGCCAGTTGCGATTCAATCAGCTTTGTGCCAATCTGACGCGCTTTTTCAAGATCAGGAAACGTAGATAAGACCAGCAGTATGTTCGTCATGGCCCCCAGTGTATGAGATCTGCCTTCATCGACAAGCTTCTGAAAAAAATGGACCGCCTGGAGCCTTCCGAGGTGCAGAGCGTGGTCCTGGAACTGATGAAGGAGAAAGGCTTTTTGGAGAAGACCTTTCAGGCCTTGCAGGAGGGCGTCATCCTTTTGGATCCTGAAGGGCGGGTGACTTACGTCAACAGTGCTGCCTGCCAGCTTTTCGGCCTCAAGGCGGAGCAGGTGATCGGGCAAAAGCTCACTCAAGGCATGCGCGGGCTGGATTGGTCGGAACTGCTGAAGCCAGGCACCGTCGTCAGCCGGGACCTGGAGACCTTCTACCCGGAAAACCGCTACCTGAACTTCTACATCACCAGCATTGATGACGACCAGCCCATCGGTTTTGTGATGCTCATCCGGGATGTGACGGAGACGCGCAAGCGCACCGAGGAGCAGATCGAGAGCGAAAGGCTCAATGCCTTTACCCTGCTGGCGGCGGGGGTGGCCCATGAATTGGGAAATCCGCTCAACTCCCTCACCATCCATCTGCAACTGCTGGAGCGGCGGCTGAAAAAAATGGGCAAGCCAGGGGAGCCGCTGCGCGAGCACCTGGATGTGGCCACGGGCGAGATCAAGCGCATGGACGGCATCATCAGCCAGTTCCTGGCCGCCATCCGCCCCACCAAGCCCC
>JAZKER010000039.1:0-109840 GCA_040386955.1 Verrucomicrobiota bacterium
CTTTCTAATGAATGTACAGCCCTTTTTCCGACAACCTTTTTGAAAATCGGTATAAACGCGCAAGGTAGTTGCGCGTCGTGCTGTTAACACTGGTGAAATGTCCTCCAATAAGTATTTTACCGTCGATCTGCAGAGAAACGGCATTCACTTTGCCATTAACCACAGTGCTAAAGTTTGGGTCAATGCCGCCATCTTCATTCAGGCGCGCGAGGTAAGACTTGCTGCTGCCTCCGACGGAACTAAAATTTCCCGCAATAATAATTTTGCCGTCATCTTGCAGCACAATTTGTTCTACTTCACCGTTAACATTGGGATTAAAAGTTGAATCCAGGGTGCCATGTTGGTAAAAGCGTGCTAAGTTATTTCGAGCAACGCCTTCAGCAGAGTCAAACACCCCTCCCGCAATAACTTTGCCATCAGGCTGCACCACGGCTGTTGTAACCCCTTCGTTCCCTAATGTATTGGTAATAGTGGGCTTAAATTCCGAAAATAATACCTGAGTAAAAGCAAGGTATATACTTAATTTAAGGATGGGGAGGAGATTGAATGTTTGCGTCACCATAAATATTTATTGCCATAAGGATGAAGCCAAGATGCATTGAGTCAAGCGTATTTATTTTAAGAATAAATATTATATTATAATTCCTCCATTCCTACAATAAAGATGGCTATAGGTTCTCAATGTCTCTTTGCGGGCCCGTATTTTGCTGTTTTATTGTGGTATGAAATATTTTGTTCTTTTGGTTTCCATGCTGGTCTTGGCGCTCGTTTTGCCTGCCTGGGCGGTGATCCCGGATCCGCTGCCGGCGGCCCCGGAGCCGGTGGAGGGCATCCTGAGGCTGCAGATTTTCCTCGATACGCAGCTTTTCGGCCCGGGGAAGGTGGATGGTCGCCCAGGGGATATCACCACCCAGGCGCTGAAGCTTTACCAGCGTGCCCAGGGCCTGCCTGAGACGGAGGTGGCTGCCCATACGCTGGATCTCAGCAGCGTACCGGAGGTGTACACGACGTATACCATCCGGCCGGAGGACCTGAAATATGTGGGTGACCTGCCCAGCCAGCCCTCAGCCCAGAGCAAGAAGAAGTACCTGCCCTATGACTCCGTTTTGGAATTTCTGACCGAGCGCTTTCATTGCTCGCCCGAATTGATCGAGTACATCAATCGACCGATGAAGATGGCGGCCCTGAAGCCGGGGGATGTGGTGAAGGTGCCCAGCGTGCAGCCTTTCCTCATTGAGGAACTCACCCAGGTGGCCAGCCTGCCGGAGGTGCCGGAATTTCTGCCGCGCGTGCTGAAGATCGATACGCGGGAAAAGCGCCTCAGCCTTTATGAAGGGGAAAAACTGCTGGCCACCCTGCCCATCACCCCGGGCAGCGGTTATCTGGCCACCCCTCCCGGCACCTGGCGCATCCTCGGCATCGCCCAGATGCCCACTTTCCGCTGGGACAAGAGCGTGCTGGAATATGGGGTGCGCAGCAGCAGCTACTACCAGCTTCCCCTGGGGCCGAACAATCCTGTGGGCGTCATGTGGATCGGCCTGAACAAGCCGGGCATCGGCATTCACGGCACCAATCAGCCGCAGACGATTGGTCGCAGTGCCAGCCACGGCTGCATGCGCACGGCGAATTGGGATGTGGTGCGCCTGGTGAAAATGATCACCAAAGGCATGACGGTCGTCATTGAAGGGCCGCCACCTGTGCCGCGCCCTGTGGTCTATGCCAAAGCCGAGAAGGTGGAAGAAGCCCCGGCTGAGCCTCCGCCACCGGAGCCCAAACGCGGGTTGCGGCTGTTTTTCTGGAAGAAATAAGTCCAGCAAGCTTTTGATGGAAATGCGCATGGCCAGAGATCAGCCTGTGGCGGCTGACCTGGAGAGGAAGACGTTTGACCGCCCCCAAAAACATGGGGGAGCCGAGTCAATGCGCACTCTTTTCTCGATGGATCCTTTTTCAAAACGGTATGCATCATCTGGAAATCGCAGGGGCATGAGTGAAAACACACTGGGAAGCCAGGGGTAATGTGTATTCAATCTCTCTCGGCAATCCGTAGATGAGAATATGGGAAGAGCTGTGGATTGAAAGGCTCATAAATCCCATTTTTGATCGATTTGAGCGCCGAATGAAACGGTCACGGCCAGGAAGCTGCGCATCGCCGAATTAGCTGCCAAGTTACAACCTCGCGGCTAAAATGGGCAATTTGGCGGGAAAATCACCCAGGAGAAGGCTCTTTTTGCGCATTTTGCAATAAAATCTCAATAGCATGGAGTCTCGGCGAGTTGGTATTTACCATGTATTTGAATTGACGGTACATGGCCCCTTCCGCTATTCTGAACAAAATACCGGAAATATCAGTCCTTTACACTAGCCCGGAGTCTCTCCCACCATGAACACCTCTCTCCCTCTCCCATCCCGTCAGTCTCCACGTCGCGGGTTTTCCTTGGTCGAAGTGGTCATGGCCGTCGGCATCATGGCACTCGGCGTGGTGACCATCCTGGGCCTCCTGCCTCACGGGCTGGAAATGACCCGCAAAACGGCCAATGAACAGGCGGAGACCCGCATTGTGGACCTCATTGTCGGCGAACTGCAGTCAGCCGACTGGGCCACCTTGAACCTGAACCCTCAACTCGTCCGCTACTTTGACGATCAGGGGCTTGAACTGGTGCCAGGCAATGTGGCGGCAAACGATTTTGACATCATGCTCAGCTATGTCGTTCAGGTGAACGTCCCGCCGTTGGACGTCCGGCTGCCCAACAACGACGGCAACATGACCCCCAATCCGAATCTTCGTCGAGTGATGATCAAAATGATCGCCGCGCCGCTGCGGGATTTTAATTTTGACGCCCCGTCTTCGACCATTCCGATCAAAGTCTTTACCCAGTTGGTCGCCAACACGGGTCTGGCGAATAATTAGCCTTCGTTTGTGTAATTGTCTCCCCCCCCCGTTTCCCAGGACAATTGGCAGTAACCAATCCTTCAGTTCCCCCCTCCTTGCTTATGAAAACCAACCCCGCGTCCTCTGGAGCCCTGCGTGCTGCCCTCAGGCTGATGCCAGCCCTGAGTCTGGTCTTGATGGCTGAAGGGCCCGTTTTCGGGCAGGGTGCTCCATTGACCAAGGTGGATGCCTCGTCCAACACCAACACCTCGACACCTACCAGTTGGCAGCAGGCACTTGTTAATTACTCCCAGACCCAGATGATTCAGGCGGCGGCAAACGCCGTCCGTGGGACATCGGGCCCGAATTTGAACAAGATCATCGAGATTAGCATTCAAAAAAATGGGGCGGGTTATCTGGCGGCTCCTATTGTGACAATCGCCGCACCTCCTGCAGGGGGCACTCAGGCGACCGCAACGGCGTCCATCTCTGCTGAGGGGCGCGTGGTGTCCATTCAGATGGTCAACATGGGGTCGGGTTACACTTCGACAACTCCCCCCACAGTCACCATTGCTCCTCCGGCTCCTGGTGGGATTGGTTCCACAGTGCGTTTTTACAACGACATCACCGTCAACAACACGCTGAACCTGGATGGCAATCGGACGGTGGGGAAAATGATCCTTGGGGACCTTTCCAGCACCCAGATCTATGTGCTCGCGGCAGGTACGGGGGGCAGCCTGACCTTCAATAACTCTGGCGATGGTGGCGGTGCCTTCCTCAACAAATTCACGGGCGGCACGGATTCCATCACGGCGCCGATCATCCTGAATGACCAGCTTAACATGCGCGTGACAACTTCACGGCTGACGCTGAGTAACACCATCACGGGCAATGGCAATACCATCACCAGTTATGGCAACGGCACTTTGTCCCTGACGGGAAACAACACGGGGAGCAACTTTGACCTTCACCTTTGGAACCGCGGCACCACGAATACCGGAGCCCAGGTGGAACTGGGTGCCACCGCTGGCAATGCAGTGGGCGGGAATATCACGGTGGGCAACGCCTCCCGTGGCACCTCCGGCCATGCTGTGCTTCAGCTCCTCGCGGGCCGTAGCCATCTGGATCAGATCAGCGACACAGCCACGCTGACGTTTGACAGCTACTCCGGCAGCGGCCGTAACAACTACTTCAAGCTGATGGGCGGCAATGAAACCGTGGGTCGCATCATGGACCTCGGCAGTCTGGCGGTGATTGAAAACCGTGAATCGGAAGGCATCAACACCGCCTCCAGGCTGACGATCGCTGGCAACGCAGACTCCTATGTCACCGGCTTCATCCGCGACAACAGCGGCAGCAACCTCCAGCAGGCGGATGCAGACGGCAGCGCAGGCACCCGTGGGCTTGGGGTTACCAAACAAGGCACGGGCACGCTGACCCTGCAGGGCGGCAACATGATCTTCACGGGCGGTCTCACTGTGAGCAGCGGCACCACCATCCTGCGGCAGGCCACCAACTTTCGCAGCGACGTCATCAACAATGGCACCCTGATTTTCGACAACACAGGAACCTGGAATTTTACCAAAACTTTCGCTGATCCCGACGGAGCTGGCTCCGTTCGCGCACCGGTACCCCAGAACCTCACCATCACAGGCAGCGGCAATGTTGAAAAAACCGGCAATGGCATCTTGAACATCGGCGGGAGTGCTTCTGAAAACCAATTCATCGGCGGGTCTTTTACCGTCCGCAACGGCACGCTCAACTTCATGGGAGCCGGGGCTGGAGATGGCGGCAAGATCGGTGGTGCGCTCGTGGTGGCCGGTGACTCGGGCCTGAACCGAAACGTCAGCCTGCTGGGCCGCACCACCATCGGCGGTGGCATTGATGCCACGGGCCGTTTTGCCAATACTGGCAGCAGCATCAGTGTGCGCGGCACGGTGCTTTCGGGCGGCGACCAGGAAACATCGTTCTTCCAGGACGGCGTGGCCACCATCAATGGCGACGTCAAGCTGCGTTACATGGACCTCCGTTTGGAGAGCAATTTTACGATTGCCAAAACCTCCGTGGCTGCATCCTCCGGTTCGACGGTCAGCATCACCAACAGCGCCTCCGTCGTGGTGGGCATGCGGGTGACTGGCAATGGCATTCAGGCCGACACCGTCGTGACAGCCATTGATCCGGTGACCCGTGTGGTGACCTTGAGCAAATCGGCCAGCGTACCTGCCGGCACAGCCCTCAGCTTTGCATACTCGAGCCACACAGATGGTGTCATCAACGGCACCCTGCCTAATCTGACCATCGCTGGCCGCCCGACGGCCATCGGTGCCACGTCAAACTCCGGCGGTCTTTATCTGGTCAACAACCGCTATTCAAACAACACGAACCGCCTGCCAGACGGCACCAACATCAACCTCAAGGGCGGTTTGATTGAATTCATCAATGATGCCACGGCCAACACCTTCTCAGAGCAACTGGGAGCACTGAACCTGAATCAGGGCCAGTCACAGATCAATGCCTACCAGGCTGGCGCTGGCGGGACATCCACCCTTCAGTTCTCCTCTTTTTCGCGCAACTATGGCAGCACGGTCGAGTTCTCCGGGCGCGAGCTGGTGGGCACCGTGACCAGCACCGTAACCAACAATTTGGGCACCAACACCCGCAACCGCATTCTGATCAATGGTGGCCTGCCGATGGATCATGGCATCATTGGCGGCTGGGCCTGGGCCAATAATGAATTCGTCAAATATGGGGCCAATGGGGTGACCCGTCTTCTTGAAACGGATTATGATGTGACGCTCGCCGCTGCCGACCAGGCTGGGCAGTGGCTTTTTGACAACAACGTCAAAATGACGGGCGCTTCCAACTTCACCACCCTGACCCTCAGTGCCAGAAGGGCTATCAACTCTCTGAACATCCAGGCCACCACGGCTGATGGTGCAGGTGCCGCCAACCGTGCGGTGACCCTGGGCACCAACATTCTCTCCATTGAATCCGGCGGCCTGCTTGCCAACCATGGCAGCCACACCATCACTGGCTCCGGCTCCACGGGTTACCTGACTGTTGGTTCGCCGATCAATACCCCGGCTGAACTTTTTGTCATTACAGGGACGACAGCCAACTCCACCGGTGCCAGTGCGCTGACCCTGAACACAGCGGTCCGCGACTTCCTCCTGGAATTCCGCGGCCAGGGAGCCCCTGACGTGGTGACGATGCCTGCAGACAGCTTTACCATGACGGTGCCCGTCAACACCGCGCCGGTGCTGCAGGTCGGGATGGAAGTCACCCATGCCAACCTGCCTCCTGGCACCGTCATCACGGCGGTGGACCGCAACCAGGCGGGTGTGACGACGATCACGCTCAGCAATAAACCGATCACGGGAACGCTGGCAGCCTCGAATGCCACTCCGGTCGCATTCAAAGGCGGCAGTGTGGGCCTCGTCAAATCCGGCCCAGGAACCCTGGTCATGCCTCTCAGCTTTCAAAACACCTACACAGGACCCACGGTAATCAACAACGGCATCCTGCGCCTGCGTGCCAATACCAACCTGGGAACGGCACCCTCTACCGCCCAGGCAGCCCATCTCCAGATCAATGGTGGCACCCTGCAGTTCGGCCGTGATTCGATCGCCGGGGTCCCAGGAGTGCGCACGGCTGACTTTAACGATTACATGATGACCGATGGTAACCGGGGCATCACCTTTGGCGATGCCGGTGGCCGTCTTGAAATCGGCCACATCAACCCCGCCCCTATGCTTGATGTTGCTGGCAACATCACCCAGGTGGTGAACGTCACCATCACCAATCCCATTTATGCCACGGGCGTGGTTGAGCTGGCGGTGCGCTCCAACGCTGGTATCAACGAGTTCAACTCGCTAACCCTGGGCAATGCAGACTCCGAGAATCACTTTGGTGGCGGCATCAAGACGGAAGGTACCTATGATGGCAAAGCCTTCATCTATGGGGACAACTATGTGAACGGACTCTTTATGGAAGGTGGTCGCGTGGAGTTCTTCGGCGACAACAATTTCAGCAGCGATATCCGCATTCTCAGCGGCCAGCTGACCTTGCACGGCTCCAATAAGTATAACAACACCACGGCTTTTACCGACACGATCACCATCAACTCCGCCACGGTGAACCTCCTGTCGAACAGCTCCCTGGGCACAGAGGGTTTCAAGGTGAACATGACGGACAATGCGCAGCTTCGTTTCCTGGGAACGGACCAGACGCTGCTGAGCCTCGCCGGAACCGCCAGTTCTGCCATCAGCAACGGCCACAGCCGCCCGCCAGAATCCACTCCGGCAGATGCAAATCCGTCCACCTTGACCGTGCAGCTGGCCATCAACGAGACTTACAACGGCCTGTTTAACAACGGCGGCAGCAGCAAGCTGAATCTCGTCAAGACAGGCCCGGGCCGTTTGGCCCTCACCAACAACGACAGCGATTTTACTGGCAACGTGAGCATCCTCGAAGGTGTGATTGATGTCACTTCCTTTACCTTTGCAGGTGGCCAGTCGGCTCTCGGCAAGGGCAGCACAGGCGCGGCCTCTGAAATCTTCATTGATGGTGGTGCCCTCTCCTTCAGCTCCCGTGGTCAGCAGTTTACCAACCGCTCCTTCTCCATGGGCGCTGGCACCGATGCCGCCACCTTGGTGGCCAACGGCCTGAACCAGGCTGCCCGTGTGATTCTGGGTTCCGCCTTCACCCTCTATCCAGGAACGCAGTTTGAAGAAAGCTACCTCAGCCAGCCAGTTGGCCTTGTCGGCGCAGGCTCACGCACCCTCACCCTCAGCGGTGTCAATACAGGGGACAATGAATTCCAGCTCCAGCTCTCAGACAAGTCTGCCACTGAAGCCACCTCTTTGTTAAAAGCAGGCCCCGGAACCTGGGCGCTGGGCACAGCGGGGAACTTCAGCGGTGCAGTGACTCAGCAGGAAGGTGTTCTCGCCATTCTGGGCAACGACACCCTCGGTACCAGCACCGGCATCTCGACCACGGTCGGCCTTGATCCTGCGAATACTCTGACTGGCGATATCCCGAACGGCACGGAAGTGACCTTCCCGAAACTCTATGAGACCATCCTTCCTGTGGGGCTCCGGCCAAACACACGCTTCTACGTCATCAATTCCAATGGCACCACTTTCCAGGTGGCGACATCTCCCGGCAGCACAACCGTCGTCAAGCTGACTCCTCTGATGAAGCAAAATGAGGATTTCGAAGACATCCCCATCTATCCGGCCAATGTAGTTTTCGTTCCGAACATCCAGTCCATCGCTTCAACGGTGGGTCTGAATGTGCCCAACACATTCAGCGGCAACCTCATCAACGGGACCTCCGTCGTCTTCGGTTACGGCCTTCCTATCCGCACCCCCGTCACCAACGCAAATCCGGGCGCGACGCTGCCTGGAGGTATCACCACCTTTGAGACCTACTACGTTGTCAATGCCACTGGCACGACGTTCCAAGTCGCCCTGACTCCAGGGGGAACAGAGCTCGAGTTGACCACCGATTCCACTGGCAACATCATCTACACCGCCTCAGGCCCTGGCATTTCGACTTCTGGGGTAAACATCATCGGCGGTCGCCTGGAACTGCGCAACGTGGACTACATGACCCATGAGACGCTGACCTTCCAGGGCGGCGCCCTTTCCGTGCCTGGAAAGACCACGGCGACCTGGGCTGGCAATCTGGATATCCAGGCCAACACGACCTTCACCGTGGGTGCCAATTCGGAGCTTGTCCTCAACGGTAACATCCTCGGCAACCGCGCCATTACCCAATTGGGTGAAGGGACCGTCCGCCTGCGCGGTGAAACTCTCATGCCCACCCAGCCGGACGCAAGCACTCAGGAAGTGGACAACAACCGCCGCAATTACACGCTTCAGGCGGGTACCTTGATCCTGGATTACGGCTTGAACAACAATTCGAAGCTTGTGGATGCTGCGACATTCGTCCTCGGCGGCGGTCGCCGCGGCGGTGTGCTGAGACTGCAGGGTGGCACCCATGAGGAAATTGTCGCCGGCTTGAGCATCCAGGCGGGCGCCAACAAGATTTACAGGGACAGCGGCACGAGCACACTCCGCCTCAACACGGTATCGAGGGCTGAGGGTTCATCCCTTTACTTTGACCTCGCCCGCATCGCGACGGTGGACAATCTCAACATCAACAACATCCTTGGCGGCTGGGCCATCATCCGGGATGCCGTGGTCAATGCCAACTGGACCCTTCGTGGGACAGTTAGCCGCAATTTTGCCGCCAACATCACGACAGATCTGCTTCAGACTACGCCCCTGGGTGTTCACTATCTGGCCAATGGCAGCCCTGTTCGGCTGACAACCACGGGCAGCCTGCCATCTCCCTTGCTGACAAACAAAACCTACTACGTGGTCAGTGCGTCTGCCATCAGGTTCAAGCTTTCGGAAACTCCTTCCGGCCCGCCGATTGATATTCTGACCGCGGGCGGCTCCTCTGGAGATGTGCACACCGTGGCGTCTTACCAGCCGCAGCGCGCAGGCCCTTCCACCCTGGTCTTCACGGCCAACCCGGACATCTATCCCGGGGCGCTTGGCAACAATATTTTCCGCGTCGAAATCGACAATTCAGGCGTCGCAGGGAACATCACTTCCCAGCTCACGGTTCCGCCGCAAATCACGCCTGCCACGCCCCTGATCTACAAGATCATCACCACCACGACCAAGAGCAGCGCCAATGACATTGTGGCTTTTGTGAATGGCACCGATGTGGCCGTGCGCAATTACCTGAGTGTCACAGCTTCGGGCAGTGATATTGTCCTGGATCCCGGCGACTACGGCCCGCAGCTGCTCCAGGGCGGCACCAACGACAATGGCAGCCAGGAACTCGGCTGGGCACGCAACGGCACCAACAGCCTGGACGGCTTGGTGCAGGTCAACAGTGTCTATTCCGCCAACGCTTGGCAGGAAAATGCCAATACCAATGTCGTGAGCAACACAGACGTCCAGGAAGGCAGCACCACCTACACACTGCGATTTGCCACCAGCGCCCCAACCTCCGTTACCCTGGGCGGCGGCGATGAATTTGGCGGCATCAGCACCCTGCAGACCGGGGCCATCCTGGTGTCTCCGACAGTCGGAGCCAATGACTCCAGCATCATCGGCAGCGGCAGTCTCGCCACCCTCAATGAAGGCAACCTGCGTGACTTCATCGTCCACCAGTACAATGAGCAGGGCGACCTTGTGATCGGCGTGCCTCTTCTCAACCGTGACCCCGTCGTTCGCCGCGGTCGCCTCACTAGCGGCAACCGTCGCATCATCAGCGGTCTGACGACCACCGCAGGCCTGGAGGTGGGTGCTACGGTGGCCGGCTCTGGCATTCCTGCCAGCACCGTCATTGCCGCAATTTTGGACAGCAACTCCGTCCGTCTGAACAATGAAGGTCCCAACAGCGACACCCGCGTGGAGCTGACCTTCACGGTGGCAGGCAACCCGATCAAACGCTTTGGCACCACGCAGAGCTCGACGACCCAGAACCGCATCAATGGTGTGGTCAACCCAGTCACGGGGGCTATTTCCACATCGGACATTTATCTCGGCATGCCTATCGCAGGCCCTGGCATCCCGGCGGGTGCCCTGGTGGATGCTATCTTCAATGAATCGGACATCCGCATCAATACCAACCACTTCTTCAATGCGGAGCCTGAGGGCATTGTCTCGCTCTTCACGCTCACCCCTTCCGTGGGTCTCGAGAAACTGGGTGGCGGCACCCTGATTCTCAGCGGCAACAACACTTACAATGGGGTCACCTTCATTGCAGACGGGGTGCTTAGGGCTCAAAAGCTGACGGATGGCGGCGTCGCCGGCAGCTTGGGCGCTTCGACCAATGCTGGAGGCAACCTGGTCTTCAACGGTGGCACGCTTCAATACATTGGTGAGAACAACTCCAACAATCGCAACTTCACCATTTCCGATTTCGCCCGCATTGACATCGGTCATGAGAAGACCACTTCGATTTTCAATGGTTCCATCTCCCTTACCGGCACCATTGGTGCCTCGGACCGGCTGGAAAAAACCGGCTCCGGCACGCTGGAGATGCGTGGCGGTGGCAGCCTCAACGAAATCAAAGTGGAAGAAGGCAGGCTTCGCATCCAGTTGGTGGATCTCAACGCCGCCCCGGGTTCAGGCAACATTTCCAACTTGGGTCAAAATGGCCTGGCCAGCCTTCGTCTGGCAGGCGGTGTGTTTGAAGTCCGCGGTGCTGTAGAAGCCAACTCAGGTCAGACCTTCGGCGGTTCCCTATTTGTGGAAGAAGGGGCTTCCAAAGTCATCGCCACGAGCGTTTCCGGGTTTGATCCTAACAACCTGAGACTCGGTGCGCAGGCCCGCACCACCACGCTGACGCTCATGGGTGGGGAGGAAACGACCAGGGTCGTTCGTAATTCCGGCGGCACAGTCCATTTCATAGAGAACCCAGAAGCCAATTCAGGTGCTGCCAGCATTGTTCTCAACACCTTCCTGTTTGACCGCGCCCAGATTCTGCCCTGGGCAGTCTATCAGAACACGGCCGATACCGGTACTCCTGGGGTGAACAATTTCGCTTCCGTCTCTCTGACCACTGCGGGCGTTGTCTCCGCCGACTCCCAGTTCTTGCATGATCTGGGCAGCTTCTTCATGAATGCCAACAACTGGGGTACCGTCGAGGCGGGGTCCAGCATTGACGCCTCAGAGGGTGGCAAGATTCAGGTCGAGATTTCTTCCGGAATCACGGTGACTACCGACAGCAAGGACCTTCTGGTTTCTCCGGTGCAGTCGGCCAATTTTGACAAGCTTTTGGTGGGCATGAGTGTTTTTGGTCCCGGCATCCCTGCCGATACACGGATTGAATCCCTCGACCGCAACACTTTCACCATCACCTTGAACAATGCGGGCACGGCGGATTCTTCCATCGGCGTTTACCTCTTTGAACAGAAGCGTACCTTCTTTGGCCGGGTGGGCCTGGTGGATCCTACCAAGCCTGAGACGGATTCCGTCAATGCCCAGGCTGGCCGCGACCGCGAACTCAATACGCTGCGCTACTACAGTGATGAAGACAGCACCATCACCATTGATGCTGGCAGCACGATGAAACTCAGCGGGGGCGCCATCCTCGTGGCGTCCAACGTCCGCGGTGGCAGCAAAAATATCCTTGGGCCAGGCAACATCACCGGCGTGGCCGCAGCAGGTGAGGGAAGCGACTTCATCATCCATAACTACAATCCTGCCTCCGCCTTCACCATCGGAGCGAACATTGTGGACAATGTCCTGCGTCTGGAACTGCCGCGGTCAGGGCTGCCTCCTCTCGGCGGCGGCAGCATTGAAGCTGGCCAGACAACCATGAGCTCCAATGGTGGGGCCTTCAAAATCCTGAATCGCATCCATCCAGGGATGGAAGTGACTGGCCCGGGTCTCCAAGAAGGCACTTTTGTGGTCGCCACCGTCACCTTGCTGAATCAGATCGTGCTCAGCAAGCCTGCGCTCACCACCCATAATGACACGACCTACATTTTCCGTTCTACGACCAGCTTCGTGCAGAATGGCACGGGCACCACAGTGCTGTCTGGGAACAATGTTTACACGGGCAATACCTTTGTTCATGGCGGTGTGCTGAGGCTGGATTCGGCCAATGCCATCCCTGGGGGCATCTCCACCTCCGCACCTCTGGCTACCTCCAGCCACATCATCGTCAAAGACGGTGTGATCGGTCTGGGCTCGGGAGATTTCACCCGCAGCCTCGGTACGGCAGACAATCAGATCGAGTTCAAAGGCAGCGGTGGTTTTGCCGCTTACGGGGCTGATCGCACGGTCAATTTTGGCGGTGCTGCTGCCCGTCTGCGCTTTGGCAATGACGGATTCGTGACCGACGGCTCCTCCCTGATTCTGGGTGCGGCGGATGCCACTCACAAGGTGACCATCGTCAATCCAATTGACCTCGGAAGCTTCAGCCAGGTCGTGCGGGTCAACAATGGTCCTGCTGACATCGAAGGTGAGCTGGCCGGCGCACTTTCCGGGGTGGGCAAGCTCATCAAATTTGGCCAGGGCACCCTCCGCCTCAGCGGTCAGAGCACCCACACGGGCGGCATTGAGATCGCCGACGGCAGTCTGGTGGTGGCCAATGTGCCAAATGTCTTCGGACTTGGCGCTGGTGCGGTATCCCTCGGCAGCAGCAATACGAACACTTCGAAAAATGCAGCCATCGAGCTTGCCATCGAAGGCGGTACGGTGAGCAAAAACATCAATGTGGGCAACGTCAATTCTCGCGGGCCGAACTGGCTGGCACAGGGCACGGTTGACTCTGCCACCAGCGAGTTGGGCGCTCACTCCTCCATGGCGCTGGTGAATGGCACTCCCGCCATCGCCTACTATGATGCGACTTCCCAGGATCTGAAATATGTCCGCGCAGCCGATGCTCGCGGGACCACTTGGCTTCCCCCTGTGACCCTTGCCTCCCGCGGCGATGTGGGCAAATACCCATCCCTCTCCGTGATTAACGGCACACCGGCCGTCAGTTACTATGATGCTACCAATGGCACCCTTTGCTACATTCGTTCCACTGATAACAGCGGGGTCTTCTGGGCTGCCAGCATCATTGCCGATTCCAGCCCTGTCAGCGCTGTCGCCCTCCAGTCGGATGGCAAGGTGATCGCGGGTGGCACCTTCGTGGAATTTGACGGCGTTGCCCAGACTCGCTTGGCACGTTTCAGTGGCACGGGCGTGCTGGACACCGGATTCAACGTCACGGTGAATGGTGAGGTCCGTGCGATTGTCGTCCAGTCGGATGACAGCATCATCATTGCCGGTGATTTCGACAAAGTGAAAGGCAGCGGTGTGGGGCAAACCGAAACCACGCGTAACAACATCGCCCGGCTCTCCAGTGCCGGGGCGCTGGATGCTGGTTACAATCCAAATGCTGACAACACCGTCCGCACCCTGCTTCTGCAGCCGGATGGCAGTCTGCTGGTGGGCGGTCTTTTCACCAACATTGGTGGTGGCGGCCGCAATCGTCTCGCCCGTCTCACGACTGCAGGTACCGCAGATGCCTTTAACCCGAATGTGGACAATGAAATTTTCGCCCTGGCTCTAGAAGCCGATGGCAGCGTACTTTTGGGCGGCAGCTTCCTGAACGTTGGCGGCCAGTCCCGCAACCGCATCGCCCGGGTCAATTCGGCCGGTGTTCTGCAGGCCTTCAATCCGAATTCCAACAACACGGTGCGCGGCATCGTGGTGGCTGGCGATGGCAACATCTATGTCGGCGGCCTGTTCAGCACGCTGGTCGGCACAGGCTCTGGCACCACTTACACCCGTAACCGTCTGGCCCGCCTGCTGCCTGATGGCAAAGTGGACTTCACCTATGGATTGGAAGTGAATGCCGAAGTGCGCAGCATGCGTCTCCTGTCCAGCGGCAAAATTGCCGTGCTAGGGATCTTCTCAGGCGTCGGCCAGACCCCTCTGAACTTCCTCGCCAGCCTGAACACGGACGGCTCGGTGGACACCACCTTCGTTCCAAACCCTGACTATGAAGTCCGGGCCATTGCCCAGCAGGCGGATGGCAAGCTGGTTGTCGGTGGTGTGTTCAGCAATATCGGCGGGGGAACGCAGCATATGCTTGGCCGTCTTAACACGGATGGAACCCAGGATGCGAGCTTCCTCCGCAAGGTCAATGACCGCGGCCAGTTTACTTCCCTGGCTTCGGCCAACATCAATTCTCCGGTGATCGGGGTTCCTGCCATTGCTTACTACGATGTCGCCCAGAGCGATCTCCGCTACATTCGTGCCACGGATGTCAACGGCACCGTTTGGGCTGCCTCCCAGAGTCTGGACGGCACGGGCGGTCTTAGCGTTGGCGAGGGCACATCCATGAAGATCGCCAACATTGGTGGCGACATCATTTTGGAGAATACGACCAATGCCACGGCCTCCATCAACACGGTTTCGAACCTGGGCAACCCTGCCATCGCTTATTACGATCAGCAGAACGGTAACCTGAAATACATCCTCTCCTATGACTCTGCCGGTGATGCCTGGAGCACGCCAGAAATCCTGCAGAACATCGGCACGGGGGGTGGCCATCTTTCGTTGGAAATCGTCAACGGATTCCCCGGCATTGCCTACTACAAGAATACGCAAAATCTTCCAAATGCCCCTCGCGGTCTTTACTACATCCATGCCACTCACGTTGGCGGGCTGACCAGCAACCTCCGCAATGGCAACGGTGATCCGGTGACGCAGCCTATTCTCGGCGTTTCCTTTGATCCCGCATTCGGGCTTCCTCAATTGCTGGACAGTGGCAATGCTGCAACTCCGGGCCAGGACATCGTTGGCCATTACCCTAGCCTCACCGTTGTCAATGGCCAGCCTACCACGGCTGCAGGCACACCGGCTGTGGCCTATTACGATTTCACCAACAAGGACCTCAAGTATGTGCGGTCCAATACGGCCTCGGGCATGCCCACTGGCAGTTGGGGACAACCGATCGTGGTCGTGAATACGGCGAACGATGTCGGTCGCTACACCAGCATGATCATGACGGATGGCGTTCCCGGCATCAGCTACCAGGACTTCACCGAGAAGCGTGTGAAATTTGTCCACCTGACGGATGCCTCAGGCTATTCCAAGCTGACCTTCACTGGCGACACCACCCTGTCGGGAGGGATGAACCTGGAAGGCATGGCCATTGTTTCGCCTGAAGATGGCAGCACGGTCACGGTCACCGGTGCCCTTACAGGAAACGGCGGCTTCCGGCTCAATACCGACGGCACGCTGGTCATCAACAGCTCGAACAACAACTTTGGCGGCGGACTGGGCGAGCAGGACAATGGCAGTGCACGCGTGGTCATCCGCACGGGCAATCTTCTCCTAGGCAGCAGCACCGCTCTGGGCATCAATACCGGAACAGTTGGCAATCCTTGGCATGGCCGGGTGGACCTGGGCGACAGAAACGGCAATCCATTCCTCAGCAGTCCGCAGGTCACCGTTCTGCGGGCGACCTCTGGCACCAGCGTGCTGGCGGGTGGCGGCTCCTTCGATGCAGGGCTGGGCGCAGGCACCTTTGTGAATGTGGCCAATGTGGTGGACGGCTTCACCTTCACCACCAACGAAATCAACAGTCTGGTCCTGGTGAAGGATGAGCAGGCCAATCCTGAGCGCAACGGTGTTTACCTCGTGAGCATCCCGAATGGCCAGCCTGCTGGCACCATGAATCTTGTTCGTGCACCTGCCCTGGATGCCTTGAATGAATTTGTCTATGGCATCAAGGTGGGTGTCCAGGCAGGCAGTGAAGCCAACGAGATTTACTTCCTCGCCTCCTTGGTGAAGACTGTGAACACCTCGCCGGTGCTTTGGGCCCAGGTTTTGACAGTGGATCGCTCCACCACGGGCTTCAGCCTGGCCCGTGACAAAGGCCGTTTCGACCCGACTCATAACGGTCTCTTCAGCAATGCCGGCGGCCCTGGAGCCTTTGTGGAAATTGATACCACCATTGATGGGCGCATCTTCACAGAGGCTGATGAGGGCACCCTGATCTTGGTCAAAGACGAGCAGGAGAATCCCGGATGGAACGGTGTTTACCAGGTCATTTACAGCGCTGGCCTCCAGGTGGATGGCACCATGAACCTTGTCCGTGCGCCGGAGATGGATCAACTGGCCGAACTGGCATATGGAACCCAGGTCCGTGTCACCAACGGCACGAATGCCGGTGAGGCTTATTTTCTGGCCAGCCAGGTCAGTGATTTGAACAATTCACCCGTCCTTTGGACTCGCGATGTTGCGGATGGAGACATCTCCCTGCGCACGGCGGTCAGCGGGCTGACGATTTCACAGGCCATTGATGTCAATGCCCGTCTGGGTGTCGGCAGCATGAGCCTTGGTGCCGCGAGTTCGCTGACCACGGGAAATGCCACCTTCACAGGTGACATCACCCTCCGTGACAACCAGGCGAAGGTTGCTGAAATCCAGAAGCTGAATCTCGATTCCAACATCCTCTCCGGCTATGGAGTCAGCATCAATGGCAACATCACTGAAGCTCGTGGCACGGCTGGCCTGGACAGCAATAATAATCCGCTGCCTGCCGATTCTCTCTCCCTGGTGAAGACCGGGACGGGCGTCGTCACCCTGCGTGGCAACAACAGCACCTTCCATGGCGGAGTGACTGTCAATGAGGGCACCCTGCTGGTGATGAACACCAATGTGACCACGGGCTCTGCCACGGGTTCCGGCACCGTCCGGGTGAATGCAGGGGCAGTCCTGGGCGGCATTGGCCGTATCGGGGGACCTGTGGAACTGGTGGGCACGGGCACCGGAATCGAAACCCGCGCCACACTGCGCATCGGTGACCCAACCGTCACTTCTCCAGAGGAAAAACTGACTCTTGGTGGCCCTCTCACGGTGGGAGCCAATTCCGTGGTCGAGTTCACCCTCGGCGCCAACAACCTCACCAAACTGGCAGGAACTTCCGTGAACATCACTGAAACTGGCCGCTTGCTGGTGCTCCTGGCTTCTGGCTATAACCCTGCAATCAACACCTCGTTTGATATTCTGGATCTGACAGGATCTCTCACCTTCGGCCCTGGGAACCTCTCGGATTACGTGAAGCTTCCTGGACAGTATCTGTGGGACACCTCTACCCTGCTCAGCCAGGGCGTGATCCGCATCACCGGCCTGACCGACGATGTGGAAATCACGGCCCAGCCTGTGGCTAGCACGGTCAACCCAGGCCTCGGCACCATCGTGAACTTCAGTGTCACGGTCGCTGGCAGCCCTGAGTTTGTCTATCAGTGGCAGAGAAGCATCGGCGGTGCTGCCTTCGAGAACATCGGCAATCCTGTCCGCACCAGTCAGCTCACCAACACCTTCTCCAAAACAGGCATCTTTGAGGCCGACGAAGGCCTGTATCGTGTGGTGGTGACGAATGGTGAGGGTGCCTTCACGGCTACCAGCACTCCTGTGCAGTTGACCGTTAACGATCCTCCGACCATCGCCGTGCAGCCGCTGCCTCAGGCTGTGAATCCTGATGGCACAGCCACCTTCTCCGTGCAGCTCTCGGGTCCGTCGCCTTATGGCTTCCAGTGGAGACGCGGTACGACGAACATCAACACAGGCGGCCGTTTCACCGTCACCTCGAATGCGCAGACGGGCTTCTCTACCCTGACCATCACCGGTGTGCTGGAAAGCGACGAGGACAGCAATTACAATGTCATCCCAAGCAACCTCGCGGGCAATGGTCCTGTGAGCAACCTGGTGGCGCTTTCGGTCAACAATCCAGTGGTGATCACTACGCCGCCTACTTCGGTGCAGGTGAGCACGGGTGACATCGCCTTCTTCCGTGTCACGGCGACGGGCACTCCGACCCTGACCTATCAGTGGCAGCGCCGTGAAGCGGGCGGTGTCTTTGCAAACATCCCTGGCGAAACAGCCTCCACCCTGAGGATCATCGGCATCACCGATGATGACAATGGCGATGAGGTGCGGGTAGAAGTCACCAACTCGGTCGGCACCGTCCCGAGCGGTGTGGCCTCCATCTCCGTCGTGGAAGGTGTGCCTAGCATCCAGCTTCAGCCTGAATCCTACACGCTGCTCCAGGGTGAAAACCTGGAACTCGTCACTCGCGTGGGTGGTGCCCAGACGGGCCGCACTGTGGTGTGGAAGCGTAACAAAGGCGCGATCAAACTGGGCGACACGGTCGTTGGCGGCGTCACTTCGAGAATCTCCGTCACGGAAGAGCTCGATGGCACCGTGCTGGTTTCCACCCTGCGGATCCAGAACATCACCCCAGCGCTGGCCGGGGAATTCACCGTCGAGGCCAAAAACGTGAACGTCACCAAACCTGCCCTCTCGGTTCCTGGCACAGGTCAGGTGGTGGTGGCCTCCAATCCGGATGTCAATCTGCCAGCCTCCAACAAACCCAAAACGAAGGCCACGATGACCGTCCTTGCGATGGGACCGAAGGGATTCACTATTGGTTACAAATGGAAGAGACTGGTAAACAGTGTCTTTGTGGACATCCCTGCAGAGGATCTGCTGGACTTCACCGGCGTCACGACCAAGACCCTGACCATCAACAACGTCGAAGTGGCAGACCGCGGCACTTATGCTTGTGAGATCACGGGCGTCGGAGATCCTTCCGTTCGCATGGCCGGCACTCATCACCTGAAGGTTTACACCGAAGGCGCAGAGCTGGAAGCGATCGAATTCCCGTTTGCCATGGTCGGTTCGGACTTCGAGTACCAGATCCCTGTGAACTTCGGTGTGGACGGTTCCAAAACCCCCGTCAGCTATGCAGCGGCTCCTCTGCCTGCTGGGCTGAAACTGGATGCCAAGACAGGCAAAATTACCGGTCGCCCCACCAAGGCCGGCGCATTCACGGTCAAAGTTTCGGCCATCAATGCCTTGGGCACCTCTAAAACGGATCCGATCAATCCAGTTCTCACCGTCCAGGCCATCCCTGCGGGAGCAGTAGGTGTCTTCGCGGGCTGGATTCCACGGGATGAACTCAATGGTGAACTCGGCGGTCGTTTCGACATGACGGTCACCGCGCTGGGGACCTTCACAGGCAAAGTCACACTCGGGGGCAATATTCATGCCTTCAAAGGCATCCTCGATATTGATCTCGATCCTGACACCGGAGTGCCGCTGCCGCCGACGGCCACGGTCACCATTGTACGCACGGGCAAGCCTGTGCCTCCACCACTCACGCTGACGTTTGCTATGAATCCTGGCCAGGATCGCCTGGCCTCGGCTTCCCTGAGCACAACGGTCCAGAAGGAAGTGGACGGCCAGATCGAATTTGTGGACCTGGAAGTCGCCTTCGCCGGCTGGCGTAACAAGTGGTCCAAGAACCTGCCACCGAACCCTTATCTGAACGAGCTGGCGGTGGCAGATGCACCTATCGCGAAACCTCCTGTTTCGGGTTATTACACCTTTGCGCTCATGCCTCCGGATGCATCGGCTGACACCATTCCGCAGGGAGATGGCTATGCCTCTTTCACTGTGAATGCGCTGGGTGGCCTTTCTCTGGTGGGTAAAACGGCCGATGGTCAGGCCATCACAGGGGCTCAGTTTGTCGGGCCGAATGGGGAGATCGTGATTTACCAGGCTCTTTACAAAGCTCCCCTCCGCGGATCGTTGGTGGGCCAGATCACCCTCAATAAGGTGGATGACAGCAAATATTCAGATAACACCATCACCGCCATCCCTGCGACGGCTCCGACCTGGAGCAGCCCGGCGAATCCGAAGGCTACCAGCTACCTGGCAGGATTCGGTCCGATCGCCCTGACGGTGACAGGCGGTGCCTACGAAGATCCGACCCGCAAACCGGTCCACAGTGAAGATGTCGGTCCGTTCCCGCTGATTCTGGGCATTGCCCGGACTCCAGTGGAGGCCGATAACAAGGACAATGCCACGTTGGAGTTCTCTCAGGACGGCATCGAAGGCATCGGGCCGCTGATGACCCCCAACCTGCCGTACCGCGACAGCACAGACAAAGTGGATGTGACCGCGAAAAACACGGTGGTTGTGCCGAAACAGCTCACAGCGCCGAACTCTCCAAATGTGAACCCTTACGGGACCACTTTGACCGTTACGGCCAAGACAGGTGCTATCAAGGGCACGGTGATGGTCCAGCAAGTCATCAGCGCCAAGCTGGTCAAACGCACGGCCGCCTTCCAGGGTATTATCGTTAAAACAGGCAGTGGCCTACGTGGCGTCGGTTACTACCTGATGGTGAAACGCTCGAATGAAAAAGTGCCGCTGATTTCCAATCAGGTCCTGTTTTCACCCGCTCCTTAACCCCTCATCCCCTGGAGGAAAATCCTCCAGGGGCTTTTTTTGGCCGAAAATCGGCTGTAATAACGAAGTATATACTGAGCAATGACTTGAAAAGATTTCGTGTTTCCGATTTAATCGAAAAAAAGAAATAAATTTCCCCCCCATTTTACTGCCATGAAACACATCCGCCTCTTCCTTGCAGACGCCCGGCGTCACCAAGGGTTAGCCTTGATCATCGTTCTTTCGATGCTCGCTTTGGCTACAATCGTCATTCTGGCCTTCCTGAGTGTCGCCGACACCGAAAACAAGGCTACCAACATCTATTCGGCCTCCCAGGCTTCCCGCCGCTTTGCCGATACGGCCGTGAACATGGTCATCGCCCAGATCCGTTCCGGTTCCGCCCGGGAAAACAACGGGGTGCCGGTGATTCATGCCACCCAGCCAGGTGCCGTCCGCAAATACGCCGCCAGCGGAGCCTTCCTGGCCGGGTACAAGCTGTTTTCTGACAAGGACATGATCTTCCGCAATACCGGCGGCGGGGTGAACACCCGGGAGCAGGAGTTTGTGAGTCAGTCTGAGCCGCCAAGCAATTGGAATGATGGCAACAATTCCGCCCGCTATGTGGACATGAATGAGCCAGTCATCAAGGGTGTGGTTACCGGAGCCCAGACCAACCAGGATACCGCCCAGATCTACTTCCCGATCATTGACCCGCGTGCCGGCCAGGACATTGACCCAACCAACGCCGAGGTGCCTGTGGAAGGCTTTTCATACGATACCAACACCCAGCTGACGCCTAACAACAACATTGGTGACGGGGCTGTGGGCGATGCTTCCCAGCCGATTGTCAAACCGACGGGTGCCGGTGCCGGGATCGACCAACTGCGCTTGGCGATGCCTGTGCAGTGGCTTTATGTGCTGAAAGATGGCGCTGTGGGTTACCTGCTGGAAGGTTCACTTCAGTTCCGGGTGCTCAACAGCGCGGAAGGTGGCCTGGGAGAAGGCCCTTCGGTGGATGCCAATGAGCAGTATGGTGTTCCTTCCGAAACCAATCCCATTGTGGGCCGCGTCGCGTTCTGGACGGATGACGAAACCAGCAAGATCAACATCAACACCGCCTCGGAGCCCACCTTTGCTGGCCTGCCCATCTATTATCATGAGCGTGACCACCGCTGGGCCGACTTTCCTCCTGCCCGCAGTGAGTACCAGCGTTTTGCTGGTCACCCTGCCACGGTTGCCCTCAGCAGCGTTTTTTATCCCAACCCGCTTCAGGATGACAATCGCAGCCTGGATACTTACGGTATTCGCGGTCCTGTTTCCGGCACGGAGCAGTCAACCATCCTTGATGTAAAAGAGCGGCTCTACGAAATCATGCCCCGCATCCATACCGGCGGCAGCAAGGCGGGCACCACGACCTTTGAGCAGGATGACTACCGTACCGTCACTGGTGACACCAGCAACGCCAACGCGATCGCCGTGTCCATGGGAGAGCGTCTCTATTCCAGTGTGGACGAATTGCTCTTTGCACAGGGCGCCAGCAATGGCCGCCGCATTCTCAATACCCCCCTCGTCAATGATCGGGTGACTTTGTTCAGCAAGACCAGCCTGGAGCGTTCGAGTGCCTTTCTCACCGCGCAAAGCCGTGGCAGTGAAATCAATCTTTTTGGTCTTCCTCGCATTGCGATGTGGCCTCTGCCCCGTGTTGTTGCCAAACGTACTGGCTTTGACAAGCTGATGGAGTTTTGCACCCGCCTGGGCACCAACCAAAATCCCGACAATGGCAACAGCTACATCTTCCAGCGCGAGCATTCCGCGACCCTTGTCGGTTCGGTAAACGGTGCACGGTATGACATTTCACTGCCTCGCAACATCAAGCTGCTGAACATGCTGGATCAGATTCTGGACCAGCCATTCCCTACCGCGAGTTCTGAGGGGACAGCGACCGCCAAATCCTTCAAGAGCAACGAAAAACTCGGTGTGGACAATGCGCGCCAGGTGCTGGTGTCCATGTTTGATTACATCCGCACCACCAACCTCTATGACAGCTTCCTGGTTAAAAACCGCAGCAGCTGGCCCACCTCTGCGATTAACCAAAATACGACCTATTACCAGATGCGGGATTCCTCAGTGGGAACAACCGACACATACACGCCAGGGGCAGTGCGTGACACGGCCAATCCGAACAATCCTTTTAACGACCGTTTCCTGCCAGGTCATGGTCAGGTGACCCCTTCGGAGCACCCTTCCTGGACAAGTTCCGTCAGCGGTGATTCGATCCGCGGCTACGGTCGTTTCGTCTCGTTGAGTGAGATCGGGCTTCAGTTCATTTGTACGGCCGATGGCCAGCCCGACATGTATAGCTGGAGAATCCCAGCCCTTGATACCAATCCTTCTGCCCAGGAAGGCGACTTCCGTATTCCAAACATCGCGCCTGCCAATTTGGATGCCGCAGCCCAGGCCGCTATCCCGATTGTCAGCGGTGGTCGCACGGCCCTGCGTGTTCGCGAACAGGATTTGGAAAGCTTCCACATCTCGCACGCTTATCCGATCGGTTTCGATGGCAGCAGCCAAGCTCGTCTGACCAATGTGGACGCCGTGCGTTGGAGGAATGCTGCAACGCAGCCGGATGGCACCACCCCTGCGGCCAACATGATCAAGGAACGCTACTATTCCAATTTCCCGCCTCTGCGCAATGCAGATCAGGCTGGTTATTATGGCACGACGGCCATCCCCGCCCTACATACCAGCCCTAACTATGGCCGTTATTACCGCCTGCATCCGGGCTATGACTGGCGCAACTGGAACTGGACCCTCGATTTTGACCAGCCGCTGACGATCACCCAAAAACGTGTCCAAGCCCTGCTGCACCTGGAGTTTTTCATCGCAGCCGCAGCCTATACCGAAATCAATCCAGATTACACCGTGGTGATTTCTGGGACGGACATGAGCAGCATCGAAGTGAATGGACGTTCTGTTTTTGCCACCAACGAACCGGTGGCCATCCGCAGCGAAAAGCCTCTTTATGAGACCGATGGCCATCCCGAAATCGGGGGCTTTGCCAGCTTCCGCAACGTGGCCCTGGGTCGCCGGGTGGGTCCGCGTGGCAATATGCCTGAAGACAGCAGTTACGACGGCAATGCCACAAGCCAGGTGCATTCGGGACTGGCGAACATGGACTTGGTTTCCTCGTTCTTCACCGTGGAGCATAGTGATACGCTGCGCTTCACATCGGGGGAAATGACGCTGAAGATTTATGATCATCACGTCCTGGCCAACACCAGCGAAGAGCCTGTGCAGGTCATCAAGTTCAAGCTCAATGAAGGAGAGGCACCGGTTCCGGACATCGTAACGACGGGGTCCTACGCGATCAACTATCAGAATACCGATGGCAGCACCTACAACCACCCCGCCATCCAGGCCCCACGTTGGTGGAGCTTCAGCCGCGACGGTTGTTTGGGACGCTTTGATACCTCAGGCGCACCCAATCCAGACCTGGAGGCGGCCACAAACCGCTCCGTGAGAGGTCGCTTCTACCGCTGGGACAACGTGAGTGTCAATACCAACACCCGTGCCTATGATCCGCGTATCACCACCCCTGTCACCGCACCGCCGAACCAGAGCGTGCCAGGAGCCGTTGCCCTCATCTACACGAAGGACGCTGCCAACTATGTCGGGGTGGAGATGCAGGAAAACTCGCTCCTCCGTGGAAACCGTCTGGTCCGCATCGGTTATGGACCCCTATCAGATCCTCAGAACTCCATTGATGGTGTGGATCTTCGCTATCCGAGCGCACGTGAATTGGTGAACTATGACCGCCCTTGGCATTTTGGCTCGGATGTGGTCCGCACCTTGCAGCCTGCTCATGGAGATCCCCGGATCATCGCGGCCAAGAAGACCGTTCCAGCTTCGGATTGGACGCCCCATCGCCTCTGGAATGACACGGATGCCTACACGGCCCATAATTTCTCCTCTTACACAGCCGGCACGGAGCCGGGCTTTGACCGGGGTGAAGACAGCGTGAATGACACAGCGGTGGACCTGAGTGTGCGTGGTCTGCCCGCCAAAGTCATCCTGGATGGCACCAACGGCGTGGGCGCAGGCCGCAGCCCGGATCTGCCGCACTCCCGTGTCGCTGCCGCCTCCATCCAGCGGTATTATGACTTTGACGATTCGGATCCAGGTGGTCGTGTGGGGCCTTTCATCAACAAGGTGGATGAAGGCAACTATGCGGTGGGGGACTTTACCTTCACGGGCTGGCCAGCACCGAAGAAATGGCGCGCCACGTATTTCCGTTCCAACGGTTCCACCGCACGTTTTGCCAACGGTCAGGGGAATTACTTCTCGCCTAACCGCATGGTGCCGTCTCCTGTAGTGATGGGATCCCTGCCATCCCGCATTTGGGACACCAATGGCAACGGTGCCTGGACGAATCTTCTCTTCCGCCCCTATGTGACTTATTCGACGGGCACGACGGGAGCCTTTGCCACATCGGCTTCCACCCATCCTGGTGCAAGTTCACCGCCTGACCATTACCTCCTGGATCTCTTCTGGATGCCAGTGGTGGAGCCTTATGCGATCAGCGAGTCCTTCTCCACGGCTGGCAAGATCAACCTGAACTATCAGATGCTGCCCTTTACCCACATCCGCCGTGCCACTGCCGTTCACGCAGCCATGAAGGGTGAGATTATGGCCGCCATTCCGAATGCCGACTACGAGCAGTCGAAGGCCGTGCGCACCGGCTGGGGCACCAACGGTTCCTCGGCTCCCATCTTCCGCAGCGAGGCCGACGCCAAATATTGGCACCGCTCCATCGTGCTGGATCAGTTCCGGACGGATGCCAAGCTCTGGTGGCAGGAGAACAACAAGGACAATCTGGTGCAGGGAACGCTGCGCCAGTTTGAGGAGCGGTTCAACTTTTCAAACAACCTGCCTACAGGTTTCCGCGGCGGCCTTTTCCGCACGGCTTCCCAGCTTTGCGAAATCCACCTGATTCCAAGTGCCGTCCCAGGTGCTACGGCGGAAGGCAACGTCATTTCGTCTGAGACCAAGGTCCCTTCGGATCGCAACGAGGCCATGGCCCAGTTCTGGGGTGCCCATTGCGCCACGGGTGATAACACCCGGGAGCGGCCCTATGCGAACCTGTACTCCAAGTTCACGACGCGCTCGAACACCTTCCGGGTGCATGTGCGGGCACAGGCCATCCGCAAGGCTCGCCGTTCCGTCGCTGCCGATGAGTTCAATCCTGACCTGGATCTTCCAAGTGGAGAGTTCCGCGGATCCTTCCTGATTGAGCGTTACATTGACCAGACCGACATGCAGGAAGCCGGCAACAATGTGGACTACGCCTCGGCAGGCAATCCGTTCGCCCTGCAGCCACTCGAGAGCTACTACCGTTTCCGCGTTCTCGAATCCAAGCGTTTTGCTCCTTAACCTGTTCTTTACCCCCCTTTGGCTATGAGCTTTCGACATTCACATTCTTTGGCATCCCTCCGGAAAGGGAGGGCTGCATTCACCCTGGTGGAGGTTCTCGTCTCCATGACCATCCTGATCATCCTGCTGCTGGTTAGCGCGCAGGTGATCGGGACAGTTCAGAGCACGTGGACGAAGTCCAATGCCCGGGTCAGCCAGTTCCGGGAGGCGCGCATCGCCTTCGACATCATCACGAGAAACCTCAGCCAGGCGACGCTGAATTCTTATGTGGATTATGACAACTCCTACTTGGCCGATTCGGTGAACACCGTGAGCAACACGGCTCCACAGAACTATCTGCGGAAATCGGACCTGCGTTTTGTCTGCGGTCCGGCAGAAGGTCTGCTGCAGCAAGGGGCAGGTGCAGCCAATTCGCCGGGACATGCGGTGTTTTTCCAGGCACCCCTGGGGGTTGCCCACGATCCGACGTATGTCGGCCTGGACCGATTGCTGTGCGGCCGGGGTTATTTTGTACAATACACCTCGGATGATTTTTTCCGGCCACAGATCCTGCCACCAACCACTCCCCGTTACCGTTATCGGCTCATGGAGTTTTCTCCGCCTGCCGAAAAAAATCTCATCTATCCTGCCGCGAATGCCGTGCCTAACGGAGCCAACACCAGCACAGCCTGGTTTGAACAGGCTGGCGTAGATATGGACGATGATGAGACACCGACGGAGCGGGGGCTGACCCGTCCCATTGCTGACAACATTGTTGCTCTGATCGTTGCCCCACAGGTGGAGGTGGCCGGAGTGGGGGCGGCCAATCAATTCCAGTCTGTATTCCAGTATGATTCTGCGGTGGATACGAATGCTTCCCCGACATTGCAGGGAAACCAGCATCGCCTGCCCTCACTGGTGAAGGTGATTTTGATCGCGATTGATGAAGGCAGCGCGGACAGGCTCAGTCAGAACTCGGAGCCTGAGACCCCGCCTTTCGACACGCGTATTTCAAATCTTTTGGACGGTCCTGAAGCAGCCGAAAACATTAATGACACGATGACGGCTGTGGCCAATGCCATGACCGAAATGCGTGTCAATTACCGCATCTTTTCTGCGACTGTTTCCATGCGTGGAGCCAAGTGGGGCAGCTAGTTCAAACTTTTCTCTTTTTGAGTCATGACAACTTTTTCTCAGCGCCGCATACGGTCGGCCTTCACGCTCATCGAAATGCTTACTGTGGTGGGCATCATCTCCATTTTGATCGCTTTGGCCGCGCCGGCCTTGATTGACGTGGTGCGCTCTACCCGGCTGAATTCGGCGGGTGACGCCCTTGTCAACCGCATCAGCCTGGCTCAGCAGAGCGCTGTCTCGCTGTCATCCGAGGTGGAAGTGCGCTTTTACCGGTATGTGGACAGCACGGCGGATAAGCCTGATGACAACTCCTTTTATGCCTATCAGGTGGTGCAGAGCCTGCCAAACGGTGGCCAGAAAGCCATTTCAGACCCTTATTATCTGGAATCGGGCATCATTCTGTCCTCCCAGGAAGAACTTTCGCCTCTTCTGGAAACAGTTGTTCAGCAGGTGGAAGGTGTGACAGGCCAACATCTTTTTACCCCGCCAGGGAATTCCACAGGGGGAGATGTTTCTTATGCCGCCATGCGCTTCTACCCAGATGGCAGCATGAGAATGCTCACCGCGGCAGCAGCCGCCGATGCGAATGCCAACGATGTGGCCCAGGCCTACACAATCCCGAACTACGATGAAAGCTACATCATGGTGATCGAGTCGCGGGATTCCCAGAACTCTCAAGTACCCACAAACTATTATTGCGTGCAAATTGACTCCTACACGGGCAGAACCCGTGTTTATCGTCCGTGATTTGCATTCAGATGTCACTTTCTGCGTGACACTCGCCTGAGTGCCGCTTAGATGGCACATGGGCGATATTCCTTCCCTTGCACTGAGTTTTGATGACGTATTGGTCCTGCCTGGACTGAGCCAGGTTCTGCCTGGAGAGGTAAATCTGGGCACGTTTTTTGGCAACAGCATCCAGCTGAACATACCGGTCCTATCCTCCGCGATGGACACGGTGACGGAGGCGGAGCTGGCGATTGCCCTGGCCCGCGAGGGTGGCCTGGGGGTCATCCACCGGAACATCCCGATTGATTATCAGGCGGAGCAGGTGGCGAAGGTGAAGCGGTCTGAAAACACCGTCATCCAGACCCCGCACACGGTGCGCCCGGAGACGACTTTAGGGGCGCTGCAGCGCCTGATGCATGAAAAAGGCGTGAGTGGATTCCCTGTGGTGGAACCCGATGGCACGCTGGTGGGCATGGTGACGAGCCGTGACCTCTGGTACATCGAGGACGAAAACACGCCGGTCTCGACGATCATGACGCCGCGCGACCGCCTCGCCATCGGCACGCCGACGACGAGCTTTGATGAGGCACTGAAGATCCTTTACACACACCGGATTGAAAAACTGCCGCTGGTGGATGCGAATGGCAAACTGGCCGGGTTGATCACCAAGCAGGATGTGGTGAAGCGCCAGATGTTTACCAGTGCGGCTAAGGATGCGAATGGCCAGCTGCGCGTGGGTGCGGCGGTGGGCGTGGGCGATGATTGTGCGGACCGCGGCGCGGCCCTGGTGGCTGCGGGTGCAGATGCGCTGTTCATTGATGCGGCCACAGGCCACACCACCCGTGTGGCGGATGTCATCCGCCGGCTGCGAGACCGCGTGGGCGGCAGCATCCCGATCGTGGCGGGGAACGTGGTGACCCAGGACGGGGCGCTGCACCTCGTGGAGGCGGGCGCTTCGGCGATCAAGGTGGGGGTGGGCCCAGGGTCCATCTGCACCACGCGCATCATTTCGGGCGTGGGCATGGCCCAGTTCACGGCGGTGCAGGAGGTGGCAGAAGTGTGCCGCCCGCGCGGCGTGACGGTGATCGCCGATGGCGGTATCCGTTACTCGGGTGATATCGTGAAGGCGCTGGCCGGCGGGGCGGATTGCGTGATGCTGGGCTCCCTCCTGGCAGGCACGGCGGAAAGTCCGGGCAACATGGTGAAATGGCAGGGCCGCACCTTTAAAGAATACCGTGGCATGGGCAGCCTGAAGGCCATGCGCAAGGGCGCTGGGGACCGCTATGGGCAAAACAGCTCAGGCAAACTGGTGCCGGAAGGCGTGGAGGCCCGCGTGCCGTTCAAGGGACCTTTGGCGGATGTGGTGTTCCAGCTCATGGGCGGTCTGCGCTCAGGCATGGGCTATGTGGGGGCGGATAATCTGGATGAACTGCGGGCGAAGGCGCGCTTTGTCCGCATCACCGCTGGCGGCCTGAAGGAAAGCCACCCGCACGATGTGGTGATCACGGAAGAGCCGGTGAATTACGAGCCCTCTTAATCTCCTGTCTCTGACCTGTCGCAGTCGCCACGGTGACCGCGTTTTTTGACTCTCTTTTCTGACTTACATTCCATGACCGACCACGAAGTTGCCGTACTCGATTACGGTTCCCAGTATTCTCAGCTCATCGTCCGCCGCGTTCGCGAGCTGGGCTTCGTTTCTCACCTATATCCACCAGCGGAACTGGCGAACCTGAAGAATCCCGGAGCCATCATCCTCTCGGGCGGCCCACGCAGTACCTCGGAGGTGGATGCGCCGGACGTGGACTTTGAAAAGCTGCTTGCCTTTGGCGTGCCGGTGCTGGGGGTGTGCTATGGCATGCAGCTGCTGAACATCAAACACGGCGGCACGGTGAAGCCGGGGGTCACGCGGGAGTATGGCCCGGCGAAGCTGGTGGTGAAGGAGCATGCAGATCTTTTCAAGGGCATCTCCCATGAGTCTCAGGTGTGGATGAGCCACAGCGATACCTGCGCGAATCTGGCGGCGACCACGCAGGTCATCGCCACGAATGAAGACGCGGTGCCGGTGGCGCTGAAGTGGAGCGACCGCTGCTGGGGCATCCAGTTTCACCCGGAGGTGACGCACTCGCACGAGGGCACGGCCATCCTGAAAAACTTCCTCACGGAAAGTGGCGCGAAGCTGGCGAAGTTCGACATTCAAGAGTTCAAGGACCAGATGATCGCCCAGATCAAGACGGACGTGGGTAACCGCGAAGTCATCTGCGGCGTCTCCGGTGGTGTGGATAGCACGGTGCTGGCGGTGCTGCTGGCACGTGCCGGGGTGAAGGTGCGCTGCATTTTCATCGATACCGGGCTGATGCGCCTGAATGAATCCGCCGAGGTCAAAGTGCTGTTTGAAGAAGTGGGTGTGCCCATTGAGCAGATCGACGCGAGCGAGGTCTTCCTGGGTGCGCTGAAGGGCGTGACAGACCCTGAGCAGAAGCGCCGCATCATCGGCACGCTGTTTGTGGAGGAATTCTGGAAGCTGGCGGATGATGTGGAGCTTCTGGCCCAGGGCACGCTGTATCCAGACGTGATCGAGAGCGCGACGAGCGGCTCCATCGCCAGCAAGATCAAGACCCACCACAACCGGGTGGACCGCATCATGGAACTGAAGGCGCAGGGCAAGGTGCTGGAGCCTCTGGCCGAGCTGTTTAAGGACGAAGTGCGGGCACTAGGCGCCAGCCTGGGCATCCCCCACCGCGCCCTGTGGCGGCATCCTTTCCCGGGTCCCGGCCTGGCTGTGCGCATCCCCGGCGAGATCACGCCGGAGCGCATCGTGGCCACGCAGCAGGCGGATGCCATCTTCATCGCGGAGTTGCATCGCAGCGGTTGGTACAAGCATGTCTGGCAGGCCTATGCGGCGCTGCTGCCGGTGAAAACCGTGGGCGTGAAGGGCGACGAACGCAGCTATGAGCAGGCGATTTCTCTGCGCGCTGTGATCAGCGAAGACGCGATGACGGCCGACTGGGTGGAGCTGCCGTATGAAGTGCTGCGCAACACGTCTAACAAGATCCTCAACAGTGTAAAAGGTGTGAACCGCGTGCTCTATGACATCAGCACGAAGCCACCAGCGAGCATTGAGTGGGAATGATGCGGGAAGGGGATGGGGGCACCCTTTTATGTCCCTGAACGAGCTTTCTTTTACCATGACCCTCCGCGATCCTGAAATTGTTGAACTTTCTACGCCTACGGGGCCGATGCAGACTTTGGTCCTGCGGCCAGCGGGGGAGGGAAGATATCCGGGGTTGTTGTTTCACTCGGAGATTTTTCAACTGACGGGGCCCATCGTGCGCACGGCGGCGTTTCTGGCTGGGCATGGGTTTGTGGTGGCGTTGCCGGAGATCTACCATGAGTACCTGACGGCGGGGACGGTGCTGGCGTATGATCAGGCTGGGTCCGATGTGGGTAATCGGCTGAAAACGGAGAAGCCAGTGGCGGCCTATGATGGAGATAACCGGGCGGTGCTGGATTACCTGGAGGGGCATGAGGCCTGCACAGGGCGTCTAGGTTCCTTGGGCCCGTGCATCGGCGGGCATCTGACGTATCGCGCAGCCTTGCAGCCGGACGTGGCAGCAGCGGCCTGTTTTTACCCGACGGATCTGCACAAGCGCAGCCTGGGGGCGGGCATGAATGACGATTCACTGGCGCGGGCGGCGGAGATTAAGGGGGAGCTGATGATGGTCTTTGGCCGTCAGGACCCTCACGTGCCGGCAGAAGGGCGGGCGCTGATCTACCAGGCGCTGACGGCGGCGGGGGTGAATTTCACCTGGCACGAGTTCAATGCGGCCCATGCTTTCCTCCGCGATGAGGGGCTGCGCTATGATGCGGAGCTGGGGCGTCAGGTGCTGGGCATGACCGTGGATTTTTTCCGCCGTTGTTTGGCGTGAAACTTTTGCCCTGAGGGATCTCTTTTCCCAAGGCCGTTTAGAAATCGGGTCTATTCGGTGGAAGAGGAGAGTTTGGTGCCGCAGTGCTGGCAGTGGAGGGCGAGAGGATCGTGGTCTTCCCAGCCGCATTCGTTGCACCGACGACGGGGAGCTAGAGGCTTGCTCATGGCGCGGCCCAGCTCGCTGGTGACGATGCCGGTGGGCACGGCGATGATGGCAAAGCCGGTGAGCATGATGATGGAGGCCATCATTTTACCGGGAACGGTGATGGGGGCGACATCGCCGTAACCGACGGTGGTGATGGTGACGATGGCCCAGTAGATGGCCTGGGGGATGTTGGCAAAGTCGGGGTTGGCCTCATGCTCGAGCACGTAAACGACGGTGCCTTCTACAAGGACGATGCCAATGACGGTGGTGAGGAAGAGGGTGATCTTTCGCCGGCTGGCCCGCAGGGCGGCGAGGAGGATGCTGGCCTCGCCCAGGTATTCGGCCATTTTCAGGACGCGGAACATGCGCATGAGGCGCAGCACGCGCAGGGCCATGAGGTAGTGGGTGCCGGGAATGAGCAGCTCCAAATAGGCGGGCAGGATGGAGACGAGATCCAGCAGGCCAAAGAAGCTGAGGGCATAGCGCAAGGGGCGGCGGACGGACCAGAGACGGGCGAGGTACTCGACGGTGAAAAGGGCCGTGAAGATCCACTCAAGCGTCCAGAAAAGGTTGGCGTGAGGCAGGCGGATTTCATCCACGCTTTCCAGGATGATGGTGACGACGCTGAGCGCAATGAGCCAGAGGAGAACGAGATCAAAGGCACGGCCCACCGGGGTATCGGAAAGGAAGATGATTCGCCAGAGGCGTTCCCGTTTTGGAGAGGGGTCGGGTGGGGCGGCGCTCATGCGGTCCATTTCATCATCGTACGTTAGGCTGGCTCCATGCGTGGGTGATCTGCGCCGCACCCCAGGCGCTGTCCAGAAGGGTGACGATGAAGAGTGGCAACCAGGTGAGCAGGGCCACGGTCCAGCGGCTGGGGGAGGGCATGGTGGGGAGGGGCCTTTACAGCTTCCGTTTGTATCCGTCGCAGCGGTTGTGCCAGCCGGCGAGCCAGCGCTGTTCCTTGCGGGCGGCGGGGGCGTTTTGCACTCGGCGGCTGAGGACGGCTTTGGAGGCTTCGGCAAAGGCGGCGGGGGTAGGCTGCTTCATGCCTTCGAGGACTTGCATGAGTCCCCAACCCTGGCCGTTGTAGCGTTCGGTGGGGGCGGTGCCTTCGCCTTTAAAATTGACGTAATCAATGAGGCAGAAGGCGCCTTCGGGGCTCGCCAGGAGAGCATCGAAGTGGGACTGGACGAGGGCGGGTTTTTTGGAGCCTGCTTTCATCTTCGGCAGGGCACGCTGGAGCCGGGCAATGATGAATTCGGTCTGCAGGGCGACGGTTTTGACCAGGATGGCCCGGAGGGCGGTCTGTCGCGGGTCGTCTTTGTCCGCTTCAAAGCTGGCCTTGCTAGTCCAGGGGCAGGGGCCGCTGGTCCAGTCCGGCATTTCCACCCCCCGGCTTTGCAAAAAGGTGGCGAGGGGAGGGAAACTTTCTTCAAACGGTCCTTTCTTGCCTGTAGGATACCAAATAAAATGACCGATCCCTAACGATGCAAAATCTTCGCCTGTGTTCCAGCTTGTCAGTCCTGCCACCGTGCCTGCGCATTCGTTTTGCCAGATGCGCTGTCCCACGCGCTGGAGCTGGGCCGGAGTGAGTTCAACGGCAGCGCTGAAGGCGCTCAATGGTGAAAAAGAGGCCGTGAGGGTCAAGGCGAGGCTGAAAAGTTTTAAAAATCTGCGGGGATTCATATTTTAATAAACTTAAATTTATCTGGCTTTTCTGACAGGCTCTAAAATGATGGCATTCTGCATCGTTTGATGAGATCTCCCCACTTTATTAAGATTGATTCAATGATTTTCCAAAATTAATCTCCGCGCTGGACCCGCTGCCCCGCTTTCTGCATGCCTTATTTGGCCTTCAACCTCAACGACGGAAATGAATTCGTCTTCGATATCCTCGAAGAACGTCTTTCCATCGGCAGGGATGCGAAGAACGACATCGTCATTGATAACACGTATATTTCCGGATTTCACGCCGAGTTTATCCGTCAGGCGGATGGGGTGTATGAGCTGGTGGACCTGAAGTCATCGAACGGTATCTTCGTGAATGGGAAGCGGATTGACCGTACCCGGGTGAAAGGGGGCGACAAAATTCGTTTTGGCCAGCTGGATTCACGGTTTCGCGAACGGCCCCCGAAGGGGACGGCACCCTCCACCGAGGCCAAAAATGTGGCAGCCAAGGGCCAGCCAGTCCGAATGGACGGGAAACGTGGAGACACGGAGTCCGTGCCTGCAAAAGATGGGGCGCCAAAATCTGAAACGAGTCCGGTGGAACCCACGAAGACGCCCCTGGCCAGGCCTGACATGGGCATCAAGGGGCCTTCTGTGGCAGCCACGCACGGCATGCTGATCCAACGGACTGCCCCTGCAGATGCCGCGCAGCAAAAGCAGGCGGATGAACTGAAGGAGGAAGTGAGCAGGCTGCAAAAGGAGCGTGATCTGCTGCGCCGTGAAAATGAAACGGAGACGCTGCGGCGGGAGGAACTGCGGGCGCTGGAAAAGCAAGTCGAAGAGGGCCGCAAAACGCTGGCGCATCTGGAAACCCGCACGGTGGAGCTGAATAGCAGCCTGACAGATTCGGAAGACGAGCTGGCGCAGCTGGCCGTCAAGCGCCGGGAAGCGGCAAATTTGGACAGCCAGGTGGAGTCCAGCCGCAGCGCGCTGGCCAAGGTGCAGGATGACATTGCCGTGGCGACCAAGAGTTTGCAGGCCCTGCATGCCGAGGCAGACAAGGCGAGTGCGGACCGCAGTGCCAGCCTGAAAGAAAAGGAGACGGTCGCGGCAGAACTGGCCCGTCTGAAGCAGGATCTCAGTGAGGCCTCTGTGCCCGCTGCCGTGGTCGTGTCAGATATTTCTCCGGAAGCGGATGCGGCCTCCTTGGGCCAGCGCAGCACTGAGCTGGCGGCGCTGGATGCCCAGGTGACACAGCGGCAGGCAGAAGTGGAGGCAGTGAAAAAGACGCTGGAAAGGCTGCGTCAGGAGGAAGACCAGCGCACTGCCCAGGTACAAAATTTGGTGGCCAAGGAAACCAGCCTGACGCAAACCACCGGTGTCCTGGCGGAACTGGAAAATAAACGCAGTCTGCTGGATGCAGCCTTGGCCGGTCTGACGAGCAGCCAAACGGCGCTGGAGACGAAGCTGGCCGATTTGGAAAAACAATGTGCAGAGGCCAGTGCACGGTTGCGGGATGTTTCCAGGGACCACGGCAAGGCGACCTCTGAGCATGAGGCTCTGAATGCCACCAAGCTGCAGCTGGAAACACATACCAAAGATCTGCGCCAGCAAACTGAACATCTGCTTTCCAGCCAAAAGCAGGCGGAAGAGGAGGCTTCACAAAAGTTGGCCGCACTGGAGGGGCAGCTGCGCCAGAAAGCCGAGGAGCTGAAAGCCCTCGAGACACGCTCGGGCGATCTGACTAACAAGCTGGATGATCTGGCTGCCACCGATACGCAGCTCAGCAGTGCCAGCGAGGCCCTGAAGGCGGTGGAGGCCCACAAGGGGGAACTGACGGCGACGATTTCCCAGCTGGCCCAGGAGCGTGATGCGCTGACTCGGGAACTTTTGGCCGCGACGGAAAAGGGCAAGGCTCAGCATGGTCTCACGCAGACACTGATGATGCGTCGGGAGTCCTTGGAAAAGGAGGTCCGCAGCATTGAGGAGCAGAAAGAGATGCTGACTGCGGATGTGGCGAAGGCCCGTGAGAGTTTGCGCCAGGTGGAAACAGCGCTGGCTGAGCGTCAGCAGGAAGCCAAGGCAGCGGAGGCGAAGACCGAAGAATTCACCACAAAGGCCAGTGAGGTGGTGGCCCAGCATGCTGCGCTGCAAAAGGAGATTACCAACCTGCGGGCGGAAGCCCAGGCCGCACGTATGGATCTGGACAAATCGACGGGCGAGACGGCGGCCCAAAGGCAGGCGGCCACCACGGCTGCGGAGGAGGAGCAAAAGCTCCGTGCCCAGGCCGGCGAACTGCAGGGGAAGATCACGGGTTTGGAGGCTTTGCTGGTGACTTTGGCTGCCACTCAGACGGGAAAAGTGCAGGAGGTGACCGTCGCCGAACAAAAAGTTTCACAATTGCAGGCGCAGGCCGCCAGCGTCGCCGCGCAGCTCAGCGTGGTGCAGGCAGAAGTGCAGCAGCAGCAGGAAAAGCTGGCCGCTGCCCAGAAGGCCAATGAGCAGACTGCGGGGGAGGTCAAAGCCAGCCAGGAGGCCGCCAAGGAGGCCCAGTCTGCGCTGCTGTCTGCGGAACAGAGCCGGGACAAAGCCCAGGCGGAGGCCCGGTGCCTGCAAACCGAGGTGGAAGGTTACGAATCCCGTGCCCCTGGCCTGCGTGCTGAGGCGGAGAAACTGCAGGTGGAGCTGGCCGCGAAGCTGCATGATCTGGCTGCCAGCGAATCCCGTGTGGCGGCCCTGACGCAGCAGACTGCCCAGCTGGAAGCCCGGGCCCAGGAGCTGGCCAGCGTGGAAGTCCGGCTGACGAAGGGGCGCACGGAGCTGGCCGAGATCACTGCCAGGCATGAGAAACTTTCCACTCAGGTGCCGCCGCTGGTGGCTGAGCGTGAGGAGCATGAAAAAGTATTGCCGGGCCTGAAGACGGAGATTGAAAGCTTGAGGGCGGAGATGACCACACTGCTGCGTGACAAGCAGTCCACGGCAGCCGCTTTGGAAAAAGCCCAGGCCGACCGTCGTGCGGCCTTTGACCAGACGGAAAGCCTGCGCACGGAGACGGCGAATCTGGAGAAACTGCTGACCGATAAGCGCAGCAATCTGGAGGCTGAAACCAAGGCCAAGCTGGCGGAGGCCGCCACCGCGGAGACGCGCCTGCGCGAGCTGCAGGCGAAGATTGAAGCCGATGAAAAGCGTGCGCTTGAACTGGTGGAGGTGCAGCAAAAGCTTGCGAGTGCCACCCAGGGCGTGAAAGAGGCTGAAAAGCAGCGCCTGACTGAAGAAAAAGCCCTGGGCGAACTGGCCCGGCAGCAGGAGGGGCTGCGCAAAGACATCGCCAAACTGGAGGTGGAATCCAAGGGCTTGAACACCCAGATTGCCGAGCAGACGAAAAAGGCCAAGGCGGAGGAGGCCCGCGCTTCAGACTGGGAAAATCGCCTGCAAAAGGCCACTGCGGCTGCGCAGGTGGTGGAGGCGAAGCGGCTGGAGGCCGAGGCCGTGGCCACCCGTGCCCGCGAGGAGGAGAAGATGCTGCGCAAACAGATCCCGGGCCTGACCACGGAGCTGGCAGGCCTGCAGGCCATGATGACCAGCCTGACCAAGGAGCGTGAGGAGGCCTCGCAATTCGTCACCCGCCTGAACGTCACCACTGAAAATTCTAACAAAAAGCTGGCTGAACTGCAGCAGCAGATTTCCCAACTGGAGGAAGCCCATAAAATGCGTGAAGAGCGGCTGATGAAAGCCCAGGAGGAGGTGGACAAGGAAGCGGTGCGCCTGAAGGCCGCGCAAGAAGCCAGCCGTGCGGCTGAGCTGGCCCTGCAAGACCTGGAAAAAGATGTGAAGGAATCCCGCCAGCGTGCCGATGCTGCCCGTACCCAAGCGAGTGGCCTGGAAACGGAGCTGAGCACGCGGCTGGACCGGGTGGAGAAACTGAAGCTGGAAGAGACCCGCCTGACCAAGGAACTGGAAACGCAAAGCCAGGAAATCCAGGGCCGTAATGCCGTGATGGCTGAGCTGCAGGACAAAATCCGCCATGAGGAAACCCGCCTGGGTGACTTCACCCAGGTCGGAGGTAAGATCCTTTCCTTGGGTGCTGCCCTGGCCAGTTTGGAAACCCGACAGAGCGAGGTCAGCAAAAACCTGAGGGATGCGGCGGAGCGTGAACTGGCGCTGCAGGTGAAGATCAATGCCCTGCAGGAATCTCTGAACCGTGACTCTGCCCGTGCGGAGCAGGCCAGGAAGGAACGGACGGTGGTGGAGACGGAGCTGACCACCTTTACGCAACAGGCGGAGAAACAGGCGGCCTCCCTCCAGACCCAGGAGAGCGAGCAGCGGAAGCGGCTGGCAGACCTGGATGCGCAACTGCATGAGCAGTCTGCCGCCGTGACTCATCTGAAGGCGGAACTGACAACGCTGAGTGACCGCCGGGCGGAGTTTGCCCAGGCGGAGGCGCAGCTGAACCACTGGAAAGAGATCGATGCCCGCCTGCGCGGCCAGCTTTTGGAACTGGAGGAGAAGCACGAAATTCTGCGACGAGGGCTGCCTGCCGAGGAAGCTACGGTGGTGATGTTCGCCAATGACATCATCAAGCGGATTGATCTCATCGATGCGCTCAGCTCCCGGTATGCAGGCTACAATGGCGGGGATGTGGTGGCGCAGCTGCGCACGCTGCGGCATTCGTTTGAGGACATCCTGCTGCAGCACGGCATCAGCGAATTTGACATTGGCAGTGGTACCGAGGTGGATGTGGAGCTGCGCAAGCGCATCACGGTGGTGGAGTCGGTGCCCGGAAAAAACAAACCCCGGGTGGTGGAAAGCTGCCGCTCAGGGTTTGCCTACTCCCGTGAGGAAGGTCACGAATTCATCCTTCGCAAAGTGGAGGTGAGAACCTCCAGCCAGTAGTCGTCTTTTCATTTTTTCATTCTATCCTTTTTGTTATGGCTGAATACGTTGGCATTGATCTTGGCACCACGCTCTCGGGCTTGGCATATCTGAAACCTGATGGTAACCCGGAGATCGTGCCCAACTCCGACGGTGAGCGCCTGACTCCTTCGGTGGTGTTTTTCGAGGCGCATGAGGATGTGAAGCTGGTGGGCAGCCCGGCCCGCGACGGGGGGGAGCCGGACCGCACCATCTTCCAGATCAAGCGGTACATGGATGACCCGGAACATCTGGTCGAGATTGACGGCAAGAAATGGACGCCGGCCGAAATTTCTGCGCTGATCCTTGCCAAGCTGAGGCGTGATTGCTCAAAGATCATTGGTGACATTGACGAAGTCGTCATCACCGTGCCGGCAAATTTCAATGAACTGGCGCGCAAAAGCACCATCGCGGCGGCCGAGATGGCCGGAATGAAGGTGCGGCGGCTGGTGAATGAACCCACGGCTGCGGCAGTGTATTATGCGCACAGCCAGGGGGTGAAGGGCCGCATCCTGGTGTATGACCTGGGCGGCGGCACGCTGGACGTGACCATCCTCGAGGTGGAAGGGGACAACATCCGAATCCTGACCAGCGAAGGCGCGCGCCATCTGGGTGGCAGCAACTTTGATGACTTGCTGCTGGCTGCCTACGGGGAGCAGTACACGAAGCAGACCGGGGCACCTCTTTTCAACGATGAGCGCCATCGCCGCCGCGTGCTGCTGGCCACGGAGGATGCCAAAAAGATGCTCTCGAAGCTGCAGCGGGTGAATGACACGGTGGCCAATGACAAGAACGATGGTCTGGCCCGCATCGACCTCACCCGCGAGACGTTTGAGAAAATGATCCGCCACATGCTGACCCGCACGGTGATGCTGGTGGAGCAGGCGCTGGACTCTGCCAAGCTGAAGGTGAGCGACATTGACCATGTGGTGCTCGTGGGCGGCTCCACCCGCATTCCCAAGGTGAAGTCGGTGCTGGACAAGATGTTCGGCAAGACGCCGAAGTCCTGTGGCAATGTGGATGAGTGTGTGGCGCTGGGAGCGGCCCTGTTTGCCAAAAAATCCGCGCGCATTCAGGAAGTGTGCAACGCCAGCTACGGCACGGTGGCCATGGTTTACAATGCCAAGACGGGTGAGGAGAAGCTGATGAATTCCGTGGTGATTCCGAAAAACACCCCGATCCCTTGCTCCCGCACACAGATCTACCAGACCAGCGAGGACAATGAGCGCGTGATCGAGGTGGACATCACTCAGGGGGAGGATGAGGATTCAAAATTCGTGGACATCATCGGGCGCATCACCTTGGAGGTGCCACCGAACCGGCCGAAAGGCTGCGAGGTGGCCGTCACCTTCAGCTATGATGAAAACCAGCGTGTACGCGCCTTGGTGATGGACAAGCAGTCGGGCCGCAGCCGCGAGGTGGCGGTGAGCTATAAAGGAGCCGGTGTTTTGTCCGATGAAGATCTGAAGCGCAAGACCGCCCACCTGCGCGAGATGCGCATCGAGTAACCCGTACGCACGCCCTGCCTCCGAACCCCGAACGCCCAACGCCATGTTCAAAAAAATCCTTCAATCGCTGTCGAAGTCACAAGCGGCCAAACAGCCTGCGGCAGCCCCCGCCCCTGTGGCCAAAGCCCAGCCTCAAGCCCTGAAACCCGAAGCTCCGAAGTCGGAACCTCTGAAGCAAGGGGTGGTGCTGCCAAAGGCTTCCAAACCTGCGGTACCTGCGGCCATCGCTCCAGTCTCCCGCAGTGTGGAGGAGATGTGCGGGATCACGCCGAAGATGCCGAAAGACCAGATCCAGGCGCAACTGAAGTTGCTGTACCGTCGCTACAACCGCAGCGCCTCAAGTCTGGACGCGAAGATCCGCGAAGAAGCCGACGGCATGCTGGACGCCATCGTCCGCGTGCGGGAAAAACATTTTGGGGAGATTTGAGAGGAGGGGAATCAGGAGGCTTGCGTGCGTCCAGGACGAAGATGGCTGGGCCTAACTTATTGTTAGGCGTGAGAGCAGTGGAGGGCTCCAAAAAACCGCGACAGACAGCTTTAGCTGACTGCGCGGTCGGTCTGGAAAATGCCCGCGTGGGCGAGGAAGACTTCCCAGTCGCTCACCTGGTAGGTATTGCGAATGAGTTGGGTCACAGGCACCTCACGCGGCGCGGAAGGGCGACGCAGGAGTTTGAGGCCGGCTTCTTCCGGCAGCTTGCTGCCTTTTTTGCTATTCACCTTTTTATCGGCCAGCACGCAGTTGTCCCAGGTGCTTTTGCCCCCGCGCGAGACGGGGACGATGTGGTCAATGTTCCCCTCGTTCGGCTTCAGCTTGCGACCGGTGTATTGGCATACGCCGCCATCGCGTTCCCAGATGGCCTTGGCACAGAATTTGGGTCTACGCTTCGGCACTCTGTCAAAGCGGGCCAGGACAAGGACGGTGGGTACGCGCACGGGACCGTGGACGGTGCCGATGGCGTTGTCGCCCTCGTTCACAGGCAGGCGCATCCAGTCCTCCCAGGTGACGGGGGTCATGTCATCTTCAGCGGAGATGTTCAGCGCTGTGGCATTGCCAGCGGCCATCATGCTAAAGGCATCGGCAGGTGATTTCACACCGATGGCTTGCCAGTTTCGATTCAAAACTAGGACAGTAGATTTGTTCAACACATCATTCATGCTTCGGCTCCTTATTGACGGGAATTGACGGCACGAAGGGACGACGCGGTGTTCGTTCCTCTATGTTGGGCACTTATCGTGCAGCAACTTAGGCATTTGCCAAGTGGCAAATTTGTCAGCTTTATGGTTACGCCTGTCGAAAGGTCCCTGGCGAAAGCAAGGTTAGGGAGTTTCCAAAAGGAAGGATTCACGCAGGGGCTGCTCGAATTCGGAGCGGCCATATTCAATCCTCGGCTTTGTCTCCAGCGGGGCACATTTTGACGATGCGCGGCTGGAACTGCCCCAGCACCTCCACCAGATCTTGCTGGGCGGCCATGACGCTGTGGATATCCTTATAGACTCCCGGCACTTCGTCGATGCCGGCACTGAGGAGCTCAACTCCGGCCGCAGCGAGCTGCTTTTTCACACCGCCCCAGGTGAAACTTTGCTTGGCTTCAGCCCGGCTCATCACTCGTCCGGCACCGTGGGAGGCGCTGTTCAGGGAGCCTGGCTGGCCGCGCCCCCTAACCACAAATCCGGGGGTCGCCATGGAGCCTGGGATGACGCCCAGCTCACCCACCGCGGCGGGTGTGGCCCCCTTGCGATGCACCACCACCTCGCGCTCCTGACCCTGGATGACGTGCGTCTCCTTCCAGGCGAAATTGTGGTGGTTCTCAATGTCGAGGATGACATGGGCCCCGACCTTCTTGGCGATGGTTTTGTGGATCAACGCATGGTTAGCCGCTGCGTATCGTCCCATGAGGTTCATGGCCGCCCAGTATTCCTGGCCCGCCTCTTCATCAAAAGTCAGCCAGGAGAGGTGTTTCATTTCCTTCGGCAGGTCGTAGCGCCGTTCCATGGCGATGTGGCTGTAGTGCTGGCACACCTGGGCTCCTGCGCCGCGTGATCCGCTGTGAGAAAGCAGGGCGAGGTATTCACCGGGCGGGATGTTAAAACCGGATTCCTTCAGCGCTTCCACCTGATCTGCTTTCACATCAAAGGCACCGAATTCGACGAAGTGATTCCCCGAACCGCTCGTGCCGAGCTGTGCCCAGGCCTTGTCTTTAAAGCGGCGGGTGATGGGTGAGACGTTCCAGTCCTCGTCCATGACATCGTGGTTTCGTTTGTCTTTAAACGCGCCACCCATGCCGAAGTTAGTTTCACGTTCGAGGATGTTCGCGAGGCGATCTTTTTGTCCTGGGATGATGCTGGCCTTGCGATCATAAACGCTCAACCTCATGCGACAGGCGATGTCCACGCCGACTGCATACGGAATCACGCAATGGTCAGTCGCGAGCACACCTCCGATGGGCAGTCCGTAACCCTGGTGTGCATCCGGCATCAGGGCGCCCGCGACGGCTACAGGCAGGGCGCAGGCGTTGGCCAGCTGCTGGACGGCCCCGGCTTCGAGGCCGGAACCCCACTGCTGCCAGGGGGCCAGTGCATCACGCTGCTTGTACGCCGGCGCATAAAGGTCGCGGGCCAGAGCCTCGCGCCGAGGATCGCCAAGAAACGTTGCCGGATCAGCGACGATCGCGCTAATATCGGCCTCCAGCCTGGAGGGGTCGCCGCCCTCGCGGGCATAACTGGCGACGAACGCCAAACCGGAGCGCAGCGCGGGGCCATCGGGAATGCCGAGGCGGGTGAGTGATTGAGAGTTCATGGAAATTTAAAAAATGAAATAAGATGGGATGCAAAAAACATGGCGGATCAGATTTTCTAGTGATCTAGCCACTCCAATGCCGGTGAATCTTCCGGACACGGATCTGACAAAAAAGGAAAGGCCTGTAGCACACCTGGCAGGTGGACCGTGGCGACACCTTGCCCCTTGGCCTGCCCAAGCTCATGACAGGCTTCGCTGCCGACGGTCGGGGATATCCTGCCATAGTCGCCCGGCGGGACGAGGACTAACAATAAGCGTAAAAAAGAGCCCAAAAGATCACCCCCGGCGATTTCGCCGGGGGTGCCGATGCCTGGCAAAAAGGCCGGGCTTTAAATCAGCGATGATCTGATCCGGCAACTCTCGGAGTCTGCAGACGAAGCAGTTGAAAAGTAAACGTTGGTGTTGGCCATTATCTGCGGCCCTGAAGGCGAACATCGAAGCGGAGGGGAAAAGCCAGAAAAGCAGGCTTCTTTCCTCCGCCTCGACGTCACCCGCCAGGGCCGCACGAAGACTTTTCCGGGCGATTTTTTCGCGCAGACGATTTCTCGTCAGATTCTGTCCGTACGAGCGGCTGCAGTCGGTCAGTTTGTCCAGCCGATATCTGCCAGACCCTTCCAGTTGTGCTTCAATCCAGGCCAGTCGGCTCTCCGTTTCCGGATCAAGAATCTTCGCCGTTGTTTGCAGATTCGGGAGGACTCGCAGCTCAAAGAGCTCCGGTTGGCTGAATTCCATCACCCATTGAGGATAACCTGACCATAGGGCCAGTGCTGGCTTAAAATAGGAAATCCATTGGGCTTCCAGCTGTTTACGAGAACCAAAATCCGTCGGCCATAACCACGCGAGTTGATGATCCGTGATATGCATCTGCCGGTGGCGTTTGCTGTTGGTAGGCTTAAAGTTCCGCCGCCAATGATAACGAATGACATTGATCTTCTCAAGGATGGCCCGGATAACGTCTGCGTCCTCCCTTGTTTCGGCATCTCTGGTTAGGAGATAAAGGCGTTTCCATCCGCGGCGGATGGGTGGTTCAAGCGTTGCTGTTTCCGTTTGCTTTCGCCAGAGTTTTTTGCGTTCCCGATGCAGGGAGAGCAGCTTTTTGTCGTGGGTTTTTCGGGTTTCGGGTTTCATTCAGTGAGTGTGAAAGAGTCGGTCCACGGGGACATGCACCCCGCTTTGCCGGTTAAAAGCCGGCTGCTTCGCTGTCTAAGCTTTGGACCGTTGGGAAATGGCGACCCTGACGGGATTCGAACCCGTATTATCCGATAGAAAGTCGGATGTCCTGAGCCGTTGGACGACAGGGTCATCTCTGTGGGAGCAGGCGCGGTCTGCGCTGCCAGACGAAGTGCTATGGCCGACACTCCACCTGAAACGCAGGGACCTGCCTCCCACAAAAATGGCGGAACGCGGAGGGCATGCTCCCCATGCGGATCATCGCCGCACGATCTCTTTAGCAAAGAGCCCCGGGCACTCGCCCGGATCGCGTTCCAGAAATAGAAAAGTGTCCCCGGCAGGATTTGCACCTGCGGCCTGCTGCTTCGTAAACAGCCGCTCTCTCTGCTGAGCTACGGAGACGTGAAAATTAACGAACAAAAAGTGCCACACCTTGGATTCGAACCAAGAACCTCTGAGGTCTAAGCTCAGCGCCTCTGCCAAGTTGGGCTAGTGCGGCCTAACAAAAAATCGGTCTGGCGGGAGTTGCACCCGCATCTCTCGGGTTATGTGCCCGGTGCTTTGACTGTTAAGCGACTGACCGTAAACAGTGGTCGGATACCCCGGTGCTGCCCCGGGCGCCTCTTGTCTCCAAAACAAGCGAGTTCGCTGGCTCTCTCGTATCCGATGAAAAATGGACGCGTGCCCCAGACTTGCACTGGGTAAGGCAGCTTTGCAGGCTGCTGACTCGGCTCTTTGTCTTGCACGCGGTTTTGGGTGTGCGCGTCATCTGCTAAACACACCGTTGGTTAGAAAAGTTCCCTCAGCCGGATCTGCCCCGGCACCGTCTCCGTCACAGGGAGGAATGCTGCTATTACACCATGAAGGGAGTGAAATTAAAAAAGTGCGGCCTGCCGGTGCTGCCCCGGCGCGCTCTGTTTGGAAGACAGACATGCTGGCTGTTACATCAAGGCCGCGTGGAAAAGGTCGCTGGAGTTGGTAGCGCGCCAACCTGTGCGGAGCTTCAATCCGCCGCTCATCTATCTGAGCCATCCAGCGTTCTAAAAAAGGAAGTCCCTCCGCGTGGTGACGCTCCACGGTCTTCCGGTTATCAACCGGGTGCTCTGCTGTTGAGCTACGGAGGAGAAAAGTGATGCGACCACACCTGGCTGCAGGGGGGGGGAGATTGGCGGAGCACCAGAGAATCGCACTCTGGACGCTGGTTAGACGCAGCGGTTTTCAAGACCGTTTCCTCGTCTGTGCCGGACGTGCTCCGTTAGAAAATGAAATTGCCCACACCAGGATTCGCACCTGGAACCTCGGCCGTTAGAAGCGGCGCGTGCAAGTCTGTTACACCTTGCGGGCTTTGAATGAAAAGAGGTGCGGCGTCACGGTAATGCTCCGCGTCGGTCAGGGGACTCCTGGGTTACAGCCAGGCTCGCGTCTTTAACGAACTACCGCCGCATGAAATGGACGCAGGGGCTGGAGTTGCACCAGCCGGGCACGGCTTATGAGACCGGGCCGAGCACTGGCTCTCCCTGCTATTTCTAAAATGGTGGACGAGGACGGTAATGCTCCGTCACTTGCTGGATGCGAGCCAGCCGTGCAAACTTCTACACTACAAGCCCTTGTGGAAAAGTATCGAGGCCATGGAACGTGGGGACAGGCAGCCTGCCCGGACCTAACATCCCGGCGGGGCAATCCTGTGTCCCTGGGGAATGTGGTGGGCGATCCTCTGCGGCGAGTCCCCACGCTCCATGATGATTGGCGTGGCGGGTGGTTTTTCTGCCACCGCCGCTCTTTGGAATGGCCGCAGAAGCTCACGAAATGAGGATGAACTTGTGCGGCCATTCATGCGTGACGTGTGAAATCCACCTTTTAGTTAGGCGAGGTTTCAGGAACGTCACGTCTGAATAGAACGAACACCGCTGCCACGCACGGGAGGAGGGGGTAAGCTCGTCGCTGGCGTCGCACCCGCAGGGTATTTCACGGCGGATGTTTCGGTGTTTATGGCACACCTTCCGGGAAGCCTCTTCGTGATGTCGGGAAAGGGGCGCGGACTCCCTGCATCCATTTGAATGCTTAGGAAATACTACGCGCTTGATAGCGTCCGAAATTCATCTCTGCAGAGTGCACGAAACGGTGCTTTCACCATGGTTTGTGCAGGCCGTTGCATGGCCTCATCTGCGATGTGTCATTCGGGGTCTCACTCCGGCGTCTGGGCGACAGACGCCGGAGCTTTGACGTGTTAGCGACCCCGTCCAGGTGACGGGGGCTCAGGGGTATGGGTTGTTAGGGGAATGGGTGGGGGAAAAGATCTTCCGGTGGGTGGTGGTGGGGAAGAGGGATCTGCGGAAAAACAAAAAGCCCTGCTGCCTTTCGAAGGGCGAGCAGGGCTTTTAAAAGGCCGGTTCTGGGTAAAACCTGCGGCTTAGCCGCGCTGCTCGTGGACCTCCATGTTCGGGGTGCTTTGATACATCTCGTCAGGGCCCAGGCCTGCAAAGCCTGCTTCCAATCCGATGCCAAAACTCCCTGCTCGACACTCGGGGAGTGCTCTGAGGCTGGAGGAGTTGGTGGCTATGCGTTTCATGGAAGTGCGTTGTGAAGGTAGGCGGAGTTTGACACAGTCTTTGCAGACGTCAAATTCAAATAATCATTTTTTTTATCGAGAGTGAACTCAAATGGAACTTTTGTCCTTAGGGTAACCTAGAGTCATGGAAAGGCTTTTTCCAGGGCTTCGATATTGGCCTTCATGACGCTGAGGAAGTCGCCTGTTTCAGGGACATTGCCGCAGGGGTCATAGACAAGGCTTTGAATGCCGAGGGCGGTGAGCTTGGCCACGCTGGCTGGGGCCGGGGTGCCTTCCCAGAGCATGAACTTGGCCGGGTGTTTGGCGAGGATGGCCTGGAGGTCGGCCATGGCCTTGTCGTCTGGTACGGTCTCAGGTTCCCAAAGGACGGACTGGAGATTGAGATCGTAACGGCGGGCGAGGTATTGGTAAACGGGATGGGAGGCGGCGAGCGGAGTTTTGGCGATGCGTTTGCCCAGGTCTAACAAACGTTGATCCAAATCAGCGAGATCCTTTTTCAAGGTTTCGAAACGCTGAGCGATGGTGTCCTTTGCGGTGGCGGGGGCCACGGCCTGAAGCGCTTTGGAGACTTCCTGGGCCTGGAGGATGGCCTGCTGAAAATCGAGCCAGGTGGTGAAGGCGGTGCCGCTGTGGCTGTGCTCCCCACCGGGGCCGTGGCTGTGGGTTGTGGCGTCTTTGACCTCGATGTATTGACCCGAGTAGGGGCTGCCGGTATTGATGACTTTTTCATCGGGCAGGGTGGTGCTGTCCACCCACTTGGAGTAGCTGGCGCCGTTCATGAGGATGAGGTCGGCGGCCTGATATTTGGCCAACGTATCATCATCGGGCTGCCAAAAGGCGGGGTCTTCATCTGCCGGAGCTGGGAAGTGTACGTCCACCAGATCAGCCCCCAGCCGCTGGGCAAAGTATTGCAGGGGATAGTTGGCCACATAGACCTGAGGCTTGCCGCTTTTGGCAACGGCTGCGGGAGTGCTGGCGGCGGGTTTGCAACTGGCGATGGCCAGCAGGCAGGAGAGGGCAAGGAAGGCTTTCATGAAAGGGGGATGGACTGGGGATTTGTGACGGGGAATGGATTCGCCTCGCGGTGAGAAGGAACGTGCCGAAGTGGGCGGATGTTGCCTCCGGCTTAGCGTTGCCAAAGGATGTCGGGCGTGATCTGGTTCACGGTTGCACATCCGGTTAGGCCCATGGCGACCTCGAATTCGGCCCGCAGGATGTTTAGCACGTGGGCGACGCCGATGGGGCCTGCGACGCTGAGGCCGAAGATGTAAGGCCTGCCGACGAGGACAGCGCTGGCACCCAGCGCGAGAGCCTTGAGCACATCCGTGCCGCGGCGGATGCCGCCATCCACCAGCACGGGGATGCGGCCTGCGACCTGGGCGGTGATCTGCGGCAGGACCTCCACGGTGGCGGGCATGGTATCCAGGATGCGGCCGCCGTGGTTGGAGACAATGACGGCGGCAAAGCCGTGCTGGATGGCCAGGTCGGCATCGGCGGGTGAAAGAATACCTTTGAGAATGAGGGGCAGGGTGGTGATGGAGCGCAGCCACTCCACATCCTTCCACGTGGGGGCATCATCCAGCAGGGCCCCGAAGGCCACATTTTCACCTGCCTGGCGTGGGCGCATGTCAGGCGCTGCCATGCCCCGGAGGTTGATGGCCTCCACCCCTGCTGGCATGCGAAACTGGGCGCGCTGCTGGCGGTTGCGGATGCCGTTGAGCGGCGCATCCACGGTGAGAACCAGGGCCTGATAACCGGCGGTCTCGGCACGCTGGACGAGGCGCTGGGTAAAGGCGCGGTCAGGCTGCATGTAGAGCTGAAACCACAGACGCGTCTGGGCGGTGGCGGCGATGTCCTCCAGCGGCACAGAGGCACGAGTGCTGACGACCATGCCGGCCTTCAAAGCGGAGGCGCCCAGCACGGTGGCCAGCTCCCCATCGGCATGGGCCATGCGCTGATAGGCGATGGGGGCGAGGAAAATGGGGTGATCGTAGGTTTGCCCCAGCAGGGTGATGCGGGTGTGGCCGCCGGTCATGTCACGCAGCACGCGTGGCACGAGTTTGAGCTGATCATAACCGCTGCGGTTTTCCCGCAGGGTGATTTCATCCGCTGCACCGCCAGCGAAGTAAGCCCAGGCCTGCTCGCCGAGCTGCTGGCGGGCGAGGGCCTCGTAATCCGTCAGCGCGACGATCTCTGGCGGGATCTGGGACAGGGCGGGTAGCGGAAAGGACATGGTCTGCCCACGTGTCCATCCGGCCCTGTGAATGGGCAAGTGGATTGATGGGGTGGCAGACGGGATCACTCCGTCTTTTTCTTCTTCGCAGCGGCTTTGCCCTTGCCTTTGCCTTTTCCGTTCGGAGCTGCAGGGACGACTTTTTCACCGGGCTTTGGCAGGGTGGCTTTCACGCTTTCCCATTCAGGATTCAGGGTGGCGGCACGGATGGTGAGATTACGAAAGTCCACCGACTGACCGCCGACGGTGAAGCCAGGGTTCATTTTATCGCTCTTGAAGAGGTCGCTGCTGCCCCAGGCCGTAAAGCCATCCACCTGTCCCAGGAGGGTATCGCCCACCATCTCCAGGCGTACTTTATGCCAGGTGCCAGGGGTGAGATCTGCCGGGAAGCGGGCGAAGACGACGGCTTTATCGGGACCTGCATGGTCGTTGTCATCCCGCTGCACGGTGATGCTTTTGGGGGTGATGCTGATGCGGGCCATGTGGTCTTTCACGGCATTGATGGAGAGGCTGGTGGTGCGGGCGCCTTCGAACTTGAATTCGTATTCGATGACGAAGTCATTCAGTTTGTTAGGCAGGCGGGTGACGGCCCCGTGTTTGTCGGCCTCCAGTTCGGTGCCGCGCAGCACGCCGTCCTTCAGTTCCCACTGGCCTTTGGCGGCCTTCCAGGGGGCAGCGGGAGCGGTGTCCAGTTTGCTTTCATAAATGACGGCACCGGGCAGGGCGAGGAGGGGTTTTTCGGCAGCGCTGACCAGGGGGGCAAGCGCGAGGAAGAGGAGGGCGGTGACTTTCATGGCCGCTGAAAACGTGGGGGCCGGGGGGATATTGCGCTGATTTGCATCCCTTGCGTCCAGAGGCACTCCGATGCACTCTCGGGCGATGCGATTTCTGTCCCGACTGCTGCTGCTTGCTGCCTGTGCTGTCTTCCCCGGTGCCTGTGCCCCGGAGCGGGAGCGTGCAGACCTGGTCTTCATCCAGAGTGCCGAGCCCGAGACGCTGGACCCGGCGCTGACGACGGACCAGGTTTCTATGCGGCTTTCCACCTCCCTGTTTGAGGGCCTGTGCCGCGTGACGCAGGCAGGGAAACCGGAGCCGGGCATGGCGGAGCGGTGGGACGTTTCGGAAGATCGCAAGACCTACACCTTTCATCTGCGCGCGGGCACGGCCTGGACGAATGGGCAGCCGGTGACGGCGCAGGACTTTGTGGCCTCCTGGCAGCGCGCGCTGGACCCCGCCACAGGTGCGGACTACGCCACGCTGATGCACATCATCCGTGGTGCGAAGGCCTACACGGAAGGAACGGAAAAGGACTTTGCCAAGGTGGGTGTGAAGGCGGTGGATGCAAAAACGCTGGTGGTGGAGCTGGAAAATCCCACGCCCTATTTTGTGGACCTTTCCGCTTTTGTCACCCTGGCTCCGGTGCCCGTGGCGACCATCGCGCAGCATGGCACGGCCTGGATCAAGCCGGCGAACATCGTCACCAACGGTGCCTATCTGCTGGAGGAGTGGCTTCTGGATGACCACATCCGCCTGAGGAAAAATCCGGCCTACTGGGATGCGGAGAATGTGAAGATGGAGACCATCGAGGTGAAGCCGGTGCAGGATGCGAACACGGCGCTGAGTTATTTTCACACCGGCCAGTGCGACCTCATGATGGACAAGGGCATGGTGCCCCCCACTCTGACGCAGAAGCTGAAGCAGCAGCCCTGGTTCCACACCGGGCCGTTTCTGGGCACGTGGTTCATCCGCATCAATGTGACGAGGCCGCCTTTCAACGATCCCCGCGTGCGCCAGGCCTTTGCACTGGCGGTGGATAAAAAACGCATTGTGGAAAAAATCACGCAATTGGGCGAGCCCACTGCTCAGGGCATCGCTCCTCCAGGAATCGGCCAGGGCTATGAATCACCCGAGGGTTTGAACTACAATGTCGAGGAAGCTCGCCGTCTGCTGGCCGAGGCGGGTTTCCCTGGCGGCAAAGGCTTCCCAAGGGTCGAATATCTGTACATCCCCCTGCCTATCGAGCGCAACATCGCGATCGAGCTGCAGTCCATGTGGCAGGAGACGCTGGGCGTGACGGTGAACCTGACGAAGCAGGAGCAGAAGGTGTGGCTGAAGTCCATGCGCGAGCTGGACTACCACCTGTGCCGATCCAGCTGGGTGGGTGACTACAACGATCCGAGCACCTTTCTGGATCTCTTCACCACCGGCAATGGGAACAACCGCACTGGCTGGGCTAACCAGAAGTATGATGGTCTCATCGCCGCTGCCGCCCGTGAGGTGGACATCGCCCGGCGCAATGGCATCTTCCAGCAGGCGGAGCAAACGCTGGTGCGGGATGAGGCGGCGGTGATTCCCGTTTATTATTATGTAGGCGTGCAGTTTTACCGCGATGAAAAACTGAAAGGCGTGCAGGGGAACCTCATTGATGATCATCCCTTCCGCTGCATGAGCTGGAAGTGATGGGGCGGGCGGGCCTTGTCAGCGGATCTTTGCGTCGGGCAGCTCGTTCTTCACCCCTTCATCGAGAGGCATTTTGTCCTTGGCAGGAGTCAGGCCGGTGGCGGCCATGAGCTTGGCCAGCTCGGCCTGGAGTTCGGAGACTTTGCCGGCGAGGTCGGGCTGGCCGATGAGGTTCCTGGTTTCACCGGGGTCATTTTTCAGGTTGTACAGCTCGGCCAGATGACGGTCAGCCTTGCCATTGCCGTGAGGGTAGTGGATGTACTTCCATTCGTCGGTGCGGATGGCCCTGACGTTGGGCGTGTAGGGGAACTGCTTTTCGTAGTTGTAGTGGTAGAACCAGCTTTTGCGCCAGGCGGCATCGCCTTCACGCACGAGCCTGGTCCAGGACTTGCCGTGGATGTTGGGCAGGGCAGGGGCGCCGCAGAGTTCGAGCACGCTGGGGGCCATGTCCACGGTGAGGACCTGCTGCGAGATCTTTTTGGCGTTTTTGGTTAGGCTGGGGAAGCGGGCGATGATGGGGATGCGCAGGCTGGCTTCGTGGGCGGTGCGTTTGTCTACCATGCCGTGTTCGCCTTCGAGGAGGCCGTTGTCGCCCATGAAGACGATGAGGGTGTTGTCGAGCTGGCCTGTTTCTTCCAGGTGGGTGCGCAGGCGGCCCAGGCTGTCATCCACACTGAGGATGGTGCCCCAGTAACCATGAACCATGTTTTCGAAGTCTTTGACGGCTTCGGAGCGGTCGTCAGGGAATTTTTTGCGCCATTCAAAGAGCGGGCCGTAGATGCCGTGCCAGGTGTAGAGGCGCTCCCGGATCCACTTCGGCTTGTCATCCAGCTGAAAGGCGGTGGCAGGGTACGGCACACGGACGTCGTCAAACGTGTGTTCGTATTTGGCTTCGGGCGTATAAAAGCTGTGGGGAGCTTTGTGGCCCAGGAACATGCACCAGGGTTTGTCGGCGTTTTGTTTCTTCAACCAGTCGAGCGTCAGGTCCGTCACGACGGTGGTGTAGTAGCCTTTGACGACCTCGCGCTTCTGGCCATGGAAGTTGAACTCGGTGTCGAAGTATTTGCCCTGGCCTTTGTGGGTGACAAACCAGTCGTAACCTGGGCGGGGTTCATCATTATCCTCCCCCATGTGATATTTTCCGATGTAGGCGGTGGCATAACCGGCCTTTTGCAGCACCTGGGGGAAGCTGTCCATCGTGGAGGGATACTCCGTGAAGTTATTGGTCACGCCATGGGTGTGGGCGTAGAGGCCGCTGAGAATGGAGGCACGGCTGGGGGAGCAGAGGGAGGTGGTGCAAAAGGCGTTTTGAAACAGCACGCCTTCGGCGGCGAGGCGGTCGATGTTGGGGGTTTTGACGTGCTTGGAGCCGTAGCAGCCGAGGGCATCCGGCCGCAGGTCATCGCAAAGGATGAAGAGGACATTCGGGCGGCTGGCCGCGGAGGCCGTGGCGGTGATGACCAGGGCGAGGAGGCTGAGGAAGAGACGAAACATGACGCGTGGTAACGATGGCCGATGGGCCGGTTTGTCAAAAGGATGCGGGTTCTTCCGCCTGTCCTGTATCAGGCGGATTCGCTCGCCACCTGCGGGGTGGCAAAATGGTGATGGTGCGTGACCGTCCAGTGATGGATGTCCATGACGATGCCCATGACGGTGCGGCCCCAGTCGGTGAGAGAATATTCCACCAGCTTGACGCGGCCTTCCTGGAAATCACGGCGCTGGATCAACCCGTCGATCTCCAGCTCGCGCAGGCGTTGGGTGAGCATTTTTTGAGTGATGCCTGTGAGGCTGCGCATCAGTTGCCCGTGGCGTTGAGGGCCGGAATCTAGCTCGCGTATGAGGACAACTTTCCAGCGGCCACCGATCATCCGGAGCAACTCTTCCACCCGGCATTGGATTCTGGTTTCCTTCATGAGGGTTTTAAAGCACGGGCCTGTCCCTGAAAGCAAGCAGGCAGGCACTTTTTTGTGCCTAATTGTGCGAATGTTGGTTTGGGCGCAGGATGGCGGTCCTGTCGGGTAAATAAATCAAATGATCCACTGAGTTCCCATGAGCCATTATCACCAACTCTACACCGCTGAGGACACCGCCGTCGTTTTTATCGACCATCAGCCGCAGATGACCTTCGGGGTCGCGAACATTGACCGGGCCACCCTGATCAACAATGTGACCCTCTTGGCGAAGGTGGCTAAGGAATTCAATGTTCCGACAGTGCTGACCGCCGTTGAGACGGAATCTTTCAGCGGCTACATCTGGCCGCAGCTTCTGGACGTGTTTCCAGGCCAGCCCATCGTGGAGAGAACCTCCATGAATTCCTGGGACGATGCGGGCTTCCGTGCGGCCATCGAGGCCACCGGGAAAAAGAACATCCTCATGACCGGCCTGTGGACGGAAGTCTGCGTGACCTGGCCGACCATCGAGATGATCGGTGCGGGGTATAACATCTATGTTGTGGAGGACTGCTGCGGGGCCACCTCCCCAGCTGCACATGAGGCGGCCATGAGCCGCATGGTGCAGGCCGGAGCGACACGCGTGACCACCATCCCGGCGCTGTTGGAGTGGCAGCGCGACTGGAAGAACCGCGAGCATTACAACAATCTCATGGGCATCCTCAAAGGCCAGGCCGGTGCCTACGGCGTCGGTGTGGAGTATGCCTACACGATGGTGCACAAGGCCCCGCAATCTGCCCAAGTCCCGCAGGTGGTGACCGGTGGGCTGAAACACTGATGTCCTCCCGCAGCGCGTGGAATGATGGAGCTGGGCAGCGAGTCCGTCTGCTGCTATGATTCCACGTGTTTGCTTTACCCTCTTTTTATTATGAGCATCCATGTCGCCATTACCCGTCGTGTCCGCCCAGGAAGTGAGGCGGAGTTTGGAGAAAGGCTCAGCCGTTTTGCCCAGCGGTCGCTGGAAGTGCCGGGTACGCGCGGTGTGCAGATGCTGTATCCGGCCCCTGGGGCAAAGAATCCTGAGTATGGCATCCTGCGCACCTTTGCCAGTGCGGAAGATCGGGATGCGTTTTATGCTTCATCGGCGTATTTGGACTGGGAAAAGGAGATCGCCCATCTGACGGATGGCGCGCCCGAGTTCCGGGAGTTGCACGGGCTGGAGGCCTGGTTTCGCCAGCCAGATGCCCCACGCCCCCCGCGCTGGAAAATGGCCCTGGCCACCTGGGCGGGCGTTTACCCGACAAGCTTGGTGTTAGGCTTCCTGCTGGCTCCGCACCTGCACGCGCTGCCCCGGGCGTTGTCCAGCCTCATCATTTCCGGCTGCATGGTGGTGTGTCTCACCTGGCTGGTGATGCCAGCCGTGACGAAGCTGATGCATCGCTGGCTGCACCCGCACGAATGACCCCGGCCATGAAACCGCATTCCCTGTTACACATCCTCAGGTCGGCCTGGGGGTTGGGTTTGCTTGCGGTGATGGTCGCCTCTTTTGTCAGGGCAGAGGAGGACCCCTGGGATCGTGTGCCGCCTCCGAGCGGCTCCTGGTTCCTGCGGGAGTGGCACCCCTTTGAGAAGGCCGACTGGCAGATGCGGCTGGCCGGGCATGCACGGACGATGGCAGAGGCGTATCGGAATCCTGACTTCGGTTTTGCCGGGCTGCGGGAAGACGCCTGGATTCATCATCGTATCCAGGCCTTCCTGGCCGTGGAGCATGGGCAGGACCTCACACTGGCTGCCGAGCTGACCTGGGGAGAGATGCAGGGCAAGACAGGCCCGCTCGCCCCGGCGGATGAGGACGAGCCTGACCTGCTGCAACTCTATGCGCAGATGCGCTGGGAGGTGGGCGATGCCGATCTCGTCCTGCGGGCAGGGCGACAGGTGCTTTATTATGGTTCAGGACGCCTGCTGGCGCATCGCGAGGGGGCTAACCAACGGCTGAGTCATGATGCGCTGCGGCTGTCCTGGCGGCAGGGAGATTGGCGGGTGGATGCCCTGGTAGCTTCGCCTGTGGAGATCGCGCCGGGGGCTTTTGACAACAGTCCCCATTTTCAGCAGACACAGCTCTGGGGACTGTATGCCACAGGGCCCTCCCCCTTCGGTCCAGGGCATGAGGTGGATGTTTACTACTTGGGCCTGCATGAGGAAGATGCCGCGCTGAATCCGGGCCAGAGCGAGCTGCGCCACACCTTCGGCACTCGGTGGTTTGGCAGCACGGAGCGCTGGCGGTATAATCATGAGTTTATTCTGCAAACGGGCAGCAGTGCGGGGAGGGAGATTCTCGCGGGTGCCATCAGTCTGGGCACCGCACGGGTGTTTAAGGGTGCGCTGTTTCAGCCCGTCTTAGGCTTCAAAGGCGATGCCATCACGGGCGGGATGGGCGGCGGTGAAAGCCACACCTTCAATCCCCTGTTCCAGGCGAACAACTATTTCAATGAAGGCGGCTTTGTTTCTCCCTCCAACCTGTGGAATCTGAACCCCTACCTCACCCTGGAGCTGCACCGCACGCTGGCGCTCACCCTGGGGGTGAATTTCCTCTGGAGGTATGATCCCGATGATGCGGTGTATGGCCCGCCGCTGAATGCGCTGGCCGGGGCTGCACCGCAGGGGGAACGTTACCTCGGCACGGCCTACAATGTGGCCTTCAGTTGGGATCCTCACCCGGCCTGGAACATCGCTATCGGCTACACCCATCATGAGGCAGGCCCCTCGCTCACCTCCGTGGGCGGCAAGAGCGTGGACTACCTGCAGGTGGCCGCGCGGCTGGAATTTTGACCGTCAGTTTTTTAACACCCAACACGCTAATTCCTATGTCTCTCGATACCACCACCCAGGCTGACTTGATTCTCTACAACGGGCGCATCACCACGCTGGATCCTGCCTACCCAGAGGCCAGCAACATGGCCATCGGCGGCGGGCGTATCCTGGGCCTGGACGAGGGGGAGGAATATGCAGACATTTCCACCCCGCAGACGCGCCGCATTGATCTGAAGGGGCGGCGCGTGGTGCCTGGGCTGTATGACAGTCACCTGCATGTCATCCGGGGTGGGTTGAACTACAATCTGGAGCTGCGTTGGGATGGCGTGGCCTCGCTGTCTGATGCGCTGGCTCTGCTGAAGATCCAGGCAGAGCGGACACCTGCACCGCAATGGGTGAGGGTGGTCGGCGGGTGGAGTGAATTTCAGTTCCAGGAACGGCGCATGCCTACGCTGGATGAGATCAATGCCGCCGCACCAGACACCCCTGTTTTCATCCTGCACCTCTACTGCCATGCCATGTTGAACCGCGCGGCACTGCGGGCCGTGGGCTACGATCGCAACTCGCCGAATCCGCTGGGCGGTGAAATCCAACGTGACAAAAATGGCGATCCGACCGGGCTGCTGATCGCACGGCCGAATGCCATGATCCTTTACGCCACCCTGGCCAAGGGGCCGAAGCTGCCGCTGGAGTATCAGTACAACTCGACGCGCCATTTCATGCGTGAGCTGAACCGACTGGGCCTAACCAGTGTTTGCGATGCAGGCGGTGGTTTTCAAAATTACCCGGATGACTACGAGGTGGTGACGGAGCTGCACAAGCGTGGGGAACTGACGCTGCGTATCGCCTACAATCTATTCACCCAAAACAAAGGGCAGGAGAAGGCGGACTTCGCGCGCTGGATCGGCCTGACCAAACCGGGCACGGGGGATGACTACTACCGTGTGAATGGCGCGGGTGAGATGCTGGTCTTTAGTGCGGCGGACTTTGAGGACTTTCTGGAGCCCCGCCCGGACCTGCCGCTCACTTTGGAATCGGAGTTAAAAGAGGTGGTGACGCTGCTGGCGCAGAACCGCTGGCCCTTCCGGCTGCACGCGACCTATGAGGAAAGCATCACGCGTTTTCTCAATGTGTTTGAGGAGGTGAACCAAGAGGTGCCGCTGGAGGGGCTGCACTGGTTCTTTGATCACTGCGAGACGATCAGCGACAAGAACATCGAGCGGGTAAAGGCCCTGGGCGGTGGCATCGCCATCCAGCATCGCATGGCCTTTCAGGGCGAATATTTTGTGGACCGCTACGGTGCCGCCGCAGCCCAGCGCACCCCGCCTGTGCGGCGCATGCTGGAGCTGGGCGTGCCCGTGGGCGCCGGGACCGATGCCACGCGCGTGGCGAACTACAACCCCTGGAATTCCCTTTACTGGCTGGTCACCGGCCGCACCGTGGGCGGGCTGAGCCTGTATCCGGAAAAGAACTGCCTGAGCCGTGAGGAAGCCCTGCGCCTCTACACCCAGGGCAGCGCCTGGTTCAGCCGTGACGAGGAAAAAAAGGGCGTGCTGAAACCTGGGCAACTGGCAGACCTGATCGTGCTGAGTGGCGACTACTTCAGCGTGCCGGAGGAGGAGATTAAAGGACTGCATAGTGTGCTGACACTGTTGGGCGGGCAGACCGTGTGGGCAGACGCGGAGTTTAAAAACGAAGGTCCCCCTGAGCTGCCCGTCATGCCTGACTGGTCCCCCGTGGCCAAATTTGGCGGCTATGGGGCACCTGGTTTTATCCGCAGTGAACGCACAATGTCCTTTGCTCCCTGGGCCGCCCCTCACGTGATGCGGCGCAGTGGCCCAATGGAGACACCGAAAGTGCTGGGCCAACTCTGGGGTTCTGGATGCGACTGCTTTGCGTTTTAAGATGGAGCATGGTTAGGCCTCACCTACCACAGGCCTCTTTGTAAAAGCGCGTTCCCGCTGCCCCAAGGCGGTGGAAATTTCCCTGTCCCCATTTTTCTCCTGCTCACTCAAACGTCGTCTTGACGTGGGGGTGGCGTTCATTGCAGCATCGAAAATACGATCAAAGTCACCAACCATCGGCGTTGATCTCAGCCTAACCATGTCCACCGCCACCGCTTCCACGGGATCGTCCTCGACGACTCTTCGCAATGCCGTCATTCGTCTTGCAGGCAATTCGCAGGACGGGATTCAATCCATCGGCGGGTTCCTCGCGCGTCTCGCGGGCCGCACCCAGCATGATGTGATGACCTACATGACCATTCCGTCCACCATCTCCGGCGGGCCGTCCATCTTCCAGCTGCATCTCGGCTCGGGCGAGGTGCTTCACCCGGGCGATGAGAGCGATGTGCTGGTGGCGTTTTACCAGCACAGTTACGATGCCCACTTCAGTTCCCTGCGCGAAGGTGGCATCTGCTTTTATGACAGTGGCGAAGTGACAGAGCTGAAGAGCGAGCGTGGCATCCACCACATCGGCGTTCCCTTCACAGCGGCCACGGTGGAGGCCATCGGCGGCAGCGCACGGGACCGTGGAAAAAACATGTTCGTCCTGGGCCTGCTGTGCGCGGTTTATCAGCTGGATAAGGAGAAGCTCTCGGGCATCGTCAGCCGCCAGTTCGGCAAGAAGGATGAGAGCGTGCTGCGCAATGCCATGCTGGCCTTTGATGCCGGTTACGCTTACCCCATCGGCGACATGGGTACCTTCAACTTTGAAGAAGGTGAACACACGGATGAGCACCGCCTCAGCACGGATGGGAACACCCTGATGACCATGGGCCTCATCGCCGCCGGTGTGCGTTACGGCTCGGCCTACCCCATCACGCCTTGGTCCAGCATCATGGAAACCTTGCGCAGCGAGCTGCCGAAATATGGTGGCCTGTATGTGCAGGCGGAGGATGAACTGGCCGCCGTTTCCATGACCATCGGCGCTGCTTACTCCGGCCATCTGGCCGTGACCGGCAGTGCAGGCCCCGGCCTGAGCCTGAAGATGGAGGCCCTCAGCTACGCCAGCATGGCGGAGATCCCGCTCATCGTCATCAACGTTCAGCGCGGCGGTCCCTCCACCGGCCTGCCCACCAGCGTGGAACAGAGCGATCTCCTCCAGGCCATCTACGGAAGCCATGGCGACTGCCCACGCATCGTCCTCGCCCCGAAGGATGTGGAGGACTGCTTTTACATCGCTTTGGAAGCAGGAAAACTGGCTCGCGAATACTCCTGCCCAGTCATCATTTTGAGCGACCAGGCACTCAGCAGCCGCATCGAAGCCTTCACCGAGCCCGACCTCGATCAGCACTGGGTGGAGCCCGGCCTGGACTTGGCCGAACGGCCTGTGGACTTCAAACCGTACCCGCTGGATCAAGTGACTCGCCACGCGCCCCCGGGGAGCAAGATGGCCAGTGGCCGCTACCCCCATGTCACCGGCCTGGAGCACGACGAATGGGGCCACCCCAGTGGCAACCCCAAGATGCACCAGAAGATGACCGACAAACGCCGCAACAAGCTGGTGGCCCTGGCCAACAGCCTGCCTCTGCCCGAGGTGCACGGCGACCAGGAAGGCGATGCCCTCCTCATCGGCTGGGGCAGCAGCTACGGCCCGATCAAGGAAAGTGTGAACCGCCTGCGTGCCGAAGGGCATAAGGTGGGCGCAGCGCACCTGCGTCACTTGCATCCGATGCCAGCCAAACTGGACACGCTGTTTGCCAAGTACAAGCACGTCATCGTCGTGGAGATGAACGATGCGGGCGTCTATGGTTACGGCCAGCTGGCCATGCTGCTGCGCGCCAGCCTGGCGGATCCCAAGATCCAATCCGTGTGCAAAACCGACGGCCTCAACTTCCGCATCGGCGAGATCGTCACGGGTGTGGAAAAGGTACTGGCCAAGGTTTGATTTTGTTCGCCGCTTTGAAGGCCGCGATTCCTTCTTGGGATCGCGGCCTTTTTGTGTCTTCCCGCCCACAAAAAACCCCGCTGCTTTCGCTGGCGGGGTTTTTCACAACGAGGAACTGAAGAGGCTGCTACTGGGGTGGCACCCGGAAGAGTTTGCCTGTGTAAGGGCATTTCACTTCCATGCCAGTCGGCAGTCCAGTCACATCCACCAGCTGATGCTTGGCGGCGTAGGGGCTGTTCACGAAGCCTGCACGGCCCGGGATGGACGTGCCATAGGGAAGTTCAGAGGCAGGAGCAGGCGCCGGGGTGGGAGCAGGGGTGGGTTCCAGCTTGGGCTCGGGTGCGGGTGTCATCGCAGCCACATTGCTAGGGGCGGAGGGTGTCACTGGTACGGTCACGCTGGTGCGTGGTTTCGTCTGGCGTTGCGGCTCGGCTTGAATCTTGGGCTGGGGATTGGCTGCGATTCGGGGTGCTGCAGCTTCGTTCATGCCGCCGGGCACAATGAAAGGTTTCTGGGTGTAAGGGCACACCACTTTGGCTCCTGGACCCATGCCGCGCACATCTACGAGCCGACCAGGGGTAGTGTAGGGGGAACGAACGTAACCTGGAAGCTCGCCAACTGCCCGCGCCACTGGCAGGTTGCTGGCGGGGGTCATTGCCGGGGACTGGCGTCGCGGTGCCGCAGTCGGGGTCGTATTGACGGCGAGAGACTGGCGGGAGCTGCTGGAAGTCAAAGGCGCGCCGGAAGATTTGCCCACATAATAGCTGATCAAACCTTTGCTTTGGATCTGATTCCAGGCTTCACGGGGAGGCATGGAACACGAGGAGAGTGCCGCAACAGTAAAACCCAGGAGTGGGAGACGGAGCCGGGAGAGCGTCAGAGAGTTTAACATGGCGTGAGGCGTTTTTTTGAATTCGCTTTCGAAATCTAGTGAATTTTTAAGATTATGCAACATCAATGCCAAAGCGTGACAGTAATGGAAGCTTAATTTTCTGCTTTTATTATATTTACCATACCATTGAGCAGGCTGCTTTCTGCCCGATTATCATTTATGCATTGGCGAATCATCACTGTTGGAAAACCAGCCCTGACTTGGGCCAAGTTGGGGCTGGAGGATTATCTCTATCGGCTGCGGCGTGTGGCCAAAGTGGAGCATGTGGTGATTAAAGAAGGGCCACGTGATCAAGTGGAGGCACAACTTCTCAATGCCAGTGCAGACAGCCTGCGCCTGATCCTGGATGAACGCGGGAAAGCTTATCGCAGCTTGGATCTGGCGCGTTGGATCGAGCAAAAGGACATTCAAGGAACCAAGCGGGCGAGCCTCATTATCGGCGGAGCTGACGGCCATAGTGAATCTTTTCGCAAGCAAGCTGATGAATGCTGGACATTGTCTTCGTTTACCTTGCAGCATGAGATCGCCCTCGTCGTCCTGGCAGAGCAGCTTTACCGGGCCTACACTATTTTACGGAAGGAACCCTATCATCGGGAATGAAGCCTTGCCGTTTTGTTTTTCTCAAATGAGACGCATTTCACTGAGGATTCGCCTTGTTGAGAACTTGAGATAGGCTTATATTTAAAAAAATACGACTTTCAGCTTCCTGGTCACTCGATGTCTTCATCCGTCCTCCGAAACGTGATTCAACCTAAACAGAGTCCCTCTCCAAATGCGAGATCGGGGGCAGAAGAATTTGGAGATGCAGGCAAGTCGGTGGACGACATGGAAGCCGTGCTGGGGGTGCTCATTGAGAATGCGCCCGTGGCCATGGCGATGTTTGATCACCAGATGCGCTATGTGCTGGCAAACCGCTCATGGGTCGAGGAGTTTTCCCTACAGGGTGTGCATCCATTGATCGGACGCAGCCAATATGAAGTCTTTCCAGGCATGCACCCAGGGTGGCGTCAGGTTTACGATCGCGCGCTGCAAGGGCATGTGGTGCGCAGTGAGCATGATGCGCTTTCGGGTCCTGATGGCCGTCGTGTGGTCTATCGCTGGGAAGTTCGTCCCTGGAGGCGGAAGCGCGATGCAAGCGTGGGCGGCCTAATGGTCACCTGCGAAAAGTTCGGCAATGCCGCTGCCATCCAGGCGATCGCAGCCGAGGAAGCTCCCGTCGCTCCGACAGAGTCGAAAAACCGGAGTGCGGATCTGACGGACTGCACCTTGCCGATGGCCTTGCTGGATGACCGGGGTGTGGTGCATCAGACCAATGCGGCGGCCATGGAATTGGGACTCGCCAAGGGAATCCAGGAGGGGTTCTCGATCTTCTGGGATGTTTTTGCGGATGTACGTGAATCTGCCCGGTTGCAGCTCCAATGGGGAGTGACGCTGGAAAAGCTGGCGGGCGAAAGCCGGACCACGGGCTGGGTGATGGAACTGCCTGCTTCACAATCTCAGGTCTTTACCGATGCCGGGCGTTTGCCTCCGCAGCGCTGGCTGGTCACCCATTGCCAGGCGGTTGAAAGCCCGCGCTATCTGGCGGTGCTGCTGCCTGCCATCGCCACTCCTGAACCTGTCCGCCCGGCCTTTGCAGCGGCGCCCAATCTGCCGGCGATTGCCCATGCAGTTGCTGCCATCTCTCATCAGCCTGTGGCCGAATCGCCTGGCCAGCTGTTGGAACTGCGTCGTTTGCAGGATGAACTCGCCCGCACAAAGCAGGAACTGCGCACGCTCCATGAGGCGGAACGCACTTTCACCCAGAAAGAATCCCGCGTGCGCCAGTATGTGGATGCGCTGCCTTGTGGCGTGCTGGTTTTGGATGAGCTGGGAACCCCGGTGTATCAGAACGAGCCGTTGATGAAACTGCTGGGAAGGCCCGTCGTCAAAGAAGAGACGGTCGAGGACTGGCTCAGTGCCGCCTGCCCGAATGAAGAGCATCGGGCGGAGGTCACCACGCTCTGGCGGGAGGATGTTTGGCGTCGCCAGCTCACCCGCACCTTTTCCCTGGCCACGGCGGACGGACTGCTCAAGGAACTCGAGTTTCAGCCTTCAGGCCTGCCCGGAGGCGGGCTGCTGGTGTGCATTCAGGATGCCACGGAGCACTGCCGCCACGAGGAGCAGCTGCGTGCCACCGAGGCCAAATTCCGCACCCTGCTGCATGAATGCCCGGTGCCGGTGGTGCTGATGGACAAGGCGGGATCGGTCTTTGAAGTCAATCACTTGGCGGAAAGTTTGTTAGGCCAGCCTAAGACCGAGCTTCGCCGCTATCCCTTGGATGCCTGGCTGGAGCCGGACTCGGCAAGTGCCCGTCGCGACGCCCTGAAACAGATGCTTGAGACCGGGGAGCGCAGCCTCTCGATGGATGTCAGCCTGCGGCAGCCGGACGAGCTGACGGTGCCTGCCACCCTGACGGTGGCCCCGGTTTTGGATGCTTTGGGCGATCCGCATTGCACGATTCATTTCCTTCAGAAAAAGGGCCTGGTTGGCAGCCCCGCATCGGTGCTGGCTTCGGTTTCTTTGCCAAATCCCGCCCCTGCACACGCCAGCCTTTCTGCTGCCCCGGCCTTGCTGCCCAGCGAGCCAGTGGAGACCTTGCTGCTGAAGACCAACGTCAATGGCCGCATCAAGGAAATCACAGTCAGGGGACTCGAGTTGCTGGGCTTGACTGAGGCTGAGGCCAAAGGGCGTTCCCTGCATCTGCATTTCCGTCCGTCCGATCCTACTGGTTTTTATGCCGAGCTTGTCCGTGTGTCCCATCTCACGGATCCGGTGACCGAGCTGCCTTGTTTCACCCGCGCTGGCGAGCGTCAAGTCTGCCGCCTTCGGGTGGCTGAGGCGGGTGGCGGAGGATTCGACTTTGAACTTACCGAGCTGATGGAGGCCGAGATGGTGGTCGCGGAAGAACCGCCGCCACAGGTGCAGAGTGGGTCGACTTTCCTGTCCCAGGGGTGGCCGATGGCGGACCTGTCGCGTGAGAAACTGCTGCTCAGTGAAACCCATCATCGCATCAAGAACCATCTCCAGATCATCTCCAGCTTGCTGAACCTGGAGTCGAACACGATGGCGGACAATTCTGCGCGCAGTGCCCTGCGGTCCAGCCAGAACCGTGTTCGTGCCATTGCGGAGCTACATCAGCATCTCTACCAGCTTGCGCTCGGCACCGCCGAGAGCTTCAGCATCTTTGCCGATGGGCTGGTGCAGCGTCTGCGGGATTGCTACAATGTTTCTCCGGACCAGGTGCAGGTGAATTTGGAACTGGAGGAGGGCAGCATCCAGCAGGAATGGCTGATGCCGCTGGCCCTGACGCTGAATGAAACGCTTTCGAACAGCTTTGAGCACGCCTTTCCAGAGTGCAGGCAAGGCCAGGTGCATGTGCGCCTCACTTTCGGGGCTCAAGGAGGTCATCTGGTGGTCAAAGACAACGGAATCGGTCTGTTGCCCGACTTTCAGCCTGGAGATTCCCGAGGGTTGGGGTTGAAGATTCTGGGGGTTTTTGCCGAACAGATGCGAGGGCAACTGAGCATTGGAACACCAAATTCTAATGGCACAGAAATTCAATTGCGATTTCCTATAGCATATGCTGATATTTAGAGTTAGCGTGATAAACGCTAATTCCAATGAATGGTTCTGACCGCATCCGCATCCTGATAGTCGAGAACGAGGGGCTCGTTGGCTGTGACATGGCCGCGTGTCTCAATGGCCTCGGTTATCGTGTCGTCGGCACCTGTGCCACCGGGGAGGAGGCCTTGCGGCTCTATGATGAGCTGCAGCCCGATCTCGTCCTGATGGATGTTCATCTGGATGGCGCGCTCGACGGGATCGAGACCGCGAAGCGTCTGCAGAAGAAAGGCCATGTGGCTGTGATTTATGTGACTGCCTGTGCCGACCTGGAAACGGTACACCGTGCCCGCGAAACGAATCCGCATGGCTATCTGCTGAAGCCCTTCAATCAGGATGAACTGCGCCTGACGGTGGAAGTGGCCGCGTCCCGCCATCAGGCGGACAAGGAGCGCATCAGCCGGGAGCGCAGTTACTTTGAGACCTTCCAGAGTTTGGCGGATGGCGTCATCGCGGCAGACTTGGCGGGCGTGATTGTTTTCATGAATCCGGCTGCGGCCCGTATCACCGGCTGGCCACAGGCCCAGGTGGTGGGCCGTTCCCTCCACGAGGTTTTTCGCATCTACCATGCCAGCGGGGAGCCTGCGGCTGTGGAACTGACTTCCGCCAGCCAGACGATGCCCGAGCGCACAGTGTGGCTGACTGCCCTGGATGGCTCCCGCGTGGCCGTGCAGGACCGTTCCACCCCGCTTCGTGACCAGTCTGGCCAGCTGACGGGGGTGGTTATCCTCTTTCGTGGCCTCTCGGTTCCCGTGTCTGAAAATCTGCCCGCCCCAAGCCCTGGCGAGCGCGCCGCCCAGGCCCCGCTGGTGGATGTGGTGGAAAGCATCTCCGATCCGCTCATCGCCCTGGACAGCCAGTGGAAGCTCATCTACGCCAACGCCAGCGCCCAGAAGCTGTTTGAGCGTGGGCCGGAAAAACTGCTGGGGGCCAATCTGTGGGACCTCCTCCCCACCGCCACCCGTGAGTCTCACTATGAGGCTCTGTCCCATGCCCTTCTGCACCGCGAGTCCGTGACCCGGGAGCTCTACTTTGAGGAAAAGCAGACCTGGCTGGAGATTCGCGGCCACCCCTTTGCCGAAGGTCTCCTTGTCCTCATGCAGGACATCACCAGCCGCCGTGAAGAGGCTGACCGCCGCAACCGCCTGGACCGTCTGGAGTCCCTCGGCCTGCTGGCCCGTGGCTTCGCCCATGAGTTTAACAATCTCCTCACCGTCCTGCTGGGGAACATCTCTCTCGCCGAGATGCGCTTGCGCAGTGCCGTGCAATTACCGGAGCTGCATACGGCAAAGCAGGCCACGTTGCAGGCCCAGGGCCTCGTGCAGCAGCTCCTCACCTTTGCCCGTGGGGGTGCCCCCATCAAGCGTCCTACCCTGCTCAGCGACTTGGTGGAACAGTTCTTCCTCCACCACAGCCGCGCCACTCGCATCGAATACCGGCTGGAGCTCGCCCCGCGCCTGCCCAATCTTGCGGTGGACCCTGCGCAGATACGTCGTTTGTTAGGCAATCTCATCCGCAATGCCGAACAGGCCCAGCCTGAAGGCGGCCGAATCACGGTGCGCTGTGTCGCTGCAGACCCGGGGGAAATGTTCCCCCATGAAATGCTGGCGGATCATCCAGCCCAGCCCACCGGCATTGTTATCGAGGTCAATGACGCAGGGGAAGGCATTCTGGCGGAAAACCTCACGCACATCTTTGAACCCTACTTCAGCACTCGCAAGGCGGAGAACGCCACAGGCCTGGGCCTGACCGTCTGTGAATCCATCGCCAAAGCCCACGGAGGTTCCATCTCCGTGCGCAGTGAACCCGGTGTGGGCACCACGGTGCGCTTCTACCTGCCTGTGGATGCTGATGGCGAGGAAGTGGATGCCATGGGCCTTACCACCGCCTTTGATGCCGCACCCCCCTCCGCCTCTCCGCGCATTTTAATTCTGGAGGATGATCCTCTGGTGCGCAGCCTCATCGTGCGCAACCTCACCAGCCAGAACTACGAGATCGCCGAGAGTGCCGAAGGCAGCGAGACGGTCCGCCTTTATCAGGAGTCCCTGCAGGCGGGACATCCTTACGATCTTGTCATCTTGGATCTGTCCATTCCCAATGGGATGGGGGGCGTGCGCACCATGGAGCGTCTGCGCCAGCTCGATCCCGAGGTTCTCGCCATTGTCTCCAGCGGCTATTCCGATGATCCTGTCATGGCGAAGCCCGCCGCCTACGGCTTTGCCGCCGTGTTGCCCAAACCGTATGAGCCTGCCGACATGCTGCGCCTGGTGAAAACCGTCCTCGCTCAGCGCGAAGTGCGGAAATGAGGCGGGGCGCAGGTCATGATTACACGATTTGTTAGGTTGAGTCCGCCGCTGCCCACAAAAAACGCCGCCTGTCTCCAGGCGGCGTTGTGAGAATGCTGAGTGCTTATTTCGTCTCGGCCAGCACGCGCTTGATGTCGGCGGCTTGCTCAGCGGTGGCGGCCTTGGTGTCTTTCCAGACGATCTTGTCGCCTTTGATGAGGAAGGCCTGACGGCTGGCCAGGTTCATGGTACCTTTGACGATGCGGTCCACCTTGAAGGCGTCCACAATCTGACCTTCAGGGTCGGCGATGAGGTCATAGGGCAGGGTGAAGTCGTCCTTGAATTTCTTTTGTGCTTCCGGTTTGTCAAAGGAGACGCCCAGCACCTGCACGCCTTCCTTGGTCAGGTCCGCAAAGGCGTCGCGGAGGGAGCAGGCCTGCTTGGTACAGCCAGGGGTGTTGGCCTTGGGGTAGAAAAAGACAACGGTCGGGCCTTTGGCATACACATCGGCAAAGGCGACGGTTTTGCCATCCTGATTGATGCCGGAGACCTGAGGGGCGGGCAGGCTGACTTTTTCACCTTCGCCGGCAAAGGCGCTGGTGCAGAGGCTGGCGGCGAGGGCGAGGAGAGTGAGGGTGTGTTTCATGGAGAGGAACGGTGGCAAAGTTTGACAGCGGTGGGCTGAAAACGCTTCATAAAACGCATGAAGGGGGCAAGTTATTCCGAAATCGCCGCCATGCTCTACGATGCCCACAACCATCTGCAAGATGTCCGCCTGCATCCCTGGCGTGCCCAGGTGATGGCGGATGTGGCAGCGATGGGCGTGGCGGAGGCCGTGGTGAATGGCCTCACCGAGGCGGATTGGCCCGACGTGGCCGCACTGGCCCAGGCTCATGCGTGGGTGCGGCCCTCCTTTGGCCTGCATCCCTGGCATGTGGCCTCGCGCGGGCCGGACTGGCTGACCACGCTTGAAGACTGGTTGCGCGCTTTTCCTGGGGCGGCTGTGGGGGAGATCGGGCTGGATCGCTGGATCGAAAACCACGACGTGCCCACGCAGGTGGCCTGTTTCCATGCCCAGCTTGCCCTGGCGGTGAAGTGGCAGCGCCCGGCCACCATTCATTGCTTGCGGGCCTGGGGCCTGCTGGAGGAGACATTGCGCAGCCAGCCGCTGCCAGCACGTGGCTTTCTGCTGCACTCTTACGGTGGCCCGTTGGAGATGGTCCCTGGTCTGGTGAAAAAGGGAGCTTACTTCTCTCTCTCTCCGTACTTTGGCCACCCTCGCAAAGCTGCCCAACGCGCCACCTTTCAGGCCGTGCCGCTGGATCGCCTGCTGGCCGAGACCGATGCGCCCGATATGGCCCCGCCGCCAGAGCTGAACGATCACCCGCTTGGCACCTCCGTCCCGCCCCTGAACCACCCCGCCAATCTGCACGTGAGCTACACCCTGCTGGCGGAACTGCGCGGGATGCCGCTGGCGGAGCTCATCGGCCATGTGGAAGAAAACCACCGTCGGCTTTTTGGGGCAGGGGATTGAGGGGCTGCTTCCATGCTTCACCCCTGGAACTCCACATCGCTCTTGATCAAAGCGGGCAGGTCGAAGGAATTGCCGTAGCCGGTCAGAAGTTCTGCGGTGTCGGTGCCGCTGCCACCGCTCACGGTCAGCACGCCGCCAAAGGCGTTGCCCTGATTCGGGGCCACAGGGGTATTGCCTGCGCGGAAGAGATCATCCCCGGCACCGAGGGAGATCGTGGATTGGCTGCGGAAGAGATTCAGCCGGGAGGTACCGGTGGAGGTATCCAGCAGCACGGTATCGGCACCGCCGCCGGTGGTCAGGCTAAAGGCCCCGACAAAGGTGGTGTTGGAGAGGTCAAAAAAACTGTTGCTGTTGCCCGTCGCCTTCAGGCTCACGGGGCCATTCATCTGGCTGTCCTGGATGTACATGTTGGTGCCACCTGCATTGGCCACGATTAAGGCCCCGTGGTGGGTGACATCGCTCACCACCAGGGAGGAGGGGCCTCCGCTGTGGTTCACATTCACCTTGCCCAGCACGGTGATCTCCACCGTGCTGCCGCTGAAGCTGCCCAGGGTGAAAAGATCCGTCTGCGCCCCACCGGTGGCATTGATGGGGCCAAACCTCCCCAGCACAGGCACGAGGCTGAGGCTGTTCACACCGCTGAGGCCGGTGAAGTTCACCGGGCCGTGGATCTCGGCACGCGGGCCGCTGATGTAGAGCAGGTCATTCCCCGTGCTGCCCTTGTACGTAAAGCCGCCACCGATGATGAGCGAGGTGGCGGGATTCATATCCACCACATTGGCCCCGCCGCTGCCCAGGCTGGTGGTGACGCTGCCGGCGATGGTCCCGGTGGTGCCGCGCAGGTCCACCACATCATCCCCTTTGCCCCCGGTGTAGGCCAGGCTGCCTAACGAAAAGGTTTTCAATCCTAGGCTGCTCACGTCATTGTCACCCTCGCCCAGTTTCAGGCTCAGTTGGCCGCCCACGGTCACGTCCTCGGCCAGGCGCACTTGGTCATTTCCGGCGGCGGTCTGCAGGCTGAGGTTGCCCATGATGCGGAGGTGATTTCCCGCAAAAAAGCCGAGGTCCACCTGGCTGCTGCCCGCCAGTACTTTCAGGCTGACGTGGCCGTGGATGATGGCATTGTCTGTGGCTAGCACCATGCTGGTCGTCTCCAGCGCACCACCGGCGCTCACCACACTGAGATTTCCCTGGATGCGCAGTGGCTCTCCGGAATCCAGGCCAAAGGTATTTGTGCCGGTGCCCAGGTCCACCGTCACCGTCTGGTAGTAGCCGCTGCCCAGCGCCACGCCATCGTCACCGCTGCCCATTTTGAGGCTGAGGGCCCCGCCGATGGAGGTGCGGGAGATGGCCACAGTGTCGGTGCCGCTCCCCAGGTCGATCTTCACCGCGCCGCTGACGTGGGTTTCAAACAGGCCCAGGCCGTCATCGCCCGCTTTGTCCGTCACCGTCAGCGGCCCGGCGATGTCCAGCCCCCCAAAGCTAAGGTTATCATTCCCCTCCTTTAGGTCCACCTTCACCCCGCCCGTGGGGATGAAAAAGGAGACGGCGGAAGATGGCGGCTGGCCATTGAAGGCGAACTCCGTGCCGCTGCCAGACAGGTCCTGCGCGCGCCAGATGCCGGGGCTGCCTTCGATGATTTCCACGATGTTATCCCCTGAATCTCCGGAAATGGTCAGCACCCCATTGGCCAGGGTGATTGTGACCAGGCCCGCAGGTGCCAGACGGGTTTCCAAGGCTTCGAGGCAGGTGAGATGGGGGGTGGGCATGGCGGGCGGAAGTGGCGGGTTGCAGGGAAAAAAACCGCCCGAATGCGCTGGCGCGGCCCGTTTCCAAAGCACTTCCACCCCGGCCGCAGTGCGGGATTACACACCAGGCGCACTTTTTTCCCCACGGGCAGCTTCCTCCCGACAAAGTGGCCCAGACACTCGACAACGCGCATTCTCCCGCTACTCTCCGCGCCCTATGCTCGATATCCGCCTCATCCGCGACACCCCTGATCTGGTTAAAGAACGCCTCGCCACCCGCAGTGGTGACTACGCGTCCGTCGTGGATGAAGTGCTCTCCATCGACACCGCGCGGCGCGTGGCGGAGACGGAGCGGCAGAAGCTGCAGGGCGACCGCAACCGCATCAGCAAAGAGATCGGCATCGCCAAAAAGAACGGCCAGGACACCAGCGCCATCGAGGCTGAAGTGCGCGGCATCAATGACCGCATCGAGCAGATCGGCCGCGATGCTGACAGCGCCGATGCCCGCCAGCGCGAGCTCCTGCTGGGCCTGCCCAACCTGCCGCATGAGGCCTGCCCCGTGGGCCACAGCGCCGAGGAAAACCCTGAGGTGCGCGTCTGGGGTACGAAGCCCACCTTTGAATTTGAACCGAAGGACCACACCGTCCTCGGCCAGCAGTTGGGCCTGCTGGACTTTGAAGCCGGGGCCAAGATCACTGGCAGCGCCTTCGTCGTCTATCGTGGCCAGGGCGCGCGGTTGGAGCGCACGCTCATCAATTTCCTGCTGGACCTCCACACCACCGTCCACGGTTATCACGAAATCAGCCCGCCCCTGCTGGTGAAGCCGGAATGCCTCGTCGGCACGGGTCAGTTGCCCAAGTTTGGCGATCAAGTCTATCACAGCCCCGAGGATAACCTCTACCTCATCCCCACTGCTGAAGTGCCCGTGACGAACCTGCACCGCGACGAGATCCTGAAGCTGGAGCAGCTCCCCATCAACTACGCCGCCTACACCCCGTGCTTCCGCCGCGAAGCCGGCAGCGCAGGCCTGGGTACGCGCGGGCTCATCCGCATGCACCAGTTTGACAAAGTGGAGCTTGTAAAAATCACAACGCCTGAGACCAGCATGGCCGAGTTGGAAAGCCTGACGGCGAATGCGGAAAAAGTACTTCAGTTGTTAGGCCTGCACTACCGCGTCATCGAACTGTGCACGGGCGATATCGGCTTTGGCTCCACCAAGACCTATGACATCGAGGTCTGGGCACCCGGCCAGGGCACCTATCTGGAAGTCTCCAGCTGCAGCACCTTTGGCGACTATCAGGCCCGCCGCATGAACCTGCGCTACAAGGACGAAAACGGCAAAAACAAGGTGCCCCACACCCTGAACGGCAGCGGCACTGCCCTGGCCCGCCTGTTTGTGGCCTTGGTGGAAACGTATCAGCAGGCCGATGGCAGCATCCTCATTCCTGAGGCCCTTCGCGGGCATTTTGGGGCAGAGAAGATTGCATGAAAACACCCGGAGATTCATCATCTCCGGGCGATTTCGAGCGCTCTCAGCGCAGGCCGAGAGCGGTTCGTTGAGGGGTTTACTTCAACGCCGCGAGGTCGGCCCCGAAGTTGATGTGGAATGGCACACCGTCCAGGACCAGGGCGGGCACGGAGAGGACTCCGGCCTGCTCGGCTTCGGCGATACGGCCCTTGGTTTCACCCAGATGGACGATTTCCACGGCGTAACGCGCGGGGTCGAGCGCGAGGGCGATGTTTTGTTCCGCAGCGACACAGACGGTGCAACCTGCGTGATAAAAGACAGCTTGAGTTTTCATGAGTTTTTTTGTTTGTCGGTTAGGCCCTTGTTGGGCATGGGTGACTTCTTCACGCGGCTTTAAAAGCTGAAAAGAGGGCAGTATTTGGTGAGGGGGTTACCAAAAAGTGCCCTGGCGACAGCGCCCTTTTGTGCGACATCTTTGCGCGCATGAAGACGAAGTTTCTGAGCCTGAAAGACCGCCGCTCCTACCATTCGCTGGAGGATGTGGTGGGCTGCAAATGGAGCGCCGGGGTAGTGGCGGCGATTGGCCGCGGAATTGTGCGCCCAGGGGAACTGGAACGCTTTCTGCCAGGCATCTCCACCAAGATTCTCAACGAACGTCTGCGCAAACTGCTGGCCTACGGTGTCATCTCCCGCACGGAGCACCCAGGGCTGCCTGCCCGTGTGGATTATTCACTGACGCCCTCCGGGCAAAAGCTGGCGGCCATTCTGGACCAGCTGCGTGAACTGAATGCCGAACACGAAGGCGCTGCCACCATTCCTGAAACGCCATGACCCTGCTCTCCCTCCAAACATCGGCCATTCGTGAGGTTCCCGCGCAGGAGTCTGGAGAATGGTGGGACAAGGCCTGGACCACGGGTTTTTACAAGGAGCCCGTTTTGACGCCCCTGTGGTTAGGCTATGAAGGGCTGAAGGGTGACCAGCAGGCGGACCGGCGCTACCATGGCGGTTCGGAAAAGGCGGTGTGCGTGTATGCCAGTGAGCACTTCCCCTTTTGGCAGGAAAAGCTGGGGCTGGCCACACTGTCGCCTGGGGCCTTTGGGGAAAACTTCACCACGGTGGGTCTGCTGGAGGGGGACGTGTGCATTGGTGATGTCTATGCCATCGGTGAGGCAAGAGTGCAGGTCTCGCAGCCACGCCAGCCTTGCTGGAAGCTGGCCCGGCGCTGGCAGGTGAAGGATCTCACGGCTCAGGTAGAGCGCACGGGCTACACCGGCTTTTACTTCCGCGTGCTGCAGCATGGCTGGGTGCAGGCGGGGATGGGTTTTACCCGGCTGGAACGGCCTTTCCCGCAATGGAGCGTGGCGCTGGCGAATGAGATCATGCACCATCGCCGGACGGATGCCGCTGCGGCGCAGGCCCTGGCTGGCTGCCCGGCTCTGTCCTCCAGTTGGAAGGACTCGCTCTGGGCGCGCGCGGCGCTTTCGCCCGAAGCCCAGGAAGCAGCGATCAAGCTGCGTTCGCTAGGGTTATGACGCGTTTTTTACAGAGGCTGGCATCAATAAGCGCTGCGGAGGTCCACGGCGTAGCTGCGGTTCAGGCGGATGACTTGTTCGGTATCGGGACGCAGGAAGGATTCTGGCAGGAGACCGTAGCCTAGACCGTAGCTGCTGAGGCTGTTGGGATCGCGAATGACAAGGCCCTGGATGTTGTAGGGCTGGATGCGGACGCGGGTGCTGTAGGTGTCGGTCTTGGGGTCGTAGATTTCTTCTGCGATTCGGAGGCTGGTGGTGCCGCTGAAGTGACCGGTGGCGGGATTGAACTTGAGGGTTTTGAAGATGAGGGCGTCTTCGCCGAGGTCACGTGGGAAGGCGACGCTGTGGTCACGGCGAAGGGTGCCGTATTGGGTGATGCCGAGGGTAGACACGGCTATGTTTTGGGCGCCGGCACTGGTGTTCATCATGAGCGGGCCGGTGAGGCCGCTGGGGTGATCGGGCTTCAGGTACTTGCCGCAGGAGTTCAGACCGACGTTGGCGTTGATCTCGATGGGGTAGTTCTTTTGGCCGCTGTAGCCGGCGGCGGTTTTGAACCACATGAAACTGCCGCTGATGCTGGCATTGAGGTAGTCGGGACCTTGGCTGCCGGGGTTGAGGCTGTAGCTGTAGAGGATGCCGCCACGGTTGCCGTAAAGGTGACGAAGGCTGTTGACGGTGAAGTCTTGGCTGACGGGGGCTGAGGCGGTGAGCGTGGTGCCATCGGCCAATTTACCCACTTGGCTGAGGAGGCCGCTGGCGCTGACGGTGGCGCGGGTGTAGCTGCTGCCGCCGGGGCGGGAGTCGCTGCCTTCAGCGGGTTCAAAGCCCAGGTTAAAGGTGCCACGGTAGCCGGCATCCAGAGGGGCTTTGCTGCTGAAGGGGCAGTGAGTGAGGTTGCCACTGAGGGCCTGTACACCGTTGCCGTTTTCTAGGCTGGCGTAGGGGACTTCGAGGTAGCACTCGAAGCTGCCGCTTTCAACCTGGAAGTGGAAGGTGCTGGGGCCATCGTGGCTGAGGGGGCCGCCGAAAGCGCCGGTGAGTGCTAGCTGGGCGGTGCCGTGGTAGCGGCTGCTGCTGGTGCCGAGGTCCTGGCCATTGACCATGCTGCCGGTGAAGCCGACGTGCCCAGTGCGGCCGGCGTGGTTGCTGGCGCTGATTTTCCCGGTGAAGCGGCCATCCGGCGTGATGGTGACATCGATGAGGGTGGAGAGGACACCATCGTAAAGGGTGCCGTAAAAGCGACCATGGGTGCCAGCGGGGAGGGTGGGCACCTCCAGGAGGACTTTGATGGGGGCGGAACTGCCGAGGGGATTTACGGCGGTGAGGGTGAGGGTGTAGCGGCCAGACTTGGTGGGGGTGCCGGTGAGGGTGTGAGAGATAGGATCGTAGCTGAAGCCGGGGGGCAGGCCTTTGATGGTGAAGCGGTCTGCTAGCTCGGGCAGGGGCAGCTCGGCCTGATAAAAGAGGCCGATCTGGGCGGGCTCCAGCGTGAAGGTCTGGAGGGTGGGCACGGCGGTGACGATGGTGAGGGTCTGGTCTGCACAGGTGAGCTCGTTGGCACCGAGCTCGTTGGGGATGAATCTGGCGGTGCAGGCGTAGTTACCTTCATCCGCAGCTGTGGGGGAGGTGAAGGTGAGGGTGGGTCCATCGACTCCGCTGAGACCGGGGCGGGCCTGGAGGGGCGCGCCATTGTGTGTCCAACTGTAGGTGAGGCCCGACCCGGCGATGGGGATGGCGAGTTTAAATTTGCGCCCGGCGGCGAGCTGGTGGTGGCGAGGGCGGCTGTCCATGACGGCCACGCGGATGTCGCGCGTGAAGCTGCCAGTGATGGTGCGGGCGGTGAAGGCGTAGGTCCCGGCATCGGCAAAGGTGGCCGCGCTCACGGTGTATTCGGCTACGGTATTGGCCAGCGGGAGGGCTTTGCCATTGAGTTTCCAACTGCTGCGCCATTCGTAATTGGTGAGGATGGAGGGGGCGAGCTGGAAGGTTTCTCCAAGGGAGATGAGGATGTTGTTGTGGGGCTGGATGTAGGGATCGTTGACGTAGTCCACGATGAAGTCTTCGCTGCGGGTTTCGCCATCGGCATTGGTGACGACGATGTGGTGGGTGCGAGTGGCGGGGGTGTTGTTAAAGAGAGCGAAGCTGAGGTAACTGCCGCTGACACCGAAGGTATTGACCACCTCGCCATCGGCATAGACTTTGCAGGTGGCAGGCAGGCGGCCGCTGTAGTTGTAGCCGTAGTACCCGAAGCTGCCGATGAAGACCTGGGACCGGGCAGGCGGGGGAACGCTGAGGACGGGCGGCTGGCGCACGGTGATCTGGAAGGGGGAACTCGTCTGGGTGACCCGCTGGGTGGGCGACTGCCCAGTCACCTCAACTCTCCAGGTGCCTTCATGGCTGCCCTGGGCGGTGAAGCTGAAGCTGGGTTCCAGCGTGCGGCCTAACAAAGTATTGTTACAATACCAACTGAACACCACGGCCACGCCGTTGGCCACGGCCACATCGGCATGGATCTGGGTGTTTTGACCTGCCAGCAAGGTGCGGTCTGACGGGGTGGAAAGGAGGGTGAAACCGGGTGCAGGGGCATTGCTGCCGCGCAGCACGCGCAGGACGGCCATGGAATCGAGCGGATTGTTATCCACACGGGTGGTGCCGATGAAGAGATGAGGGTTTATGGGGTCCTCTCGCAGGCCAGCCAGCAGGTTTCCACCGCTGCCGGTGGTGTAGGTCATTTCCCCGGCGCCGCCAAAGGAACTGTCCAACTGGCCATTCCACTCGAAGCGGCGGAGGCGGATCTGCGAAGTATTCGGTGCCCCTGGCTGGTGGACGGCGATGACGATGCGGCCATCGCTTTGCACGAGTACATCTCCCGGCACCCAGGCTGGTAGATCGAACGAGAAGGTAAGAATGCCATCGCTGGAAAAGGTGGTGTCCAGCGCGCCCGTGGGCGTGAAGCGCATGAGGCCCATCTCATGACCTGAGGGAGAACTGGTGACGGCGACAACGATGTTCTGCAGCGCATCCAGCGTCAGCGCCCGCACGCCTTGGTTATTGCTGACGCTGCCGCCAATTGTGGAGGTGAGCAGCCGCCCGTTCGTATTGGCAAAGGTGGTGTCCGGCACTCCATTGGTGAGGATCCGCGAGATGTAGGCATACCCGCCGTTGGAGGTGCTGCCTGCGTAGAGGATGCGCCCATTCGACTGCACCTGCAGGCTGGTGACGGTTTGCTCACCCGTCCCTCCATAGACCAAACGCCCATTCGTGCCAAAGGAGCCATCGAGTGTGCCTCCGGTCGCAACAATGCCAAACAGCTCTGCATCGAAGTCGCTCGCGCCGGAGCGCCGCGTGTTCCCAGAGACGATCACACGCCCATCGGCCAGGGCTACCACATCCGTGAGTATGGAGGAAGTGGAGTGGCCGATACGGGTGATGGCAAAGGTATTGTCCAGAGCACCCTGCTCCGTCAGCCGCAGGATGTAGTAGGTATTGCCAGCATCTCCCGCGACGATGATTCGGCCATTCGACTGCACCGCCAGAGCTCGTACGGTGAAGGCCTGCGAACCCTCCGAATACGTGTAAAAACCACTGCTGCCAAAGGTGGTGTCCAGTTGTCCATTGCCTAAAATGCGGCTGACGATCATGCGCTGGTTGCCCGACCCATCCAGGAGCTGCCCAGCAATCAGGGTGCTGCCATTGGCCAGCACTTCCAGGGTGTGCGCCTTTGTCTTTTGATCTGGCACTGAGGCCAGGCCTACGCCAGCGGTGCCATAGTTGCTGTCCAATGCTCCGCCACCGATCTGTCCGAAAAGCTGACTCGCCATCAGCGTGGCTACGAAGACGAGTGCGTGGGAGATATAGGATGAAAATCGCATGAATTTATCCGAGTCTCTTAGAGAATCTGGCAGGCAGAAGCAAGACTATTCCAGAAACGTCGCTGCCAGGAGGCAGACGAGACAGTGCGAAACGTGCAATGCGGAGACGATATCACCGTCTTCGCAGGACTGTTCACCTCTCCTCCACCCAGCCGGGGGCAGGGTAGCTGCCGAGGACTTTGACCTTGGCACCCTGGGCAGTGAGATCGTGGATGGTTTCCTGGAGGGAGGTTTCTTCGTGATGACCGCTGATCTCGAGGAAAAAGCGCGCCTGCTCGCCCGTGAGGTCACCGGGGACGGGGCGATTTTCAATCTGGCGGACGTTGACGTTTCGGCTGGCGAAGACTTGCAGCACCTCAAGGAGAGCGCCGACGCGGTCGCGGGCATGCACCATGAGCATGGTGTTGTCATGGCCGGTGGGGGCCCCGCTGCGGCGGCCCAGGATGATGAAACGGGCGCGGGTGGCGTGCTCCCGAGGGGAGGTGGAAAGCACGCGCAGGCCGTGCAGTTCCGCACTCAGCGGGGTGCCCAGGGCGGCGGTGCCGGGCTCGCTCTCGGCATGGGTGGCGGCGAGGCTGGAGGAGGCACTCTCAATGAGGCTGGCATGGGGGTAGCACTGGCCCAGCCAGGGGCGGCACTGCGCCAGCATCTGCGGGTGACCGTAGATGACCTTTACGGAGGCGGCATCGCCCTTGGCCATGACGACGGTCTCCACCTTCCAAAGGATCTCGGCATAGATCTGGAGTTCGGAATCCACCAAGTGGTCCAGCGTGTGGTGTACGGCACCTTCGGTGGAATGCTCGATGGGCAGCACGCCGTAGTCCACGCCCTGGCAGGCCACGCGGGAGAAGACTCCTTCAGTACTGGCTTCAGCCACGTAGGAGACGCTGTTGCCAAATTTATTGATCGCCACCTGATGCGTCCAGCTTCCGGCAGGACCGAGGAAGGAGATCTTCATGCTGTTTTCCAGCGCCAGGGCGGCGCTCATGATCTCGCGGAAAATGGCACGGATGGCTTTCTCGGTGAGGAGTCCCTGCTGGGCGGAGTTCAGTTCGCAGAGTTTGCGCAGCAGTTTTTCCTCGCGACCTGGGACGTAAATGTCCAGGCCGTCTTTCTTTTTGATCTCGCCAATGACGTGTACGAGCTCCGCCCGCTCATTCAGCAGACGGATGAGCTGTTGATCGATGGCGTCAATCTTGATGCGGGTATCTTCGAGGGACATGGGCTTACTCAGAGGCGGCCGGGGCAGGGGACTCAGCCGGGGCCAGGGAAAGCTGGGTTTCCTCCGGAGCGGCGGCACCAGGCTGTTCAGATTCAGGGGTGGGCAGCTTCACGCGGCGCAGCTCGGTGGCGTTTGGCAGTTCGTCCAGCGTGCGCACGGCAAAGTGGTCCAAGAAGGCATCCGTGGTGCCGTAGAGGAGTGGGCGTCCAGGGAGATCGGCCCGGCCTTCGATTTTCACCAGCCCTCGATCCACGAGCTGCTGCACCATCGCATCCACACTCACTCCGCGTACGGCCTCCACCCCGGCTTTGGTGATGGGCTGGCGGTAGGCAATGATGGCCAGGGTCTCCAGCGCAGGCTGGCTCAGGCGCTGGACTTTTTTCCCAGGGTAAAGCGCGCGGCACCATTCCACGTAGTCCACCTTCGCACACAGTCGCCAGCCGTGGCTGCGCTCCACAATGGTGAAGGCGCGACCGTCAGCTTCGTAATGAGCCACCAGTTCATCAATGGCCACGCGCACACTGAGTTCGTCGATCGTCAGCAATGGCTCGATCCATTCGGGGGCGGATTCGCCCTCCGGCGTCGCATCGCGGATGTCCTTGGCCGTGTCCTTCACCGCCGTGACCATCTGCGTCAGGGGCAGCGGCTCCTGGGTCGCAAAGAGCAGGGATTCAACAATGGCGTTCAGGTGCATGGCGGGCAGGCCACCCAAAGCGAGGCGGCGGGGGGAGTCAAGCCGGGCTTCCGCCCCGGGGTGGGCGACGGGCTAGCGCCTGCTTTTAAAACCGGTCTGAAAATACCCTCTGGCGCAGTCCTGGGTCCCGCTCACAGTGAGGCCATGCTCCGTCCTGTCCTGCCCGTCTTTTTTGCCCTCCTGGGCAGCCTGTCCGCCGCCACTCCTTACTTTCCTCCGCCCGATAGCGAAGGGGGCTGGCGCGAGGCCAAGGGGGTGAAGGAGGCCCGCGATCTGGCGGGTGTGGACGTGGCGAAGCTGGAGCCCGCCTACATCACGACGGAGCGCAGCACGGGGAATGGCGGCCTCGTGGTCGTGCGGGGCGGGTACCTGGTGTTTGAGCGCTACTTTGGCAAAGCCAGCCGGAATGCAAATCCCGACATGGCCTCCACCGGCAAGGCCTTTTGCAGCATCGCCTGCGGCATCATGCTGGAGGAGTTTAAGGCCAAAATCCCGCAGGGGCTGGACACGAAGGTTTTTAACGAAACCTACCTGCCCCAGGCGCTGCCGCTGAATGATCCACGCAAGGCCGACATCACCCTGGGCCAGCTCCTCTGCATGAGCGCCGGCTACTGGGGCGAGGGCCAGACGCCCAGCGGCTACGTGAAAGGCGACCCGAAACCGCAGGCGCTGAAGCCCGTGAAAGGCCAGGACGTGCGAGCGATCGACCAGTCTTCCCTGGACGTGCCGCTGTGGTGCGACCCGGGTGCGGGCTACTCTTATTCCAGTCCTTCCCCGCACATCGCCAGTATCGTGCTGCGCAACGTCAGCGGCGTGGAGCTGAAGGACTACATCCAGACCCGCCTGGCCAAACCGCAGGGCTGGGGTGCTTGGAACTACTGCCTCTACCGCGGGGATGTGGTGATGGAGCACGCCAACGGCGCGGGCAGCACCGCGCTGCATGCCACGGATGTCATGCGCTTTGGCTACTGCCTGGCGCAGAAAGGCCAGTGGCAGGGCCAGCAAATCGTGCCCCAGAGCTACATCGAAAAATGCCAGACCTGGAGCCCCTACAATCCCCACACCCCCTTCAGCCTGCAGTGGGAGCACAATGCCGATGGTCATGTGGCAGGTGCGCCGCGTGATGCGTTTTGGAAATCCGGGGCCGGGGGTTTTTGCCTCTACGTGGTGCCCTCCCTGGACCTGGTGGTGTACAAACTGGGCGGCAAGGACGGCCAGTATGATGAAAAACTGACCCGCCTCCCCCAGCCCCCCGCCACCAGTGACCGCACAAACTGGCAACCGCTTGTCACCAACGCCTTCATGGAAGGCCCCGGCGGCCTCGGCCGTGTTCTGGAAATGGTGTGTGCTGCGGTGCGAGTCGAATAAGAGTTTGTCCCTGATTCAGACTTTCGTTCTGTGTTTTAACACCCGACTTTCCATGCAATTCGACGAAGAGAGAATCCAGCAGCATTTTGCCGTTTGGGAATGGCTGATTTCAAATTTTGGCGGTCTTGAAGATCTTAAACAACGTCCTCTCATCACCCCCACGCAGGATTTGTTCCCACATCAGCCCGCCTACTCGCAGGAGTATGCCGAAGCGATGTTTGAGACTGTGAAAGACATGATGGGGATCTCTGACTGGCCATGTCGGTTTGAGCCTCTTGAGAACGAATCACCAGGGGCTGACTTGATCCAACGGCACATGTTGGAGGGACAGTGGAGTAGTCAAGGACCTGCTGGAACCTTTCAGTGGACTGAGGACGAAGTGGTGATCCGGTTTGACCCGCAAAAGTTGGGGGATGCCATTGGTTTTGTCGCTACCTTGTCACATGAACTTTGCCATTACCTTCTGGCTACGGCGAAGACAAATCCGCCAGGCGGCTGGAAGGACCATGAGCTGCATACCGACATGGCCTGCAGTTTCATGGGTTTCGGTATCTTTCAATGCAATGCTGCCTTTAACTACCGTCAGTGGGCTGATGGCCAGGCGCAAGGCTGGAGCTATTCCCAGCAAGGCTACTTGAGCGAGGCTGAACACGCTTATGCGCTCGCTCTTTTTTGTCGGCTGACAGAGACTTCACCAGACCAGATTCTGCCGTTTCTGAAGACCAATCCCAAAGCCTATTTCAAGATGGCCTTGCAGGATTTGGAACACCGCAGAGATGAGTTGATCCGGCTGAGCCAGGTCCAGCCCGCCAGCCCGCTGCCTTCTTCAGAATTCGAAGTGGAGCCTAACAAAAAAGGAAGCAGACCTGAATTGACCCGTGAAGACGTGGCCAGACTCACCTTTAAAGACCCGGCCAACGAAGCCCTATGGGCCTTTTACGAAGAACTGGTCGAATGGACCGAAGGAGACACCTTGGGTGAGCGTGAGTTTGAGGCGTTGAAGATACTGCCCGACCGGCTTCGTAACATGATCTTGGTCATTCGGTTTGAAATCCTCCAGAAATCCGGCGGATTGCAGGCGGCCGCCTTATTGGAAGACAGCGCAGACATTGTGTCGGACTCAGAAAAAATGCTGGACCTGACTGCGGCTGCGTATGAGGCCATTCAGGTGACTTCCATGAGCCAGTTTTTGAAGCGGCTGCGACCTGCCATTGCCAGCCACTTGCAGCTTCTCGAAGAAGCGGAAAGAGCCGATGGGCTGGAGGATTTCATGTCACCTCTGGATCGCGATGAAATGTGGGAGGTCCTGGGTTACCCCCATATCCCCGAACTGCGGCGTCAGGTGCGCGACTTTGCCTCCGAGCTGGTTTTCCCCTCAAGCTAGTTCAGCGAGGTGCCCCTTGACATTCTTTGGCCTAACCGCATATTCGCTGTCGAATCCATGATCCCTCGTATCATCATATTTTACAGTGAAGCCCGGCTACGGCCTGGGCTCGGGATGACGTGGTCGCAATAGGGGCCAGCGTCAGATTTGCTGCTATCCCCGGGAGCCCTGATTGCCGCCAGCCGCATCAGGGCCTTTTTATGTCCACGTCCGGGGAGCAGCACGCAAAATCTGACTGCTTATCCTTATGAAAACGACTCTCCATGCTCCGGAACGCCTGCGAAACATCGGCATCACGGCGCACATTGACGCAGGTAAAACCACCCTCACTGAACGCATCCTGTTTTATGCCGGTGCCATCCATTCCTGCGGGGATGTTCATGATGGAAACACCGCCACGGACTTCTCCCAGATCGAGAAGGCAAAGGGCATCACCATCTCCTCTGCCGCGGCTCCTTGTGCCTGGACTCAGCCCCAGGTCAGCGGTCTGACGCGCCTGTTTGCAGGTCTGCCTCACCGGCTCAATGTCATTGATACGCCTGGCCATGTGGACTTCACCGCGGAGGTGGAGCGTTCCCTGCGGGTGCTCGATGGGGCTATCGCTGTGTTTTGCGGCGTGGGTGGCGTGCAGCCTCAAAGTGAAACCGTCTGGCGGCAGATGGACCGCTACCGCGTACCCAGGATCGCCTTCATCAATAAGATGGACCGGGCCGGGGCCGACTTTGCCCGTGTGACTCAGGAACTCCGTGACCAGCTCGGGGCCAATGCCTGGCCGATTCTCCTCCCCCTGGAGGCGGAGTCGGGCCTGCATGGCCAGATGGATGTCATTGACCAGAGGCTGCTCGTCCGTCAGGAAGATAGCACTCTTGGTTATACCTTGGAGCCTGTGCCTGAAACGCTTCAGCCGCTGCTCACGCAAGCACGTGAAGATCTCATTCAGGCCCTTGCCAGCCTGGATGACGACATCGCCGGGCTGTGGCTGGAGGAGAAAGCCATCTCTGCGGAGATGCTGAAGACTGCCCTGCGCCGTCAGACGCTGGCGGGCCGCATCGTGCCCGTCATCGGCGGCAGCGCGTATCGCCACATCGGCGTGCAGTCTCTGGTGGATGCGGTGGTGGACTATCTTCCTTCGCCGGAGGATGTGCAGCGCCTGAAGGAGGTCACCATTCCTCTCGCAGCGCTGGCTTTCAAAGTCGTGCGTCATCCCCAGGCCGGACGTCTGGTCTATGTTCGTGTGTATGAAGGCAGCCTACAAAAGGGCCAACCGCTGGTGAATCCGCGCACGGGCAAGACGGAGCGCTGTGGGCGCCTGCTGCGTGTGTTTGCCGACCGGCGCGATGAGCTGGATCAGGTGAACGCCGGAGACATCTGTGCCGTGGCCGGCATGCGGGAATTCACCACCGGAGATACCCTGTGCCTCGTCGGGCACGAGCTGTCCCTGGAGCCTCCCCAGTTCCCAGATCCGGTGGTCAGCATGGCGCTTGAACCCGCTCATTCGGTGGATCAGGCCAAGCTCTCCGCCGCGCTCGCGCGCCTCAGCGATGAGGACCCGACCTTCCGCGTCAGCACGCATGAGGAGACGGGCCAGTGCCTCATCTCAGGCATGGGAGAACTGCACCTGGAGATCATTCGTGAGAAGCTGCTGCTGGAGCACGGGCTGGAAACAGTCGCAGGTGCTCCGCAGATCGCTTGCCGTGAAACCATCACGTCTGCGGCCGAGGCGGACCATTTGCTGAAAAAGCAAAATGGCGGCACAGGCATGTATGCGCGGGTGAAGCTGGAGGTGAGCCCCCTGCCACGTGGTGAGGGTCTCATCATTCAGAACGCGGTGGTGGGTGGTACCATCCCGGCCATGTTCCTGAATGCGGTGCATCGCGGCATCCACGATGCCGCCACTTCAGGTGCGCTGGCCGGCAGCCCGATTTGCGATGTGCAGGTGCGCATCGTGGATGGCGCTGCCCATGCGAAGGACTCCAATGAGCAGGCATTCCGCCTGGCCGCTGGGGAAGCCTTTCGTGAGGCCGTGCAGCGCGCTTCTCCCGTTTTGCTCGAACCGGTGATGCGCGTAGAGTGCTCGGTGACGGAGGATTTCCAAGGCGACATTCTGGGAGATCTGAACCGCAGACGTGCCCGCATCCTGGGGCTGGATCATGAGCGGGCGCAGGCCGTCATCACGGCCGAGGTGCCGTTGGTGGAGATGTTTGGGTATGCCGGGGCCATCCGCAGTCTTTCGCGCGGACGGGCCAGCTACTTCATGACGCCTTCCGCCTATGAGGTGGTGCCCCCGGCCCTGGTGCCGAGACTGCTGCCTGCATGAACGGAGACACGGGGCGAGGCCGAGTGGGAACACCTGGCCTCGCCTTTTTCATGGGCTGGTGAGCTCCTGTCTCGTGAAACTTCTATTTCTTCCCGCGCAGCTAGGCACTCTCTCGGGGGGTGGTCTTCCCTATGCACGTCACAGACTTGTGACACGAGAATGGCTGACGCTGCCTGGGGCTGCTGTTACGGGCGGGGCCCCCCATGTTAAAGCTCTCCCGCTGCCTCTTTGTCTGGTCGTATTTTTGGTTAGTCGCCAGCGCTGCATTGGCGCAGACGGCCACGTGGAATGCCACCAATGCGAACTGGGGCACGGCTGGGAGCTGGCTGCCTGGGACGGTGCCGGTGAGCGGCAATGGCCTGCATCTGCGCTTTTTTACAGGCACTTACACCAGCACGAACAACATCGGTCCGATGACGCTGAACCGGCTGACGGTGAGCAATACGGGCAATGGCACGCTGACGCTGGCGGCGGCAGCAGCGGCAAATACACTGACCTTTGCAGGCACGAACCCGACGCTGGACATCACGGGACTGGTGCGCTTCACGGGTTTCCTCGCGGGCAATGGGACGATCACGAAGACGGGCTCAGGCAATTTCATCCATGACAGTGACAATGCGGGCTTCACGGGCACGATCATCATCAATGAGGGACGTTTTTCCAACTGGGGCGGCAACAGCACCACAGCGCTGACGAACAATTTTAACCCGGTGTCCATCGTGGTGAACAACGGCGGTACGTACCAGTTTGGCAATGCGGGCGCGGGAGATCCTAACCTTCCACTGACGACTTACATCACGGTGAACACGGGCGGGACGGTGAACTGGCAGGAGGGGCAGACCTTCGGCGGCTTTCACCTTCAGGGTGGCAGGCTCGAACTCACGGGCGGCGCGCCGACCACCAGCGGCAGCACGCAGCAGACGTGGACGCACGGCAGCGTGGTGGGCAATGCCTACACGGGCACAGCCTATAACCTGGGTGGCAGCGGCATCATCAACAAGACCACGTCCGGCACTGTCACCCTCAGCGGCTCCACCGCGCTGAATAATACCGGTGGTCTGCGCATCCAGGACGGTCGCGTCATTCTCTCGCATGCACTGAATTTAGGCATCGCCCCGCTGACCTTTGGAGCCAACGGCACCACCGGCACGCTGGAATATCAGGGAGCGACCGCCACCCGTGCGGGCAACATCACCCGCACGACGGGCGGCGCAGGCGTCATTCAGGTGACAGATGCCAGCACCATCTTGACGCTGACGGGCACACAGTCCGGCTCCGGTATGCTGAATAAAACCGGGCCCGGCACCCTGCACCTCACTGGTACCTCCACCGCCACCGGGCTGACGCAGGTGAGCGAAGGCACCCTGCGCATGAATCCTCTCACCCTTTCCGGCGGTATCAATGTCGCCGCAGGCAGCACCTTGGCCGTGAATGTGGGCAGCAGCACGGCGGAATTCAGCCTGCCGGGCTTGAACCTTGAGGATAGCACCTCCGTCCTGGCGTTGGAGCTGAACACCGCCACGGTACCTACGCAGGCGCTGGTGAATGTGCGCAACAACAGCAGCTTTCTCTTTGCCGATGGCGCGACGCTGCGGGTGAGCAATGCGCTGCCTTTTGCCAATGGCACCTACACCCTGCTGGACTACGATGGCTTTGAAATTGAAATGGGGCTGAATCTGCAATTGGGGGGCCGCACGCTGGGCACGCTGATCTATGACACGGCGAATACGCGCATCCAGCTCAGCATCACCGGCACCGATACGCTGAAGTGGAAGGGCGGCATCAATGGTGTTTGGGATATTGGCACTGGGGCGAATGTGGGGGGCACGAACAACTGGCAACTCGTCACCGGGGGCACGGCCACGAACTACATCCAGACGGACACAGTGCGCTTTGACGATACGGCCAGCAGTTACAATGTGCAGCTCAATGCGGCGGTGAATCCACAGTCCGTCACGGTGGACACGGCGGGCACTTATACCCTGGCAGGCACGGGAAAAATCACCGGCACCACCGGCCTAACCAAAAGTGGCCCAGGCACCTTCATCCTGGCCACGGACAATGACTACACCGGGGGCACCATCGTCTCCGGGGGTGTTTTGCAGCTAGGTCAGGGCGGTGCGCAGGGCAGCCTCAAAGGTGCGGTGACGCTGAGCGATGGCATTCTGGCTTTCCACCGTTCTACGCCGACCACATTTGACAACGTCATCTCCCTGTTTGGCAACAACGGTCTGCGCCAGGATGGGGCCACGGTGACGCTGAATTCCCGTCTGGCTTTGGGCACCTCCACCTTTTCCATGGATGGCAGCGGAACGCTGGATGTGGTGGGAGGCATCTCCGGCACGGGCATCCTGAACAAGTATGGCAGCGGCACCCTCAGTCTGCTGGGCGACAACAACTTCACCGGCACGCTAAACATTCACCAGGGCATCGTCCAGCTGACAGATCGCGGCGCGGGTGGTGACCTGGATGCGGCCTCCATCGCCATCCACAATGGCGGCACTTTCATCTTTGGTCCTGATGGCAATCCGGACCTGCCCGGCACCACCATCGTCACCATCAACGCGGGCGGTTTGTTCGATATGCAGACGGGCGAAAGTTACGGCGGTTTCATCCTCAATGGGGGCGAGTACCGCGCCTCGGGAGCCTCCAGTACGGCGGATACTACGGTGGTGGGCACGTCCGTGTTTGACCTGCGAGCGGGCAGCCTCACCAGTGCCGGGATCGGCGGGCAGTTGTCGCAGTCGGGCGGCGGTGTGTTGGCGAAAACCACCTCTGGCACCGTCACGGTGAGCAGTGGGGTCACCTTTGCCAGCAACCTCACGCTCCAGTTCCGCGAAGGCACCCTGGCTATGCCCTTTACCAGCGTGCCTGCCACGGGCACCGTCACCAATGGCACGGGCACGCCCCTGGCCGGTTTGGAATTTGGCACCGCCAGCACTGCTGGCACCTGGCAGTTGCAGGGACTGGGCACGGCCACCTCCAGCCGCGCCCTCAGCGTGGCCGCAGGCGGGGGCCAGGTGGAGATATCCCAGCCAGCCGCCACCCTCACCCTCAGCGGCGCATTGACCGGCACCGGCCCGCTGGTGAAGACGGGATTAGGCACTCTGAATCTCACTGGCAGCCTCAGCAGCAGCGGACTCCTCACCGCCAGTGAAGGCACCCTGCGGGTGAAGCCAGGCACCGTCCCCGGCGGACTGGCCGTGGGCAGCGCCGCCACCCTGGCTGTGCTGGGCGATGCCGCCCCTGCCACCCTCAGCACTCCCACGCTGACCCTAGGCAGCAATGCAGCTCTGCTGCTGGATCTGAACTCCGCCACGCTGCCCGCCGTTTCCCTTTTCCAGGTCACCAGCACGGGCGGTCTCAGTCACGCAGGCAGCACCACGCTGCGCCTGAGCAATAGCCAGCCCTTTGTCACTGGCCTCTATACCTTGCTGGATTATGATGGCAGCGCCATCACCAGCGGCTTTGCCCTCCAGATGGAAGGCCGCAGCACGGGCAGTCTGATCTACAACACCGCTGGCACCAGCCTGCAGGCAAACATCGTTCAGGGTGAAGAAGTGCGCTGGAGGGGAAACACCAGCGCGGTGTGGGATGTGGGCAGCGGCGTGAATGTGGGCGGCAGCCAAAACTGGCAGACGAAGACCACCCTGGCCACGACCAACTTTGTGCAGGCGGATTTCATTCACTTCGAAGACAATGCCAGCCAGTTCAATGTGCAGCTCAACAGCGCCGTGCGGCCCAATGCGATCACTGTCAGTGCTACGGCGGACTACACTTTCAGTGGCAGCGGCAAAATCACCGGAATCACCGGCCTAACCAAAAATGGCGTCGGAACGCTCACCTTGGCCACGGATAACGACTATACGGGTCTCACCACCATTTCCGCCGGGCAGGTGCGCCTGGGCACAGGTGGCAGCGCGGGCAGCATCACCGGCCCCGTCACCCTCAGCGGTGGCAGTTTGGTCTTTGACCGCAGCAGTGCTTTCACCCACAGCAGCGCCATCGCCATCAATGCCGATACCAGCGCCGTGGCAGAGCCGCCCGCCGCCCTGCGCATCGCAGGCAGTGGCGATATCACTCTGGCTGGCATTCTCAGTGGCGCAGCCCTGCGCCCGCTGGAAATGAGCGGCACAGGCACTCTTTTCCTCCGCGCGGCCAATACCTTCACCGGAACCACCGTCATCAACAGCGGCACCGTTTCCATCAGCGGCACCACAGGTCTGGGCGCAGCCACGGCCGATGTCATCATCAATGGCGGCACGCTTCAGCTCACGGCCAATACGCTGGGAAGCGTCTCGAATACGGCCCGCAGCATCACCGTCGGTGCAGCCGGGGCCACGTTTGATTTCCAGGTCGCCCAGAGCTTTAGCGGCAATGGTTTTTTTGGCACGGGCAACGTCGTCAAAACAGGCGCAGGCCGCTGGGGTGTGGGCTCCAACGGCAGCACGTTTTCGGGGGAAATTCTCATCCAGGAAGGCTCCTTGCTCATGACCTCTGCGCAGCTCAATTCCGCCCGCCATCTTACTGTCGCAAGCGGGGCCCAGTTCATCATTGACGATGACGCCGCAGGCACCTGGTCCCTGGCCACAGGTGGTGTCTTTACCTTCAGCGGCGATGGCGGTGGTGAAGGCGCGCTGCGCCAGATCACCAGCAACGGCCCGACTAGCGGCAACGTTTTCACCACCACTTTTAGCCGCGATTTAGTGCTGAACAGCCCCAGCGTACTCATCAGTACCGAGACCGCCACTGGCACGATTTTCACCACCGCCGCTGTCACTGGATCCGGCGCTTTGATCAAGCAAGGCCCCGGCACCTTGCGCCTGGGTGCGGCTGGCACCTACAGTGGCGGCACCGAGATCCGCGCAGGTACCCTGCTGGTGACCAACAGCACGGGAAGCGCCACGGGCACCGGACCGCTCACCCTTCGCAGCGGCACCACTCTCCTGGGCACTGGCAGCATCGGCAGCGCCACCACGATCCAGGCCGGGGCCGTGCTGCAAGCCGGGACTGCCAGCACCCGTGGCACCCTCACTTTCACCGGCGATACCCTTCTGCAAACCGGCAGCCGCACCGACTTCCGCCTCGGGGCCAATGGCAGCAACGACCTCGTCGTCTTCAACACTCTTACCCTCGAATCCGGGGCCATCCTGCGCATCCTTCTGGGCTACACCCCGGCAGCAGGAGATACCTTCAACCTCATTGACTGGACCACACTGGACAGCGGCAGCGATACCGACTGGACCAATAACCTGGATCTGAGCGGGGCCATCCTCGCCAGCCAGCTCGCCTGGGACACCAGCCTCTTCAACAGCCAGGGCATCCTCAGCATCGCCCTGGTGCCTGAACCTTCCCGCGCGCTGTTGCTCATCCTCGGTCTGGGCACCATTGTCCTCCGCCGCCGCCGGGCTGGGGCTGTATAAGTCCGCCAGTTTTTTTCATTAGCGACATTCACTCACGCCGCCGTCAGCACCTTTGCCGTTTCGCGGATCGGGCGGACCCATAGGGGTTTTGAGGCAGGCCACGCCGCGATGACTTGTTCCGGTTCATACTCCGGCAAGTCCTCTTCCACACGTGCAGGATCAATCATCAGCACGTGGGCCTCAGGATAGTGGTCCTGGGCTGCCGCCGCGATACTTGCATCGCGCACCACAAACACGCCCGTCAGTGCGCCAAATGATGGCAGCATGTCATCATGCAGGGGCATGAAACGGATGTCTTCACGGTCCGTCATCGTCTTCTCATGAGCGCTGGCGATGTAAACATAGCCAAGATTCATCAACCGCCGGGCAAGGCTCACGATGATCTCCTGCTCCGCCTCAGTGGTGGAGGCCGGCAGCATGAAGAGGAAGTTATGGAGCGTGGGGGACGGGACATTCATGGCAGAAAAACGGTTGGATGCTTTCTTGCAAAGCCCGTGCCACGTGCCGGGAGTGCCCCGAACACACAGCGTTTCCTGGTAGGCGGAAGAAAGATTGCATGCAAGATGCCCGCAGGCAGAGGGCCGCGAATGGCAAAGTGCGAGAAAAGATGACGGACAGCATGTCGTGAGCACCATTGCAATTTCATCGCGGGCTCATTACTTTTACCGGATGAAATATCGGTTGTTCCTTGGCCTCCTGCTCGTACTGGCCGTTCCAAACAGTTACTCGCGTACCTGGACGGAGGCGGGCACTGGTAAGAAGATTGAGGCGGACTTTGTCTCGGCGGATGCCACGTCGGTGAAGATCACAGTGCGCGGTGGCGCATCCTTTACGCTGGAGCTGTCCCGGCTTTCACCCGAAGATCAGGCTTTTATTCAGCAGCAGGCCACGCCGGCTTCAAAGCCCGTGCGGTCTGAATCGAAAATCAAAGACCGCTTTGAAGAGGTGAAGAAGCTCACGGCGGAGGACATTCCGGTCAGCGGGGAGGAGCACCCGACGCTGGCGGCAGTGGATGCAGCCATTCGCCAGTTCATGGCGGAAAAAGGCGTGCCCTCCGTCACCTTCGCCATCAGCAAAAACGGCAAGGTCGTTCATGACCGTGCTTTTGGTTGGGCGGATTCTGGGATGAAGACCCCGCTCCAGCCCGGCGTGAAAATGCGGATCGCCTCCATGACAAAACCTGTCGTGAAAGTTGCCATCCAAACCTTGATTGCGGAGGGCAAACTCAAAGCCGAAGACCTTGTCTTTACGGTCTTGGATCTGGCCCAGTACCCAGAAGCCAAAGGCTGCGACCCACGCTGGAAAAACGTGACGATCCAGCACCTCCTCGACCACAAAGGCGGCTGGGACCGGGATGCTTCAGGCGACTTCACCACGCGCAGCACCCTCATGACGGACCTCTTCCGCCTCAAGCCCGACGAACTGGAGCCGATGCACGTCGTCCGTTACGGCCTGACGCTGCCGTTGGACTTTGATCCCGGTGCCAAAGAAGTTTACTGCAATTACGGCTACATCCTGCTCGTGCGGGTGATCGAAAAGCTCAGCGGCCAAAAGTTTGTGGACTACTTGCAGGCGACCGTTTGTAAAACGGCGAATGCGCCCTCTTTCAGCCTCAGCAGCTCCGATGCACGGGAGCGTCAGGCCGGTGAGATCTGGTACTGCTATCATCCCGAGTATTCGAAGGAGCAGATTCCTCTTCCTTTCCGGACCGAGGCTCGCGATGGGGCCGGCGTCCTCGCCTGCACGGCTGCGGATTACTGCCGTTTTTTGGACGCCTACTGGATCAGCGGCCTGCCACGAAAGCCTGGCGCACGTTACAGCTACACCTTCAACGGCAGCCACCCAGGCGTCACCGCCATTTGCGCCCAGCGTGCCGACGGCATTAACTACGCCGCCATCGCCAACCGTCGTGAAGGAGGCAAGGCCGACTGGAACGGCGATCTGCGAAAGCTCATTGATGCAGCTTTGAACAAGGTGGCGGCAGAGCTGAAGTGAGGCTGGTTTTAAAGACGAGCTAGAGAAATCTCAGGTGACTGGATGCATGAAAATCTCCCTCACCTCCGGTGACGTCTGTTCCTCGGCTCCGTTCGGGCGCATCTGGTGCAGACGTGCGGCCTTGGCCTTGTGGGTGCCGACCAATAAAGCGCGAAGGCGCCACTGCGGCAGCAAAAAAGCGGCTGAGTTGCCTCAGCCGCCTTTAAGATGTTTCGGGGATGGACCGCATGGCCCATCCACCTGCGCTTAACCGATCACTTCAGGCCACTCGGTGTGGAAGAACTCACCTTCGGGCTTGTCCGTGCGCTCATAGGTGTGAGCACCGAAGAAGTCGCGCTGGGCCTGCAGCAGGTTGGCTGGCAGGCGCTCGGCGCGGTAGCTGTCGTAGTAGCCCAGGGAGGCGGAGAACGCAGGAACGGGGATGCCATTCAGGGTGGCCAGGGAGACCACTTCGCGCCAGTTCTGCTGGGTCTTGCTCAGCAGGTCTTTGAAGAAGGGGGCCAGCATGAGGTTGCTCAGCTCAGCGTTTTCACGGTAGGCGTCGGTGATCTTGTTGAGGAAGCGGGCACGGATGATGCAACCGCCGCGCCAGATGGAGGCGATGCGGCCGAGGTCGAGGCCCCAGTTCTTCGCTTCGCCCATGGTCTTGATCAGGTCCAGACCCTGGGCGTAGGAGATGACTTTGGAGGCGTAGAGGGCATCGTGCACTTTCTGCACCAGCTCGGCTTTGTCGGTGGTGATGTTCACCGTCGGGCCGGTGAGTTCCTTGCTGGCGGCCACGCGGGCTTTCTTCTTGGAGGAAAGGATGCGGGCTTCCACAGCGGCGTTGATGGTGCTGATGACAACGGCGTTTTCAGCGGCGTTAAGGAGCGTCCACTGGCCCGTGCCTTTCTGGCCGGCCTTGTCCACGATGAGTTCGACGATGGGGGTGCCGGTCTCGGGGTCTTTCTGTTCCAGGGCCTTGCCGGTGATCTGGATGAGGTAGCTCTGCATATCGCCGTCGTTCCAGTCGGTGAAGACTTTGGCGATTTCGTCGGTGGTGAAGCCGGCGTTTTTGAAGATGTTGTAGGCTTCGCAGATGAGCTGCATGTCGCCATATTCGATGCCGTTGTGGATCATCTTCACGTAGTGGCCAGCGCCACCGGTGCCGATGTGAATCACACAAGGCTCGCCGTCCACTTTGGCGGAGATGCTTTCAAAGATGGGCTTCATCACTTCCCAGGTGCTGGCAGGGCCGCCGGGCATGATGGAGGGGCCTTTGCGGGCACCTTCTTCACCGCCGGAGACGCCTGCGCCGATGAAGCGGAGGCCTTTTTCGGCGAGGTATTTGTCGCGGCGTTCGGTGGTGAGGTAGTAGCTGTTGCCTCCGTCAATGACGATGTCGTCTTTTTCCAGGAGGGGGATGAGCTGCTCGATCACGGCGTCCACAGCATCGCGGTCGCTGTCTTTGACGGCGTTGGACTTCACCATGATCTGGATCTTCCGGGGAGTAGCCAGGGACTGGACGAATTCTTCCAGGGTCTTGGCGCCCACCAGCTTCTTGCCAGGGTGCTTGGCGATGAACTCGTCCGTCGTGGCGGTGGTGCGGTTAAACACGGAAACCTGGAAGCCACGGCTTTCCACGTTCAACACAAGGTTCTGGCCCATCACGGCGAGGCCGATCAATCCGAAGTCACTTTTTTGGCTCATTTTCAGTCAGTAGGGGTAAGTTAGGCCGCCTGGGCGGGGGCGGAAGTCATACCTGCCAGGGGGATATTGGCAAAGGGGATTTTGCTCATGCACACCATGAACAGGACTGATGACCCCTCCTGCCAGCCTCCCAAGAGGCCTTCTTTTTGCCTTTCAGGGCCATTTATCCCGCACTTCCGCGTTTTTTCATTCGTCCTTCGTCCCATTGTCTTTAGATTTTTCACACATGGCCCTCCTTCCCCCCGTCGCACGTCGCATCACAGGTTTTCTGTGTGCCTTCGTCGGGGCCGGACTGCTGGCCGTGGCCAGCGTGGGTCATTTTACTCCCTGGGGCAGCGGCTATTCCTCGCTTCCGCGGGATTGGGAGCGCTTTGACCCCACCCTCCCCGCCCAACTGCCCACCTACACCGCTCTCTCCCAGCGGCTGGATGAAAAACTCACCTCTGCTACCACCGATGCGGATCGTCTCCGCGCCATTTACGACCTCGTTATCGCCCGCTTCACCCACGACGAGGCCCAGCACACCCTGGCCAGCAACTGGGTTCTCTACACCGCCGGCCTCATCCATCCCACCTTCCACCACATCTGGTCTCCGCAGCGCCTTGTTTCACACGGTTCCTGCCTCCTTTGCGACCAGGCCTCTTACCTCATGCTGGACCTTGCCCGCGCCCACGGCTACAAGGCCCGTCAAATCGGTCTGCAGGGGCATGTCGTCATGGAAGTCTGGTATCAGGGCGACTGGCACCTCTACGATGCCGATCTTGAAATCATCCCCACCGACAGCACTGGCGAGGTTCTCAGCCTCGACGAACTGGCCGTGAGTGACGAATTCCGGCAGCGCTACTACGGTCCCCATTCCAACATGGCCGAGCTCATCCGCGCCCGAGAAAACCATCTTTACATGAGCACTCCCGAAGGTGCCCGGTTCGAATGGAAGGGCAACCTTCTCGCCCTCCTGGAAAAAGCCGCCGAGGTCCTCAAATTCCTCCTCCCCCTAATCGCCCTCTTCGTGGGCATCCGCCTCCTACGCCCCGCCCGTCCTCGGTCTGTCTAAACACAAATGTGAACGTCGGGAAAACATGCCATTACTTTTGGCATTACATAGGGAGCTGCCGCTGCATGAACCGTTGATAATCAACCCAGTATCCCCGACAGGAATCGAACCTGTATTTAGAGTTTAGGAAACCCTCGTTCTATCCATTGAACTACGGAGACGTCTGATTTTCAATTCATTGCGGAGGCCGACAGATTGAAAAGGACCCAGGTAAGAATCAAAATAAGAATGGATTCTTACCTGCTTTATCCATATCCGGCGAAGCAGGGTTGTCCAACAAAACGCACTGAGCCCGCATCTCTGGGCTGAAACAAAAAACGGGAGCCCAAGTTCCCTTGGAGCTCCCGTGGAAAAAAGGACGGGTTAAGCGGTCTTCCGGCTGTCACGCAGATTCCGGATGTTGTCGTGGGCGCTCTTGATGTCCATGAACTGAATCTGCAGGATGGCCAGAATGTTGGCAGGCAGGTCGTCTTCTTCGATCGCCTTGCGATACGCGGCGACGGCGGCGTCCTCACCACGTTCACACTCCGCCAGCACGGCGTGCTCATCCCGGCTCATCAGCGCGGCTTTGAGGTCGATCCAGCCGCGATGAAGTGCGCCGGCGACCGATCCGCTGGATGGTGGGTCTTGTTCGCCCAGTTCGTGGGCGAGAGCTTGCAGCTCCCCCGAAAACTTGCTGCGTTGCAGGGAGTAGCTGCTGAAGAGCGTTTTCAGTTCGGAATTGCTGATGTCCTCTGAGGCGGTGCGAAAGCCTTCCTGGCCGTCTTTGAGGATATGAATGAGGTTGTGGAGGGTAGAGAGAGTGCTCATGGCTGAACAAAGATCGAATTCAAAAAGGGAACTGCGTGTATGTGGGCTGTGGTCTCCAGGAATAACAAAAAGTATCGAGTGGATAAGCTGGCTGTTTGAGTGGGTGCTGAAATCCAAATCCATGGGTGTTGGGAAGAGCTCAGCGCTTTTGAGGCATTTCATCTCCTGCTTCTTCTTTTCCTCTGGCGGCTTGGCCGCTTGCTTGGAGCACGGACTGCGCTTTGCTAGGCTTGCTGGCGCATCGTCCAAAACTGAGCCGGCGTTTTTACCATGTCTCGGACTCCTCGCACGGATGCTGCCTCCACACCCCTTTATCAGGAGGTGGCGGAGAAGATCGCACGTCTGATTGAGGAAGGCGTCCTCAGACCTGGGGAAAGGGTCTCATCCCTCCGGCATGTGAGCGAGCAGCATGGGGTGAGCCTTACCACCGCCATCCAGGCCTTCATCTGGCTGGAGGATCGTGGCCTGGTGGAGGCCCGGCCCAAGTCCGGTTTTTTTGTGCGGGTACCCAGGGCGGTGCTCAAGGAACCGATGATGGCGCGCACGCCTCGTGCGGTCAGCGAGGTTACCGTCGGTGCCCTGCAATCACGCCTGTTTGAGGCCGCGATGCTGCCGCACGTCCTGGCTCTGGGAGGGGCAGTGCCCAGCCCGGAACTGCTGCCCATGGTCAAGCTGAACCGCATCCTCGCCGGCGTCGCGCGGCGGGCGGGCAAGAGCGGGGTTTCCTATGACATGCCCCCCGGTACGGAGGTCCTGCGCCGGGAGGTGGCCAAGCGGGTCATGAATGCCGGTGCAATGCTGCTGCCGCAGGAGATTATCACCACCTGCGGCGCGACGGAGGCTCTCATGCTCTGCCTTCGTGCGGTCACCGTGCCGGGCAGCGTGGTGGCGGTGGAGTCTCCCACCTATTTCGGGGTGCTGCATGCTCTTGAATCGCTCAAGCTCAGGGCCGTTGAGATCCCTACCCACCCTCGCGATGGCATGGATCTGGACGCTCTCGCCCGGGTGCTGAAGACGCGACACGTTGCCGCCTGCCTCGCCGTGCCCACCTTTAGCAATCCCCTCGGGGCCCTGATGCCGGATGCCAACAAGGAGCGCCTGGTGCGGATGCTGGCCGATCGCGACATCCCCTTGATCGAAGACGATGTTTTTGGCGAGCTGCACCACGGTCCTCATCGGCCACGTCTGGCCAAGGGTTACGATGAAAAAGGGCTGGTGATGCTCTGCAGTTCCTTTTCCAAATCATTGGCTCCAGGCTATCGCGTCGGCTGGGTGGCCCCCGGCCGCTACTATGAGCAGGTGAAGACCCTGAAGCTGACGAGCACCCTCGCCACCGCCACCCTGCCTGAGCTCGCGATTGCGGAGTTCTTGGCCACGGGGGGGTACGATCACTACCTGCGCGGTGCACGGGCCTTTTATGCAGGCAACGTGCAGCGTGTGGCCCAGGCTGTGGCTGCTGCCTTTCCGGAGGGCACGCGGGTCACCCAGCCTCAGGGCGGCTTTGTACTGTGGGTGGAGATGCCGCCCGGGGTGGATGCCCTGCGCCTGCAGGATGAGGCTCTGGCCAGGGAGATCAATATTGCCCCAGGCCCGATGTTTTCGCCTAACCAAGGATATCGAAACTGCATCCGCCTTTCCTGCGGCGTTCCATGGTCTCCACGCTTGCAGTCGGCCCTGCAAATTCTGGGCAGTCTGGCCAAAAGGCACCTGGCATGATGGACCGCTTGCTTCTGGCCTGCTGCGCCATCTGTGCATGATGAGATAGCGGCCATCTGTATCTGGTCAGATAGGGCAGCTACCTTATCTTGGGCCATGAATCTGGAACCCCTGCTGGCAGCCCTCAGTCGCGAAGACCTTTACCCTTTCAAAATTCTCGCCTGGATTGGCATCGGCTGCACTCTGGCCCTGGGCGTGTATTTTTTCAAACATCAGACCCGTCTCTTTGGTTTTGATGATGAGATCCCCAGCGATACCAGCGGCGGCCGTGACTATGGTCGCATGCAGACCTGGGTGCTCTGGTGGGGCATGCTGATCGTGTTTGCCTTCTTTGCGCTGGCAATTTGACTCTTGCCACAGGCTGGCGGTTGACAGTGCCTGGACGGCCCTCTAGCCTCGCCCGCCGATGTCCACTCCTGCCGCCTCCACTCTGCTCCCGCGCCTTGCGCGCTGGATGGTGGTGGTCGTGTTATGCTGTTCGTTAGGTCTTCAGTGGGCCGTGCTGCAGGGCATCGCCTGGACAGGCATGCTCATCAGCTTTTCGCGTGACGGATCGCTGGTGGAGGCTGTGGCCAAGACCTTTGATGGAGAGCATCCCTGTCCGCTTTGCAAAGCGGTGGACAAGGGGCAAAAGCAGGATCAGGAAAAGTCGGTCCAGGTGCCGATGAAGAAGCTGGATGCGGTCTTGGTGCAAGACTTGCAGGTGATCGCGCCTGCTCCAGCACGGATGACCTATGCCCTGCTGACACAGCAGGGGGAACGGCGGGTGATACCCCCGCTTTGGACACCGCCACGACAGAGCCCGGTTTGAGATGATGGCCGCTGAATCGCAGCGGTCCCACAGTTTCTACTCTTATCCCGGTGTCGTGATTCACGTCTGCCTTGCGCGGCGTGATCTCGCCCATGTCCTGTCATCATTTTTTGTGAAATTATACCTGTCTTTGTTCATCCTGGGCGCGTTGCAGTGCCCGTCCCTTTTAGCTCAAACCACGGCCCCTGGGGCCAGTCTTCCGGAGGTGGTCGTCACGGCCTCTTCCCAGCCCGAATCTCTTACCGTGCCCAGCGTGGCAACGGTGAAAAAGGAACTCTCCATCATTCCAGGCGGCGTCGGCGTCGTGGATGCTGAGGAATACAAGCGCGGTCGTGCCACCACGCTGAAGGATGCCCTGGATTTCTCCCCAGGCGTCTTCGTCCAGCCCCGTTTCGGGGCAGAGGAGTCGCGTATTTCCATCCGTGGCTCCGGCATCCAGCGCACCTTCCATGGCCGCGGCATCAAGCTCATGCAGGACGGCGCTCCGCTGAACCTCGCCGATGGCGGTTTTGACATGCAGGCCATTGAGCCTCTGTCTGCCCGCTACATCGAGGTTTTCCGTGGAGCCAATGCCTTGCAATACGGTTCCACCACCCTCGGCGGCGCGATCAACTTTGTCTCCATGACAGGGTATGAGGCTTCGCCTTTGCAGATGCGCTTTGAGGTGGGGAGTTATGATTCCTTCCGCGCTCAGGTGAGCTCGGGCGGCGTCTTCGGCGCTGCGGATTATTACGCCAGTGTCACGCACTCCTCCTCGGATGGATTCCGTGACTGGAGCCGACAGAGCAACCAGCGTTTCTTCGCGAATGTCGGCTACAAGATCAGCGACGATATCGAGACACGCTTCTACCTCACGTACGTGCAGACAGATTCGCAATTGCCTGGAAGCCTCACAAAGGCTCAGCTGGAAAGCCGCCCGGATCAGGCGAATGCAGGCAGTGTGGCACTGAAGCTGAAGCGTGACTTTGAACTGCTGCGGGTGGCGAACAAGACGACCTTCCGCGATGGCGATGAAACGCTGACGGTGAGCAGCTTTTGGTCTTGGAAAGACCTGGATCATCCGATCTTCCAGGTCATTGATCAGGTCTCGAATGATTTCGGGGTGGACGTGCGGTATGATTCGCTGGCAGATCTGGCCGGGCATCGCAACCGCTTCACCCTGGGCATGGGCGCCATGTATGGCATCACCCAGGACAATCGATTCCAAAACTTGTTAGGCGAGCGCGGGCTCCGCACGGCCGAGAACCAGCTCCAGTCCACGAACGTGGACCTGTACATTCAGGACACATTTTACATGACGGATACCGTCGCCCTCATCCTGGGCGCACAGGGCAGCTATGCGAACCGCGACTTTGACGAGCAGCGTGTCTTTGGTGTAAACAACACGGATCGCCAGGACTACTGGGGCTTCAGCCCCAAATTGGGGGTGCTCTGGGAGGTCAATCCAGAGACGCAGGTGTTCTTCAATGTCAGTCGCAGTTTTGAACCGCCTTCCTTTGGCGAGCTGACGGCAGCAGGCGCAGCTCCAGGCCTGGTGGAACTGGATGCCCAACGCGGTACCACGGTCGAAATCGGTACACGTGGCCGTGCAGGTCGTGCGACGTGGGATGTGGCCTGGTATTATGCCTGGCTGGACAATGAACTGCTGTCGCTGGGCATCCCTGGCGGGAGCGACACGCAGACAGTGAATGCAGGCCGCACGATCCACCACGGGGTGGAGGCGCAGGTGGACTATGATTTGCTGCGAGGGCTGTTCAAGCCCTGGCAAGAGGCGACGCTGGGCAGCGGCAAGCAGGCTGCCACGGAAGCCGTGAAGGGAGACCGGCTCTTTCTTCGCCAGGTGTATCTCTTCAGCGATTTCCAATTTGACGGTGACGGCGAATTTGGGAACAACGAGCTGCCGGGCATGCCTCGCCACTACTACCGTGCCGAGCTGCTGTATGAGCATCCCTGCGGCTTTTATGCCGGACCGAATGTGGAGTGGGTGCCGCAGAGCTACTTTGTGGATCTGGCCAATTCGCAGAAAGCGGATGGCTACGCTCTGCTCGGTTTCAAGCTGGGCTACCGCACCCCCAAGGGCCTGTCGTTTTTCATTGAAGGCAAAAACCTCACCGATGAGACCTACGCGGCCACCACCGGTGTGCTGAAGACCGCCAATGCCGGCAGCGCCGTGTATTTCCCTGGCGATGGCCGGGCCGTGTATGCGGGTGTGGAGTGGAAGTGGTAAGGTAATTTTAAGCGGGCGGGAGAGCATTCTCCCGCCCGCTTCCATTTAGGGACATTTTTAGATCATGAACAAAAATCTCATTCGCAAGGCGCATCGTTGGTTAGGCCTGATTTTCAGCGTCACCATCCTCATGTCGGCAGGCAGTGGCGTCATTCATAACGTGATGACCCGTACGCAGGCCCCGCCGCCTTCAGCCCGCCCGAGCGGGGAAGGTCTGGATGTCTCACAAATCCGGATGGCCGTGGGCGAGGCCGTGGCCCGGCTGCCCGAAGCAGCCCAGGGCATCAGTGCCGTGAACGTGCGCAGCATCGGCGGCCAGCCCTGGTATCAGGTCTATGTGAAAGGCGGGCATGCCGCCCAGTATGTGAGCGCCGTGGATGGCCGTGTGGATCCTTCCCAGGATGAGGCCTACGCCAGCGAGATCGCCAGTGCCTTTCTTGGGGGCAAAAAGGGGCGGAAGTCGGATTTCCTCACCTCCTTCAATACGGAGTACATCAATATTTTTCGAATCCTCCCGGTCTATCGCTTTGATTTAGATGATGAGATGAAGACCCGTGTTTACGTGTCCACCACCACCGGCAGCGTCACCCGCCACACTGATGACAGCCGCCAGTTTGAAGCACGTATTTTCACCAACTTCCACAAGCTGGGATTCATCCCCAACAAGGACGTCCGGGATCTGGTCCTCACCACGCTCACCTTTGCCACCTGTATCGTGTCCTTGCTTGGCATCGCGCTCTTCTTCATCACCCGGCCAAAGCGCTCATCAGGGGTCAAGTAAGCGACCAAGGCCGGGAAGTGAGATCAATGTTTCACTGCGGGAAACTCGGCCCGCAGCAGTTTTGCCGCCTGGCTTTGTGCTTCAGCCAGTTCGCTGTCATTGGCTTGGTTCTTCAGTTCTGAAGGATCGTTTCGGTGATCGTAGAGCTCTTTGGCCACCACGTTCCCCGTCAGCCAGTCCCGCCACTCGGTGTAGCGCACATCCGCCGTGCGCACGCTGTAACCCATGGCTTTGGGGCGTTTGTCAGGTTCGCGATCAAAGTAGGCGGGGCGTGGATGCTGGGTGAAGGCAGCGGCTTTGATCGTCTGGGTCGGATCTGCCACCACGGCAGCCAGACTGTCTCCATCCAGCCCCTTCGGCATGGGCAGCCCGCACATCTCCACCAGGGTGGGAAAGACATCCACCAGCTCCGTCAGGGATTCGGTTCGTGTGCCCGCGTTCTTGCCGTCTGCACGTGCAATCATGAAGGGGACACGTGCGTCATACTCAAAGTTAGACGTTTTCCCCCACAGACGGTGCTCCCCCAGGTGATACCCGTGATCTCCCACGAAGGTGATGATCGTCCTGTCCGCCTTGCCGCTCTTTTCCAGGGCATCCAGCACCTTGCCCAGTTGGGCATCCAGGTAGCTGATGTTGGCAAAGTAGCCATGCCGCATTTCGGCGATCTGCTCGGCACTCGGCTGCACCTGCTCTTTCACGGGGCCCAGCACCTCGGTGCTTTGGTGAAAGGCCAGCTCGGGGGCACCTTCGGCACGACTGGGATTCAGGGCTGGCAGCTTGCTACGGTCATAGAGGTCCCAGTATTTTTTCGGCGCATTGAACGGGGCATGCGGTTTCCAAAAACCCACGGCGAGGAAAAACGGCTGGTCTTTGATCTCCGCCAAAACCTTCACCGCCTCCGCCGCCACACGCCCATCAAAGTAGGCTTCATCCGGCACATCCCGGCATTCGCACAGAGGCACCTGGTTGTAGTCGCGCAGGCTAGGGGCTGTGATCTGATTGGGCGGCAGCTTGCCACTCACCTGGGGAGTGTCGTGGCCGTGGTTGGCATAGTGCAGAAACTCATCCGCGCTCCAGGATCGGCGATCCCCCTTGGCCTCCGTATGCCAGTTGTGAAAGATCTTGCCCACGCAGCGGGTGGTGTAGCCGTGTTCCTTAAACCACAGCGGCAGCGTGGTGACGTCCGGATTCAGCTCCCGGAAATGCGTGCCGTTATTCCACAGCTTCAAGGTATCTGGCCGACGGCCCGTGAGCATGGAGGAGCGGGAGGGATTGCACACCGCCTGCTGGCAGTAGGCCCGCTGAAACTGCACGCTTCGCTTCGCCAGTCGGTCCAGGTTCGGTGTGATGGCCGGGGAGCCATAGCTGGCCAGTTCAGGACGGTAATCATCCGTCATGATGAACAGCACATTCGGACCTGCGGCCTGGAGGGAGGCCGCGACGAACAAGGACAAAAACAGGAAACGCATGCCCCACCAAACGTTGGTGGGGCAGTGTCCTTGCGCACCAGTTTTACTGGGCGGCCTCTTCCACGCTGATGCAGGAGCAGATCAGATTGCGGTCGCCATAGACATTGTCCACACGGGCCACGGGCGGCCAGTACTTGGCTTCCTTGACCCAGGGCAGGGGGAAGGCGGCCACCTCGCGGGTGTAGGCATGCGGCCAGTCGTTTTTCAGCATGAAGGCTGCCGTGTGGGGCGCGGCCTTCAGGGGGTTGTCCGTGGCATGGAAGGTGCCGTTTTCCACACCTTCGATCTCGCCGTGGATGCACTGCATGGCGCTGCAAAAGCGGTCCAGCTCGGCCTCGCTCTCGCTCTCGGTCGGCTCAATCATCAGCGTGCCGCTCACGGGCCAGCTCATGGTAGGCGCGTGGTAGCCAAAGTCCATCAGTCGCTTCGCCACATCCTCTACCGTCACTTTGTGGAAGTGGCGGAAGTCCAGGATGCACTCATGCGCCACAAGGCCGTGGCTGCCTTTGTAAAGGGTGGGGAAGCAGGGGGCCAGTTTCTTCGCCACGTAGTTGGCATTGAGGATCGCGTACTTCGTCGCGTTGGTCAGTTCAGGCCCCATCATGGCGATGTACATCCAGGAGATGGTGCAGATGCTGGCGCTGCCCCAGGGGGCGGAGCATACCGCCCCTTCACGCTGCTGTTCCCAGGTCAGGTGACCGGGGAGGTAGGGCTTCAAATGAGCCGCCACGCAGATGGGACCCACGCCGGGGCCGCCGCCGCCGTGCGGGATGCAGAAGGTCTTGTGCAGGTTCAGGTGGCAGACATCCGCGCCGATCTTGCCCGGGGAGGTCAGGCCCACCTGGGCATTCATGTTGGCCCCATCCATGTAAACCTGCCCGCCGTGCTCATGCACCAGATGACAAATCTCCACGATGCTTTCCTCAAACACGCCATGGGTGGAAGGATACGTGACCATCAGCGCGGCCATCTTGTCCTTGTGCGCTTCCAGTTTGGTCTTCAGATCTTCCAGCGAGATGTTGCCCTGCTCATCGCAGGTGACAGGCACCACTTTAAAGGCACACATCACCGCACTGGCGGGATTGGTACCATGGGCACTGGTTGGGATGAGGCACACATCGCGGTGACCTTCGCCCCGTGCTTCGTGAAATCTTTTGATGGCCAGCAGGCCCGCGTATTCACCCTGAGAGCCCGCATTCGGCTGCAGAGAGGTGGCATCAAAACCGGTGCATTCGGCCAACCAATTTTCCAACTCCGTGAACATCGCACGGTAGCCTTCGCTTTGATCCTGCGGGGCAAAGGGGTGCAGTCCGCCCACCTCGCTCCAGCTCAGCGGCATCATTTCAGCCGCCGCATTCAGCTTCATCGTGCAGGAGCCCAGCGGGATCATGCTGCGGTTCAGCGCGATGTCCTTGCTCTCCAGCCGATGCAGATACCGCATCATCTCTGTTTCTGAATGGTAACGGCTGAAGACGGGATGGGTGAGGTAGGCCGACTGGCGATGAAAGACGCCGGAGCAGTTCAGCTCCGCTTCCTCATTCAGGTGCAGCGGGTGCTGGGCCTTGCTGATGCCAAAGGCGATGAGAATGCTGTGAAGTTCTTCATCACGCACCCGTTCATCCAGGGCGACGGTGACGTGCTGGGCATCCAGCTTGCGCAAATTCACGCCAAAAAGGAGGCCCGTCTTCAGCACATCATCCGCACTGCGCACCTTCACCGTCAGCGTGTCAAAGAAGTCATCGCTGGCAATTTCCAGGTGGGCCTGCATCAGCTCCCGCGCCAGCCAGACCGCCGCTCCGTGCGTGCGCAGGGCGATCTTTTTCAGCCCCTCCGGGCCGTGATAAACGGCATACATGGAGGCCATCACTGCCAGCAGAACCTGCGCTGTGCAGATATTGCTGGTGGCCTTTTCCCGGCGAATGTGCTGCTCACGAGTCTGCAATGAAAGTCGGTAGGCGGGATTGCCCGCTGCATCTTTAGACACGCCGATGAGGCGACCCGGCATGCGCCGTTTCAGCGCATCCTTCACCGCCATGAAGGCTGCATGAGGTCCGCCAAAACCCAGCGGCACGCCGAAGCGCTGGCTGTTGCCCACGCAGATGTCCGCACCAAACTCACCCGGAGGCCGCAGCACCGTCAGCGCCAGCAGATCCGCCGAAACGACCAGCAAGGCACCCACCTCATGCACTTGTTTGGCCAGGGCTTCAAAATCATGGATCACCCCCTGCGTATCCGGATACTGCACCAGCACCGCCGCGAGACCCTTGCTGCCATCGTGCTGCCATGTGCCCACATCCGCCACCTGCACCTCGATGCCCAGTGCCAGCATGCGCGTGCGCACCACTTCAATGTTATGCGGGTGACATTGATCTGAGACCATCACCCGATTCGCCCCAGCCACCTGTGCAGCGGCCAGCGTCAGCGCCTCCGCACAGGCCGTGCCTTCATCCAGAAGCGAAGCCCCCGCCACATCCAGCCCTGTCAGGTCCGTGATCATCGTCTGGAAATTGATCAGCGCCTCCAGGCGACCTTGGCTGATCTCCGGCTGGTAAGGCGTGTAGGCTGTGTACCAACCTGGGTTTTCCAGGATGTTTCGCTGGATGACCGGCGGCGTGAAGGTGTCGTGATAACCCAGGCCGATGAAGGAGCGCACCACCTTGTTCCGTCCCATCAGCTGCTTCAGGCGACGCAGGGCGTCTTCTTCGCTGAGGGCCTCGGGCAGATTCAGCGCAGACCGCTGTCGGATGGCCTCTGGCACCACCTGATCCACCAGGGCATCCAGCGTTTCGTAACCGAGCGTTTCCAACATGGCCGCTGTTTCAGCAGCCGAAGGTCCAATGTGACGGGAAGAGAAGGGCGTGGGCATTTCGCAAGATCAGTGGAGCCAGGATTTTCCCGGATGCAATCAGTGCTTCACCCTCCACCCCGAGATTTCGGGTGCGTTGGGGGGAGGAGGTGAGGGAGTTTCTCACTTAGAGCTGCTTTCACCAACGCATCCCGCGAGCGCTCTAATCCGTCAGGGGCAAGCTGTTCATGGCGAGGGGATCACCGAGGGAGGCCCACCATAATCTGCTGGAAAGAGCAGGGTCAGCCCATCTTTTAAGATGGGCTCGATAAAATACGCCTGCTTGTGATGCCCAGCCGTCAAATGCCGGATGGTGGCCTCCGCATCCGCGTGGCAGGGGTAGTCTCCCACATGAAACTGCACGCCATTGTCATCCTGGCGGATCAATCGGGCGGATGGGAGTCGGGCCCCGTCTGCTAGCCAGCCAAGATCTGCACTGGTCAGACAGAGAGCGATCAAGGCCTGGTCCACATGCAACCCGAGATCTCCGGGTCTCACATAAAGGGTCATGAGATCCTTCCGTGGAGATAACTCATAATGTTGAAGTGAAAAAATCAATCCGCCAGGGCTCACCAGCACAGCAAACTTCCCAGGTCCCAGCCCATCTTCTACTTCCGACTCCCACTCAATTGTTTGGCCGATCTCCAGCGACTCAGGTGTACGAAACAAACAGGCTCCCTCCGTCAAACGCGGCCCTGTAAACTCGCTTTCTGAGATTTGACGGATCATGGAGATGGATCGGTGAATGTGATGTTTGGGATCCAGATCGAAATTTGAGTTCAGCCAAAGGGATTGGGTGCTTTGATGTCAAAGATTAGCGCTCGAAAGTCATGTTTGTATTCATAGTCGCCCGTATAAGCCAAGGCAATTTTCCCGTTCCAGACGATATCGAAGTGGTCAGAATCGCCGCGTCTGATGAAACGGATAAGATGCCCTGCAACCGCATCGTGGCCAAGAAGGTAAATGTGGAATGCGAGGTCGTCGAATTCTGTATCGGCTGATTCCGGCAGCGGATCTACAATGACCTCATAACCATCGAGGAAGTCCGGAGAAAAAAGCTCTGCCGGGCAAACTGGAAATCCTCCCTGGTGCCAGAATGTGCTAGACATCCTGCAGCTGTGGTAGTTGCCCCAAGCGATCGGTGCCTCCCAATCGGAACGGTGATTAACCTCATCATCCCCAATCTCTCGCTCGGAATAGTAATTGGCTGACTCCAGATGCAGCATCATCCAGACGATGCCCTCTCGAATTTCCGCCGTCCATTCAAATGCCTTTAGGGGATGGCCTTCGGGCCAGGGATTTCCCGCAAACCAGATGCGATTCTCTTGTGGCATGGTCAGGGTTTAGAGGTTGGAGTTGGTCGAGATGATGTCCACACTTTTTGCATCGTAGCGGATCAGCAAGCTTATATGTGAACACCGTATCATGGACGTTTTAGTTTGCCGCGTGGACTGATGGAACGCTTGCCTTACATGTCCAGCTTTGAACAGTTGATGCTGGCGCTGGAATAACGCAGTTAGTCCGTCTGTTTGGTCACAGAGCTGTCGGTTTCGAAAAGCGGTGCTTGAGAAAATTGTTTGCGCATCTCCTCCGTGATCACGCCGATCTCTTTCCACTCGTTTTGGGGTTCTCCCCACCACGATAATTGGATGCTTGCCACGCCTCCGGAAAAGATTCCGAGATGGACACTCGTTCCATCAAGGCCTGCACGTCCTGTGGGGTGAAGGGCGATTTTGATGGCCTGAAGTCTCCTCAAATACTCACGGAGCGGCTTGGATTCAAACTGGAGAAGATCATAGCCTTTTAATTGGGTGGAGCCATGACAGACCCGACTTCGGTAAAGACGAAAACGATCCTCGATTTCCCTGATGTCCCAGGCGTATCCTCGGTCAAAGCTAGGGCAGTGAATCAGGGTAAGACGCCTCGATCCGATGCCTGTGGCATGTGCGTCTTGGAAGAACGGGCGTTCTTCCGTTCTCACACGCTCCCAATCCGCAGCCTCAAGGGCAAGCTTTTGGAACTCTCTGGCGAGTTTGTTTCCCATTTCAGATGATGGGTAAACTGAGACAGTCTTTAGAGCAAGGCCGGCCTCAGTTTTACAACCTCTGAAAGGGCGAGGCTGCAGAACCACGCCACCTCCCTGCTACCGCATCCTTTCAGGGCTCTCGGGCGTGAGGATCATGGTGCCGGTCTCCCCAGGGCTACGCCTGGTTCCCAGGCTGGCCCAGGGCTGAGTTGCCTCGTCCCTTCGGGACTTCAGAAGTCACCTGAACCACGCCCAATGCCGAATGGGGAAAATGAACAGGTCTAACAATAAAAGTGGTTGACTAGACGGAGCCAAGGTAGCCAGAGCAAGGCTCCGCATTTGATTGGACTCGTTGTTTCTTCAGTTTGGCAGAGTGCGGCATCTTTATTTTTTCCAAGGCTTCTGAATCCCGCCCCCTCACGCCAGACTGCGCTGGAGCAGATTCCGGGTGATGCGTTGTACACGCTCATCCGGCCCGTGGGGACGGGAAAAATGGCTCCAGGGGATGATGTGGCCGGGTGGGGTGCTGAGGCCCTGGCTCCAGAAAATGGTGCTGGCATTGAAGACAAAGTTCTTCTTCGGCCCTTCAAAGATCGTCGCGGCATACTTGCCCAGGCGGGTCCCCCCTGCCCAGACGTTGCCTTCGGCCACCACCTCCAGGCTGGGGCGTTGAAGATCGGGCTCGCCATGAAATTCCCACCCGACCAGGCCGGGGATGCTGTCGCCCTGCTTCATGCCGGTGCCTTCGAAAAGCCAGTGGTCAGGCTTCGTACAGGTCCAGTCGCCGCCGCCGTTGAAGGGCACGATGGTGCGCGCGCCGATGATGTCGCGCTCATCCGGCCCTGTCTTCTCAAAGGGGCCCAGCACCTTGGCATAGGCCTCTTTTTCTTCCTCGCGAAATTCGCCAAAACACGTCTCGCGTGTCAGCCGACGATTCGCTTGCCCCTGGCCATTCGGCGTGAAGGGGGTCACCATGTACACGTCGTTGGCGGAGAGCCACAGCACGTTCAGCCCGCCTTCAATGGCCTTCTTCACGTGGTCATACTGGCGCAGGTCCCAGTATTCATCGTGCCCGATGCTGATCATCGTCTTGCAGCGGTCCAGGTTGGCGGGCTCCAGGTTGTCCACGTTGGAGCAGTAGGTGACATCGTACCCTTCCTTTTCCAGCCAATAACACAGCGGGTACTCCCACAGCAGGAACTCGCCGCTGCCCATGCTCAGGGGATTGTCCAGAATCTGCACGTACTTCCCATACGGGCGGTCAAAGCTCACACTCACCCCGGGGGCGTGGGCGGCGCGGGGATCGGTATAGAGGGACTCATTTTCCGGCCAGCGGTTGTAGGCCTGCCAGGTATTGTCGCTGCATTGAAACAGGATGTCGGCCGGACGATTATCCGTGACGATGAAGATGAGGTAACTCTGCCAGTAGGGTTCATCCAGCTGCGCAGGCAGGGTGGAGAGACGGCCCAGATACACCCCGCTTGGCCAGTCTGCCGGGATGGTGAGGGTGGTGGTGGCCTCCCAGACACACTCGCGCAGGCGCCGGTCTGCTATGGCTGGCACGGGCTGGGTTTTGCCCTCAAAGGGCCCCAGCGTGGCCATGAGTCGTGCGCCTATGCCTTCATAATAACCCATGCGGAAGACCTCGATCTGGAACCTGGCCACGGGCGCGGTGCTGACGAAGATGTCCAGCTTTTCACCCGCTTTCACCGACTGGCGGGAACAGTAGCCTTCGATGACGGAGGAGCGGAAAGACTTCGCACTATCCGGCCGCATGCGGGTGAGCTGGAAGCTCGCGCCGGGCTTGGCATTCTCGGTTTTGATCAGGTCCGGCTGCCGAGCGCTGGCGCTGGCCGAATGCGCCGCGGGAGCGGTAAAAACCTGCGCCCCGAGGGCGGCTGCCGTGCTGGTCTTGAGAAAGTCACGCCTGTCCATGACAGCCATACGGCAGGGAAGGGGAAACTCTTTGCCCGTCCCTGCACAGCCGTCACGGAAGTATCACTACTTGGCCTTGGGCATGGCCTGGATCAGCAGATTGAAAAACTCGTTTTCATCCGCCGTCATACCGTCACGCTCCAGCAGATTTTTGACGATGCCCAGCACCTCGGCCTGGGCGGTCTTGGTGGTGAAGGCGGCGGAGCGCTCGGTGAGATAATCCATCACCGTGTCGTCGCTTTCCGCCACTTCCCGGGCACGGGCGAAGGACTCTTCGATGAAGAGGCTCTTCGGATACTCGGACTTCCAGCCTTTGGAAACGAAGGCAGACTGGATGAGGTCTTCTTCCACCAGCGAGATATGCGCATCGGCATAGATCGAGAGAGCAAGGAGGTCGAACAGGGCTTCGCGTTGGGCTTGAGTCATGGCGGCTACCCTGGCAACAGGCGGCCTAAGATCAAGCCGCATGATGCCAGGAAGTTGATTTTATGGTTTTCAGGAAGCGCGATTCACGGCGCTGATCACGGCCTTGATGGAGGCAAGTTCGATGTTCGTATCCACCCCGGCCCCCCAGACGGTTTTGCCGTCCTTCAGCTTGATCTGGATGTAGGAAATGGCGCTGGCTTCAGAGCCTGCTTCCAGGCTTTGTTCGCGATAGGAAACCACCTCAAAAGGCTGCGCCCCACCGTCCTGGATCAGCGCCTGGACAAAGGCGGCGATGGGGCCATTGCTTGTGCCCGTAATGCCAATTTCCTGACCGTTTTTCATCAGGCTGCTGCGGCAGGTAAACACACCGTCCACCCCATCTGCATGGAAGTGATGCAGGGAGAAAGGAGTCTCACGTTCGATGTATTCCTTCCAGAACATGTCACGCAGTTCCGCCGCGCGCACCTCACGGCCCAGGCCATCCACCAGATTGTTGGCGATGGGGCCAAACTCACGCTGCATGTCCTTTGGCAATTCGATGCCAAATTCGCTCTCCAGCAGGTAAGCCACGCCGCCTTTGCCGCTCTGGCTGTTCACGCGGATGACCTCATGGTACTCCCGGCCGATGTCGTTCGGGTCAATGGTCAGATAAGGCACATCCCAGGTGGTCTTGTGCTGCTCATAGCCCGTCAGGCCTTTCTTGATGGCGTCCTGGTGGCTGCCGCTGAAGGCGGTGAAGACCAGCTCCCCCGCATACGGCTGGCG
>JAZKER010000040.1:0-45243 GCA_040386955.1 Verrucomicrobiota bacterium
GCGGTGCTTAGGCCGCAAGAGCGAGCTCAGAAGAGTTTGCTTTTATTTGTTTGATCCGAAGATTAACGAGGCCAACGAATCATCCTCGACATGCCACCCCGACCGCAGACTACCCGTCGAAACCAGGACGCCCCCAAGTCAGTATTGACGTGGTGATAATCGCGGCACTTGGTCGATCAGTCAAGTTTTCTTTGTGGCCCAGGAGGTGGCCAGATGGGGAAGTGCCGGGCCTGATCTATGGGAAATAGGCAAGATTACTCCGGCTCTGCGAGCAGCGCGCTGAGAAGCTCATCCAAGGACATGCTGACGATGGCGGTGACCTTGTCACTCATCGCGTACGGAAGGATGAGTTGGCGGCCATGCAACATGGAGCCGCAGCTGTACACCACATTGGGCACGTAGCCTTCTCTCTCGAGGCCTTCAGGGCAAAGGAGAGGCTGGCGCAGACGGCCGATGACGCGGGTGGGATCTTCCAGGTCCAGAAGCACGGCGCCGATGCAGTATTTCCTCATGGGACCCACACCGTGGGTGATCACCAGCCAACCGGCTTCGGTTTCGATCGGCGAGCCGCAATTGCCAATTTTGACGGATTCCCACATTTCCGCAGGGCGCAGCAGTATCTGGGGATCACTCCAGTAATGAGGGTTGTCTGAAAACATGATGAAGAGATTTTCATCGTCCTGACGAGACAACATGGCATAACGCCCCCCGATCCGCCGGGGGAAAAGGGCCATGCCTTTGTTCTGCACTGCGCTGCCATTGAGGGTGAGCACGCGGAAGTGCAGAAAGTTCTCCGTCTCAATGAGCTGCGGGAGGATGGCGCGCCCGTTGTAAGCCGTGTAAGTGGCGAAATACATCACCGAACCATCGTCATCAATGAAACGCACAAAACGCGCATCCTCGATGCCATTGCTCTCATTGAGCGACACAGGAAAGATGATGCGCTCACTCATGGCGAGCGTGGGGGAAAACAGGAGTTCGTAGTTGGAATCCGCCAGCCACTGGATGCAGTCCAAGGTACGGCTGAGATCCTGTGTGGCGGGCCTCGTTTCGTGGCGGATGCTGCTTACGCTTTTATTGAGGTCGCTGCGTGAAAAATTGTCCGCCAGGGGGGCCAGCACCGCCGTGGTATGGTCGTTCTCAAACCCCATTTCATGAAGCTTGATGATGAACCTTTTTTTGCGGTAGCTCGGGTTCGGAACAATGCCCGGCACCGTGACATAACGGGAGACCGGATCGAGGGAGATCGTCCCGTCAGAAGCACAGACGCCCGAACGAAACTCGATGGAGGAGATATGCCCCTCACCGGTGGCCCGCAGGCTCATGATGAACCGCAGAGATCCTTCCGGCAGTCCACTTTGATCTGGATGCGGCACCATCGAAGGATTGAACAGCGCGGCAGATTCCAGGGCATACTCCCCGGAGAAAAGCGCGCCAATGAGCAACTGCCTGGCGGCAGACAAGGGGCGCTGCGTGAAGATGTGATGCTTCACTTTTTCGAAGTGCGCCTGGAAGGGAGCCTCGAGTTCCAAATGCCGTGAATCGAACTCTCGTCTGACAGACTCCAGTTCGAGCAAAACCTCTTCCTCCGTCAAAGCCAGCGCCCGGCCAATGATGGTGGTGATACGATGGACCTCCGATGGGATGAAGGGACGGATGATGACACGAGCGCTTTCTGGAAGCAGTGTCACCTCGTGGCGGCAGAGGTGAACTGATTTCATAATAAAGCCGGTGATGGTGCTAGCAATTGTTCGACGCTGTTCATTTCCGCCAGAGCCAGATGGAAGGCCAGCGTGGACTCCGCCCCCTGGTTTTCGTTCACGCGGTCTGGATGCAAACCGTCGCTGCAGCCGCCGGTCGTGGAATCATAGAGAGGCAGGCCGAGGTCATTGCGCCCCAAAAACCATTCAAAGGCGCGTTTGGCCTCGCGTGGCCACATGGCATCCTGAGTGGCACGAAAAGCCTCCAGGCAGGCGCAGACCATGGCCTGGGCCTCGACAGGCTGCTGATCAAAGTCAGCCCGTGCCCCATCACGCTGGTAAAAACCATTGCTGCCAATAGGCCGGAAATGCCCCGCCTGGGTTCGCTGAATGGAAACCAGCCACCGCAGGGACTTCAGGCCGATTTCCATCGCCTTCTCATGAGGCATGAACTGGCCGCTGAGAATCAGTGCCTGGCAGATGCGGGCATTGTCATAGGTGGCGCCGGGCTCGAACCAGGGCCAGTCTTCAGTGGCATACGCATTCCAAAGATTGACCAGCCGCTGGGTCAGCAGAGCCCGCATCGCGTGCACCTGCGTTTTTTCATCATCAGGATAATGACGGAGATATTCATGAATGCCTAACAATGAGAATGTCCATGCCCGCGGAGAGGTGAAGGCGGCCACTGCTCCCAGCCCACGCTGGAAGAGTTGGGCCGAAAGTCGGCGATGCCCTTCATTCCGCGAGCGCCCCGCGCCCGTGCCTGCAGCCCACAGGGCGCGCCCGTGGCTGTCTTCACTGCCAGCTTCCTCCAGCCACTGCCGGCCATGGCTCATGAAATTCCGAAACCGCCCTGTCTCATAATTGAGGGAGGCCGCCAGAAATGCCAGGTAGTAGGTGGCCAAGTGATCCAAACTTGGCGACAGGGGCAGGCTTCCCTGCTCATCCAGCAGGTTGCAGAGGATGAACGCCCGGGCGTTATCATCGGTGCAGTAGCCTTCATGAAAATTCGGCACGTTAAAGATCGCGTGCTGGTAGATGCCGGTGCTGTCACTCATTCTCTCCACATGGTCTAACCGCAAGGGCGGCAATGCATAAGGACGGCTGTTGAGAGTCCAGCCAGCGAAGGCTTTTCGTGAGGTGGCCTTGCGGTCTGCGCGCGCATGCTGGAAGGATTCCAGATAACGCCGGGCCACGGCTGGCCAGACCATCTCACGTCCCATGGCATAGGCATCATGGCGTATTTTTTTCAGTCTCTCCGGATCCTCCAGCAGGCCGCAGACGCCTTCCGCGATGCTGGCGGCATTGCGGAAGGGCACCAGTACGCCGCGCCCCTCTGCCAATAGTTCCTGGGCATGCCAGTAGGGCGTGGAGACCACAGCCTTCCCTGCCCCAAAAACATACGCCAGCGTGCCTGAGGTGACTTGGGCCTCATTGAGGTAAGGCGTGAGGTAGATGTCTGTCGCGCCAATGAACTCCTTCAAATCTTCGGCTGAAACAAAGCGGTTGTAAAAGATGACATGGTCCTTCACGCCACGATCCTCTGCCAGCCGCTCCAGCCCCAGCCGGTAGCGTTCCCCTTCCCGGGCGATAAGATGCGGGTGGGTGGCACCCAGCACCAGGTAAACGACATTCGGGTGCTGCCTCACGATCTGAGGCAGGGCCTCAATGACATGTTCGATCCCCTTGCCTGGCCCGAGAAGACCAAAGGTGAGCAGCACCTTGCGGCCTTCCACGCCGAACTGCTCCTTATAAAAAGAGGAATCCACAAACGGCATGTCCGGGATGCCATGAGGAATGATGTCCACCTTGGTTTCCGGCACCGCGTAAACTTCATGCAGGATCTCCGCGCCTTTGCGGGCCATGACAACCAGGCGGTCGCTGCGGCGGACGAGTTCCTCCATCACTTTGCGCTGCGCGACATTCGGCTCGCTGAGGACGGTGTGAAGGGTGGTCACCACGGGCATTCTTACCTCCTTCAAAAGGGCCAAAAGGTGGCTGCCGGCAGCTCCGCCGTAGATGCCGAACTCATGCTGCACGCAGAGCACATCGGCATTGTTGAAGTTGAGATAGTCCGCCGCCCTGCGATAAGAATCGAGGTCCTTTTCCAGCAGTTCAAAACGCACCCGCTGGGGATAATCGTAACCGATGGAGCGATCATTGACGGCACCGACAAAACAGTCGGCCTCAGTCGCCGCCTGGGCCACGGATTCAGCGAGATCGTAAGTGAATGTGGCAATGCCACAAAGACGTGGCAGGTAATCGCCCAAAAAGGCAATGCGCTGCGGCAAGGTGGAACCGCTCAGGACAAACCTTTCAGGTGCTGCGACATGCCTTACCAGACAGCCTGCCCCGGCTTTAAGCAAGGGATGCTTTCACAACCGCCCGCCCCACACCTGGGCAAAATGATGCGCCAGACGCAGCTTTTGGGCGACCTTGACCGGGATCACAAACGGATACAGGGCCGATTCGCCAACGCTGTTGGAAATCTCATTGAGCACGGTGGAAAGACAGATCCACCGCTGCAACCAGGCCAGGAACTCATCATTGGCGACGGGGTCATGCTTGAGAATGGTGGGGAGAAAACCTGCTTCCACGGGCATCATCACCAAAGGCAAGGCGACATGCTGAACCTGGATGCCCAGCCCTTCGCAGGTTTCCAACCCATCGGCAATCTGGAGATAGTGAGCCCAGGTTTCCGCCCAGTCCTCCCAAGGGTGTGAAGCAGCATAACCAGTGATGTAACTTTGCTCCCAACCGACCGCCGGGCCTTTTTGGTAATGGCTGCTCAGTGCGCTTGCATAGTCCAGCCACTCATCGCCGAAGCGTTCACGAAAGGCCATGCGCAGAGGGGCTTCCCAAGGAAGATCCGAGAGAAACCGCTGCCAGAGGTAATGGGCGCTTTCATGGCGAAAATGCCCCAGCAAGGTGCGGCTGTTTTCTCCGAGCTGCTGCCGGTTGATTTGGCGGTAGGTATCATCCGCCTCCTCCAGGTTCACCGTGATGACACCATTCAAATGCCCCGTGGTCACGGTGGGATTGGAAAGAGTGCTGATGATATCAAAAGCCAGCCCAGCGGCCGGATCTTCGGATTTTAGGGGCAGCGTGATGCCCAGATGCCGAAGGGTGTAGATGAGCCGCTTTTTGGCCATCTCCATACGGCCCCAGAGCAGCAGGTTACGTCCCGAGTTCAGATCCGGAATGGTCCGGTTCATCAAACAGCCGACACAGAGCCGATGGCGTGAGTTCGCCGGGACCAACCAGTTGCAAACGCCATGCTTCACGCCGTTTTCACAGCGTTTCATGCCGATGGAAGGCTGGATCCGCAGCATTTCGGCGGTGTAGGGATCATAACCCACTTCCTTCCCACATTTCAGACAGCGTGAACTGCCAAAGAAGATCACATTGCCACAGTCGCAGTTGAATCGTTGCATGGGAAAAGGTGGGCAGACTCCTGGATGAAGCGGCCCATCTCTCTTCGCCGCATTTCATGGGACTGTCATGCGAAGGTTGCCAGCTTAAGGCAAAGGCGGACTCCAGACGCTGCGATCATTTGTCAAAGTGCCCGTTCTGTGCCAAAAGTCGGGGTGAACCTCAGCCAGCCACGCATCGAAGTTTCTGTCGGCACCCAGAGTCTGGTGCTGTGGGACGGTATCCGCCAAGTGAAGCGCTGGCCCTGCAGCACCTCCAAATTTGGCCTGGGCTACACCGAAGGCAGCAACAAGACCCCCCTGGGCGGCTTTCTTGTGCGGGAAAAGCACGGCGAGGGCGCACCTGCGGGCACCATTTTTAAATCCCGCCAGCCTGTGGGCCTGTGGACACCGGACATCGTCACCCCGGATGACCTCATTCTGAGCCGCATCCTGTGGCTGGACGGGATGGAAAAGCGCAATGCCAATACTTGGCAACGTTACATCTACATTCACGGCACCAATGACGAGCGCAGCATCGGCCGCCCCGCCAGCCACGGCTGCATCCGTCTCAAAAATGCAGCCATGATTGAGCTTTACGAACTGACCCCTGTGGGGACAGCCGTGTGGATCAGCGAATAAATAACGGCGAGAAGCCCCTTATTCCACGTCGCCAAATCCAGTGAGGACCAGTTCCTCCAGATCTGCCATGGCAGCCTCTGCGTCCACGCCTTCCGTCGTCAGCTTGATCACTTCACCGCGGCCAGCGGCCAGCATCATGAGTCCCATGATGCTTTTGCCATTCACCGGCTCTTCATCCTTTTCCACCCAGATGTCGCACTTGTACTTGCTCGCACGCTTGACAAACTGCGCCGCCGGACGGGCATGCATGCCCATCTTGTTTCGGATCGTGAGGTCTTTGCTGAGAGTCATGCGGGTGGGTTGGCTGGGCGCAGATCAACCTATCTGGTCATCCGCCATCTTTTTCAACAATCTTTGATCAAACTCAACCGCACTGTTGTAGCCAAACGTGCGTAATTTGTAATTTAGGGCCGCCAATTCGATCAAACCGGCCACATCGCGGCCTGGCGCCACCGGAATATCCACCTTGGCAATGGTCATTCCCATGACCTCCGTCGTCTGGTTTTCCATGCCCACACGCTCCAGATCGTTGGACTCCTGGAGATGCACCAGGTTCACGGCCAAATCCAGTCTCTTGCTCATGCGGACGGAGCCGACCCCAAAGAGGGCCGCCACGTTCAGGATCCCCAGCCCCCGGATTTCGATCATGTTTCGGGTCATTTCAGGGGCGGAACCCACAATTTCGCGTTCCTCAACGAGCCGCAAGCGCACCGCATCATCCGCCACCAGGCTGGCCCCACGCTGCAGCAGGCCGATGACGCTTTCGCTTTTGCCACAGCCGCTTTTCCCCTGCACCAGCACGCCGATGCCCTGCACGTCCACCAGACAGCCGTGCACCAGCATGGTGGGGGCAAAGGCCCACTCCAGCTTGATGGTGGCCGCATTGATGAATTTCATGGTGATCATGCTGGTCTGGAAAACGGAAATGCCCGCTTCATTGGCAATGGCCACCAGATCCTCACTCAGCCGGTGCCCACGGGCCACGATGAGGCAGGGAATCTCCCAACTGCACAGTTGGCTGAAACGGGCCGCCCGCAGTTTAGGCTCCAGCCCTTCCAAAAAGGAATGCTCTGAATTCCCGATGATCTGCACCCGCTTGTAGGCAAAGTAGGTGAAAAACCCCGAAAGAGCGAGGCCGGGGCGGTTGACTGAAGGCTCCGAGATCTTGCGTTTAAAGCCCGCATCACTGCCCACCAAACGCAGCTTCAATGCTTTTTCATTGGTTCTGAAAAACTCCTCCACCGTGATGGCGGAGGGACGTTTCATTTTAGATGAGGGACTCATGTCCGTGCATTTTAGCGGGAGAAAGTGCCAGCCCAAGCAGAATCCTGGAATTTGCGGATTATACCGGTTTCCAAAATTCACCCACTAGGGAGAAAGAGCGTCAGTGTTTCCTCAATGGGAAAGGCGGGGGGCCTCCGGCACGATGCTCCTGGGAATCCTCCATCTTCCACTTGGGCAGGAGGACCTTGATCTCCTCAGGGGTCGGAATCTTCCATTTCGCCGGTTGCGGATGCGCCACAGTCAGCGGCAGATCATCACCAAATTTCGTCTGCATCTCGGCCAGCTTCTTTAGCATGGCTTGTTTGCGTTCTTGCAGCTCTGCCCGGCGTGAAAGGTCTTCCATTTCCAGTGGATCGCTTTCCAAATCAAAGAGCTGAGTCACATCGGGCTGCGGATAACGGATCAGCTTGTAGCGTTCATCCCGCAGACCGCGCTGCTTGTCCACGTAGGTCAGCAGCAGTGCCTCACGGGCAGATTTGCTTTGTCCTAAAATGACCGGCTTGAAGGAGACCCCATCAATACTCGCAGGCGGGTTCGTCCCCACCAAATCACAGACCGTGGGATAAATATCCAGCAGATGCACCAGCGCAGTGCTCTTACCCTTCGGAATACCGGGGCCAGCCACCACCAGAGGAGCCTTGGCGCTGTGATCGTAGAGGTTCTGCTTGCCTAACAAACCATGGCTGCCAATCGCGATGCCTTGATCCGCCGAAAAAAGGATAATTGTATTCTCCATCAGTCCGCGCTCCTGCAGAACTTTCAGCAGGCGACCAATCTGTGCATCCAGCCCGGTAATCGTGGCATAGTAATCTCGCCAAGTGCGGCGAATCTCCGCCTCCGTGCGCGGCCAGGGCGAGATCATTTCATCCCGCACCATCATCTCCCCGTTGTCAAAGGGATGCACTGGCAGGTAGTTCTTTGGCAGCGGCATTTGCTCCTCAACATAGAGATCCCGGTAAGACTGGGCTGCGACACGGGGGTCATGCGGATTGCTGAAACCCAGATACATGAAGAAGGGTTTCTCATCAGAGCGCTGGCTCACAAACTGGATGGCTCCATCAATGATCTCGCGCCCCGGTTCCCCATGCTCACGGTCCATGTGATCCTGCTCCAGGTAATGCACGTGATCAAACTTCGCCTGAATGAGATTGGCTGAATTCCCCTTCTTCCCGAAGTGCCAGGTTTCATAACCTGCGGCCTTCATGGACAAGGGAAAATTCGGGCCGTCTCCAGGACTCATTTTGCCACGGCGCGGCTCCGGTGCACCTGCGGGAAGATAATCCTTCCAGCGAGTGTAGGCCCGACCACTCATCATCATGTTCCGGCTGGGCATGCAGACCGCCGGCGAATTCCCCCCCAAATTGTAAGCATTGGTAAAGGTGAAACCACGCTGTACCAGCGCATCGAGGTGAGGTGTCTTCACCACAGGATCGCCCAATGCGGCCAGTGAATCTGAGCGCATGTCATCGGCAAACAGAAACAGGACGTTTGGCTGAGCCGCCGAAGCTAATCCGCAAACCAACAGCAAGCAAAGAGAGAGCAATGTTTTCATCGTCGGGTAACGCCATAGAATCGCCCATGTTTCCAGCCATGGAGAGCGATGTGTCTGTTTAAGCAAAAAGATCCGCCACGGCTTTCCCCTTGCCATCTTCAGTCACATAAAAAGGCCGTCCTTCGATGAGGTATTCCGTCTTCGGGCTGATGCCCATCGCGGTCATGATTGTGGCATGCAGGTCCATGACGCTGACGGGGTTCTTGGTCGCCACCAGCGGGCGCTCATCCGCCGTCTCCCCATAGACAAAACCTTTTTTCACCCCACCACCAAACATGACGACGCTGGTGCCTGCCGTGAAATGACGGTGCAGACCGTAATGCTTCATCTCCTCCAGCCGCTCCACCTTGAAAGTGGCTTGATCATTGGCATTCGATCCCGGCTTGCCTTCCATGATGGCATCCCGGCTAAACTCACTGGCAATGACGATCAGGGTGCGGTCTAACAAGCCACGCTCCTCAAGATCCCGGACCAGGGTGGCGATAGGCAGGTCCATCTCCTTGTGCAAACCATCCACGGTTGTGTGCCCATCCTTGTGGGTATCCCATTGGAAAAAGGGCACGTACTCCGTGGTCACCTCGACAAACCGTACGCCAGCCTCCACCAGTCGCCGCGCCAGCAGGCAGCCGCGACCAAAACGTCCCGTGTCATACTTGGCATAGCTCTCCTTCGGCTCCAGAGTGATGTCAAAGGCCTCACGTTCTTTCGAACTCAACAGGCGATAGGCATTGTCCATGCTGCGTATCAGCGACTGCTGCTGGTGATCGCTCATGTAATCACGCTGCGGACTTTGATCCACCAGCTTGCGGAACAGCTTGTCCCGGCTGGCAAAACGCCCTGCATCCATGCCCTTCGGTGGCCGCACAGAAGTGGCAGCCTCCTCAGGATAAGGCAGGTTCATGGGACCATACTCGCTGCCAAAAAAGCCTGCTGTGGTAAAGGCTTTGAGCTCCTCACTCTCACCCACTCCTTCCAGACGCTGGCCGATGTTCACAAACGAAGGCATCACTGCATTGCGTGGCCCCAGCACCTTCGCCATCCAGGAGCCAATGTGCGGGCAGGCCACCGTCTGCGGCGGCACATACCCCGTGTGCCAGTGGTACTGATGGCGGCTGTGCAGGATGCTACCCAGATCCGGCTGCACGGCACTGCGGATCAGCGTGGCCCGGTCCATCACTTGGGCGATGTTTTCCAGTCCCTGACAGATTTTGAGCCCATCCACGGCGGTATCAATCGCCGGAAAGGTGCTCAGCATTTTTGCGACTTCGACACCCTTTTCAAAAGGCACATAACGCTTCGGGTCAAAGGTCTCCGGCGCGGCCATGCCGCCAGCCATCCAAAGCAGGATGCAGGCATCCGCCTTGGCCTTTGGATGCTGCAAAGCCGCCCCCTTCACCGTCTGCGGAGCTCCGGTCATCCAGGCGGCCGTCCCAGCAGCGGCGAGCTGCCTGATGAAATCGCGCCTAACAATGGATGACGGCGCCTGTGGATCGAAGTCACGGTTCATGATCTGGATTCCTTCAAAGGGTTAACGAACAAACATAAACTCAGGCTGCATCACCACAGCCCACAGCAAATCTTGAATCATTATCGCCGTAGGTTTTTCGCCCAACACCTCCAGGGCAGCCTGCAGCTCAGCTTCCGTCGGGTCCCGCGCCAGGGCCTGCTGATAAATCCAATTCACCAGGGCATTCGGCGCTTTCCATTCGCGTTCAGCCAGGGCCTCAGCACCACGTGCCAAGGTGCTCGTCAAGGCTTCTCCATTGGAAAGATCCAGCGCCTCCAATGTAGTGATCTCGTTCGGACGCATCGAGACAATCTGGTCCCGGTTGGGTCGCCCGAGAGAGCGCATCAAGAAGTCGCTTTTCAGCAAACTGGCACGCACGACGAGATGACCACTTTTTCCACCCTGGGCCAGCAGGGCAGGGCCTTGAGAATCCAGCCGCTGCTTCCAGGCACCCAGAGTTTTCACCACCACGGCGGGTTTCCAGCCTTTGGCAGCCACGGCTCCTAGCCGACCTTCTTTGCCTTCAGGCACCGTAGGATTCCACTCCCAGGTCTCGTCAGTATTTACCGTCATCTCCTGCCCGTCAGCCAGCTTCAGGCGAGCCTCAAAATACAGCCCCGCGGGATTGGGTCCTTTGCCGGCATTGCTGCCGATGATTACCAAGGTGTTAGGCCCAACCACAAGTTTGTCCGCCAAGGGAACAGCAACGATCTGCTCCCAGTTTTCGCTCCCCGTCACCTTGCGTCCGTTGATGTAAATGGAAAAACCATTGTCGCACGTCATGATGGCCGAGCCGGCAGCCACAGCTTGGTCCAGCTTCAGCATTTTGCGCAGCAGGATCTTTTCCCCAGCAGGTGGCACATTACCAGGCAGCGCCGAGTCTCCCCAGATCCATTTTCCTTGAAGTTGAATCTGCTTGGCCAGCACTGGATCAGGCTTCCCTCGAAACACCGCCGCATCTATCTTGGCGGGGGCCGCTCCGGTCAGCCGCCACACCCCGTCGAGAAACTGCTCGGCGGTCAATCGTTTTGCCCGCATTCCTTTGAAAACATAATCCCTATCTTCGACCTCGCCCGTCACCGCCTCCCCTTCAGACTGGTAGATCTGAGAAGTGGCGATCAGTTGCAGGGTCTGCTTCAGATCATACCCGCTTTCCTGCAAATGAGTCGCTAGGAAATCCAGCAGGTCCGCATTCCAGGGAGGCGTGTCCATAGCATCCAGCGGATGCACGATGCCGCGCCCCATCAGGCGGTGCCAAAGACGGTTCGCGATGGTACGCGTGAACCGCCCATTTTCAGGATGCGTCATCAGCCCGGCCAATTGCCGCAGCCGCTCCGCCCTCGGTGCGGAGGCCTCCACATCGCCAATCTCTGGGAACAACCAACCTGCTTTCGCCTGGCGCCCCACCGGCTTGTCACAGCGATGAATGTCCAGCGGCTTCTCGGCATAGATCGCGGCCAGCCCATAGGCTTCATCCAGTTTCCAGCGATCCACAAAGCTGTCGTGGCAGGAGGCGCACTTGAGATTGATGCCCAGGAAAGACTGGCCCACACTCTGCGCGAACTGGATCTCCACCGTCTGCCCGGCACTCACCTCGCCGCGCCATTTGATGCCATCAATAAAACCCCGGCTGTCATCGGTTGGCGGCGCAATCAGTTCCCGCGCAAATTGGTCGAACCTTTTGTTATTCATCAAGGATTCATAAAGCCATTTGCTGACCTGCTTACGCCCACCGGTAATGAATCCGGTGCCACCGTAGTCATTGCGCAGCAGATCGTTCCAAAAAGTCAGCCAATGCTCTGCATAGTCCACATCCCGGGCCAGCACAGCTTGCACCAAACGTTCCCGCTTGCCCGCCGTCTTGTCCGCCTGAAAGTCCGCCAATTCTGCCGGAGTCGGCAGCAGGCCGATAAGATCCAGATAAACACGGCGCATAAAAGCACCATCTTCAAGGGCCTTCGGGCGCCCCAGTTTCCGCTCCACAAAATAGGCATCCACCAACCGGTCCACTGGATTTTCACGACCTTCCAGGGCAGGAGGCAAATTCACCTGGCGTGGTTTCAAAGGCGGCTCATAGGCAGGCTTTTTGAAAGCAAATCCTGCCTCCCAAGGCAGCCCTTCCTCCACCCACTGCTTCAGCAGCGTGACTTCATCTTTGGTTAGCCCAGGCCCCTTCGGCGGCATGCGCAGATCTTCATCCGCTGTGCTCACCACCTCCAGCAACAGGCTCTCATGCGGTACTTTGGCATCCACCACCAGCCCATTTTCCCCACCCGTCATCAGGGAACCACGGTCGTTCATGGAAAAGCCGCCCTTCTTCTTGTCCCCCATGTGACACTCCGCGCAGTGCTTCCGCAAAACGGGAACGATCTGGTGCGCAAAGTCAACTGCTGCCCAGGCAGGGGCAGTGAACAGAAACAAAAGACAAAACGGCTTTTTCATGGGGCGGCTTGACAGCTTACCCTGCCCTATTGGCGAAGAACAAGCCGTATCACGGGATGGGTAACGGCCATTGCCCCACCAAAACATCAGCAAAGTGCATGTCGAATCCTGCCAGTCAGGTAACATCTCCTCCGCGCTCCGTCGGTCTTCACAACTTAGGGAGCCTTGGGACCTTTCAAATGTTCCAGCAGAAAGCCAAAGATGTCCGGGTGCTTCACCTGGGGGCCTCCTGTGTAATTCAGTTCATACGGGATGCCCACCTTCTTCAGCTTTTCCTCCAGCCCCACGCCAAAGTTGGCGGAGTGCGGCGGGTCTTTGGCCTCCTTGCCCATGGCAGGCACGGAGTCATAAAACAGATATACGGGAGGGTCATCCGAGGTCGCCAGGGCATAGGGCGAGAACCTTTCAATCCACGGCATCAGCGACTCGCGCTTATCCACAAACTCCTGGTAACTGGCCAGCAGGAAGGCGTGGTGACCATAATCATTGTTAGAAATCCAGTCGCGCATCTGCTGTGGGTCCAGCGAGGTCTGGGGGACAAAGCCCAGCACACAGGTCAGCCGCGTGGATTCACGGGCCATCGGGTCCGCACTTTTGGCATCGGCCATGTCCGGGTGAAAGGCCAGCCACAGGCTGTTGAACCCGCCCGCCGAACCGCCGCAGCCGCCGATGCGTGTTTTGTCAATCTTCCACTCCGCCGCCTTGCTGCGCACGAATTGCAGCGCCCGTGCCGAGTCATCCAAACAGGCCTTCACCGGCGGCACACTTTTGTCCGCACTCACATCCGGGATCAGGCGGTAGTTGATGGACACCACCGAGATGCCTGACTCCAGGCACTTTGCCAGAAAGTCCGGATTGGCCTTGTCCCCATTCATCCAGCCTCCGCCATGGATGAAAAACAGCAACGGCACCGGCTTGTCTGAAGCCGCCTGATAAAAATCCAGCACCTGCTTTTCATGCTTCCCATAGGCCACATTGGCCTGTGTCGGCTGCGGTACAGCAGGAGTCTGGGCCTGGCCCGCCAGCGCACTGGCGGCCACGGCAACAGTGGAGATCAAAGAAGAAAGGCAGCTCATAAAAACGAAAGGGAAAGATCCGGACAAAAAGCAATATGAGACCAACCCTCCCCACCGCAAAGACGAAAACGCCCTCCGATTTCAGCATCGCACGCTCATCACGCTGAGCGTGATGGCTACGGCACAGATTTACTTCGCTGGCCCCCGAAGGCTGGCCACGTCTCCATCATACTTCCAGTCCGTACCCTCCTGTCTGGCCAGGAGGACCATCGGAGCTTTTCCCGGCACACCGTCCAGCACAAATTCCATCTCCACCTTCACCCGCTGAAGATTGCCTTCCAAAGCGCTGGAGACCACTTTGAACCGAGCCTCCTTCATGGCCACTCGCAGCCGGGGCGGGCTGTTAAAGTGCATCCAATGGATCATTTTGGTCACCTGCTCGTCCAGGCTCATCTTTTCCAGTTCTTCCACGCTGGCTAGGCCAAAGGCGTCCAGCACCTCCTGGTTTTGGGGCGAGCCCATCGCACCCCGCATCCGCTGCAGCAGCTGGTCTCGCATCGTCACTTTGAACTCCGGATGCGCCACCTGCACAAACGTTTGCCCGTCACCTCGGTTCATGGCCCGGATGCCTTGGATCACCACCGTTTCCCAGGGTTCCTCGGCAACGAGGGCGCTGGCAAAAAAGCAAAGGAACAAAACAAAAGGCCATAGGATCTTTGTACGGGACTTCATCCCTGCCCCATAAGACAAAGGCCCGGCTTTGTCCATTGTTTGAGATGGCACGGAACTTGCCTTAGCAGACATGCGCCAAACTGCTTGACCGCCCCTCCTGAAACGGGCTTACTGGATTCATTGAAAGCAGGCCGTCCGTTGCTTGTTTGATCATTGCCCCGGCCGTCCACGGCCAGCTCTCCCCTTTCCTTCGATTTTCCAGCATGAATCTCACCTCACCTCGGTCTCAGATCCTCTGGCTATGCCTCGCTCTCAGCCTGTTCTTAGGCTCCCTGGCCCAGGCTTTCGATACCGTGATCCTGGATGCCGGACATGGAGACCATGACCGCGGTGCTGCCATTGGTTACGTTTACGAAAAGCACCTCGCCCTGGATACCGCCCGGCGCGTGGAGCAGCTCCTGCGCAAAGAAGGCATCAAGGTGATCATGACCCGCAGCCGCGATGTGTTCATCCCCTTGCAGGACCGCTCCGCCGCAGGCAACCGCTATGGCAATGCCATCTTTGTCAGCGTGCACTACAACTACAACCGTGGCGGCAGCGGCAGCGGTGTCGAGACCTTCTACCACTTTTCCCGGGGCTACACCCTGGCCGCCTACATCCAGGCTTACTTGGTCCAGCGCACCCGCATGACCAATCGCGGGGTCAAGCACGCCAGCTTCCACGTCATCCGCAAAACGGAGCGCAACCCTGCCGTGCTGGTGGAGTGCGGGTTCGTCAGCAACCCCACGGAGCGCGCCCGCATGATGACAGGCGAATTCCGCGCCCGCATCGCCGAGGGCATCGCCCAGGGCATCGTGGCCTACAAACGGGCCAAATAAAACCCACACGACCATGCTGGTGACGTGCCGCCAGATGCAAGAGACAGAGGAGCGAGCCTTTGCCAGTGGCGTGCAGGCTGCCGACCTCATGGAGATGGCGGGCATTGGCATCGTCCAGGTCATCCGCCAGTTTTTCCCCACACCCGGCACGCTCATCCTTTACCTAGGCAGCGGCAACAACGCTGGAGATGCCATGGTGGCTGGGCGCGAACTCCAAAAACAAGGATGGACATTGCTCGCCCGTCTGAGCGGCGAGCCAGAAAAGATGAAGTCTCTGCCCCAGGCTCACTGGTTCAGCCTCCCAGCACTTTCGCGTCTTCATGAAGCCCCCATCGCCAGTCTGCCCGCCCCCATCGTTCTGCTGGACGGCCTGCTGGGCATCGGCAGCCAGGGTCCCTTGCGGCCCAATCTGGCTGCGCTCGCAAAGGAGATGAACCATCTCCGAATCAGCCACCGGGCCATCACCGTCGCCATGGACATCCCTTCGGGCCTTGATGGTGATACAGGCCAGCCCTACCCAGACTGTGTGGTGGCAGACATCACCGCCACCATAGCAATCTGCAAAACAGGTTTGGTGGCAGATGCCGCCACCCATCACGTGGGGCGACTGGCCCTTGTTCCCCTGCCCCATCTCTCCGCTTTGGCTCCTGGCGATGACTCCCAGGGATGCTTATTGACCCCAGAGTATTTGCGCCATCATCTCCCCCGCAGAAACTTTGATTTCCACAAAGGCCAGGCCGGCCGGGTAGGCATCCTCGCAGGCTCACCAGGATACTACGGCGCCGCAGAATTAGCCTGCCGTGCCGCCCTGCGTGCCGGGGCAGGCTTGGTCACGCTGATAGTCAAAGAAGACGCCTACGACATCCTCGCCCGACGCGTCCCACCGGAAGTCATGGTGAAATCGGTCAAAGATTACCGAGAGGTGCTCGACATGCGTTTTGACGCCCTCGCCATTGGCCCCGGGCTGGGCTTTGCACATGAGATTGAATACCTCGAACTGATTCGCCAAACCCCGCTGCGCTGTGTTCTGGATGCCGATGCCCTCACCGCACTGGCACGTCAGGGACCAGAGGCAGTGAATGATTGCGCAGCCGCGCATCTTTTCACCCCGCATCCCGGGGAAATGGCCCGGCTGATACCGGACGCCAGCAGCACGAGCCGACGCGAACAGGCGGAAGTGTGGGCGGCCAATCACATCGGCCACACCCTTCTGCTCAAAGGAGCTCGCACCGTCATCAGCACCCTCGGGCAGGACACCTTGTACAACACCACCGGTCACCCTGGCATGGCCACCGGAGGCATGGGAGACGTGCTCACAGGTGTCGCCGCCGCCCTCATCGGCCAGGGCATCCCCACGCATTTCGCAGCAGGTCTCGCCGCATGGCTTTGTGGCAGGGCCGCTGAGATCCAGGCACTCACGCAGGCTGTCGAAAGCACCCTGCCAACGGATGTCATCCAGCACCTAGGCCGAGCCTGGGCTGAACTATAAAGCTGCTGCAGAGGATTCCTTCACCCACGCACTCATCTCATAGAGCTTCGGATTGCGTATGGGCGGGCGGTTGCCGTGCACCATCTTTTTCACCGTCGCAAAGAGGTCCCCATCTCCCCCTTCATCCAGCCCGCCAAACTCAGCCTCCAGTTTTTCTGGATCCTCCCCTGCTTCCAGCCGTTTCACCATTTCCCTCAGTTCGGGCGGCGTCTTGTCACCCATCAGATCCGTCATCTTCCGCATCAGATGGCCCAGCTGCTTGGGATCTGGGTTATCTTCACTCATCGCCCCCATCTCCCCTTCCACATCCGCCATCAGCGCCTCCATCTTGGCCTCATCCAGGCCGGCAAAAGGGTCACCCTCCAGATCTTCCTTGGCCTTGCCCAGAATGGCAAAACGCGAAATCTGCTTCTGTAGGTGATATGCCGGATTGTCCGGGCAACTCGGCACCTTGTCCCGATAGGCCAGACTGCGGGCTAGGAATTGATACACCGTGTTATTTTCCGGACAGTAAAACTCGTAAATGGGCATGGCAGCGACAGGTTGAATAGAAGCCAGGAATTCAGTGCCCGGAAAAGCCCCTCCGCGCAACGCCTGGGATAAGTATTCGGATGCCAAAGGCCTCCGCTTGTGAAATTTTTCACAAATTCGGGTTGCCCCTCTCCCGGCGGCTCCGATAATCCCCAAACTCCGTCTTTCTGCCCATGTCTGCTCCCGCCGCCGCCGCTACCCCCACCGCACCGCCACCTGTTGATCTGGTGAACGTGCAAATCGACGGCGTCTGGCACAAGTTCCCCAAGGGCACCCGCATGATCGAAGCCTGCAAGCAGGTGAAGAAAGAGGTGCCGCATTATTGCTACCACCCCAAGCTTTCAAGCCCCGGCAACTGCCGCATGTGCCTGGTCGAAATGGGCATGCCCCCGCGTCCCGCCCCTGGCCAGGAGGCCGAGAAGGACGAACATGGCATGCCGAAGATCGGCTGGATGCCACGCCCCGTCATCGCCTGCGCCAACACCGTCGCCGAAGGCATGGGCATCCGCACCGAGTCCGTGCTGACCCAGGAATGCCGCAAAGGCGTGATGGAGTTTCTCCTCATCAATCACCCCCTCGACTGTCCCATCTGCGACCAGGCCGGCGAATGCCGCCTCCAGGAATTCAGCGTCGAGCACGGCAAAGGCGAAAGCCGCTTCCGTGAAAACAAGGTCAAGAAGCCGAAGAATGTGGACATCGGCCCCCGTGTGCGCCTGGACGATGAGCGCTGCATCATGTGCAGCCGCTGCATTCGTTTCACCGCCGAAATCGCCGACGAACCCGTCCTCGGTTTCACTGAACGCGGCAGCCACACCACCCTCGCCGTTCACCCCGGCAAGCGTCTGGAGCACAACTACTCCATGAACACGGTGGACATCTGCCCCGTGGGTGCCCTCACCTCCACCGACTTCCGCTTCCAGCAGCGCGTCTGGTTCCTCGGCGAGACCAACAGCCTCTGCACTGGCTGCGGTCGCGGTTGCAACATGGAAATCGGCGCCCGTGGCGATACCATCTACCGCCAGACTCCGCGCGAGAACAACGACGTCAACTCCACCTGGATGTGTGACCGTGGCCGTCTCGACTTCCACTTCGTCAACAGCGAATTCCGCCTCACCGACCCTCTCGTGAAAACGGGCGGCAAGCATGAGATCAGCACCTGGAAAAAATCCATCCAGGCTGTCGCTGAAGGCCTCTCTGGCTTGAAGGGCGAAGAAATCGCCATCATTGCCAGCGCCCGCATGACCAATGAAGAGCTCTTCTTTGTCAAGCAACTCGCCCGGATCCTGGGCACCGAAAATGTGGATGTCATCCAGCGCCTCGGCGAAGGCGACAACTACCTCTCCGCCGCCGACAAAAACCCCAACACTCTCGGGGCCAGAGAAATCCTCGGCATCGAGCCGGGCAGCCGCATCGCGGGCATCACCGAACTGATGAGCCGTGGCCGCCTGCGTGCCGTCCTCGCCCTGGGTGAAAACCTCCTCAAGGTCGGTTTTGACCGTCGCGACGTCGAAAAAATTGGCTTCCTCACCACGCTCCACATCCTGGCCAATGCCACGGCCGAGCTTTCCAACGTGGTGCTTCCAGGCACCGCTTATGCCGAAAAACGCGGCAGCATGATCAATGTCACGGGCCGCCTGCAAAAGCTGAACAAAGCCGTCAACGCACCAGGCAATGCCCGCGACACCTGGGAAATCCTGCGCGATCTCGTCGTCGCCTGCGGCGGCTCCAATGGTCTCTATAGCGTGGAAGATGTCTTCAAAGGCCTCGCCAATGACGTGGCTGCCTTCAATGGCCTCAGTTACGCCAAGATCGGCGACCTCGGAATTCCCCTCCTGGAAACCGGCGAGACCATCCCCCTCCTGGAGCGCGAAAAAGAACGCAAGTCCAAAGGCATCATCGTTGGTTAAACCAGCAAGAAAACCCTTCGGCGAGAACCTCACGATCCCAAAACAAAAAGCGCCAGAGTCTCCTCTGGCGCTTTTTGTTTTATGATCTGCTGACCTTAACGCTTCGGCACCCACTCAGAGATGGGCTTCACCGGGATGGCGGCAGGGGCTTCACCCAGGCCAAAGGCAATGCTGAGGGTCTGCGGGCCTTTGACTGCCCCCAGGTTCACCTTCAGCACCTTGATACCCGTCAGCTTCTTCATCTGCTCACTTTTCGGTTCCGGCGCCTCTTCTGCCGTGAAGGTGGCACCCGCAGGCGACAGGATCACCGCATACAGCGTCTTTTCCTTGTCCGTCAGCGTCGCTTTGGCACCTTCCACAACCACTTCCGCACGGGTGTGCATGGACCAGGTGACCGGCGTCGTATTCTTCACCAGGAGGTCATCCTGAAGCACCACATAGGGCTTGGCACCACGCACCATCATCGCTCCACGGAAAACGTCCTTGGCCGACTTTGAATAACCTTTCGAAAGGTCCACCGCCGTGATCCCCAAGGCTGGCGTACTATGGCTGACAATCACCGAGGCCTTCGCATCCAGTTCCTGATTTCCTCCCAGGGAAATCGTGTTCTGGCCCAGAGTGTTCTCCACATACAGTTCATAGCGCTTGGTTCGGTCCGCCGCAGGCTTGAAGCCCGGAGCCCGGTCACTCTCTCCGCCCAGTTCAATGCCCCAGCGCTTGCCGCCGGCTTCCAGCACAAAACTTCCCAGATCCAGTTGCGCCGTCGGGATACTGTTGTCGCCCCCCTTCACCGCCACATAAAAGGCATCCTTGTCCCAGCCGCTGCGCATGGCTGCCACGGAGCCGCCCTGGAAGGAATAGTCCATGCTGTCTGGAGCACCATCACCTGCCGCATGGGGGTTGTAATACATCAGATGGCCCGCCAGATTTAGAAATGCGGTGTCGGCTCCAGGAGCAGCTCCGGCCGTCAGCGCCTTGGTGCCCATGTTGCCGTGGGCACCGGCCAGCCAAGTGGAAACCCAGGGCCGGGTCAGTGCCGCGCCCTGAGCATCCCCATAGTTAAAAAGTTGATTCGTCGGCCCCACCAGATGCACTCGGGCCAGTCCCGCCTGTGGGATGCCTTCCAGCAAGCTGAAACCTAAATCGCTGCCTGCATTCGCCTTCAGCGTCTGCAGCACCAGGATCGCGTAGTCCAGCACATGTTCCCCGGATTCCATCCCTTCCGGCCAGATCCCTGCAGGGGCAAATCGCATCATCCCTTTGCCAAACACCTTGCCAGCCGCATCCATCGCCTGTTTGGCAGCACTGGGATCTTCATCATTCAGGCAAAACGCAGCCAGGATCAGGGCCGAGGCCGCTGCCATGTGCTCGGAGTCAGGCTCTTCTTCAGATTCGCCTTTGCCTGTCCCCTTGGGTGCCGCTTTGGGCTTCGGTGCCGCATCAGATCCCGCCGCTTTGCCACGGGCAGATTCGGGCACCGGCTCACCTTTGAGAAAAGCCACCAGCGCCCCGATGCCTTTTTCAATCATGTACGTGCGCGCATCCGTCGCCTGCTTCTCATTCAGGCCATCGCGAAAGTAGTCATAGCCCAGGGAGGCTGCGATCAGGAAATCGGCCGTCACTGGCGGCTCGTCCACGTACCAGTTTTGAAAGGTGGCCGGATCCGTGATGGCGATGAGTTCGCGCACTCCACGTTCTTTCCAGCGTGGATCTCCATCCACAAAATTCAGCACACCCAGCGTCGCCATGCGAAACATCGCCTTGGAGCCTGGAGTCACCGTCCCCCGCTGCTCACCGAAAATGCGCGTCAGTTCAGGGGCTTCCAGCAGCTTCTCTCCTCCGGCCTTCAAGTTTTCCACCATCTTGGCCGCCACGGGATCCGTCGCAGGCAGACCTTTGACATAGGCCCAGCCTGGGGCTGCGTGGATGAGCCGAGGCCGCGTTTTCAAAACTGTGCGCACATAGTCCGCACTGTTTGGCACCTTAAACTTGCTCGCCGGTGTGATGGTGAGGGCTGGCCGTGGAGGAGCCGGGCGGGCGCTGGCCGTCTTGGGGGCGGGTGCAGCGGGAGTCGCAGGAGCCGGGGCAGCAGGTGCACCAGGAACCGCAGGCGGGGTGGTGGCAGGCATGGCCTGCATCTTCTTCCATTGCTCAGCCGCAAAGGCCTTGTCCTCATCGCTCAGGCTGTCGATCGGGATTGTGAAGGTCTGTGCATCAGCACGCTTGATGGTGATCGTGCGGGCGGTCACATCCACAGCCACCATCTCGGCCTCGATGGAAACACCCGCCTTATTTTTCCAGGCACGCATTTCAGCGGTCGCCATCAGCGGCAGAGTCAGGCCAAGCAAAAACGTGGTCAGGGGGCGGTGGGCGGCAGCGTTCATGGGTGGTTTTACGTACTAAAGACAAGTGTGGGTTTGCCCCGTCCCGGCGACAAGGCAAAAATAATCCCCCCCGAGAAAACAGGCCTCTCTTTCCCGCCGCCCTGCAATCGGCATTCGACATTCCCGCCACCTCCGTGTAGCAAAATCCCCATGTTCACCGGCCTCATCGAATGCACTGGCACCGTCCTTTCCCTGGAAGCACGCGGCGAAAGCGCCCGCCTCACCCTGAATGTCGGCTCCCTCGCCGCCGGTTTGACCGAAGGTGAAAGCGTCGCCGTCAACGGCTGCTGCCTGACGGTGACCGACTGGGACATCGCCGCCCAGACCGCCAGCTTTGACCTCCTCATGCAAACCCTCAAGGTCACCAGCCTGGGAGATCTCGCCATCGGCAGCCTGGTCAATCTGGAGCGCGCCATGAGCATGAATGCCCGTTTTGGCGGTCATTTTGTCCAGGGCCACGTGGATGCCACCGTCACCGTTCTGGACTGGAGCCCCCACGGCCAGGACTACCGCCTGGAAGTGGAACTGCCAGCCGAGCACGCAGGCTTGGTCATCCCCAAAGGCTCCATCTGCCTCGACGGCATCTCCCTCACGGCCGCCGAAGTCACCCCTAAAAGCGTCGTCTGCTGGATCATCCCCCACACCTTCCAGATGACCAATCTGCGCAGCAAAACCGCCGGCATGCGCCTGAATGTGGAATTCGACCTCCTGGGGAAATACGTGCGCAATCTCATGCAGGCCCAGACGGGAACCTGACGTGTACCTTGACGGGGGAGCGGTCACCCCGCATCTTGCAGGACGTCCCTGCCCGCCGGACGAATGCCCATTCCTCATGCAGACTGTGTTTCATCGCCCCTGGCAATCCCTGGCTCTTGGCTGTTGCCTCCTTTCCACCCTCCCGGCCGCACGGGCCCAGGATGCCCCCAAAGCCGTGCCTGTGCAAAACGTCTCCGTAGGCAATGAAGGGGACGAAAAGAAAAAGGGCGATCTGTCCGCCACCCTGCTGACCCAGAAGGAGGCGCGCACCATGCGCCTCAGCATCCCCGCCCCCCGTGGCCAGATCGTGGACCGCAATGGCGTCGCCTTTGCCAGCAACCGCGTGGTCAACTACCTCGCCCTGAACTTCCCCTTCATGGACAAGGCCACTCCGGAAAAAATCCTGAGCTTTGCCAAAGGTAAGATCAATGCCGCCAACCGCCTGCTGGGAAAAAACTGGTCCCTGCCCGATGACCGTCTGCTCAGCCATTACGAGCACCGCCGCTGGCTGCCCCTGGTCTTCTCCATCGAGGACACCCTGAACGTCGAAATCACGGACGAACAGCAAAAGCTGCTCGCCCCTCTGCTGGAGGACGGCCTCCTCCTTCAGCCTGCCTACATCCGCAGCTACCCGAAGGATGACAGCGCCTGTCACATCATCGGTTATACCGGCAAGACCCGCCCCCTGCCCCTCGGCCCCATTGCCGATGGCGACCAGCTCTTTGAGGAAATGGAAGGCCGCGAAGGCCTGGAAGTGACCTTTGATTCCTGGCTCAAAGGCATCCCCGGCGAAATCAACCTCCTCTTCGATCCCGATGGCAAGCTCCTCGCCGATGAAGTCCTGCGCCGCCCTTCCCCCGGCCGCACCGTGGTGACCACCCTGGATTTCAACCTGCAAAAGTACGCAGAAAACGCGCTCAAAAAAGGTGCCCGCAACGGCGGTGCCATGGTCATCATGGACATCCGCAACGGCGACATCCTGGCCATGGCCTCCAACCCGGGCTTCAATCTCAACGAGTTCGTCCCCGGCGTCCGCTCCGCCCGCTGGGATGAATTCACCAGCGATCCGCGCAAACCCCTCACCGACCGCTGCTTCCGCGGCGCCTACCCGCCCGCTTCCACCTTCAAAATTGTCACCGCTCTCGGTGCCCTGGAAAGCGGCAAAGTGAGCGCCAACACCGCCTACAACTGCAGCACCTCCTTCCTGGTGGGCGACCGCTACTTCAACAACTGGAACACCAAAAGCGATGAAGGCCCGATGAATGTCATCTCGGCCATCAAGCGTTCCTGCAATACCTGGTTCTATCAGGCCGCCCTTGATACAGGCGCAGATCCCATCACCAACATGGCTCTCCGGCTCGGTTTTGGCGAACGTACTGGCATCCCGCTCAAAGGCGAAGCCGCAGGCAACGTCCCCACCAGTGCCGACCACCGCATCCTCGGAGGTGAACTGGCCAACATCGCCATCGGCCAGGGTGCCGTCCTTGTCTCCCCCCTTCAGGTTTGCCAGGCCATGGCCGCCATCGGCGATGGAGTCAACATGCCTCAGCCACGCCTCGTCAAGCAAGTGCAGACCATTGGCGAACTCGTCGTGGATGCCACGGAACCGCGTGTGCGCCGCCAAGTGAATCTCGATCCCGGCCACCGGGAAACCGTCGTCAAAGGCATGGTCGCCGTGGTTTCCGGCAGCGGCGGCACCGGGCGCAATGCCGCCATCAAGAAAGCCCAGATCGCGGGCAAGACCGGCACCGCCCAGTGGGTGCCCGCCAAGGATCAGAACCTCGCTTGGTTCACCGGCTTCCTCCCTGCCAGCCAGCCCGTCCTCGCCTTTGCCGTCGTCTATGAAGGCCGCCCCGGCGAAAAAGTCGGCGGCGGGGCCATCGCCGCCCCCATCGTCAACGAAGTCTTCACCAAGTACTTCGAAGGTGCTCCCACCGATGATCCTCTCGTCGCCGCCCTCAAGGATGTGCCCCAGGCCCTCGCGGTGGATGAAGGCGAAATGGTGGGCATCCCCGTCCAGGAAAGCCGCCCCGCCGAGGCCGCCCCTCCGCCTCCCCCGCCGGAGCAAAAAACGCTCGGTGGTTTCTTCCGCAAGCTCTTCAAGCGCGGTTCCTAGTTCCCTTTCACCGACAGACATGACGGTTCAACTCGCCACCCTTTGCGACTCCGCGTCCGACTACTCTGGCAAACTCTGCATCCTGGGCGCATTCGATACCCTCTGTGCCCGTGAGTTTCCCGTGGTCCATCCTCACTGCTCCCTGGTCATCCGGCTCATGTTCGAGCCTCTGGACTCCGGTCACCACGCCTTCATCATCCGCTGCATCGACCCCTCTGGGCAGGAGTGCCTGCCCCCCTTCGACCCCGCCGTGGATGTCAGCTTCCCGTCGAATTTCGTGCCGTTTGTCACCCGAAATATCGTCCTGAACCTCCAGCGTCTGCGTATCGAAAGACAAGGCGTGTACCGCTGGGTGCTGGAACTCGCGGGCAATGTCCTTTTCACCATTCCCCTGCGAGTGACGCTTTTTGACGAATCCCGCTCCACCATCGGCCCTGCAGGCTAGTCCCACCCTCACCCCATCTCATTATGCAGTCGAACTCCCTGCAAGAAACGCCCGCTGCCACGGCCAAAAGCAGCCCCATCCGCCAGCTCTCGGTCTTCCTGCCCAACCGCGTCGGCTCCCTCATGGCCCTCGTCAAGCTGCTCCAGGAACACTCCATCGAGGTCCTCGGCCTTTCGATGCAGGACACCACCGAAATGACCCTGGTGCGCCTCATTCTCAGCGACCCTGAAGGCGCAGCCATGCTCTTTATCGAAAAAGGCATCCCGCACACCGACTGCTTCATCATCGTCGTCGAACTCAGCGAATCCGACCGCCGCCTCACCGAATGCCTTTCGGTGCTCCTGGCCGCCGAACTGAACATCGAGTTCTGCTACCCCCTGCTGGTCCGTCCAGGACTCTTCCCCCTCTTCGCCCTCCACTGCGATGATGTGGACATGGGGGCCGAGGTCCTTGGCGGTGCCGGATTCAAAGTCCTCTGCCAGGGCGATCTCAGCCGCTAGCCCGCTGGCTTACGCCTTCTGAAAACACGCCGCTTTTCGCAAGCTGCAAGCAGACACTTGCAAACGGTCGAGTGACTGGCATTCTCCACGCCCTCCCACCACCCATCATGGCCTCATCCAATCTGCTCATCCATCTCGACGGCAAACTCGTTCCCGAATCCGAGGCCAAGGTTTCGGTCTTCGACCACGGTCTGCTTTACGGGGATGGCTGCTTTGAGGGCATCCGCATTTACAACGGCCGCGTCTTCCGTCTCACCGAGCACCTGGTGCGCCTGTATGAAAGCGCCCGCTCCATCTGCCTCACCATCCCGATCTCCATCGAAGAAATGGAAAAGGCCACCGTGGAAACCGTCGCCGCCAACAGCCTTCGCGACGGCTACATCCGCCTCGTCATCACCCGTGGTGCAGGCCCCCTCGGCCTGAACCCCTACCAGTGCCCGAAGGCAGGTGTCATCATCATCGCCAGCGGCATCACCCTGTATGCCAAGGAGAAGTATGAGACCGGCCTGAACCTCATCACCTGCGCCACCCGCCGCCCCACACCGGCCGCGCTCAGCCCCCAGGTGAAGAGCCTGAACTACCTCAACAACATCATGGCCAAGATCGAGTGCATCCAGGCCGGTTGTGAAGAAGGCATCATGCTCAATGAGCAGGGTTATGTGGCCGAGTGTACCGGAGACAACGTTTTCGTCATCAAAAACGGCCTCATCTACACCCCCACCATCGCCAGCGGCGCCCTCAACGGCATCACCCGCCAGGCCGTGATCGAGGTCATGACCCAGATGGGCCTTCAGGTGCATGAAGTGACCATGACCCGTCACGAAATCTACACTGCCGACGAGTGCTTCCTCACCGGCACTGCCGCAGAGGTCATCCCGGCTGTCCAGTATGACCGCCGCCTCATCGGCGACGGCAAGCCCGGCAAGCTGACCACCGAGATCATCAAAAATTTCAAGGTCCTGGCCAACTCCACTGGTACCCCGGTTCCATACGCATAAGGAAGGCCCACTCAGGGCTCTAAGGTCAAGGAGCGCCCCTCCTTGACCTACCTCCGGCACTCAGCACCTCTCCCGCATGCAAGAATACCACCGCCTGCTCCAAAAGGTGCTCACCCACGGCAGCTACCGCGAAGACCGAACAGGCACCGGCGCGTATTCTGTGTTTGGCGAGCAAAGCCGCTACGACCTCAGCGCGGGCTTCCCCGTCGTCACCACGAAAAAGCTGCACCTGCGCAGCATCATCCACGAGCTCCTCTGGTTCCTCGCCGGCGATACCAACATCCGCTACCTCCAGGAAAACAAAGTCTCCATCTGGGACGAGTGGGCGGATGAAAATGGCGACCTCGGGCCTGTCTATGGCGCGCAGTGGCGTCGCTGGCAGGGTGCCCCGGAAGCCGCCCCCCTGGATCAGATCACCAAACTCGTCGAAGGCATCCGCAAAAATCCCTACAGCCGCCGCCACATCGTCAGCGCCTGGAATGTCGCCGTGGTGGATCAGATGGCCCTCCCCCCCTGCCATTGCCTGTTCCAGTTTTTTGTCACCGAAGGCAAACTCAGCTGTCAGCTCTATCAGCGCAGTGCCGACCTCTTCCTCGGCGTGCCTTTCAACATCGCCAGCTATGCCCTGCTGACCATGATGGTCGCCCAGGTCTGCGACCTGCAGCCAGGCGAGTTCGTCCACACCTTTGGCGATCTCCACCTCTACAAAAATCACATCGATCAGGCCAAGGAGCAGCTCTCCCGCGAGCCGCGCCCACTGCCAGTCATGAAGCTAAATCCGCAGGTCAAAGACCTCTTCGCCTTCCGCTACGAAGACTTCACCCTGGAAGGGTACGATCCCCACCCGGCCATCAAGGCCCCCATTGCGGTCTGATCCGCGAATCAGACCCGCTCTAAAAACGCGGCATCACTGCATCGGCAGCTTCAGGGTCTTGCGCTCCTTCCCGCGCAGGAGGGAAATCTCCACCTCGTCGCCTAACAAACGTTTCTGCAAAAGATGCCCCAGCAGGCGGCTTTCCGTCATGCGGTCCTTCAGCCCGTCGCATTCGACGATGACATCCTCTTTCTGAAATCCCGTTTTCTTCGCCAGGGCATGCTTCCCATACATGCCCAGCCCTTTCACAAAGAGCGCCATCCCATCCTTGCCCAGGCCGCGTGCCTGCCGCTCCTCATCGGTCAGATCCACCAGCACCATCCCGCCCGTCGCCATGCCTCGCATGGGCCAGGCCCCTGCCCTGCCCGAATTGTCCGCGCCATGTTTCCACCCGGCAGGCAGCGTCACTTTAATCGGCATTTCCTGGCCTCCCCGGTTCACCATCATCTCCAGCACCGTCGGCTCCACATCATCGGTGCGGTGCAGCACCCAGCTCACATCCGCCATGGAGACCAGCGGCTGGCCTGCCACACTGGCCAGCGTGTCACCCGTTTTCACTCCAGCCGTCGCGGCCATGGAACCTGCCGCCACCGCCGTCACCTCCCCCACAGGGTCAGCCGCCAGCGTCAGCCCTAGCGTCTCCGGGGAGGGCATGGGATAGACCCATTCCGTCGGGATCGGCTCCTTCTTTTCACGATACGAAGCCCGCAGCGAGTCCCCCAGCATGTGGCAGTGAATGCAGCTCTGCATCACCTTCCCGTCCCAATCCAGATGGGACTGATACCGCCCCGCAAGATTGGGCATGTCCAAAGGATTCACAAAGGGCAGCAGAGCCCCCTGCTTGCCCGCCAGTTGCGCCTTGTTGCCAGGGTAGCCCGCATGGATCTTCAGGGCCGCTTCCAGCGACCGCTTGTAGCCAGAGATCGTTGTGTCCGCCGAGTTTTTCTGGTGCGTCCAGGAACCGTAACGGCCATACACTGTGCCGTCTCCATTGAAAAAGAGCGTGGAGAAGGACAGGTCAAAATCGAACTGGAACTTGGTTAGGTCCAGCGCATTCGCATTGATCACCCGCACGCAGACAAACTGGTCCAGCAGCGGGGCCAGTTCATCCCCCTGCATCAGCACCGCACTGTCCAGCCCGATGCAGGAAAGACAGGGCACGCAGCGCAGCACCACCAGCAGCGGTTTCCCCGTCAGCTTTGCCTGCCGAAAGCCGCTCTCGATGTCATTGTAGGCCCAGCGTTTGTCATTCTCCATCGCCGCTCGGTCCGCCCTCACCGCCCCCTCACGGTCCTTCACCGTTGCTGCATAACCCCAACCGCACAGCAATAGTCCCGCAAGGATGAATGATTTCATCCGGCGATGCTGGCAAAATCATTACCTAACCGCAAGTCTGGAATTCAACGGGCCAGCTTGCTGATCTCCGCCTCCGTCAGCACCCTCGAAAACAGCATGAACTCATCCATCGTGCCGCTGAAGTTGCGGATCGGTATCCGGTCGTTTCTCCCGCCAAAATTCCAATTGCCCAAATCAGCCACCCCCAGGCTCACCGGGTAAACATTCGCCCTCGGCACACGGGCCGCCAGATCCCCATTCACGTAATGGCGCACCTCTTTCGCCACCGGATCAATCACCGTGGCCAGATGCATCCATTGTCCAAACCGTTCCGGGGTGAAAAGGGCGGGCGTGTCGTGATCCTTTGCCGGGTTGCCATCCCGGCTGGCAATCCCCAGGCGCAATTTGCCCTCGCGGATGATCTGCCAGTGGATGGCACCATGCGCATAGCCTTCCACCATGAAGAGGGAATTGTAGGCCCGGTCCAGCCCATGCACCCGCACCCAGGCGCTCAGCGTCAGCGCCTCATAGTCTCCCGGCACGCTCAGCCTCACGCGGTCACTCACATTGCGAAATTCCAGCGCCCGTTTGCCCGGCCATCGGCCCTCCGTCCAGGCACAGCCTACGATGCTTCCTGCGGGCACCTGGGGCGCACGGCTCGCCAGATTCCGCAGACTGCGCGTATCACTGCGATCTTGAAAATCCAGCCGCATCAGCAGCGCAGCGTCCTCATTCCAAATCGCGCTGCGGGACAGCCAGGTCTCAAACGCCAGCCGCTGCGATTCAGCGGTGCGCTCATCCACCGATCCCAGCGAGGCAAAGGCCGCCTGGTTTGCCAGGATGTCACGTGTGCCTTCTCCCAGCGTCATCCCCTGGCCTTCACGCAGCGGTTTCATGGCTTCGCCAGAAGCATGCAGCTCCACCTCGCCTTTGAAGACATGCAGCTCCGCCGCCGCCGCATTCAGGTCCAGACCGAAGTCCGTGCCCAGATCCACAATCGTGCCTTTCGGCGTATCAATGCGGAAGCCTTTGGCCTGCGGAGGCACATGCGCGCTCAGCTTCCCTGCCGAACAAAAAGCTTCGCTGGGCGACACCAGCCGGAACGCCGCCGGACCTTCCAAAGTAACCCGTGCCCCTTGGTAAAATTCGATCTCCGCCAGCCCTGACTTCAGCCGCAGCCAGCCAGGTGTCAGCGGGCTTCCCGGCGCATGAGGGGTGCCTTCCCATTCCAGGTTCACACCACGGGCCAGCACGGCCACAGCCGCTGTCATGTCCTCATCATCTTCCAGGCTGGCCGGGGGAGCTAGCCACCACGTCGCTGCCAGAGTGAGGCAAGCCGCCAGCGCAGCCACCGAGGTCAGCGTGGTGTAGCTGAAGCGGACTCCGCTCCTCGGCTTCGCAGGCGCAGGAATGAGGGTCGGCACGACATTGCTGGCCTTCATCTCACGCAGCATCGCATCCGTCGAAAGGTGCGCCAGCAGGCTTTCAGAAAGCTTGCCCGCCTCCGGCTTTTGCAAAAGGTCCAGCAGCGCCGCCGCTTCTGCCTCCGTCAGGCTGTCCTCCAGATAGCGCTGCATCAGCACTTCAGGATCATAAGCTGGCTCAGACATGGGCGGCACCTCCCTGCTGGATCTGGCGCTGGATGCACTCCCGCAGCTTCTCCCTCACGCGGGACAGCGCCCGGCAGACCGTGTCCGCCTTCATCTCCAGTTGCTCGGCGATCTGCGGTGTGGACACATCGCTGTAATAATACATTTGGATGAGGTCTCGGCTCTTCTCCGGCAGCTTTTGCAGGCAGCCTCGCAGCAGACCCACCTCCTCCTCATAGCGCGGCGGCAGCTCGCTCTCCTCCGCCAGCAGGCGGATGTGATCGGCCAGCTTTTGCACCACTTCAGGCCGCTGGCGCGTGCGGTCACGCCACAGCCGCATCGCCACATGCCGCGTCATCGTGGCCAGCAGCGGCCGCAGATCATTCTCCAGGTCCCAACGCTGCTCCTTGGCCATGAACTCCAGAAACACCTGCTGGGCGATGTCCTCCATCAGCCCCGGCCAAGGGGCATACTTCAGCGCCACCCCCTTCACAAAATCGTGATGGGTGAGAAAGATCTGGGCGGCCCGGGTCTCCTGTGTGTTCATGCTTCCTCATTATCTCACACCTGCCGCCAAAACCGGACAAGAAAGTACGCCCTCATCCGTTCGAAATGACAGAAGGACAGCCGGGTTCATGAAAAGCTTGCGGGCCAGGACGCGATCCGGCATTTCTTGAATGGCTGATTTTCTCATTTAAAGCGCCCATGCCTCCTCACGATCCATCCGACGATTTCAGCCAATTGCCCACGGCGGATGGAAACTCACCTCATGGCCACCCGCAGCAGCCCCCGGTGCGTCGTCAGCAAACCCGCATTGGTCCGCGTTCCACCGCCGCTCCAGCCGAGGCCCCACCGGCAGAAGAACCACCTGCCCCCCTCTCGGACGAATGGCAGGAACTGCTCCAAAGTTCTGGCCCAGCTCCCTCTACATTTGGCTGGCCCGAAAGCGCCTTCCCTTCCCACTCTCAGGAATTGCCCCCGCAGGAGCCCGCCCCACCCCCGACTCCACGCCGCACCGTCGTCGGTCGCCGTGCCCCCGTACCGGAAGCCAGCCCTCCACCCGCAGCCGAGGAGCAACCACCCGAAGTCGCCCCTGCCCCCGCTGCCCCACGTCGCACCGTCATTGGCAAACGCCCTGCCACGCCCACCGCAGATGCGGCACCTCCCGCAGCCCCAGAACCACCTCCACAGCCCCCCGAAAAACCAGCTCCGCTCGCCGAGGAAAAACGCCCGGCGGCAACCCCCAAATCCAAGCACAAAAAAGCGGACCCAGAACCTGCCCCCACACCCGAGTCAAAAGCCGACAAAGCCCCCCAGGAATCGTCCGGCGAGAAAACCACGGATGCCGCTGAAGGCAAAGAAACGACCCCTTCATCGGAAAACGCTCCCACCACCACAGTCCCTGTTCAGCCCGGCCTCATCCGCCAATACTGGGAACGATGGGGTGGCAAGGCCCTCAGCCTCAGCGTGGCCGTTCACGCCCTCCTCCTTCTGGGCGGGGCCTGGATCGTCGTCACCCAAGTCACTGAGAAGCAGGTGGATTTCCTTCCAGGCGGCGGCACCAAGCAGGGGGCCGAAGCCTCCCAGGCCCTGGAGCACAAGATCCAGCAGAAGAAAAACCCCTGGCTGAAAAAAGCCATGCCCCTGCGGAAGATCGCCGCGGCCAATTCCATCTCCGACATCGTCCTCCCGGATGAGGCCCCCGACCTCCTGGAACTCCCCCAGTCCAAAGACCTCTTTGCCAGCAATAAGCTGACGGCGGGCATGGGCTTGGCTGGCGCAGGCGGCGGCTTTGGCAAAAGCGTCGGCCTCGGCGGCCAGAGCGGCATGACCTTCCAGCCCTTCTCCATGTTTGGCATGCAGATCAAGGCCAAGCGTCTCGCGCTCGTCCTCGATGTCTCCACCTCCATGGCCCCTCACCTGCCGCGTGTCATCGAGGAGGTGGACAAAGTCGCCCGTGGCAGCATCGTCATCCTCTACTTCGGCTGCGGCCTCGAGCCGCCCCCACCTCAGGGCCTGGAAGGCGATGAGGTTTACTCCACCTCCAGTGTCGAATTTGAAAAATTCTGGCGTCTCGGTGGTGCCACCCTCGAGGAAACTCGGAAGTTCCGCATTGACCCCAAAAAGGAGATGCAAAGCGAGGCCATCTACCGCGTCCTCTCCAAACGCCCGCAGACCTATTTCATCCACAACACCGGACTCGGCTACACCTGGCTGGCCCTGCTGCATGACAAGCTCCGCACCGCTGATGGCATCTATTGGTTCTCCGATTTCCAGGATCGCGTGGACTTCAAGCAGGTCACCATTGTCCGCGAAAACCTGGAGCGCCGCAAACAGCGGCTCTACATGCACGCCTACATGCGCGGCACCGCCTACGACCTCGTCAAGACGCAGCTTGTGGACCCAACCAAAGGCGATGTGAAACTGGAGGAATAGGCCCCGTCATTCCGCCTTCTCTTCCTGCATCACATGCGCTTCCAGGATCGCGATGTGATACAGCTCCCCGGCATCGAATTCCGGTCTCCCCATCGGCTTCCACAAAGCCAGGATATGGGCGCTGCCGGACATCATCGTGAGATGACCCGTTGCCTTTTCCACCGACAAATCGGTCAGAGGAACCTCCACAGCAGCACTCCCCTCCGCCGCCAGATTCACAGCATACCGCACAGGTTCGGCGGGGTAATGGCGGATCTCATAGTCCACCTTCAGCAGCCTCTCGTCTTCCTCATTGTCCACCGCCACCGTCAGGCTCGTTCCCACAGTCATCGTCTGCCGCTCCACCTCCGCCGCACCTTCGTCATTCATTCGGAAAGACTTGAACACCTTCAGTTCCTTCACGTTTTCCACCGTGTGCTCATGTTTGCCGCGCACGCTGAGATTCAGTGTGGCCAGAGATTTGACGTCCGTCCCGCCCCTAACCAAAAGCTCATCCAAAACCGCACGATGATCGGCTTCCTGTCCTGCCTTCTGAAAAACCTCGTTCGCCTTGGCCTCCGGGATTTCCAGCAGGTGGAGAATGAAACTAACGTCTGAGGGGTCACGTCCATTGAGCTTCTTTAAATAAGCCTCCACCAAGGCCAGATTGGCCGCCGTATTTTTCACCGTCATGAGTCCGGCAGCGGGCCCCGTGTAAGACACTTCGGCTCCCTCCGGGAAAGGGATGCGCTGCGCTTTGAAAAAATCCTTGGCCGACAGTTCCTTGCCGAATGGGTCAGGAAACATCCGGGGAGATCCCACCTCGTGCAGGATAAAATCGGGCGCCACTTTGAATATCTTCGTCAGCATTTTGTCCCCCTCCTTGGCAGGAACGGGGCTTGCCTCCGCCATAGCGGCATCCGCATCGACCTCAAAATGCCTCGTGTGGCGGCTGATGTCACACTGGATGAACACCGCCTCCAAAATATCCTCACCCACCTCCCCACCCTTCCCCACAGGCCGCCAGACACCGATCAGCCGTGTCTCTCCGTGGCTTAAAATGGCATGCGTCTCGATTCGTCCCAGATGAAATTCATTCAGCGGCATGATGAAGGAGCGTCGGGAAGCCGGGTCCGACAGCTTTTCCCGCCTCGGGCTCGGCAGCGCATGGTGACGCTCCACACTCATGTTGACACTCACCTGTGAGTCACCTCCGGGCATATAAGAATCCAGGGTCAGCAGAAACCCTGACGGGCGGCGCTCAGTCTCCATCACGGGCTGCTGGCCGTTTTGCCAGCTCAGCTCACTCACCCAATGTTTGTCCATCACGGATTCCACGATGGCACTTTCACTGGGACGCGTCTCTGCAAAGGCCATGGCCACTTGTTCCGCCTCCTTCCGCCCCACAGCCTCACGCAGCACATCGCGCATGGCCCGGTGGTTGCTTAGATGGGCCACTTTCAAGATCTGCTCGCGGACCAGCGCCGCTGGCGCGCGGATCACTTCGACCGTGTATTTTAAGGTCTTGGGAAACATTTCCGCGTAGTGCCCTACCCACCCCTCGACCACGGGCATCATCTCGGCGGTTGTTTTGACCCGCAGACGCTTTTGCTCATCCAGGCTCACCTGGCTCGTTGCAGGCAACTTCAAGCCGTTCAATCCCAGCAGCTCGAGCAGGCCACCTTGCTCGGCCCCTGGATTGACGAAGAAAAACTCCTGGGGCAGGTCGAACGTCTGTTCGACCATCTGGTCTGGAGACTCCAATGTCGTTGAAGAAGCCTGCGGAGCCTCGGCCCCATGAGACAAAATATGAGCCGTCAAAAACACGCCCTGGCTGACATCCGCTTCCTTCAACGCAGGATCACCTTTGACGGGCCACAGGCCCAGCAACCGAGTGTGTCCGCCCTTCATCTTCACCTCGGTTGAGATCTTCGCCGTCTCAAACTCAGCCAGCGGCATCTCCAAAGGCCCGCCAGAGACAGGCTCCGTCAAGGTCTCCTGCCGGGCTGGCTGTTTCAGCAGGGTATGCTGCACCCGAACTCTCATGTCCAGGGTCTTCCCATCCGCTTGAATCAACGGATCCAGATCCATTTGAAAGCCCAGGGGCTGCGTCTCGGTCTCCACTTCGGTCCGGCCCTTGGCATCCAGGACCAGATCAGTCGCATGCTCATGTTCCGTCACCGTGCTGAAAGTGCTTCGGCTGCCACGGGGCACCTCCAAAAAGGCCGTGTGCAAAATCTTCACCGCCCCCGTCTCCCGCTCCGCCTCCTTCATCAGGTCTTTCAAGGCCTGCGTCTGATCCATCTTCTGAGCCTCATTTGCGGCCAGCAGTCTGAGCAAGGGCCCCGGTGCCTGCACGAGATGCGCGGTGATGGTCACCGTCTTCGGTTGCCATCTTTCCGTCCCCGCCACCAAAGCCTCCACCAGGTCCAGGTTCGCCGTCGTGTTCCTCACCGTCAGCGTGCCAGCCGCAGGATGAAATAACGCAGAAGTCCCCGCAGGAAACTTAATCCCAAGGTCGCTCAGCATCTCTTTTGCCGATCTAAAATCACCGCTTTGAAGGAAGGTTTCCCAGCGCTCCAGGGGCGAACGCAGACTCGGCGGGCTGTAACCGATCGGGTCAGCCGCCCCAGGCGAATCCGCTCCGCGTGCGATGACCAAAAAATCGGTCCCCACAGCAAAGACACGTGTTTCCAGGCCAGCCTCCTTTGCCTGCCCACACACCGTCGCCAGCATCGCACCGGCCACCACCCCCGTTCGGATCCGCCGCCAAAGCCATTTCATGACGGCAAAATAGCCAACACAGCCCCGGTACGTCGAGCCTCATTTTCACCCGCTTTCATCAGGCAAAAAAGTCTCTTCGATATCCGACCCGGCGGATTGTAAACGAGGTCTCAGCCGCTACTTGATCAGCCCCCAGTGCTTCGTCAGCGGCCAGTAGCAAAAAAAGCCGGAGCCCACCAGATTCCGTTCAGGGACGGGGCCCCAGTAGCGCGAATCGCTGCTGCTGTAACTGTTGTCGCCCATCGCAAAGTACTGCTCTTCACTCAGCTCGATTTTGGCAATGCCGCCACCAATGGCGTTCGGGTCCGAATACCCCCGATAACCATCCACAGGGGCTTCAAAAGTGCCTTGCATCACCCGTTGAAAACCGGGCTCCTGCGCCTCGGCTCCATTGATCAAAAGTTTGGGCGACTTCACTTCCAGTTTGTCTCCCGGCACACCTGCGAGACGCTTGATGTAATGCTGCGAGCCCCAGCGCGGATCAAAACTTTGCTGATTTTCAATGCCCCCAATGTGCTTCGTTGTGAACACAAACACCTCTCCCCGCTTCGGCGAGCGGAAGTGATAGGAAAACTTGTCCACCAGCACATGGTCACCATTGTTCACCACTCCGCTGGCCAGCAGCTGCCCCTTCTCCACCTTGATGCCCCCTGGGATCACCACACGGTATTTCATGTCCGGCGTGTCATTCCCCGTCAGCACCGGCTGCGAGCGCAGATGCCTGGCCAGTTGCAGTTCATTGGTTAGCTGGGAGTAAGGAGCCATGATGTCAATCTTATGCCCGTCCTCAAAATGGAGTCTGCAGTAGGGCATAAAAATCAGCCAGTGCTTGTGCTCCGTCACCGGATCATCCCGGCGCAGAACACCGCTATGGTCGGACACCACGTGAATCTGACGGCTGCTGGTCAGAAATGTCTTCAGGTAGCCCACAATGCCCGTCCGAGGATCCTCCGCCGTCGCCTGCGCCGTGATGCCGTTCAGCGTCGGCTGCATGGACCCCGTGGGAATCTGGAAGGGCTGCGCAATGTATCCCCGGATGCCCAGGGCAATGACGATGGCCACAAAGAACACCTCCACATTGTCACCGATCTCGCTCGAGGCCGCTTCAGGCAGCGCCTTCTCGCAGACCTTGTTGATCTCCTCGTTCAGTTCCCCCAGCCGCGTCTTGTCCCGCGCTTTCATCGCCTGCTCCAGGCTCCGGCGCAGTCCACAGATCTCTTCCAGCTTCGCCGGGGGCAGCAGATCACGCTTGTAATCAATGAATCGGGTGACGCCTTTGTGCAGCAGCTTTGCGTGCTTCAGGTAGCGGGGAGTGAGGAAAAACATGTGGACGGATGGTCGGAGACCTGCTGCGCTCGTCAAGCACGAGCTGAATCCCTGACCAAGAATGTCCTGACTACGCTCAAAATCCGTCTCCAAAGCGTAATTTAACAAACATCGCTCTTGCCAAACCCTCTGCCTTTGGATTCTCCTTACAACTAGCTCAGCATACCCCCAAAAAACACTGGATGGCGGAACGATACAAGATCTATGACAAACTCGGCGCCGGTGGCGTGGGGGCTGTGTACCGCGCTTATGACAATGAGTTAAAGCGCTGGGTCGCCATCAAGCGACTCATCTCCGCCAACGATGCCAGCGGGGACCAAGGTCTCGCTGCCGAGCTTCGCCGCGAGGCCGATGCCCTCGCTTCGCTGCGCAACCCCAACATCGTCACCATCTTCGATGTCGCCAGCGACGCCGAAGGCCTCTTCATGGTCATGGAACTTCTCGAAGGAGAAGACCTTGCCGATGTCGTGGCCCGCGGTCCCCTGCATTACGATGACTTCAAGGAGCTGGCCTCTCAGACCCTCGAGGCCCTGCTGGCCGCTCATCAGCGCCACATCCTCCATCGCGACATCAAGCCGGAAAACATCAAGGTCGAGCGCCTGCCCGGTGGTCGCATGCAGTCCAAGATCATTGACTTCGGCCTGGCCCGCGCCGGCATGCGTGCCCGCAAACAGACCGAAGACCAGGAAGGCACCGTCATGGGCTCCATCTTCTACATGGCGCCCGAGCAGCTCACCCGCGCCCCGGTGGATGTCCGCACCGATCTCTACTCGCTCGGCTGCGTCTTTTACGAGGCCCTCTCCGGCCGCAAGGCCTTCGATGGCGAGACCCTCAACATCGTCATTGATAAGCACATCAATCACGACATCATCCCGCTCAACTTGGTGGCACCGCACGTGCCGCCCTGGCTCGGTGCCTGGGTTCTGCGCCTCATGGCCCTCAATCCTGAGGACCGCCCCACCGGTGCCCAGCAGGCCATCGAAGAATTCCGGGCCTGGGAAAAAATGTCCGCCGCCCCGCCGATGATGCCCTGGATGCCTCCCGGCTACGGCCCGCCGCCCGGCGCCTACACGCAGCCCATGTATCCTGGCAGCGTCACCACCAGCACCATCCCCATTCAGCCCGGCTACTACCAGCCGCCGCAGGAGGAAGTTTACGCCCAGCCCGTGCTGGAGGTCGTGCCCGATGCCGAGCCCATCATGGAGATGGCCGCCTACACCACGCCCATCTCCCGCCCCAGCCCCGCCACCGGTCGCCCCCCAGTCGGCAGGCGCACCATGCCTACAGGCCGCTCCCCATCCACCAGGCTCCATTCCGCGGCACCTGAGCCCGCCAGCAGCGGCTCCAAGGCCAAAGTCTTTGCAATCATCGGCACTGGCATCGCCCTCGTGCTCGGCGCAGGCTGGTTTTTCTTTGGCAGCAAAAAGGATACCGCCAGCGGCGGGTCCGCTTCCGCAAGCATCCTCTCCACCGGCCCGGACAAGGTCAAATACGAATTGCCCCAGGACCGGCTATTCCCACCGATGGATGGCGACATCTGCCTGCACCTCGTCGCAGGCGTCGGCGGCATCGGCAAAGATGGAAAGCTCGCGCCCCCCGATGGCGTGATCCTCGACTGGCATGACATCGCCCCCCTGGGCAATGACAACCTGGCGCGTGCCTACAACAAAAATGCCGACTACGCCCCAAAGCGCAGCTTCTGGCCCACCCCCACCTCCGGCATCATCGGCGCCAAGCCCAACCGCAGCGTGCTCGATTTCCGTCCACGCGAAGGCCGCCCCATCGCCATCGCCCTCACTGATCCCGCCGGGGAAACTAGCAAGTTCCCCTTTGGCCAGACTCCCCCGCGCGGTGAATCCGGCATGACTCTCGCCGTCGTCTTCCAGGCCGATGCCGCCCGTCTTCCTGTCCGCGTCCTCACCTTGTCGGGCGAGGATGGCAGCTCCGTCATCCTGCGCGTGGACAAATACAAAAAGATCATCGCCGACTTCCGCAACGGCAGTTCCATGGGCTCCATCACCTGCAATGGAGTGGACCCCACCGTCCCCTGCACCGTTGTGCTCACTTGGCAGACCGTGACCAGCGTCACCGAGATGCGCGTCAAGGACGCCCCCGGTAAGACCTTCCGCGCCACGGCCAAAACCAAGCCACCTGCCGCCCCCCTCACCCGTCTCCAGATCGGCAAAGTCGTCGGGGCCAATCAGGACAATGCTCCGCCTGAAGAGCAATTCTCCGGCTACCTCGCCGAAGTCGTCATGTACTCCTCCTTCCTCAAGCTCGACCAGATCCAGCTCCTCGAATCCAAAGTACTGCGCGACCACTACATTCAGGGCCCGCCCACCACGCCGCCCCCTGCCCCAGCACCAGCGCCGGCACCTCCTGCTCCCAAGAAATAGCCACCATTCAAAGCGGTTGCGGCTCAGCCCATTTGCGGCTTACTTCCACTTGAATTTTCTTACTAGACCACGCCGTCTCATCGCTCATGAACCGATCCTCCCTTCCCTGCTTGTTTGTCATCACCGCTGTGGCAGCCCTCGCTTCCGCCAGCCCCATGTCAGCCCAGGCCGCCAGCGCTGGCGTGCAGGAGTTTGATCCCCGCGCTTTCCCAGGCCAGGTCGTCGAAGACGTCGTCGTCCCGGTCCCTAGCGAAGTCTTCTCCGTGCTCGACAAACTCGGCGAGCCCAACTGGCGCCAGGAAATCCGCAGCCTCGACCTCCCTAAAACCCCGGACCGCACCAAGCTCTCCCTTCTCTTCGGCCTGGTCGTTGCCGAAGGTTTTGTCGCCGTCCAGGCTGAGGACAAAGAGGCCGTCAAAGACATCGGCCGTGAAGTCATTGATCTCGCCACCGCCCTCGGCCTCATCAAGTCCGTCCGCCCCCACGCCCAGGCCATTCTGGATGCGGCCGACAAGAGCGACTGGGCCAGCATCCGCAAGGAGTTCGACCAGACCCAGAAAACCGTCCGTGACTCCATGGAACAGATGAAGGACGCCGATCTCTCCCAATGCGTCAGCATGGGCGGCTGGCTGCGCGGCACCGCCTCCGTCACCTCCGTCATCGGCAAAAGCTTCTCCGCAGACCGTGCCGAACTCCTCAACCAGCCCATGCTGGTCGAGCATTTCATCGCCTCCATCTCCAAGATGTCCAAGGACAAAAAAGATCACGCCATCGTTGCCGACATCTCCAAAGGCCTGAAAAACATCCTCGCCAAGATGGAAGGTGCTGTGGATGGATTTACCAAGGATGGCGTCCGTGAAATCGGCAAGACCTGCGACAGCCTGCTGACCGATATCCTGGCAGCCAAGTAAAGACCGGCCCCCTCGCGCCACCGCGCCAACCTTTTACCGGATCCGTCCATGCATTTCCTTCCTACCCGCCACTTCCACCGTGCTGCCGCTGCCTTCCTGGCAGCGCTGCTTCTCATCGGTGCCCCCCTGACTCACGCCACCATTGACGATGCCCACAGCTTCGCTCTGGAGGCCGCCACCCCCTTTGTTGAGCAAGGCTTCATCGTCCGTGAAGACTACTGGAACGGCGAAGTCAAAAGCGGCCAAAAGCTCATGGTCCGTCACCAGATGTTCAAAGGCAACGAGTATGCCTTCTGGCTCGGCACTGCCAGCGAAGACATTACCTTCGAACTCAAAGTCCTCGATGAAAAAGGCAAGGAGATCGAACTCGATTTCAAAAGCCAGGGCATGTTCGCCACCGTCCGGGTCAATCCTCCCAAGACCGGCACCTACAGCGTCGTTTTTTCTCTCACCTCGAAAAAGGAAAAAGGCGTCTATTGGGCCCTTGCCTACGGTTACCGTTAATACTTCCCTGTCAGTAGCATCAACAGCCATACACGATCATGAACAATCCATACGAAAGTCCATCCGCCGATGTCAGCACCACTACCCGCACGGTTATCACTGACATTGATATCTCCTTCGGCAGGCTGATCGTGATCATGCTGAAGACCATGCTCGCCTCCATCCCCGCCGTCATCGTGATGTATGCCATCATGTTTGCCATCGTTCTCGTGATCGCCCTCCTCTTCGGCGGCTTCGGCGCACTGATGGGCGGCCTCAATCCCGAAGCACTGGGCAAATAGCTCTGCGCGTTTCTAAAAACGCAGACTGCCAGGGCTTCGACCTCCCTTCCCCAACCTGTTTTCATGCCCGTCGAAACCCTCACTTATGAGTCGCCCCAGTTTCTCCAAAAACTGATCGGTCACGACCTCTCCGGCCTGCGCATCATTGCCGACGCCCTCCAGGTGCAGATCACCAGCCGTGATGGCTGGGTCCGCATCGAGGCTGAAGAACCCGCCATCGTCGCGGTCAAGGAAGTCTTTGCCCAGCTCGAGCGCATCCGCCGCCAGGGCGGCGAAGTCACCCCCACGATGCTGCGCCTCGTCACCGAAAGCGTCCTTACCGAGCACGGCAGCGCCCCGGCGGATGCCATCATGAACCTCAAGCTTCAGGGTTCCTCCCGGAAGCCTCCCGTACTGGTCAAGACACGCGGCCAGATCGCCTACGTCCAGGCCATGCGGGACCATGAGGTCGTCTTCGGCATCGGCCCCGCCGGCACAGGTAAAACCTACCTCGCCATGGCCCAGGGGCTGCATCTCCTCAGGGAAAAGGCCGTCCAGCGCCTCGTCCTCACCCGCCCTGCCGTCGAGGCTGGCGAGGCCCTCGGCTTCCTGCCTGGGGATCTCAAGGAAAAAATCTTCCCCTACCTCCGGCCCCTTTACGACGCCCTCTATGACATGCTCGATCCGGATGAGGCCGAACGCATGATCGAACGCGGAGCCATCGAAATCGCCCCGCTCGCCTACATGCGTGGCCGCACCCTGAAAAATGCCTTCATCATCCTGGATGAGGCCCAGAACACCACCACCGAGCAGATGCTCATGTTCCTCACCCGCCTCGGCGAAGGCGCCCGCTGCGTCATCACCGGGGATCCCTCCCAGGTGGACCTCCGCCGCCACGTCCGTTCCGGCCTCCGCGAATCGGTCGAGGCACTCCAGGGTGTCGAAGGCGTCAAATTCGTCAGCTTCCTGTCGAAGGACATCGTCCGCCTCCCTGTCGTTCAGCGTATCATTGAAGCCTACGACCGCCACCGGGCCCAATAATAAAGCTCGGTTAAATAAATGTTCATTTGAACCACTTTTGATAGAAAAGGCTTCTTGTAGCCGACCTTGAGTGTGTTAGCATTCCGCTAATACTTCTCGAAAATCCCACTCATGTTTGAATCCATTCGCCGGGCCAAATTGCAACGAGCTGGGCTTTCTTGTGGGAAGAAGCGTCTCAAACATCAGGAAGGCGACCTCGTGGATGAACTCCGCACCCATCGTGCGGCCACCATCGCCGTTTACGTCGGCTTCTTCATCGCCCTGGGCCTCCTCATGAAGATGGGCGCGGCGGTCATCCCCGGTACCGTCACCCCCCAGCCCATCGCTTACCTTTGCATGGCGGCCATCGCCTCCGCCCTGGTCGTGCATCTCCGGGTCGCCCTCACCGAAGACGTCGAGGACAATGCAGAGCTCGCCCTCGTTCTCGGCACCATCCTCCTCCAGATGGCCGCCAATGTGGCCATGCTGGATTACGGCAATCAGCAGAGCTGGACTGGCGCGCTCCTCGTCGTCGCCATGCCGCATGCCTTTGCACCGCTGGTGCTCTCCGTCATCCTCGGCCGTAAAATGGGGCTCTTCGCCGCCATCTATTCCACCCTGCTCGGGACCATCGTCTGCGTCGCGGTGAACCCCATCACTTACCTCGCCTCCTCATCCCTCATCGGGTTCCTCGTCGTCCTCTTCACCAAGCGAGTCCGCCGCCGCAACCGTCTCTTCATGGCCGGCCTCTACATCGGCGGCGTCGCAGCCATCTTCTCACTGCTTCTTTATGAGGCTTCCGGCACCGGCCTCGGCGGCGTCTCCATCGGTCGCGTCCTCGGCGTCCCCTTCGTCATGGGCATCCTCACCGGCCTTCTTGTGGGCGGTCTCCTCCCGGTCATCGAAAGCCTCTTCGGCGTCACCACCGAAGTCTCCTGGCTCGAGCTTGCCGACCTCAACCACCCCCTCATGAAGCGCCTCAGCATCGAGGCCCCCGGCACCTACCACCACAGCCTCGTCGTCGCCAATCTCTCGGAGGCCGCCGCCGAATCCATCGGCGCCAATGCCGCCATGACCCGCGTTTGCGCCTACTTTCATGACATCGGCAAGCTCACTAAGCCTGAGTACTTCATCGAAAACATGGACCCTGCGGACAATCCGCACGATGACCTCACCGCCCGCATGAGCGCCCTCATCCTCATCGCCCATGTGAAGGACGGTGTGGACCTCGCCATCAAGCACAAGCTCAACGTCAGCATCATTGACGTCATCGAACAGCACCACGGCACCTCCCTCGCCTGGTATTTCTACAAACGCGCCCTCGACCAGAAGGCCGAAATGATCCGCCTGGTCGAGCAGGGCAAATCCAAGGAAGACGACGTCCCCCAGGTCAGCCAGGAAGTCTTCCGCTACCCCGGCCCCACCCCGCAGTTCAAAGAATCCGCCATCATCTCCCTGGCCGATGCCGTCGAAAGCGCCTCACGCGCCCTTGAAAAACCCAATGCCTCCCGCATCGAAGGCCTCGTCGATGAACTCGTGCAGGACCGCATGAAGGACGGCCAACTCGACGAATGCGACCTCACCATCGCCGAGCTCGCCAAGGTGAAGGCCAGCTTTGTCAAAACCCTCCTCAGCATGATGCACAGCCGCATCAAGTACCAGAAGGGCACTGAGACACCGACCACCCACGTCATCACCAAGGACGTCACCGCACCTGTCCATGATGGCATGACGCTCATCACCGACAACCCTTACGCCACCGGCGCAGGCAGCGAGAAAAAACGCCCGGCCCGCAAGCCGCCAGCCTCCGCTGCATGATGGCCAAATTGTCCCTGTACAACCGCCAAAAGACGCACCGCCCCGATCTGTCCTGGCTGCGCCGCATCGTCAAGGCCGCCCTGCCCCACTGCCTCGCCGCAGCCAAATCACCCGAGGCCCCGCTTCACGAACTGGAAGAGATCGAATTCACCATCGTCTCCGATGAAGAGATCGCCGTCGTCCATGCCGAGTTCCTGGACGACCCCACCCCCACCGACGTCATCACCTTTCACCACGGTGAAATCCTCGTCAGTGCAGACACCGCCCTCCGCCAGGGCAGCGACCATGGCCAGCCTCTCAACCAGGAACTCGCCCTCTACATGATTCACGGCCTCATGCACCTCGGCGGCTGGGACGATCACGACACCCAAGAAGCCGCCGAAATGACCCGCCAGCAGGAGGCCATCCTCCAAACCTGCCTAGCCTCCTCATAGCATAAGAAAGAATCACAAGGGCAAATGGCAGGACCTGCCAAGCCGGCAAAGCTAAAGTACTCCAGAGCTTTAGCTCGGCAGAACTCCCGCCTCGGATTCAATTCCGCATTTCATCATGACGTGGAAAAGGTGTCCTGGTCTCGGCAAGCGAAGTCCAAAAGACATCCTCCCTCGCCCCGCTTGCGGGGAGCAGGGCTGGGGTGAGGGGCTGTCGAAGCTCAAACAATCCACACCTCCACGCTCCACAAAAAAGCGGCATTCTGAATCTGCCATGGCATAACCAAAAGCATCGCATCTAAAAGGCACCTTATGCCTCCCCGTGTCCCGAAAAGACCTCAAAAACCCAACCCAACCTTCTGCGTTCAGGTCCCCATCAGCCTACGCTCCCCCTTCGGCCCTCACGATGGCTGCAGCACGATCTTGATCTTCCCGGCAGTCTTGCCCGCATCAGCCAGGCTGTCCATCAGGGTAGGACCACTGGGCGCAGTCGCAGCTGCAGGAGCCGTCGCCACGGCCGAGTCCGCTTCCAGGGCCGCCTTCAGCGCCCCTTCCACCATCTGCCCGCAGTGAATCTTCATCGGCGGCAGCGCACCCAGAGGGGCGCTCAGTTCGGCGGCGCTCATTTGCAGAGCTTCCTCCTTCGTTTTACCCCGGATGAGCTCCGTCGCCAGGCTGGCCACCGCAATGGCCGTCTGGCAGCCAAAGCTTTGGAAGCTGGCCTTGTCGATCACCTTCTTGCCGTCCTTTTCCTTGTACTTCAGCCACATGCGCACCATGTCCCCGCAGTCGGGAGAGCCCACGGTCCCCACCGCATCCGCATCCGGCATTTCGCCAAGGTTCTGCGGATTGGAAAGGGCGGACTGGAGGGCGTCTTCGTTCATGGGCCGGGCTATTTTAAAAGGATACGGAGGAATTAAGCCGTCCGACCACAGCAGTTCTTGAACTTTTTGCCGCTGCCACAGGGGCAGGAATCATTGCGGCCCACATTGGCCAGAGGCTTTCTCTGCGGCACCATGCCGGGGAAGATCAGCTTCGGACCATCGGCACCGGGATTGTGCGGCTTCGGCTTTTCAGGCTCAGGCTCCGGGGCAGGCCGGGCCTGCGGCTGCTGGATCACCAGATTGCCATCCTGGATCTGGATGCCATTGCCCTGCTGCTGCTGCATCATGGCGATCTGCGCCAGGAACTGCTCAAAGGCAGCCAGCTGCTGCGTGCTGCGGAACAGGTTGCCCAGCACCTCGCCATTGATGTTGCGCATCAGTTCTGCAAAGATCGTGAAGGCTTCCTGCTTGAATTCGATGAGCGGATCTTTCTGCCCGTAGCTGCGCAGGCTGATGCCTTCCTTCAG
>JAZKER010000041.1:0-152324 GCA_040386955.1 Verrucomicrobiota bacterium
CGCTCCTTCTAGACGCCGCCAGCCAGCGCGCTTCCACGGTTCAGAAGATCCAGGAAGCGGTCCTCAAAGGGTTCCTCCGCCCCGCACTGCATGAAATCAATGCGGTGGGCCGCGCACTCGCGGGCCAGATTTTCGCAAAAGGCATCAAAGCTGTCCACATAGCGCTGCACGTCCCGTCGTGTCAGCCAAAAGCGGCGCTTCTCCCCTGTCTCCACCTCGGCCAGCTCCACCTCACCTTCCAGGGAAGGCTGCCTTTCTTCAGGGTGCAGGATCTGCACAAAGTGGCACTCTCCAGGCCAGGCCGCGGCGCGTTTCACCGCCTCCGCCGCCGTATTCACATCCCGGCCAAAAAAGTCCGAGATCACAAAGATCACCCCATAACGCTGCCGGGTGGGGCGGAACTCTGTGAACCCACGCTCCAGGTCCGTGAAGCCGCCATATTTCAGGCGCGTCGCCGCCTGGATGATCTTCTCGATGTTCCCCTGCCCTCTCAGCGGCGGCAGTTCCTGGCGCACGGTGTCATTGAGCGAATGCAGACTTACCCGCTGCTGTCCGGCCAGCCCGAGATAGGCCAGCGCCACGGCGAACCGCAGGGCCTGACGTCGCTTTTCGCCAAACGGCTCCGCCATGGAGCCGCTGGTATCCACCAGGATGTGCAGGTTCAGCTCCTGGGTCTCTTCATAAAGCCTAACAAAAAGCTTGTCCAGACGCGCATACAGCCGCCAGTCAATCGCCCGGTAGTCTTCCCGCGGCGTGTAATGGCGGTAGTCCTTGAACTCGCGGGTAAAACCCGTGGCCGGGGTGGACTGCGCACCCCGCCGCATCAGCGACCGCCGCTTTCGCAGGCGCACAGCCAGGGAACGCAGCCGGTCCAAAAAGGCCGCATCGAAGAGGTCATCGCGGGCGAGAGTTTCGGAAGGCATGGGGAGGCGGATTTAACGTCCAAAAACAGGTCTTTTATCCATGTGGACACCTGCGAGCACAAGCATTTACGTCGCCAGAATGACCCACAACCAAGGATTGCTCTCAAGCAGGCCCGTTGTTGGGAGCAAACTTCCCTATTGACTCCCGGCAACCGCCTGAGCACTGAGCACGTTCCATCCTTCCCCATGTCCCGCAACTACACCCTGCACACCGCGCCCCACGCTGCGCCCCGCATTGACTACAAAGCGGAGCTCAATGAGCAGCAGTATGCCGCCGTGACCACCCCGCCGGGGCAGACCCTGGTGATCGCTGGCGCGGGCTCGGGCAAAACACGCACGCTGACCTACCGCGTGGCCTGGCTGCTGGACAATGGGGTGCTGCCGGAGCAGATCCTCCTCCTCACCTTCACCAACAAAGCCGCACGTGAGATGCTGGAGCGCGTCACCGCCCTGGTCCCCGTGGACACCCAGCGACTCTGGGGCGGCACCTTCCACAGCATCGGCAACAAGCTCCTGCGCTGGAATGCGGAACGCCTGGGCTACCGCAAAGGCTTTTCCATCATGGATCGCGAAGACCAGAAGGACCTCATGGAAACTGTGGTCAGCAGCAGCGGCATTGACACCGCTGGCTTCCGCTTCCCCAAGGCCGAAGTGCTGGGGGATATCTACTCCATGGCGGACAACACCTGCATGCCGCTGAAGGAGATCCTGCTCACGCGTTATCCTTATTTCGAAAAGATCACAGACCAGATCCTCCACATCCGCAAGCTCTACCAGGACAAGAAGGTGGAGACCAACTGCATGGACTTCGATGACTTGCTGACCCAATCCGTCCGCTTGCTGAAGGAAAATGAGGACCTGCTGGAGCGCTACCGTAGCCAATTTGAGTTCGTACTGGTGGATGAGTATCAGGACACCAACGGCCTGCAGTCGCAGTTTGTCGAAATGCTGACCGGCGAGGATGGCAATCTCATGGTGGTGGGGGACGATGCCCAGTCCATCTACTCCTGGCGCGGGGCCGATGTGACCAATGTGCTGAACTTTCACGAGCACTGGCCCCGGGCACGAGTCCACAAGATTGAGGTCAACTATCGCAGCGTGCCCGAGGTGCTGGAACTGGCCAATGTCTCCATCGGCAACAACAAGGCGCAGATCCGCAAGAACCTGCAGCCTTCGCGCGAGCCCAAAGGCCAGCTCCCTGCCCTAGTGCCTCTGGACAACGGCAGCGCCCAGGCCTCCTTCATCGCGCAGCGCATCCTGGAGCTTCAGGATGAAGGCGTGGAGCTGAACGAAATCGCCGTCCTCTACCGCGCTCATTTCCACAGCATGGAAATCCAGATGGAGCTGACCAGCCGCGGCATCCCCTTCCAGATCACCAGCGGCCTGCGGTTCTTTGAGCAGGCGCATGTCAAGGATGTCGCCGCATTTATGAAGTTCGCCGTGAACCGCCGCGATGAAGTCAGCTTCATGCGCATGGTGAAACTCATCCCCGGCATCGGCGGAGCCAGCGCCATCAAGGTCTGGAACGAATGGCTGAAAACCGAAGCCTCCCAGGCCGAAGTGATGACCGGCAAGTTCTCGGATCTCCTCATCCCCATGAGCGTGCCCAAGAAAGCCCGCGAGACCTGGGACCAGTTCGCCTACACCCTGGATGAACTCATCGTGGATGGCAAGACGGCCACCCCGCCCGAGATGATCCGCAGCATCTACGATGGTGTTTATGAGGAGTACATGAAGTCCAAGTTTAAGAATGCCGAGCAGCGCCAGCAAGACCTGGAACAGCTCAGCAACTACAGCGTGCGCTTCACCGATCCTCTCGAGTTTCTCAGTCAGCTCTCGCTGCTCAGCGGGGTGGATACGGACAACAAACCGGATCAGCAGGACCGCGAAGCCGTCACCCTTTCCACCGCCCACCAAGCCAAAGGCCTCGAGTGGCACAGTGTCTTCGCCGTCTGGATGGCCGACGGCATGTTCCCCCACGCCCGCGCCATTGAAGAAAGCGATGCCGGCCTGGAGGAGGAACGCCGCCTCTTTTACGTCACCGTCACCCGCGCCAAGGACGAGCTGTACCTGACCTACCCGCTCATCAATCATCAGGCCCGCGACGGCGACATCCTCATGAAGCCCAGCCGTTTCATCACCGAGCTGCCCATGGAACTCATGGAAAAATGGAATGTGCGGAGCGGATGGTGAAGGAGGAGTTTATGGTATCCAGATACAGCTTGGATCCAACTCAGATGCATCCGTAATGGATGTACACTTCGGTGCTACCTGCATTGACTAATAAATAATAAAACCATCCACCGTCATTCCTTCGGTACATCGTGGCGGATTTCCAAGTCTTTGGATCTGGGGCATCACGTAATGCCGCAATGGGTCCCCACGCTTCCAGTTGTCCAAACGATGGATCTCGCTCCAACTGCATCTCCAGAATCAGGCGATCAACATCATCCTTTGAGCACTTGAAATAATAGGTATCGGAATAGTCTGCCACTCCACCTCCTCGGAAATAATATCGCAGACCTTCTGTAACAAGAGGTAACGATGCTCCAGCGTATTGTTTCAGCCGATGCTGCGGAGTCGGTGGAGACGTGATCAAGCTCGATAACTGCCCAAAAAACCAAAGAAGTGCTGGAGCAATAATCCAAGCGGTTCGAAATCGGTTCCACTTTCCCCAATAATACACCGCATAGACCAGCAAACTCCAAGGCAAGAAATAAACAGCCCATCCTATTCCCGTGAAAAACACGTGTAAAAGCCCGCTGACAAGGCCTTCCAAATGATCCGTGTATCGGATTGCTTGCTCCACAACAAACGCCCCTGTTACAAGACCAAATGAACAAGCTAACGCTGCGGAGAAATGAAGCTGCTTATTCTCTGTTTTGGCGGGCATTGATGAAAAAACAGCTAGGCTACGGACAGTTTCATATTTTCAGGGACATCGAATCACTTCCCCGGCGTCTCATTCGTCACCGCAAAAGCCGAAGCCTTGATGGTCTCCAGAGGCCGCACCTCAAACACCAGCCCGCAGGCCAGACATGGATTGCCAGACATGTATTCCGCCGCCTCATCCAGACTGTCTGCGAGAACAAACCAGTAGCCGCCGATAACCTCCTTGGCCTCGCCGTAGGGGCCATCGGTAATCCCATGATTGCGCGACAACGTTTTGCCTCCTGTCGCTAGCCTCTGACCGTGACGCATTTTGCCATCCTCAACCATCCGGTCTATCCAAGAGTAAAAATGATCAATGGTCGTCTGGATGGTTTCCGGCGGCAGGTCTTTGTCCCATTGGCCGCGAGAGAGAACGAGATATTCGGAAGGAGAGGCATTCGAATCCATGGCCTTATTTTACAGGCTCACCCGCCCCTGTCTTGAGAATTGTTAAGCCCAGGTAAAGGGCATTGCCCGCCGAACTCGTTCATGAGAAACGAGGGGCCGCCTCATGAAAATCTCTCCCCTTTTTGTCCTCTGGACAACGTTTGCTTCCAGCCTGGCCTCCATCGCCAAAGCCGGAGACGGAGTCATTGACCTGACGAGTCTGGCCAATTACGCCAACCAGACGGTGCCAGCCTACATCACCCGCAACAACACCCCGCAAGGCAATGCCATCACGGACAAAGGAGCCACGCTGGGGCGCGTGCTGTTTTATGACGAGCGGCTGTCGAGGAATGACAGCATCTCCTGCTCCTCCTGCCACCAGCAGGCACATGCCTTCAGCGACACCGCCACGGCCAGCACGGGCGTGAATGGTACCACGGGACGGCATTCCATGCGGCTCATCAATGCCCGTTTTGCCCAGGAGGTGCGGTTCTTTTGGGATGAACGCGCCACCTCGCTGGAAAACCAAACCACCCAGCCGATCCGCGATCATGCCGAGATGGGATTCAGCGGAGCCAATGGAGATCCCGCTTTCTCGGAACTGCTGGTGAAGCTGGCCACCATTGAAGAGTATCGTGTGCTTTTCACCATGACCTTTGGGGACAGCGCCATCACCGAAGCTCGTATGCAATTGGCCATCTCCCAATTCATCCGCAGCATCCAGTCCTTTGACTCCCGCTTTGATGCCGGCCGAGTGCAGGTGGCCAACGCTAACAACGCCTTCCCGAACTACACGGCGCAGGAAAACGCGGGCAAGCAACTCTTCCTCGCCCCGCCTCCTGGAGGTGCAGGATGTGCAGGCTGCCATCGCCCCGGCGAATTTGACATCGACCCCGCTAGCGGAAACAACGGAGTGATCACCAAGATCGGCACTGGCACCGATTTGACGAATACACGCTCTCCTTCCCTGCGAGACCTTGTAGGGCCCGGCGGCCAGTCCAACGGTGCATTCATGCACGATGGCAGCCTGACATCGCTGGCCCAGGTGGTGGATCACTACAATGCCATTCCAGCAGACAATGCAGGTCTCGACAACCGCCTCCGCCGTCCCCCCGGTAATCAGACTCAAAACCTCAACCTCACCCAGCCTCAGAAAGACAGTCTTGTGGCATTTCTTCAAACACTCACGGGCAGTGCTGTTTACACTGATGCCCGCTGGTCAGATCCCTTTGATGACCAAGGCAATCTCACACTCATCGTCTTCCCGCCCACCGAGATCGCCATTCAAAAAACGGGGAGCAGCACGGCAAACGTGATCTGCCAGGCCGTCCCAGGTTTGTCTTATCAGCTTCAGTCTTCGACGGATCTGGTGAACTGGAACAGCACCGTGGCCACCGTGACAGCCGACCTCAGTGGTCTCTGCCAGCACAGCGTCAGCCTAACCAACTCCAAGTTCTATCGTTATGCCTATGTGGTGACGCCCTGAAGAGGTTCAATCACGCACAAGGCAGATGGGAAAGAGAGAAGTAACGCAGTCTGGGGCGTCCCATTATTCGGCCGCCATGACAAAGGTGAACCGGGTCTCCTCATCATTGGACACCACACTAAGGCCGCCACCGTGAGACTTGGCGATCTCTGAGGCAATGTAGAGCCCCAGACCGAGGCCCTGCTGGTAGTTGCCACCATCGCCGCGTTTGAAAGGTTCAAACAGCCGTGCCTGAACAGCGGCCGGGATGGGAGCAGCGGCATTGGCCACGGAGAGTTCAAACCGGCCGTGGCCGCTTACGGCCCGCACGCGGACGGGATGCGCCGGTTTGCCATGAATCATCGCGTTCGACAGCAGGTTGGTAAAAAGCTGGCTGAAGCGTTTATGGTCATAGCGAATGCTCTCCTGCAGATCAAATTCCACCTCCATTTCTCGCCCGGGCCAGTTGGTAAGGGTTTCCTTGATGACGTACTCCAGCAGCGGTTGAATAGGGACATCAGAACACGACTCCAGCGTGATGCCCCCGCCTAAACGCCCTCGAGTGAAGTCCATGGCGTCGTTGATCAAGTCTGACATGCGGACCACACTTCGCTCAGTCATCTCCACAGCCATCGCCTGGTCCGCATCCAGGGCTCCCCCCTCCCGCAGCAGGGCAGCACTCATGGAAATGGCACCCAAAGGGGTTCGCAGGTCATGACCCAAAACTCCGATGAATTGCTCCCGCAACTCAGACACCTCCCGTTCAGCCAGCAGCAGGGACTCACTATGAACCAGCTTTTCAGAGGCATCCAGATGAAAGCCGATAAGCTGGGCAAAGAGAGTGAACATGCCAATAACCTCCGGGTTGTTTACCCGGGCAGGCTTGGGATCAATGGCGCAGAGCGTGCCAAAAAAAGCGCCATGGGAAAGGAAGATCGGCACCGAGATATAGCTTTGAAAACCATACATGCGCGGTGTGGGATGCTGACAGTAAGTGGCATCCTCATCCACATGATCGATCACCACCAGTTTCCTCACCTGGCGGATCTCATGACAAATGGTGGTTTCCACCTTCAGTTCACCGCCGGCCCGGAGGCCAAAATCAATGTTATCCAGGACACTGCAGGCCACCCAACGATCCTCGGTCACCCGGGCCACAGCTGCAAAGCCCATGCCTGTGATCCGGCAGACGACATTCAAAATCGTTGGCACGGCAGGAATGTTGCCAACCATGGTGATGGCATCGGAAAAAATAGACATGATGTGTTAAAACGAGACCATATAAAATCTCGCAATGTGCGGTTCATGCGATCCCAAAAGACCTTCGAATCTCAATCAGCCTAGAATAAGGTCAATGGTTAACGTCCAAATGGCCATCTGAACAGGCAGGCAAAAGCTATCAGCGACCCAGCTTGACAAGCGGTGCGGAACCTAGCGCTCGGCTTTTGTTCGGCTGTCTTTTCTCCAGCCTAAGACAAAACGCCCAGTCGGCCACATCCAGAACCCAGGCATGCGGCCCCATCACTTTCAAAAGAGCTGGCAGATTCCAATCCCCCTCACGTTTAATCCATTGCAGTCCCCCTCAGTGCTGCCTGCTTACCAATCCCACCATGAATCCCCGCCTCCTCATCGCCCCTCTCCTGGTCATCACTTCCGCAGCCCTGGCTGCCGACCTGCCGACCATCCCTTCCAAGTCCATTGCCAACAAAAAGGAGCTGCTGTTCAGCGATGATTTCGAAGGAGCTACCCCTGACAAAGTCTGGCACAAGGTCGTGCCAACCTTTGTCGTCGAGAAAGGCACGCTGAAAGGCACCCAGACCCGCGATGTGACCATCCCGGCCGCCAATGGCAAATCCGAGATCCGTGCCCACGCAGCCGTTCACGGCCTGGAAATCCCTACCAAGGACAGCGTGGTGGAGGCGAAAATCCGTTTCGATGGGGCCACGATGATTGATGTCGAGTTCGACGACCGCAAATACACCGGGGCTCATTACGGCCACCTCTGCCGTGCGCAGGTTCGGCTGAATGGTGTCACTCTCATTGACGAGCGCGATGGCGGCATGCGCAATGACATCCGCGAGATGCGCAATGACCCCAGCAAAAAAGCTGAAGTGGCCAAACTGCTGGCAGGACGCTCTGCCACCTTCCCAACCAAGCTGGAAACGGGCAAGTGGTACACGCTTGTCGTTGAAACCGTGGGAGATGAAATGCGCGTCACCCTGGATGGCAAGCCCGCAGGTTTCCTCAAATCCTCAGGCATCGCCCACGCCACCAAGTCGAAGATCGAACTCGGTGTCGCAGGCAAAGACGGCTATTTCGACGACGTGAAAGTCTGGAATGCTGAAGCGGCCAAGTAAAGTTCTGACAACCCGGCCTGCGCGTTCCATCAGTCCACCAGGACGCGCAGGCTGGAGGCCGCCAGAGCAGCCTTCACCTGTTTCAGCCCGGCCGCAGCCAAGGGCTTGAGCGAGGCCGGAGCTTTCTTTTCACCTAACATCAAGTGCTTTAAAGCAGCCAGAAAGAGTTCCCCCTGGTCCTCGATGGCGATGTCCAGGGACTCTGGGAACAGGGCATCCAGAATGGCGCAGCCATCATCGGAAGTATCCATCAACTCATCCGCCCAGCGCAGCACAGTGTCCGTCGGCGTCACATTCGGGAAACGTTGGGCCACCAGGGCCAGCAGATCCGCCCGGTTGGTGACATTCATCAGCAGTGCCAGGAAGAAGCGGTGCTCCGGCTCGCCAATGCTGCTGCGCATGCCTTTGATGGCATCGCGATGCACGCACTCCTCCAGGGTGGCCGCCACGCCCTGGGCCAGTTCACCATGCTTGGTTTCAAAAACCGATAGCGCAGTCCCCCACTCACCCAAATTCGCCAAAGCCCCCATGCAGTGTTGCAGGATGTAAAAGCCACGCTCGAAATCCAGGTCTGAGATCATCTCGATCACCAGGTCCGCATACTCAGGATCTTCCGTCTGCTCCAAGACATCCAGCAGTTGCTTGCGGCGCATCGTCAGGACATCGCCGAACATCGGGTCCAGGGCGACGTGAGGCGGCAGGTAGTTAAACTGGGGCCCCGTGCCCGGATCATTCTGCGTGCGCACCACCACCGTCACGGAGGGGGTATCCAGATGGAAGAGCGAATGGATGCACTGGCGACCGGAGATGATGGGCACCGTGCGCCCCGTCTCCAGCAGTTCGATGTTTTTCATCCGCACCTGCCCCATCTGGAGATGCGGGGTGATGGCATGCCTTTTTTCAAACTCATAATGCGCATGGATGCTGGAGCCATGCATCACGTGAAAGGCCCCGGAAAACTCATGCTGATGAATATCGGTCGTCCCATCCATCCAGAAAAGCAGCTGGATGTAAAAACGCGGATGCTCATAGGCCACCAGTTCCGGCTGGCCAAAGCCAGACTGGGTTTGCAAGGGCTGCTCGTCATCCAGCAGGAACTCCCGCATCAAGGCCGGAAGGTCCACATGCCGGGCTGGCGGACTCTCGTCCAGGACTGCCTGAGCGATGCCAGGGAATTTCTCCAGCGAGAAATTCTCCTGCTTCCAGCGCTTCAAAACCGTCTGGCCCATGTCCTTGAAAAAGTCGTTCATTCCTGCACCCTTTCACCAGAGGGAAGGCCCCGACAAGAGCCATTCAAAGGCGGCAGGGCAAACATCCGCCTGCTTCGCCCTTGCACCGGGAGCTCTGTGCGCTCCTTTGCACCTCCTGGAGGCGGCAGGTCGCGCACCCTCACCCCTGCCTCATTCATGAAACCCTTCCTCACCCTCGCCCAAGCCCGCACGCCCGAGGGGGCCGAACTGACGCTGCATTCCCACGACACGGAGTTTTACATTCGCGTGAACCGCCAGCCTTTGATGGGCACCAACGCCGCCGAGTCCGAAAAGGTCCTGGCCGAACTGGCCTGCAGCCGCCTGGGTCAGCATACAGCCCCCCGCGTTCTCATCGGGGGTTTGGGGCTCGGTTTCAGCCTGCGTCGCGTGCTGGAATGCGTGGGTCCTGGTGCCCATGTGCAGGTGGCGGAGCTGCTGCCTGAAGTGGTCGCCTGGAACCGTGAATTCCTCACCACCGTCAATGGCCTGCTGCTGGATGATCCTCGTGTGGAAATCTCGGTCACGGATGTTTTTCAGATCCTCGCCCAGGCCCCCGCAGGGCATTATGATGCCATTTTGCTGGATGTGGACAATGGCCCCATCGCCATGGTCAAAGAAGGCAATGGCCGCCTCTATCAGGCCCAGGGACTGGCCACCATCTCACGAGCTTTAAAGCCTGGAGGCCGCGTCACCTTCTGGTCTGCCAGCCAGGACTCCGCCTTTGCCCGGAGGCTGGCCAAAGCGGGCTTCAAAGTCGAAATCGTGGGCTGCAAGGCTTACCCTCAGGCGAAGAAAAAGACGCATACCATTTTTGTGGGTGACCGAGGCTAGGAAACAGCCCGCCTAACCAAAAGATTCGTCATGGGCAAGAAGTGACCATTGTGCATGATATTCGCGCAGCACCTTGCGTATCGCACGAATGCAAGAATCCAGCCAACGATTTAATTCGTTCAATAACAACGAGTTAGATCAGCGACACTCTCTGGCCAACTGCATGCAGGAATGAGTGTGGTAATCAGCCCCAGAGGCTGCGGCAAGACCCGTTACTCATTCAGTTCGAATGAATGACCCGGCCACCGCATCCAAGGAGGCTGATTCCCATTAACCCACCCTCACCATGAAACACTTTTATCTCCTCTTATGCGCCACGCTTCTAGCGGTGGCAGCGCCGGTCTCCACGGCGCGCGCTGATGTGGATGTCTCCATAGACTTCTTCTTTGATAACCTGAGTCCGCACGGCGACTGGATCTATGCCGATGATTACGGCTACGTATTTCAGCCTGCTGTTTCCCAAGATCCCGGCTGGGCACCTTACTCGGATGGCTACTGGGCCTACACGGATGCCGGCTGGACCTGGATCTCGAACGAAGACTTCGGCTGGGCCACCTACCATTATGGACGCTGGATCCGCATGAGCGGCAACTGGGTCTGGGTGCCTGGTTATGAGTGGGCCCCCGCCTGGGTCTCCTGGCGCCAGGCCGACGACCACATCGGCTGGGCTCCCCTGCCCCCCGAAGCTCGCTGGTCCGTCAGCATCGGCTTCAATCAGTGGACGGACAGCTACTACGATGTCGGCCCTTCCTATTATAACTTTGTGCCGTTCAATCTCTTTGCCCGCCGCACCTCCCTGCGTCCGGTCATCATCGATCGTAGCCGCAACTACACTTACATTGACCGTTCGGTGAACATCACCAACATCACCTATCAGCAGAATGTGGTGAACAACATCTTTGTCGGCGGCCCGGATCCATCCCGGTTTGACCGGGGTGAAAACCGCATCCGTCGCCTGAGCCTGCGCCGCGACGATGACCGCTTCCGCAACGACTGGCAGAACAATCGCGGCGAACGGCCCCGTGGTTACGACAGCCTCTCACGCATTGAGCGGGATGAACTCATCGTCGCTGCCCCATCCATTCGCAGAGACGAGTCCCTCCACCTCCCTTCCCGCGTGAAGGAACGCCTCGAGCGCCCTGAAATTGATCGCGGCTGGCGTGGCAGCGACACCCAGGCCGTCGAACGCCTGCGTGAGCGTCAACGCGATGAGTTTTCAAAAAACAAACCTGCCAATCTGCCCGACAAAGCGCTCGATCTGGTGACCAGCAAAGTTCCACCACCTGCCGTTGGCCGTCTGCTGAAGCCCGAAGAACGCCGCGGCCCCGGCCAGCGCCCAGCCCCAGGCAGCATCGAGGAAGATGTGCGCAAGGCCATGCCTGCCGATCAGGATGGCAAGCCAGGCGATCCTCGGAAAAAGAATGGCAGGCCCGATGTCAAAGACACCCCTCCCACCCCCGGTGCACCAGATCGCCCCGGCATGCCTGACCGTGAAACACGTCCAGGGGAACGCCCGAGAGATGGCCGGATGCCTGCTGACCGTACCCCAGGAGACCGCACCCCTGATGGTCGTGGTGAAGATGGCCGCATGCCAGGTGCCAATCCACGAGATCTCCCGGGCCGTGGACAGCCGGACAAATCGGAGCGCCCAGGTGCTGACAAAGACGACCGCCCAGATCGTCGCCCAGGCGTGAAGCCCGGTGAGGCTCCCCGCCCTCGGCTCGCCCCAGGTGTGGTTCCCAGCGATGAAATCCCACGTCGTGGCGGCACCCCCATGACCCCGCCAAAAACCGAAGACACTCCCCCAGCACCGAAGGCTCCCCCCAGTGTGCCCGAACCCCGTAAAACAAGACCTGAGCTGCCCAAGGTGCGCCCTGAGTCTCCAGGAAACCGGCCTGATCGCACGCCGGATATGCGTCCCAACATTCCCAATGCCCCTTCGGATGCCCGTCCCGTGCCCATGCCTGAACCACGCCGAGTTCCAGAAGCCAAACCTAAGCGCATGCCGGAACCCAGCACCCCCAAGGTGAAACCTGCACCGATGCCCAAGCCCGAAGCCCGCCCCACCCCGGCCGTGAAACGGCCCGATGAAGCTGCGCTGCGGACAGCCCGGCCAGAACCACGGGTCACCCCCCAGGTCAAAAAGCCTGCAGCCCAGCCACGTCCTCAGGTCAAACAGGCTCCTCCAGCCCCGCGCCCTGAGGTAAAAAAGGCCGCTCCACAGCCTCGCCCACAAGTGCAGAAAGCCCCAGCTCCGACTAAAAAGCCAGCAGCAGCGGATGGTGAAAAGAAGCGCCGTGAACGCTAGTCTCTGATCGCTTCCAAGTGTCACTCAAGCGCGTGCGCCCTCAAAAGGCGCACGCGTTTTTCTTTTACGGTGTGGTAGGACGCTGCTTCCAGGCCCAGCGAAAGAGATTCCGCATATCGGCATAACGACCATCGGCGGAGGAACTCCCCAGAACCACCCCATAAAGATGATCGCCGCCGCGATGCGCACTGGCCACCAGGCAGTGCCCCGCCTGGTTGGTGAGGCCCGTTTTGATACCATCGTAACCCAGATCCAGGGCCAGCAAGGCATTGCTGTTTTCCCAGGTCACCTGCCGGGTGGACTTAGCCCCCGTCCTCACCACGGCTTCATGATGCCGGGTGCGGACACAGGTCCGGAAGGTTTCCAAGCTCATCGCCTTCACCGCCAATCGACAGAGATCGCTGGCCGTCGTCGTCAGGTCCTTGTCCGTTCCTCCATCCCCATAGGCAGAGCGATAGACTGTCTTCGTCATGCCGGTCTGGCGGGCCACACGGCTCATTTCTGCAATGAAATTCACCCGGCTTTTTAGAGTCGGATTATCCATGCCTGCTTTCAGCATCGCCTCATCCGGTCCGGCCAGTCGCGCATTCAGATGCTCGGCCAGGGCATTGCCAGCATCATTACCGGAAGGGAGCAGCAGGCCATAGAGACAATCCCGCACTTTCACCTTTTCCCCGGCTTTGATTCCGGCCGTGGATCCGGGTGTGCTGCTGGCGAGTTTGGAAAACGTCACCCATTCCTCCAAAATCGAGGGGTCCTTTTCCGCCATCTGCAAGACCACCAGGGCACACATCATCTTCGCCGTGCTGGCTGCCTTGCGCGGTTCATCGGCCAAGTCTCCACCTAATAGAGCCCCCATTTTGGCGTCCACGATCGCCCAGGATTTCGCGGTAACTACTGGCGGCGTACTCAGATCCTCCTCCGCAGCCGAACCGACAAGACAGGTCTGTATCATCAGGAAAGCGCACGCAGAACGAAGAAAGCATTTCATAGGCCACCCTCACCAACGCGACAGAACCTCATCGGCTTGCAAGGAAGCCCACAGGCGATGACTGCGTCTATGCCCCAATCGCAAACCAGTTGAAGCCGGCGGCGTAAACCCGCGTGTTGGCCCAGGTGGAAATGACGGCGGTGAAACCCGCTTCAGTAATCTGAGTGGCCAGTACGGTCAGGCGGGCACTGTCCCGCTGATCAATGTCAAAACTGGAGATCCCAAGTTGGACGACGGGCGTGGCCAAGAAGGCAGAATCAAAGGCGATCTCCACACTGAAGCTGCGGGTTTGCTCTTCACCAGCTTCAGTTTCTGCCAAGTTCCAGCCCTCACTGAGGACATTGAAAGTGGCAGATGAGGAAAGAATTTTCCAAGGAACAGGAGTGGAGGTCATACTTGGAGAGAAGAAGCAGTATCCAGGCCGGATTCCTGGCAGGCAGACTTAAATCCATGGTGACACGAAACCAACCGCATCGGGTCACTTTTCTGACACACCGGTCCAAGCCAAACCACCCTCCGGACTTCTCAATCCGCAATCAGGGACTCGAGATCGCTCTCCAAAAGCCCAGCCATGAGAGGCGACTGCTCATCCAGCGCAGCCTCCACCAAACCGCGTTTTTTCGCCTGGAGAGCCAGAATTCGCTCTTCCACCGTTCCCCGGATTGCCAGACGATAGGCGGTAACTACCCGCTGCTGGCCGATACGGTGAGCGCGGTCAATGGCCTGCGATTCCACCGCCGGGTTCCACCAGGGGTCCAACAGGATGACGTGGTCAGCGGCGGTAAGGTTCAGCCCGTAGCCACCGGCCTTGAGACTGATGAGGAAGACCCGACAGGAAGGATCCGTCTGGAAAGTCTTCACCTGGGCATCGCGATCCTGACTGCCACCATCCAGATAGGCGTACGTGGTTTTCTGTTCACCCAAATAATCACGAACTAAACGTAAATATTGAACGAACTGGCTGAATATGAGCACTTTTCCACCGCCATCAATGATGGACTCCAGGCGCTCCTGCAGCATAGGCCATTTCCCGGACAGTTCCTCCCGTTCCAGCTTGCCTAAAGTATCCCCCTGCAAGCCGGTGAGACGCAAATCACAGCAAGCCTGACGCAGGCGAAGCAACACGGTGAACATGGTCATCTTCGCCCCACCCTGGCCAGAACGCTTGCGGGCGGCCTTGATCTCCTCGCGACCTTCCTCGAGCAGACGCCGATAGACCTCACCCTGGGCTGGCGAAGGATCACACCACAGCACCTGCTCGATCTTATCTGGCAGGTCCTTCAGCACCTCCCGCTTGGTACGCCTCAGGAAATAAGGACGAATGAGCTTCTTCAGACGCTCACTCGCCGCCTGCCCCGCCGGAGTTCCCAGGGCGGTCTGGATCGGCTGATCAAACCGCTCCTTGAAGTTTTCCCGGCTGCCCAAGTAACCGGGCAGGAGGAATTGGTAAATAGACCACAGATCCCGGGTACTGTTTTCCACTGGGGTCCCCGTCAGGGCGACACGAGCGTGGGCGTTCAGGCTACGGAGGCATTTGGCAGCATCCGTATCTGGATTCCGAATGTAGCTAGCTTCATCCAATAAAATGAAGCCAAACTTTTGAATCTTTAATTGATCAACATCTCTAACTACCAACTGATAAGTGGTTATTATCACGTTAAAATCGTTAATATTATTCAACACGCTTTCGCGCTTGCTCCCTTGCGAGATGGTCACTTTCAAATGGGGGGCGAAGCGCTCAAACTCCGCGAGCCAGTTTCCACACAGGGATTTCGGGCAGACAATCAAAACAGGTTCCTGACTCTGCCGCTGGGACAGAAAACTGGATACCAGCGCGATGCTCTGGACCGTTTTGCCAAGCCCCATCTCGTCCCCAAGAAGGCCACCACGGCCCGCCTGGACCAGGGAAGTCATCCAGCGAACCCCCAGGAGCTGATAAGGGCGCAGACGTCCCCCCAGATCACCGAGGAGACCCAGAGTCTCTTTTTCCCCCGGCAGCGAGGCCGCCGTGTCTGATTCCGGCAGGAAATACCCGGCGTGGAGGGAACTGATCTTGGCTCCATCCGGGGTAATCTGGAGCGGCACATCCTTCAGGGTATCCTCAAACTCCTCCACTTCCTGGAGGTCCAGAAGGTACTTTTTGCCATTTTTCCCCTGAACACTTCGCTGGCCCGAGCGGACCAACCGCAGCACCTCCGCCCTGGGAAGGCGGAACCCATCGGGAGATTCATAGCCAAACTCCATCGCCAGCCAGTCTGAACCCGCCCCGCGCTCGCCATTGGCGGGCACCTTGCGGACCTGAGGCTGGATGCGCCCCACCCCACGGGTGGCCGCACGCCATTTGCCCCCCTCCACAACCAGCACTTCGTGACGCAGACGCGGCAGGTCAGAGGCAAAAAACCGCATCACATTTTCCTGTCCCATCAGGCGGAAAACCTCCGTATCCACGGTTCCCAGTTTCACCCCGGCTGACTTGAAGCCCATAAACTGGAGCCGGGCCAAAAGCCTGGATTCAGCCTGTCTGTTAGAAACGTAAAAAGTCCCGGTTGATTCTTGATCCTGAATGGGAAAAATACTCTCAACTGATGCCGAAACACTTCCAGAAGTAACGCTCCAACGTCGCCCCTGATATTCAGCGGAAAGGGTCACATCGGCAGCCTGGAACGAACCGTCCAAGTGCAGTTCAAACGCGCAGGGCACCGGTGCCACGTGGAATTTCTCCAGGGCAGCACCGCGCATCTCAATCTGGAACACGTCGGCCAGAGCCTCCCGGTGAGCGACCAGCCAGGAAAGCGGGCGCCCCGTTGGCAACTCCGCCAAAACGCGACTCACCTCGCTTTCGGGCCGCGGCAACGAAAAGAGACTCGAGGTCTCACGGCAGACCCACCACCCGCCTGGGTCGGATTTAAAAAGAGGACCCTGGCCGCTCCCCTCCAGCCTGAGGTCCACCTGCCCCTCCTTGGCTTCGATCAGCAGTGGCAGCCGCATGGGTTCGGCAGCCACGGTCACCCCCTTGCCACCTCCCGAAGGTTTTCCAGCGATCACCCGTGGATGACCTGATAAAAGAGGAAGCATTTCCGCCAGGACCTTTGCATTGAGGGACAGGGGGGCACTTTGCGCCTGGATTCCCTGCTCCGCCAACCAAGCCGCCAGCAAGGATTCCTCAGCCTCCCCTCCCGCCTCAAATTTCACGTAGGCTCCCAGGGGTTCACGTGCCGTTCCTTGGAGGAGCGTTTCCGGCAAAAACAACGAGTAGCGCCCAGGGACGCGTTTGGGCACGCGTGCCTTTGGCGCGGCAGGAACGGGGCCCGCGCCCCTGGCAGGCGGAGGCACACCCCCTCCAGATGGACGACCCGAAACGGGTGCTGGTCGAGCGCTGGCGGGCCCAAGATGCACCAGCGCCACAGCCAAGGAATGCTCACAAATCATGCTCCGGCGGGCTGCGGGACAGGTGCAAAGGTTGTCCACATCACTGCGGCCTTTGATCCGCAGTCCGCAGGAAAACTTCATTTTCCCGCTGCCGGCCAGGCCGCGCACAAGGCCGGCCTCTGCGGTCTGCAGTTCCACAAGACCGGCTTCCACGAGGCCACGCGCGGCCTTCATGGCCTGCCAGCCACCGATTTCTCCCAACCATTTCTCCGTGAATTCCATTTCTTTCTGGCGCGGGGCATGGTTCCCGTTCAATGTCGCCCGTCAAGGCAACTTATGCGGATAGTCGCGATCACCAATCAAAAGGGCGGAGTGGGCAAAACCACCACCGCCGTCAACCTGTCTGCCTGTCTCGCCCAGCGAGGCGTGCGCTGCTTGCTTATTGACCTGGACTCCCAGGGCAATGCCACCAGCGGCCTGGGCTTGGCCAAGGAAGAGGGCGGCAGCATCTATTCGGCTCTGGTCGAAGGTACCGACCCTCACGAAGTCATCCGCAGCACCCGGCTGCCAAATCTTTCCGTCATCCGCAGCCACCAGGAACTGGCGGGCTGCGAGATCGAACTCGCCCAGCGAGGCAACCACCTCACCCGCCTCCGTGAGGTGCTGGACCAGCTCCGCCAGTCGAACCATTTTGATTACGCCTTCCTGGACTGCCCCCCTTCCCTGGGCGTCCTGATGACCTCAGCCCTGGCTGCGGCCGATGAAATGCTGGTGCCGATCCAGTGCGAGTACTTCGGTCTCGAAGGTCTTTCGAGCATTGTACAGGTGGTGCAGCAGATCCGCGACTGCGGCGTCAATCCCAACCTCCTCCTGGAAGGCATCGTCATGACCATGTACGATCAGCGCGCCAATCTGGCCAACCAGGTCGTCAACGATGTGAAAACCTACTTTGCCGAGGTCATTTACAATACCATCATCCCTCGCACCGTGCGCCTGGGTGAGGCCCCGAGCTATGGCAAGACCATCGTCGAGTATGAAGCCAATGGACGCGGAGCCCAGGCCTACCGGGCTCTGGCGGAAGAGTTCATGGCGAGGCGAGCCATCAAGTGACCAGCTGCGGCCAAGGCCGCCACTGCAACAGCAGTGAGATAACTCGGGATAAGTGCATCTAGGTTAATACCAACTTAGTTGTTCTAAAGAACAGTGGTTAATAAAAATATTAACTTAACTAAATATTTAGTTGGCACATACCGTATGGAGTCTATTATCCGCTCCAATTATTATGATCCGTCCTGCCACCCCGATCATGCACTTGGCAGAGCCATCTGCCCGCCCAGTGTCCCGGACTTCAGTGTCTGGCTTTGATTTTGCTTTTGTTCTTACGGCTGCCCTCTTTGTTCTCGTGGGCTGCTTCTTCATGCTCGATCTCGCCTCAGCCCAGAGCTCAGGCAAAGAGAGTGGAGCCTTGAAATTCCTTTCTGAAACCTCCGTTTGGCTGCCTGCTTTGGCCAAGGTGGCGGGCAAGTATGTCCTGTTGCTTCTCGGCAGTGTGCTGAACTCTGCCCTGATTGTGCTGCTCGTCCAGAGCCTGCGCACCATGGATAGCAAGATCAGTCGTCTGACCCCACGTTTCTCGATGAGCGGTTTCCAGACCTCGACCCGGGTGGAAAACATCCGTGGCAAAAAAGCTCATCTTGAAAGCCAACGCTCCAGCAAGCGCCGTGAAGCTTCGGCCATCCGTGAGTCCAGCCCGTTCTTGCTTTCGCCGGTGTTTCGTTAATGGACCGTCTCTTCTGCTGCCTGCCGTTTCCTGCACTCTTCAGAGTAAAGGATCACGAAAGCAGCGAGGTAAAAGACCATCCAATGGCCTGAAAAGGCACGAACCACGGCTGCACCCACACCCAAGGGGGAATCTTTTCCCGTGGGCATCCCTGTGGGCACTGTGAAGGTAAAGGTCATAAAGTTGAGGAGGACGTAAATACATACGCTCCAGAAAACCCGTCTCAACCAAGCGGGACTGTGGGCCAACATGACCTTCCAAACATCTTTTCGAGGGATGCCTTTGGCGGCACGGTTCCCCACGATGACCGCAGGAATAAAGACGATAAAAACTCCACCATGCAGCAGCATGACGGAGGAAGGAAAAGTCTCCACCATTCCCGTGATGGCCAGAAAGTGAGAGGTCACACTGACGCTAAACCCTGCCAGCGCCAGAGCCTGAAAGGGCTTCGTCCAATGCATGAGGTTATCTCACCTCAGAACTCCCCACGAAAAACGCAGCGCGCCGTCGGGGTCTCGTAGATGACGATTTCGCACAGGCCGGGAAGCTGAGGGGCCAGCTTTTTCCACAGCCAAGCAGCCATGTTTTCGATGGTCGGATTCTCCAGGCCCTCGATCTCATTGAGGTAGGCATGATCCATGCGATCCAGCAACGGTTTCATGGCCTTGCTGATTTCAGCATGGTCATACACCCAGCCGATGTGGGGGTCCACCTCGCCCTCGACAGCGATCTCCACTTTGAAGCTATGGCCATGCATCTGGGTGCACTTATGGTTCCCAGGGAGATTAGGCAGCGTTTGGGCGGCCTCGAAGCGGAAGTCTTTGATGATGCGGCAGCGCATGAGATTGGTAGGAAAGGCATTAACCCGCTTCTGCCCGCAGGTCAATTGCCCGGCTTCGCGACTGTCTCTTTAGGGGGCATGACGGTCACCCGCAGGCGATAGACCCTGCCATCCCAAGGAGTGCTGTTGGGAAACTCGGCCACACTCAGCGGGCCAAAGCTGATGCCAGCCCCCAGCCCCTTGGTGGGTTGAGCGGGGAACCCGTTGGCAAAAGGCGTGACTCCCAGCACCTCGCTGCGCCCTGGGACGGCCAGGGACATCAGACCGTCGGCATCAATCATGGCCCGCACATTGCAGGTTCCTTCCACCAGCCCGTCTCCCGTGATGGAGGTGACCTTGCCATCCTGGAAAATGCTCAGGGTCGGCTTGCCAGCCACCAGATGCAGAGCCCACCCCATCTGGCCATTTCCCTGCGAGACCAGAGAACTGTCCGCATCCACACGCGGACTGTAATCAAAGACGGCATCCACAAAAAGGCCTCGCCCCTGGATGTTGGGGGACTCTTCAGTGCTCAGTTCATCGCCGATCTGCAATTTCAGATGCGCACTGCCGTCATCGCTGGGGGTGTTGCCCACTTCTTTGGCCGGGCGGGAGGCGGACTTGAATTCCTTGGGGAAGAAAGCCGCCAGTTCCTGCTTGAGGGAGGCATGGGCGGAGTCGCCAGCCACATTGGTCCACTCATGCGGGTCGGCCTGATGGTCATACAGTTCCTCGCTGCCATCGGCATAGCGGATATAGCGCCAGCGGTCGCTGCGGGCCGCATAGCTCGCCTGATCCCCTCCTCCCATGGTGGTGATAGCAGGACCTTCGCTCTTGCCGGAGGGATCTTTCAAAAGAGGCAGCAGACTGTGGCCGTCCAGGTGCTCCGGTTTGGCCACCTTCACGAGATCGCAAAGAGTCGGATACAAATCCACCAACGACACTGGCTGATCACTCACCGTGTCTTCCTTCGTCAGACCAGGCGCATAAATGGTCAGGGGCACACGGGTCGTCTCCTCCCACAGCTTGCCTTTGTGCCACAGGTTCTTTTCCCCGAGGTACCAGCCATGGTCAGAGGTGAAGACGACGATGGTGTTTTTCGCGTTGGGTCCGTTGGCCAGGCCATCCAGCACACGTCCCAGCATGGCATCGCAAAAGGCCACACTGGCCAGGTAGGCACGCACGGCTTCCTTCCACTGATTGTTCTTGAGGATCTTTTCATGATGGCTGCCCGGTTTGTCATGGGATCGGGCAAACTCAGGCACATCGTCCAGGTCCCCCTCCTTCACCTCCGGCAGCTGGATCCCGTCGAGGGGGAACATGTCAAAATACTTCTGCGGCACATACCAGGGCGAATGCGGACGGTAGAGGCCGACCGAAATGAAGAAGGGCTTTTTCGCCTTCTGTTTCAGAAAATCAGCCGCCCAGGTGGTGACCGCACCGTCATCCGTCAGCTCATCCGGCAGATCCATCTGGCCCCAGTCCCAGTGCCAGATGTTCATGCCGTTAAAGTTCTGTCCGGTATGCACGGGCAGGTCAGGGATCTGCACCCCCGGCTCAGGGAAACGGGTGTCCCAGGCGGCATCTTGTTCAAAGCCACGCCGGCCACCATGCCAGCCTGCCAGCCGCCCCTCTGGGCCACCGTGATTGGCATGGAAGATCTTCCCGCCGGCAGCCGTGGCAAATCCCATGGCCCTAAAATGCTCCGGCAGAGTGGCTTTGCCCGCCACCTGCACGCTGCGCCGCCAGTCCTGCTCATTGCCAAAGACGCCGCTGGAGGCAGGCTGCAGGCCAGTCAGCAGACTGGTACGGGACGGGTTGCACAGGGCGTAGTTGCAGTGGGCATTGGTGAAGCGCATGCCCATTTTCGCCAGGCGATCCATGTTGGGGGTCAAGGCCTGGGGATGCCCTCCCATCCAGCCCACGTAGTCCTTGAGGTCGTCCGCAATGATGAAGAGCACATTCGGCTTGCCCGCCGCGCTCCGGGTTTTCACTTTGGGGGCTGCCTGGATGGCGAGCGGCCCCAGGCAAAGGATGAAGAGGAAAAATCGGACGGGGAAAATCATCTGCCCCAATGGAGCATTTCCGGCACCGCTTGCAACCTGCGCGCACAATCCTTCCTTTCAATCACGTAGGTTTCGCATGCGCCTCGTTCCCCTGCTCTGTCTGTTTGTCACCGCCACCTTCGCCGCCGACACACCGCCCGTCACCGTGGACGCGGCCAAATTTCCCAGCCTGCAGGCGGCTTTTGATTCCGTTCCCGTCTCGGGTGGCCTGGTGATCCTGCCTGCCGGCAAATTTGAGATCACCGAGCCCCTGCGCATTCACACGGACGACACGCGCATCGTCGGCGCTGGGGCCGCCACCTGCATCATCAATAAAAACGAGGAGGGCAAACCTGCGCTGATCCTCCGCCCGCCCACTTTGGACCAGGACAAAAAGGCCAAGCTCTGGCGTGTGCAGCTGGCAGACTTCCGCATCCAGGGCCAGGAGAAAAGCGGCGACGGCATCTTTGCCGAATCCATCCAGGAGATCTACCTCAGCGGCATGTCGGTGGATCATCATGGCGGCCACGGAGTCCAGTTGCTGGACTGTTTTGAAGATCCCCGCATCAACGGATGCATCCTCACGTATAACAAAAAGTGCGGCATCGAAATCATCAACTGCCATGACATCGTCGTGAATGCCAACCACTTTGAAGAAAACCAGGACGCCCTGCACTGCACCGACTCCTTCAACCTGTGCATGAACGGCAACAACGTGGACGACCACCTGCGGCATGGCGTGGTGATCGAAAACACCTATGGGTCCGTCGTCAGCGGCAACATGATCGAGGAGTGCAATGGCACCGCCGTCATCCTGGACAGGGACTGCTACGGCATCACCCTCAGCGCGAATGTGATCGCCCATCATCTGGAAGGCGGCATTGATCTGCGTGATGCCCACGGCTGCGCCATCAGCGCCAACACTTTCACCATTGCCCACAAGTTTTCCGTTCGTGTCAGCGCAGACTCAGGCCGGAACACTCTTTCCGCCAACAACTTTGGCAACACCTACATCGGGGCCGGGCAGGATAAACGGCCTGCGGAAGGCAAGACGCCGATGAGCATTGATGAAGGCACGGGCATCCTGCTGGAAGGCACCGAATCCTGCACACTCAGCGGCAATACCTTTGCCGGCCTGTCCACCGCCGCCATCTGGAGCACCCGCCCCTGCAAAGGCATGCTCATCACCCAAAATTTGGCAACGGACTGCGGCCGCAAACTTGCCGCAGGCAGCGCCTGGTTTGCGATCGAATCGGACAAGGCCAGCCTTGTTAAAGACAACGTGGAATCACGCTAACAGATCCCAGGAAACTCGGCGAAGATGCCGCCTGCCACTCCCCGGCTTCCAATCTCGCCTCATCGCACTCTTATTTTTGCGAACTCAAAAACCCAAACTAAATCGCTAAGCACCTGCCAGACAGACGCTGATCTCTGGTCTTTTCACACTTCCGTTCACCCTAATACAAAATGCAGGTTGACTGAAATGCCCAACCTTCTACCTTCCGTAAGCAATATGCTGGATGTTCAACGCAATCGTGCAGCGATATTACGGGATGAAGTTCACTTCACCCGGCGCATCTTGCTCGCCCATTTGCTAATCGGCATTTCAGTGGTGGCCCTCATCTTCGGTCACGGTCTTCTTCTCTGGGCGGTTGCGGCTGCGCTTTGGTACATTTTGACGATTCTCCCCTTGGTCGGGATGATGTCTGCCAATGGCGCTTGCCGTCACATCCTAGGACTGATGTTTCTTTGCTTCAGCCTTTGTGGCGTGTTCTTCCTCACTCAGGTGGCCCCTACCCTCAGCACGGAACAGGACCCCTGGCTGACACGCGACATCCTGCCGTTCTGGCTGGGAATGCTGAACTTGCTGTATGCTGTCGCCGGCGTCTGCCTGATCCTGCATCAAAAGGTGCGCCGGGCCGTGGCCATCGGCTTTTCACTCTGGTAAAATCCGTTTGGCAAACCAGGCCAAAAACTCACGGTTGCCATCGGTCCCTTGAATGGAGGACTCCACCAAGCCCCGCCATTCCAGGTCTGGACGGCTTTCGACAAAGGTTTGGATGCGTGTGCAGGCCTTCACGTGCAGTTCCGGCTCGCGTACGATTCCCCCTTTGCCGACTTCTTCGCGGCTAAGTTCAAACTGGGGTTTCACCAGCACCAAGGCCTGCCCGCCGGGCTTCAAGACGGAGAGAGCGCCAGGCAGCACGAGCGTGAGCGAGATGAAGGAAACATCGGCCACAATGAAATCCACGCTTTCAGGAACATCGGCAGGCACCAGATGCCGGACATTGAAATTCTCACGGCAGACCACTCGCGGATCGCTGCGCAATTTCCAGACCATCTGATTGGTCCCCACATCAAAGGCATAGACCTTCACCGCCCCGCGCTGGAGCAGGCAATCGGTGAAGCCTCCGGTGGAGGCCCCGACGTCCATGGCCGTGAGGCCGGTGACATCAAGGCCGAAATGTTCCAGGGCTCCTTCCATTTTAAAACCACCGCGGCTGACGTAACGAGGAGGCTCCTTGACCCGCAAGGCCGCATCCTGCCGCACCAGCCACCCTGGCTTGGTGATCAGCTCTTCCCCAAGGAAAACTTCCCCGGCCATGATGAGGCGCTTGGCCTGTTCACGCGAAGGCACGAGGCCGCGCTGGACCAGGGCAAGATCAATACGGATTCTGGCCATCAGCGTGCCACAGGGGCGATGATTTCATCTCCGGGCTCGATTTCCACCCCGGCCGGGATGGAGGCAAAGTCCAGGTCCGCCACGGCTTCGGACGCTTCGATGGCATCGGTCAGGGTGATCCTGGCCAGGATCGAATTGCCGCGACGGATCTCATATTTCTGACCTTTGGCCAGGCTCTGCTTGGTACCCGCATCCAAAACGACAAAACCTTGGTCCTTCACCACCGTTTTCACCCGGGCCACTGCTGGCGAGGCGATCACCTGCTTTTGCAGGGAGGTCAGCGTGTTGGTGGAGATGCCCTTGGCTTCCGCCTCGATGACCGTCTTTGGCACTGTCAGTCCGCCACCGGGGAGAGTGCTGGTGCCTGCCATGAGCTCCGCAGGAGGAGTAGGAGCTGCGGCGATCGTGCCTGGAGCTGGAGGCGGAGTGATGCTGGCCGCAGGGGTTGATGGCAGAGGCACCAGGGAACCCTGGTCAGGGCTGGCCGTCTTTTCAGCACGGAGCTGTTCCTTGTCGAATTCCCGCTCCCGCTTCAGACCCTTGATCTCCTGCTGCCCCTCCCAGGCCAGGTAGCTGGTGATGGCAAGAAGGATCAAAGTGAGGGAAAGGGCAAAGTGAGTCAGTCGCATGTCTGCATGTAAACTCGGTTTGAGAAAACCGAAAAGCGAAATCCTCGCCCCTTGCACCTCAGCGCATGCGTTTCACTATAAGACGCACATGACGGATATCGCACTTTTCAGGTTGCCCGGAGGACGGGCGTGGATCGGCCAAGGCCCCTTTGAATCTTTTACAGAGGCCCCAGCCGGGGGCGGGGTGTTCTATGTCAACGATTTCGACCTCTCAGACCCCAAGCCCTGGAAGAAACCCGCCCACCTCGTGGAAGTGGGTCCCGAGAGCCTGGCACAAAAGGTGGGCTGGAACGGAGCCCAGCCCCCCCACATTCAATGGGCCAAGCCCGCGACGGAGTGGTTCAAGATGGCCTTTCGCCGTATCCGACGCGAGGTGCTGGCCCGCAGGCTCGAAAAAATGGTCCCGGTGCTTACCGAACAAGGTACCATCACCGAAGGTGACCCTGTGCGGCTGCTGGAACGGGTGATGTCCGCCCCGGCCAATACCTGGGGCTATGCCTGGCTCCATGGCAACCAGGGCTTTTTGGGCGCATCGCCGGAACTGCTGTTCCGCCTCCAGGACAGCACGGTGGAGACCATGGCCCTGGCAGGCACGGCCAAGCCTGGCGACCAAGCCGCCTTTTTGACGGATGTGAAGGAGATCGAGGAACATGAAATCGTGGTTCGGTATCTCTCCGAGCAACTGGGGCACCTGGGCAAAGTGGAACGCGAACCGCGCGGGCTCTGCCAGACCACCGGCCTCCTGCATTTTCAGAGCCATCTGCGTGTGAAGCTGGAACAACCGGCAGAAGCGGCGGCATTGGTGAAGGCCCTGCATCCCACGCCCGCTGTCGGCTGCCTGCCGCGTGAAGAGCCCTGGCTAGCACGCCTGCGCGAGTATCGCAGTCAGCTCAATGTCCCCGGTTTTTTCGGGGCTCCCTTTGGATTCATCGAGCCTGGCGATGCACCTATCTGCCACATGGTCGTCGCCATCCGGGGCCTGAGCTGGACGGGACGCGAGGCGCAGCTTCCCTCGGGTTGTGGCATTGTCGGTGGCAGCGCCTTTGATCATGAATGGCGTGAATTGCGATTAAAACGTGAATCCGTTGTGACCATGCTGGGGTTGTAAAGCCGGACACCCGACTCTGCATGAACACCCACATCATCCGCTCCCTCATCACCGCCCTGGCCCGCATGGGCGTGGCCGAGGTCTGTGTGGCCGCAGGCGCACGCAATGCGCCCATCATCGCCGCCCTGACGGAAAGTGAAGGCGTGAAGCTTTGGAACTTTTTTGAAGAACGCAGTGCCGCCTTTTTTGCCATCGGCCGCATCCTGGCAGACCGCGCCCCCGTGGCCGTGCTGACCACCTCCGGCACTGCCGCCGCCGAACTGCTCCCCGCTGTCATCGAGGCCCACTACCAGGGCCTGCCCCTCGTGCTGATCACCGCAGACCGGCCCCGGCGTTTTCGCGGCACGGGTGCCCCGCAGGCCATTGAACAAAAGGATCTCTTTGGCCCCTATGTTTCCGCCTGCCTGGATGTGGAAGTCGGCACCAGCCTTTCCTGGCCCACCCGCATCGGCCCCCGGCCCCTGCACATCAACATCTGCCTGGACGAGCCGCTGGAGACCAATCAAAACGGCGTGGACTTTCTGGCCCATCACGGCCCCGCCGCCCCAAAGCCCCCTGCCCCGCCTTTCTTCACCGTCACCACCGAACCCACCGCGGTGCTGGTTTCCGGCCTCACCAAAGCCGAGGCCCAGCAGACAGCCCCCGTCCTCGCCAAGCTCGGTCTTCCAGTCATGGCCGAGGCGACCTCCAATCTCTGGGGGCACTGGCCCGACCGGCCTCGTCTGGATCACCTCCTCCATGTCGCTGCGGAATCCCATCTTCAGGCCCTGGATGTGCGGCAGATCATCCGCATCGGCGGCATCCCCACCGCACGCTGGTGGCGCGATCTGGAAAACCGTCCGGAAATCCATATCACCAACATTTCGCGCCAGCCCTTCCCGGGACTGGCCAGGCAGGAAAAAGTGCAAACCCTGCCTTGGTCCTGCCTACCGGGACTGGCCAAATTCCAGCTCCCTCCCGCCGTCTTGGCTAGCAATTCACCCGATGTCCAGGCCCGCCTGAGCGACCACCCGCTGTCTGAGCCCGCCTGGATTCGCGAGCTGGCCATGCACATACCCGCCCAGGCCCAGGTCTTTCTCGGCAATAGCCTGCCGATCCGCGAATTCAATCTCGGCGTCAGTTCCATCCAGCCTGAAATCGAGTTCTTTGCCAATCGCGGTGCCAATGGCATTGACGGCGTGGTTTCCACCTGGCTGGGCACCAGCGCCATCGTCCGAGAAAGCTGGCTGATCATCGGCGATCTCAGCGCCATGTATGATCTCGCGGCCCCCTGGATCATGCCTCAGTTGCCCATGGGCAACCGCAAGCTCGTCGTCATCAACAACGGCGGTGGCAAGATATTCTCCCAGGTCTCCTCGCTCCGTTCCCTTTCACGGCAGGCCAGGCACATCATTGAAAACCACCATCGGGTGACCTTTGCCCCCTGGGCACAAATGTGGGGGCTCGACTACGTGCAGGTCACTCATCCAGATCAGCTCGAAGACCTGCCGGACGGTCCCGTGCTGATCGAAATCGTGCCGGATGCTGACCAGACTGACGCCCTTTATACGGCAATGAAATAGGTTGCCGCCGCATCTGTCCGCTACATCCAGCCCCGCCACTGATACAGGCGCGTGCCGATCCATTCGTGGAACCAGGAGTCAAAGAGCTCCAGGGAACCTGCATAGGGCATGTGCAGCCAGTCCACCTCACCCACCCGGTTAAAGCTGCTCATGTAGTGGCAAGGAATGGGCAGGACAGGTACTCCCGCCTTTTTAAAGGTGGCCCATGCACGCGGCATGTGATTGGCCGAGGTCACCAGCAGCACCTTTTTCCAACCCCGCTTTTCCACCAGGTCAGCCACCTTCTGGGCCTCATCCCGGGTGTTGGCGCAGACGCCGAGGCTGATTTGCTCAAAGCTCAGCCGGGGGTAATTCTGCAGGTTGGCAAAGACGGCATCCGCTTCAGATACGTACTGCCCTTCATGCTCATAACCTGCACCGCCCAAAACAAGAACCGGAGCCACGCCTGAAATCGCCATCGACAGCGCAGTGGCCAGGCGGTCGGCCCCCCGCATCAGATGCATTCCCGTGGGTTCCTTGAACGAAGGCTCCACACCGCCCCCCAGACAGATAATGGCATCCGCTCCCGCCATTTCCGCCATCGTCGGCAGCTCATGCTGGGACTCCAGTCCCGCCATCAGCCAGGAAGGCAGCGCCGTGCAGGTGATGACTGTCAGAATGGCCCACGCACAAACAGGCAGCAAAGACCAGCGCCACAGCTTTTTCCACAGCATCCTCAGCAGCCACCCCGTTAGCAGCAGCCATACCAGACACAAGGGCTGGAGCAGAAACAGAATCTCGCGCAGCACCGTGTTCATCAGGCTTGAGTCTGCTTTTTCACGGTGTCCCAGGCCGCATCCATTTCCGCCAAGGTCGCCTCGCCCAGCTTCTTGCCTTCAGCGGTCAGGGCCGCCTCCACCTGATGAAACCGGCGAACAAACTTTTCGTTAGCCGCAGCCAGCGCAGCCTCAGATTCCACCCCCAGCTTGCGCGCCAGATTGACCACGCTGAAGAGCAGGTCCCCCAGTTCCTCTTCAATGGCCGCCGTCTGGCCAGCGGAGACAGCCTCCTCCAGTTCGGCAGCCTCCTCGCGGATCTTGCCAAACACAGGTGCGACATCCGGCCAGTCAAAGCCCACACGAGCCGCCTTCTTTTGCAGTTTCTGCGCACGCATCAGGGCTGGCAGCCCTCCGCCGACTCCATGCAGGTGACCTTCCTTTTGAGTACCCTTTTCCTGCCGCTTGATGGCATCCCACTGCGTGAGCACTGCGGCCGAATCATTTGCACTGGCATCGCCAAACACATGCGGGTGGCGGCGGATCAGCTTCTCCGTCAGGCCCGTGGCCACGGCATCCAGGTCAAAGGTGCCCGCCCCGGCGGCGATTTCCGCATGGAGCACAGGCTGCAGCAGCAGATCGCCCAGCTCATCGCACATCTGCGCCGGATCCCCGCTGCGGATGGCATCCACCACTTCATAGGCCTCCTCCAGCACATGCGGGATCAGCGTTTCGTGCGTCTGTTCCTGGTCCCACGGACAGCCGCCAGGGGCGCGCAGACGGTGCACAACGTAACGCAGACGGGTCATGGGATCTGGGTGATCAAGGCTCATTCCTGCACGCGATAGCCGCAAAAGCGGGGGATGAAACGTGAAAATGATTGATTCACGGACATGTGCGCCTACCTCATGCGTCGTCAGAGCCACCCCTCCCGTAACCTTTTCAACCCCTCCTACCTATGGCCTCCGAAGCAGTCCTCAATCTGAACGAATCCAACTTCCAGACGGAAATCTCCAGCAGCACGGTCCCTGTCATTGTGGACTTCTGGGCTGAATGGTGCGGTCCTTGCCGGATGCTGACCCCCATCCTGGAACAGCTGGCCGCCGAAAAAGGCGCCGCCGTGAAGGTCACCAAAGTGAACGTGGATGAAAATCCAAACTTGGCCGCCCAGTATGGCGTGCGCTCCATCCCGATGCTGCTCTTCATCAAGAACGGCGAAGTGAAGGACACCGTCGTCGGCGTGCAGTCCAAGGATGCCCTGTCCCGCAAGCTCGACGCCCTGGCGTAATCAGTTTCAACCACCTTTGAAAAAGCCAGTCTCCGCAAGGTGGCTGGCTTTTTTGTTTGGAGGACAACAGCTGCATTCGCCTCAGGCCAAGCCCAAAAAAAGAGCGTCCCAGACGGGACGCCCTTCTCCATTCTTAAACCAACCTTCGGTTAGGCCAACTTACTTCACAGGGCCAAGCTCAGCCTTCAGATTGCCGATTTCGGCATCGCCTTCGACAAGGCCCAGCGCCCATTTGATGCCGCCCAGGATGTGTTCCTGATAGGTCTTGGCAATCTCAGGGGAGTTCTTGCGGTCCTTCGTGCCTTCTTTCCAGGTCGGGTCCCAGACGTCTTCACGATGTCCCAGGGAGGTGTAAAACACCTTGCCCTTGCCGAACTCCTTGCACCAGGACACCGGGTAATAACCAGGTGTGCCTTCATTCGGATGGCTGTTCAGGCCGATCAGGGCATGCACCTTGGCCGGATCATAGCTTTTGAAGAGATAGATCTCGTCAAACACGCGCCAGCCCGCAGGCACAGGCTTGGTGGCCGGATGCACCGGATCATGCAACGCCGGCTGCACTTCCACCTGAGCCTTGTGGGTTTGGAATTCACCGCCCAGCATGTCCACATAACCGCGGAAAGGATGGTAGGTGTCACCGCCGGAATGCATGGCCACAAAGGCTTTGCCGCTTTTGATCAGCTCCACAAAACCATCACGGTCCGGGAACTGCAGGTCACCGGTGGTATTGGCAAAGATGAAACCGTCATAACCCTTGATCTTCTCAATGGCCATGTGCTCCGCCATGTAGGCTTTCACCTTGTCATTCCAGACCGCATTGGCGGTATTGTAGTCAGCCAGGGCCTTGCTGTAGGCTTCCTGCTTGGCCTTGAAAGCCTCGTCGGTTTCATTGGGCTTCTTTTCCGGGGCCTTGCCTGGATTCTTGGGCTGCCCCTCAGGCTGGTGGACATAGTCCACAGTGAAAGATCCGGAGGACTTGCCCAGCTCTGCCAGCACCTTTTCGGCGGTCTCGATGGAGGAATGGCGGAAGCCCGTGGTCACAGTGACAACAAGCAGCTTTTTAGGAGCATCTGCCGCGTAAGAAGTGACGGCGGCCAGCACGGCCAGGAGGGTGAAAAACGAACGACGTATCATAGAGTTGGAGTTGGATTGACAAACACACAACGTGGGCTAAGTACAAAGCCTTACCACCACGGACGCGAGGACGACCTCGCAGCTCCATTTTTCACAGCAGGGACGACCCTGGCAACATTTGTTTAAAATGGCTTGGATCTATCTTTTGCTGGCGGGGCTCACTGAAATTGCCTGGGCCATTGGTTTAAAACATACGTATGGCTGGACGCGGCTGTGGCCCAGTGTCTTCACGGCCACTCTCATGATCGTCAGCTTTGGCCTGCTCTCCCAGGCGCTGAAGACCCTGCCCATCGGGACCGCCTATGCCGTCTGGACCGGCATCGGCGCGGTGGGCACGGCGATCATCGGCATCGTCTTTTTTGATGAGCCGCGCACGGCCATCCGGCTCATTTGCATCGCCCTCATCCTGGCGGGCATCATCGGGCTAAAGATGAGCTCGCCAGCCTGAGGCCACGGACGTCCTCATCCCAGCGGCAGGCCTTGAATAAGCCTGCGCAAAAGATCCATCGCGGCCTGGGAAGTCAGCAGCTTGAAACGGTCGCGTGAGATGGGGTAAAAGAACTTCCTTACCAAGGTCTCGCGCCCTTTTGAAGCCAGCCCGACATACACAGTACCCGCTGGTTTTTCCTCCGTGCCTCCCGTCGGTCCCGCGATGCCTGTGATGGAGATGGCGTAATCCGCCCCGGATGTGCGCAGACACCCCTCGGCCATGGCCCGGGCCACAGGCTCGCTGACGGCACCATGCAGTTGCAAAAGATCAGCCGAGACACCGAGATGTTTCTCCTTGGCCTCGTTCGCATAGGTCACAAAGCCATGACCATAAACCTTGGAGGATCCGCTGACATCCGTGAGCCGGCTGGAAAGGTAACCACCCGTGCAGGACTCCGCTGTGGCCACCCACTCCCTGCGCTCCGTCAGCAGGTGGATGATGACTTCTTCCAGCACGCGGCGGTCTTCAGACAAAATATAGTCCCCCAATCGCTCGCGCACGATCTCGGCCCCGGCCTCCACCGGACCGGCCAGCCCCGCCAGACGCACATCCACATCTCCCTGGCCGATGCAGTAACCAAGCTCCAGCCCGGCAATGGCCTCCAGGTCCTTTTCCACTTTTTCGACGATGTCGGACTCACCGATGCCGGTCAGCTTCAGATAAATCACCCGGCGATTTTCACCATCCGGCAAAAGGGCACGCAGGCGCGGTTCCACACAGGTTTCCACCATCGGCTTGATCTCACGCGGCGGCCCAGGCAGCAGGAAAATGTGGCTGTGCCACCCACGGCCAGCACTCAGCTCCGCCGGAAAATACAGCCCAGGGGCCGTGCCATAGGCGTTTTCCAGCACTGTCGCCCCCACGGGAACCATGGCCTGGCGGAGGTTGGATGCGGCAGGCACCTTGTTGCGTTTGGCAAAGTAGGCGTTCAGTTGCTCCGTCACCCCGGCATCCTGGACGAGCGGCAGTCCCAGGAGTTCCGCTGTGGACTCACGGGTCACATCGTCATTGGTTGGCCCCAGACCACCGGAAACCAGCACCACATCCGCCCGGGCAGCCGCTTCCTCGATGGCCTCGCGCACGGCCCCGCCATCCGGCACGATGGTCTGCCGGGCCACCTCAATGCCCAGGGCGGCCATTCGCTGCCCGATCCAGGCCGCATTGGTGTTGATGGTGTCACCGAGGCAGAGTTCGGTGCCGGTATTGACGAGTTCGAGGCGCATGAGGGCAGCAGATAGAGGTGGGAAGGCGTGACATCAAGGACCGGAAAGGCCGGTCATTTCATCATGCTTTTGCATCTTCGGATGATCTTCTGCCTTGGTTGCATGAAGATTCCTCCAATTACGTCCTTTACAAAGTTGCAAGCGTAGCAAAAGGGCTCATTCTGCCTGACCCCCAACGCCATGACTGCCACCGTGCCCTTCCGGGCAAATTCTGACCTCCTCGACTCCCAATACACAGACTGGAAAAAAGATCCACGTTCCGTTGATGCCACATGGGCATCCTTCTTTGAAGGATTTGAGCTCGGCCTCGCTGAACTGGCCAAACGCCAGACCAAAGGAGACAAGGGCAGCACGAGCACCTGTGAGACCCTTTCTGAAAAGACGCTGAACTTCCGCATGCGCGTGACCAACGCCCTGCTGGTCTTCCGCTCCCTCGGCCACATCGCCGCCCATGTGGACCCGCTTTCCCCATCGGCTCCCGATTCACCCACCCTTTCCGTCGAAGGCCTCGGCTTCACCCAGGAAGACTTGAACGAAGAGGTGCAGACGCACATGTTCCGCAACGGCCAGCCCATGAAGCTGCAGGCCATGCTGGAAGAACTGCGCCGCATTTATTGCGGCACAGCCGGCTACGAGTTCATGCACATCCACACGCCGGAGATTCAAAACTGGCTGCTGGAGCGCATCGAAAACCGCCCCTATGAACCCGCCCCGGCGGCTGAGGCACAGATTGATGCCCTGCGCTGGCTTCTGGAGGCTGAAACCTTTGAACGCTTCCTTCACCGCCGCTACGTCGGCCAGAAGCGCTTCTCCGTGGAAGGTGGCGAATCCCTCCTGGTCGCCCTGGAAACCATCCTGGAAAACTTGCCCCGCCTCGGTGCCAAGGAAATCATTATGGGCATGGCCCACCGTGGCCGCCTCAGCGTCCTGGCCAATTTCCTGCGCAAGCCGCTGGAAACCCTCTTCTACGAATTCAGCGAAAACTATGTGCCAAACATGGTCGCCGGAGACGGAGATGTGAAATACCACCTCGGTTTCGAAACCGTTCGTAAGACCCGCGACGGCCATGACATTGCCGTCATGCTGGCCCCCAACCCGAGCCACCTGGAAGCGGTGGACCCGGTGGTGGAAGGCATGGCCCGCGCCCGCCAACGCATCCTGGGCGACACCAATGATCGCAAACAGGTCATCCCGGTTCTCGTCCACGGTGATGCCGCCTTCGCCGGCCAGGGCATCGTGACGGAAGTGCTGAACCTGTCGCAGCTTCCCGGTTACCGCACCGGCGGCACCATCCATCTCGTCGTCAACAACCAGATCGGCTTCACCACCCTGCCTGCCGACGCACGCTCCACCAAGTATTGCACGGACGTGGCCAAGATGGTGGATGCCCCCATCATTCACGTGAATGGCGACTGCCCGCTGGAAGTGGCCCATGCCGCCAAGCTGGCCATCGAATTCCGCCAGACCTTTGCCCGTGACATCGTCATCGACATCGTCTGCTACCGCCGCTACGGGCACAACGAGACCGACGAACCGGCGTTCACGCAGCCGAACATGGCGCGCTCCATCGCCGCCCACCCTTCCACCGCCGCCATCTACAAAGGCGTTCTCGCCCAGAAAGGCGTGCTGGATGAAGCCGGTGCCGCTGCCCTGCAAAAGGAACTGGAAGACGAACTCGAAGACGGTGTGAAAACACTCGCCGAGCGCGAAGAAAAACACGGCGACAACCCCTATGAAGGTTCCACGGCCGAACCACAGCCACCCTTCAGCTTTGACCCCGTTCTGACCGGAGTCGCCGAAGCCGAACTGAAAGCCCTGGGTGAAAAGCTCCTGCAAACGCCCGAAAGCTTCCGCCTGCATCCCACCATCTCCAAGCGCTTCCTGGCAGCCCGTAAAAAGGCCGTGGATTCTGGCGAAGGATTTGACTGGGCCTACGCCGAATCCCTCGCTTTCGGCTCCCTCCTCACCGAGGGGCTGGGTGTCCGCCTTTCCGGCCAGGACGTCCGTCGCGGCACCTTCAGCCAGCGCCACTGCGTGTTTTACGACACGGAAACCCGCGATCGCCACATCCCGCTGAACAACCTCTCCGAGGACCAGGGCCGCTTCTGCGTTTACAACAGCCTTCTTTCCGAAGCTGCCGTGCTTGGTTTCGACTACGGTTACACCCTGCTCGCCCCCAACGTCCTCATCTGCTGGGAAGCCCAGTTTGGTGACTTCGTCAACGGTGCCCAGGTCATCATTGACCAGTTCATCGCCAGTGCCGAGAGCAAATGGCAGCGCCCGAGCCAGCTCACCATGCTGCTGCCTCACGGCTATGAAGGCCAGGGACCGGAGCACTCCAGCGCCCGCCTTGAGCGCTTCCTCCAGCTTTCCGCCGGTCGTAACTGGCAGGTCTGCAACTTCACCACTCCGGCCCAATACTTCCACGCTCTGCGTCGCCAGATGAAGCGCGGTTTCCGCAAGCCGCTCATCGTCATGACGCCGAAGAGCCTCCTGCGCCATCCGAAGTGCGTTTCCAAGATCAGCGACATGAGCGAAGGCACCGCCTTCAAGGAGATCCTCGACGATGAACATCTCCTTGGTCCGGCTGAGCGTGTCACCCGTCTCATCCTCTGCAGCGGCAAGGTCTATTATGACCTCCTCGAATTCCGCGAAGAGAACAAGATCAAGAACGCCGCCATCATCCGCATCGAGCAGCTTTATCCCCTGCACGAAGACATGCTCAAGGAGATCGTCGCCCGTTATCCGCGTGCGCAGAAAAAGTGGGTCTGGTGTCAGGAAGAGCCCCGCAACATGGGCGCCTTCAGCTACATCCGCAACCGCCTCTCCGACATCTCCGGCCACCGCATCCGCTATGCCGGTCGTGAGCGTGGCTCCAGCCCGGCCGCCGGCTCCAAAGCCATCCACGTGCTTGAGCAGGACAAACTCGTCGAAGACGCTTTCTCCGTTTAACCGCAGGCCTCTGCACCCTATTCCGAACCGATCCCTTCCCCTTTACGCTTAGCCATGCCTGACATCAAAATCCCCGCACTCGGCGAATCCGTCGCCGGAGGTCAAATCGCCAAATGGCACTTCAACAACGGCGATGCCGTGAAAGCCGGCGACATCCTGCTCACCCTGGAAACCGACAAAGTGGCTGCCGAAGTCACGGCCGAAACCTCGGGAATCCTCACCATTGGCAATCAGGCTGGCGATGACGTGGAAGTCGGTGCCGTCGTCGGCAGCATTGCCGAAGGCGCAGCTCCTGCTGCTGCCGCAGAGGCCCCTAAACCTGTCGCCCCAGCAGCCGCCCCCAAGGCTGAAGAAGCGAAGCCTGCTGCCCCCGCGCCGGAGGCCAAAGCGGCCCCTGCCCCAAAAGCAGAAGCCGCCCCTGCGCCCAAGCCAGCCCCGGCTCCCGCCCCCGCCAAACCGGAAGGGCGCACCACGCGCAAGAAGATGTCGCCTCTGCGCAAGAAGATCGCCGAGCAGCTCGTCAGCGCCCAGCAGACCGCCGCCATCCTGACGACCTTCAACGAGTGCGACATGACCAACATCATGGCCATGCGCTCCAAGTTGCAGGACAGCTTTGTCAAGACCCACGGCGTCAAGCTCGGCTTCATGTCCTTCTTCGTGAAGGCTGTGGTGGAAGCCCTCAAGGCGGTTCCCTCCATCAACGTCCGCGTGGATGGCGACGAAATCATCCAGAACCATTTTTATGACATCGGTGTCGCCGTCGGCACGGAAAAAGGCCTGATTGTCCCCGTCCTGCGTGACACGGACCAGAAGTCTTTTGCGGACATTGAGAAGGACATTCTCGGCTACGCAGCCAAGGCCAAGGAAGGCAAGATTTCCATCCCGGATCTCAGCGGCGGCGTCTTCACCATCTCCAATGGCGGCGTCTATGGCTCTCTGCTCAGCACGCCCATCATCAATCCGCCTCAGAGCGCCATCCTGGGCATGCACAGCATCCAGCAGCGCCCCGTGGCCGTGGACGGCCAGGTCGTGGTCCGCCCCATGATGTACTTGGCGCTCAGCTACGACCACCGCGTCGTGGATGGCAAAGAAGCAGTGACCTTCCTGATCCGCATCAAAGACTGCATCGAGAATCCGGCCCGGATGCTCGTCGGTGCATGAAATGACACGAACTTTCACGTTCGTTGAACGCGGATCGGTGTTAGGTTCTCTAAGGCAGGGAGAGTGTCTCTCTGCTGCATCAGGGCCTGCACCCATTCATGTCCTCACTCCCCCCCATTCCTCCGCCTAACCCGCGCAGCCCCTTCGTGTGGCTGCGCAACAAGTTCCTGGCGGGCTTAGCCGTGGCATTGCCACTGCTCATCACGTTCTGGATTCTCCAGAGCGCTTACCATCTTCTTCATGGCTGGAGCGTGCCCGTGGTGGACTTCATCGCGCGGTTCATCAACGAACTGACCGGGAAGGTCATCGTTGACCCGAACTCTCCGACCTACCAGCATGTACTCACCTTTGTGGGTTTCATGATCCCCCTGATGGTATTTTTGGCGCTCGGCGTCATGGCTACCAACGTCCTCGGTGTCCGCGTCGTCACGGCCATGGACAAGCTGCTGCTCAGCGTTCCCATCGTCTCCTTCATTTACAAGTCGCTCAAGCAGGTGATCGACGGTTTCAAAGGCCTGGGCGGTCGCCAGAATTTCAAGCGGGTGGTCTATGTGGACTATCCTTCCGGCGACATGAAGATGCTCGGCTTCGTCACCGGCCAGTACCTAGATCCGCAGCAGAACAAAGTCCTGGCCGCTGTCTTCATCCCAGGTGCCCTCAGCCCCATGACGGGTCTTCTTCTGGTGGTCCCCATTGAGCAGGTGACCGATGCACCGCTGACCGTGGAAGATGCCATGAAGCTGATCTTCTCCGGCGGTCTCATCGTGCCATCCAGCCTCTCCGCCCCAGCCTCCAAACCGGACATCAGCCCGGCCCCGCTGCCCGTGGCCGAAGAATCGCACCAGCCCGAGGCTGAACCCGAGCTACCTATCGGCCTGCCCCGTGCGGAAGACTTTGACTCCGGGGATCCTGACATTCTCAGCGATAGCGAAGTTGAGGCGGCCGAACTGGCTGGCACACATTCCAAGGGCCGACGCATCCTTAGCGCCCTTTCCTGGCGTAAAAAGTGAGTCTCTGATCAACTGTTCTTCTCTTCAAAGCGAGTGAGATGACAGGCAGGCAGAAAAACCACCCCCGCCAATACCGCTTTTTCCCGGTTCGCAGATTCCGAAAAACCTCTGTTTTCATGCCATTCCTCCCCGTTTTCCTGAGAACACGTCCCGACTTGAGAAAAAGCTGCGGCCACGTCTTGCACTCCCAGCATTGTCTGCCAAGGATGAGTGCTCCCAACACATGAGCGACCCCATCCGACACGAGTGCGGCATTGCCGTAGTCCGGCTGAAAAAACCCTTGGCCTACTACCAGGACAAGTATGGCACAGCCCTGTATGGACTGGAGCGTCTGTTCGGCCTCATGGCCAAGCAGAGAAACCGTGGCCAAGACGGCATCGGCATCGGCTGCTGCAAGCTCGACATGTCTCCAGGCGCCCCCTACATGTTTCGCGTGCGCTCCACCAAATCCGCCGAGGCCATTGGTGAAGTCCTCGCGGACGAGATGAAGGAGTTTGGCCGCATCGCCCGCCGGGTGAATGCCGAGCGGAAGGAACGCCGCGATGAAATGGGCATCGAATACACCAAGTTTGAAGATGATCCTGAAGCCATCAAACGCGAGTTTGAGCTGGCTGGCGAAGTCAACATGGGGCATCTGCGCTACGGCACCAGCGGGGCATTTGGCAAAGGCAGCCTCCACCCTTACATCCGCCGCAGCACCTGGCCCACCCGCAGCCTCATGGTCATGGGGAACTTCAACCTCACCAACTCCGGTGAACTGAACAAAATCATGATGAAACGGGGCCAGCACCCCGTCTTCGACACCGATACCCAGACCGTCCTCGAAGAGATCGGCTTCCAGCTCGATGAAGCCCACACCGATCTTTACCACACGATGCGGGATTCCGGCATCCCTCTGGAAGACATCACCCGTCACATCAGCGAGCAGCTGGACGTGGCCCAGATCATTCGCAAATCGGCTGAACTTTGGGACGGCGGCTACACCATCGCCGGCACCATCGGCAACGGGGATTTCTTCATCATGCGGGACCCCCTCGGCATCCGCCCCTGCCACATGTATGAGGATGACGAAGTCGTCGCCTTTGCTTCCGAGCGCGTTGCCCTCATGACCGTCTTTGAAGTCGGTGAAAATGACGTCCAGGAGCTGACTCCCGGCCACGTCTGTGTCATCAAGTCTTCCGGCTCCATCACCACCACCGCCTTTGCTCCGCAGGCCGCACACCTGCGCCCCTGCTCGTTCGAACGCATCTACTTCTCTCGCAGCAACGACTCCGTCATCTACCGTCAGCGCAAAGCCCTGGGCGAGCAGATGGTGCCGCAGCTCATCGAGGCCATCGGCAACGACTGGGAGCACACCGTCACCAGCTTCATCCCCAATACGGCCGAAACCGCCTACCACGGCTTCCTGGACGGCCTGCGCTACAAGCGCCGCCAGGAGGTGAAGGACGCCATCGTGGAGATGGTCAGCACCAACAGCTTTGATGAAACCAAGCTGGACGACCTCATCCTGCGCAACTGGCCCCGGTCTGAAAAGATCGCCCACAAGGACATCAAGATGCGCACCTTCATCGCCCAGGAAAGCGGGCGGGACCAGCTTGTCTCCAGCGTCTATGACATCACCTACGGGGTCGTGACTCCGAATGACAATCTCGTCGTCATTGATGACTCCATCGTCCGCGGCACCACGCTGAAAAAGAGCCTGCTGCGCATCCTCGCCCGGACCAATCCGCGCCGCATCATCGTCTGCTCCACCGCCCCGCAGATCCGTTACCCGGACTGTTACGGCATTGACATGTCAGAACTGGGCAAATTCATCGCCTTCCAGGCCGCCATCGCGCTGCTGGATGAAAACGGCATGCGCCATGTGGTGAAGGAAACCTACGACGCCTGCAAAGCGGAAGTGAACAAGCCCAAGTCTGAAATGTGCAATGCCGTGAAGGCCATCTACGCCCCCTTCACGGATGAGCAGATCTCCGCCAAGGTGAGCGAGCTGGTCGCCCCCCAGCACACCACCTGGAAAGGCGACATCCATGTGATCTTCCAGTCCATTGCGGGTCTGCACAAGGCGCTTGGACCTGACTATGGCGACTGGTATTTCAGCGGCGACTACCCGACCCCTGGAGGTTTCTACACGGTGAACCGTGCCTTCATGAACTTCTTTGAAGGCAAAGGCGGCCGCAGCTACGACACCCTGCTTTAATTTTCGGCTTGGTTTCTTGCCCCTGCCTTGTGCCTGGGCAAGAAGCCGAGAAGGCCGGCCTAGGGATTCACAAAATGAATCCCGTGTTCGGCACTGATCTCCATGATGCGCTGCATGTCAGGCGCACCCGGCTGATTCCACACTTCTGCACAGCGGGCAAAGAAGGTCTCAAATCCGGAAGGTGCCGTGGTGATCACCATCTTGGAAACGGTCTCGCCCGTGTTTTTAAAGGCATGAGGGACGTTTCGGGGCATGTAAACAGCGGTACCCGGCCCGCCCTCCGTCCATTCGCCATCCTTGAAAAAGCTCATCTGGCCTTCCAGGACATAAAACCACTCGTCTTCCAGGGTATGGAAATGGGGAGGTGGTCCACCACCCGGCGGCGTGATTTCCACCCACTGGGTATAGGCCCCTCCGGTCTGTTCACCGGTGAGGTGAAAATGAGATTCCTGACCAAAGGCACGGATGACGGAGCCTTGCCCCGCCGGAACAAAAACAGGTGATGTGGACATGATGAAAAAGGATGACGGTTCTTAAACGAGCACTGACGGTCCCCGTTGTCTGGCAGTTTTTTGCCCTCCCGAATTCGCACAAGCTGGTTGCCTCTCCGCACCGCCAATGCTCCCCTGTAGCCCCCGCCAATGCCTGACCTTGCCCCCGCCGAACTCCAGCGCTATGCCCGGCATCTCGCCATGCCGGAGTTTGGGCTGGCAGCGCAGAAAAAGCTGAAGGCCGCACGTGTCTTGTGCATCGGCGCAGGCGGGCTGGGCTCCCCCATCAGCATGTATCTGGCAGCGGCCGGTGTGGGCACCTTGGGGCTGGTGGATCCGGATGTGGTGGAAGTGTCCAATCTGCAGCGGCAGCTCCTTTTTGGTCAAAGCGACATCGGCCGCCCCAAGCTGGAAGCGGCACGAGACCGGCTGCTGGATATCAATCCCCACCTCGAAGTGCGGATGCACCGCGAAATGTTCACGGCGGCCAATGCCCGTGAAATCGCAGCCGACTATGACCTGCTGATTGACGGCACCGACAACTTCCCCACGCGCTACCTTTCCAACGATACCGCCGTCTGGCTGGGCAAACCGAACGTCTATGGCAGCATTCTGCGCTTTGAGGGCCAGGTGGCCGTCTTCGCCCCGCATCTCGGCGCACCCTGCTACCGCTGCATGTCGCCCACCCCGCCCAAGCCCGGCCTGGTACCGAGCTGTGCCGAAGGCGGCGTACTGGGGGTTCTCCCCGGCCTCGTCGGCACCATGCAGGCCCTGGAGGCCATCAAGCTCATCACCGGCATTGGGCAACCTTTGTTAGGCAAGCTGCTGCATGTGGATGCCCTCAGCCTGCGCTTCCGCACCTTCACCCTCCGGCGGGATCCGGAATGCCCTGTCTGTGGCGAAAACCCCACCATCACCGAACCCATCGATTACCAAGGCTTCTGCGGCATGACACCTCCACCCAACGTCCCAACCATCACCGTCCAGGAACTTCAGGACAAACGCAGCAGGCAGGAGAACCACTTCCTGCTGGATGTGCGCGAGCCTGACGAATACGCCGCCGCCCAGATCGAAGGCTCCACCCTCATTCCTCTGGCCCAGGTCACGGCGCGTGCAGCGGAAATCCCTCGCGACAAACCCGTGCTGGTTCACTGCCGTTCCGGGGTGCGTAGCGCCAAGGCCGTGGCTGCTTTGCAGGAGCTGGGCTACACCCAGGTCTGGAACGTCGCAGGCGGCATCCTCGCCTGGGCCAAAGAGATTGACCCCACCATTCCCGCCGCCTGATCACTCATGGACCTTTCTTGGATCAACGATTTTCTGCCCACCTTCCGCTGCCCCCACACGCACCAGCCGCTGCGCTGGGCCTTGCCAGATGATCTGCTGCGCCACGGCCATCCCGCGGAGGAGAAAGCCCTCGTCTGCCAGGATGGCTCTCGGCTCTATCCCATTGATCAAGGCATCCCCGTCCTGCTGCCGCAGGACGCCGCAAAGTAAAGCTACTCCCCGGCCTTCCAGCCCGGTCCGCGCAGGATGTAACCCAGCCGTTTCCACCAGGGCAGCGCACTTTGGCGCACATCCTTCATCATGTCCTTCCACTCGTGAAGAACAATGTTTACGGGGCCACGATCTTCGATCCTTTTCGTTAGGCCATAGCGCACCGGCTCTTCGGGAAGCTCGGCCTGAAAGGTGCCAAAAAGCTTGTCCCAGAGAATGAGGCACATGCCCATGTTTTTGTCCAGATAGCGTCCATTGGAGGCATGGTGAACACGGTGGTGGCTCGGCGTCACCAGCACATGCTCCAGCCAGCCCATGCTTTGGATCCGCTCCGTATGAATAAGGCTGCCATAGATCTGCGTGGCCGCGTACATGAACAGGATGTCCAGCGGCTCAAACCCCAGCCAGACGATGGGCATGAAGTAGGCCGTCCGATACACCGGCTGGAATACAGATGAACGGAAACCCGTCGTGAGATTGAACTCCTCCGAGGAGTGATGCGTGACATGGACCGCCCAGAACAGGCGGCAGTGGTGGTCCACAAAGTGCAACACGTAGTAGGCCAGATCCTGGAGGAAAAAGAGCCCCAGCCAGTAAACCCAGCCTTTCTCCAGATCCATCATTCGGTGGTTCCAGCACCACAGGAGGGCAGGCAGCACCAACACCGCACGTAGCAGCAAGTCCAGGCTGCCGTTGAGCGCCGCCATGTAGAAATTCGTCAGCGTCTCCCGGCGGGTATAGGCCCGGATGCCATGGAAATGGGTGACGATGATCTCCAGGAGAATGGCCCCCAGGATCACCGGCACGGTCACCAGCAGCAGCAACTGTTCACGAAACAACTCCATGATGGATTAGGATCGCCCGCCCATTCAGGCCTGGCGAGATTTGACGTAGGCGAGGATCTTCTGGTCATCCTCACCTGCCGCCCAGACCACTCGCAGGAAGTCTGCCGGATGGATGTCATGTTTGGACAAAAAGGCCCGGTCACCGCCACAGCAGAACATCGTGTCCGGGTCCATCTCGCCACGCAGCTTGGCGCGAGCCTTCACAATGATGCGCGGCAGCCAGACAAAGTCTTCCAGCGCTGCCGTCTTGGCAGGCAGCTCCGCCGGAGTGATGACGTGGGCACTGGGGACGCCCTTCTGCATCGTCAGGAAATAATCCCGGCGCACCGCCGCCACCAGCAGCGCCGTGATGGCCGTCGGCTGCTCGCCACCGGAAGTGACGTTGTCTTCCACAAAGTCAAAAAACTCACGCTCACGATAGCCGATCGCCTTCAGGAAGTCCTGGTCTTCATCGCTGAACCAGCTCTCAAAGTCGTGGTTGCCATCATCGTACTCGTCCACGCAGGCGTCGAAGAGTTCCACGAAATAAGAGTCCCAAATGTAATGCTTCATAAGACTGCACGAATAGACACAGGAGGCCGGATGGCACGCGAAAGTTTCAAACAAAGCTGAAGAAATGACTTCTTTAGCGGGCGCGCTGAAGCCGGAAACTGATGGCTGCCAGGACGAATGTGGCCGCGATCATCAGGGTACTCAGGGCATTGATCACCGGCAGGTTGCGGCTGGTCTTCATCATGCTGGCCACCCGCAGCGGCAAAGTCGTGCTGCCTGGACCTGAAACGAAAAAGGTGATCACATAATCATCCATGGAAAGGGTGAAAGCCAGCAGACCACCCGCCAGAATCCCGGGCAGCAACAGGGGCAGCAAAACCCGCCGTGCCGTCTGCCAACGATTCGCCCCCAGATCCCGGGCCGCCTCCAGAAGAGTGAGGTCAAAATCCTGTAAACGCCCCAGTACCACCATCGTCACATAGCTGACGGAAAAAGTGACATGGGCAATCCAGATGGTCAAAAAACCCGTCTCCACACCCAATGCCACAAAAAGGGCCAGGAGAGACATGCCCAAAAGCAGGTCTGGCAGGGCCAGGGGCAGCGTCACCAAAGTCTGGTGCGCCCTTTGCAACAGCGACTGAAAACGATGCAGCACCCAGGCGGCCAGCGTGCCCAGCAGCATCGCTGCCCCACTCGCGCAAAAAGCGATCTTGAGGGTCAGCCACAGCGATTCCCACACTTCATCTGCCGCCCACAGCTTTTCATACCATTTCCAGGTAAACCCCTCCCACTCACCGCCAAACCGCGATTCATTGAAGGAATTCACCATCAGCACAGCCAGCGGAGCGTGCAGAAAGAGGAGGATGAGAACGGTGAGCAGTCGCGGGACCATGGACGTGGAAAGATTCACGCTCTGGCACCCATGCGCAATAGCGGCCAGAGGCAGGATGGCAGGGGCATTCCTTCCGCCATAATTCCGCATAATTGCCTGTCTTGGTTGCAAAGGTCCAAGCCCCCGCTAGCGTTGAGTCTGCGAGCGCGTCTCAATTGCACCTTAGCCATGCACGCCCCTTCCACACTTTCTCAGCTCCCTGTCGGCCAGTCCGGCATCATCCAGTCCATGCCCACGGGGCGGGCAGGGCTCACACGCCTCCGCGAACTGGGCCTGACCCCCGGTGCGAAGGTCACCATGGTGCGTCGCTCCCCCCTGGGCGAACCCATTGAAATCACCGTACGCGGTTCCCACTTGGCCATGCGCAATCACGAGGCCGCCGACATCTGCATCTCCCTGGCATGAGCGCTGAATTGCCCCTGCTGGCCATCGTCGGCAACCCGAACTCGGGAAAGACCACCATTTTCAACCAGCTCACCGGCCTTCGGCAAAAGGTGGGCAACTACCCAGGGGTCACCGTCGAAAAGAAGATCGGCGAATGCTACAGCCAGCATGGCAAAAAGCTGCGCCTCATTGACCTGCCCGGTGCCTACAGCCTGAACGCACGCAGTCCGGATGAAGCCGTGCTGCGCGATGTGCTGCTGGGTCGCCAGGCCGACACGCCCCGGCCTGACCGGGTGGTCTTCATCGCTGATGCTGCCAATCTGGAGCGTAATCTTTACCTTCTCACCCAGGTGCTGGAACTGGGGCTGCCGACCATCCTTGTGCTGAACATGATGGACATCGCCACGGCCAAGCAGTGGCGCATTGACCTGAAAAAGCTGTCCGAAGAACTCGGTGTGCCTGTCGTGCCCATGCAGGCGACCACTGGCAATGGCTTCCTGGAACTGAAGTCGGCCATCAGCCGCGAAGACATCCCCCTGCCCCGCTGGCAGTCCGCTCCCCTGCCGGAAGACATCCGTGCCGCCCTGCATAGCACCCGCGCAGAGCTGCTGCTGACCGGGGCGGTCAATGACAAGACCACCCTGCTGGAGCCCCTGTACCTGCTGTCCGATCACGATCCTCTGCACGCCGGCATCCGCGATGCCCACCTGGGCCAGATCCAGCGCGGGCGCGACGCCCTCAGTGCCACCCATCCGGGCTGGGAAGATCAGTTGGTGGCCGACCGCTACGCGAAAATTGAAAACCTGACCGCCCAGGTGCTGCAGCGCCCCGGCCAGGAACTGCCCACCATCACGCAAAAACTGGATGCCTTCCTTCTGCATCCCTGGTTGGGCGGCCTCGCCATGCTGGCCTTCCTGACCTTCCTGTTTTATCTCATCTTCGCCTTCGCGGAGATTCCCATGGGGCTCATTGATGAGGCCTTCGGTGCCCTGGGCACCTGGGTCACGGGCATCATGCCTCCAGGAGATTTGCGCGATCTCATCGTCCAGGGTGCCATCGCCGGTGTCGGCGGGGTGGTCATCTTCCTGCCGCAGATTCTCATCCTCTTCTTCTTCATCGGCATCATGGAGGACACGGGCTACATGGCGCGTGTGGCCTTCATTCTCGACCGCCTCATGAGCGTGGTGGGGCTCAATGGCAAGGCCTTCCTCCCCTTCCTCAGTTCCTATGCCTGCGCCATCCCCGGTGTGATGGCCACGCGTACGATTGACAGTCCCAAGGACCGCCTCATCACCATTCTCATCGCCCCGCTGGCCAGCTGTACGGCGCGCATCCCCGTGTATGTGCTGCTCATCAGCGTCTTCATGCCGGATACCGTCTCCACCTGGGCCAAGGCGGGCATCATGGTCGGCCTTTATGCCCTGGGCACCCTCGGTGCCTTCTTCTTCGCCTGGGTTTTAAACAAGGGCATCATGCGGGGGCAAAACGCCCCGATGATCCTGGAAATGCCCACCTACAAGATGCCGGCGCTGAAGTCCATCCTCCTCCTTGTGTGGCAGCGGGCCAAAGCCTTCCTGGTGCGTGCTGGCACGATCATCTTTGGCATCTCCATCTTGATCTGGGCCGCCTCCACCTACCCTAAAAACCATGAGATCAGCGATCAGGTGGGCGTCGTCGAAGAACGCATTGCCGGACTCGAAGCGCAGGCTGAAAGCGAGACTGCAGCGCCGCAGCTCGAAGCCGCCAAGGCCGAACTCGCCTCCCTCAATTCCCAACATCTGGCACAGAGTTTTGCAGGTCGCGCCGGCCATTTTATCGAGCCTGCGATCAAGCCCCTGGGTTATGACTGGAAGATCGGCATCGGCCTCATCGGCAGCTTTGCCGCCCGCGAGGTGTTTGTGAACACCATGTCCGTCGTCTATGCCGTGCAGGCCCAGGATGACGAAGACCTCACTCCGGTTCGCGACCGCATCCGCGAAGAAAAACGGGCCGATGGCACAGCGGTCTACACCCCGCTTGTCTGCATCAGCCTGCTCGTCTTTTACGTCTTCGCCATGCAGTGCGTCAGCACCATGGCCATCGTCAAACGTGAAACGGGAAGCTGGGGCTGGATGTGGTTCCAGCTCGGTTTCATGACGGGCACCGCCTACATCCTCTCCCTGGCCATCTTCCAGATCGGCACCGCATTGGGCTACCGATGAAGAGTCAACACTTCCGGACTTGGCAAGGTCTAACCATTGATATGAACGACTGGCAATCTTGGGCAGCTCCCGCCGTGGTCCTCGTGACGGCCTTGTTCTTCCTCGTTTCAGCCCTCAAAGGCCGGAAAAAAGGCGGTTGTGGAGGCTCTTGTGGCTGCTCACACAAGCCCAAATAGACAAGCCTGCATAAGAACTGCTCTGCCAGCGCCATTCAAAGGCAGATGGCTCTCCCGATAAACTCACGGCTGATCCTGTAAACGCGGTTTTTCGGCCCGCTCCCTTCAACTCAACGGACTCAGGCGACAGCGGAAGCTTCCTGGCCTGAAGTTACCGAGACAGCCGTCCAAAAGGAACCCCAAAAACGCGGCGCTGAAGGCCTCTCGTAACGGGTGGAAGCCACAAAATCAGCCACAATCTCCGCGCTCATCGGACGTGGCAATGAGGCATCGAAAGCATCCATGGCCTTCCATCCAAGCATTCCTTGGTCATGCCCTGCAGGCAGATGAGAAACAGAATCGAGAGGAGTATTCATGAAATTGAGAAGGCGTTTTGCAAGGTTGCGATCTTATCAAGGTTGGAATGAGGCGTTCTCCACTCTGCTTCGCCGCCTTGATGTGAAATTGATAAACGAGTCACAAAAATGAGAATCAGAGGCCAAAAGGATGACGGGGTGTGAAGCCTGCAAAGCTGCGGCCCTTGGTGCGCCAGCGTGGACCCTCGCTCACCTTGCCTCCTGACGTGTCCAGGCGAAGGCCGCACACCGTCATGAAAACATGGTCACCAGGTTTCACCCAGATGGTGATGAAACGCCCTTCCCCAGGCTGGCCGTACTGAGAGAATCCGGCGGATGTAAGGGGGCTCTTCAGCAACCCCGCCTTGATCAGCGTGTAGGAGGTGGAACTGGAACAATCGTAAGCACGATCTTCGACACGGCCGTGGCCTCCGCCCCGGACATAAGGGCTGTTCTGCAGGTGATTCGCAGCATTGATAAGGTATTGGACCTGACCAGGCAGGCTGGCCGAGCAAGAAGCATACCTGCCATCGAAACGAATGAGAGATCCCGCCGCAGGAGCCGTCCGGGCCACCGGCACAGCCCGTGCAACCATCAGCTGTTGCTGCTGCTGCGCGTGATAGGCTGCGGCCTGCTGCTGCGCATGATAAGCGGCCCAGGCCTGCTGCTGCTGCATTTGCGCATGGTAGGCAGCCGCCTGCTGCTGCTGAGCGTAGGCTGCCTGCTGGGCAGCGTAGTGACTGGCGGCGTAGCCATTTTGGGCAGAAACCAGACCTGGGAAAATGAAAGCCGCAAGAGAGAGGGAAAGCGCGGCAAAGGTGGTGGAGACTGTTTTCATAGCAATTCTTTGCTTTTGATATGGTAATTATATCAAAAACTAGAATCACTGCAATCCAATAATCATCATTATCTGGAATTTCTGTAAAATGAGAGACTTTTGAAGTTCTCAGAGGCCATTATTTGCTTTCAAATAATCACACAAACCATACTAAATGATTCATTTTCAATTCATTAGCACTCAACAAACTGTTTTATCACCTTCTTTATCATTTATCATAACTTAAAGTTTTTTAAACATCTCCAGTCATGGTCTTATTATTTTATGGAAACCTCCTGAAAAAATAAACGCTCAAAAAGGGTGTTTTTCCCGTTTCGGCCCCTTTTTACCTTCTTCGATTCGCTTGGCCCAAGGTGGCCCCGTGACCTGTTTCTCAAGAATGCAGCCTTCCAATAGACTTGGCCAAAAGACGGGATAGCCCCTCTCTTTGACCCTCCGTTTTCGTGCCTCTGCGACAGCCTGGATGGTGAAATACCCAAAGTTGCCGATGTTTGACCCTTTGTGGCCAAGCACAAAAAAGCCCCACCTCTTGCGGGGCGGGGCAAAGATCGCAGAAATGCGAGACTGCGTCAGTTCAGCTCTTGGCCTTAGGTGCTGGCGCACTTTCCGTGAAGGAGGCAATGGCCAACAGAATGGCAGCAACGACCACACAGGAATCCGCCACATTAAAAGAAGGCCAAGGATTGAAGGGCCTGAAGCCAAAGTCAAAGCGGAGGAAATCCACCACATAGCCGTGGAGGAGACGGTCGGTCAGGTTGCCAAAGATGCCAGCGACCAGAAGGGCCACGGCGGTGCGGCTCAAAACTCCCGGGAAAGCCCCCTTTTTGTACATCCAAATGATGAAGGACAAGGCCGTCAGCGAAATGGCCCCGAAGGCGTAGTTGGCATACTCAGTGCCGTTGAACATGCCAAAGGCCACGCCGGTATTCGCCGTGTGATGCAGCCAGAAGATGCCGGGAATGACTTCCTGCTCGGTCTCATGAAGCACAAAATGCTTCACAATCCATAGCTTCGACCACTGATCGAGGATGTACAGCGGAACGGAAAGGAGAAGCAGGAGACGGATCATGGGAAGTAAAATCGCGGGGCGTGGCTGCGCCGGACCTCTCTCATAGGCAGGCTGGCGGACTTCTCAAGCACTCAGCCTGCCTGATGAGATGATCTTGCAGCGCCCTGTCCCCCGCCCTACTCATTTGCCAAGACGTGAGCAGCCCCAATCTCCAGGACATTGCCGACCACTTGGGCATCTCGAAGATGACCGTGTCCCGTGCACTGAGGGGCGAACCTCATGTGCAGCCCGCCCTGCGGACCCGGATTCTGGAGACTGCCGCCACCCTGGGTTACCGGCCAGACCCTGAAATCTCCAAGCTGATGACGCACATGCGGCAAAAGCGGAGGTCGCAGGCCCCACGCACACTGGCTTTCATCTGGGCTGAAAAGGAGCCTTCAGATCTCGGCTTCTCCTCCTGGTCACAGCAGCTCATTATCGGGGCACGGCAGCGGGCGGAACAGCTCGGCTTCCAGCTGGACGAATTTCATCTCGCCGCGAAGGGGATGACCGGGCGGCGGCTCTCAGGCATCCTGGAGGCACGTGGCATACCAGGTTTCATCCTGTCACCGCTCATCTCCCGCAGCCGGGGCCACGTCTCCATGCGCTGGGAGAAATTCAGCAGCGTGGTCATCGGCCTGGGCTATGCCCGACCGGCACTGCACCGCGTGCACCATCACCATTACCTGGGCATGATGACAGCAATGCGCCATATGAAAAAACTGGGCTACAAACGCATCGGTTATTATGGGGGCAGCGTGATCAATGAGCGGATGTTCAGCGCCTGGTCCGCCAGTTTTCTGGCCCATCATCCGCTACCGCTCAAACAGGCCGAGGCCCTGCTGTGCCTGCGCCGGGAACCCAGCCGCCAGGATTTCCAGCAATGGCTGGCCAAAGTGAAACCAGATGCCGTCATCGAGGGTGGGCACAGCCTGCCTGAATGGCTGGAGGGCATGCCCCTGCCTGAAAAGCCCGGAATCGTCACCCTGGGCTGGAGGGCCGACCGGCCCCAGGTCGCCGGGATTGACCAGCAGGCGGATGTATTGGGTGCGGCAGCCGTGGACCTGCTGGTGGCCCAGGAGCAGCAAAATGAGCGCGGCCTGCCCAAATACCCGAAGATCGTGATGACCGAGGGCACCTGGCGCCCAGGAGAGACGGTGCGCAATCAGCGCGAACATTGATCAAATTCCCAGGATTCGGTATCTTATATGGGGTGCCCGCTACGCGGGGCACACCAGATGTCTCCTCCCCTTATGAAAAACGTTTTTTGGCTGCTGATTCCGATGGGGGCTGCCCTCGCCCTTTTCAGTTCGGCACCGAAAGGCCAGACCTGCTCAGACTGTGGGCCTGTCATTTCTCTTCCCTTCCTGGCCAGCGTATGGTCCGGCCCTGTCTCGATGAAGCTCCCCTACCCGGCTCCCCCTGCCCCTGAAGACTGGCGCAAACTTTCCCCGCCAGACCGCCTTGCCCATGCTCGTGGCCGAGTCCAGGCCCCGCTCAATGCGGAGTTGAAAAAGCAGGGGCTGCGGCTGGGGAATCCCGCTTTTATCCGCGTCTTCAAAGAGAGCCGTACCCTGGAACTCTGGCTGCAATCGAAGCAGGCATGGAAGCTTTTTCGCACCTATCCCATCGCGGCCATGTCTGGCAGCCTCGGCCCCAAGCTCATCGAAGGAGACGGTCAGGCCCCCGAAGGTTTTTACAGCGTGGACAAGTCCGCCCTGAATCCCCGAAGCAACTTTCATCTCTCGTTCAACATTGGCTACCCAAACGCCTACGACCAGCATCATGGCCGCACAGGCAGCTTCATCATGGTGCATGGCAATGAAGTCAGCATCGGTTGCTTTGCGATGACCGATCCGGTGATCGAAGAGATTTACCTCGTGGTCGAAGCGGCCTTGTCTGCCGGCCAGGACAGCCTGCCAGTGCATGTCTTCCCCTTCCCCCTCACCCCAGAACGCCTGGCCCAGGCAGCCAGCCATTCATCCGCCGCCTTTTGGGAGGAACTGCGCCCGGGTTACGAGGCCTTCCACCCCACGCAGCCTCTGCCCCGCATCATTGTCCAGGCCGGACGCTATGTTTTGCAGAAGTGGACGGGATCTTGATTGCCGCGCCGAAATCGGCCTGCTAGCACAGTGGCACCATGCGTGCCCTGCAGCTCACCCAACCCCGCCAGTTTCAATGGATCGAACTTCCCGAGGCCCCGGTCCCCGGCACTAGCGAGGCCTTGGTCGCGATCCGTGCCATCGGCATCTGCGGCACCGACATAAGCGGCTATCTGGGCAAGATGCCCTTCATCGAATTCCCACGCATCCTCGGCCATGAACTGGGGGTCGAGGTGCTGGCGGTGGGACCTGATGTCACGCACCTGCAGCCAGGGGACCGCTGCTCTGTGGAGCCTTACCTCCATTGCGGAAACTGCCATGCCTGCCTTCAGGGCCGAACCAATTGTTGCGAAACGCTGGCCGTTCTGGGTGTGCACTGCGATGGCGGCATGAGGGAAAGGCTCATCCTGCCCGCTGCCAAGCTGCACCCCTGCAATACTCTAGGTTATGAGCAGCTGGCCTTGGTGGAGACGCTGGCCATCGGCTGCCATGCCGTGAATCGGGCAGACATCCGGCCGACAGAAGATGTCCTCATCATCGGTTCCGGCCCCATCGGACTCACGGTGTTGGAATTCGCCCGATTGGCCACGCCGCACATCACCGTACTGGAACTCAGCGCCGCCCGCCGCGCCTTTGTGACGCAGCATTATCCTGGTGTGAATGTGGTGGAAATGTTGCCAGATGAACCCACTGCCCAAGTGGTCTTTGATGCGACAGGCAATCCCCAATCCATGGCCCGGGCATTGCGGCTGGCCCGGTTCACCGGTCGCATTGTTTACGTCGGCATCACCAAAGAACCCGTGCCTCTGGACGATCCCCTGCTGCATCGACGAGAACTCACCCTGCTCGCCAGCCGCAATGCCCAGGCAGCGGATTTTCCACGGATCCTTTCACTGATCCAAGAGGGGCGCATCAACACCCGGCCCTGGATCACCCACCAAATCGGATGGGAGAATCTGCCGTCCTTGCTGGAAGACCTCATTAAGCCGGGCAGTGAAGCCATCAAAGGCATCGCCTTACTTCCGGAAGGTTGACACCTGCGCGCAGATTTTTTATTCTCACTCAGGAATTCGGTTAATCCATCCGTTGAATTACGTTTTGATCTGAGACTTATGAAAAAGCTGCTCCTCACCTGCTTACTGGGCTTCATCACCTTGCCCCTCCTCGCTGAAAGCCCTTATTCCATTGATCTCATGGGTACGGGCAAAGCCTACCTGTTCCACGAAGGCGGCTGGCAGCGGGGGGCCGAATGCATCGAAGCCAAGGTCAGCACCGCGAACCTGCTCAAGAAAGATGACATGGTCATCAAGGCTTATTTCTACGGCGACAGCGCCGAACCGATGCATGTCTCTGAACGTCCCACCAGCGTGGTGCTGCCCAACAACTCCACCCTTGGAATCCCCATGGAAATCGCCAAGGGGAAAAAGCATGAGTTCTTTTTTGGTATCCCTTCCAAAATCGCCCAGGGCGGCAACAAATGGCGCCGGGTCGTCGTCGTTTTTGGGGACAAGTCGAGCGTGGCCGCCCGCGTTTACCCCAAAGACGATATTGCCAGCTTTAACTTCCCGGAAAAGTCCCTGATCAAACAGTAAGCTTTAGCCGTTCTCCTCCCATGAAAGCCTTCTGCCTTTTGCTTTGCCTGCTGCTGACGGCAGCCCTCAGCCAGCCAGCCCAGGCTGCCGACAAACCGGTACGGGTGAAACCCTCGAAGGTCAGCTCTGCCAAATCGCGAGAGCGGGAAAAGCTTTTCACCGAGTGGATGAAGGCGGATGCGATGGCCAAGCTCTCCGATGCCAAGCGGGAAACCGGGGAACAGATGATCTACTACGAGTATCACGAAGGCAAAGAGGCCTACCGGGCCATTTTCTCCAAGGCCATTGAATTCAACGGCTGGTGGCGCAGCACCATCTACAGCGAGAAGGAAATGGAGGCCACCGTGAACGACTACAAGACCAAGGGTTATGCGCCTCTCTTCGTCGTGCTGGAAGGCAACTACTACAGCATGATCTTCGTGAAACCCGAGCAACTGGACGCCGCTCGAAAACTCACCCTGGAACTCGGGATCGAACCGCCCGTGGTGAAGTGAGTTTTTCTCCTCGCTTCCGACCGCTTCCCGCCCATAAGCTCCCAGGTGGAAGACAAGGATTACAAGGTCAAACTGGAGATTTTCGAGGGCCCCCTCGATCTGTTGCTTTATCTCATCAAGAAGGATGAGATCGACATCTATGATGTGTCCATCGGGCGCATCACCAAGCAGTACCTCGACTACATCAACACCTTCAAGATGCTGAACATCGAGGTGGCCAGCGAGTTCATCGTCATGGCCGCCAACCTGATGTACATCAAAAGCCGCGAACTGCTGCCGCAGACCCAGCAGCCACCCGAAGAGGATGCCGATGAGGAAGATCCGCGCTGGGAACTGATCCGCCAGTTGGTCGAATACAAGAAGTTCAAGGATGTGGCCCAGTTTTTGGGAACTCAGGAAGTGAAGGCCGACGAGTTTTTTGCCACCACTCCGGAGCTGCCAGACCTAACGGCCCCCGCACCCGACATCGTTGGGCAGGTGGGCATTTTCGATCTCATCCGCGCCTTTCAAAAGGTGCTGAAGCGCTTCGAAAACTCCACCGACATCCGCGAAATCGTCAGCGACCGTTACAGCGTCGCCGACAAGATCGAGCATCTGCTGGAGGCCATCCCTGTGGGTGGACGAGTGCGGTTTGATTCCCTGTTCAGCAGCGCCGCCAGCCGGGTGGAGGTCATCGTCACCTTCCTGGCCATGCTGGAACTCATGAAGCTGAACCACCTCATGGTGGAGCAGGAGCAGATGCTGGGAGACATCGTCGTCATCAGGCCCAATCTCTAGGGGGCCTTTGCCGCAAGTTCACTTCTGACAGGTCGGGCAGTAAAAGGTGGAGCGGTTGCTCATCACCACCCGTTTGACGGTGGTGGCACAGGCATGGCAGGGTTGTCCCTCCCGATCATAGACGCGGAGAGTCTGTTTGAAGTAGCCAGGCTCCCCCTTTTCATTGAGGAAATCACGCAAGGTGGTGCCCCCCATTTCAATGGAGGCCGCCAGCACCTCACGAATGGCCTGCACCAGCTTTGTCAAACGCGGCCCGCTCACCTTGCCTGCCGCCTTCAGCGGTGAAATCCCCGCCATGAACAGCGCCTCGCAGGCATAGATGTTGCCCACTCCGACAACAACATGGCTGTCCATGATCACCGCCTTCACCGGCGCACTGCGCCCACCACACTGGGTTTTCAACAGCGCCACCGTGAAGTCGTCCGAAAGCGGCTCCGGCCCCAGTTCGGCTAACAAAGGATGCAACAACGGATCCCCATGAATAAACATGGCCGCCCCGAAACGCCGTGGATCATGCAGACGGATCTGCATCCCACGGTCTGTCGTCAGGGCAAAGTGATCATGTTTCCGCCACGGAGTGTCAGGGTCCGTCACCCGCAGGCTTCCGGACATGCCCAGATGCAGCAGCAGCGTTCCTTGGGCCGAGGTGAAAAGCAGGTACTTCCCCCGGCGCTGGCCGGCGGTGATGCGCTGCCCTTCCAGCTCATGCACCGTCTCCGGCACCGGCCAGCGCAGCCGGGAGTCCCGGACGATGACCTCACGAATGCTGCGCCCGACGAGATAGGGGGAGACGCCGCGGAGGGTGGTTTCGACTTCAGGAAGTTCGGGCATGGCTGATCTGACTGGCAAGGTGCAAGCGATGACCGCAAATCTCAAGCAAGACCGAAACTCCCTCCCGACCAGGAAGTCACGGCTTGCCCAAATCTGCTGCGGTCTTGCGTGCAGCGGCTTCCCATTCAGCCTCAGGGGCAGCCCCAAAGGTGGTGACCATTTTCCACGTGCCCGTGAAACCTGCAGGCACCGTCTCATTGCTGAAGCACTTCAGGTAATACTTCCGGTAACTGCCCGGCACATTCCAGATCATGGAGATCGGCTTTCCCTGGGGTGGTGTCTCCAGCAGGCGAGACACCCCATACTGGCCGCTCTTCGGTTCATAGACGGACATCCAATCCACCGCTTCATTGATGTAAAACTTCCGCGCCAGGGCCGCATCGTCATTCAGCAACCCTGTGATCACTTGGCCCGGATTCGCATCCCGCCCGGCGATGAAGGCCGAAACCGTCGGTGCCCAGGCATGCATGAAATGATACACCAGCTTGAGGGGTTGGGCCTCATCCGTGTGAACGGTGGTGGTCTCGTAAAGACGGTTGTCCCGAATTTCCAGAATGCAGGTGAGATCAAATTGGCGAACGCGCGACCTGCGCTCAAAACGGAACGTGCTGCCTTTCATCTCGGCAGAGGGGTTGGCCACAGGCTGACCATCCAGAATGAAGGCCAGGGACTGCAAGGACTCCGGCTCATTTTCCAAATGACCCGTGCCGATGAAACCGACATCTGGAAAGGAAAAGACCGTGCCGTAGGCGCTGCGCTCTGTCGTCATGGCCGAGCCTCGAAAATCAAGACGGCCCGGTGTCCACTGGGAGGCCTGACGCAGCAGCACCGTCACTTCCCCACAAGTGACTTGGATGCGGGGAAGGTCGGGGCCGAGATTGGGCTTAAAGGGCTCTTTGGCGAAAGAGCCGCCGACGATGAGTCCCAGGACGGCAGTGACAAGAAAACGCGGGGAATGAAACATGCCCCAAATGTACGTCACTGAGAGCTGCATCCCTTTCGTGCAGATGCGTTGTATTGACACCCTATTGTGACTTTCAGACGTCCTGCTTCTGCTGCTCGCCCATGGCTTGCTCCAGGGCACGCCAGCCGAGCATGGCGCATTTGACCCGCTGTGGGAATTTTTGCACCCCTTCCAGAAGGATGAGCTCGCCCAGAGCATCCTCGTCCTTCACAGGCGCATCACCCAGCACCACATGACGGAAGTCTTCCAGCATGGAACGGGCCTTGGCCCCTTCGGATCCTTTGATCTTCACGGTCATCATGGAGGCACTGGCCTGGCTGATGGCACAGCCCTGGCCAGTGAACTTGATGTCCTCCACCTGCCCTTCCGGGCCAAATTTCACCCACATGTCAATCTCGTCCCCGCAGGTCGGGTTGTCGCCATGGACATGCACACAGTCACCGGTGAGTTCACCGTGATTGCGAGGATTTTTAGAGTGGTCGAGGATGACCTGCTGGTACAGGTCGCGCAGTTCGTCGGAGAGGGCCATCAGGAGAAAAATTTAACCGCCTGGTGCAGGATGTCCATCATCCGGTCCACCTCGGCGCGGGTGTTGTAAAAATAGAAGCTGGCACGGCTGGTGCCCGGCAGCTTGAAACGTTTCATCAGCGGCTGCGTGCAGTGATGCCCCCCACGCAGGGCCAGGCCGTACGTGTTTGCATACTCCACCAGATCATGTGGATGGGCGCAGGCCAGGGCAAAGGCGATGAGGGAGGCGCGTGGCTGCTGCGGCCCCAGAATGCGGATGCCCGGCAGACCGGACATGCGCTGATAGGCATACTCGGTCAGTTCGACCCCATGCGCCTGGATGTTTTCCAGACCCACAGACTCCAGGTAATCAATCGCAGCGCCCAGCCCGATGACATCGGCAATGTTAGGCGTGCCCGCTTCGAACTTGGCCGGCGGGGCCTTGTAGGCCGATGTTTCGAGCGTCACCGTCGTGATCATTTCGCCACCCCCTTGCCAGGGCTCCATTTGCTCCAGCAATTCATACCGCCCATACAGGGCCCCGATGCCGGTGGGAGCGCACATCTTGTGGCCGGAAAAAGCGTAAAAATCGCAACCGATGGCCTGTACATCCACCGGGATGTGCCCCACGGCCTGGGCTCCGTCCACCAGGGTCATTGCGCCCAGGGCGCGGGCCTTGGCGCAGAGTTCGCGCACTGGATTCACCGTGCCCAGGGAGTTCGAAATATGAACGCAGGCAAAGACCTTGACCCGCTCATCAAACAACGACTCCGCCGCAACGAGATCCAGCGTGCCATCTTCCTGAACAGGGATGTGCCTTAAAACCGCACCGCTACGCTTGGCCGCCAACTGCCAGGGCACGAGGTTGCTGTGATGTTCCATGCCTGTGAGCAGGATGACATCTCCGGGTTTCAGAAACTGCGAAGCCCAGACCTGGGCCACCAGATTGATGCCCTCCGTGGTCCCACGGGTATAAATGATTTCCTCCTCACGGGCAGCACCGATGAACCGGGCGATCTTTTTCCGCGTGGCTTCAAAGGCATCGGTCGCACGCATGCTGAGTTCATGCAGCCCGCGGTGGACGTTGGCATTGTCCTGCTGGTAGTAGCGGACCAGGGTCTCGATGACCTGACGTGGCTTTTGGCTGCTGGCCGCATTGTCAAAGTACACCAGCGGATGCCCATGCACCTCCTGATCGAGGATGGGGAAATCTGCGCGCAAGTGAAGCAAGTCCATGGGTATGATGTGCCGTATCACCACAGATTACGTCGCGCAAGCCCGCTCAACCGCCCCTGAATCAAAGCGAGGCCTTTTCGGTTCGCTTCTCCAGTGCGCGGCGGATGCGTGCCAGGCTCCGGGAGACCTGCTTCGTGCCCAATCCACATTCCCAGATGCGCAGCACGGCCCAGCCCTGCTGGCGAAGCCCCCGGCTGACTTTGCGGTCACGCGCACGGTTACGGCAGATTTTGGCCGCCCAGAATTCCCCGTTCTGCCGGGGCTGTGTCCCGTGCCGCGGACAGCCATGCCAGAAGCAGCCATCCACAAAGACGGCCACCCGGGCACGCCAGAAGACAAAGTCCGGCCGCACCTTGATCGTCTCCCCTGCCCTCACCATCGCATGTCTGCGCCAGCCTGAAATCCTCGCGGCACGCAGCAGGGCCATGAGTTTCAGCTCCGTGTTCTTATTCCCCGTAGAGCGGATGCGCGCCATGACTTCGCTGCGCTTGGCGGGAGTGAAGATGTCCGTCATCCTCATCAAATACGTCGCCACCCAGCCTTTGTCTTTTGCATCTCACGCTCCTTTCCTTTAAGACTGCGGCGGCTTTTCCCATTCATGCGCTACCGTCTGCACGATCATCCGGCTTTTCCGGGATTGTTGTCCAAGGAAGATTTGTTTCTTCTTGTGGAACGAGGATCCCTGGCACGCGGGGATCTGTGTGAAGACACCGTATCTGGGCGCGATCACACGGTGGGAGATGTGATCGGCGGCATGCGGGCCCCCAGAGCCAGTGCCGGCGCACGCATTGACCGCCCCATGTTCCGGGAATTCCGCGCCGATGCACCCGGTGATGAGGAGGAATTCACCGATGAAGATGACATCACCGCCCAAGAAGAGGAGACTGAAGTCGTCACGAATGACCGCTACACCCCCGCAGGTGAACTGATCCTGCACGAGTCCCACCCATCATGGCTGGGGGCGGGCAAGGCCCTGTTTCTGGCCCTGCTGCTGCTCATCACCACGGCCATGCTGATGAAGATCGAGCCCATTTATGCCCCGATCACCGGCATGACGGCCCTGACGCTGCTGCTGGTGGTCGGCATCGCACGAGGGACCCGCACCTACTTGGTGACGGAGGAGCGCGTGGAGGTGGTCTGGGGCCTGCTGGGGCGCAGTTCCAGAGAGGTGCGCATCTGCGACATACGCAGCATTGATGTCTATGAAAACGGGCTCAAGGGCCTGCTGGGGCTGGGCACCGTGGACTTCTCCTCGGCAGCGAATGCTGGCATCGAGGTAAAGTTTCGCGACATCCGTGGGGCGCACGAGGTCAAAGAACTGGTGCGACAGTTGCAGAGATTGACGGATACCGGAATGGACTGAGCTACAGCCGGGAACCTCTTTTACTTGGGGCCTTGGATGCAGTAGAGGGCCTTCTCACTCCGCAACAGCAGGCGATCACCGACGACAGCCGGGCTGCCGTGAAACTGGGATTCATCCCCTGCCAGCGTGTTATGGGCCAGGCGCTCAAACACAGGTTTTGCGGCCAGGACATAGGTGCCGCCCCGGCGTGAAACACAGTAGAGACGATCGCCGATGAGCACGGGAGAGGCATAAAAGGGCTTGCCCCGGCCACGACCGCCCCCGGTATCGATGACCCGTTCGCGGTAGATGTCCTGGCCCGTCTTGGCATCCATGCAGATGGCAAAACCCTGATCATTGACGACATAAAGATGGCCCTTGTGCAGCACCGGAGTCGGCACATAGGAACTGGTCTTGCTGGTCCACAGGATGTGGGTGGCGGTGACATCCCCCTGCCCGCCTAGCTTGATCGCCGCACTGCCCTGGGTGGGGTAACCGCCAAAAAGATAGGCCTTGTCGCCATCCTGGATGAGGCAGGGAGAGATGTTCCCCGGCAGGCCATGGGTGGCAAACCATCGCATCTTGCCAGTGTCCGGATTCAAACCCCAGACTTCATCGGCAATCGCAAAGACGAGGTCGGTACGACCGCCAGATTCCATGATGGAAGGGGTGCCGTAGGCCAGATCAATCTTGTCACCCCCGGCCTTCCAAAGCTGCTTGCCGGTCTTTTTGTCCAGAGCGTAGAGAGCCTGGCTCTCATCCGTGGCATTCACGATGAGCATATCCTTGTACAAAATGGGACTGCCACCGGAACCCCAGCGACGGCTTCCCGAGCCGGTGCCCAGTGAAGCTTTCCAGAGCTGCTGGCCTTCCAGATCAAAGGCATAAGCCCCGCTTTTGCCAAAAAAGACATACACATGCTCACCATCGCTGACCGGGGTGTGGGTGGCATAACCATGCTCCGTGATGAACCCCTCATAGGGGTCGTCTTCCGCCGAAGAGGCGACGATGGCTTCCCAGCGTTTGCTGCCATCCGCCAGATTCAGGCAAAGAAGATGGCGCTGAAGCTTCTTGGGATCCTTGGCCTCCGGTTTGTCCCCATAGCCGCTCCAGAAAGTGACAAACACCTTGTCCCCCACCACAATGGGGCTGGATGAACCCGGCCCCGGCAGATCTTTCTTCCAGACCAGATTCTCCGTCTGAGACCAGGTCGTGGGCACGGCAGACTCTTCCACCACCGCTGCCCCGGTGGGACCGAGAAAACGAGGCCAGTCGGCGGCTTGAAGACTGGTGAAGGACAGGGCTGTGAGCAAAAGGGGGAGCTTCATGGCGGAGGTGAAACTGATTACGGCGGGAGAAGTTGCACAGCTCCCCTTTCTTCCACGATGCACATCCTTCGACCCCAATGCCTACAACACGGGCCTTGCCACGGACGTTGGTTTGGATAGGGTCATTGCCATGCCCGATTTTCGATAAAATCGGCATAGTTTTTGCCCTAATCTCTCTTCTGTGAACCTCGCGCTTGTATCCGGCTTTTGCCTGTGGCTTGGCGGACTGGCGCTGCTGGCCGCCCCCACGGTCGTGCCCGGTGCCGAGCCTGACCCAAAGCGCACCATGGATCTGGCGAGGCTGAGCTTTCAGCGTAACATTCTGGAAACCAGCCTGACCCCTCTCAAAAAGCATTTGTCAGAGCTGATCCTGCTGGAAAAAAGCCGCGCGGAAGCCCGCGACTACACCGGAGCGATTGAGGCCCGCGACCTCCGCAAACGGCTGGAGACCGAACTTGAACGGCTCGACAAGGAACTGCTGCTGTTACAAACCCGCGAGCAATCCATCCGATCCAGCATGCTGCCGGACCGCATTCGCCTGTCGCTGGAGTCTGCCAAACTCTCCGGTGTGAGGCGGGATGGTGGAGCCATCACGGGCTGGGCAAAGCCCGGTGCCACGGCCGAATGGAAACTGAACAACCTTCCCCCTGGGGGCTACGAGGTGGTGCTTCGTTACCGTTGCACCCCACTCGAAGGCGGCGCCCTGGCCGTGCAAGAGACCCGCTTCAGCCTGATGGCCGACGTGGAAACCACGCTGAAAGGCCCTCAGGAAAAAAATCTCGGCACGCTGAAAATCACGGATGGCACGGGTCCCCTGAAGATCACGGCACGTACCGTCCTGAAAGACAATTTGATGCAACTGCTGGCCGTCGATTTGGTGCCAGCCAGCAAGTGATGAACGCCCGGTCTTCCAGTTTTCTCTTCTGCATCCGCCTCCTGGCGGGTGCTGCCTTGTGCATGGGCACCGTGATGGCCCAAAAACCGGACCCAGCCCCTTTGGCGGTGACACGTGCAGGTTTCCTGCGGCAGGTCATGGCAGATTCCCAAACGCTGACCGACCAGTATGAGCGTGCCCTTTCCAAAGTTGAACAGGAACTGGCCGAGGCTGCCGACTATGAAGAGGCCAGGCTGGTGCAGCAGCGCCGGGCCGAACTGAAAACCCTGTATCCCTCCAATGATGAACCTCTGACACAGTCCCTGGCCTTTCCCTTGCTGCCAGCCCAGGCCCGTTTTATCGGCTCCGCAGAATCCCGAGGAGATCTGATCACCGGCTGGCGTACGGGAGGCAGCGGGGCCGAGTGGTCGAACTTGAGGTTATCCCCCGGCAAATACTACTTGGAGCTGGAGGCAAACCTTGTTGAGCTGCCTTCCCTTCCCGGGACTTTCGTGCCTGGCCGTTCACAACCGCAGGAAAGCGCGGTTTTCGAATTTCTGGAGGTGTCCCTTCTCGCAGGTGCTGCCGAAAACCGGCGTTCTTTTGAAGTCAGGCTCAGCCATGACGACACGACTTTTGAGGCTTTGAAAATCGGCCCGGTCAACTTCACCCGCAGCCCGGTGACCTTGAGGCTGACCTCGGCGACAGGCTATCCTGGCAATTTGCTCCGCCTGCGCAATCTGCGGCTGTTGCCCGCCATTGTGGAGGCCCCCACCATCACCAGCCCAGCCCCGGAAGGCCCTTCCCTGGATTCGTTGAAAAAATCACTCAACGAAGCTCTCACCAGCGCGCAAAAGCCCATCGTGGACAGCTACTTGGAAAACATCCGGGCGCTGGCCACCAGCAATCCCGCACTGGCAGATTCTGCCGATGCGGAAATCAAGCGGCTGCTGAAGCTGATGGAAAACAGCCGGGGACAGACCGCGGGGCCTTTGCGCATGTTGGGCAACAATGGCGGCCTCAACGGTTTCGAGGATCTGGACGGTGCCCGCTTCGTCGAGGATGCAGGCAATCAGGGGGATCGCTTCATGATTGAGCACGAAGGCCGCCGTCTCACCATCCGCCTGCTGTGGTTGCAGTGCGCTCCGCTCGACGATTCAGACAAGGAGGCGACCAAGGCTTTTGCGCAGCATTTCCGCCTCGGCAGCAGCGATGTCACTCCGCTGGGACGGGCCGCCCAGGAGTTCACAGCCGGGTACCTTGAGGGCAAGGATTTGCGCGTGCTGGTGCGTCCCGGAAAAAGCAAAGACGGCACCTCCAATGCCCTCGTATTTTTGCCCGAAATCGGTCTCTATCAAAATGTGCTGGTGGATCAGGGGCTCGCCGCCGTCATGCCGCCAAAGGACAGGCGCGGGATGATGGAAAACGGCTTATTCGATTCATTGTTAGACCGGGAAAAGACGGCACATCGCCAAAAGCCCGCCCCAGGTGCGTGGTCACTTTCGGAGGACTCCCCCCCATGAACCTGAGGCCCCTTCTTTTCAGCAGCCTCCTGGCGCTCCCTGCCGCCGGGCTGGCCCAGATGTCCCTGCCTGTCAACTCAGCCCCCGTTGCAGCGAGCAGCGAAGGCTCCCGCCTCCGGCAGATGGAAACCATCTACCAGTTGCAGCTGCGCACCAAGCACATCCCGCTGCTCAGCAAGTACATCACTGACCTGCAAAAACTCGCGGCCCAGGCAGCTGATCCCAAGCCCTACCAGAGTGAGATCGAACGCATCCAGGGCATCATCACCAGCGGTGGTGTGGTGGACCTGGCCGCCGCCGTGCAGTCTCTCAAGACCCCGTCTGAAATGCCCGTCACCCAGCCCATGCCGGCGCTGGTGAAAAACACGCGCGCTTTCATTGCCCTCACACCGGCCCTGGCCCGCAGCATCACGCCAACTCCCAGCGGCAGCGCCAGCCCGGATGCGGCTGCCGTCGGCGAGATCGACTGGCGCATCGAATCCCTGCCTGCAGGCACCTATGACATTGTGCTGAACTATGCCTGCCCTGTTCTCAGCCAGCCCATGACCATTCAGGTCTCCCTGGCGGGTCAAAAGGCAGAGGCATCCGTAGATGCCAGCAAGATGACGGCCAGCGCCACCACCTATGGAGTGATGCGTCTGGGCCAAATCACCCTCGCCACCGAGGCCAAAGGAGAGATCCTGCGCCTCAGCGCAGGAATCCGGGACAGCAGCGAGCTGCTGGTGCGGCAGCTGGTCATCGCCCGGGCGCGTGCGGCCGCGGTGAACTGAATCACAGGTCCACCAGCTGGCGCAAGCGGGTGAACAGCAAGCTGCATCGCACTCCGCTTTCCGGCACGCCGGTCAGCCTGGAGATGGCGTTGCGGTAAAGCGCAATCTGGGGCCCGTACCCGGCCAGCTTTTCCTGCAAGGAGATATCGCTGGATACCTCATCCGTCTTGAAGTCCACCACCCAGGCCGAAACATAACGCCCCTGAGCATCACGGTTCAAGACCACACGGTCAAAGGTTCCCGAAATCCATTCCCCCTTCAGCACCAGGTCAAAGGAACGTTCACGCCAGACCTGAGCCAACGGACCTGGACGGGCAAAGGCCGCCGCACAGGCTTCCGCCTGGAGGACTCCGCGCACCATCGTTAGGGCAGCGGCCACAGGCCCTTCTGTGGCCTGAACATCCTCAGGAGTCATCAGACCTTTCGCCAGCCAGTGCGACTCCAATTCATCTATGGCGGGAGTCCATTCCACCTCGGCCAGCAGTTCATGGACAAGGGTGCCGAGACGGCGGCCCGGCTCGCGACCTTCCCCAAAGAGGATCCTGCCTTTGACCTTGAAGCTTTCCTCGCCGGAAGGAGTACGACGACGCGGCAGGGGCTGGGTCTGGCGCAAAAGTTCCCCCAGCGGAGGATGCAGCAGCACCGGTACTGGCACGGGCTCCGGCACATAAGGATGCGCCTTGAACCAGTCCGACTGCCCCGTTTCCCACTCGATGATTCCCGTGTTGTCCTCCTCCGAGAGCGGCCCGCTGCCATCGCGGCCCAGGGTCATGCGCAGGAGCCGGGATTCCTTGATCGCCCGGCCTGTGGCAGGCTCGGTTTCCGTGACAAAATAGAGACCGCGTTTGGCACGCGTCATCGCCACGTAGAGACGGCACAGAGACTCAAAGGCGGTGCGGCGACGGCTCTCCTTCAGCTCCGCGCTGAGGGTCGCATCCAATTGGCAGAACACCTTTTGCGGAGTTTCCAAGACCCAGCGTACGCCACCTTCCTGACGGCAGACCAGCAGTTCCTCCCGCATCGCCTGATCCATGGCCTTGCCACTCAGGCTAGGCAGGATGACCACATCAAACTCCAGCCCCTTGGAAGCGTGCACGGTCATCACCTGGACAGCCGAAGCAGCACCGCGCGTGCGCAGCAGGTATTCACGGGCAAATTCGATAAAAGCATCCAGGTCACGGCTGCCAGAGGCATCGAACTCGGCCGCAATATCGGCCATCTGACCCAGGCGTTTGATGTGAAAGGCATCCATCTGCGGCAGCACCTGCCAGAGATGAGGCGTCCAGGCTTCCAAAAATGCCGCAAAGCCTTTTTCAAAGACCAAGCTCTGCACTTTGGCCACCGTGTAGGGCCAGGAGTCTTCAGCAGTTTCAATCCGCGCCCACAAAGGTGTCATGCGCAAATGCTCCAGGGCCTGCCGGTCCCCTGGATGGGCGGCCAGAGTCAGCAGCGACAGCAGGGCCAGGTTCGGGGCATTGTCCGTGCAAGGATGCTGATCCGACTCGCAGACAATCTCCATGCCCGTGGTCGCGCGGAGTTCCTCCGTCATTTCGCGGGCCTCTTTGTTTGACCGCACGAGAATGGCACAGGTGAGTCCACGCTGCAGCGGCTGCACCTGTTTCAAAAGCTCCGCCGTGAGATGGGTGGTGGGGCTTTCTACTTCCAGCTCAGGCGTGGGCGAAATCAGTGCCGCGTATCCCGTGAGCCGCGTTTGGGCCGCCGTGTGCGGCTCAAAGGCGAATCCCTTCAGGGCTCCCTCAGGCAGCAGTTCCTCCAAAGTGGCACGGTTCCCAAACACCGCATTCACCGTATCCAGCACCGGCTGGGCACTGCGGAAGGACTGACTAAGGCGGTCCGTATGCAGACCGCGCGCACCACTGGCCGGGTAGGCCCGCAGAATGTCATCAAAGAGGTCTGGCTCCGCCTGCCGCCAGAGATAAATGGACTGCTTGGGATCTCCCACGGAGAAAAAGCTGCGCTCCCCGCTGTCATCCTGGATCACTTCATCCACCAAGCCGCCGATGACCCTCCACTGCACACGGCTGGTGTCCTGAAACTCATCCAGCAGCCAGTGCTGGTGCCGACCATCCAGACGGAACCAAAGGTCCCCTTCCCCCGTGCCCCAGGGGGACTCCTGCTCGGCCGCCTTGGAGAGCAGCCGCTGCACATCGGCGAAGGAAAGACGGCCCCGGGAGCGCACCTTCTGGGCGTACTCCTCTGCCAGCAGGACAATCACGGAGGCCAGCCCGCGCGTGCGTTCCGCCCGCACCAAAAACTCGCGAGCCAAAAGGGTGCGCACCAGTTTCACCATGGCCTTGGCCGCAGCCCCTTTGACCGGAGTTTTCTTGCGCATCCACATCAGTTCCGCATCTCCCGCCAGGAGGTCCGCCCATTTTTCCTGGGCTTTCTCCAGCAGCTCTTTGGTCCGCTTGGGCAATGACATGCCCGGGACCGTTTCCAAAACCGCCGCCAGCGTTTCCTCCAGCAAATCCGCGCCGGCATCCGACAGAGGCACAAAGGTCGAACGGACCTCAGCGATGGCATCGGCCAGCGGTGTGGCCTCAGGGCGCTCCGTCCAGATCGCCCGCATGTCGCCCCAGCCACGATAGTCGGGTGCACCGGGCATAGCTCCGGCAGGCTGGCTCACGCGGCTGTCCTCCCACAAGGTCAGTCCATCGGCCAGCCAGTCTTGCAGCGTGCTGTCCACCGTCTTTTCTTCAGCTCCAAAGGTGGCCTGCTTGTAGGCCTCCATCAGCACCTGCTGGGCTGCGTCGTTGTCCTCCTGATAAAGCCGTTCCAGCAATCCGTCCAGAGCCTCGCGGCGAGCTTGGCCCGTCTCATCCTCATCCATCACCCTGGCTCCGGCAGGCAGTCCGAGCTCCATGGGAAAACAGGCCGCAACCTTGGCAAAAAAGCTGTCCATCGTGCCTAGCTGTAGCCGATGCATGCGGCGGATTACCCGGCGCAGCAGCCGACCATAATCCTGGGATACATCCACAGCAGGCTGGCTGCCTTCAAAAAAAGCAGCCGCCCGTTCCGGATGCTGGGCCATCTCCGCCAGCCTTTGCAGGATGCGGTTGAAAAACTCCCCCGCCGCCTTGCGGGTGAAGGTCATGGCCGCAATGCCTTCCGCCTCCTGCCCCAGGCCTAGCAAATGCAGGTATCGGCGCACCAGCTGATACGTCTTGCCCGAACCTGCCGAGGCACTGATGAGCAGGTGGTTCAGAGGGCTGGATTCTGCGGGCATAAAGGGCGGGATGGGCGTGGCGGACCACAGCCCATTCTATAGGCCCATTCTGTCAAAAACGGAAGCCTTTAAGGCCGGACAAATCGGATCTCCCCTGACAAAATTTCATTCGAAGCAGCCCCAGGCAGGGCCGGAAGAAGAAAATGCCCTGCGCCCACAATTCCACCCAGTTCCGCGCTGGGTGTCTGCCGAAGCACCCCGCTAAATTTAACCGGACGAGGGGCCGGGTTCCCCTCCACCACATCATTTAGCAGAAAGCTTCCTGTAAAGACCCCTGTTGCAGGCACCAGCGTCACCTTCCAGCCCGTGGCATTCACGGGCGATGTCACTGGCAGTACAACCGTCACGGCATTGTTGCTGCCCAGGGAAACCGAAGTTGGCAGGCTGATGGCGCTGCCGCTGTCAATCATGCCATGCACCACCCCCAGCCCGTTGCCCACCAGGCCCAGGCGCTGCACCAGGGTGACCGCAGGCGTAGCGCCTTTGGCCGCCACCGGAGGCAGCCAAGGGTCTATCGTCATCTGCGTTTCCAGAGGCCCGCCCACCGTGCCAAAACCGTCCCGGTAGGATGTATCCGTGGCTTTGCCTGCCTTGGCCCAAAGCAGCAAGGTGCCAGATGCCTGGGAAACATGGCGGCGGCCCGGCAGATCCGGCTGCGGCAGGAGATTAAATTTGCCCGCCAAGTAGCTGCCGGACCTCACCTTGTATGGCAGTGCAAACAGACGATACCCGGCCTCCCGGTCACTTGCCAGCGTCGCCGTCAGGGTCGTGCCATCGGCCAGCTTGCCGACAATCGCCAGGCTGCCATTGGCATTGACCTTGGCCGTCGCATGGCCAGACCCGGCAGGCATCACCGTCCCTCCCGTAGCCGGTGCCAGCCGAAGTGTATGCGCCCCCGTGTAAGAAAGCGTGGCAGGCTTCACCAGCACCAGCATTTTTTTGCCATCGAGGGCCGCGCCCAGCGCCGCACCATCGCGGGTGGCTGAAACCGTCAGATCCCCTTCCAGAGGCACGTTCACCGTCACCTGATACATCGTGCTGCCGGACTTGCCGCTGCCCATGCCAGCCGCCGATTCCGAAGCGAAAGAAGTGGTTAGGCCACCAGTGACAGGCACCGTCTTCGCATCCACTGCAGATGTTATTTTCCCTGTGAAAGTGGAGTTCGAGGCCGCAATGGTCATCTCCAGCTTCGCCTTTGCATCTCCCAATTCGTCCGTCAGCAGGGCTTCGTACTGCCCGGCAAACCCCTCCACAAACAAGGTGCCTTTGACATAGATGAAGCTGTAATTCGCCGATACTCCGCCTCCGGGAGTGATGGGGTAGCTGCCTGCCGCGCTGCTGCCTTTGGCGGTAGTCTTTCCCACCGGTGCGACGGACATCGCGGCTTCGGCTGTGTCCGCCCCCAGCAAGCCCTGATAGGTGAGTGTCAGCACCGGGTTGGGCTGCGACACGAGCTTGCGCTGAAAGTCAGGAATCACCGTCAGCGGCGCTTTGGTGATGATCAGCATGCCTGTCCGTGTGATTCCTCCCGCAACAGCCTTGACCGGATACTTGCCCGCCTGCGTGGGGGGCTGGGCCAAAGGATCATTGTTATACGTGACCACCGCACCCACTGCGCCGAGCGTGGTGATGGGACGAGGAGCACCCGTGTAAGTCTGCACCAGATTGGCCAGAGTCAGGGTGGTCGGATCCTCCTGGATGGTGATGATCCGGTCCACCGGTTTGGCAGCCTTGAAAAAGACATTGCCTTCCTGGCTGGCGCGGATCTTGACCGGGCCCACGCCCCCCGTAAAGGTCAGCGTGTTGTTTCCTAACGTCGCAGGACCCGAGAGGACCGTCAGAGTGACAGGAAGCCCCGAAGTGGAAGTGGCTTGCACAGGGATTTCCACCTGTCCCAAATACACCTTCGCAGGCGGAGCAAAGAGGATCGTCTGCGGCTGCGCCACCGGCGTGAAATTGTAACTCCGACCCCGAATATCAAAAGTGTACGGGCTTTCGTCCGGGTCACTGCTGGAGATGCTGACGGTGGCATTGCGGAAGCCGCTGCCCATCGGGCTGAACCGAATGGCGAAGCTGTTCGCGCTGGAAGGATACACGATGGTGGAAGGCTGCACGACCACTGAAAAATCCGCCGCATGAGGACCGGTGATTTGCACCGGGCTGGCATACAGTTCACCGTTGCCGCTGTTGCCAATGGTAAAAACACGCTCCACCGGACTGCCTGGAATGGTGGCTCCAAAATAGGTGTGGTTGAACACGTCCGGATTGTTGGCCCCATTGGAAATGGCATTGCCATTTCCCGTCAGATGGATGTCAGGCACCCCCGCCTGTCCTTGGATGGCAAAGGTAAAAGGATCTTCATTGGCATCATCATTGGCGATGTTGACCACGGCCGTGCGCAACCCACCAGCGGTGGGGGCAAAGCTGAGGGTGAAAGTCGTGGACGAAGACGCTCCCACATTGCCGGAAGGCGGAGTGGTTACCGTAAAGTCGGATGCATGGGTGCCGGTGATCGTCACGCCAGTGACGACGAGCGGCGCATTGCTGAAGTTAGCAATCGTGAACGTCCGTGTGGATTGCGGCCCGGTGACCGTGGCAAAGTCAAACTCCGTAAAATCTGCGGCATCCGGTGTTACATCGCCGCTGAGGATATCCACAAAATTCCCACGCACGGTGATCTCCGGCTCCGGTGGCAGCACCGCATGGGCGATGCGGCCCGCATCCTTGTCCCCCATGCGGGTAAAGGCACCTCCCGCATACAAATGCCCGCCATCGGGAGAGGCCGCCAGTGCAGACACCAAGGCATTGCCACCCGAGCCAAGTGGTCGCCAGACCTTGCCGTTCCACTTGGCGATGCAGACTGCCCCCACCGAACTGAGAACAAAATTTCCTCCGGCATACAGATAGGGGCCTGACACGACCAGTGACACTGCCGCTGTAGCCGTACCGCTGCCCAGCGGGTGCCAGGTGCTGCCATCCCAGTGGGCGATGCGGGTGGCCGCAACGCCCCCTGCGGAAAGGAATTCCCCGCTCACATACACATCCGTACCCGAAGCGGCCACCGCACCGACAGAAGCATTCGTTCCACTGCCGAGGGCGCTCCAGGTACTGCCATCCCATCTGGCAATGTGATTGGCAGGCACACTGCCGACCTGGCTGAAAAACCCGCCCGCATAGAGATGGGTTTCCGTCGCCGCCAGGCAATTGACGGTGCTGTTCGGACTACTGGGCAGGGCGTTCCAGACACCGCCTTCGTATTTGGCCAGATGCAGGATGGTATTGCCGCCCGACCCAGTAAACGAGCCGCCCGCGTAAAGCTGTCCATTGAACCAAGCCAGGGAGTTTACGGAACTGTTCAGCCCCTCGTCCAAACTGCTCCAAAATGAACCGCTCCACCGCGCCACATTGTTGGCGCTTGCCCCACCTGCCGTGGTGAAATCTCCACCTGCATAAACAATGTTTCCAATGACGAACAGCGCATTCACAGATCCGTTCATGCCGGAACCCAGCGCACTCCAGGAAGTGCCATTCCATTTGGCAATGTAATTGGCCGGAACACCGCCTGCAGTGGTGAAGTTCCCACCCGCATACACGTCGGTTCCAGATACGGCCACCGCCCGCACCAGACCATTCATACCAGGGGCCAGGGCATGCCAGGATGAGCCGTCCCAACGGGCCACCCGGGTCGTCGTAACACTGCCCGCCATGGTCAGTCCACCGGCAGCATATACATTGCTCCCGTGTATAGCGAGGGTGTTCACAAAACTGTCCACGCCGGACCCCACGGCACTGAATGCCATTCCGTTCCAGCGCGCAATACAGCTTGCGGAAACACCGTCGGCCGTGGAAAAACCTCCCCCAACATACAGATCCGTTCCGGAAACGGCCAGACTCAGGACAGCGCTGTTCAGGCCTCCGCCCAAGGCGACCCAAGACGAACCGTTCCAGCGGGCTATACGATTCACTGGCACGGCACCCGAAAGCCCAAAGTCGCCACCGACGTAAACCGAAGTCCCGATGACCGCCAGGGCACGCACATTGGAGTTAAACCCATCTCCCAAAGTGCTCCAAGACGACCCGTTCCACTGGGCAAAATTCGCCACGCTGTTCCCCCCGGCCGTTGAAAAAGTCCCCCCGACAAACAGCGTATTGCCAGAGATGGCCAGCGCCCGCACCGATTCGCTCAAGCCGCTACCAGGGCTCCCCACCCCGCTGCCCAGCGCGTTCCAGACGGCGCCATTCCAGCGCGCCACCCGCACGGCACTGACCCCACCTGCCGTGGTAAAGGCCCCGCTCGCATATAGGTCCGACCCCGAAACCAGAAGGGCACTTACCGAACCGTTCATCCCACTGCCCAGAGCGCTCCAGGCACTGCCATCCCAGCGGGCAATGCAGGGTGCTGACACACCCCCTGCTGTAGAAAAGGGTCCGCCCGCATAGAGCGTTGTGCCAGATACTGCGAGGGATCGGACTTCACTGCTCATTCCGCTGCCCAGCGCGCTCCAGGCTGCGCCGTCCCACTTGGCCACATAGTTCACCGTCAAGCTACCCACCTGGGTGAAGGCACCTCCCAGGTAGAGATTGCCCTGGCTGTCCACGGCTGAAGCATAAACCGTGGAATTGGGGCCCTGCGGTCCATTCATGCTGAACCAGTCCGCATCGCTGAAGGTGGGGTCAATCCGCACAGGGTAAACGGCATCCGCATCCGCCACGCAGATCTCCACATGGCCAGCCCCCGCCAGGGCAAAACGTGCCGCCAGTTCCCGGCCTTGGGCATCCGTCACCTTCAGGCGGCTGTAGGCGATTTCACGCCCGCTGCCGTCCAGGGTCAGTTCCACACCGTTGTCAGCCATGGCGGCCTTGGCTCCATCCACTCGCAGCCTCACCCGCAGCTCTCCTGCACCTGCCGGAGACCTCATGACCACAAAGTCCTGCCGTACACCATCGGCGCTCACCCGGTATTCCTCGATCACCCCCGCGCGAATGAAGGACACCACATCTGGGGTCGTCATGACCTGACCTCTTTCGGCCAGCCCCACCCCGGAATCCCCCCTCCCGGCGGAGGTGGCCAGCATGCGAAAGCGACTGCCTTGCCGGTCAGCCGCATCGGTGGATTCCAGCCACAGGCCCTCATCAGACACCGTGCCCGCCAACTGCTGAAATCTGGTCTGCAACCGGGCACCACCCTTCGTGGCGACCATACCTACGCCATCACCCGAGTACTTTTTCTGAACTTCAGCCCCTAGCTGAGTGAAGGGAATCGCAGCAGGGTCCGCAGACGGGGTGTCCAGCAGGGGGGGAGTGGCCGCCTTTAGGGAAGGCTGCCAGGAAAGCAGGACCACAAGCAGCAAAAGTCGGCGGGCGGAGAAAATCATGGGCGTACTATTGTTTTAAGCGATCCAAAGGTAAAGATTTCTCGGGGATAACAAAAAGCTGAAAAAAAGAGGGCCTCCAAGAGCCCCTCAGAAATGCCCGCGACCATTCCTTACGGATTTTTTAAAACACCGTGCTGACTGGAAGATGCGACTCGAATGCAGACTTTTGCTTGGCGCAGGCATGCATTTCCGCTAAATCCATTCAGCGTTTGAGACTAAAATCTGAACACTTCTTACTGAACACTTTACACTCACAACTATGCCCCACGTCAGCACCAATGGAATCCAGATGTACTATGAAGAACGCGGCAGCGGCGAGCCACTGGTCTGCATCATGGGTGTCACCGCTCCCGGCGGTGTTTGGGAGGCGCACGCGGCCGAATGGTCCAAACACTTCCGCTGCATTCTCGGTGATAACCGCGGCGTCGGCCAGACCGACAAGCCCGAAGGCCCCTACACCAGCGCCATGATGGCCGATGACTATGCAGGCCTGATGGACCAGCTGGGCATCAAGCAGGCCCGCGTCGTCGGCTGCTCCCTGGGTTCCGTCATCGCCCAGCAGCTGGCCCTGCGTCATCCGCAGAAAGTGAAGAGCATGATCCTCATGTGTACCTGGGCACGGCAGGACCGCTTCGGCCTCTACACCTGGCAGCACATGATGAAGTGCAAGGCCACCATGCGCCCGGAAGACTTCATGCACTACGTGCAAATGCTCATCTTCACCAAGCCGTGGTTTGATAACGACGACTGCTGGAACAACATGCAGCAGGGCCTGAAAGACGCTGCGACCAATCCTGCCCCTCAGCCTGTGCATGCCATGGAAGCCCAGGCGGCGGCAGCCATCACTCACAACACCATCGGCGAGCTGAAAAACGTCAAGTGCCCCACCCTCGTCATCGGTGGCAAGGACGATGTCTTCACGCCAAAATGGATGGGCGAAGAAGTTGCCGCCACCATCCCGGGTGCCGACCTGCATCTCTATGACAATGCCGGCCACGCCTTCCACTGGGAATGCCTGTCCGAATTCAACCCACGCACCACCGATTGGCTGCTGAAGCATTGAAGATGATAAATTGAGCGCGGAATCGTAACAGACAGTCTTTTAAACGTGCTATGATTCCGCCGTCAGTTGCCAGTCACGAACCCTAGGACATCTCAACTCTCTAACTTATACGATTATGGGCCTCATGGATTACCTCAAAGGACAGTTCCTGGAAATCATCCAGTGGACAGATGACTCACGCGACACGCTCTCCTGGCGTTTCCCGGACGAAGACAAGGAAATCAAACGCGGTGCCCAGCTCATCGTGCGGGAGTCGCAGGTGGCCCAGTTCGTTTACCTGGGGCAGTTTGGCGACACGTTTGAGCCTGGCAAACACAGCCTCACCACGGACAACATCCCCATCCTTTCGACGCTGAAAGGCTGGAAGTATGGTTTTGAATCCCCCTTCAAGGCGGACATCTACTACGTCACCACCCGCCTTTTCACGGGCAACAAATGGGGCACCAGCAACCCCATCATGATGCGTGACCAGGACTTCGGCATCGTCCGCGTCCGCGCCTTCGGCACCTTCGACTTCAAGATTGTGGACCCCAAGGTCTTCCTCAAGGAAGTCGCCGGCTCCGACCACCATTTCCGCCTGGATGAATTCGCCGACACCATGCGCAGCCGCATCGTCAGCGTCTTCACCGATGCCCTGGCCAGCGCCAAGGTGCCCGTGCTGGACCTCGCCACCCGTTACAGCGAGCTCGGCGATGCCCTGCTGCCGATCATCAATCCGGCGACCGTCAGCAAATACGGCATCGAGATCACCACCTTCCTTCTGGAAAACGCCAGCGTGCCGCCAGAAGTCGAAGCCGCGATCGACAAGCGCAGCAGCATGAGCGCCATCGGCAACCTGAACGACTACGTAAAGTTCCAGATGGCCGAAGGCATGGCCAAGGGCGAAGGCGGTGGCCCTGCCGGGGCAGCCGCAGAAATCGCCATGGGCTTTGGCATGGCTAACCAAATGTTTGCTCAGGGGGTGTTCAATCCCAACCAGCCTCAGGCCACCCCCGCAGCAGGTGCTCCGGCCGGTGCCCCTGCTGCTGCGCCGGTAGCTGACATCCTCACTCCAGCCCAGGTCGCCCAGACCCTCGGCGTGACCGAAGGCGACGTCCTCGCCAGCATCGAGGCCGGAGACCTCAAGGGCAAAAAGATCGGCACCCAGTACCGCATCACCAAGGCGGCGCTGGATGAGTTCCTTTCTCACTGATCCTGCCAGCATCCTTCCACAGGCCCGCATCTGGAAACAGGTGCGGGCTTTTTCATGGAAGCAGCTTCAGCACCTTTTCAGAGATAGCCTTCACCACTTCAGACTCTCCCGGCGGAGCCGGGAAAGGCGGCGGCTCAGGGTAGCCGGAAGCAGATGCCCTTTCAGACGTTCGATAAAGAACGTGCTCGCCATACGTGCGCCAGACATTGCGTCCGCTGACCACATCATACAGATGATGGCAAGCCACCAGCCTGCGGAAGCTCACAGCCTGGATGGTGTAGTTCGTCGTGGAGTCGCAGGTCTCCACGTTTCCCTTCTCATCATAGGTGGTGTCGGTGTGAGTGAAAGTATGGCGGTCAATCCGCTCATGGGTGTTATTTACCGGCAGGGTGACTACCAGGAAGTAATGAATGCCCAGGGACTGGACCCTAGCCTTTTGCGCCGGGGTCAGGGCCATTTTCAAACTGCCAGATTTCTGCCACAGGGCACGATCCCAGATTTTCCCCACCTTCTGCTCAAAAACCTTTCCTCCGATGACGGTGCCCAGTGCGGGTGAAGCCTTGAGCAGAGCCTCCAGATCCTCGCCGATCATGACTTCCTGCACCCGGTTGGGCGGATTGATGTGGGGACCCACCAGCACACCTGTGACGGCCACCGTTTTTCCTTTCAGCCCCCCCTGGACAAACGCCGGATCCCGGAAGGTGACCTCCGATTTCACCCGTGCCCCCACGCAGCTACCCAGGCATAGGGGCAGCAGGACAGCCAGGGCGTACAACCCGTGACAGGCACGCAGGAACAAAGGGAGGAAGTTCATAACCAAAAGTTTATCAGGCAGGACAACAACGGCATGCCTGCGATTTCATTAGACTTAGGCAGGGGTAAAGGATCAACCCATCACCACTGGCCAAAATGCTGGACAAAAAGGATTGTTTTCACCCCCTACTTTCGTGCAACTTCCCTTCATCCGTCTTATCCCATGAACACCCGCCGCCATTTCCTCACCACCCTCCTCGGCAGCAGCGCCACCGGCTTTCTCGCCGCTCAGGAGGCCAAGCTCAATTACAAGGGTGAAAACATCCAGTATGGCCTGGTGACCTACATGTGGGCTGCGGACTGGGACCTTCCCACCCTGATCGCCAACTGCGAACAAGCCCAGGTGCTGGGCGTGGAACTGCGCATCGAACACGCCCACAAGGTGGAACCTGTCCTGACCACACCTCAGCGAGCCGAAGTTCGCAAACGCTTCGAAGACTCCCCTGTCGAAGTGCTGGGCATGGGCACCAATGCTGAGTTTCACAGTGCCGATGCAACGCAGGTGCAGAAGCACCTCGCCACGGCCAAAGACTACATCAAGCTCAGCCACGACATCGGCGGCAGCGGTGTGAAGGTGAAACCAAACGCCCTCCCCAAAGAGGTGCCCGTGGAAAAGACCCTGGAACAGATCGGCAAGTCCCTGGCGGAACTCGGCGATTACGCCCTGGGCTTCGGCCAGGAAATCCGCCTGGAAGTACACGGAGGTGTTTGCGACCTCGGCCATATCAAAACCATCATGGAAGTAGCAGCGCGGGATAACGTACGCGTCTGCTGGAACTCCAATGACGAAGACCTGAAAGGCGAAGGCATCGCCGCCAACTTTGCCAAAGTTCAGTCCTTCCTGGGCAAGACCACCCACATCCGCGAAGTCAATGAGGGCAAGTACCCCTATGACCAGCTGGCCAAACTCCTCGTCGAAGCCGATTACGAAGGCTGGGTGCTGCTGGAGGCCAGGACCAAGCCTGCCGACCGCGTCGCCGCCCTCGCCGAACAAAAAAAGCTGTTCATGGATCTCGTCACCGCAGCCCGGAAAGCCGCAGCCTAGCCTTTACACCCCGTCCCTCCCAGGATAAAAGCCCAGCCCATCATGTTCCTGAAATTCCTCGCCCCCCTGGCCTGTCTTGGCCTCGCCCTCAGCCTCGTCTTTGCCGCACCCGACGCCAAGAAGCCCCGCATCCTCTTTTTCTCCAAGTCCAGCGGCTTTGAACACAGCGTCATCTCCTGGAAAAACGGCCAGCCCAGTTACGCTGAAAAAGTGCTGCTGGAACTCGGGGCCAAGCAGGGCTGGGACTTCGAGTTTTCCAAGGACGGCTCCAAGTTTGGCAAAGACTACTTGGCCCAGTTTGACGCCGTCTTTTTCTACACCACCGGGAACCTTCTGGAGGAAGGCACCGACAAGCAGCCCCCAATGACCGCCGAAGGCAAGCAGGCCCTCTTTGACTTCGTCAAATCCGGCAAAGGTTTCATCGGCACCCACTCGGCCAGCGACACCTTCCACACCAACAATGAGTCCAAAAAAGGCCCGGACCGTTACCTCAATCACGGGGAGCAGGCAGACTCCTACGTCCGGTTTCTGGGCGGCGAATTCATCAAGCACGGAGCCCAGCAGGCGGTGAAAAATACGGTGGTGAACCCCAAGTTCCCCGGCTTTGAAAAGGTCGGCCCCGAATACTCCTTCCATGAGGAGTGGTACTCGCTCAAAGACTTCTCCCCTGACATCCACGTGCTCAGCGTGATGGATGCCCCGGCAATGAAAGGTGACGAGTACAAGCGTCCTGCCTTCCCCAGCACCTGGGCACGCAAAGAAGGCGAAGGCCGCGTGTGGTACACCGCCATGGGCCACCGTGAGGACATCTGGACGAATCCTGTCTTCCAGGACATCCTCATCGGCGGCGTGTGCTGGGCCCTCGGACAGGTGCAGGCCGATGTGCCGGCCAACATCAAGGAAGTGGCCCCTGGTGCCTACACCAACCCTCCTTACGTGGAGCCGAAGCCGCCAGCCCCGGCCAAGCCCAAGAAGTAAGGCCCCTCGGCCTTACTTGGCCCCAGTCGCAATCGGCGTGGTCTCGATCTTGGACTCGATACCGCGCAGATGCAGGTCAAAGAACTGCTTCAGCCGCTCGTCCAGCACCTCGCTGCGAAAGCCATGGCCCCCATCGGTCATCTCCTGCAGGATGGAGGGCACACCGGCCTTGGTCAGCGCCGCATGGATCTCCTCCCCCTGGGCATACGGCACCAGGGGATCCTTCGTTCCATGGGCGGTGAAAAAGGCGGCATCTCCTGCCGAGACATGCGTCACCGGAGAGGCTTCCTTGGCCACAGCTTCACGCTCTGGTACGGGGCCGCCCAGCAGCAGGGCCTCGGGATAATCTTTGCCCTGGGTGCGGTCAATCGTGCTGGGCTGACGGACCATGGTCAGAAAATTCTCCGGCCCGAAAAAATTGACCACACAGGTGATTTTGCTGTCCTGGTCCAGATGCTTGCCCAGGGTACCTTCCAGCTCTTTCACATCGCCGCTGGTGCCCAGCATGGAAACCAGGTGCCCACCAGCAGAAGCGCCCCAGACGGCGATCTTTGACGCATCCAGACCGTGCTCGGCCGCATGGGCCTTCACCCAGCGGATGGCGGCCTTGCAGTCATGAATCTGCGCAGGCCATTGAGCTTCGTTGGTTAGGCGATAGCCCACCGAGACACCGGCATATTCTCCTGAGGCGACATAACGCCCCACATTGCCGATGCCGCCAGCCTTGTCCCCTCCCCTCCAGCCGCCGCCGTGAATGAAGACAATGACAGGCAGCGGCTTCTCCGTTTTGCGCAGCTTGGGCAGATAAAGGTCCAGTTTCTGGCGGGGATTGTCCGTCTCGGCATAGGCGAGGTCCAGTTTGGCCTCGACTCCCGCAGGCAATGGCCGCTGGCCAGGTGTCGGCCGCGCCTGCTTCGCCCGGCCCACCACGGCCTGGTGCTCTTCGCGGGAAATGAACCCGTCCTTGTCCGTATCCACCCGCTCAAAATTCGGCCGCAGCCGTTCCGGCAGCTCTTCCTTTCCCAGCTTGCCATCCTTGTTGGCATCAATCTGGTCAAACAACCGCTGGGTGCGGTCCGCCGTGGCGGGTGTCTCCTGGGCAAGAGCGCTGAAGGAAAGGGATGAGAGCAGCAAAAGGGTGAAGGAAGGCTTCATGGTCCTCCTTTAACCCGCCTAGCCTGCAAAAAGTTTCAAACTTACTCCGCCGGCTCCATGGAGGCCTTCATGGGCCCGGGTTCATTGGCGGCGGGAAGTTCGTCCACATACTTATGGATCTGATCCACTCGAAATTCGGCCAGTTCCTTGTGGCAGGTAACCACGATGGCCCGACCGCTTTCGTTCACCTCACAGGCGATCTGAAAACCCTTCGAGGCATCATATCCAAAGATCTGCATCATCATGTTCACCACATAACGATGAGTGTGTTCGTCGTCGTCATGCAGGATCACATGATACGGCGGTTCCAGGTCCGGCAGCAAACGGGGCTCTGCAGGGGCCGTACGCGGCCTGCCCGGCAGAACGGGAGTCGCCGAGGCTGGGGGAGGGCCATGGAACGAACCTGTCACAGCATCATCATGCACCCAAAAGGGCCGTTTCTCAAGCTCTGGTGGACGAAAAAGCCCGTGCCTTTGGGTCAAGGCACGGGCTGTATCTTATTTCCTACGGATCAGTTCTTATTCACCATGAAGAGCATCGTGTCGCCACCACGATAGACTTTCAGCGTGACAACCTTGTCCGATGTCTTGGCCATTTCATGGGCTTCGCCCACGGCACGCACCGCGTTTCGGTTCACGCTCATGATGACATCGCCTTCCTCCATGCCCATGGCCGCAGCACGGCTTTCGGCCTCCAGCTTGGTGATGATCACCCCCGTGATATTGGCGGGAATGTCATAACGTTCGCGGGTGGCTGGCGTCAGGTTTTGCACCGTCACGCCGGGGATGATCTCGGCAATGCTGGTGCCTGTGCCACCACCGCGTGGCGAGTTGCCATTGGCCTGAGCGACGGTGTTGTCCGTCATCTCATCCAGCGTGGCCGTCACTGGCAGGCTCTTGCCATCGCGCATCACGGTCAGGTTCACGGCCGTCCCCGGTTTGCGACCGCTGATCACCAGACGCAGCTTGGCACTGCTGTCCACGCGCTGGCCGTCCACATGGGTCACCACATCTCCGGGCTCCATGCCGGCTTTCTCCGCAGGTGTGTCGTTAAACACCGCGCGCACCACGGCCCCGCCCTGGTCCTTCAGGCCCAGAATCTCCGCCTTCTCACTGTCCAGGTCCATGAGTTCAATGCCCAGGCGACCACGGCGGACGGAGCCATTGTCAATCAGGTCCTCCACAATGCGCATCGCCATGTTCACCGGAATCGCAAAGCCAATGCCAGCATTCATGCCTGAGCGGGAAAGGATGGCCGTATTGATGCCCACCACACGGCCCAGCGCATCCACCAGCGGGCCGCCGGAGTTGCCAGGGTTGATGGAGGCATCAGTCTGGATGAAGTCCTCATAGCCCGCCATGCGGCCGTTGTTCACGATGTTCATGCCGCTGCGGCCCAGGGCGCTGACGATGCCCTGCGTGACAGAACGGTTCAGTTCCATCGGCGCACCTGCGGCCAGAACGATGTCGCCCACGCGCAGTTTGTCACTGTCGCCCAGCGTTGCCTGCGGCAGGTCTGTGGCGTCAATTTTGATCAGTGCCACATCGGTCAGCGGATCCGTGCCCACGACCTTGGCCAGATAGGTGCGGCTGAGGCCATTGACCTCGACCACGGCTTCGATCTTGTCCGCCTCGCCCACCACATGGTTGTTCGTCATGATGTAGCCGTCGCTGGAGACGATGAAGCCGGAGCCGACGCCATTCGGGCGGCTGCGCTCATTGTCCTGCTGCTGTTGCTGGGGGCCGCCACGGCGGCCACGCGGGTTGCGCGGCTGCTGCTGTTGGGGATCCTCGGGATTGCCCTGCTCATCGAAAAAGCGATCAAAGAAGGGACGCAACTGGGGCGGAATGTCCTCCAGCTTGGGAGTTTCGGATTCCGCCTTGCCACCGTAGGCAAAGATGGTGACCACGCTGGGGAGGATTTTCTCCACCACGTTGGCGTAGCTCATCTGCAACTGCCCGCCACCGGGCAGCGCCGTGTCGTCTTTCAGAAGACGGGCATGGAACTCGCTGGCGGCCAGCTTGGTGGGACTTTTGAGATCGGCGACAAGGGGGCTGATGGAGAGAGTCAACAGTCCCGCAGCGGCCAGGATTTGAGTCAATCGAATGGGTGTTTTCATGGGTGGGTGAGTTTTCAAAACGCGTATCTGCGCAGTGGCTATGACGGAAACGTTGAGCGATTGTTGAAAACTATTCTACACACAAAAACGCTTGGCGGCGACGTTTAGCCGCCCCTCAGGCTCCTAAATCGGCCCTGGTTAGAACGCTTTGCCACTGGCCTGAGCATGCGCCTCAGCCAGCAGCGGCCTGACTTTTTCAAAGGTGGCCGCGCTCGGATTCAGCACACACACCCAATGCATGCCTGCGTAAACAGGATGCGGCATCAGTTCGTCCAGCACCGTGTAATCAGGCGCAGGCGGCTCCAGGCTCAGGGCATCCGGGTTCGCTGGGAAAAGCTCCCCAAAAGTTCGACGGCTGATGCCCATGTTCAGCCGGAACACCCCAAGCCGTCCCAGATTGGAAAAACCATCGTAGCTGTCAGAAGTCACCAGCGTGGCAAAAGGAAATTTCTTCGTCTCGCTGTCGAAGAAAAAATAACTCCCGTCCGCCTCCGCCACATGCACGTCGTCAAACGTCGCCATGAGGTGGGCCATGATCGCAGCTTCATCCATAGGCTGGCAACCTTGCCATGGAATGAGATCTGTCGAGCCCCTTGTCAAACAACCTCCGCCTTCTGATCACCGCGCCCGCAAAATGGCCTCCGCCACCCGCATGCCATCCGCCGCTGCCGAGATGATGCCACCGGCATACCCCGCGCCTTCACCTGCCGGGTAAAAATTCTTCAGCGACACACACTCATAAGTGGCCGGATCACGCGGGATACGCACCGGGGCGGAACTGCGGGTTTCAGCCGCCGTTAACACTGCATCTTCGAGATCAAAACCGGGCAGGCTTTTGTTGATGCGCGGCACCGCTTCTTTCAGCGTGGCGATGACAGATTCCGGCAGCACCTCGCGCAGATCTGTCCACACCACGCCTGGCTCATAGGAAGGCTTCACTGTCCCCTGGCTGGTGGAGGCACGGCCTGCAAGGAAATCTCCCAGAAGCTGCGCCGGGGCGTGGTAGTTGCTGCCCCCCACCTCATAGGCCCGGCGTTCGATCTGCCGCTGAAACTCGATGCCGGCCAGCGGATGCGCCTGCCCATAGTCCTGAGGCCCCACTTCCACCATGAAGCCCGCATTCGCATTCGCTTCCGCACGTGCATAGCTGCTCATGCCATTGGTCACCACCATCCCCGGCTCAGATGTCGCCGCCACCACGAGCCCCCCAGGGCACATGCAAAAGCTGTACGCGCTCCGCTCCGTATCGCAGTGCGCCACAAATTTGTAGGGGGCAGAGCCTAACCGATCATGCCCGGCCCATTTGCCGAACAGCATCTTGTCCACCAGCTTCTGCGGGTGCTCGATTCGCACGCCAACGGAGAAGGGTTTGGGGTCAAAGGGAATGCCACGCGCATGCAGCATCGAAAAGGTATCCCGGCTGCTGTGGCCGATCGCAAAGACAATGGGGCTGCCCTCGATCACCGCCCCATCCGCCAGCACCACGGCACGCATCGCCCCTTTTTCCACCACCACATCGCTGACACGCGAGCTGAACCTCACCTCGCCTCCGAGGGAGATGATCTCCTCCCGCACATGCCGCACCACCTTGATCAGACGGTCCGTGCCGATGTGCGGCCGCGCTTTGACCAAAATGTCCTCCGGCGCACCCGCAGCCACCATTTCCTTCAGCAGCCAGGGGATGCGATGCTCACGGTCGCGGATCTGAGTGTAAAGTTTGCCATCGGAAAAGGTGCCAGCGCCCCCTTCCCCATACTGCACATTGGACTCGGGATTGAAATCCCAGCCACGCCGCCAAAAGCCGGTCACATCCCGCGCCCGATCACCAGCGGCCTTGCCACGCTCCAGCAGGATAGGTTTCAAACCCGCCCGCGCCAGCAACAGCCCCGCGAAAAGCCCGCATGGCCCCGTCCCCACAATCACCGGCCGCCCTTGACTGCCTTGACCCGCTTTGACCTCCACATACGTCTCATCCGGTGCCGCGATCACCTTCGTGTCATCCTTCAGGGCTTTCAGCACCCGGGCTTCATCCGCCACCTCCACCAGCAGCGTGTAGCTGAAGTTCACATGGCCGCGCCGGGCATCAATGGCGCGCTGTTTGAGGGTAAAGGTCGCATCCTTCACCCCCAGCCGTTTCAGCAATGCCGTACGCAGGTCGGCATCGGTGTGGTCCACAGGGAGATTGAGTTGAGAAACTTGCAGCATGAGAGGCGGGAAACCCGTTCGTTCATCCTGGCCGTTGTTGCAACCAGATGACTGCCGCCCTTGCCATCCCGCCCCACCCCTTCCACACTGCCCGCCCTTGTTGACCTCACTGCCATCTTTTTTGCGTCCATTCCTCCTGCTAGCCAGCCTGGCGGCTGTCTGCATGGGTGCAGAGCCAGGCCCAAACCCTGGCGTACCACCCCACGTCGTCCTCAAGCCCACTTTCATGAGCGGGCAAGATTCCTTTTCAGGCGGCACCGCCTTTCTCTGCCGTGTGCCCGGGGAGGAAAAACCGCTTCTTCTCACCGCCCACCACCTTTTTGGTCCAGCCTGTGGTCTGGAACGTGACTTCACTTGGCAGGAAGTGCCCCAGATTTTCGTCGCCGTGACCGGGCTGTCCATCACGGACCCTACCAAGGCCATCACCTCCACCCGCCCGGTGACCATTCCGGGGGCTCGCGGCTCCGACGACCAGGGCTATGCACAGGATGTGGCCGCCTACCGGGTGGACCTGCCCACCGTTCGCGCCACCCTGCATCTGGCCGAAACTCGGCCCGCAGTGGGAGACACCGTGTTTCTTCATGGAAGGCAGCGGGGCAAGGAAACCCTCGACATGCTCCCCGCCATCGTTCAAGTCTCCACAGAGACCGAACTGGTCTATGAATTTGCGGCCAAAGATGTCGCTCTGGCCGGGACCAGCGGTGCCCCGGTTCTAAACACAACCGGCCAGGTAGTGGCCATCAATGTCGGTGGCGGAGAGCGAGATGGCTCCATCCTCGGCATGGGAAATCCAGCCAGTTCCATCCTCAAACTGCTGGCCCATGCCAAGTAGTCCGTGCAAGCCGTCCATTTCCTGATCTATCTCCTCCCCTGAATTTTCATGCCTGACACCCCACCGACCAAAAAGATCTGGGACCGCGCCGCCTGGCGGGATGCCGCTTTTTTCCTGCGCTATCTGCGGCCGCATTTTAATGTCTTCATTCCCGCGCTCATCGCCCTGGCGACCACCGCCGTACTGTCCGTCACCTTTTTCAAGCTGACGGCTGAAGTGGTGGGCAAGGGACTCGGAGGTGCCACAGGGCCCGAATGGATGGCTGAGCTGCAGCACTCCATCTTCATTCTGGCCGCCATCGTCACAGCCCAGGCCTTCATCGCCTTCTGGCGCATCATGCTCTTTGCCAAGGCCAGTGAACGCGCCCTGGCCACCCTGCGCCGGGAGACCTTCAGCCGCATCATCCGCCTGCCCATGAGCACGCTGAATGCCCGCCGTGTGGGGGAGCTGGCCTCCCGTCTCGCCAATGACGTGGAATCCATGCGCGAGACCCTGGTGGTGGCCATCCCCATGTTCATCCGCCACAGCGTCATGCTGCTGGGCTCCCTCATCCTGGTGCTTCAGATCAGCGTCAAGCTCGCCCTGGTGATGATCGCCACCATCCCCGTGGTCATCATCATGATTGCCATCTTCGGTGCCCGCATCCGCAAGCTGACCCGCAAGGCCCAGGACGACCTCGCCAGCACCCAGGTGGTGGTGGAGGAAAGCCTGCAGAGCATCATCAGCGTCAAGGCCTTTGCCAATGAGGCGCACGAGATGGCCCGGTATAACCAAAACCTTGGCAATTTCCTGACCACCGCCATCCGCGCCGCCGCCCCCCGCGCCGCCTTCGTCGCCTTCATCATCTTTGCCTTCAGCCTGGCGCTCATCGTCGTCACCTGGGTCGCCCTGCGCATGCTCAGCGAAGGCCAGATCAGCTCCAAGGACCTCACCCAGTTCGCCGCCTTCAGCGCCGTCATTGCCTCCTCCGTCGGCCAGTTTTCAGAGCTCATCACCCAGATCCAGCGCACCCTTGGTGCCACCGACCGCGTGCGTGAAATCCTCCTGGAACCCACCGAGCCGGAAGCCCCCGATGCACCCAAGGTCCGCTTCAAAGGCGAGATCGAGATGCAGGACATCTGCTTTGCCTACCCCACCCGGCCAGAGGCCCCCGTGCTGCGCGAGTTCTCCCTCCAGGCCAAGGCCGGCCAGCGCATCGCCCTCGTCGGCCCCAGCGGCAGCGGCAAGACCACCTCCATTTCCCTGCTCTACCGCTTTTATGAGCCCACCAGTGGCCGCATCCTCGTGGATGGCCAGCCCATCTCCGGCATGGCTTTGCCCACCTTGCGAAAAAACCTCGCCCTGGTGCCGCAGGAGGTCCTTCTCTTCGGCGGCAGCATCCGGGAAAACATCGCCTATGGCAAGCCGGACGCGACCGAGGCCGAGATCATCGAGGCCGCCAAAAAGGCCAATGCCCACCTCTTCGTCGAAAAGCTTCCCGAAGGTTACGACACCCTCGTAGGTGAGCGCGGCACCCAGCTCTCCGGCGGCCAGCGCCAGCGCATCGCCATCGCCCGCGCCATCCTTGCAGACCCCGCCATCCTCATCCTGGATGAAGCCACCAGCAGCCTGGATGCCGAAAGCGAACGCCTCGTGCAGGACGCCCTGGACAAGCTCATGGAAAACCGCACCTCCATCATCATCGCCCACCGCCTTTCCACCGTGCGCCGTTGTGATCAGATCCTCGTCCTCAGTGCCGGCACCATCGTCGAGCGCGGCACGCACGAGGAACTCGTGGCCAAAGAAGGCAGCCTTTATGGCACCCTCGCGCGTTTACAGTTGGAATAAAAACCCGATCACGGACGTCCTATCCACGTGCCGTGAACCACGCACCCCGACTTATGAAAAAGCTCATTACCCTCCTCGCTGCCGTTTTTACCCTGCCCCTGCTCGCCGCTGATTTCCCAGATGGCAGCCCGAAATTCGGCACCGACTACAAGGCCGCCCTGGAGATGGCCAAGAAGGAAAACAAGCCAGTGATCCTCGTCTTCTCAGCCGCCTGGTGCGGTCCGTGCCAGTCCATGAAGAAGGCCGTTTATCCAAGCAAGGAAGTCACCCCCCTGCATGACAAATTCGTCTGGGCCTATCTGGACGTGGACCAGGAAGCCAATGCCGCCCCTTCCTCCAAATACAAGGTCGAAGGCATCCCCCACATCCAGTTCCTGAGCGCCAATGGCAAAGACCTGGGCAACCAGATCGGCGGCACCACCGCAGGCGAATTCGCCGGCACTCTGGAAAAGGTGCTGGTGAAAGCCAAGTGATCTGAACCTGCTTTAAAACTCATTCGCCCGCCTGCGTCACTCGCAGGCGGGCTTTTTTGTGCCGTTCAGCTTTCGCAATGAATGGCTGCATACGGAAAGAAAGATCAAACTCGGATTCCACGATCCGGCGCGAAAACTGGCTCAAAATTCGGGAGCAGGTCAGCCGGACCACCCCGATGGAATGACTGAGGCTGAAGGAAGATTGCTGTGCAAAGGTCCGATCCTCAAACGGCATGCTCTCTCAAATTCACTCACGGTCAAACACCTGACGCAATTTACACCTAAACACTATTGCTCAATAAGAGGAACCTAGTAAAATTTACATTCAATATTCAGCTCATTTTCACTCCCTTTATGAAACCCTCGTTCCGGCTGTCCTTTTTGTTTTCTGCCCTTCTTTCGATTTCAGGCGCAGGTTTGCTTCAGGCGGAAGATGTGACGGCTGACTGGCTGACCGTCAATGCCGGAGCAACGATTTCAGGTCAACTGTACTTTGGGACGGCCTCAACGGGCGTCGTCGGTGCAGGTCCTTCATCCACCAGCGCCTTCCAACTCAGCATTGCACAAGGACTCAAAGAAATCACCATGCCTTACACGGTGGAGGCGCACTATGAAGAAGGCTACATCACGGTGGAGGATTATGGCTGGGTGCCCGATGGCTACATGCAGGCCCAATACACGACCACCGAGATCGGCAACGACTACTACCCGGCTGTTTATGACAATGAGGGCAACATCATCACGGAAGCCTACTATCTGCCTAGGTACGAGCAGATTTATACGGGCGAGATCTGGATCGATACCGGCGTCAAGTGGGCTGTAATCGGGAGCCACACGGAACCGGGCCAGGTCTGGGTGGACTCCTATGAAAGCTCCTACACAGACTATCTGTATGATGCCCCCAAGATCCAGTTCACCGCCTCGCGCTCGGATGCCAACTGGGCTTGGCAGGTGCCCACTGAAAATGGGGGAGAATACAAGGATGTGATGGTGGTCTGGAACGGAGGCCTGAGAATCCCCAGCAACGATCCCAACCGCATGATGGCCCTGGCCTCGGACAGCCTGACGCAGTCCTATGACGAGGTCGTCGGGACTGAACGCCGGGTGCATCTGAGCCGCCTGGGATCTCACGATCTGAAAACGACGGCCACCACCTCCACCGGCAGCGGGGCCGCGCTCATCTCGGCCGAGAGCACCAATGAGGTAAAACCCGAATCCATCATTCTGACACGCGTTGAATCCCAGGGTGCTGATCCGATTGCGGTCACCCTCTCGGCTCAAACCCAGATCGCTGCCCAAAGCGCCCACTTTGGCGGTGTGATGACGGTGGTTGGCGATGTGAAGGTGCAGGGCGTGCTGCGCCTGGAGCCTGCGGGGGATTTGACCATGGGAGACTATCAGGTGGGGCCGCGTCCGGTGCCACCTGCCCAGTAGTAGGTGTGTTCAGCCTCTCCCCTGCTCTAGCCCAAGCCTTTTTGAGATCACCGATTTCTGCCCATGCACCCCAGCCGTGTTTTGCCCGCCTTGCGCCACGCCCGATTCTGGCGCGAGTTTCTGAGCGCCCTTTTATTCGTCTCCTTGCTGCTGCCCGCCCACGCCGCCGCCCCGCAGTGGTGGGCACAGCGCGGTGTGATCGCGCCCAACAAAGCCAGGGATGACTTTGCAGCCATCAACCAGGGCCAGCTCAAAAACCTGGCCGCCAAAGCCGTGGCGGAGATGAATGCCAAACTCACCGGAGGAGCTGGCACAGCCCTCAACCAACGGGTGGCCTCATGGTCCACCAACACCGCCCAGGCCGATGATTTTGCCGGGGTGAACATTGGTCAGGCCAAGGCCGTGGCGCGGCCCGTGTATGAGCGCCTGCTTGCCGCCGGGGCCATCACCACCCTGCCGAGTTGGATCACCACCCCTGCAGCCTCCAATCAAGACTTCGCCGCAGCCAACATCGGCCAGGTCAAAAACCTGTTCGCATTTGAAGTACCTGACCAGGTGGGAACTTCGGGGGCAGGCGGCTCTGGAACAGGTGGCTCTGGAACAGGTGGCTCCGGAACAGGTGGCTCCGGAACAGGCGGCTCCGGAACAGGCGGCTCCGGAACTACAACGGGAACTGAGTACAGCCCTTTTGTAATCACTTATGAGTCATGGACCGCAGGCCGTCTAAATCCGAATGCAGATAATAAGACAGCCGGAGAGGTGCATGGTGAATTTATCGGGGAAATCACAACCTACACACTGGGTTTTTTCCAGGGGGACAGATTTGAGCCCACCAAAAGCACGGATGTCTATGTTCATGCAGTGCGTCTCTCCGGCGCGACCGATATTGAAGCATGGAAACAAGCCAATTCTACTCCCATGCCAAAATACAAGATGAGGACCAACCGATTTGAAGAGTTTACTGGCGAAAATGGACTCTTCGCAGGCGGCCAGGAATGGGAGAGCTTCACGGTGATAGATCCCAATCCTAATGGAGGGCTGAATGAGACAGGACCTGAAGTCCTGGTGAATGAATGGGGATCTGTTCAACAATCGACTTTTCGGGTCGAACGCGGCTTAAGAAGCCCCAGGCCCACCTACTCATTCACCGATGAAGGCAACAGTTGGAAGGTAGCCGCGATCAACGCTACTGGAGAAGGAACTTACGATGGTGTTTTCATTGATCCGAAAGAACCGGATCCTATGGAAGTCGCCCACTATATGACCGCGATGGGATACGGTCCGGCAACAACCTCTGTCAATTGGGTGATCCCTGAACCCAGACTGGTCCAAAGCCCTGGCACGGCACTCGGCCAAATGGGCAGCGGCCATGTCATTCCGTTTTCACCTTTCCACGTGCCGCTCACCGTTTCCACCGTCGCCATCTCGTCATCATCCCTGACAAAAACCACCATACCAAGAAATACCTCAGGTGGCGGCACCCATGATGTTTACCAAGGGTATTATGAACACGGTAAACTAAACATCTCCTGGCGTAGCGATTTTCCAGTTCCACTCGACGAAAATGCCCGAAAAGCCTGGATCAACCGATTTTTAGTGATGCGTACAGAGATTAATGAAGTAAACGGATCGACAACGGTAAACACAACCACAAAGCCCCTTTCTGAATTGGTGGGTGAAAACTTTACCGGATCCGTTTTATTGAGCCACTTGGATGCTGGTGCTCCACAGGCAGGAAGCACAACGGCAGTTATAATTTCCCTAATCCCGGCGGGGATAGACGAGGTTTTCGAGCGCGATCAGAAGTGGAATAAAGCTCCAAGTCCGAAGCATTGGGTTAAACCAACACCGGCCAATTATGGTTATAATGACGATGAACGAGAAGGTTCAACAATCTTGACGAGAACTTTGTTCGTGGCAGTCGAGCCAAGTTCAGGAAAAGTCGAGTTGGATGTGAAAGGCGCAGGAGGAAGCTCAGGCACCATGCAAACACTTGTCGGCCTCAAGTCCCACAGCGGCACGATGCTCAACGATGTCGCCACCATGAGCGGAGGAGTGGCGCACCTTGATTTCACGCCCGCCAATGGAATCAACGATGGCCGTCACGAGCTTTGCATAGGCCTCGACAAGAACTCCAACGGCAAGCTGGATGCCGATGAGGTTGTCACGTTCCCGCAGGACAAGAAATTCTGGATTCGAGCGGTGACCGCGAGCGACTATTCGTCAAACCGCAGCCATGTTGCATGGGTTCAGGATTATTCTCGTGCAGTTGTTGGCGACTTCACAGCAGACATTCTTAATACTTTTCTGGGGAAAACTGCCACGCTCGCCGGGTCCACTTCCACGACAACGGTGACCGTCCCAATCAACCGGTCTGACCTGACACACATTGCCGGATCAACCTACAATCCGACCAATGGCGAGACGACTTTGGACAAGTTCCATCTGCCGGATGGATCAGACGCCACTCTGTCGATTGAAAAGACGCTTGATATTGGGGCTTCGGCCGGCCTTCGAGGCGTGCTTGACGAAACGTGGAATCATTACCTATCTCAGTTCCAGGCGCAGCTCACTAGCAATCCGTCATTGCAGACATGGACCTCCGGCCCTCTTGCAATCAAGCCAACAAACGGATCAATCAATTGCAGCCAAGGCGGATCGGAAATGCCCCAAAACCTTACCTATTCGATTGGTACGTCGGGCATCACGGGAACCATGAACTTCACCATTCAAAGGAATCCGCAAGACTCGACGAAGTTCTACCTAAAACAACTTGACGTGGACTGCACAGTCGAAGACTTGCTCGATTATGATTGGACCAGAGGGCCGAACTCCGAAAGCAGACCCGCCGCCATTGTTGAGATTGGCTGGCAGCCACCCACACGAACAGCAGGCAAAGTCTTTTTTGTGAGCATCAAAGTGGTTCAATCCTACGGAACAGGTGCCCTCGAAAAGTTCAACTTGGCTCCGGGTTCTGGCACCACACCACCACCAGCGGGAACCGACTGACCATTATGAGAAAACACTCTCAATCCATACTCCGTGCTCTCGCGGCACTCATCGCTGTCTGCTCCGCTTCTTGTGACCAGCAGACAGAACAAACGGCAGCGGCGGCTTCATCGAAGAAGACTCCGACAATAACCAGCATGCCAGCCAATCTGAAGCCTGCGGGTGGCGGAGCCAAATTGCCAGAGGTCAGGACGGCTTGGAAACAAGCTGCCAGCGTGAGCATCATGTGGACCGATGGGAACCCAGAGGCGGCCAAACGTCAATTGTCCGAGTTGGTTGAACTGCATAAAGCGGTGTCCGAAACTCCTGCCTACGAGAACGCTCTCGTCTCTGCTGACTGTGAGTTGAAGCTGTGCAACAGCATTGTGCCCGGCCTGATCAGCGGCCATTTGTCGCCAGACGAAGCGCGATCCTTTTTGGCTTCAATCGCAACAAATCGATTTAGCAAATCTTCACTGATCACCATGCTAAATACGAGTGCTCCTGATTCCAAACAAGCACGCGCCTTGGTCGCAGAGTTGCAGAGCGGAAAACCAGTGAATCTGATTGAGGCAAGCAATGCTCTTTTGCTAGAACAGGACGCTAACCTGCTATTGGGGCCTACTCCAGATAGACTTGGCGAATTTTTAGACAATCCCAATGCTGCCCGCGCTCTCCAATACCATGCACTGACGGCCGTAAAGCTTGATGTGGCCGGAGTGATTGCTGCCTATGCTTCTGCCGGAGGTAATCTGCATGCAGACGATGCGGCGGTAGCGGCCGGTCTTCTGGAGAAAGTGCCGAAACTGATCAACGCCCCAGGATTGCTATCGAACCGCTCGATAAGCGTGAGTATCGTCGTCGATTATTTGAGTAAATGGCGCAATGGCAGCTTCGTGAAGTGATCGGTCTGCAACGTCAAGGGAGCCAACTCCAGCGCTTCGCAAAGCTCGCGACTCCGTGCCTTGCCCACCACCAACAAAACTCCGCCCGCTCCCGCCCCTGCCACAAAGGGGTCGGTGGCTTAACTGGATTGTTGATAGGAGGCATCAAGTACGTACTGCCAATCAAGCCAGAATAAAAATCATCGTCAAAGATGGTACCAACGAGATAATACGGCATTCCCCAATGACAATACTCTGTCCATTTTGCGAACAAGACATGGTTTGGGATGTCCGCCTCAAATCTCATCCAAACATGCAATTCAGGATGTGTTTCGAATGTGATTCTGTGTGGACAGCTTCACAGAGAATCTCGGATCAGGAAGGTTCACGCTTTGACACAATGATAAAAAACTGGGGATTAACACCTGATTGGAGTGATGTTGAGCGTATAAAAATGGTGGATTGTTCGGACTAGTTTCATCTTGATCAGCGTCAGCCAGGCTTAAACCCGCAGCGCTTCGCAAAGCTTCGGCTCCGCACCGCTACCCATTATCAAGAGCTGCCTCGATAAGACGCCAGTCAACAAGCACCTAAACCGCATTGCTGCGATTCCAGTTCATTGATATGTGTCACTTCCAACCGTTCATATTTGTCTGCCCTTCGTGTCGGCAAAGCCACGTCGATGCGGTTTATATTTTGCCTCTGAGCCGGATGCCCGCCTGGATCTGTGATGAGTGCGATGCGTTTTGGTTAGAGAGTCCAGACGAAAACCCCTCTGCTTACATTCGGTTTCCAGATTTTATGCTGAATCACAATCTCACCGGAGAGAGAGGCGATTTGGAGTATTTGGCAAAGACGAGCAACAAATGATCAGCAACGTCAATGCTTCCAGTAACACCGCTCCGAAGCCTGATCTCGGCAGTCATCAGCAAGGTCGATGACTCTGACACCCGATCTCCACGCGCGTCCATAAAGCTCTGTGATACGGTCTGAAAACTTGATGCGCTGGCTTCCAGAACACAGGCAACCCTTCATCATTTATTCACAGTCGAGCCCGCTATTCACAGAAAACCTGCACCGAGAAATCCCATATATTGTTTTAAATGTGTTAATAAACCACAAGATATGGCAAAATAACCCCTTCTCACTTGCTCAAGGGTCCCCTCGTCAGGCACCTTCTCAGGTTCCATCCCTTCACCATCATGTACCTCAAAAGCCTCACCCTTCACGGCTTCAAGTCTTTCGCCGATAAGACGCACTTTGAGTTTCACAAAGGGGTCACCGGCATCGTCGGTCCTAACGGTTGCGGCAAGTCCAATGTCGTGGATGCCATCCGTTGGGTCTTGGGCGAAACCTCAGCCAAGGCGCTGCGTGGCGAGGAAATGGCGGACGTCATTTTCAATGGCACCGACAAACGCAAGCCCGTGGGCCTTGCCGAAGTGGTGCTGACCATGGCCGACTGCGAGCAGGCCCTGGGCGTGGAATACAACGAGGTGGCCATCTGCCGCCGCGTCTTCCGCGATGGCCGCAGCGAGTACCGGCTGAACAACACCGTCTGCCGCCTCAAGGACATCAACGATCTCTTCTCCGGCACCGGCATTGGTAGGCAGGCCTACTCCATCATGGCCCAGGGCCAGATTGACATGCTGCTGAGTTCGAAGCCCGAAGACCGCCGCATGGTCTTCGAAGAAGCCGCCGGCATCACCAAGTTCAAAGGCCAGAAAAAGGAGGCCCTGCGCAAACTCGAATACACCGAAGCCAATCTCCTGCGCGTGGCCGACGTCATTGCCGAGGTGAAACGCCAGATGGGCACCCTCCAGCGTCAGGCCGCCAAGGCCCGCCGTTATCAGACCCTGCTGGATGACGTGCGCATGTTTGACACCCATCTCGCCCACCGGCAGTACAGCGATTACAGCGCCGAAAAGGCCGAGTCCGAAAATCATGTGCGCATGATGACCGAGCAGCTCGAACATCTGCAAAGTCGCCTGCAGACCACCGAACTGGAAGCCACCGAAACCCGCGAGGCCTACCACTCCGTCGAGTCCCAGATCAACCAGCTCCGCCAGCAGTCGCAGGAGCTCCGCAGCCAGGTGCAGAGCGCCGAGGGCCGCATCGGGTTTAACAATGAGCGTAACGAAGAGCTGCATGGCCGCATCCGCCAGAATGAGGAGCAGATCCAGCAGGGCCAGCAGCACCTGGAGCAGCAGCGCGCCGAGATGATCAGCGCCGATGAGCAGCTCATCAGCATCCGCGAAAACATCGAGACCCGGCAGATGTCGCTCAATGAGCACCTCTCCGTCCACAACTCCATCCTGCCAGACCGCAGCCGCCTGGACAGCGACCGCCGCGCCGTACGCGAATCCATCCGCCAGTTTGAAGGCCAGATCGCCGCCGCCGATGCTCGCGCCCAGTCGCTGACCAATCAGATCTCTGCCGACCGCCAGCGCCACGAAACCCTGGCCCATGACCGCCAGGCCTCCTCGCAGGCCAAGGAGGCCAGCCAGATCGAGTTTGACAACCTGCAGAGCGAAATTCAGCACCTCGAACAGACCCGCGATGAGCTGGATGAAAAGGCCAAGAACTGCGCCCGCGACATCATCGAAAAACGCTCCCAGCGCGATGCCCTCAACGAAGAGCTCACCGAGCTCCAGCGCGCCGTCACCCAGCGCCGTTCACGCATCGAGATCATCGAGCAGCTTCTGCAAAAGGGCGAAGGCCTTGCCGAAGGCACCCAGCAGGTCCTGAAGGGTCTCGACAATCCCGAAGTCTTCTCCGTGGGCGTGCGTGGCCTGCTGGCCTCCGCCATCGAGGTCGAGCCCCAGTTCATCGCCGCCATCGAGGCCGCGCTTCGCGACCACCTCCAGGCCGTGCTGCTGACCGACAGCGAGCTCGCCTCCCAGATCCTCGACCGCCTGTCTAACAAACAGCTTGGCAAGGCCGCCCTGCTGCCGCACGACTTCGCCACCATGCGGGCCGTGCCGGACCGCCAGCTCGTGCCCGAGGGCGGCATCGCCTGGGCGGTGGACAAGGTGAAGGCGCGCCAGGGTGTGCAGGAGCTCACTGACCGCCTGCTCAACAACGTCCTCATCGTCGAAGACCTGCACACGGCCCTGCGCCTGAAAAAGCAGCTCCGCGATGTCGCCATCGCCACCATGAAGGGCGAATTCATCGCCGCCGACGGCATCATCCACGGCGGTGCGACCAAGGAAGAGGCCGCCTCCATGCTGCGCCGTGAAGCGGAAGTCCGCACCCTCAAGGTCGAGCTCGAAGGTTATGAATACCAGGTCTTGGAAAAGGAAGATGCCGTGGCCACGCTCCGCGCCCAGGTGGAAGACATGCAGCGTGAGGAAGTGACCCTGCGCGAGCAAAGCCAGCGCGCCCGCGAAGGCTTCTCCACGCTCACAGGCAAGCTCTCCGTCGTCCAGCGCGCCCTCCAGCAGGCCACCACCAAGCTGGAAAGCGTGGAGTGGGATCAAAACCAGATCACCAGCCGCATCCAGGCCGCCGAAGCCCAGATCGCCTGGCAGAGGGAGGAATCCTCCGTCGCACAGGAGCAGCTCGAAGGTGCGCGCATTCACGAAAGCGAACTCGAAATCGAGATGGAAGCCTTCCTGCGCAGGGAACTCGAATCCAGCGAACGCCTCAATGAACTCCGCACGGCCCTCGCCCTGGAGCAGAGCGCTCTTCAGTCCATCGAGCGCCAGAAGGCCCCCATGGCCACCCGTTTGCACGAACTGGAAGCCGCCATCCAGCGCTTCGATCTCGAGATCAATACCTGGAGTGGCCGCATCGAGCAAAGCGTCGCCGAAAACGCCCGCTTTGCCGAACAGGTCGAATCACAGCGCGGAGCCATCGAGGCCATTGACGAACACTTGCAGAACAAGACCGAAGAACGTGCCGCCGCTTTCGAGCGTGTCACCGAGCTCGAAAACCAGCTCGTGCAGCTGCGTCTGCAGACCACCGGTCTCAGCGATTCCCGCAACCGCATCGAGGTGCAGCTCACTCGCGTGGACCTGCGGCTCGAGAACCTTATCCACCAGGTGCAGGAGCGCTATTCCTTCCACATCTCCGCCTTTGAGCCTGATTACCACGCCCTGATGTACAGCATCAGCGAACAGAAAAAATCCCGCGGTCGTGGCGGCGACAAACGTAAAGGCAGCTCCATCGCGGCCAATCAGGCAGACGATGACATGCCGTCAAAAGCGGTCGTGGCCGAAGCTCCCGTAGAGGATGAAACCACGGCTCCCGAAGACTCCGAAGAAACCGTCGCCATCCCTGTTGTGGATGCCGATGAAGTGGACCTCGATGCCATTGAGATCCCTGGCGAAGAAGGCCATCCTGACTGGGACTTCGTCAACGAGGTCGTCGGTGAACTTCGGCAGAAGCTTGAAAGCATCGGCCCGGTGAACCTGGATGCCATCCAAGAATTCGAAGAGCTGGAAGAACGCCACAACTTCCTCGACACGCAGCACAACGACCTTGTCAATTCCAAGGAGGAGCTGCTCCAGGTCATCGCCAAGATCAACGAGACCACCAAGATCATGTTCACCGAGACTTTCGATCTCGTGCGCGGCTTCTTTCACAACAACTTCCGCGAGCTCTTCGGCCCCACGGCCAAGGCCGACCTCATGCTCACCGACGACACCGATCCTCTGGAGTCCGGCATCGAGATCATTGCCAAGCCGCCCGGCAAGAAGCTGCAGACCATCTCCCTGCTCTCCGGGGGCGAACGCAGCATGACGGCCGTGGCCCTGCTCTTCTCCATCTACCAGGTCAAACCCAGCCCCTTCTGCGTGCTGGACGAGCTTGATGCCCCGCTGGATGAATCGAACATCTCCCGCTTCCTCAAGATGCTGGACAACTTCATTGATAACTCCCAGTTCATCATCGTGACGCATAACAAGCGCACCATGAGCCGGGCCGATGTCATCTACGGCGTGTCCATGCAGGAGTTCGGCATCAGCAAGCCGATCGGCGTGCGCATGACCACCGAGGACACGCGGCCCAGCAAACAGGAGGAACTGCGCCTGGAAGCCGAAGTCGCCGCCGATGAGAGTCATCATGAACCGGAAGAGGCCGCTCCCACTGCAGAGATCCCGGAACCGCCTGACCGGGAAGCAGACGCGGCCCCCGGGGAAGAGCCTGTACTTTCATCCTAGCCTGACTGCGTTGAGGGGCGGCAACGCCTCTTCAACGCTTTTTGTTAGGCGGTAAACAACCCCGACCAATCCTGGCGGCAGTGCATTACTGCTTGTAAATCACCACCACGCTGGTTGTCGGGCCGGAGGGAGCGGAGTCGTGGCCGAAGCCGACGGTCTGCAGGTTGGCCGCTTCCACCCCAGCCTCGATGAGCACCTGCCGCACCGCCTGGGCACGCCGTTCGGACAAGGCACGTGCATAGTCCTCCGGCAGATCGGGCGGGGTATAACCGGCGATGAGGTAGCGTGGCTTTTCCAGCTTCCAGTCAGCCGCCATCTTCAGCAGCAGCTTTTTATGCGCGCCGTTCAGGGCATAGTTTGTCCCATGGAATTCCAGAGCCGGGCAGGCCGGTTTCAGGGAAGCCGCCAGGGGACTGACGAAGCCTTCACGTGATCCCAAGGCGAAAACGATGTCCGTTTCCTTCTCGTTAAAAGGAGAGGTCACCGTGCCGCAGCTGCACAGCATCACAGACAGAAGAAAACTGGGCAGGAAAACTCTCATCGCATCCAGCGGGGTTCGGAAATGGTTCCGTATTGGGTCAGCACGGCGCGGCGTTGGGAGGTGCGCAGATCATGCACGTAAAGCGTCCCATGCTGGGAGTAGCAGAGATAGCGCCCGTTCGGGCTCCATGAGGGATGCTGCGCCCCCTCGGCCTGGATGACCCTGGCCGTCCCTTGCGGATATTCCTTCACCACCACGGCGGAGTCTTTGCCGATCCGCGTGGTGAAAGCCACCATCCGGCCATTCGGTGAAAACTCAGGGTCGGCGCAGAAGGAGTAGCCTGCACGCCACAGGAACAGACGCGCCTCGGAGTTGTCCTTTTCAGGCACCTCGGCCACATACAGCTTCGGCCCCTTGCCCCGGTCATCGGCAAAGATCACCTGCCGTCCATCCGGATGCCAGGAGGGGCTGCTGGGAGCCCCCACGGTATCGCTGATGCAGCCCGCCGTGTTGGTGCCCAGGTCCGTGACAAAGATCTCGGGATTCCCTAGAAAGCTCATCACCAAGGCCAGCTTTTGCCCATCGGGAGAGAAAGCTGCGCCAAAGCTGCTGCCCGGCGTATCGGTCACCGTGCGTTCCCAGCCCAGCCCCAGATCCATGATCAGGACCACGGGAAAGCCGGACTTGTAGGAAGTGTAGGCGATGCCGCCGCCATCCGGCGACAGCGAAGGAGAGACCGCCCCATGCGCATGATGGGTGACCTGCTGCACTTCCTTCCCCTGCACATCACACATGTAGATTTGTTTGGTCCCTGTGCGGTCGCTTACAAAGACCAGCCGACTCGTCGCCAGCCCCGGTCTTCCGGTCGCGGCCAGGATCACATCATCCGCCAGAGCGCGCAGGTTTTCATCCAGCCCCGGGGCCGCATAGGTGCGCTCAAACATCAGCTTCCCGTCTGCGCGGGTCAGCTTGCCGGAAACCCGCCCGCCCACGGAAGAACCCGAAACGGTGAACTCAGCCTCCATCTCGGTGATTTGGAACTCCCGCGACTGGGTCAGTTCATCCACCAGGGACTTCTTCGCGCTGGCTCCGGTGCCGCCGGAAAACTCGCCCACGCTCAGCTTCCGTTGTGGCAGCTTTGCCTGTGCCTGTTTGGGGGCCGAAGGAAGCTTGAGCCATGCAGGCAAGGTCACGGCCTGCGCCGCCGGCTGAAGCAGCAGGAGCGTGACAACAAGGAGATTTCGCAGGCCGGTCATTTACTCAATATGGAAATTTACTTCCACAGTGTAGCGGTCTTTTGGGAAACTTGAAGGAAGAGACTCTGAAATCTTTTTCAGCTTCCGCCCGGCGTCCGTGACTGAATCATCCAGAACTCCAGACCCCGATTTTTTGGTCATGTGGGCCTCCAGCACGGCACCATCCTTGCCGATCACAAACCTCAGCCGGGCATCGCGCTGCAGCAGGGGCACCTGCTGCACAGAGGGGGGCGTCCAGCCCTGGCTAAGGGCCTGTTCCAGGGCCTTCAGCACCGGGTCCATGTTCGCTCCGCCTGTCGCTTCCTTTTCAGCTTCCGCCTGCTTGGCCTGGTTCAGGATCTCCATCATCGTGATGGGCGGGCGGCTGGGCTTCACCTGGGGCACCGAGTTGGCATCCACCTCCAGCACCGGCGAAAGAGTGATGATCTTGCTGGTCGGCCGCCCCGCAGCCGTTTCTGGGCGAGGGACGGATGGCAGAGGCGTCTCCGCCAGGGTGCCGGGGATGTCCTTGGCAGGCAGCGGAGCCGCTGCTGTTTTCACGGGCTTAGTGACCGGGGCTTTCGCTGGATCCGGGGGGACCGCTGGCACGCCCGGAGCCGTCACCCGCTGATAATCCGAGGGGGCAAACCAGTAACGTCCGTCATTGGCCGTCGCGCCTTGGTCAGGAGCAAACCGCGCTGGCTTCCACAAGGGCAGCAAAGACCAGACAGCCAGGCCGAGCACCCCATGCCCCAGCACCACGGCGATCATCACCGCCCAAACAGGTTCCAGAGGCGCATGGGAGGTCTTCTCAGGCATGGGCTCAGATCAGGGTTTGCCTCCATCCACCACTTCCACCGCCGTCTGCTTCACTCCGGCACGGTGCATTTCCTCCATCAGCCGCGCCAGGGGCCCGGCTGCAAAATTCGCCGGCATCCGCACCAGCACCCCGCTCTCGGGTTTTGATTCCAGAAGCTTCTTCAGCGAAGGTAGCAATTGCGCCCCGGTCACCACCTGGCCGTCCAGGCGGATGCTTTGATCCGGGTGGATGCGCAGCTCGATCTTCGCCGCAGGCGTTGGGTTCGGGAGCACTTGAGCGGTCTCTGCCACCACCTTCTCCGGTGCTTTCACCCGGCGCAGGAAAGGCACCGCCACCACAAAGGCCAGCAGCAAGACCAGGACAAGATCCAGCAGCGCCGCCAGGCTCACCTGGCTGACATGCACGGGCAGATCACGCTGAGAGGCACGTTTCATGCAGTGGCCAGTTTGCCGTCAGGGGCCAGGGACTGGTTGGGTGGATTGCTAAAGCCGGGCATCGTCGGGGTGCCCATGGCCCCCAGGCTGGGCAGCGCTTCATCGGGGCTGCGATGGTCCACAAACTGCCGGTCCAGCACCCCGCTCAGTTCATTGGCAAAGTTGTCCAGGCGCACGATCAGGTGACGGATTTTGGAAACGAGAAAGTTGTACGAGATGAGGCTGGGCACCGTGACAAAGAGCGCCAGCAGCGTGGTCAACAGTGCCGAACACACCCCCGGGGCCAGTTCGGCCATGCCCGCCTCCCCTTCCGTCTGCGCCAGTACAGCAAATACATCCAACATGCCCCACACCGTGCCGAACAGTCCCAAAAAAGGCGCTGCCGCCAATACGGTCGCGATCAAACCCAGCTTTGCCTCTACGTGCGTGGCCGAGGTGACAACTGCCCGCTCCATCGCATTCTGCACCGCTCCCATCTGGGAGGACGTGATACGGCCCGCCCCCTGCAGGCGGCTGTTAAAGGTGCGGCCCGGCTCCTCCTCACCCACCAGGTAAAAGGCCAGCTCCCGGCACGCCTCATGATAAACATGGTACATGGGGGACAGCGCAATGCGCTCGCGGATCAGGTAAAGCGCCAGCGGATGCGCGCTTTCGCGGAACTTGCCCATGAACACATTGTTCGCCGCCGTGGCCCGGCTGAGGAGATGCCACTTGGCCACCAGCACTGTCCAACTGATCATGGACATCACGGCCAGCAGCCCGGCAATGACCAGGCTGGGGAGAGAGAGATTTTCCAGCCCGAACTGAAGGCCGGACACCGCAGCGAGAGGGGGCAAATGCATCGGGAACAAAGTTGTGTAGTTAAACGATCTTGAAAGTCTGGCGTCAACATAAGATTCAAGCCTGATGAAGACCGCCAAGGTCTGGGGCTGAGAAGGTGATCGGACTCCCTTTCATCGTGACAGCGACTCGTCGCGGACTTGGGGTGCGACACTTCTTTGACCGCTCCCCCGCGTGACCGCCTTCGAAAACGGACCTCCGCGAGACGCCACAGTCCGCCCGCGAGATCTCCGCCGTCGCGGCATAGGCGCGTGCTCTCCAGGATGCAGGGCTGCCGAAAAGCGAATCATGGTTTTTATGACTAAATGAGAGACTCTAACGATGGAAAGCTAGGCGACCGGATGGGGATGAATTTCATTTTCTCCCCATTTGGGGATTCCAAGGCGTTATCTGTTGGTTTTCAGCGTTTTGTGATGGGGATTTCTTGGGGATGCATTTCCCCATCTGGGGAAGTTTGGGGATTTGTGGGGTGATTGATTTATAAATACCGCAAGAAAAAGGGTGGGATATGTAGATATAAATTATGTTTAACACTATCTAACAGTATTCCAAAATGTGGAATATACAATGAATTCGTGACTGAGCTCGACTAGCGAAATTGGAACAGTCAGCATGAGGATTTCTGCATGGGGAACAGCGTGATGTGAGAACATTCAGCAATCTTCACAAGATTAATTAGCATCCGGCGCCGCAGGTGCCCCATCAGAAAATTTCACCGAATCACATTTTTGGTATTTTAAGAATAGTAATCCGTGAAATAATTTGTATTGAGCAAATATATTGAACTCGTCTCCAACTTGCCAAGGCATTTTGAAAGATTTGAGTCAGATTCACTTTACAGATAAAAATACAAACTAAATGGCAGTCGCACAATTCAGAAGTCGCGCACGGGTGATCGATCTGCTGGGACGCCAGCAAATATCGGATGCTCCGACAGCATGCGGTGAACTTTTTAAGAATTCTCTTGATGCTGGAGCTCGTCACGTATGGGTGGACTATCAAGAGGAAGTCGATCTGCTAATGGTGAGAGATGATGGGCTAGGAATGAGACTTGTCGATGTCCTCGACAAGTGGCTTGTATTAGCTACAGAATCAAGATTTCAAACCCGCTCAGTAGATGATGGCTGGTCGAAATATGCTGATGAGGAACAGTTAAAATGGCTCAATTTACCAAGCTATGGTGAAAAAGGTATTGGAAGACTTTCAGTTTCGACACTTAGTCGCATGACCTTGCTTTATAGTGTATGGGGCCAAGGACAGGAAAAGCGAGCCGTCCTATGCCTTGTGCATTGGCATCTTTTTCAGCACCCAACAAAATTGTTTGAGGATCTGCCTATTCCGTATCAAGAATTGAAGACCCAACCAACCCTTGAGGACATTCGCAAATTATGGGAAGAATTCCGCAATTCTGATTCCATCAAAGAACTGATCTCAGATTCTACTTGGGATCAAGCACTGCGCTCTGAATTAGAATCAGATGTATCTAACGATACTTACAAAAGTATTAAGTTAGAAACAATACCCTTTGAGGCTGGAACAACTTTCTTTTTAATTGGAATCACAAAAAACGGCCAAGTCCCCGATTTGTTTTTAAAACCATCCGAAGATTTAAAGGCCCATGAAGATTACACACCGGATCAACTCAAGTCAATCCATGCATTCTCCACCTTCTGGGATCCTTTTCACAAACACAAATCTCGACAATTCAAACTAATTCCAGCTGTATCTGGAACACCTTTAAAGAAAACATTCCGATTTTGGCAGGCGTCAGATTTTAAGGATTGCGATCAGCACATTCGGATACATGTTTCTGCCGAGGGATTTGCAAAAGGAACTATTACATATTATGATGGCAGTTCTCAGGAATACTCCCGGCAACTTAAAAATCTACCAGCTAGATCTAGCTCCCCTGGTGAGTTTCTTATCGATATAGGCTATCTTGAAGGGCGAGGAGGAACATCCAAAGTTCCAGATGATATCCATACAGAGATGGACAGACGACTTCAACATGCAGGAGGGTTTTCCATTTATATTGGTAATGTCCGAGTTCAACCATACGGCTCTATCGATAGTGATTTTGCAGGATTCGAGACAAGGAGGGCAAAAAACGCTGGCCGTTATTACTTTTCAACTTTGCGCATGTTTGGGGGAGTTTTTTTCGAATCTAAGGCAAAAACAGATTTGAAAGAAAAGGCAGGGCGAGAGGGGTTTGTTATTAACGGCGCCACCCGAGGACTTCGACTCTGGCTGGAAGATGTTTTTGTTGATCTAGCAGATAGCTACCTCGGTCGTAAAGCTGATCGACAGGATAAAAAAGATTTGAAAAGGAAGCGTCTAGAAGAAGCCGCCAAGAAACGGATTGAACAAGAGAGGACTGCATACATCAAGCGTGTTAAAGACGATAAAAAACGCCTGGCACAGTTAAAAGAAAACATCAAAAAACAGGTTATCAGATCTAGGCATCTGATTGCAACAGAACGAAATGCGGGAACTGGCAAAACAATTGAAGACATTGAAACTAACATTCAATTGTTGCGTTCACAACTAAGAGACCTCCGTGGCACAGCCTCAGAGCCACCAAATGGAGTCGCTCTCCAAGGTGATGAGCTTGACTCTGTTGAACAATATATAACAGATCGCTATAATGCCATCCAGAACTTAACTTCAGAAGTTGAGAACTTGGTCCGTCAGTCTACACAGCTCCAAGAAAGGATTCTTGATAAAAAGCGTAAAAAAGACTCTGTCAGCCGTCGCATAGAGGAAGCTGATTTAGTCATCAGGAAGGAAGTAGAACAACTGATTCATCCAGCCCTGACAAAAGCTGAAACTCTTGAGTCAGACATTAAAAGCTTTGCTGAACAAGAAATTTCAAAAGCAACACAAGCACGAATGGAACATCTTCTGGGACTATCACCAGATGATATTGTGAATGATAATTCAGGTGCTAATATGGCCAAACTTGAAAAGGCTCTAAACTCCCAAGCAGCTCTTTTTGAAGAAGAATGCAAACCACGTTTGCTACAGTTAGTGGATGATCTAGTGCATTTAACAGATCAGTCAAGTGCCGCCGTTTTAGCTACATCCCAGGCTAAAGAGTTACAGCTATTAAAGGAACGGCACGCATACATTGTCGAAATGGCTCAAATGGGATTAATTGTAGAAGCTGCGAGTCATGAGTATGAAAAGCAAGTTTCTAATATTAGAACTGTGCTCAAAAAGCTCAAAACCAACATTGATCCACGTTTTACTGTCGAAATTACCTCCCTAAGCGATTCTTTCGACATAATAGACCATAGAATACGCCTCATTGACCCCCTTATACGACGCAGAACTGGAAGCGTAGCCCAATTAACAGGTCAAGACATCGTCGAATTTCTTGAGCAGAGGTTTCCTGACTATTTTCGAGATAAAACAATTTCCGCAACAAAAGCGTTTTGCGCTGTTCAATTTAATAATATTAAACGAGCAGTATTTTTGGGAGCTATTCATAATATTGTCGACAATGCTATTTTTTGGTCGTCCAATGGGCGTGGCGACAGGAAAATTCTCCTATCAGGCTCTGATTTATATATCGTAATTTCCGATAATGGTCCTGGAGTCCAGAAATCGGATCGAGATAAGATCTTTGAGCCAGGATTTTCTAGAAGACCCTATGGACGCGGACTTGGATTGTATATTGCTCGTGAAGCTCTGAGGGGAATTGGCTTTGATTTGTATACTCCAAGCCAGCCAGAGCTCGGTGCATTAGAAGGAGCAAATTTCATCATTATCCCAAAATCAAACTCTATTACAGATGAAGATTGAAGCACGTAAAAACATTGCCAAACGATTTTTACAAACATTACTATGGATCGACGATGAAATAGTTATGGATGAGAAAAATGAAAAGTTTCAATCCTTTTTCAAACCTGCGTCTGAAGCTATATCGAAAGAAGGAATGATATGCCAATTATTTAGGTTCACTAATACGAATGGCCACGATGATCCTTACGGTGAAGAGGGAAACTCCGAGATTGAAACTATTAAGCGCCTGATAACAAAAGCTGATATTGTTATAGTGGATTGGCATTTAGGTGCGGAAGATCCGCGAAATGCAATTTCCATCATTGATACTATTCTTGCTTCACAAGGAACTCGCTTTTGCGTCGTATTGTCTCAAGAACCTAAAATTGAGGAGGAGTTTAACCGCCAATACAAAGACAAAATAAAAATTCGTCAAGGAGACTTGTGCCTCACCAATGAAGATGGCAGTAAGTTTTTCATGCTTTTCAAAAAAGATGCTTTTGAAAAAGACCAACACAAAAAACTACTCCCAAATATCATTTCATTGATAGCAGCGACATACAAAGATTATATTCACTGGGTGGCAATAGAGATAATGGCTAATGTGAAAGACCAAATCCCAACACTTCTTTCACAATTGCCAAAAGAAACAGACAATGCATTGATGGCTGAGCGTTTAATAAACGAACCCAACAACGAATTATCCACTACACTAGATTTTGCTATTTCTGCAATTGGTGATGATTTATATGACATCGTTACTGAAATGAATTTAGATCTAGTAAAAACTTGTTCAGATCAATTTGAGAAAGATGAGGCTTATCATCGATTAAAACTAAAATCCTCTTCCATATTAGCCAAAAAATGTTCCGAGTTAGCACAATTAGCTAAGGATAAGATGTCTGATTTTTCTGAATTCTGTCCAGGATACGGCAACTTAACCAGATTATTTGAACAGAAGTCTTTGGATCAAAGTCTTTCAAAGAGAGTTTATCAAGGTGCTGTTTACCAAATGGCTGGAGAAACGCGGTACATGTACATTTGCATATCACAACCCTGTGACTGCAACACCAAAGACTCTGTCCTCTTACTAAAAGGATCACCTGATAAAAAATTCACCAGAACGGCTCCTGGTAAAACTTATGTGACATTCAATAATGCAACTTACGTTATACTTCCAGATCCAGCTTCTTGTTGCGTCTATCCAGTTGCAGATTCAAAAGCATCACGCTCAGGGCTCGAAGGTTTAAATTATGTCGGGGGACTCAGAGCTTCTGTTGCTATGAGAATCGCTGACCGTTTTTTCTCTCACCAAACAAGAGTTGGGGTTAATCAGCCTAGGATCATTAGAGACATAAGACAGAACTCTTAATATGAAAAGAACTGCCATCGATTTGTTTTCTGGATGTGGTGGATTGTCTCAAGGTCTTAAATCTGCTGGCTTTGAAGTGATCGCATGCTGTGAGATTAGGGCCGAGGCGCTACAGACCTATGCTCTGAATATGCCTGACACAATTCGCTATCCAGACGTGCGTTCCCTGAAGGGTAAAAAACTGTTATCCGATACAGGTTTGGCATATGGAGAGCTTGACTTATTGGCTGCTTGTCCTCCATGCCAAGGATTCTCATCGATGCGCACGAAGAACCGCGAAATTGCGTCGGATGCTCGCAATGAATTAATCTTTGAAGTGGCTAGGTTAGTCAAAGAACTCCTCCCAAAAACAATATTGATTGAAAACGTTCCCCGGCTGTTGAAAGACCAGCGGTTAGATCAATTTAAAGAAATTTTGGCGAAACTGGGATACCAATTTTCGGAGGGAGTTCTTGACGCTCAGAATTTTGGCGTGGCTCAACGAAGAAAACGAATGATCTTGATCGGATCTATTTCAGGTAAATTGGGCTTGCCGCCCGAGCTTCCAACAAAGAAAACAGTTAGAGATGTGATAAGTTATCTTCCTTACCCACATGAGCATAACGCGACTGCTCTTCACAAGATGAAGCAAAATTTCACCGATAAGGTTCAAGAACGAATTGAAAAAGTAAAGGTTAACCGGAGTGATTTGCCTGATTATTTACAACTCGAATGTCATAAACGTTATCCCAAAGGATTTCGTGACGTCTATGGCAGAATCGACTGGGACTCCGTTGCTCCTACTATTACTCGCTCAAGTCATAATCCTTCTAAAGGCCGTTTTATTCATCCGGATCAAAATCGGGGGCTTACTCTTTATGAAGCAATGTTACTGCAAGGTTTTCCAAAAAAATTTAAATTTCCAGTAACACTTGGTATTGGAAAGATCTCTTCAATGATAGGTGAAGCCTTTCCCCCTCCGATGGCAGAGGCACAAGCATCGCATATTCGGCGAGCCTTAGACAGCTTGACTTGAAATATCTATTGATAGCCCTACTGCGAAACCTCTGGGTGCCAGTTTCTAGAGCGAATCGTCTACGAAATGGCGGAGTTCATCCATTCGCACCTTCCCGAGGTCACTGCGCGGAATGGCTTCCACTTGATGAGTGCGGCTGAGGCGCAGCCACGGAGGGGAGGCGGTGTGGAAGGCGGCGATGAGGGGGGTGGGGTCGGGGTGGCCGGGCTCGGTCACGAGGATGAGCTGGGTTTCGGCGCGGGGGTCTGGGAGGGGGAGGAGGACGGGAGGGGTGGGCCAGCCGTGTTCGCGGGCAAGGGTCTCGATCTGTTCCTGCAGGGGGGCCAGGTGCACCAGCTCGCCCAAAATCTTCACATAGCCAGACTCCCGTCCGGTGAACTGGAGAAACTGGCGGGTGCCATGCAGCCACAGCCGCACGCGGTCCCGGGTGCGCAGTCCCTCTGGCGGGATCGCTTCCCAGGCCCATCCCGCCGCCGTCCGCCGGGCGTAACCCGCCGCCAGCGCAGGGCCGCTCAGGATCAGGCGCTCCTCCGCATCCGTCGCCACCTGCCAGTGCGGCAGCACCTCCAGCGACTTCACATCGAAGACGGCGCCGAAAGTGTTGTAGGGCTGGGTGGCGATCTGGGAACCGGCTTCCGTCATGCCGTAGCTTTGGAAGACGCGCCAGCCGAGCTCCATGGCGGCATCGGCGAGAGACTGGGACATGCCGCCGCCGCCGATGATGGCGGCACGAAGGGTGTCTGGACAGGGGATGCGGGCCTGCACCAGATCATGCACCTGTGTGGGGACGAGGGAGACGAGGGTGATGGCTTCATTTTGGCAAAGGGCGGCAAACTCGCGCGGGTTCCATTTCGCGTCGGTGTGGGTGACGCGGCTGCCGCTGAGGTGGGCGCGGGCGAGGATGGAAAAACCGCCGACGTGGTGGAGGGGCAAGGCGATGAGCCAGTGGTCCGCCGCTGTGATTTCGAAATGGGCATTCACCGCCGCCGCAGAAATCATGACCGCCCTTTTGGTTAGGCCCACCCACTTGGGAGTGCCCTCGCTGCCGGAAGTCTGGAAGAGGCAGAGGCCCTGCCATCCTTGCGCCAAGAGGAAGGCATCCAGACCTGATGCAGCCTCGGGCTGGGCCGGATTCACTGCGATGTGGTTGGCCGTGCTGTTCCAGTCTGGGGTCATGGGGAGTAATTGAGCGCCTAACCAAGATTATTTCAAGACGCGCCAGGGCAGGCGCTCCAGCACATCGCCAAAACCCAGTCCGCCACCGCTGAGGTCGGGTGTCATCCAGCCGCCCGTCACCTGGATGCGCTCAAAAAAGCCGTCGGGCTCAAACAGGTGCTGGGTGCTGAGGCCGCAGAGGCCCACCAGCCCGCCCAGCTCCTGCCTCGCCACGGCCGCCTCATAGGCGGCGAACATCTGGCCCAGGCCGTGATCCATGGCTGAAGTGAGCACCAGCGGCTTGTCCGGGTGCCTTTCCGCCACCGTGCGCCAGTCGCGCCGCGCCGGCTTTACCACCACGGCCTCATAGCCCTCGGTGCCGTCGCGCCAACCCTTATCCAGGGCCAGCTTTACCCCCCACTTGGCCTGGCAGGCCGCCCACTGCGCCGCATCATACGGAAAGGGATCCTCCACAAAGTCGAGCTGCCGGTAAACTCGCAGCGGCATGAACTCGACAAACTTCTGGAAGTCCTCCGCCCGGAGGCAGCCATTAAAATCCACCCGGAACCTGAGGTCCCGCCCATCGGACAAGCGGGCGCAGTTTTCCAGAAAACGGGTGGTTTCGCCATAGTTCGCGTAGCCTTTGGCCTTGATCGCCAGCCAGCCCTCGTTCAGCACACGCTCATACTGCGGCACCGTCTCCTGGGCAAAGCTCCACGAGTAGTGGCTGCGCGGGATTTCCAGTCCGTCGAAGAGGCTCACCCCGGCCTCCCGGGCCGCGCCATCCACCGCCGCACAGCGCAGGGCCATCTCCGTCACGGGCGTGGTCACGCCCTGGGCCAGCAGGCGCAGTTGCTCCTCCACCGGGGCATCGCCAAATTCCGGCCAGGGATGCACGCAGCCAAACCCCGAGCCTACGCGCAGCAGTGCGCCCGGGAAAATCCGGCGGTGCGAGGCGGAATTCAGCGCCACGCCACTGCGCAGCAGGTATTCATAAACATAGATCGGCGGTGGAGAGATCACAGGGGACTGATGGGTGATCTGGATACGCCCCAGCAGAACAATCCGGCGAACAGAAGCAGCTGCATGCCGCTGAGCGCCAGCAGCCGATTGTAACCGGGACCCGGTGGCTGAGTCCAGATGCGCAGGATCAAAAACAAGCCCACCGGGGCCACGGCCAGAGGCACCGTGAGGGCCCGTGGAAAATCATTTTCCCACCAATACAGCCCGGCCAGATGCGCCAGCAAAATGAGTGCGGTGATCTCCAGCCGGCCAAAGGTGATGCCAAAACGCACGGCCAGCGTCCGCTTGCCCGTGGTGCGGTCCTCCGCCTGGTCCCGCAGGTTGTTGATGGCGATCAGCACCGTGGACAGGCAGCCGATCTGGAACCCGGCCACGAGGCCCGCCACCAGCCACTCCCCCGACTGCACAAAGGCCGAACCCAGCACCGCCACAAACCCAAAAAACAGGATCACAAACAGCTCCCCCAGCCCACGGTAAGCCAGCGGCAACGGCCCGCCCGTGTAGCCATAGCAGAAATACAGCGAAGGAATGCCGATGGCCACGATGGCCCAGCCGCGCGCCTGGATCAGCGGCAGAGACAGCAGCGCGGCCACGCCCAGCATCAGCCAGGCCGCCGTCATCACGGCCTTGGGGGACATGACCCCGGCTGCCGTGATCCGCCGCGGCCCCACCCTGGCCTGGGTATCCGCGCCTTTGATGAAATCCAGCGCGTCGTTGAACCAATTCGTCGCCACCTGCAGGGCGATCGTGCTACCCAGGGTGCACAAAAGCAGCCAGGTGCTCCAGTGCCCGCTGATTTTCCACCCCAGCACCGATCCCACCACCACGGGCGCGATCGCAGCCCCAAGAGTCTTCGGGCGGGCGGCGGCAATCCAGTCAAAAAGCATGTGGGGGCAGTCTAGGGGTTCGGGGGTTTCCAGCCATCAAGAGACAGGGTCAGCCGCTTTTCAACTCCGAACGTAGAACCCTATGAAAGGCGAAAGAAATCTCTCGCATCCTCCGCCACCTGCTTTTAACTGCTTCTGTGACAGGTACCTCTGTGCCATCACCCCCCTGATCTAAAGGCTATGTCTTCTCTCCAGGCCATCCGCGACGCTCTTGAGCAGTCGCCCGACAACGTGTCCCTCCTTCTGCTCTTTGGCCGTGCCAGCATGGAGCTCTTGCAATTGGAAGACGCCCGCGAGGCTTTTGAGCGGGTCCTTGCCATTGACCCCGACCACACCGACGCCCAGCTCGGTGTGGCCCGTGTGCTTTTCATGGAAGGCGATGCCTCCGGTGCCGCCGTGCGGGCCGAGCGCGTCCTGCTCCAGGAGCCCGACAACGCTTCCGCCCACCTGCTGCTCAGCCGCGTTCACCTCAGTGAAAACGACCGCGCCAAGGCCATCGAGCATTTCGACCGCGCCGCCCAGATCGACGGTACCATGAGCGATCCCGCCCTGGAGCGCGAGCTCGGCCGCACTGCCCGCGATGCCCGCCGCACCTCCCCTGCCCCGGCCACGCCTGAGCCACCGGCCAGCAGCGACACCCTGGAAGACGGCGAATCCTCCCAGGAATTCTACGACGATCCCTTCGATGAGCCTCCCTATGACTGGCGGCCCGAAACCTTTTTCACCCCGGGCGACCCGAACCGCTTTGAAACCACCTTTGCCGACGTCGGCGGGATGGAAGAGCTGAAGGAAGAGATCCGGCTGAAGATCATCTACCCCCTGCAATACCCGGACCTGTACAAGGCCTATGGGCGGCGCACGGGCGGTGGCATCCTCATTTATGGCCCTCCAGGCTGTGGCAAGACGATGGTTCTGCGCGCTGTCGCGGGCGAAGTCCCCTGCAACTACCTCTCCGTGGGTCTGCACGAGATCTTTGACCCCTACTTCGGCAGCACCGAACGGAACCTGCACCAGATCTTCGAAACCGCCCGCGCCAATGCCCCTTGCGTGCTCGTTTTCGACGACCTCGACTCCCTGGCCCAGGACCGCCGCAACGTCCGCGAAAGCCAGCTCCGCAACCTGGTGAACCAGTTCCTGCATGAGCTCGACGGCCTTCGCGAAAACCAGCGCGTGCTCGTCATCGGCGCGACCAACCAGCCTTGGTCGCTCGATCCCGCCTTCCGCCGTCCAGGTCGTTTTGACCAGGCCATCTTCGTCCAGCCGCCCGATGCCGGTGCCCGAGCGCAGATCATCACCCTGCTGGCCAAGGACAAACCGATCTCCAATCTGAACGTCGAAGCCCTGGTGGAAGCCACCGCAGGCTTCTCCGGTGCAGACCTCGGCTGGGTCTTTGACCGCGCCGCTGAACTGGCTCTCTCCGCCGCCATTCACACCGGCCAGCCTGTGCCCATCACCATGGAGCTGCTGCTCAAGGTGGCCAACAGCCACACCCCCAGCACCCAAAGCTGGTTTGAAGGCGTGCGCGACCATGCCCAGCAGGTCTCCCCCGACGGCTTCTTCAACGAAGTGCGCAAGTTCCTCAACGCCCCTTCCTCCAAGGAAAGGTAAGACAGGATTCGTCCCCCCAGGAACTCACGCTGCCAGACGGCGTGGGTTCAGGCTCTCACACCAGTTCTCCCGTCATCAGACGTTGGGCCTGCACGGTCCATTGCTCACGCTCGATCCGGTCTTTGAAAGCCAGGCGATGCGAGAACTCCCGCACTTGCGGAGTGTTCCAGGCCGCGATCTGCTGAAGCTTGTAGATGCCCAGCTCCTGCAGGCGGTGTTGCAGCCCCGGTGAGATGCCTTGGATTCGGGTCAGATCATCCACATCCGCAGGTGGTTCCTTGAAAATCAGCCCCAAAACGGGATCTTGTTCAGGAATCACCGAAGGCAGCGAAACCGGGTCCGTCACGGCAGAGGATTCCTCATCCAGGATGAAGCTCAGCGGTGAAAACGGCGGCTCATCGTCAGCTTCCTGGGCAGAGGTTTCGTCCTCAGTCTCCACCGGCTCCTCATCCAGCAGAAATGAAAAAGGTTCCACGGCCTCCTCGGTCACTTCAGGTGCAGCAACCGCCTGATTTTGAAGCGCACGCAACCGCAGGCGTGAACGCAAAATCGGCGCATCCTTCAAAAATCCCTCCTCAGGCAGCAGCGACTCCGGCATGTCCGGGATGGAAGGAATCGTCAGATGTGTTTCCACCGGGGCAGGCTTCGCAGCAGTCCGTTCGGGAAACACCTCACTGACACTCGGCAGCACCTCCGTCAGCAGGGCCGCCGGTGCCGCTGCAGGCAGCACCCCGGTCGCAGGGCGCACCGCTTGCTCGGCCAGCTTGCGCTTCAGCCCGGCCATTTCCTCCCGCAATTCGTTCCCTTCCTCCATCAGGCGCTGATTCTGCCGCCGAAAACGCCCCCAGATCAGCGCCCCAAACCACAGCCCCAGCAGGAAAAACACCAGTCCCAGCCCAGCTACAAAGACCCCGCTGTGCAGCAAAAAATACAGCAGCGGTCCGGACTCCAGGGATGTAAAATCGTACTTCATTTCAGGGCTTCAGCGCAACAGGATCTCCACACTGTCAATCTGCGCAGGAGCTCCTGCCGTGCCAGCAGGGACTGCATCAAAGGCCATCGTTTTCACATCGCTCGCAGGCAGCCCCTGCTCCACCAGAAATGAATGCACCTGCTCCGCACGTGCCAGCGCCAGCCTTTTGCCCGCCTCCGCATTCTCCGCCGGATGCCCGCCGATGATCAGCCTCGCCGCCGGGCCTGCCGTCAGCAGCAGCGGTGTCAGCGCCGCCAGCCGGGCCTGCTGCTCCGCACTCAGCGTGGCACTGCCAGGGGCAAATCCCACCGGCTGGGCAGAAAGGGCCTGCTTCAGCGCTTTCCCCTGCGCCTTTGGCAGCGGACTTTCCGGTTCATAGCCTGGAAAATGAAACATCGAGGGATAATACGTCAGGTTTAAAGTCACCCGCCTGCCTCCCGTCACCGGTCGCAGCAGGGCCAGCCACTCGCTTTCCATCGTTCGTGTCGCAGGCGCTTCCAGCAGCGGCTCCCCCTGGTCGTTGATCCAAAGACGACGCGGGGTCGCCGTGGCAAAAAAACGCTTCACCAACGGCATCAGCGTTCCCGCATCCGCAAACTCTGCCGGCTGTGTGTGCGTGCTCTCCAGAAGTTCCTCACGGTCAGCCTTTTCAAATTCAGCCAGCAGCGCCGCTTTCAGTCCGTTGGCTGGCAGCATGCCCTTCATCCGCAGCCCCATTTCATCCTGCACCAGATCGATCCAACAGGCCACGCGCAGCTTTTCCAGGATGGGTTCCAACAAGGAGCTTTCCGCGCTCAAAGGCCCCTTCTCTCCCTCCGGCCACCGCACTTGCACCGCCGTGCGGAGTTTGCTCGTGTCCAGAGTCAGATCCGGGCGCAGCTTGCCCAGCAGTTGCGACACTTCACGGATGTGGGCCTCCCCCGGCAGCCAGCCCTCCAGGCGGAGCTTATCCCCTTCCAGCCGGGCATTCAGGCCCGCGGGGATGCACAAATCATCGGCCACCAGGCGCACGGGGCCCGTCTGCACCACGGCAGCCCGCGCCTTTTCCAGCGAGTCCAGGTCCGGCGCATTGCCCGCCACCCGCAGGTCCAGGTAACGCAGATCCACCACCGCCGCGCGGATGCCATGCTCGCGCAAGGCCGCCAGGGCCTTGGCACGCAGGCCAGGAAGCTGATGCTCCGTGAATATCCACCCATGCAGGATCATCCCCAGCGGCAGCAGCGCCAGAGTGATGAGCAGGAGGGAGAAACGCATGGAGTCAGGCAGGCCAAGGATGAACGATATTGACACAGGGGAGGGCCAACGGATACTCCGCCGCCTTCTGCACCGGACAACCTACGGAGGTCCGATGCAGCGCTGCAAGAACTATTCCCACACGCCCCACTATCCCATGTCAGTCATCATCGCCGGAACCGTCGCCCTGGACAATGTCAAGACCCCTCAAGATGCCCAGGAGAACCTGCTCGGCGGCTCCGCCTCCTACGCAGCCTTGGCGGCCAGCATCTTCACCCCTGAAGTTCACCTCGTCGGCATCATCGGCCACGACTTCCCTCAGGCCCACCTGGATCTCCTCAGCAGCAAAGGCATCACCCTCGACGGTCTCGAGCGCAGCACCGGTGCCTCCTTCACCTGGAGCGGCGAATACCATGACGACATGAACAGCCGCACCACCCACAATGTGGCCATCAACGTCCTGGAACACTGGACGCCCAAGCTCTCCACCGCCGGTGCCGCCGCCAAGATCGCCGTCCTGGCCAACATGAGCCCGGACAACCAGATGCAGACCCTCGAGCAGTGCACCGGGGCCGATTTCATCACCGCTGATACCATGGACCTCTGGATCAGCATCGCCAATGACCGTCTCCATGACGTGCTGAAAAAGATCGACCTCCTCGTCATCAATGACGGCGAAGCCAAAGAATTTGCCGGCACCACCAACCTCGTCGAAGCCGGCCGCCGCCTTCAGGCCAAAGGCCCCCGCTTTGTCATCGTCAAGCGCGGTGAGCACGGCAGCTTCCTGTTCGGCGAAAACAGCGCTGACTTCTTCGCCTGCTCCGCCTACCCCCTCGACTCCGTTTTCGACCCCACCGGCGCGGGCGATTCCTTCCTCGGCGGCCTCGCCGGCTGGCTCTCCGCCAACGGCAAGACCAAGCCCACCTTCGACGATCTCAAGACCGCCGTCGTTCACGGCAGCGTCACCGCCAGCTACACCTGCGAAGCCTTCAGCACCCACAAGCTGCAGACCGTCACCCAAGCCGATGTCGCCAGCCGTCTGGCCCAGCTCAAAGGCTACACAGACTTCGTGGCCTGACCCAAGTCAGGCGTTGCTAGCGGTGGTTGGCAGTCGTTTGCTTTGTTGCAAACTATTGCCATACACAGCAAGCAAACCCAGCGCCAAGCACCGCAAAACTCCCCCTCTATGTGGCAGACCATCCAGACCTTCCAGGACATCAAGCTTGAGAAAACCGCCGACGGCATCGGCAAGCTCACCATCAACCGGCCCGAAGTGCGCAATGCCTTCCGCCCCCAGACGGTGAAGGAGATGCTCGTCGCGCTGGACATCCTGCATGAAGACCGTGAGGTCGGGGTGATCATCCTCTGTGGCGAGGGACCGCTGGCCTTCTGCTCCGGCGGTGACCAAAAGGTGCGTGGCGACGCCGGTTACATCGGTGACGACGGTGTGCCCCGTCTGAACATCCTCGACGTCCAGCGCAAGATCCGCACCCTGCCGAAACCGGTGGTCGCCATGGTGGCCGGTTACGCCATCGGCGGCGGCCACGTCCTGCACATCGTCTGCGATCTCACCATCGCTGCCGACAACGCCCGCTTTGGCCAGACCGGACCCAAGGTCGGCTCCTTCGATGGCGGCCTCGGCTCCAGCTACCTCGCCCGCATCGTCGGCCAGAAAAAGGCCCGTGAAATCTGGTACCTCTGCCGCCAGTACGATGCCCAGCAGGCTCTCGAAATGGGCCTCGTCAACACCGTCGTCCCCCTCGCCCAGCTCGAAGAGGAAACCGTCAAATGGTGCCGTGAAATGCTTGGCCACAGCCCCCTCGCCCTTCGTTGCCTCAAAGCCTCCCTCAATGCCGATTGCGACGGCCAGATGGGCCTGCTCGACCTCGCCGGCAATGCCACGCTTCTCTACTACATGAGCGAAGAGGCCAAGGAGGGCAAAAACGCCTTCGTCGAAAAGCGCAAACCCGACTTCGACAAGTTCCCCCGCCTCCCCTGAGGCGCCCACGGCCCCAGTCAATTCCCCTTCCCGCAAAGCGCCCTGGACTGCGCCAGTCCTCTGGCGCTTTCGAGCTTCCCCAGCCGCCCCAAGGAGCGGGGCTTGCCAAGCCCCGTTTCTTTGAGCTCCCGTCCTCATGAAACCATGAGGACGGCAAAATCAGCAACACTTATTGTTAGTCTTGTGGACAGGCAATCTTTCACCATCCTTCCCCGCCCCACCTAACCTACTTTGAAAAACGTCGGCTGGCCCGTTCCAGGGCGCGGCGTTCATCATCGGTCAGGCTGCCCATGCCATGATCGTTGATCTTGTCCAGGATGGGATCAATCTCGTCCTTCATCAGATCCACCAGCGGATCATTGCGCGGATTCTCCCGCCGCACGGCCTCCATGTCCACCTCCACCATGGGCCGCCGGGGGCGCTGGGCACGGGCCATCTCCGGCCGCCTGCGCAGGACTGAACCCGCAGACACAGGCGGATTCAGCAAATGGGCAGGCAGGCCGCCATAACCCAACGAACGGGCAAAGTACCAGCCCGCCAGCCCCGCCCCCACATGGGCAAAACAAACCGCAGCGCCATTCGGCATCCATTCAGGAAAGGCCCCCATCCAGCTCAACAGCCCCAGCAAGGCGCTGCCCCCCATCAGCAACCGCGCAAAGCGCCACAGGCTCAGCTTCAGCAGCGGCACCTCTTCTTCAGGCATCGCCACCGCATAGGCTAGCAAAAGCCCCATCGCCGGCACCGAGGCCCCCATCAGCACAAGGGAGGTGGACTTCAAAACATAAGCAGAAACCGCCAACGACACCGCCGCCCCGAACAAACCCGCCAGAGCATGAATCAGCACCAGATTCCGCCCCCCATACAGTGCCTGCACCCTCTGCCCCGACGCCCACAGCAGCAGCATGCTGCTCAAAAAAGCCCCCCAGCCGCTGTGCACAAACATAAAACTGAACGGCGTCCAAAAATGCCCGGCCGTCAGTTCATCCAGGCTCAGCCCGCCCAGAGGCCGGATCGGCTCCCCCGTCAGCGCATCCCGCAGCCAAGCCTCCTGCAGCCCCCACTGAACAAAAAACACCGCCACATTCAGGGCAAACACCACATGGAAAGCCGTCCACCTTCGCAGCCACTCGCCGAACGGGGGCGGCCGCGTGCGCATGTAATCGCGATCATCAAGTGACATGGGCGGAAGAAGAAGGGCAGGTTTTCAGTAAATCCCTGGATCACTTGAGGTACGTGATTCAAACTTAAAACTGACAACCACCCATTTTACCTCACATGCTGCTCCGCGTCCATCCCGCTGATGATCTCATCGTTGCCCTCCAGGATCTTCCGGCCGGGAAGCCTCTCTCACTGGACAGCCAGCAATGGATCCTGCGCGAGCCTGTCCACGCCAAGCACAAGTTCGCCGCCCGCGATTTTGCCACGGGGGATCTCGCCACCATGTACGGCGTCATCGTGGGCCGCGCCACCCAGCCCATCCCCGCCGGATCCCTCGTCCACACCCACAATCTCAGGCACGAAGCCGCCGCCTTTTCCGGCAAAAAGCAAAACCTGGCCTGGACGCCACCTGACGTCACCCGCTGGCATGGCCGCACCTTTCAGGGGTATAAACGCAGCCACGGCCCCGCTGGCACGGCCAACCATTGGCTCGTGATTCCCCTGGTCTTCTGTGAGAACCGCAACCTCGCCTTCATGCGCGAGGCCCTCACCCGCGCTCTCGGTTATGCGCGCAGCTCTCCCTACGAACGTTATGCCCAGCAACTGGCCGACAGCCATCGTCAGGGCCTGGGCACTTCCAGCCTGGATTCCCTCAGCCTCGAAAGCCTCGCCGCACCCTCACCGCTCTTCCCCAATGTCAGCGGCATCAAGTTCCTGGAGCACGGCCTCGGCTGCGGTGGCACCCGCCAGGATGCCATCGCACTTTGCCACCTCCTCGCCGGATACATCGCCCACCCCAATGTCGCCGGAGCCACCATCCTCAGCCTTGGCTGCCAGCATGCTCAGGTCAGCCTTCTGCAGGATTCCCTGGCCACGCTCTACCCGCAGTTCGACAAACCGCTGCACATCTTTGAGCAGCAAAAATGCGCCTCCGAGCAGGACATGATGGCCCAGGCCATCCGCACCACCTTTGAGGCCGTCGCCCGCGCCAATGAGCAGACCCGCGTCCCCTCCCCGCTTTCCGATCTCATCATCGGCGTCGAGTGTGGCGGCTCCGACGGCTTTTCTGGCATCTCGGCCAACCCTGCCATCGGCCACGCCGCAGACCTCCTCGCCGCCCTCGGCGGTGCCCCGGTGCTCTCCGAGTTCCCGGAACTCTGCGGTGTCGAGCAAAGCCTCTGCGACCGCTGTGTCACGCCCGAACTGGCCGACCGTTTCGTTCACCTCATGCGCACCTATGAAGGTGCCGCCCAGGCCTGCGGCTCCGGCTTCGATGCCAATCCCTCCCCCGGCAACATCCGCGACGGCCTCATTACCGATGCCATCAAATCCGCAGGCGCAGCCAAGAAGGGCGGCACCTCCCCGGTTGTGGATGTGCTGGACTATGGCGAGCCCATTCGCAGGCACGACGGCCTAACTTTGTATTGCACACCCGGCAACGACGTGGAGTCCACCACCGCCCTCGCCGGAGCCGGTTGCACGCTCATGCTTTTTTCCACCGGCCTCGGCACCCCCACAGGCAACCCCGTCTGCCCCACCCTCAAGGTCGCCACCAACAGCACGCTCATGACACGCATGGGCGACATCCTGGACTTCGATACCGGCCCCATCATTGATGGAGGCAAGAGTGTGGAAGAGATGGGCGAAAGCCTCCTGGAACTCTGCATCGCCACCGCCAGCGGCGACTACACCCCCAAGGCGGTCGCCCTCGGCCAGGACGACTTCCTCCCCTGGAAGCGCGGCGTCTCGCTTTGATCCATCTCGCAGGGAGACAAAGCGCCGCCAAGGCAGACTTAGCCTTTCTTGGAGGAAACCATGATCAGATACGTGGCTTTCACCACGGCAGCCTGGACATCATTGGAGTCCAAGCTCTCCACCGTCTTGATGTCGGGTCGCGTCTTGATCAGCTTCCTCAGCATTGAGCTCTTCGTCGCAAAGTTCACATTTTGGGGCACCGCATTGTTTTGCACACCGCTGGCGAGAGTCGAAATGGTGCTCGCCACCACGCCGAGGACTGTTCCATCTTCCGCACAGACGGGCCCGCCAGAGTTTCCTGGCTGAATGGGGATACTGAACTGAAAGGCCCCTTTTTCATTGTAGATGCCCCCGTCCAATCCGGAGACGCTTCCTTGGGTGTACTTCGGCTTTGCCCCCAACTGGTCTAACAACGGAAACCCGATCGTAAAGAGCTGCTGTCCCAGCGATTCCGGCTCCCTATCAGATACCGGCAGAGGCTGGGTCTCGGCATCAACCTTCAGAATCGCCAGATCGTTGCGCCGATCCCTGGCCACCACTTTGGCTGAGATCGGCTTTTTGCCGACATAAACTTGAATGTCCGTCGCGTCGTCCACCACATGGTAGGCTGTGGCAATGTAACCGTCCTCGGAGATGGCAAAACCAGTGCCGTTGCCGACAAGCACTCCGCCGGGGCCTGCGGCCAGGACCTGCTCCCCTTGAGCTGAAACCAGTTGTCCCACGCCGTGCTTCGCTACAAAATTCAGGCTCGCGTTGCGGTCTGTGTGGAAGGCTTCAATGGTCAACCGTTCCCCACAGGTGGTGTTGAATTCATACTTCCCCATGTTGTAGATGGTTCCTTCCCACACCCGCTTGCTGTCATTCACTGTCGAACTTCCATAAATGGGCAGGCCAAAAACAATCAACTGATCAAGCTCCCCCACGACCACCGTTTTGCTAACATTGCGCTTTTCATAGATCACGGCGGGTCCCGAAAGCGGAGAGCCTGGACGCGAAGTGATCTGCTCTTCCTCCACTGTGCGCAACAGGGATCCAGAACACATCCAGCCTTTGCCCACGTTCTGAATCAACACCAACCGTACGCGCGAAGAGATAGCATCCACGATGCTTGCCGCATTGCTCATTTTTTGCCGCATCTCCTGCGATTCGGCCTGGGCCGCTTCCTGAGCCCGCTCGTATTCGGCAGCCGCCATAGGATCATAGCCCAGAGCAGTTTTGTACTTTTCAGGGAGATCGAGAAACCGGATTCGGACGATGCCGGAGGCCGCCATCAGTTTCAACCCGTTCGGTTCAATGGCTGTGATCTCCGACGTCTTAAACTCGCGCCCATCTTTGGTGGTGAAGGTGGCGAACTGATCTGCAAAGAGCCTCATTTTGGCCTGCATTTCCACCTTTGCATCCATAGTGGCATCCTCGGGCGGAGCTGTAAGCTCATGAGCCTGGAAGAACTCTGCTGGCACTATTTTTTTCGGAATGCTCGAAATGCCGTCGGAGTGGCTGATTTTGATCTTGTCAGCTTCTTCCTTTAGTACTCGAACCCCCTTGAAAGTACGACCATCCGAAGTCACCAAGTCTTCCGCCAAGGATAGTCCTGTCAAAACCAAAAAATTCAGGCACAGAAGAGCAAAAGAAAGAGTGATTCTCATAGTTAAAAATGAAGATAACGGCTACAGCTTTAACACAAGCAGCACCCGTCATTCACTTAATATCCGAGTCATAAGAAAATCAAATCAAGCCTCTCCATTTTTTATCCCCCTCAGCATCAACTCATCTGTCCCACAGTCTTCTCTGCCTGGATGACACTGCCGTTCCAGGAGGTGACGACGGGGTACACCTGGGCCGTGGTGGCCAGGGAGACCTTTCCGGGGATCAGAGTTTCTGGCGGCCTTTTGCGACCGAAGCCGCGTGTGTAGATGGGCTCTACAAAGGGGGCACGGAAGATGTAGTCTGCCTCCAGGTCCCCGTCTTTCAGGTCAGGGAAAAGCTTTTGCAGCGCACTGAACCAGGAACGTTTGATCTCTTCCTCCGGCTGGGTGAAGCGTGGATCGGTGCGATGCACATACTTGGTCAGGTAAACCACGTGCCTTCCCTGCCCACGGTCCGCCTCATCCGTGAGGGTGGAGGTTTCCACCACTCCGTCAAAGGGGTGACAGGGCTCCGGGGTGGCTAACCAATAATGCTTCGTCAGTGGCCGTTTGAGGAACAGCACGTGATTGATCACGCCCTGAAAATCAATGTCCCAGGAGGGCACCGCTGCGTGGCTTTTGAAGGCCGCCGTGGCGGTTTTGGCCAGCGTTGGCCAGGGCAAGGTGATCAGCAGCTCGTCCGCGCGCAGCTCTCCGGCAGCGGTCTGCACCACGGGATGGCCGTCGGCATCGAGATCAATGGACTCGATCTTCTCATTCATCCGCAGGGTGACGCCCAGTTCCGCCAACCTTTTGGCGAAGGTCTCCGTGATGCGTTTGTAACCGCCCCGAATGTAACCCTTCACCTCACCTTTGCTCTCACCCTTTTCACGGTTGAACCGGGTCCAGAACCATAGGGCTGGGACGTCGTGATAGCGGTCGCCAAACTTGGCCTCCAGCATGGGCTTCCAGAAGGTGGCAAAGGCACGTTTGCCAGAGAGCCCCTGCAGCCATTGAGAAGTGGTGATGTCATCGAGCCCCTTGGCGGAGCACACACGGCCCCAGGCCCCGGTGATGCCGACACGGATCCTGTCCGCAAACGGCAGCGGGGAGAAGCGCAGCAGGTCCACCGGCGTGTTCAGCGGGTAGATGCGCCCGGCATTTGCATAGGCAAAGGAACTGGGCCTCCAGTAAATCTCAGGGGTCAATCCCAGATGCTCCAGCACCCCCAGGAGGGGACCGTCGCTGGGCAGCATGCAGTGATAAAATTTTTCAAAGGTGCGCCCGTCATGTTCAAAGAAGGTGCCCAGGCCTCCCAGTTGATCCGAGCCTTCCAGGAGCGTTACCGCGCGCCCCTGCTCCGCGAGTTTCAAGGCGCAGACGAGGCCGCTGATACCGCCCCCGAGAATGAGAACGGAGCGTGGGGCTGGTTGGGCAGAATCCATAGGGCGGGCTCTTCAGTTACGCCTAAGCTTGCTGAGCAACCATATCGGCAGCATCCGGTTTTTTGGACCGATAGCGGTTCACCACGGCCAGGTAGCGCTTCAGCGTTTTCCAGATGCGCAGCTTGCTGACGCCAGCCTTCAGGTCATAGCGCAGGGTGTAGGGAATCTCGGCGGCCTTGGTGCCGATACTGCGGAGCTTCAGCAGCACCTCCAGCATGCAGACAAAGCCGCTTTCTTCCACCAGCTTGTCCTCCCCGTAGGTCTGGGCCATGCGCTGGAGCAGGCTGCTGTCATAGGCCCGGAAGCCCGTGGAATAGTCGCGCACGCCCCGGAAGGGAACGATGGTCTTCATGAGCAAAAAGCAACCCAGGCTCAGCAGCTTGCGGAAGGCGGAAAGCCCCACAATGACGCTGCCCGGCTGGTAACGGGAGGCGATGACCAATTGCACATCGTCCTCTTCCAGCCGCTTCACCATGTCCATCACGTAGATTGGGTCATGAGTGTTGTCGGAGTCCATGACCACGACCACATCCGCCACCTTCATGGCACTGGACAGACCTGTCTGGATACCCATACCAAGCCCCTTGTTGACGCCATGCCGAATAAGGGTCAGGGGCATCACCATGGCTGCCTCCGTTGCGATTTCGGCGGTGCGGTCCTTGGACCCGTCATCCACCACGATGACCTGGTAACGGAAGGGCTGGGCCGTGAGTGTTTCCTGAATCCGCGCGAGCAGTGCAGGCAGGTCTTTCTCCTCATTGAAGGCCGGCAGGACAACGGCGACAGATTCGATGCGTTTCATGATCTTGTTAATTCGGGATTCAGGACGGGCTTCGTGGCCCTCGACAAGTCTGGTTTTACGGGCGCCATCAAATCACCCGCAATCTGCCCCATCGTGGCCGTACCCCAATGGTTGCGGAGGCTGCTGAGCGTGTGCCGGACGAGTTCGATCTTCTTTTCCGCAGGCACCCGCATAGCGGGGAAAAAGCTCATGGCGGGGACATCGGTGCCATCCAGAAAATCCGTGGGATGAAGCAGCAGGGATGGAGCAACTTTGGTTAGGCGGCACACCGTCATGGCCATGTCCCAATAAGCCCTCGCAAGCGGCAAGGAATACTGCGCGAGGAAAAGCAGGTAACTCAGATGAATGGGCGTACGCAGCAGCGGCATCGTCGTCACCGGCATCTCCAGCAAACCTGGCTGGATCTGGTAAGGAGCCAAAGGTGAGAAGGCACTGGAGAAGCTGCCGTAGAGCCCCTTCCGTTTCGCCTTTTCCTCGGCCGAAAGCTTCGACGTCATGAAAAAGTAGGTCCGGGCGACCGGGCCCATCACCGTTGGAAAAAGGCTGGCGTCATAGACATAGCCGCGCCGAATCAGGAGATCCCGCACCGCGGGTGAGGTGCTGAAGCCCGGACCGCGAAAGCCCTGGGGCCGCTGGCCCGTGGCTTCCAGAATCGCCGCTTCGGCCTGTTCGAAATCTGCGTGCAATTCCTCATCGCTGTACAGGTGCAGCCAGGGCTCATGCATGTGGCTGTGGTTGGCGATCTCGTGCCCGGCTTCCGCCAGGCTGCGCAGGGCAGCGTGGTTCTTTTCCAAAGAGGCATCCTTGCCCACCACAAACACGGTGATGCGCAGACCTGCACGCTTCATCGTATCCAGAATGCGAGGTGTGACCAAGTCCAGGTAGCTGGGAAAGTCCTGCCAACCATCCAGCCCCTGGGTCTTTACATAAGCCCATTGGTTGTCGAGGTCGAGCGAGACGCTGGCGGGAAGGCGGTTCAAAGGCAAATGCACAGAAGTTAAGATTGCAGAAGGCGGCTGATGATTCGCTCGGAGGCGCGTCCATCCCCAAAAACTTTTTCGGCCTTGGCCGCGTGATCAAACCAGGCCGCATCCGCCACCGCGCCGCTCAGCAGGTTTTCCAGATCGCTGGCCTGCTCACCCACGAGACGGGCCACGCCCACGTCCACGCCTTCCGGACGTTCGGTGTTTTCACGCAGCACCAGGATGGGCTTGCCCAGAGAGGCCGCCTCTTCCTGAATGCCGCCAGAGTCACTGACGATCAGCCAGGCGTCCGACAGCAAATGAACAAAGTCGGCATATCCCATGGGGGTGGTGATGATGATCTGATCGCAGCCGCCCAGCTCCTGTGCGGCGGCTTCTTTGACGGCTGGGTTCGGGTGTACGGGAAAGACCACACAAAGCTCCGGATGCGCTTCGGCAAAACGGCGCAGCAGCCGCAGATGGGTGCGCATGGTATCGCCAAAGTTCTCACGGCGATGAGTCGTCAGCAGGACGACTTTGCGACCGTCGATCTTTTCCCTCAGGGCGGCGATTTCGGCTCCCGGACTGGCCTTGGCCAGGGTGTGATGGAGGGCATCCACCACGGTGTTGCCGGTGACGATGATTTGGGAATCGGGGATTCCTTCGGCCAGCAAAGCGGCCCGGTTCCGCTGGGTGGCGGCAAAGTGCAGGGTGGCGATCTGGGAAACCAGACGCCGGTTCATTTCCTCTGGAAAGGGGCTCAGCGGATTGCCCGAACGCAAGCCTGCCTCGATGTGGCCCACCGGAATCTTCCGGTGAAACGCCGCCTGCGCGCCGCCGAGGGCCGTGGCGGTATCTCCCTGCACAAGAACGTAGTCGGGCTGCACCTGCTCCAGCACCGGATCCAGACGGTCAATCACCCGAGAAAGCAGGCGATTGAGAGGCTGTCCGGCCACCATGGCCTCGAGATCATGAGCCGGATGGACATCAAAAAGATCAAAGAGAGGGGTCAAAAGATCCGCATGCTGGCCACTGTTGACCAAAATCGCCTCCGCGCCCTGGCGGCGTGCCTCCAAAATCAAAGGCGCGACCTTGATCATCTCCGGGCGGGTGCCGAGGACAAAGAGGAGGCGTTTGTTTGTGGAAGTTCCGTTCATTGTGGAAATTTTAACATTCGCGATCATTTAAGCAATAATTTCTATAAAGCTGCCTGAGAATTTCTGAACCCCCATGAATCTTTCATGTTCGCCGGGGCGGAGGCGTCCCGCAAGTTGATCAGCCTTGCATTCTCCTGCGGCCTGCCTTTGCATGCAGATTCATACTTTATTACTGACTCATGGGTGCACAATGGAAACAGAAGTGGCGGGAACTGGCCGCCGATCAGAAGGGCAAAATCGTCGGCAAACTGACGCGGGAAATCCAGGTGGCGGCCCGCCTCGGCGGCCCGGATCCGGATCTGAACGCCCGCCTGTATGCGGCCATCATGGCGGCCCGCAAGCAGAGCGTGACCCGTGACTCCATCGAGCGAGCTGTCGCCAAAGGCGCCGGGATCGGCGGCGAGCAGGTGAACTACCAGACGGTGATCTTTGAGGGCTTTGCCCCGCACCGGGTGCCGGTGATGGTGGAGTGCCTGACGGACAACAACAACCGCACGTCTTCCGAAGTGCGCGTGCTGTTCAAGGCAGGCAGCATGGGCACGCCGGGATCGGTGGCGTGGATGTTTGAGCATTGCGGTCTCATCGAAGGCCAGCACACGGACAAGTCCCTGGACATCGAAGTGGCCGCCCTGGAAGCGGAGGCTGACAATGTGGAACCGCTGGACCTGGATGAAGAGGAAGCCGCCGGCCACATTGGGGCCCGGTTCTTCTGCGCCACCACTTCTCTGGACACGGCGACCAAGGCGCTGAAAGCCGCAGGCTGGCAGATCACCACCTCGGAGCTTCACTACCATCCCAAGGACTACCCTGCCCTCTCGGAAGAGCAGCACGAGGCTGTGGCCAGCTTCCTGCAGGGGCTGGACGGTCATGCGGATGTGCATCGGGTGTATGCGGCGCTGAAGTAGTGGCCAGAACGGGCCTCACTCCTGGTTAAGCATGGCCTTGAGGCCGGCAAACATGTTGGTGGTCTCTTCCACGGAAGGGGCCTCTTTCATGTGCTTGGTGTAATCCATCTCGTCCACATAGGTGCGGTCGAGCTCATCCAGGAAAGGGCTGGGCAGCTCGGCCTGGCGCTGGCCCCACTTGGTGCGATAGCGAACGTAACTGATGGTTAGGCGCTGGCGGGCGCGGGTGATGCCGACGTAGAACAAACGGCGCTCTTCATCCACGCGGTTTTCATCGTAGCTGCGCTTGTGCGGGAGGATGCCTTTTTCCAGGCCGGGCAGGTAAACGATGGGAAACTCGAGACCCTTGCTGGCGTGAAGGGTGATGAGGCAGACGCCCTTTTTCTTTTCGATGTCGTCCTTGTCCTCGCGCTCATCATTGAGACAGACCTCGTCGAGGAAGCCGCCGAGACCGTCCTTGCGGTTGCGCTCCTGATAGTTGCTGAGCTGAGTGAGGAAGAGAGACAGGCCGTGCTCCCAGGCGTGGAACTCCTCGGGCTTTTTCGAGAGCTTCTGGAGGTACTCCATGTATTCGACTTCCTTCAACAGGGCCTCTGTCATGGTGACGAGGTCGGTGCCCTGCGTGCCGGAAGTCGCGGCGGAGGCGGCGTATTTTGAAATGACGCCGGTGAACTGGCGCACGGCGGCGCGGGACTTTTCCGGGATCTGGCGCAGGAAATCGGGATCGCACAGGGCCACCCAGATGCTGAACTGCTTTTCCATGCTGTGATCGCGAGCGAGCTCTGCCGTGGTGCCGCCGATGCCACGCGGGGGCGTATTCAGGATGCGCAGCAGGGAGATGTCATCGTGCGGATTGTGCAGCACGGTGAGGTAGCTGAGGGTATCCTTGATCTCGCGACGGTCAAAGAAACTGCGAGCGCCGACGACGCGGTAAGGGATTTTGCGGGCACGGAAGGCCTGCTCCAGCATGCGGCTCTGCTCATTGGTACGGAAGAGGACGGCGAAGGATTCCCAGGGTTCCTTATTCGAGAAGTAGGCGGTCTCCACCTCCTTGGAGATCATTTCGGCCTCCTCGACATCTTCCTCGGTCGCAATAAGGCGCACGAGGTCATTGCCGACATTGCGGCTCCACAGCGTCTTCACGCGGCGGCCGATGTTGTTGGTGATGAGGCTGTTCGCCGTGTGAAGGATGGGCGTGGTGGAGCGATAGTTCTCCTCCAGCTTCACCACGGTGGGGTTCGGGAAGAAGTTTTCGAACTCGGTGATGTTGGTGATCTCAGCCCCGCGCCAGCCGTAGATGGACTGGTCGTCATCGCCCACGACGCAGACGTTGTAAGGCGGGGGGGTGAGGGCGCGCAGGAGGCGCATCTGCAGGGAGTTCGTGTCCTGGAACTCATCCACCATGATGTACTTGTGACGCTGGTGGAGGATCTCGCGGACGCTGGCGGTGTCTTCGAGGAGCTTCACGCCGAGGCAGAGAAGGTCATCGAAATCCATGGCGTTCAGCGCCCGCATTTCATCGGCATACTTTTCGGCCACGGCCGGGATGAGATCCTTGGTCGGATCTCCCAGATCTTCGTTGTTGTTCTTGGCCTTGCTGATGCGGCCCAGGGCGACCTGGGGATCCATGTTCTCCTCCTTGATGAGCAGGCCCTTGAGCACGCGCTTCATGAGGCTGATCTGGTCGTTCTGAGAGTAGATGACGAAGTTTTTCTTGTAGCCCACGTGCTCGGCAAACTCGCGCAGCAGCTTGGCGCAAAAGGCGTGGAAGGTGCCCAGGACGACCTTTTTCCCGGCGGAGCCGCGGACCATGTCCTTCACACGCTCGCGCATTTCAGCGGCGGCCTTGTTGGTGAAGGTGACGGAGAGGATATTTTCCGGCTTGATGCCCTCATTGACCATGTGGGCGATGCGGGCCGTCACCACGCGAGTCTTGCCCGTCCCGGCCCCGGCCAAGATGAGGAGAGGTCCGTGAATGTGCGTGGCGGCCTGCCGCTGCTGGGGGTTGAGAGTGCCTGTGAATCCGCTCATGAAAAGTGTCTGGGTGGATTTGGACGGGGAGACTGGGGATGCAAGCGGGTTTCGGAAAAAGGGAGCAGTGCTCAGTGCTCAGTGGAGCGTTCAAAACATAGGTAACACTTCTGGTTCAGAACATGGGTAACACATTGAGGTGGGCGGGTAAGGGTTGAGTGGACTGAGTTGTGGAAATTTCCCCATTTGGGGATTTTTTTCGTTAATTCATTGATGATCAATGGATTGAGATGGGGATTTCTTGGGGAGAGGAATCCCCATCGGGGGATTTTGGGGAGGGTTTGGGGAGTGCTGGGGAAATGGCCGACTGGGGCTGCAAAACGGGGGCTTTCGGAGGCATGGCGGGACGATTCGTGAGGAATATCCGGGCAGGTGAATGGGGGTGCAAGGCGGGATGAGCGGTTTGGCGCTAAGTAGGGAATTTTGTGGGTGTGAGGGGCGGAATCATAGCTTGAGCCCCCGTGGAGATGGATACAGACCTGTCTATACCATTCAAATAACAGAGGGGTCGTAGCGAGCTAGGAAGTAGTCCTTGAAACTGTTTGGCGAGTTTCCGCGCCGCCGCAGGCCTGGGCAGAGTTTTGCGGATACACTTATACGATTTAGCGTGATGGATTGGTGAAATTGCGGCAGTTCGGGCGTCGCGCTACGACGCGATGAGTGAAGGCGGTGCGCAGGCCAAAACCGCGCCTTGAAAGGCGCGGCTAAGATACGGACGCCGCTCTGCGGCTGAGGAAAGAGGCATCGGGATGCGTATCAGGCCCAGGAGGCTTGAAGCTTGGTTTCACCAATCAGTGTGGCTAAATCGTATCACTCACGCGCTTGTCTGCCAGCGTTCGGCACGGCTGTCCGCACAGCAACTGTGCGGGCTACCTTTTGATGTGCCGCAGGACATGGCCAGACTGACTCCCCTTCCCTTACCTGGAATCAGGCACCGGAAGACCTGATGATGCAGGCTGAAATCCGGTCCGGTCGGCCTCGGTGATGGAGCGGATGACGCGGCAGGGGACGCCGGCGGCGATGACCTGGGGTGGGATGTCGCGGGTGACGACGCTGCCGGCACCGATGATGCTACCTTCGCCAATGGTGACGCCTGGCGTGATGTGGACACCGCCCCCGATCCAGACGTTGTCGCCGATTTTGACGGGTTTGGCGAAGCAGCCTCCAGCGATGCGTTCCTGGGGATCGAAAGCATGGTTGGAGGTGTAAATGCTGACGCGGGGACCGAGGAGGACGTTGTGGCCAATGTCCACAGGCGCACCATCGAGGATGACGCAGTCGAAATTGGCGTAGAAGCGGTCGCCTAGGGTGATGTTGAAGCCGAATTCGCAGCGGAAGTGGGGCTCGAAATGGACGCCCTGGCCGACGCTTTTGAGGAACTGGCGGAGGAGGGCTTCGCGCTGGGCGGGTGGCTGACCGAAACTGGCATTGTAGGCCGTGGTGGCAAAGACGGCGCGCTCGCGGGCCTGGATGAGCTCGTGCGTGAGGTCATTGTACATGGCTCCGGTGAGGATGTGCTGACGCTGGTCTTCGAGGGTCATGGGCGTGAGGGCTGAGGGAGTTCGCGTGGGGGACCGGGGCTGGATGCTGGGCCGAGCCTTTCCAGACGTGACATTCTTATGGTTAGGCGTGAGGAGGAGCTGTGGAGGCTTGAGGGTGATGTCACGTTCAAAGAGGCGGGGCTTGGCAAGCCTCGCTCCTTGGGGCGCTGGGAAGCTCGGTAAGGGGCGGACGACAGCGGGTGCGCTTTTCGAAAGCGCCAGAGGACTGGCGCAATCCAGGACGCTTTGCGGCAGCGGTGACGCCACTGTTTAGCTGGCCGTTTGTTTGGCCTTGGCCTCGTTGTTTTCGCGGGAAACTTTGCGCGCAACGGAGACGATGTGATTGCAGGCCTCCATGCAGAGCATCGGCAGGCAGCGACCTGCGGCCACTCCAGGCACGAGACCCGCTTCTGCGCCCAGTTTCACCACGGCGGGGCCGCCGAGGGGCTGCGCTGAATCGAGACCAAACACGATGCGCCGAAGGCATTTCGCCTCTGCCTGACAAAAGCTGCCGATGATCTCTCCCGCCTGCGCATCGGTGATGCCATTGGCAAAGCGGTACATGCCGGTCTGCCGCCCCAGGAGGCTGCGCAGTGGTACTGGAACCAGGGTGCCAGCGGCCTGCGCGAGGGCCATGCCCAACGCCGCCGGATAGAAGAACTCCAGAGCGAGCAGCAGTTCCCCCACATCCGCCACCTGCAGCACCCAGCCGCGGCGCAGCGTCGCAGCGGTCTTGATGGGCCGGAACGCACCCGCCTCATCACAGCGTGCGATTTCCCGCGCCGCGGCTGCGCCGACATGCCGCGTGAGTCCGTCCACAGGCAGGTCCGCATCCGCAACGTGGCGCAGGAGATAGCCAGTCCCCTCCGGCACAAAGAGCACCTGCCCCATGACATCGCGCCCCTCCGCCATCCAGCGCAGGAGCCCTTCTTTCAGCAGCAGGCGTGGTGCCGCCACGGGGGCCGCCTGCACCCCATGCTTCGCATCAAAATCATGCACCTGATCCAGAATGACCTCCGCCATCAGCGGCTCGGTCCCGATGGCGCTGCTGTAAAACAGATTCCGCCCGTGCATGAGGATGGGGTTTTGCCGGAAGACCTCCATTTCACTCAGGGCCTTGCCTGGCTCCTTTTCCATGCCCAGCAGCACGGGGATGTCCTGGAAACTGTGCAGTCCATCGGCAATGAAAAACGGCACCACGACGACATTGGCGGCGGTGGTCATGGTGACCCAATCCGACACCAGCGGCGCCTCCTCCATGTAGGCATCCACGACTTCCGCAAAACCATAACCGCCGTCCCGAATCAGCTGCACCTGTTCCTGGATCGCTTTGGTGGAATTGTCATTCAGATTGGTGCCGTGACCGACGATGATAAGACTGGTCTCTCCCCTGGGCACGCCGGGAGCCACTTCATCCGCACGCTGCAGCAGTAGGCGTGTCATGTTTGGGTGGATGCCCACGGGATCGCAGTAGTGGATCGTCTTTCCGTCCCGCTGGGTCACGGGCCCGTCCAGGCGCAGTTCCCGGGGCAACACCTGCTGGCAGAAGTAACCTTCGCTGATGAAATTCGGCACGATGTAGATGACGTCGCTGTCCACGGCTTCGAACACCTCGCGCATGGAGGGCTCTTCCTTCCAAAAGCAGCAGACCACCTCCCGGAAGATGCCCCGGCTGCGGATCTCATCCGCATGACGATGTGTGGGCGCGCTGGAGTCCGGGTTCAGGGTGGAACCGTGGCCGACAAGGATCAGGGCAGCGTGGGAGTAGGGAGAATTCAAAGCGGGAAGATATACGACACCACAGAAAGCACAGACCCACGGATCTCACAGGAAAAAATCTTCGGGGGTGAGAGAGGAAAGCGGAATAACCCATCGAAGCTTTTCCCCATCAGAACTGCCAACTTTCGAAGCCCCTGTTTCATAAAAACACGAGACCTCGGTCACAACTCGACGCGGCAACAGCTCGCTCAAATATTTTTCAAATCCCCCAGCCCGCACATCCGTTTTATTAGATTAAAATAAAAATAAAACACAATCTCATATTTGCGTTCATTGAATTTCAAAAAAGCCCCTGTTAATATAGATATTCTTGTTTATTTACAATAATTCATAGACAACTGTTACAGTTCGATCAATATTCAATCCACCACATCATATTTGAATAAAACATATTTGTTCAAATAACATCTTGCCAATCTTCAGCATTTCGTCATACCTTTGCGAAATGCCTGCACGCATTGCCTCTCTCGATAAGGATCTTCCCTGGTCCTATATGACTGCATATGCATGTGCCGACATGGACCAAAAAGCAGGCATGTTTTCGCTGCATCTGTGGAAGGCTGGATTGAGCTCCACTCCTCGCATTTGGCTCAAACAACCACTCGACCCCCTAGGCCGCGAGTTGTTCACGGAGTTCGGCAAACTAAAAGACCACCAGATTGCCCACGCGCTCAGCCTTTACGAAGAGGAGGTCAAAGAGCGAGGGCTGGACAACATCTTCAAGCCTGCCAATGAGCAACGGCTGTGGCTGGCCAACGAAGAATGGTCAGGGCTGGTCAGGCTGCTCTGTGCATCCTGGCAACTTGAACAGGAAGGCAATGCCACCCTTCGGGTGGGCATGATCACGGATCTCTTCGAAGGTCTCGGTCTCACACTTTCGAATCCTTCGACTTTGGTGCGCCATCACACCCAGCGCACGCCCCCCACATTGGAACTCATCAGTGAAAGCGTCGGCCGCAATGGGCTTGTTTTTTGCCTGACTGCAGCGGGCCGGCAGGAGGCACTCGGTTATCGTGACAGTGCCGTTTTACCCAGCCTGCCAAAACAACCCGAGAGGACCAGTTAACAGTCCCAACACTCTGCGCTCCTAGCTTATGTCTGCCAGTAAATCTCCTCCGAATACGCCAATGAATGGCAATGAGGGAGAGATTAAACCTAAGAAAAAACCAGAGTCAACATCCTCGGATGAGCAGCAGAAGAGGCTTAATGAAGTCCACATTCAGGAAAAGGAAGCCCGATTGAAGCTGATTCAGGCTAAAGCTGAAGCCGATGCCCTCATGTATCGTGCAAAAGCTGAGGCGGAAGTGGGCCGACTTAAAGCAGAAGCAGAAAACGACGTCACACGCACAACGGCGAAGACAACGGCAGAACTCGAAAAGACAGCCAACGAAACGGCAGTTGGAAAGGCCCTGGCTGAAGCAGCCATCAAGCTTGAAGAGGTGAATTTTCAACGCCAGGCCAGTCAAGCAGCAGTTGCCAATAGCAAAGACAAGACGGCCATCATGCTCGAAGAATGGAAACAGCAGAAACTGATCATCCCAATCATTCTTTTGACCCAGTGGACGCTCCAGCCATTCATCTGGCTGGTCAGTATCTTTAAAGAGGCAAAACCCGGACAGGTTAAGCGTGCGGTCAAATATTCGCTCCTCTTGTATTCACTGATCTTGATGACCGCCTCAGTTATCTCTAATCCTTTCAATTCTAGCAGCAAAGCCTATTTGTGGGCGGCACAAATGATCTTTAAGCTCTCAGAACCCTCCACACCAGCCAGCCCTCAGCAACAGCCCCCAATTCTACGGGCAAATCCAATCCGCTAACACCTCACCGGAACACCATGTGTGCGCCGAGGGGGCGGTTATCGAAGGTGACGGGGAGGCGGATGGCGCGGTGGAGGAGGTCGAGGTAATCAGCGCAGGGGATTTCGTGGCCGCCGAGGCTGGCGAGGTGATCGGTGGTCCACTGGGTGTCGTGGACGATGAAGCCGCGCTCTTTCAGCCGCCATTGCAGGTGGGTGAGGGCGACCTTTGAGGCCTGGGTCTCGCGGCTGAACATGCTTTCGCCAAAGAAGGCTCCGCCGATGGAGACGCCGTAAACGCCGCCCACCAGACGACCGCTGCGCCACACCTCCGCGCTGTGGGCAAAGCCGAGGCGGTGGAGCTCCTGGTAGCTGTCCAAAATCGCGTCGGTGATCCAGGTTTCGGGCCGGTCGGCACAGCCGCGCATCACATCGCCGAAGGCGGTGTTCCACCGCACTTCAAAAGGGTGATCCCGCAGGTAGCGGGCAAAGCGGCGCGGGACGTGAAAATCCGCGATAGGCAGGATGCCGCGATGCGGTGGCCGGAACCATGAGATGCGCCCGTCCTCATCCCCCATGGGGAAGGCACCTTCGCAGTAGGCGCTGAGGAGTTGAACGGGATCGAGCATGTGGCAGGGAGAACTTTAGCGATAGGGATGTGTGGCCCATTTGCAACCCAGCGTGCAGCAAATCCCGCGCCGGGTGACCGCTCCCGCTTGCCATCGGGCCGCCGTCGCCCGTATGCTGTGAACGACGACCTCCTGCCCCCGGCGCGTTTTCCTGAAAACCGGGTGCCGGACAAGGGACGTTCTGTTTACTCACCTTTTTTATGGAAATCGACCTCACCGGCCCCCTGCGGGAAGAAGCCTATCTGATTCTCTCCGGACTCGTCACCCCACGCCCCATTGCCCTCACGACCACGGTGGACCTGGAGGGGCGGGTGAATGCCGCCCCTTTCAGCTTTTTCAATGTCCTGGGAGACAGCCCGCCCATCGTCGGGCTATGCCCTGGCGACCGCTCTCCCGGCATCCCGAAGGACACGGCACGGAACATCCGCCTGACCCACGAATTCGTCATCAATCTCATCGATGAACCCCTGGGCCTGCAGATGAACCACTGCGCCGCTACTCTGCCGCCGGGAGAAAACGAGCTGCTCCATTCTGGCCTCACCCCCATTGCCTCCAGTGTCGTCAAACCGCCGCGCATTGCCGAGGCACCGGTCGCCCTGGAATGCCGCAGCCACAGCATCATCGAGATCGGCGACAACCGCCTGATCATCGGGGAGGTTCTGCGCGTCCATGTCCGCGATGGCATCTTCGATCCTGAGACGTGGCATGTGCAGCCGGGGACGTATCACCCCATCGGGCGAATGCAGGCCCCCCACTGGTACTGCCGCACGACGGACATGTTTGAGATGAAACGGCCCCGGTAGGTCGTTCCCTGGCTCTCCTTGGGAAGGGCCTGATTCCGGGTTGCTTGTGTGCGGTGACGTGACTAGAATCATCGTTCAATTCCAAAAACTGCTCTGCCTTTCCTCATGAGACTTTCGTGCCTCCTCCTTGCTGCCAGCGCCGCCCTCACCCTCGCTTCCTGTGAAAGCACTGGCCGCGTGGATGCCAGCTACCCGACGGTGGCCGAGCTGGACCGCCTGGACACCCAGTGGGGCCTGCCGCCCCGTGCCTCCCGTGGCGCACCGAAGCGTTCATACCAGTACAGCGCCCCGACCCCCACTTACAATGCTCCGGCTTCCTCCGCCGCCCCTTCCGCCCCACCACGTGAGGTGCTGAACACGCCGCCGCCGAATGCCGCCCCGGTGCCGCTGGACCCCGCCCTGCGCTAAGCCCCCCGGCTTTCCGCGCTGCCCATTGCTCCCCTTGCTGAAAAAAATCGTCTCCTCCGCTGTGAAGCTTCTTTCCGCCCTTCTTCTGCTCGCCATCGGCCTCGGCCAACCTGTGTCTGCCCAGGAGGCCGCCCCCCCTCTGCCCACCACGAGCCTGCCGGCCACGGTACCACCGCCGGGCGGCATTCCCAATCTGCCCGTCACCCCCTTAGCGCCCATTGATAAGATGGCGGAGCAGGCCCAGCGGGAACTCTTTGAAGCAGCCGAGCGTGGCAATGCCACCGGGGCCAACAGTGCCACCGCCATTCCTGGCGGCCCCATCGTCACTACCACGGGCCGCAAGACCACCTTTGCCGCGCCGAAGGTGGAAGACCCGGCGGGATGGCCGAAAGATTCCCAGCGCAAGCTGGCCGTGATGGAAGTCAGCTTTGGCGGTACGATCGAAACCGTCATGTTCGAGCTTTATTCCAATGACGCTCCAATGACCGTCTCCAACTTCATGGACAACTGCGAGACGGGATCCTACAACGGCCTTGCCTTTCACCGCGCCATCGAAAACTTCATTGTCCAGACGGGCGACCCCCTCACCTCCGATGAAGGCGCCCGCGACCGCTGGGGCACTGGCGGCGAGTCGAAGACCGTCCCTGCCGAAATCAAACGCACCCACCGCAAAGGTGCCGTGGCCATGGGCCGCCGCAGTGACAAGGTGAACCCCGGCCGCAAATCCAACGGGTACCAGTTCTACTTCTCCCTGGGCAACTACGGCTCCATGGATGGCAAGTATACTGTTTTCGGCCAGGTGGTCTCCGGCATCGAAACCCTCGAAAAAATCTCCAACATGCCCGTGGACGGCAATGATTGCCCCATCGCCCGGATCGAGATCAAATCTATCAAGGTCATCGACCATAAAGGACCGCTCTACGCCACCCAGCAGGACACGGGCGACTCGCGCAAGTACTCCAAACCCGCCGCCGCCAAAGGCTTCTTCGAGCGGTTCATCGAGCGCGTTTGGTAAACGAAAGTGGGTCTTACTGCCGCCGTCCCCTTTCCGGGAAGGTGGCCCCTCGCATGAACTTCCCCGAACAAGCACGCCGCGTCATCCGCCTCGAAATTGAGGAGCTGGAGCGGCTGCACCAGCGCATCGGCGAGGCCTTCACCCAGGCCATCCACCTCTTGCACGCCTGCCTTTCCGCACGCGGCAAGATCATCGTCTGTGGGGTCGGCAAAAGTGGCAACATCGGCCGCAAGCTCGCCGCCACCCTGAACAGTACCGGGGCCACCACGGTGTGCCTGGATGTGGGCGATGCCCTGCACGGCGACCTGGGTGTCATTGATCCCGGCGATCTCGCGATTCTCCTCAGCTACAGCGGGGAGACCAGCGAGCTCCTCGACCTGCTGCCGCACCTCAAGCGCCAGGGACTGCCCCTCATCGGCATCACCGGCGTGGCTACCTCCACGCTCGCTCGCCAGGCCGATTGTGTGCTGGATGTCGCCGTCACGCAGGAGGCCTGTCCGCTGAATCTCGCCCCTACGGCCAGCACCACTACCATGCTCGTCCTTTGCGATGCCCTCGCCATGGTCTTGCTGGAGGCACGAGGCTTTCGCCAGGAGGACTTTGCCCTCCTGCATCCTGGGGGTTCCCTGGGCCGTGCCCTCCTCACCCGCGTCTCCGATGTCATGCGCCAGGGCGACCAACTGGCCCTCATCACACAGGAGACCGCCGTGCAGGAGGCCCTGCATGCCATGACTCGCGCGCGCGCCGGTGCCGCCATCGTGCAGCACGAGGATGGCAGTCTCGCGGGTGTCTTCACCCATGGCGACTTCGTCCGCGCCTTCCAGGCGGACCACGCCATCGCCGCCCACCCTGTCTCCCGTTACATGACCCCGCGCCCGGTGAGCATCCAGGCAGACAAACTGGCCGCCGAGGTCCTCTCCACCCTGCAGACCGCGAGGGTGGACGACATCGTCGTCATTGATGCCGCAGGCCGCCCCGTCGGCCTCGTGGACACGCAAGACCTCACCCGCCTGCGCCTCGTCTGACCCACCCTTTCAAAGGACCAACCTAACCATCAACGCAACAACAGAAGCCTAACCAAATCTCCAACATGACCGACACCGACGCCAATCCAGCCGAGACCGAGAACGAGGAAACGCCCATCGAGCGCAACTTCGGCCCCCAGCCCCTTGACGCCCTGCTGACCGAAAATGAGCTGGACAACCACGCCATCGTTGCGGCGAGTGCCGACCCCATCACGCACAAAGCGGTGCAGCGTGCGCGCAAAGGCCGCCGCCTCACCACCCGGATGCAGATGCGCATCGCCACCGCCCTGAACAAAGCCCTCACGATCAAAGGCACCCCGCCTGAGCGCGAACTGACCCGCAAAGACCTGTTTAACTACTGAGCTTAGTTCTCTCGCTCCTGGCTGTGCCCATCCTTCCTGTCATCTCCTATCTGGCGCTGCTGCTGCTCCTGGCACTCATTTCCGCCACAGAGACCGCCATCCACATGGCGAGGGATCTCGATACGCAGGCTGGCATGGCACGGGCTGGCGTGGCACGGAAGTTGCGAAGGATCACGGCGAATCCCTTCGCCCAGTTGCACCGCACCCTGTTACTTTCCGCCACGCTCAACCTCGCCCTCGCGGCGCTCGGTTTGCATCTGGTATCAGGGCCCATGCGCACCCTGGGATGGAACCCCTGGCTCGCCGCCTCCCTGCTCTTTGTGGGCACGGTCCTGATTGGGGATGTGGTGCCGAAGTTCCTCGCGGCCCGTTCTCCCTCCGCCGTCCTGCTGGGCAGCCTGCGCCTGCTGAATCCGCTGCGCAGCATCCTGGACCCCATCTCAACGATGGCAGACCGCAGCACCGATGCCCTCATCCGCCGGTTCATCCCGAAGAAGGTGAAACCCCGCCTTCCCATCACCCGGGATGAATTCGAGACCCTGGTGGAAATGCGTGAGGAGCAGGGCCAGATTGACTCCGCCGAGGCCGCGATGATCCGCGAAGCCCTCGAGATCGAAGGCCTGACTGTGCGTGATTGCATGGTGCCCCGCGTGGACCTCACGCTGATGAGCGCCTTTGACAAGCCTGAGAAAACCACCGCCACGCTGGAACAATCGGCTGGCCGCCATGTCGTGGTTTACGGGGAGACTCCCGACGTCGTCGAGGGTGTGATCGATACTCTTGCTTGGCGCCTTGCAGGCCGGCCGGCGTGGGCCAACATGCTGCGCCCCGTGCAGTTCGTGCCCGAAACCATGCCTGTGCTGGATGCCCTGCATGAGCACCTCCAGGCCAGCGCCCAGCCTCTGCTCATTGTGGATGAATACGGAGGCCTGGAAGGCATGGTCAGCCAGGATGAAATCGCCGACTGGCTTCTTTATGAAGCCGCTCCCTGGCAGGGCGAAGATGCGGAAATCCGCGATCTGGGCAATGGCCGCTACCTGCTGGAAGGTGGTACCCGGCTGGATGACGTCACCTCCGCCCTCCACATCACGCTGCCCGACAGCGGCGGGCTGGACACCATAGGCGGCCTCGTTTTCAACCTGCTGGGCCATTTGCCTAAACCCGGTGAGCGAGTCCATCTTGAGGACGCCGACCTCAAAGTACGCCGCGTCGTGCGAGCCCGAGTGCAGCAGGTGGAGCTGCGGCTGAAGAAACCTCTGCTGGAAGATTTCGACAGCAAATGACCTGGGTTTTTCTGCTCATCCTGGCCCTCAGCCTTTCCTTTGCCCTTTCGGGACTGGAGAGCGCCATCCTCGCCGTCAGCCGTGTGCGGGTGCGCCACGCGGCGGGTGCGGGCGACCGACGGGCCATACGACTGCTGCCTCTGCTGGAGGACCGCGATGCCCTCCTGGGAGCCATCACGGTCACCAACCACATCACCAATCTCATCGCCTTCCTCATCCTCGCCTGGAAGCTCGTCCGCCTTTCCGGTCCCTGGGGTCACTTCCTCGCCTTCATCGTCGCGCTGCCCATTTTCCTGATCGTCCTTGAGGTGCTGCCCAAGAAGCTTTTCCGCCGCTACCCCTTCCGCAGCATCCGCACTCTGACCCCGCTGGTTCTCAGCGTCGGCCTTTTCCGGCCGCTCTTCCGCTCCCTCTCCAGCGCCCCCGCTGCCGCCCAGGACATTCCAGACCAGTCCGCCGGCCGCGATGACCTGCATCATCAGGCCGATCTTTTGAGCCGCCAAAACCAGCTCAGCCCGGCCGCTGCCCGCCTCATCCACAGCGCCCTCCGCTACCGCCAGCTCCGCACCTCGGCCATCATGCGCCCCCTGACACGCAGCATCGCACTCTCTGGCGATCTGCCGCTGGAAACGGCCCTCATCATGGCCCGGGAGAACGCGGCCACGACCCTCCCGGTGATCGGGGACAAGGGCCAGTTCATCGGTGTACTTGATCTGGCTTCGCTTCCCTCTTACTGCCCGCCGGACCGTCTCGTGCGCCACCACATGCGCACGCTGGATGCCGTACACGCGAATGACAGCGCCCTCCTGACCCTCCAGCGCATGCGCAAACGCGCCCGCACGCTCGTCCTTGTCCTCAACGATCAGAACGAACCCATCGGCCTCGCCAGTGAGGAGGACCTCCTTCATCGGCTGATGGGGACAGGGGAACAGGGGGTGTAGGAGCAGGACGGAGAGGTCAAGAGGGTCAAAGAGGCTTCAGCACAAGGCCCTGCCTTCACCACACTTTCAGTTAGACCCGCCATTCGTGCCCAAAGCTTCTTTCGTGGCCGCGTCCGATTGATCCTAAAAATTGTCCTTTCTCCGGGCCGTGAACTCCCGTTATAACCAACCATCATGCCAACCAAGAAGAAGCTCAACATCGCCGTCGTCGGTCTCGGATTCGGGGCTGAATTCATCCCCATCTGGCAGCGCCACCCCAACACGGTCTGCTACGCCATCTGCCAGCGTGACCCGAAGAAACTTCAATCCATTGGTGATGCTTTCGGCGTGGACGTCCGTTACACCGACTTCCGTGAGATGCTGAAGGATCCGGCGATTGATGCCGTCCACATCAACTCACCCATCCCGGATCACGGCTGGATGTCCATCGAAGCACTCCAGGCAGGCAAGCATGTCGCCTGCACCGTCCCGATGGCCACCAGCATCGAGGATTGCAAAAAGATCTGCGACCTCGTCAAAAAGACCGGCCTCAGCTACATGATGATGGAGACCGTCGTGTATGCGCGCGAGTTTCTTTACATGAAGGAGCAGTATGAAAAGGGCCGCCTGGGCAAGCTGCAGTTCCTCCAGTCCAGCCACCAGCAGGACATGGACGGCTGGCCGAACTACTGGCCCGGCCTGCCGCCCATGTGGTACGCCACCCACTGCGTGGGCCCTGTGGCCGCGCTGGCAGGGACGCCAGCGGAATACGTGAGCTGCTTTGGCTCCGGAACCATCCGCCCCGAACTGATCAAGGAATACGGCTCTCCCTTCGCCGTCGAGACCGCCCACGTGAAATTCAAGGACAGCGACCTCAGCGCCCGCGTCATCCGCAGTCTCTTTGACACTGCCCGGCAGTATCGTGAAAGCATTGATGTCTATGGCGACAAGGCCTCCATCGAATGGCCCCTGGTCGAGCATGAGCCGCTGGTGATGCACACCGCCAAACTGCCCGAGCACAAGATTCCCAAGCTGGTCAAAGCGCCCGACTATGCCAAGCGCCTGCCCAAGGCCATCCGCGACTTTACCACTAAAGGCGTTTACGATCTTGGCAAAAAGACCCACCTCAGCTTTGTGCAGGGCAGCGGCCACGGCGGCAGCCACCCCCACCTGGCCCACGAGTTCGCCACAGCCCTCACGGAAGGGCGTGACCCCTTCCCCAACGCCAAGCAATCCGCCAACTGGACCTGTGTGGGTCTCTGTGCCCACGAATCCGCGCTCGCTGGCGGCAAAATTGTGAAGCTGCCTGCTTTCACGCAATAGAGGCAGCAGCGATAACAGGCTGCAAGTGCAGGGTTCGGGGTTTGGTACCCTGGGCTCGGCACTCGCCACACATCCTGTTATTCCAATCTCGCCCCTCATTCTTGGTACGCGGGTCACCTAAATCCATCTTTTTGGCATCAGGCCAGTTTCCAAGCCCAGGGCAACGACATTGCGCCCCCCTTGTACCCACCGCCGCTTCCCGTAAGAACGAGGTGGGGCGAGCGTATTTTGCCCATGTCCCGTCCTTGTTTGCTGACCTTTGCTGCGCTCACCCTGGCCTCCTTTGCGAGTGCTGGCGAGCGTCCCGTCAGCTTCATCCACGATGTCATGCCCCACCTGCAAAAGGCGGGCTGTGCGGGGGGCAACTGCCATGCCAAGCCAGAAGGGCAGAACAACTTCAAGCTTTCCGTCTTCGGTTATGACCCCGCCAATGACTACCACGAGATCATGCGGGATGACCGTGGTCGGCGCGTTTTTCTCGCAGCGCCGGAAGAAAGCCTGCTGCTAAAAAAAGCCACGGGCAGCGTGCCGCATGAGGGCGGGGCACGAATCACCAAAGGCAGCCTGCCTTATCAGCTCATCGTCTCCTGGCTGCAGCAGGGGGCCCCGGCCAAGCTGGCCGATGAGGCCACCCTCCTCAGCGTGGCGGTGAGCCCACGTGAGACCCCCTACAAGAAGGGCCAGAAGCAGCCGCTCAAAGTCACCGCCACCTACAGCGGCGGCAAGACGCAGGACGTCACGGCGCTGACCGAGTTCCTCTCTCAGGACAAGGAGATCGCCCAGGTGGATGAGCACGGCCTGGTCGAAGTCGGGAGCACCAGCGGCGAAGGCGTCGTTCTCGTCCGCTACATGGGCCATGTGGATGTGGCCCGCATCACGGTGCCGGCAGACAAGCTTTTGCCTAACGAGAAGTATGCCAATCTTCCCGTAAACAATGAGGTGGACCGCCTGGTGCATGCGCGGCATCAAAAGCTGGGGCTGCTGCCTTCGAAAACCTGTACGGACGAAGAATTCCTGCGCCGCGCCTCTCTGGATGCCATCGGCCTGCTGCCCACCCCGGAACGTGCCAAGGCCTTCCTGGCCGATGCCCGCACTGACAAACGTGATCTCTACATCCGAGAGCTGCTGGAGCACCCGAACTACGCCGACCACTGGGCAGTGAAGTGGGGCGACCTCATCCGCCCGAACCCTTCCCGCGTCGGCGTGAAGCCGGTGTATCTGCTGGATCAATGGCTGCGCGAAGCCTTCCGCCAGAACCTGCCCTATGACGAGATGGTGAAGCAGCTGCTCACGGCTGAGGGCAGCACCCATGAGCATGGCCCGGTGGCGGTCTTCCGCGACAAGCGCGAGCCTGTCGACGCCTCATCCTTCGTCTCGCAGATCTTCCTCGGCGTACGGCTGGACTGTGCCAAATGCCACCATCACCCCAGTGAAAAATGGACTCAGGAGGACTACTACCAGCTCGCCGCCTTCTTTGGCCAGATGGGCCGCAAAGGCCAGGGCATCTCCGCCCCCATCTCGGGCGAGCCTGAGTATTGGTGGTACAGCGGCAAGGGCGAGGTGCAGCACCCCATCACCGAGGCGGTGATGCTGCCCAAACCGCCGGACGGCCCTGAGATGCCCTACGTGCCAGGGCAGGATCCCCGTGCCCGCCTCACCGACTGGATGGCCAGCAGTGACAATCCTTTCTTTGCCAAAGCCATCGTCAACCGCCTGTGGTCTGAATTCCTTGGCCGCGGCATCGTGGATCCCGTGGATGATTTCCGCGTTTCCAATCCCCCCACAAACCCTGCCCTGCTGGACTGGCTGGCTCAGGATTTCATCGCCCACGGTTACGACCTGAAACACCTCATCCGTACCATCCTGAGCTCGCGCACGTATCAGCTCAGCTCCCAGCCGAACGAGCACAACCTCACGGATACCAAGAACTTCTCCCGATCCATCAAACGCCGCCTGAGTGCCGAGGTGCTGCTGGATGCGCTGGGGGACCTCACCGGCGTGCGTGAAAGCTTCAGCGGCCTGCCTCCGGGTTCACGCGCAGTGCAGACGTGGAATCACAAGCTGGACAGCACCTTTCTGGATGCCTTTGGCCGCCCGAATGCCAGCATGGAATGCCCCTGTGAGCGCGAGCGCAAATCCAGCGTGATCCAGGCGCTGCACCTGATGAATTCGAATGATCTGCAGACAAAACTAAGCTCCCAGGAAGGCAAGATCAGCACCCTGGTGAAGAGCGAAATGCCTGAACCGCAGCTCGTGAAGGAGATCTATCTCGCCGCCTACAACCGCCTGCCGCAGGCGGAGGAATTGCAGACGGCGCTGAAGTTTTATACTGCACCTGGCAGCACCCGCCAAACGGCGACTGAAGACCTAGCCTGGGCACTCATCAACTCCGCCGAATTTGTCTTCAACCACTGAGGACGCCATTCGTGCGTCCTCATAGCTCCGGCCTTGTGTTTTTCTTTGAAAATCAACGCTGAAGACTCGGCTTAAGGCTGACCATCCCCCGAAAAGGGGACAGCAGTCCCCTTCCCCAGCTCTGTCGCGCCCGCTGAAATGCGTCGCGTTATGGCTATCCAACCACCTCGATATCAACCCGGGCTACGCGCCCTGACCTCCTGGGTGCGAAACATCGCCCTCACCGCCACCCTCGCTGCCGGAGCCGCTTTTGCAGCCCCGGCCAATTTTGAAACCGGCGTCCTCACCACACCCGTTCAGAATACAGGCGACCAGTGGAACACGGTCACCTTTACCCGCACCTTTGCCACTGCGCCCGTCGTCGTCATGGGTCCTGCCACCCAGGCGAACAGCGAACAATGCGTCCTCCGGGTGCGCAACGTCACCACCACGGGTTTCCAGTACCAGATTGACGAGTGGGATTTCAAAAACGGTTACCACCCGGCTGAGACCGTCCACTTCCTCGCCCTCACGGAAGGCACCCATGTCTTCGGCACGCAGCGCTGGCAGGTGGGACGCATCAGCGCCGTCAACCGCACGAATGTCTCCTCCACTCTGACTGGCTTCACCGCCGCCCCGGTCATCCTGGGCCAGGTGGAAACCACCGTCAACTCCGCGGGGGTCGCCGGCCTGGGTGTGAAGGCGCTGAAGACCCGCATCAGCGGTGTCACCAGCACCGGCTTCCAGGTGAAGCTGGAGACGCAGGAGCTGGATACAGGCACCCTTTCCAATGAAGGCATCGGTTACATGGCTGTCTCTACCGGTACCGGTTACCTCGATGGCAAGGTCCTCAGCGCCGTCCGCACCACCGGCGGTGTCACCAGCACCCTCGCAACCGTCACCTTCCCAGCAGCCCGCACGGCCCCTGTCCTCATCGCACAAACGCAGTCCGCGAATGAAGCGGATCCTGGCGAGCTGAAAATGGCCTCCCTCACCACCACCAGCGTCCAGCTTCGCATCCAGGAGGAAACCTCCGCCGCCGCAGAAACGGCCCACATCGCCGAAGACCTCGGCTACATCGTCCTCGGTGACATGGCGGGCGAGCTCGCCGCCAAGGTCGAAGTCGGCGACGTCATTGTCACCCAGGCCAGTGCCACCACCTGGACACCTGTCACCTTCGCCACGAGCTACACGAATCCTGTCGTCGTCACCGGCCCGCTCTCTTACCGCAGCGGTACCTCCATGACCATCCGCGTGCGCAATGTCACCACCACCGGCTTTGAGTTTCAGGTGGACCGCTGGGACCACCACAGCACGCAGAGCCACAACATCGCCGAGAAGCTGAGCTACCTCGTCATGGAATCCGGCACCTATGCGATCGGCGGCTCTCTCTGGCAGGCCGGAGCCAAGACGGGTGTCACGCAGACGGGCACCTCGCAGGCCCTCGCTTCAGGCTTCCCTGCGGCACCTGTCCTTTTTTCCCAGGTCACCACCGTAGCGGATGCACAGGCCGTCCAGTCCCGCGTCAGCGCCGTCACCACCAGCAGCTTTGCCATCGAGTTGGATGAATCCGAAATTGATACCACACCTCATGCGGCAGAGACCGTGCATTGGGTGGCGATGACGCAGGGCACCAGCAATTTTTTCACCACCCGCATGCGCTTCCAGGCCGGCACCGGGACGAACATTGACAGCTCCTTCCGCACCCGCACTTTTTCACGTCCGCATGCCGATCCCTACCTCTTCGCCTCCATGCAGACGAAGAACGACACTGATCCCGCGACCCTGCGCTGGCGCTACCTTTTTGCGGATCGGGTGGACCTTGTGGCCCAGGAAGATGCCCATCCCGCCCAGTATGGCGAAGGCACCGTCAACAACACCCACAGCGCCGAAACCGTGGCCTTCCTCACCGTGCAAGGCGCTGAAGATCTGGACGAAGACGGCGCACCTGACGCCTGGGAAACCACCGTCGGACTCGACCCCAACAACGGTGCCGATGGCGGCCTGGACCCCGACAGCGACCTCCTCACCAGCCAGCAGGAATATCATAACCGGTTAGACCTGGTCACTTCCAGCAACCACACCACCTTCACTGGCGGCGTCATCACGGTGAGCACCGTCACCACCAGCGGTTATGAGATCAACGACATCACCGCCAATCCCACCAGCCGTACGAACGCCCGGCTGCGAATCAACCGCAACGGTGGTTTTGCCCCCATGACGGTGAACTTCACGCTGGCTGGCACCGCCACCACCGATGCAAACCGCGCTCCTGCCAGCAGTGCAGACTACACCGCATGGACGGCCTCCAGTGGCGGCACCCAGGTCACCACCAGCATCCCTCTCGCGGCCAATGCCCAAAGCGTGGACATTTACATCCGCCCTGTGGATGACGGCCTCAATGAATACCCTGAGGGCCTGCGCATGACGGCTGTGGCCAATGCCTCTCTCTACACCATAATCTCCCCCACGAATTCCGTCGTCCTCATCAACGACGCTATGGACATCCCGGCGAACGAAAAGCTCTTCCTCGGCACCTTCCTTGCGCAGGGCACCGCAGTCACCAGCGCCTCAGGTTTCGCCACGGTGATCCTGAACGGGCCTAACAACAAGGCTCGCATCTCCACGGTCTTCAACGGCCTCACCACCCCGCAGGCCGACATTGATGGCAGCCACGTCCACTACAACGGTGGCACCATCGTTTATGGCGATCCTGACGGCCTGCCCAACGGCCCTCTTTCGGACTACCCCTGGACCATCGTAGATTCGGCCGGTTACAAAGCCCAGCAGCTCATTGACGCGCTCTTCCGCAAAACGCCGGCCGAACTCCTCTACGTGAACGTACACACCACCCGCTACTCCAGCGGTGAAATCAAGGCCGAGCTCACCCGCGTCAATGGCGTCGGTCCCTTCGTCACCCCGCCCGCAGCACCCGGCCTGGAAAACTTCACCACCGATGAGCAGGTGCGCCGCGACATCATCCGCTTCCTCACCCAGGCCACCTTTGGCGCCAGCCAGACCGATGCCGATGCCCTCTACGCGACCATCGCCGGTGACAATAAGCTGGCCACCAACCGCATCGCCGCCTACACCGCCTGGATCAACGACCAGTGGGGCCGCAGCCAGACGACGTTGTATGATTACCACCTCGCCGCGAACAACCAGGAGTTCGCTCTTCGGGGCCTGCAGGCAGATCTGCCTGCCGTCGTGGACAATCCAGCCACCACCACGGTGAATGAGACCTATCCCGCCGCACCACCGCCAAACAATTCGCTCGACTGGACCCGCTGGGGCTCCGTGCCGAACCCTGCCGGTGCCTGGACTTACCGCCCCATCCCCCCTGGCCTCAACAAGGAGTCCTACGACACCGACCACATCAACCGCCGCCGCGCCTGGTGGACCCTGGCCAACCGGGCTCACGACCAGCTACGCCAGCGCACCGCTTACGCCATGGAGCAGATCTTCGTCGTCTCCGACCGCGAAGGCACCGTGCAATCCCGCACCTACGGCCACAGCCGTTATTATGACATGCTGGGCGACTTCGCCGATGGCCAGCGCCATCTCCAGCCGCCTAACGGCACGTATAGCAGCGCCACAGGAAGCGCCATCACCTTCCGCCACCTGCTGGAGGACATCAGCAAGAGCCCCATCATGGGCAAGTATCTGAGCCACCTGAAAAACCAGAAGGCCCAGTTTGATGTCAACGGCGTGCAAACCCTCTCACCCGATGAAAACTACGCCCGCGAAATCATGCAGCTCTTCTCCATCGGCCTGCTGGAACTGCACCCCGATGGCACCATCAAGCTCGGCGGCAATGGCCAGCCCATCGCCACCTATGACAACGACGACATCAAGGAACTCTCCAAGATCTTCACCGGCTGGAGCTTTGCCTACGTCCAAAACAGCGCCGCCAACGGCTATGTGCCCACGCTCGTTCAGAACTCCTTCCTCAATGCCAGCGAAGGGGCCGAATACTTCCATCCTGGGTATGAAAACCCCATGAAGAACTTCCCGACCTATCATGACGAAGGGGCCAAGTCCATCCTCGGAGTCACGCATGATGCCTACACCGGCACCAGCACCGACACCACCGCCCGAACCAACTATGCCGAGGCGGATCTCGACAAGGCGCTCGACACCCTCTACAACCACGCCAACACCGCCCCGTTCATCTGCAAGCGCCTCATCCAGCGCCTCGTCACCAGCAACCCTAGCCGCGGCTATGTTTACCGCGTTTCCCAGGTGTTCCTGAACAACGGCAGCGGCGTCAAAGGCAGCCTCAAAGATGTCGTCAAGGCCATCTTGCTCGACTATGAAGCCCGCAGCCTGACCAATGTGGATCCCCAGGTTGTCAACAGCACCACTTCGGTCAATGTCGGCTTTGGCAAGGTGAAGGAGCCCCTCATCCGCTACACCCAGATCCTGCGCGCCTTCAATTCGAAGTCCCAGATCAACATGGGGGATCTCAGCAGCTACGGTTACCCTGCGGGCCAGCTCGCCAATCTCGGTACCGGGGCCACCAGCTACCGGTATAGCGACACCCTGACCGACCTCGGCCAGATCCCGAACAACATGCCCAGCGTGTTCAACTGGTACCTGCCCGACTACACCCCCGGCGGCCGTGTGGCCGCTGCCGGTCTCGTCGCCCCAGAGCTCCAGATCATGACAGAAAACCTCGTCGTCCGCACGGTGAACTATCACCGCACGATTGACAATGGCTCCATCATTGATCCTGCCGCCACCACCGCCAGCGGCCAGTCCACAGGCACTCTGCTGGGCGACACCACAGGCAACCTGGACAATGTCTTCATCAACCTCGCCAGCCTCACCACGGACTATCGTCTGGTGCGTGAAACCGCCGGCCAGACTGAAATCAGCGCCACCACCTACCTCGTGGATCGGCTGGATGACCTCCTCTGCGCCGGCTCCCTGAAGTCCAAGTATCCCTATGTCGCCGGTGGCAAGGACCCGCGCAGCATCATCATCGACCAGGTGGCCGCCACCTATGTGGATGCACCGCCCGTGACCCAGGCCAATGCCGGATCCCGCGTGCGCACCGCGCTCTACCTCATCACCAACTCGCCCGAATTCATCGTCCAGAAATAGTCCGCCCGAATCGAAACCCGAACCACTTGACCTTTATGAAAAATCGCAAGCATCAAGATCACTTCGATACCCGGCGGAATTTCCTCTGCCGCTCCGCCTGCGCCAGCCTCGGCGTCACTTCCGTGGTCAATACCCTGGCCCACCTCCGTCTCGTTCAGAGCGCGATGGCCCAGAGCGCCCCCACGGATTACAAGGCCATCGTCTGCCTCTTCCTTTACGGAGGCAATGATGCCAACAACATGCTGGTGCCCACTGCCGGGACTGCGCGAACCAACTATGATACAGCGCGGCCCACCACCCATCCGCTGCACATCAGCACCAGCGCCGCGCTGCCCCTCACGGCTCCCGCCGGAGGATTCAATCAGGCCAGCGCCAGCAGCTTCGGCCTCCACCCGAACATGACCCACACCCAGGGCATGTTTAACAGTGGCGACCTCGCCTTTGTTGCCAATGTAGGCACCCTCGTCCAGCCCATCACCCGCGCTCAATACGTGGCCGTTCCGAGAACTACACCCGTGCCGCCACAGCTCTTTTCCCACAGCGATCAGCAGCTTCAGTGGCAGAGCAGCATCCCGGACAAGCCCTTTCAAAATGGCTGGGGCGGCCGCACCGCCGAGCTGCTGAACGCCATTAGCAACCCGACGAGCAAGGTCTCGATGAACATCTCCATCGCTGGCCAAAACTCCTTCCAGGTGGGCAGCAGCGTGGTGCAATACGCCGTCAGCACGGGCGGTGTCGTGGGCCTCTCCGGCTACAACGCCACCACCAATCCGGCTTACAATACCGGCACTTACGGCAACTCCGCCAATTACGGCGTCAGCCCGGTGCAGTATGCCGCCAACAACTCAGGCAATACGCTCAAAGCTCTCGACACCATCACCAAGTTAACACGCTTGGAGTTAGGCGAAAACGAAAGCCACTACCAGCACCACCTCGAAGAAGGCTACAACGACGTCATGAAACGCGCCCGGGACAATGAAGCAACGGTCGGCTCCTCCCTCAGTGCCTCGACAGCCGCTATTGATGCTGCCTTTGCCGCTGCCTTCCCGGGTGTCACGACGTTGCCTGATGTCGCCAATCAGCTCAAAATGGTGGCCCGCCTCATGCAGGGCCGGGCCGCCCTGGAGAACAACCGGCAGATCTTCTTCGTCAGCATGAACGGTTTTGACACCCACCAAAACCAGCTCACCGACCATGCCAACCTCATGGGCAACCTCGACAAAGCCCTCAAGGGATTCAAGGATGCCATCGCCGCCATCACCGCCGCCGAAGGCAGTGGCAACCTCTGGAATGACACCCTCCTCTTCACCCATTCCGACTTTGCCCGCACGCTCCAGCCCAATGGTGGCATCGCCGCCTCCGGCACCGATCATGGCTGGGGCGGTCACCAGATCGTCATGGGCGGCCCTGTCATCGGCCAAAACGTTTACGGCAACTTCCCCGACCTCGCCCGCGCCACAGGCCAGGATGTGGACAGCAACCGTGGCCGCTGGATCCCCACCCACGCCGTGGACCAATACGCCTCCGTCATCGCCAAATGGTTCATGAGCCAAGGCACCAGCTACGTCCCCGGCGTCACCGGTGCCAACATCAATGACATCTTCCCCAACCTGGGCCGCTTCCAAAACTCCCTCACCATCCCGCCCGAGTTGAGCTTCGTTGACTTCACCGTGTAACCCCAGACGCCCACATCCTGGCCCAGCCCTCGTCAAAAGGGGCTGGGCCTTCCTGGTATGGAACAATCTATCCCGATACCTGCAAAGTACAGTGACTGGACAAGTCGCTGTTTAGCCTTTCGCTCTCGCTCAACGCTCCATGAAACCTCTCCCACATCTCGGTTTCGCCCTCGTCCTGGTGACGCTCCTCACCCTCGCCTGGTGGATGGCCGGGGAACCCGAAGCCAGTTCCCGTGACTTCCTCGCCGAGCGTGCCGCCACCCAAGGGCCCATCGAGCCCGCCTTTTGCGGCCCGCTGCGCCCCCCCATGCCGCCGCCCCCGATCGACAGTCCCGACGGCATTCATCTCTACGCCACCACACCCAAGGGCACCATCCATCCCCTGCCCGTCATCGAAATCGTCGATGCCCTTCCAGCCCCAGAAGGCACACCTAACCCGAAGTATGGCAACGCCAGCTACCCCAAAAACGAAACCCTCTTTGATGACGTCCAGACCGTCACCACCCTCCTGGAAGAATTCCGCCGCTCCTTCGGGGCCATGCCCACGGGGGAGCTGAATGACGAAATCGTCCGACGTCTCCAGGGGGAGAATCCCAAAGGCATCGCCGTCCTGCCCAAAACCCACCCCTCCATCAGCCCTGATGGAGAGCTGCTCGACCGCTACGGCACGCCTTACCGTTTCCATCCTGAGAGCGCCTGGCAGATGACCATCCGCTCCGCTGGGCCCGACAAACAGATGTGGACCTCTGACGACCAGCTCAGCGAAAACGTTCCCCTCACCACTCAGCTTTAAAGCCCATCCATGCAGATGGGGACGATCCACGAAAACGGTTTCCCGCGAGACGCAGGAAACAGCAGACGGGATCATCACAGTCGCGGGAATACTTGCCAGTGCTCCATCAAGAGCCCTCCTTTACGGGCAGTCTCACTCGCCACAAAAAGGCCGTGCTCCCTGTGGAAGCACGGCCTTAAAAACCATCGGGCTTACACCACGATGTTCACCAGCTTGCCCGGCACCACGATCAGCTTGCGCACCGGTTTGCCTTCCATGAATTCCTGGACACGCGCGCTGGCCAGAGCGATCTTCTCGATCTCCTCCTTCGTCGCCTGCACCGGCACCCGCGCCTTGTCGCGCAGCTTCCCATTCACCTGAAAGACGATTTCCACTTCATCCTCCACCAAGGCCGCCGGATCATAGACTGGCCAGGTTTCATCACTCAGCAGGCTTTTCACCGCCACCTCTGGGAAAGCTCCCACGATGCGTGAATTCAGCTCCTCCGCCAGATGCGGGGCAAAGGGGCCCAGCACCTTCAGGAAGGTCACAATTTCACGCACGGGCTTGGCTGTGGCTGCCGTGAAGGCATTCGTACACACCATCATCTGAGCGATGGCGGTGTTGAAGCTGAGCTTCTCGATGTCCTCGCCGCATTTTTTGATGGTTTCGTGCAGCACCTTCGTCACCGCCTTGTCGGCAGGCACATCCTGCAGCGCGCTGGAGATGCTCCACACGCCCTCCGCATTCTGTTCCATGACCAGACGCCAGACGCGGGCCAGGAAGCGATACACGCCCTCCACGCCCTTCATGCTCCACGGCTTCACCTGCTCCAGCGGGCCCATGAACATCTCATAGAGGCGCAGTGCATCCGCACCGTACTCGTGTACCACATCATCCGGGTTCACCACGTTGCCGCGGCTCTTGGACATCTTCTGCCCGTCTTCACCCATGATCAGTCCCTGGTTCACCAGACGCTGGAAAGGCTCTGGCGTGCTCACATAGCCCAGGTCAAACAGCACCTTGTGCCAAAAGCGCGCGTACAGCAGGTGCAGCACGGCGTGCTCTGTGCCGCCCACGTACAGATCCACGCCGCCGGGCTTGCCACCGCCCATCCAGTATTTCTCGGCTTCTTCGCTGACAAATCGTTGGTTATTCTGCGCATCGCAGTAACGCAGGTAGTACCAGCAGGAGCCGGCCCACTGCGGCATCGTGTTCAACTCGCGAGTCGCCGTTTCGGAATATTTCACCCAGTCCGTCGCCTTCGACAGCGGCGGCTCAGGAGTCCCCGTGGGCTTGAAGTCTTCCAGCGTCGGCGGCAGCAGCGGCAGCTCCGTCTCCGGGATGGAACGATGCTCGCCATTCTCCCACACGATGGGGAAGGGTTCGCCCCAATACCGCTGACGGCTGAACAGCCAATCGCGCAGCTTGTAGTTCACCGTGCCTTTGCCCAGGCCTTTTTCTTCCAGCCAGGAGGCCATTTTCTTTTTGGCGTCTGTGGTGGACAGACCGTCCAGAAAGCCAGAATTCACGGCGAATCCTTCATTTGCAAAACAAGCCGCTGGCTCCATTTCGCATACGGGGCTGCCTTCACCACTCAGCTTGGGTGCAGCGGCTACCACCTCACGGATCGGCAGATGGAATTTCGTCGCGAATTCCCAGTCCCGCTCATCATGCGCAGGCACGGCCATGATGGCACCCGTGCCATAGCCCATCATCACGTAGTCGGCGATCCAGACCGGGATCTTCTCGCCATTCACCGGATTGATGGCAAAGCCACCCGTGAAGACGCCTGTCTTGTCCTTAGCCAGTTCGGTGCGCTCCAGGTCAGACTTCGAGCCCACGCTCTTCTGATAGGCTGCCACGGCGTCCTTCTGTTCCGGTGTCGAAATCACCTCCACCAGCGGATGCTCTGGCGCGATGACCATGTAGGTCGCTCCAAACAGAGTGTCTGGGCGCGTGGTAAAAACCGTCACCGTCTGCTCGCTGCCCATTAGGGCAAACTTCACCTCAGCGCCTTCGCTGCGGCCGATCCAGTTGCGCTGCAGCAGGCGGATGCTTTCGGGCCAGTCCAGGCCGTCCAGTTCATCGATCAGGCGCTGGGCAAAGGCGGTGATGCGCAGCATCCACTGACGCATGGGGCGACGCTCCACCGGGAAGCCGCCCACCTCGCTCTTGCCATCCACCACTTCTTCATTCGCCAGCACCGTGCCCAGACCTGGGCACCAGTTCACTGGGGCCTCGCTCACGTAGGCCAGACGGCGGGCATCCAGCTCGGCCTTGCTCAGGCCCTGAGCCTCCAGCTCGCTGATGGGGGCGGCTTTGCCCTCGGCGTTCACATAGCTGTTGTACAGCTTCACAAAGATCCACTGCGTCCATTTGAAGTAACCCGGATCGGTGGTGTTCACCTCGCGGCTCCAGTCATAGGCAAACCCCAGCCGCTTCAACTGACCGCGAAAGCCCTCGATGTTCGCCTCCGTCGTCACGCGCGGATGCTGGCCGGTCTTGATGGCATACTGCTCCGCTGGCAGGCCAAAGGCATCCCAGCCCATGGGGTGCAACACGTTGTGCCCTGTCATCTTCTTGTAGCGGCCAATGATGTCCGTCGCCGTATAGCCTTCCGGGTGGCCCACATGCAAGCCCGCGCCGCTGGGGTACGGGAACATATCGAGCACGTAATACTTCGGCTTCGACGCATCAAAGTCCGCATCCCCTGGGTTCGGGGTACGGAAAGCCTGCCTGGCATCCCACTCGGACTGCCACTTCGGCTCAAACTCAGAAAAAGGAAACGCTTTACGCTGCTCGCTGCTCATACGGG
>JAZKER010000042.1:0-24986 GCA_040386955.1 Verrucomicrobiota bacterium
CGCATGGACGGCATCATCAGCCAGTTCCTGGCCGCCATCCGCCCCACCAAGCCCCAGCTCCAAAAGGTGCAGATTTCTGAGCTGCTACAGGAGAGCCTGCGTTTCCTGAAGCCTGACCTGGACCAGGCAAAGGTCAAAGTGCGGCTGGATCTGCGGGCCGACATGCCTGCCATGCCTCTGGACGCCGACCAGATGAAACAGGCGATGTACAACCTCATTCGCAATGCCTGCCAGGCCATGCCCCAGGGCGGCAGCCTGACGATCCATGGCAGCTACACGGATTTTGAGGTGAGGCTCAGTTTTGAAGACAGCGGCAGGGGCATCAGCCCGGAGCAGATGGGCAAGCTGTTCCAGCCTTTCTCCACCACCCGTGCTACAGGTACCGGGCTCGGCCTGCTCATCGTCCGCCGCATCGTCCGTGAGCATGGCGGTGAGATTGACATTGAAAGCCGCGCCGGCAAAGGCACGCGGGTGAGCCTGTGGCTGCCTCTGGTGGAGCGCAAAGTGAGGCTGCTGGAGGCAGGCTCCGAAATTCCAAGCGACAAACATTCATGACCGATCCTGCGACCATCCTCATTGTGGACGATGAAAAACATACCCGTGACGGGCTGCGCCTGTCGCTGGAGGATGATTTTGACTGCTATGTGGCATCGAATGCGGCGGAGGCGATGGAACATCTAAAAAACGACCAGGTGGATGTGATGTTGACGGACTTGCGGTTAGGTGAAGATGATGGAATGAAGCTGCTGGAGGCTGCGCTGCACCTGCCTCATGCCCCGGTTTGCATCATGATGACCGCCTATGGCAGTGTGGATACGGCGGTGGAGGCCATGCGTCGTGGAGCCTATCATTTCGTCACCAAGCCGTTGAATCTCGATGAAGTGGAGCTGCTGGTGAAGCGCGCCTTGCGCAGCCGCAGCCTGGAGCATGAGAACAAGGCCTTGAAGCAGCAGGTGGAGCAGAAGTACTCGATCGAGGGCATCCTGGGCAAGGCGGATACGCTGAAGCCCATCCTGGAAACCATCCAGCAGGTGGCCCCCACCCGGGCTACCGTGCTCATTGAAGGGGAAAGCGGCACGGGCAAAGAGCTCGTGGCGCGAGCCGTTCACAACCTGAGTGGACGGCCCAAGTCAAAGCTGGTGACGGTGCATTGTGCGGCCCTGTCCCCGCAGATCCTGGAGAGCGAGCTTTTTGGCCATGAAAAGGGCTCCTTTACGGGTGCCCAGGAACGGCGGATTGGGCGTTTTGAGCTGGCGGATGGAGGCACCCTTTTTCTCGATGAGATCGGCGAAATCGATGCGAGCACCCAGGTGAAGCTGCTGCGTGCCCTGGGAGAGCAGACGATTGAGCGTGTGGGCGGCAGCAAGCCCATCAAGGTGGATGTGCGGGTGGTGGCCGCCACCAACAAGGACCTGGCGAAGATGGTGGAGGAAGGGAAATTCCGCGAGGACCTTTACTGGCGGCTGCGGGTGGTCACCATCCACATGCCGCCACTGCGGCTGCGGAAGGGAGACATCCCGGTGCTGGCCGAGCATTTCCTCAAGGATCTGGCGACAGCCAATGGCAAGAGCTACAAGCCGCTGGGCGAGGATGCGCTGCCTCTGCTGATGACCTACGACTGGCCAGGGAACGTGCGTGAACTGCGCGCCGCCATCGAACATGGCGTGGTGATGAGCAACAGCAGCCGCGTTATGGCGAAGCATCTGCCTTCCTACCTTTCCCAGCCAGGCGGCTTGGGCTGGCGGCTGCCAGTGTCCACGACCATCGTTAGCACGGGCAGCGAACCTGACCCCGCCCAGCCGCCAAAGGCTGCACTGGACATCCACGAGATGGAAAAGTACCTCATTTTGAAAGCCCTCGAACAGGCAGACAACAACCGCAGTGAAGCGGCGGAACTCCTGGCCATGAGCCGCCGCACCCTTCAGCGGAAGCTCAAGGAAATGGGCATGGTGCGCAAGCACCGGAAGCGCGTCAAGCCCTGAGCCGGAACGCGGCCTGCCTGACCGTTTGTTAGGCTGTTATGAAGCTGTATTTGCGCCACCTGTTGAGGTGTCACTTTTTTAGCGCCGGCAGCAGCACCCGGACGGTCGTTCCCTCGCCGGAGCTGCTTTGGATCTTGATGGTGCCCAGGTGGCTTTTGACAATGCCGAGCACGGCGGCCATGCCGAGTCCGCGACCCGTGAACTTGGTGGAGAAAAAGGGATCGAAGATCATGCCGAGGATCTCCTGGGACATGCCCTGGCCACGGTCTGCAATGTCGAGGTAAAGGTATTCACCGGGCGGTGGGGCGGGGTCCACGTGGTTCTCCTGAAGATAGGCGGGGTCGCAGTCCACAGTCCCGGTGCGGAGATGCACGGTGCTGGCACCTTCGGAAGCCTCAGAGGCATTGGTGAGAAGATTGATGAGCAGGTGGCGCAGGCTTTCGCCGTCTGCGTGGATGGAGACGTCGGGTCCCAGGTGCTGCCACTCCAGCAGGTGGGAGGATGGCAGGCAGCACTTCAGGGTGGGCAGTGACTCTTCCATGAAATGGCGTAGGGAGGTGTCCTCAAACTGGTGCATGCCGTGCCCGGTGCAGGTGAGCAGGACCCGGTTCAGGGCGGCCACGCGCTGGCTTTCACGGAGGACTCCGTCCATGAAGTCGCGGGTCTGTCCTGCTGGAGACTGCATCCGGGCCAGTTCGGCATAGCTGGTTAGGGCCTGCAGGATGTTGTTGGAGTGGTGGCATACGCCATTGGCCAGGCGGTGCAGGCTTTCGTACTTTTGGGACTGGATGAGGCGGTCCTTCAACCGGGACTGATGGCTCTCCGCCATTTTGAGGGAGGTGATGTCCTCGATGACGCTGAGCAGGCCGATGATTTCGCCCTGATCGTTTTTGAGAGGCACCTTGCTCTGGTAAAAGGCGCGCAGGGCGCCCCCTGCGGTGCGCAATGTCTTGTCGCTGAGCAGGACGGAGCGCCCCTGGTCCATGACCTCGTCATCGGAAAGGTCATTGGGCCCGGGAGCATCCTGCCAGGGGAGGCGGTCGCTGGTGAGGCCCTGGGCATTCTGCGGACTGCCAAAGCCCGCATAGTCGGCAAAGACTTGGTTGCAGCCCAGGATGCGTGACTGACGGTCTTTCCAGACGACGCCGACGGGAATGGTGTTGATGACCGTCTGCAGCATGGCCTGGGCTTCGCTGGCCTGGCGTTCAGCGTTGGTGATGCGGTTGTTTACCCGGATGAGGCCGAGCACCAGGGCCGCCAGCAGAAAGGTGCTGCCGATGGTGCCGCCCAGTGTCCACCACAGCCATGAGAGGTCTGTCTTTGGATCTCGCTCGTAGAGAAAGCCGTCGAGCGAGTAGCCCGCTGGCAGCATGCCGAGGCGGACGTAGGTGTCACCAATGTGCCGCCAGCGGCCTTCATTCATGTGGCCGATGTCGATGAGCTCAGAGAACATCAGCTTGGCCATTTCATCGGCTTCATAGTGCAGGCCCTCGCGGCTGATGGGGCACTGGTAGCGGGACTTGAGGAGATCAATGATTTCCGCGCGGTGACTCATGGCGTACTGCCAGCCTTTGAGCGTGGCATCGAGAAAAGCGCGCACGCGGGCCGGATGCTGGCGGATTTCTTCCTCCGTCGTGTAGAGGCAGTCGCCATAGAAGTCCACGCCATAGTCGCGTGGCTGCAGAAGGCGGAAGGGGATGCCCCGTTCGCGCAGCAGGAAGGGTTCATTGATGGTGTAGGCCCCCATGCCGGCGATGACGCCGCTGAGCATCTTTTCCGGGCTGAACTCATAAGGGATGGTCTTGACCGCATCCGCCGCGAGGCCTTCGTTTTTAAACATGGCCAGCAGGGCTGGGGTGTCTTCCGGAGAGACGGCGACGGTCTTGCCGGCCATCTGGTGTGGTGTATTGATGCCGCTGGCACCTGGCACCAGCAGGACTTCAGGCGAGTGCTGCAAAATGGCGGCCAGGGCGACCAGGGGCTTGCCCTCGTTGCGATGGATCAGCATGGAGGAAAGGGCCACGGCATACTGGCAGTTTCCGGAAGTGAGCTCATCGGCAAAATAGGTTTCCGGACCGCCTTCCTTTAGCGTGACATCCAGCCCTGCCTCCTTGTAAAAGCCTTTCTCCAAGGCAGCGTAGTGGCCGGCGAACTGGAAGGCGTGTTTCCACTTCAGTTGTACGGTGATTTTGTCCTGCGCATGAGCCGCAAGGGAGAGCAGGAAAAGGCTGGCCAGCAGGACTGGCTGCACAGATCTTCGGAGGTTGGGGAAATGCAACATCACAGGTAGCCAGCCTCCCATCTTCCGGCATTTGAATCCAGCGGGATTTGCCTTTCCTCATCGTCTGCCTGAAGGATGTGCCACATCCATGAATCCACGTTTTCTCATCATCGGCCAGGGGCTGGCGGGCACAGCGCTGGCCTGGCGGCTGCATCAGCGTGGCCGGGGCTTTTTGATTGTGGACCGGGATGAGGCGCAGACATCATCCAAGGTGGCAGCAGGCTTGGTGACACCCATTACGGGCATGCGACTGAACCTCAGCTGGCGCTACGGCACACTCTACCCGGAAGCCCTGGCCTTTTATCAGGAGATGGAGACTCTCCTGCACCAGCGCTTTTATCATGAGTTGCCCATTGTGCGCCTGCTGAGGGATGAGAAGGCGGCGGTGCTCTGGGAGAAGCGGCGTCTGCAGCCAGAGGTGCAGCCTTATCTGACCAATCCGTCTGCGGGGCCGCTGGTGGATGAATCCTTTTTTGCCAATGCCCACGGCGGGTTTCAGCAGCAGCACAGCGGGTGGCTGGACACGGCAGCCTTCCTGGCGGCAAGCCGGGAGCATTTCCAAATCCTCGGGGCCTGGCAGGCCGGGGAGGTGGCACCGGAGTCGCTGGGCATTGAGGCATCCGGCGTGGTCTGGCAGGGAGAGACCTTTGCGGCGGCTGTTTTCTGCACAGGCTGGGAGGCGGCGCTGCATCCTTGGTTTGACTGGGTGCCGTTTCGTTCGGCGCGGGGCACCGTCCTCAGCCTGAACGCGGAGACGGGGGACGAGCACCGCATCATCAATCGCGGCTGCTGGCTGCTGCCCCGGGCAGATGGCAGCCTGCGGGCCGGGCCCACCTATGAGCTGGACTTTGCCCATGCTGAATCGCCTGCGCCAGAGGCCCTGGAGGGTCTCGACAAAAAGCTACATGCACTTCTAAAACAAGACTTCACAGTCACCGGCAGCCAGACGGGCGTGCGCCCGATCATCCGTGGCCACGAGGCATTGATTGGCAGTCATCCGGGGCGGCCTCAGATCGCCTTCATGAATGGCCTGGGCTCCAAAGGAGTCTTGCGTGCTCCATGGGTGGCGCGGCAGCTGATGGAGCACTTGGTGGACGGAAGTCCTGTCGAAGCCGGTTTGGATCTCTCGGGGAACGTTTAAAAATGTGGGGCTGAGACAGTGCCTTCCTCAATCTCCAGCTTCTTCCGGCGCACGATGTTGTCCGCGATGCTGAGGACCATTTCCTCAAGCAGAAGGCGCAGGTGGCTGCCGGGCCGGTAGTCTGCCGGGGCGATGTGTTTCACCCGGTCTGCCAGGGCGCTGAGCTGGTAGCATTTGCGGAAGCTGGCGCGGTTCGATTCATCCGGGTTGTAAACGGCGATGGCATGGCCGCCATAGCGTTTCATCAGGGTGAAGCAGGGCACGTCGGTGGGGCCATCGCCGACATAGATCATGTTTTCAAACGGGATGGGGCGCAGTTCCGGATCCATGTGGTCATTCACATCTTCATGCGGTTCCAGCATGCCTTTGTTGATGCGGAAGATGTACTGCGTTTTGGTGGTGTGGCTGATGACGCGCTTGGGGAAGCTGATGCGGCCATCTTTGTCCTGGCCGAATTCGCAGCCAAAGATGCGTTTGACGAAAGGGGCCAGGGAACTGCCATCCAGCAGGATCTTCAGGCCGGAGGAGATGATGTAGTGCTCGATACGGATGCCTAACAAACGATGCTGGCTGCTGAGGACGCCGTTCATCTCGTTGAAGATTTCGGGCACGCCCTTGTAGTAGCGCAGCTTAGCGCCCAGGATGCGCAGATCTTCATTGGTGGGTCGGTCCATCTCCAGGTAGTCGAGCATGCACTTCAGGTAGGCCAGTTCGCCATCGTAGCCTTCCTGGTCCACCAGCTCGCGGCTTTTTTTCCAGAACTGGCCGGGGTTGATGCCGAAATGCGGGAAGAGCGTCTCGTCCTGCATGTAGGTGGGGCTCAGCGTCTGGTCGTAGTCGTAGATGATGCCAATCGTGGTCTGGAGGGCGGCCATGGGAAGTGAATGCGGGAGGAATTTGCTGCGGGGCAATGTGCGGCGGTTTTCCCAGGGAGCAACCCCGGCCCGTGTGGGCGATGATGCGGCGGCTGCCGCCTCAGCTCAAGGCTACAAAAGCGTCTTCGAGCTTCGGATAGGCGAAGCGGTAGCCCAAATTTGTCGCCTGATTTGGAATTGCACGCTGGCTGCAGAGAAGCATCTCTTCGGCCATACCACACAGCAGCAGGCGAAGCGCCAGGGCCGGCGCATGAAGAAAGGCCGGGCGCTTCAGGCTGTGGGCCAGCTTGGTGGTGAAGTTGCTGTTCAGTTCCGGATGCGGTGCGCAAAGGTTCAGAGGGCCAGTGACCTGACTGTTTTCAATCGCCCAGAGCATAAGGGCAGCTTCGTCCTCGACATGAATCCAGGACATCCACTGGCGGCCTGTGCCCAGCCGACCTCCCAGACCGTAGCGGAAGGCCCGGCTCATCAGCGGATAGGCCCCGCCATCCTCGGCCAGGACCATGCTGGTGCGCAGATGGACGACACGCGCGCCCCACTTCCCGGCCTGGCTGGCCGACCCCTCCCACTGCGCGCAGAGATCGGCCAGAAAACCGGTCCCTTGCGATGACTGCTCATCCAGCAAGCTGTCTCCGCGGCTGCCGTAGTAGCCGATGCCCGAGGCTGCGAGGATGGTGGTGGGCCGGTTCTCCGGAGTCCAGCTTTGCACATGGGCCATGATGGCCTGGGTGAGGTCCACCCGGCTCTTCCAAATGCGGTTCTTTTTGTCAGCCGTCCACAGCCCCATCAGCGATTCGCCCGCGAGATGGACGAGGACATCCAGCCGGGTTTCTGGCAACTTGGCGGGTGTCTCGGAAGGCAGTTGCAACGTCTGCACCACATCGCGCAAAGGCGTCTTTTTACGGCTGTAAGCGATGACTTCATGGCCGCTGGCGGTGGCCAGCTTGGCAAAGGCCTGACCGATCAACCCCGTGGCTCCTGTGATGCCAATGCGCATGCTTTAGTTTTACGTCACTTCCCCGCAAAAGGGAATCCGAAAAAATCCAGGTCAGCGTTTCCACCAGTCGGCCTGTCTTTCCCATGGCGGACTTGGGGGTGACCGTTGGGCCGATTTTTCATCGGCTGTCCGGATGATTTTTTCTTCGTCGCTGTCGGCCAGTTCCATGAGCAGCTCAATGTGCGGCGCTGGCCGGGTGCTGCGCCGCCAGATTTGCCAGGCGGCCATGGCAAAGCAGCCGAGCAGGAAAAAGAGGAAACACAGGGTGGCGATGACAAACCAGTCCATGGCCTCCGTGTTGGCCGCGTAGGCACCGCCTGCCGCCGGGTGCCGGAGGTAGATGGGAAAGGCGAGCGGCATGTTCACGATGGAGGAGTGACGAGATGATGAACAGCAGGTCTTGCTGGCTCCTCCATGGCGGGAGGTCACTCAAACACGAGCCGCATCGGGATCATGCTGGAGAAAGTGAAGCCATGCTTGGCAAAAAAGGTCTGGGATTCCGCACTCAGCTTGTCCGTGAGCAGGGTGATGCGGCGGAAATGTTTTTCGCGGGCAAACTCAATGGCGTGCTCCAGCAGCCGCCCCCCGTAGCCCATGCGCCGATGCTGGGGATGCACGATGACGTCCTCCATGAGGATGACGAGTCCGCCCTCGGCGGTGCTGATGGTGAAAAGCAGGTTTACCATGCCGATGACCATGTGGTCGGTCCGCAGGACAAAGATGCGGCCGCGGTTGGGCTGCTCCAAAATGAGGCGCAAACCGTGCTCCTGCTTGTTCTTGTCAGGCCGGAAGTCCGCCTCTTCGCTGAAAAGCGCCACCAGCAGCTCGACGAGCTGTGGCATGTCTTCAATGGTTGCCGGCTCGATGCGCGGCTCGGAAGTAAGGCTGGACATTGGTCATAATTTAGCCGGGGCTGAGGCAACCGCAATCAGCTTCATGAGTGGCTGGGGGCACGAAAAAACCGTTTGGTCGATTTTCAGAAGGGATATCCCACCCCTTGGCCGCATTATTTGCCAATGAAGGCGGGACCGTCGGCAATCAGGCAAATCTCATGGTGGAAAAGTCTGGACTTAAGAACTCTTGATTATTATGTTGTGCGAATGGCGTGCTTCACCTTGATGGCAGGCCTGTCCGTTCCGACTTTTTGAGTTCAATTCTAGCGCCCTTGGCTTTTTAAACAGCACCCGCTCCCGATGGGATTTTCGTTTCGCAGCATGTTTCAATCGGCCACTGATCCCCAAGGTCAGCCTCCGGAGACGACGTCTGCCCAGGGCTTTGGGGCAGGAAGTCCGCAAGCCTTTTCGCCACAGTCCCCGAACGCTGCTTCGCCATTTGGCAGCACCAACCCGCTTTTCAAAACCGTGACAGGAGAAACCATGCAGGCGGCTCCGATCCAGGCCTCACCCTTTGCAGCTCAGGGGGCGGCTTCTGGCAATGCCCTGCTGACGGTGGGGGATGTACTTCCGCAGCTGCCTCCGGATATTGTGCGGTTGAATGCTTTGTCGCCGGACCAGCCAGTGGCCGTCAGTGCGCAGGTGCTGGATGCGGCCCTGCGCAGCGGGCAGGCGGCACTGCCCATCTTTGAGATTTACCGGGTATGTCCGGCGCTTTTCCAGACGCCAGTATCCCCGCAGGACCCACGTCTGGTGCCGCTGCCTGCCTCGAAGCTGCCGCGCCTGATTGCCAGCGCCCAGCAGGCTGGAGCACCTGCCTCTGCCCAGCCTTCACCTTTTGCGGCTGCACAACCTGTAACCAGTCCTTTTTCCTCCAGTTCCGCCCCTGGCAGCCCTCTCAATGTGCTGCCTCCCCGGCGCAACGGGCCGCCGCCACCCCTGGCGGATATTCCCCGTGAGACCGCTTCCCCTCTGTCTCTGCCCACAGCGGGAAATCATCCCGTGTTCCCGGTTAGCCCGTTTGCCACCGTGGCTCCGGCCACCAGCAGCCAGGGTGAAACTTCGCCCGCGTCACCTTTTAGTGCCCGGCCGCCGGAACCCGCTGCCGCGCCGCCAGCCAGTCTTTTTGCCAGTGCCAGCCCGCCTCCAGCCGCACAGGTATCCTTTGCCGCCCCTGTTTTTGAAAACACAGGTGGGGCCACTCCGGCTTCGCCTTTTGCGGCGATGACGCCTTCTGCCCCCGCGTCGGCAGAGACACCTTTTGCCAGTCTGTTTGGTCCGAAGGCGGTGCCCACCGGCCAGCCTGCGCCCGATGCCCCCGCCCGTCCTGCGGCGATCCCGGCAGCTTTTGCCAATCCGGTCTCCACGAACACACCGAACCTGCGCATCAGCCTAGCCAGTCTGCTGCGTGGCTACAGCGTGGCGGAACTGGGGTTTGACCCCATCATGGTGCCGACCTGGATCATGACCAGCCAGCCAGCCTCCCTCGTACGGGAGTGGGCCCAGACTGATTTGCCGGTGGCAGAGCTGGGAATGCTGATTGATGGCGTGACCGATGTGGGCTTCCGCAATGTGCTGAACCATGCGAAGCGGGATTTTCAGCTGCGCATTCCACCTCAGGAAATCAATGTTGCCCTGGCCGGTACGGCTGCCTCCACATTGCCAAATCTGGCCAGCATGGGCCTTGCCGGGAATGCAGTCTCTCCCGCTGGCCCCCCACCGATGAGGGTGGACTCACAGACTCCCGCCTCATCTTTCGCGGTCATCCCGCCATCGAATTTCGGTGAGGCTCCATCTTCGGGCTCTCCTTTTGCGGCTCCAGCCGGGTTTGGCATGTCAGCTCCGGCCGCCTCCGCGGCAGTTCCACTCTTCAGCGCGCCTGAAGCACCTTCCGCACCTGCGGCCTCTACTTTTGCCTTCGCACCGCCTTCGCAATCAGCTTCTGCTTTCCCGGCGGCCCCCATGTCGAATCTGCAGTCTGCGCCACCTGCCTTTGCCAATCCTTTTGCTGTGCCTGTCGCTGCTCCTGTGCCCCAGGCCCAGGAGGTCTTTGCCTATGAGCCGCCTCCGTCGCCGGATTTCCAGGCCTCCCATTCTGCCGGTCTTTCAAATCCCTTTGCAGCGCCGGTGATGGAAGCTCCTTCTGCCTTCCCGCCTTCGATGCTGACAGCGGAAGGTTTCAGCAGCGCCCAGCTTTTGGGCAGCCCGCTGCCTGAGGAACTGCCCGAGGTGCCGCCAGCACCGGCACTTCCTGTGACCAATCCTTTCACCGGAAAAACCGCGACTCACATCGTGGATGTGCCGGATGAAACTCAGCCGCCGCCTGTGCCCATCATGGCTCCTCCTGCCGAAACACCTGCGCCCCCGGTTCCGACAAGGTCGGCGATGGCCTTTACGCCCCCGGTTTTTGAAGCTGCGGATGAGCCTCTGCGCTCTTTCCCGCCCGCCCCTCCGCAAAAGACGGCTCCCCGCCCTATGCCTGCGACACCTGCCTTGGGCATCCAGTCTCACGATACCAATCCGGATCAGATTCTCCTTCGTGCCTTGCTGGGAACCGACGATGAACTGACGCCGCAGAGAATTGTCGAAATGGTCTGCGGCCTGCCAGGAATCGCCGCCTGCGTGTGTTTGCAGGGTGACCGTGCCATTTCCCATGTGGGGGCGCACAAACCTCAGGCCCGTGAGTTTCAGCGCCAAGCCACAGATCTGGCCCATCACCTGCGCACGCTGGCTCCGCTCATCGGGATCGAGGGGGCGGAAACTTTTACTCTCATGTCTGGGGACCGGCTCATGACCTTCTGTTTCCCGGAACGGGCGATTCTGGGAGTCTTGCATGATGCGGACCCTTCTCTGGGCCTGCGCGATAAGATCACCTTGATTGCGCGCGAGCTTTCTCGGATGCTGGATTAAATCCGCGTCCCACCATGCCTGCCATCCACCCCGAGCAAAAGACGGTCAGTTTTAAGATCGTCTATTGCGGCACACCGCTGAGCGGGAAGACCGCGAACCTGCAGCAAATCCACTCAAAGCTGGATCCCCATGGGCGGAGCGACCTCGTCAGCCTGTCCACGGCCAAGGACCGCACCCTGTTCTTTGATTTCCTGAGTGTGGAAAGCGCGGCGATCCCTGGTTACAAAACCGCCTTTCATCTTTACACTGTGCCGGGGCAGGTGACTTACAATGCCACGCTGCAACTCGTGCTGCGCCAGGCCGATGGGGTGGTCTTTGTGGCAGACAGCCAGATGGACCGGCAACGCGAAAATGTGCAGGCTTTCCAGGCCTTGGAGGCCAACCTGCGGCTCAATGGCAGTTCCCTGGACCGCCTGCCCCTGGTCCTGCAATACAACAAGCGCGACCTGCCCAACACGGCCCCGGTGGAGTATCTGGAATTTCTGCTCAACAATCGTCCGGTGCCCTGGCTCAGCTTTGAGGCCGATGCCCGGGGCGGTCGCAATATTCTGGCGACGCTGAACGCGATTTCCCAGGCCGTGCTGGCCCAGTTCCAGACGAGGCAAAACCAGCCTGAGCAGACGGTTGCCCTGGCCTGAAAATCTTCTCCGCTGACTAACCACTTTTGTTCCTTTGATCGCTGCCCTCATCCATCCCGATGGTCACCTGACCGCCCTTCGCGGCACACTGACCGCCGACCCCGCCAGCATTGCAGCCCTGGGCCATGCCGTCCACGCGGCCGGGAATGAGCTGGCGCTGCGGGCTGGAACGTCTGCGGTGCAGAGCATCACCCTGAATGGGGCCACGGGCTGCCTGACACTGCTGCCGGTGCCGCAGGGGGTGCTGCTGATGGAGCATGAAAAGCCGGTGCCGCCCGAGGTCCTGCAGACCATGGCCGAGGCCTGCCTAGCCCAGCCTGCTCCCCCCCAGGTCTCCCCGCCCACCGCTCCCATCAGCCTGGCCGATGCGCTGCATGCCGCCGCACCATGAAGCTTGCGCTCATCCGCCGTCAATTTGCCGCCACCGGAGGGGCGGAGCTTTACATGCAACGGCTGGTGGCCGCCCTGGCTGTGGCGGGGCATGAGGTGCATCTTTATTCGGAGAACTGGGAAGGCATGCCTGATGCCGTGACGCTGCACCGCGTGAAGGTTCAGGCTCCCCGCGCACTGCGGCCGGTGCGTTTCGCGGAAATCGTGGCGCAGATGATGGCTCCGGTGACCTATGACGTGGTCTTGAGTCTGGAGCGTACCGTTTCACAGGATGTCTATCGTGCCGGGGACGGCGTGCACAAAGTGTGGCTGGACCAGCGTCGGCATTACGCCTCCTGGTGGCGGCGCCCGTTTGTCGGACTGGGGGCTTTTCACAGCAACATGATGGCACTGGAAAAGCGCACCCTGGACCCCGCCGTGACGAGGCACGTCATTGTCAATTCCGAGATGGTCCGGAAGGAGATCGTGCGTGAGTTCGGTTATCCGGCAGAGCGAATCCACCTCGTGCGAAATGGCATCAATGCAGCCCGGTTTCAGCAGGCCGACCGTGTGGGTACACGCCAGCGATTCGGGCTGGCGGAGGGCGATTTTGTCATGCTTTTTGTTGGGTCGGGCTGGGAGAGAAAAGGTCTGCACTTTTTGTTACGCCTGATGTCCCGTCTGGAAAAGACGGATCCGCAGGTGAAGCTGCTGGTGGTGGGCAAGGGCCGGCTGGCAGGGCCTGTGCCATGCAACGTGATCCTCGCCGGACCAATGCCACAGGTGGAAAATGCCTATGCCGCCGCAGATCTGCTGACCTTCCTGCCCATCTATGAGCCGAGCTCCAATGTGGTGCCGGAGGCCCTGGCCAGCGGCCTGCCGGTCATCACCAGTGCGTTCAATGGCGCGGCGGAGTGGTTGACGGAGGGCCTGAATGGTCACGTTTTGCCCGCCCCAGAGGACACGGATGCCCTGGAAAAGGCGGTGCGTTTTTGGATGGCGCGGCCCGATGTCCGGCCTGTGCCCTGTGAGCATGCGCTGGATCTGGAAACCAATGTCCGTGAAACTTTGCGGGTGCTGGAACGGGTGGCTGCCGAAAAGCGTGCGGAAAGCTAAGGATCAAGGGACCGGATGAACTCGATCACTTGCTGAAAACCAGCATCGCCGGGCTTGGCCATGTCATGGGCCACGGAACCATGGTCGCGGTTTTTGATCTTCTTCACAATGACCTTAGGGTGGCCTTCATCTCGCAGTGCAGCGGCCAGCAATTCGTTTTCCTCCGCCCGCAGAGCCATGTCCTTGTCCGCATACAGGATGAGCATGGGCGGGGCGTCCTTGCGGGCGTGATGAATGGGGGCAGCGAGATCGGCAATTAGACGTTTTTTCGGCAAGCCCCGCTCCTGGCGGACGGTGTAATGGGTGAGCGTCTGGCCAGCCACCGGCACGAGTCCGGCGATGTCGCTCAATTTCAGTCCTTGGGCGGCCAGATACTGGTCATCCAGCCCGGCCATCAGGGCCAGGTAAGCTCCGGCGGAGTGTCCACCAAGGAAGACACGCCCGGCATCCCCGCCATGGGTGGCGATGTGCTTTTTCACCCAGGCAAAGGCGGCGGCGGTGTCCTCAATGTAGGCAGGGAATTCGGCCTTCGGGCTCAGGCGATAATTGATGCTGGCCACGGCGATGCCAGCACTGGCAAAGTGCCGGGCGATGCCGGCCTGATGGGCGCTGTCCTTGCTGCCGCCTGTGATGCCCCCGCCATGAAGCCAGACCAGGGTGGGGAAGTCCTTTTTCTCCGCTGGCAGGTAGAGATCCAGCTTGCAGCGCTCGGTTTCGTACTGGCTGCGTTTTTCACCATCCTTGTAAGGGAGGTCGGCGATGACCTGGACGGCAGGTTTCTCCGCTGAGGTGAGCGTGGCGGTCAGAAGACCGATTCCGAGCAGGAGAGGGCGGCAAATAGAGGTGGCGGTCATGGACGTGGCAATTATCAGTATGGGTGGCAGGGCCCGGCGCGGCAATGCCGGATCTGCTTTCCCCCGAATGTCTGCTTCATTGCTTTTCCGCGAAGCCACCGCGTCTGATCGGCCTGCCATGGCGGCGATTTATCTGCAATGCCTCGCGGAGGCCGACTGGATGCCTGAAACCTTCAAGGCCGGAGTGGATTTCGATCGGGATACCGAGGGTGAGCTTCTTTTCGTGGTGGAGCAGGGCGGGGAGGTCGTGGGTTTTGTTTCCTTTTGGGAGCCGGAGTCTTTTGTCCACCATCTGTATGTGGCTCCTACGGCCCAGGAACGAGGGGTGGGGTCGCTTCTGCTGATGGAGCTTCAGCATCACGTGCGCCTGCCCTGGCGATTAAAATGCTCCCAGGACAATGAGCGGGCGCATCGTTTTTACCTGTCGCGAGGCTGGGTGCAGTTGGAGCTGGGCGACTCGGATGCCGGGCCATACCGGCTCATGGAATGGGCTGGAAGTCTGGCATCTCTGTCACCAAGAGAATCTTAGGCCCCTCGACAACGTCTTTGCAACAAACGCGGGCTGTGCTTGTCTCACGCCTTCCATGCCCACCTTTGCCTATCAAGCTGCAGATACCTCCGGACGCGATGTTGCCGGGACCATCGAGGCGCAGGACCGCGCCTCGGCCCTGCGGCAACTGACAGGCAAGGGCTTGCAGCCCTTTAAGATCAGCGAGGCGGCGGGCAAGGCAGGACCCGTGAAGGCGGCAGCCAAGGCCAAGGCAGGTGAAGCGGTGGATGAAAATGCCCCTATCAAGCTTGGCAACAGCCAGCTTCAGCTCTTCACGGAGGAGCTTTCTGAACTTCTTGAGGCCGGGATGCGACTGGAGGCGGCCCTGAAACTGATGGAGGGCAAAGGCACCACGGGCACGCATAGCCGCATCGCCCGCCGTCTGGGCAATCTCATCCGCGAAGGTCACCCCTTCAGCAGTGCCTTACGCCAGTCATCCCCCTCCTTCGGAGAGCTTTTCTGCTCCGTCGCTGCGGCAGGTGAGGCTGGCGGTTCCCTGGCGGATGCCATGCGCCGGCAGGCACAGTATCTGGCGAGCGTGAGGGAGATGCGCAGCCAGGTGGCTGTGGCGCTGATTTATCCTGGGTTTCTTTTTGTCTCTGCGATCGGGGTGACGGTTCTTTTCACCACCTTCCTCATTCCCCGGCTGAGTGTGATGATGTCCCACATGAAGGGCGGTGTGCCCAAGGGGCTTCAGTTTGTGCTGTCGGTCTCCGAATTCATGCAGACATACTGGTGGCTCATCCTGGCGGTGCTGGCGCTGCTGTTTCTGGCGTTCTGGGTCTGGTCCCATTCCACCTCGGGCCGGCCTGTGTGGGACCGCATGCGGCTGAAGATGCCGCTGGTGGGCAATGTGCTGATGACGAGCTTTCACAACCAGTTTTTGGAAACGCTCGCCAGTCTTTCAGGGGGCGGCTTGCCCTTGCTGAAAGGGCTGGAGCTTGCCTCACGGGTATCCTCAAACCAGTATGTGCAGAAGCAGCTCGAGCACGTCATCACCAGCGTGCGGGATGGGGCTTCCCTGTCGCGTGGTCTGGAAAAGACGGCGCTCTTTCCCACCAAGCTTTTGGAGATGGTTCGCATCGGTGAGCACACCGGCGATCTCAGCGGCACGCTGCGCCGCACGGCGGACCGCTGTGGCCGTGAGCTGAGCAAGAGCCTGGAAAAAATGATGGCCCTGCTGCAGCCAGTCATCATCCTGGTCATGGCGGCCCTTGTGGGGGTGATGGCTTACATCATGATCTCGGTCATTTTTGAAACGGTTTCCGCCATGAAAAGCCGTGGCTGATAAATAATGCCTCGCCGATAACTAATCCCGAACGTTTTGCCTCCAGCCCTTCTCCAACTCACCTCAGCATGAATATCCACCCCATCCATTCGCACCTTCCCAGCCGAAGCCTTAACCGCGTTTTCCATCCGCTGCGCAAAGCCTTCACCCTGATGGAAATGATGCTGGTGCTGGCCATCATTGCCCTGCTCATCGCCATTGGTGCGGTTGCTTTGCAGAACGTGCAGGGCGGTGCTGAAATCACTGCGGCCGAGGCTCACATGAACACCCTCAAGGTGGCCATCACTCAGTATAAGACCCTGAACCGTACGCTGCCTGGCAAGCTTGAAGATCTGGTCACCCCTCCGGCCAATGCCCGTGTGAAAAAAGGCCTTCTCAAAGAGAGCGGCATCACGGATCCTTGGGGTTCCAAGTACCAGTACCGCAGCCCCGGTAAAAAGAATGGCGAGCCGTATGAAGTCTTCTCCATGGGCCCTGACAAAAAAGAGGGCGGCGATGATGATGTGTTCTCTGATTGATCCCATCTTTGCCCCGTCGGGGATCAGGCTATGAAACGTACCCATCCCCGCCCTTCACGCGCCGCCTTCACGTTGCTGGAACTCATCGTGGTGATGAGCATCATGCTGCTCGTCATCGGGCTGGGCTTTGGCAGTTTTTCCCTTCTGGAGGACAATGATCCTTTCCAGAAACCGGCGCAGGAACTGACCGAGATGTCTCGGTTTGCCATCAGTGCTGCGGTGCTTCAGCACCGGACCATGACGATTGCCTTTGATAAGGAAGGTTTCCGCCTGCTGGGGGCCACGGGCGGGAAAGGCCAGGCCTTCCAGGTGCCCAAAGGCATGAAGGTCCTCATCCAGCGTCTGGGCGGAAAAGGCTGGGAAAAGGCGGAGGGACATTTTTGGCCTTTCGGTGAGCAAGGAATCTGTGAACCGATCCGCATCCGTTTTGAATCCGCCCAGGGCTCGCGCGAGCTGGCCTTTCATCCTTTGACGGGCAACACGGTGGAATGACGACCATGAAAGCTCACCTGCATTCAGTCTCCGCATCGCGCCAGTCCCTCCGAACCAGGGCAGGGATGACGTTGATGGAGGTGCTGCTGGCCCTGGCCGTCTTCAGCATCGCCGCGATGGCATTGGTGGGCACGCTAACTCAGATCGCCTCAGTCAGCTCCGATTCCCAGCAGTTGCTGGAGATCGAGCAAAGCCTGGAATCCTTGATCGATGAATATGGCAAGATGCCGCAGATCCGGGAGATGGAGGAGCAGATCAAACCGGGTGCTGATGGGGTGGCCTACAGGGTGCTCATTCAGCAGGTCAAAGATCTGCAAAACCAGGAAGGGCGCTTTCTGCAAAACACTTTCCGCATCCAGGCTACCGCACGCTGGGATGATGGCAGCGGACCCATCGAAATGAATGCCGAAACTTATCGTTATGCCGGGGCCTTCCTGCCGCTGAACTGAGGCGAACTCTGAATGAAAATCCATCTTCCATCTGCTGCACGCCGGGCCGCCTTCACCCTCATCGAGATGGTGGTGGCCATGTCGGCCTTCCTGCTGCTCATGGGGGGCATCTTTGCCATCGCCAATGGCACCATGGAGATGGGCAGCGACCTGACCCAGATTCAGGAGCGGTCCATCATCCGGCAGAATTTCATTTCCTTCATCCGGCGCTCCTTCCGCAATCTGCCGGGTGAGGCGGAGGTGCGGCTGACGGTGCAGGCCCGTGGGAATACCTATGTGCCGAGCCTGAATTTTGTGAACGGAGGCACGTCCTTCACCCCGGGCACCGCCTTGCCTCCGGATACCAGTGTGGACCTGTTTGCCGAAGAGCGCCCCGGTGGTTACCTGCGGGTGGCCCTGCGGGAACTGGATGAGCGGCAAACGCAGGCGCTGCGCTCGGGCCAAAATGTGCGCTACACGAAGGATCAGGGCATGATCCCGCTGATGGACAACGTGACCCGCTTTGAATGGCGCTTTTATGATCCCGCCAGCAACCGCTGGGAAAACAACTGGAAGCAAAACCGCCGCCCCCTGCTGGCAGAGCTGAATCTGAAGCTCGACGATGGTTTTGAAACCCGCGCGGTATTCTGGATCCCGCCCGTTGTGCCAAATGCGGTCCGGCCCCCTGAAACCCCTAGCCTGTAGCTGCCGCAACTCTGATGAAAAGCTATCTTGAATCATCTCTGGTTAGGTGCCGGGCCTCCCGTCGGGGGGCGGCCCTGCTGGCTGTACTGTGGGTCATTGCTCTGCTGATCGGCCTGGTCGCCGCAACTTCACTGCTGCTGATGCAGGACATCGAGCTGGCGGCGGTGAAGAGGCAGGTGTTCCGCGCACGGATGCTTTCGGAAGCGGCTCTGGCCATTGCGATGAATCCGGACATCAAGCCGGATGATCCGCTGCTGCGCCGCCAGGTGGCGGAGGACGAGCGTTTTCTGGTGGAGATGACCGGGGAGGACGGGTTGCTGAATCCCAACGTGCTGCTGCAGCGCGAGGACAAGGACACCCTGCGCCGCATTTTCATTTACTGGGGCATGAACATCCAGCAGGCCAACATCCTGATCGACCGCATGCTGGACTGGGTGGACGGCGATGACTTTGCCCGCGTGCAGGGTGGGGAGCGCAAGCTTTACAACCGCAACGGCATGCCTTTCAACCGGCCCTTCCGCTCCATCGAAGAGATGGCGCTGGTGAGTGGCATGGACATGGTGGAGCAGGGATATCCCCAGTGGCGGGACTGGTTCAGCATTCATGCCAGTGGTGTGCTGGACGTCAACTCGGCCCGGCCCGAAGTGATGGCTGCCGTCACAGGGGCGGAAATTCGGGCTGCCCAAAATCTGCGCAATCAACGATTGGGCCGAGATGGCCTGCTCAATACCCGAGATGACCAGGAACTGGATATCACCAGTGCCCTGGGCTTTCTAGGTATCCTTCCGGAGGATCCTCGCGCGACGCTTCTTTCGGCCAATAGCAGCACCCGCCGCATTTTGGTCAAGGTTCAGGTGGGGGATCTGGAGCGCCAGACCGCCGCCGTCGTACGGGGTGCCGCTGGCCAGGGGGCCACGGCGATTCTATGGATGGGGGAAAAGTAGCGGCCCTCTTTACATCAGCCCGATGTGCTTTGCGGGCATGCCAGGGAACACTTTGGCCGCCTCCTCTTCCTTCAGGCCGATGCTGCCACGCAAGACTTCGGCAAAGACCTGCCGGTAGTCCGTTTCAGCCAGGAGACCGCCGGGACCCGGGGTGTTCACATTGACGTCGTCATCGGCCTGGATGGGCCAGCCGCCCAGCACCTGCCCGCCTTTGACGCGGTCTCCCAGCGCCATGAGCGTAAAGCCCCGGCCATGGTCCGTGCCCAGCGAGGCATTTTCATACACCCGCCTGCCAAACTCCGTGGTGACCATGAGGGTGTAGCGGGCACGGTGGTCTTTCAGGTCGGTCTCCAGGGCTGCGAGGCCTTCGGCCAGGAGGCGGATCTGCCCGGCCTGGGTGCCGCTGCTGTTGCCCTGGAAAAAATGGGTGTCCCAGCCACCGAGATCAATGCAGGCGATCTGGAGGCCCAGCCGTGCCTTGATTAAACGGGCGATTTCTCGCAGGCCGCTGCCGAAAGGGGCGGCGGGATAGCTGGCCCCATGTTCGGGGGCATCGGCGCGATGCTGGAGGTTGGAGATGCGGCGGAAGAGGTCCAGTGTCTCCACTCCTCGTTCACCCAGCAGGCTGACATCGGCCCCGTAAAGAGCATTCAAGGCCCCTGCGACCTGTTCGGCCTGCTTGCCAGCGGCCTTGAGGCTGATGTCCTCCAGATGCTCCAGCACACTGGCGGCAGGGGCACCGCGCAGGGATTCCGGCAGGCTGGTGCCGATGGCCACGGCAGAAAGCGGGGAGACCTTGGCCCCGCTACGCAGCCGCAGGTAGCGGCCCAGCCAGCCTCCGCCAGCAGGGATGCCGTGCATGGAGTCTCCATGTTCCATCTGGTCCTGGCATTCGAAATGAGAGCCGCTGGTGTTGTCCACGCCGACGGATTGCACGGCCCCGAGGCGGCCCTCGTGATAGGCTGCCTCCAAGGGTTTCAGGGCCGGGTGCAGCGCATAGCGGTCCGTGAGGCGAATGGCGGCATTGCTGCCTTTACCGGGAGCCGGGATGGCCAAGGCCGGGCGCAGACGGTAGTAACGGTCATCGGCATATGGTACCCATAGATTGAGGGTATCCGCCCCCCCTCGCAGGAAGACGTGGATGAGAGTATGATCCCCCGCTGATTCAGCCGCCGGGGCAGCAGCAAAAGCAAGCTTGGAAAGGAGGGCGCGTCGGGTAAGGGAGGACATGGGATCAGCACCTCTGAAAGGCCGGGCTGGCCAGGATGAGGCCGATGGAGGATTCTGGGGAGCCGGGGGCGAACTGGTCCAGCGCCGTGACTTCAGCCGTGGTGGGCTGCCGACCGATGAGGTGGGCAAACCAGCGTGCGATGTCGGCTTCGGCATCCGGCTTTCGAAGCGCGCGGCGGAGGGGCCGCAACTCCACCTTGGCGCCCAACTGTTTGTTAGCCGCCAGGGCCAGGGCAAAATTCCAGCGCCACATCAGCGTGCCCATCCAGGGCAGCTCATCATCGGGGTAGCCATCAGGCGTGGGGTATTGAAACAGGCCGTGGCCCATGCGTTGCAGCGGCTCGAGGATGCTCTTTTCTGCCTGAGTGTCTGCGGCCAATGCCCGGAGGGCGGAGACCATGAACTTGAAGGGGCGCTTGAGAAGCTGTCCCGGGCTGGCCAGAAACTCGTCCGATTTCAGGATCACGCGCAGCAGGCTGCGGATGTCTCCCTGCGTGCGGGTGAACTCGTCCGCCACGCGTTTTAGCAGGCTGGCGGGTGGGGTGGGGCTGACGAATCGCCTGCACAGCTTCAGGGCGATGTGCTGGGCCGTGGCAGGGTGCTCGCAAACGATGGCTACCAGCTGGTCCAGATCCCGGGAACCGCCGCCAGCGGGAATACGGTGACCTAGCACCTGCTTGGCCCCATCATCATGCCAGTCTGGGCGGAAATAGGACTCTCCCTGGTTCAGGGCGAAGACCCGCTTGGCATCAAAGGTCCAGCCGCTAAGACAACGCGCCGCTTCATAAACATCCTCCTGGGTGTAACCGCCGTGTACGCCCAGCGTGTGCAGTTCCATCAGTTCACGGGCATAGTTTTCGTTAGGCTGATCGGTGGTTCCCCGGCGCACCTTGTTGGTCTTGCCGTCCAGATAGACCAGCATGGCTGGTGAAGTGGCGGAGGCGCGGATGAGATCGCGAAAGCTGCCCAGGGCATGCTTGCGGATGACGTCGCGGTCATCGCTCGGTTTGAGGTAGATGCAGTCCCCTTTCTCCAGGTCGATGTTGAGGTGGTCGGTCCAGAATTCCACCATGACCTCCAGGAGCTGCCGGCGGCTGTAAATGGCACGCAGCAGCGCATGGCGGGTCAGCTCCTCCCTCAGCACCGGTTTGCGAAATTCATAGGCATCACCAGCGCTGAAGTAGAGCGACTCAAAGCGCTCCGCCCGCAGGTCGCAGGCCGTGTCGGAGATGGATTCCGGGTGGAGCTGTTCTTCGATCCAGGCCGCGCGGCCCATTTTTTTCAGGGTGGCCACATCGCCCGGCCAGGGGCCGAAGGCGGCGCGGGAGAGCAGGTGAAAGTCGGAATCGATCTCCGCACTTTCCGCCGGGGTGAGGTGGGGAGGGACTCCTTCACCTAACCAATTTTGGTTGATGGCGGTGGTGACGCGCTCGCAGCTGGCCAGAAGGGCGCTGCCGCTGCCGAGGGCGGCGGTCTTGAAAAGATCTCGGCGTGCCAGCTTCATGGGAGCACTCTAGAGTGAGGTGTTTTCCACCGGGCTGGGAAAAGCCGGCGCTTTGGCAAACTGGGCGCGCAGCGCGATGCCCCAGCCCATCACCGCCATGAGAGGAAGCAGCACAGCCCAGCCGACGACGGGGAGAAGGGCACAAAGCACCAGGGTCAGCCCGCCCTGCTTGGTCTGGCGCCAAGGTTCGGCCTGCGGCCAGAGGCGCTCTCCGATGAGGGAGGCGATGCCTCCTGCCCCCATGAAGCCCCAGGCGATGATGACACCACCCAGCAAGACGGCCATCGCTCCCATCTTCGGTACTTTGGAGAGCACCGTGATGAGAACCACGCTGCCAATGAGCGGGATCAGTCCGAGCAAGAAGCATTTAAACAAGCCTTTCTTGGCTGCCTCCTGCTGGCGCAGCACGGTCTCCGGCCACAGACCCCGGGCCAGGAGCCAGAGAGCTGGCAACGCGATGACAAACCCGGCTGCGATGAGCAGCCACATGAGAACGGTGGAGAAGAGCATGGGGTAGGTGGTGGACGAATGGCTGAACGCACAATCTGCATCGGTGGTAACGAAGATTCATAAAAGCGGTGCTATAAATCCAGGATTCTCTGGAAACTCGCTTTCATTACGGCGTTATGAGAGCCCAGATCATGAAGTTACTGACCGCTTTTTTTCTCGCATGCACCACCCTTGCCTCGGCTGAGCAGGTAGGGCCGTGGAATCTCGATGAACTCAAAAAGGCCCCTGGCATGAAATGGGTGAGCCAGTCGGCATCCGTTCATTCGCTGTTGTACACGGGCGAACCTTTCCTGAACAAACCCACGGAGGTCTTCGCCTTTTATGCTTCACCCGTCACGATTGGAGAGGCAAAGCCAGGTGCGAAGTTCCCCGGCGTCGTTTTGATCCACGGCGGCGGCGGCACGGCCTTTGCCGAATGGGCTTATCTTTGGGCCAAGCGAGGTTATGCCGCCATCGCCATGGATCTGGCGGGGTCTCGTCCGCCAGACCCGGTGTTTGACCCCAAGACGGGAGTCCCCAAGGGCCATCAGTCCGAGGCCAAAGAACGCAAGCGCCTGTCCAACGGGGGGCCGCATCATGGGGCGGGAGAAAAGTTCGACAGCATCGGAGGCGTCACCTCGGATGACTGGCCTTTTCATGCGGCCGCCAGCGTCATCCGGGCGCATTCCTTGTTGCGCTCGTTCCCTGAGGTCCAGGCTGAAAAAACGGCGGTGACAGGCATCAGTTGGGGTGGTTACACCACTTGTCTGGTGGCTTCCCTGGATGATCGCTTCAAAGCCGCCGTGCCTGTGTATGGCTGCGGCTTTCTTCATGAAGGCGAATCCGTTCAAAAAGCTTCCATTGATCAGTTGGGGGATCGCCGGGCAGACTGGGTGCGTGAGTATGACCCTTCCAGCCTGCTGCCCCGCTGCCGGGTGCCCATCCTGTTTGTGAATGGAACCAATGACATTCATTACCCCTTGGACAGCTACATGAAGAGTTTCAACGTGGTGCCCGGGGAGAAGCAGATGCGCATCCAGGTGAACATGGCGCATGGTCATCCTCCAGGGTGGGCTCCGCAGGAAATCGGCCTGTTCATAGATTCGAAATGCCGCGCAGGCCAGCCCCTGCCGGTCCCGGGCGTGCCAGCCGTCGAGGGCGACAAGGTCACTCTCGGTTACACCGGCGGCGCACCTTTGAAGGAGGCGAAGTTGCACTACACGACCGATACGGGTGTGCGGGCCAAGCGCACCTGGAAAAGCGTGGATGCAACGATCTCTGCGGGCACGGTGACGGCACCGAAGCCGCCTGTGGACGCCAATACTTGGTTCATCAGCCTCACGGATGAGCGCGGGGCGATGGTCAGCACGACGGTGCAGTTCCAGCCCTGAGGACTCAGGGCTTGGCTGAAGGATCCCACCAGCCATCGAGGAGTTTGCGCAGCCGCGCCGCTTCCTCAGGCTGCTGGGTTGCCAGGTTGTTTTTCTCCGCAGGATCTTTGATCACGTCATACAAGGCGGGCTCGGTGAGATAGTCGCCCCAGGCCTGTCTTCTGTCGTGTGCATGGGGAACAATCAGCTTCAGCGGCCCGCTGCGCACCCAGCGGTAGGCGATGTCCTTCGCGGGTTGGCGGAGGGCGGTCGCATCGCCGGGATAGATTTCGCCAAAGACGGGCTGGTCTTCCAGAATGGCTTTTCCCTGGGCTGCTTTCCACAGGCTGCGTCCGGGCAGTTCTGTCTTGGCGGCTGGCTGGCCGATGGCTTCCAGAACGGTCGGTAAAAGATCCACACTGCTCACCAGCGTTTCATGCGTTGCGGGTTGCACGTGGCCATCCCAGCGGAACAGAATGGGGGTGCGCAGGCCGTCCTCAAAGGGGGAGTATTTGCTCTCGTGCGTATGGGCAAACTCCACGGGTCGCTTCTTTTCCCTCTCCAGGCTCGGCGTCCAACCATTATCAGAAAGGAAGACAATGAGTGTGTCTTGGGCAAGGCCTCGGGATTCGATCATGCGGATCAGCTCTCCCACCGTGTCATCGAATTGGCTGATGGAGGCGAGGTAGGGGAGACGGTGTTCGGCAATGCCACGTCCTTGATAACGCTCATGGTATTTCTGCGGGGAGTCATGAGGCTGGTGTGGCAGGAATGGGGCATACCAGATGAAGAAGGGTTGGGCGGCCTGCTGGCGGTCCAGGAAATCAGCGATGGGCTGCATCGTCTCCCGGCCGATTTTCAGGCCGTGGTCGCCATTGCCATGGGCGGCTAGCTCTCCGCCTTTCAGGGTTCGGTTACCGCCATAGTCCTGGCCTGGGCGGGGTTCAAAAAGCGTCATGCCCTCGGTGAAGCCGGCGTTGGAAAAATGCCCTTCCCAAAACTTCCCGGTTTGCAGGGAGCGATAGCCCAGGGTCCCTAGCGTGCGTGGCAGGGTCGGCTGGCTGCGGACGATCTCAAAGGCCGGGCTGCGCGCGCTTTCATACTGCGCACGGCTGGTCATCCGGTTAAACGCGCTGTTGCCCGGCGGCGGGTGGTTATACGTCAGGCTGCTTTGGTGCGGGTACCGGCCCGCCAGCATCACGCCCAACGAAGGGCTGCATAGGCTGGTGGTGACATAGCCGTTCACGAACCGTGCAGACTGGGCGGCGAGCTTGTCCAGGTGGGGCGTCAATGCTTCGCGGCTGCCCATGAAGCCGAAGTCCCGAAAGGCATGATCATCGGCGATGATGTAAACCAGGTTAGACCGGATTTCAAAAAGGTTGTCATAAACGCAATTTGGGACGGCACTGGGA
>JAZKER010000043.1:0-92309 GCA_040386955.1 Verrucomicrobiota bacterium
TACAACAAGCTCCGCCAGGCTGCGATCACCAACGAACTCCTCGAAATCACCACCGCCAAAATGGCTCTTGAATAGCCTCTTTTGCATTCTTGACCCCTGATTCCTTCTGACCCCTTCCAATATGAGCAACATCGGCAAAATCGTTCAAGTCATCGGTCCCGTGGTGGACGTGGATTTCTCCGCCACAGGAAAGCTGCCTGAGATCTACAACGCCTTGGAGATCAAATTCGATCTCGGCGGCAAAACTACCCGTCTGGTCTGCGAAGTGCAGAGCCACATGGGTGATGGCTGGGTCCGTTCCGTGGCCATGTCTTCCACTGAAGGCCTGAAGCGCGGTCTCGACGCAGTGGACGTTGGCACCCCGATCACCGTCCCTGTCGGTGAAGAGGTTCTTGGCCGTATCTTCAACGTCACTGGCGACGCCATTGATGACCAGCCAGCCCCTGTCACCGCCAAGCGTTACCCGATTCACCGCCCCGCTCCGGCCCTGGTGGACCAGAACCCTTCTGCTCAGATCCTTGAGACTGGTATCAAAGTGATCGACCTGATCTGCCCTTTCACCAAGGGTGGTAAAGTCGGTGCCTTCGGTGGTGCTGGTGTGGGCAAGACCGTGGTTATCATGGAGCTCATCAACAACATCGCCAAAGGCCACGGTGGTTATTCCGTGTTCGCCGGTGTGGGTGAGCGTACCCGTGAAGGTAACGATCTTTACCATGAAATGATCGAGTCCGACGTTATCAAGGTGAAGAAGAACGGTCACGACATCGTTCGCAACGCCCAGGGCGGTTACATCAGCGAGCCCGGCTCCAAAGTGGCCCTCGTTTACGGCCAGATGAATGAGCCTCCAGGTGCTCGTCTCCGCGTTGCACTTTCCGCCCTTTCCATGGCTGAATACTTCCGTGACGAGAAGAACCAGGACGTGCTTCTCTTCGTGGACAACGTTTTCCGTTTCTCCCAGGCCGGTTCCGAAGTGTCCGCCCTTTTGGGTCGTACGCCTTCCGCCGTGGGTTACCAGCCAACTCTGGCCGCCGAAATGGGTGCCATGCAGGAGCGAATCACCTCCACCAAGAGCGGTTCCATCACCTCCTTCCAGGCCGTTTATGTTCCTGCGGATGACTTGACTGACCCGGCTCCTGCCAACACTTTCGCCCACCTTGACTCCACCGTGGTGCTTGAGCGCTCCCTGGCCGAGCTCGGCATCTATCCTGCTGTGGATCCTCTTTCCTCCGTGTCCAAGGCCCTGGCCCCGGACATCGTCGGTGAAGAACACTACCGTGTTGCCCGTGGCGTCCAGCGCGTGCTTCAGCGCTACAAAGACCTTCAGGACATCATCGCCATCCTTGGTATGGATGAACTGTCCGACGAAGACAAGCTCATCGTGTTCCGCGCCCGTAAGCTTCAGCGTTTCCTCAGCCAGCCTTTCCACGTGGCCGAAATCTTCACCGGCACCAAGGGCGAATACGTTTCCGTTAAGGACACCGTCCGCGGTTTCGCTGAAATCCTTGATGGCAAGCACGACGATGTGCCAGAAGCTAACTTCTACATGAAGGGTGGCATCGACACCGTGCCGAAGGCGTAAGCCCGCATGGTCAATGGTCAAGGTGGTCAACAGTTGCGACTGATACCATCTTGACTGGTTTGACCGTTTGATTCTTTGACTTTCAGATCCCTCTCATGCCTCTCAAACTCGAAATCGTTACCCCCGAAGCCCGCATCTTCTCGGATGAAGTGGACACTGTTGTGCTCCCGGGCTTTGAAGGTGAAATGGGCGTCCTCCCTGCTCACGCCCCTTTGGTGACGACCCTTCAAGTGGGTGAACTTCGCTACACGAAGGGTGGCAAAACCACGGAACTCGCAGTGGGCGAAGGCTTGGTCGAAGTGACCGGTTCCACCACCCGCGTGCTGACGGACATGGCCCTCAGCAGCGATGAGATTGATGAAAAGGCGGTCGAAGAAGCCATGGAGCGCGCCAAGCACTCCCTGGAAAGCCTGAAGCATGGCGAACAGCAGGAAGAAGTGGCCGCCGTCATGGCCATGATCCAGCGCAGCGCCGCCCAGCTTCAACTCAAGCGCAAGCGCAAGACCATCTAAGTTCGACTCTTTTAAAACCCTTGGATGCCATTTGGTATCCAAGGGTTTTTTATTGGGCGCTCAGGGACACCGTGCAGGGAAGATCGGCTTTTGCGAGTTGTGAGAGAGAATGCCTGCACGGACCATTCAGAATGCGCCAATCCATGAACACATTCTCTGCCAGAATGACGAATTCGCAGAGCGGGCCGAGCCGAGGTTTTTCAGAACTTCAGCTTGGCAAAAACCGCCACAGCTGACCCGCATCATTGCATCGGGTCGGTAGAGGCCCTTCGGGTCTGCCGACGCTATCCGCGCATGACTCCATGCTAAGATGATCTGACTCCAATGAGTTTGTCTCTTTGGCTTGCCGTAAGCAGCCAAGGGCATTCACAAAAGGGGCAGGGGAGAGGCTCTCAAACGAGGTGTTCGGCCTACTTCTTGGGCGCTGGGCGCGGCTGTTTGGGATAACCTTCCAGTTTTACCAGGCTCAATTGGTTTTCTGTCGGAAAGTCTGCAGGCACATCTGCGGTGGCCTTCACCTCTCCTGTGGCCACCCATTCGGTGCCTCGCTGGAAGGTTTCGTAAAATCCACGGCACAGCATGGAGTAGTCTGCATGGCCCAGCGTGGTGTGAAACACGCGGCCCTGGCCATAACTGAGCACCATCAGGTTGGGCTCCTGTTCCGCCGTCAGGTCAGACTTGGCGCTGGCCAGGATCTGGATGTTTTCTGCGGGGCCGCGCAGACGGCTGTAAAGTTCGTCTTGGGCATGCAGCCAGCGCTTGGGCAGCCCCCGGGTGATGGGGTGCTCCGCATTCTGCAACTCGACGACGAATTCATGCTGCGGGCCATGGGCACCTCCTTTGCCGGCGCTGGTGTCGCGAAACAGCTTGCCGTCCTTGACATAGATCCATGGACCTGAAACTTCATCACGGCCACCCCAGCCGCCGACTCCAATCATTTGGTTATACTCTTTCCATTCGGGGAACGAATTGTTGGCCGCGTGTACGGAGACAAAGCCGCCGCCACCTTTGACATAGGCATCAAAGGCCGTCCGCACAGCCTCTGGCCAGGGCTCGCCGTTGTAGTTGCTGACCACGGCGGCGTAACTCGTGAAATCAGGTTTCCAGCCTGCCCAGGCGTCCTGGGCCGCACCTTTGGGCGGTGCTGTGGAGACGGTCACTTCGAAGGCCCCGCTGCTTTCCAAGGCATCCTTGAGTACCGGGGTGGTGATGTCCCACTTATGGTTATTCTGCCCGTCCACGATGAGGATCTTTAGCTTCGCACTCGAAGCTCCAAAAGCGGTCCAAAGGGCGAGGCTTAACACCAGCAAAGTCGGGAACAGGGATTTCATGCCTGCTTTTAAGCCTGCGGCAGGGCCTTCAGGCAAGAAAAAACCATCCGCTGCGCTTTTATGAGCCCGGTAATTTAAAGGGGTGGGCCAGCTTCATTCTAGACAACAAAAAACCGCCAGGAGCACCCCAAGACTCCAGGCGGTTGATGAGGGGATGTCAGCGGTTGAGATCCTATTTCTCCACCCAGCGGACAGCTTCCATCAGCAGTTCGCGGGCTGAGGCAAGGCCCAGCTTCTGACGGATGTTGGCCTTGTGGGCGTCCACCGTTTTGGCGCTGAGCTGCAGTTTTTCGGCGATTTCGTGGGAGTCGAAACCACGGCCGACCATCTCGAAGACTTCGAGCTGACGGTCGCTGAGCATGCGTCCTGGTTCACCGCGGGAGCCGGAGCGAGGACCGCCACCGGAGACGATGCTGCCCAGAAGGTTGGCACTGAAGAAGAAGCCGCCACCGAGCACCTGGCGCACGGCCTGGAGCACACGGACAGCGCTTTCGCCTTTCATGATGTAGCCCATCGCGCCGGCACGGAGGCAGCGTTCGGCATACACGTTTTCGTCATGCATGGAATACACCAGGACATGAATTTCTGGGTGGCTCTGCTTGAGCTTTTTCACCAGATCCACACCGCTGCGGTCCTTCAGCGTGATGTCCAGAATGATCACATCAGGCTTGAGTTTAGGGATTTGCAGGAGGGCGGTATTGGCGTCTTCGGAACTGCCAACAATCTGAAGGTCTTCCTGGTTCTCCAGGATTTTCTTCAGACCTTCGATCACGATCGGATGATCATCGAGGATGTAGAGTTTGTATTTCACGGTTTGTATTTTGGCTTGTGGTTTGGTTTTGTCGTCGCTTGGGGTGGCCCCTCACCAGGTGGCAGGGGAAATTTGCAGGTGACACTGACGCCTCCTTCGGGCGGGCAGTTCACGGAAAAGTCGGCATGGATCAGCGTTGCACGGTAGTGCATCACTCGCAGCCCGATCCCTTCAAAGCCTGGACGGCAGTCAAAGGAGCGGCCGTCATTGAAGATCTCCATCTCGGCATGGCCAGTGTCGGCTTGGCGCAGGCTGATGGCGATGTGCGTGGGGTTGCCATGCCGGATGGCGTTGTTGATGGATTCCTGGGCAATGCGGAAGAGGTGGCTGCTGAGGGCGGAGTCTGTGACCTTTAGCTCCAGATCTGCCGTAAAGGTGCATTCACGGCGGAAGCTGGTCCGCACCGTGTCCGCCAGCAGTTCCAGGGAGGCGGCCAGATCCCGATGCTGAATCGCTGTGGGGGACATGTTGCGGGAAAGCTGCCGCACTTGCTGGATGGCTTGCCGCACCAGTTCACGGATGCGTGCCGCCTCAGATTCTTCGCTGCCTTTCAGTCGCATCTGCAACATTTCGACCAGTGCCCCGATGCCCGTCAGCAGCTGCCCCACCCCGTCATGAAGATCATGGCCGATGCGGGCCTGCTCCTGCTCAATGGCCTCCATCAGATGATGCTGCAGGCGCTGCTGCTCCGTGATGTCAATCGCGGTGATGATGAACCCTTCGATCTGCTGGTCCGCATTGCGCGTGGCCGTGTTGTGCACCTGGATGATTCGCAGGTCTCCTGCCTTCGTCCGTGCCCTGGAGATTGCGGTGACACGTGGCGCACCTTCCAGGAGTTTTTTCAGGCGCTCTTTCGCCCGGGGCATCTCTTCGGCATCCACCAGCCCGCTTTCCCAGATGGTCTTGCCTGCCAGTTCCTTGGCGGAATAGCCGGATATTTTTTCCACGGCCGGGTTCACTTTTAGGATGCGGCCTTCCAGATCCACCAGCCCAATCATTGCCGCTGATTCGCGCACCAGCGTGTCATTGAGTTGCGACTGCCTTTTCAGCTCCTGCTCGGCCTGACGGCGTGCGCTGATATCGGTGAAAATGATGATGCCCTGGCCGCTTTCATGGGCAGTGTCTGGCAGGAAGGTCACGGCCGCATGCGCATACAGGCATTTGCCTTCACGGCGCTTCAGGGTGATCTCGATCTCCCTTCGTGGTTTCACGTTGGCTTCCACCACCTGCTTCCAGAAGTCTTCTTCCGGCCGATTTTGTCCGTCCAGCAGGTCTGGAATGCGCATCTGCGTGAGCTGCTTGTCCGTGTACCCCAGCATGTGACGAAGGGCGGAGTTGACCTTGGTAATGAGGAGCGTTGTATCAAAGACGGCCACTCCTGAGGGGTTGTTTTCAAAGAGGCCCCGATAATAGGCCGCCTGCCTGCGGGTAAATTCTTCGGCGGCCAGCTGCTCACGAATGTCGCGTGTGGTTACCAGCACCCTGTCTCCTGGCAGCCGGCGCAAGACCACCTCCACCTTGTGTTTGCCGCCGTCCTTTTGCAGGTGCGAACCTCGGATGGTGACTTTCTGACAGGTCTTGGGAAGGGTGGGCTCCGTCTTTTTCCCGAGATCCATTTGCACCACGTGCTTGATGGATCGCCCATGCAGCTCAGCCTGCGTGTAGCCCAGGGTATCCAGCGCTCCCTGGTTGGCGAAGAGGATGCGCCACTTTTCATCCACCAGAAAGATCCCGTCCACCCACTCCTCCACCAGAGTGCGACATAGGGCATTGAGGGAGGCTTCATTTCTCAGTGCCTGAGTGGAGAGGGCCAGGGGGGTGATTACCTGCACTAGCCCGATCGCCCTCGTCATCGTTCCCTGGGCATTTCGTCGCAGGGCCCTCCAGTCATGCTGGATCCACTCCCAGCGTCCATCCTTGCAGGCCACCCGCATTTGCACCGTGACAGTCTCAGTCTGCCCGCTCGCCAGGGATTCGCGGCCTATGCGCACCCGTTCCAGATCATCGGGATGGACCAGAGAGTCCCACCCCTCTGGCAAGGCCTGGATTTCTTCAGGGGCATATCCATAAATGCCCGCCAGCCTATCTCCATTCTCGATCAGCTTCTGACTGTCGAAATCATAGATGTAGGCCACCCGTTCTTCGATCCCATCAATCCAGGCATTGCACAGCGGTTCAGCATTTTGCTCATCCTGCAAAGGGGATCGGCTGGTACGACCCTGGCGGCGTTCGATCTTGTGTAGAAGCAGCAGTTCTTCCGCCTCCACAGAACCGGGCTTCCCAGCTGAAGACACACTCTCCGATCGATCTTGAGGATCTCGAAGAATATAGTTTTGCTGGGGGTTGAGGCTCACTTTTTCAGTAAGAAATATCTGCGTTTTTAAAATTCAAATAGCACCCTTAGGAAAGCTGATATTGGGCTAGGTGCAATTCTTTTTTCTAAATGCGCATGAAGTCCCTGCAAAAAGCATTCCCTAAGCCGTCGTCTCGACAGTAAGCTTTCTTATTCAAAACCTCCCTGGGAAATACCGAGGTGGATGGAATACGAATACGTTTCTGCTTGTCCTGTCGCTGCCTTTTTCCTTCTTCTGTTTGGGGCGGTGCAATCGTACGCTTGCTTTGCACCAGTACGTTGATTTCCAGGGGGGATCGGTAATTTTAACCTTGGCTCCATGGCCGTAGGCCATAATCGGGGTTCTGATCGGAATCAATTTTGAGAATCAACTCAGTCGTCTTTTTCTCGTCTTTTCAGGGCAATACGCTGAATTCCCTTCCTTAGAACAGGCACTTGAAAATTCACGATCAATCCTGTCTTCAGGCCGCTGAGTTTAAGCCATGTTTCCATACTGCGACGGTCCATGTCTGTCATCTCGTCGCTGGCCAGCACCCGCACCAGCAGGCTCTGGTCAATCACAAAATCCAGGCATGCAGCCGCCAGGATCTGCTGCCCGCGATACATAAAGTTCAGGGGCTTTCGCCGTTCAAACGGGATCTCAAGACTCCTCAGTTCCACGGCGAGGCACTCTTCGTAAGCATCCCTCGTCAGTCCAGTCCCCAGGGTCGCATGCACCTGCATGCAGGCGCGGATAACAATGTGAGGCAGGTCTTGAGCGTCCAGGATTGCAGTCATAGGTCAGGGGCGGGCCGTCATGAAGTTCAAGGAAGAAGGGATAAGAAAGAGGGCGGCCCATGCCAGGGCAGAGATTCCACCCTGCCATCGCGCAAAGCTATGGAACCCCCTCCTGCCTGTCAAAGTTTCCACCCCTTTATTTTCCACTCGTCCCGCTTCATCTTTCGACGGCTCATCGTCGGTCTCATTTTGAGCTTTGAACTTTGCCCAAGGATCTCTAAAACTCATCTGTCATGCCAAAAAACAGTCTTTCCAAAGAAGAAGTCAAATCCATGCTCCTGCTTGCCTGTGAGCGCATCATCGCGGCCGAGCCAGAGCTTTCAGAAGCAGACCGCAATCTTGGCGATGGCGACCATGGGCTGGGCATGGAGCGTGGCATGAAAGCCGCCACCGAGAAGCTTCTGTCTGGAGAGGTGGAGTCTGTTGAAAAGGCATTCTCCTCCGTCGGCATGGCCATGATGAGCAGCATGGGGGGGGCCTCCGGTGCCATTTTTGGGACCTTTTTCCGCAATGGCGGCAAGGCTCTCAATGGCCAGGAGACTTTCGATGCCGCCGCCCTCGCCGTCTTTTTACAGGCGGGTGTGGAGGGGGTGAAACAGCGCGGTGGCGCTGCGGTGGGTGACAAAACCGTGGTGGATGCCATGCAGCCAGCCGCAGACAAGGCTGCCGAGGTCACAGATCAGCCGTTGGCCGAAGCCTTGAGCGCGGTCCATGACGCATCTCTGGCAGGTCTGGAAGCCAGCAAAAGCATGATCGCCAAATTTGGCCGCGCTAAAACCCTCGGCGAAGCCTGCCTGGGTTTCCCGGATGCCGGGGCCCTTTCCGTCACCGTCATCCTCGGGGCGATGAAGGACTATGTGAATGCGTAGGCTTTGTTACGGGGGCCAGTTGCGCAGCATCTCATGCCCTTCGCGAAAGCGGGGGGCCAGCATCAGGGCGTCGAGAAGATGTTTTTTGGCGAGCGCGCGGTCCTGAGTGATCAGCAGTTTGGCCAGGCGGTAATGCGTCTGTGCAGCACCTGCGGGATCTAGCAGCAGCACACGGCGGTAGGCTGCGGTGGCTTCTTCCGTCTGCCCCTGGGCTTCGGCTGCTTCCGCGAGAGCTTGCTGCGGTGTGCGGAGGAAGGGATTCAGCGCCAGGGCCTGTCGCGCCAGTGTCTGCAGGGAAGCCCAGTCCTTGCGGCTGCGATCCTCCTCAATCAAACGCAGGAAAACAGGCAGGGCGCTGCTCTCATGGACGGCGATGTGGCGCAGCACCTGCAGTTCCTCATCTTTTCGTTCCAGCTTCCGCAGTGCTGCGGCCTTGATCTGGTAGCCGCTTTCAGCACCGGTGTCTTCTGGCACCAGCAGAATAAGTTGTTCGGCCGTTTTGAGGGCCTCCTCCCACTTTTCCTCCTGCATCATCAGTTCGGCATACTGGCGTGTGGCTGGCAAGTTGGAGGGATGCTTGGCCCTGTAGGTCGCCAGGGAGTCGCGGTCCAGCGGATTGAGTTCTTCCGGACCGGGTTTCTCCCAGTCCGCCAGGGCTCCAAATTGCTTCAAGGCCTGCTCTTTCAGATATGCTTCAAAGTCTTTTTCCAGTTTCCCGATGTCCGCAGTATTGGCGGCGAGGGCCTCATTGATGCGTTTACCTGTAGCCAGATCGTTGAGAATGCGCTGAAGCGATTCCGGGCCGAAGCGCTCCAACAGCCAGGCCACCACCTGGCTGGATTGAAAGTAGGCAAACATCAGGTGGTCCTCATCCTTGGCGTTTAGAAAGGCGCTGGTCAGCTGTCCCACCGGTGTGATGGCCTCCTCCTCCAGGATCATCTGGCGAAACTGCGCATTCATCTTCATGCCCCAGGCCGGGTTTTGGAGGCTCTCTTCATGCACGCTGATGCCCTCGCTCAGCCAGCGGGGCATCTTGTTTCGGGTGAGGGTCAACGTGACGACATGGCAGAACTCATGCCAGAGGGTGGACTCCCAGTTGTTCCTCCCATGGGCCAGGCTTCCGGGGCTGTTCATGGTGATGACGGTACCAAAGCACACGCCTAGCAACCCCTGTCCGCCCAGGCTGCCAAAGGTGCGGATGGCAAAGTCCTGCTGGGCTCCAAAAAATTCGACCATCACCGGTCGCTTCAGTTCCAGCCCATACTTGGGGCAGAGCACTGACTTGGCCTCCCGCAGCAAGGCCAGCGCGCGCTCACCATAGATGGGCCAGTCGCGCTTGGGCATTTTCAAAATGAAGTCATCATAGCTCTTCGTTACGTAGCCATTCATCTCCTTTTCCAGGAGGCCAATGTTGTGGGCCTGGATGTTGTAGCCGTCCTGTTCGCGGATCTCGGCAGCCAGTTTCCACGCCTCCTCTTCCTCTCCCAGGCGCAGCAGGTCATGGCAGAGCTGCACCTTTGCAGGCAGAAAACCGGGGGTGAACTCGAGGGCCTTGCGCTGGTGTGCCTGACCTTCGGCAAAGCGGTAAGCCCGTGAAATCACCCGGCCAAGAATATGATCCACCTGCGGGTTTCGCGACCAGCGTTCCAGCCCCTGTTCCCGCGCCGCTGTGACCTTGGCTTCACCTGCCGCACTGAGGTGTGCCACCGCAGCGCGCAGGGCCCAGGCCTCGGGGCAGTTTTCCCGCACATCCAGGACCTTTTGGATCGCGGCCTCGGCCTCCATGAATTTCTCGGCGCCGATAAGCAGCTCCGCCTGCATGAGGTACGGCTCAGCCAGCACCGGATTCAGCTCCAGTGCCCGGGTGATGTTTTCCATCTGTTTTTCCCGGTCGCTGCTGGCAAAGGCCTGTGCCAGCCCGGCGCGCAGCCGGGCCGTCTCCCCATGCGCCTTCAGTCCGGCACGGAAGACATCAGCAGCGCGTGCATCATCCTCCTTGGTCAGGGCCAGATGGCCCTCCGCCAGATAGGCGCTTTCCAGCTTGGGATCCTTCTTCTGCGCTACCTTGAAATACTGCTCGATCACCTTTTTTGCATCCGCTCCGAGGGTCAAGGCAGCCTGTCCCAGCGACACCCACTCCTGCGCACTGCGTTCCTTGGGCTGCTTGGCCTTGGCGGCGGCATTCACGGCGGCAAGCGCTTGGTCGGCGATGTCCTGCCTCCCCAGCCGCTGGGCGTTTTCATACTGCAGCATCAGCAGTTCCAGGTTTTCAGGGAAGGTCTTGATGGCCAGTTGCACCTCATCTCGGGCGGTTTCCTCCTGGCCCTGATACATCAGCGCCTGCACCCGTATCAACCGCCATTCAGGGGCCTTCATACCGCGCTGGATGGCCGCCTCGCAGATGCGCCCGCAGAGCTCGTATTCCCCTTTGGCCAGCATCTGCGCCACAGGTGCCAGATTGCGATCCTCAAACAGCCGGTCGAGATCCAGCTCCTGCGCCCGTGAGGGTAGCAATAGCGAGCAACCGGCGGCGATCAGAAGGAGAGTACGGCAGCGCATGGCAGTAGGCACAGCACAGAACGTGCGCAGCCGGGGCATTCCTGCGGGAATCCTCCGCGGGGCTCAGGCTTCGATGTCTTCTGCCCGCCTTATTTCAGCGCCGGAATATTGGCCGCGTCATGCAGGGCTTTCATTTCGGCATCGCTTAGCGCCCGGTTAAAAACCGCCAGCCCGCCGAATTTGCCGATAGTCGCCTCGCCCAGCATGGAGCCCACCGCGTAGCGTGCACCCACGGTGAAATCAGACCCCACACCAGATTTGGAGCCGGCATGTTTGGCTGCATCGTATTTGAAAATGCCACGCCCGTGATAGTAAGGGTTCATGCCGCGGTCTTTGCCATCGGGGCCTCCCTGGGTGAAATAGGGATCGCTGCGCTTATCCTTCACCGGGTCCAGTTTGCGCTCATCCAGCACTCCGTTGATGTAGGCACGGATGAATTTGGAATCATAGGTGAAGGCCAGGGTGCACCACTGCTCCTCAGGCACTTCCTGTTTGGTTGCCGCATAGTCGGCACACCAGGGAAAGGCGCTGCCGTCAGCCCGGCGGGTCACGCCCCCCTCACTGGAAATATGGGGCACAAGCTGGCGCGGGCCCCCATAGGTAGGCATGTTCATCAGCAGCGCATACTGGCGGGTGCCGCTGTCGTCATTGGCCCCTTTGCCTTCGCTCCACATGCCGGCGATGGTACGGCTCTGTTTCAGATTCACGATGCGGACGACGGCAAACAGGCTCACCTGGGCCTCTGGCCCGGAAATGTTCAGGTCTCCCGTTTCTGCATAGGGGATGCTGAAATACTGTTTTCCATTCAAGTCGGCCGAGTAACCGGAAAAGGGCCCGCCTTCAGCCCGGGCGATGGGGCCACCGATCTCCTTCAGAGGGTGCGCCTGGGCTGTGCCAGTAGAGACGCGGGGCGTTCCAGGGGCTTCCCCGAAAGTCCAGAAAGCCACCAGGCCTGGCATCTGGGTCACCGCCTGGGAATCGCCTGCGGGCTGCGCCAGGGAAAGGGCAGGGAAGGACAGGACCAAAAGAAAATGGGGAATGCATTTCATACGCATTCCCCATCAGTCAGTTCGAGTCCTGAATCGGACAATGAATTTTTTCAGCGGCCAAAGTCGCTGATAGGCAGCAACTCGGTGGAGATCGGAGACAGATTTCCAGAGGAGGCCGCGAGTTCGTCACCTTCAAAATGGCGGCTCAGCAGGATACCTTCGATTTCCAAGGTCTGATCCTGCGGAAGAGCCTCCTTGATCAGTTCGCTGTCCACTGCAAAAGAAGGCCGATTTTGTAGAACAGAAGGCATGGGGCCATCCGCTGCGAGGGCGAATTGAGCCCCTTGTTGGGAGGTGGAACCAATGACGCCCAAAGTGCCCCAGGCCGCCACGATGGCGAAGGCTGCCGTCGCCGTGGCGGTGGCCCATTTTGGCGAAATCACGTCGCTAAAAAAGGTGTTCACACGCTCCCAGAGAAGACCCCGGGCAGACTGGCGCAGCAATTCCGAACGCTGGCGTTCGCGGAACTGGGTCACAAAATCTTCCACAAAATCATCACCAGGAGTCTCATACTGTTTCAGACGAAGCAGCCTTTGGATGTTTTCGAATTCGTTCATGGTATTGCGTCGGAGTTGTATCAGGAGGTATTGTTAGCAGGAACTGTGTCACCTTACAAAATCTTCGAGATATGTCTGGAGAAGCCGATGTGCGTAGAAAAGCCTGGATCTCACAGTGCCTTCTGACACCCCGAGAATCTTGCTGATCTCGTTGTGCTGGAGGCCCTGGACATCGTAGAGAGTCACTACGGTTCGGTGATCTTCCGACAGCTTCATCATGGCGGTGTTCAATCTTTTTTGCAGCTCATGAATGTTTACCTCCCGCACGGTGTCCCGGTTCGCGGTGGTGATTTTAATGAATTCGGGGTCGTTTTGGATGCCGTTGTCCACGTCATCCAGGCTGATTTTGGCATGCCGACCCCGTTTTTTCAGGAAATTGAGGGTCATGTTCACCGAGATCGAATAGATCCAGGTGTAAAAGGAGGACTTGCCCATGAACCGCTTCAGTGAGCGGTAGGCCTTGGCAAAGATCTCCTGCAGCAGATCGGCGGTGTCCTCCCGGTTGGAGGTCATGTTGTACACCAGGCCGTAAAGCTTCGGCGTGTATTTGCGGACGAGTTCGTCAAAGGCACGGGTGTCCCCGGCCTGGGCGCGTTCCACCAGCGCCCGGTCTTCGGCTGCGCTGCTGCTGGCTGGGGGCTGATCCGTCGAGGTCTCCATGTTTCCGCTGACCGTGCGATCTGTGTCGCACGATTTCTTGAGCAAACCATCCATCGGGGAGTCAGACAAGCTTTTCTTCTGGTAGGGGGTGAATCAGGGGCGGGTCAGGCGGACGGCGACGTGGTCGCATCCAGGCAAGATACGTTTGCGAAGCTGCACTGTGACAGACTTCGCTCCAAACTCGCTCAATGCGCAGGATGCCATTTCGGCGGCCAGGGTCTCAATCAGCTGCCGGGGCCGGGCCGCAGCCAGGGCACGCAGGCGTGTAGCCACGGCCGCGTAGTCCGTGGTCAGCCCCAGATTGTCTTCCATGTCCTCAAACTTCGTCGCCACCCGCAGCGTGATATCGGCCTGCAGGGTCTGCCAGGCGGCACGCTCTTCCTCCGGAACGCCGATTTGCACAGGCAGATCCAGCCCTTGGATCAGGATTTCATCAGCGGGGGCAGGGGAACTCATGCACCCACTGTCAGCGAGCGCATCAGATGTGTCAAAGCCGACAGGTTCCTGACCAGAATATCAGGCTCGGCCTGCATGAGCGTGGGCACCGATTCATAACCTGTGGCGGTGGCGATGGTGGTCAGTCCGCCCGCTTTGCCGGCATGAATATCATGCCGCATGTCCCCCACAAAGGCTGTCTCTTCAGGTGCCAGTCCATGTTTCGTCAGCAGATCGTGGACATGGGTGCACTTGTCGATGACTCCGCAGTGCAGATGCTCAAAGAAATGGTCCACCCCGTTCACCCGGGCCTGCGCCAGCACATGCTCCAGAGGTGCGCTGCTGCACACAAACATGCGTCGACCGGTATCTGCAGCGAACTGCAGGAACTCCTGCGCGTGCTCGATCATCGGCACAGCATGGCTGTCGTCTTCAGGAAAATGTTTCAGGTAGAGCGCCTGAAGGTCTGTCAGGGGGACATCCGGCAGGATGTCGCGGTAAAACTCCGTGTAAGGCAGCCGAAAGAGTTCACGGAACGCCTCCCGGCTGAGGACGGGTTTCGCGTAGTGGGTCATGACGCGGTTGGTGGCCGTGATCACGGCACCGAGGTCATCGGCCAGCGTGCCGGACCAGTCGAGGATGAGATTGCGGATCATGCGGGCGGGGAAACCCATGTTTAAGTCACGATCGAGCGAGTCTCAAGAGAGGTCCGCCTTATTCGTTGTCCCTTGACGGCGATTTTTGCATGGCCTGGGCATCGGATGAAATTCGCTGCTGGACATCCTCTGGCGCGTCGTTTCCAATACCGCCCGCGCCGGAAACAAGCGCGTCTTTTAGCGATTCAAACCAACAACCGACAGCAACCCCTACCTTATGGCAAAAATCGAATTTGGCTCCCAGGTCTACACCTGGTTCATGCAGGGCACCGGCAAGGGCTACGACAATAAACTGGACCACATGATCAAGGTGGCTGGCGAGGCCGGCTTCACGGGCATCGAGCCGATGGTCCTCCAGATTTCTGAAAGCGCCCTCGGCTGCGGCAAATATTGGCTGGGTGATTTCTGCGATCCGATCCGTCTCAAGGACGCTTTGCAGGAGCATAACGTCAAGCTCGCCGGTCTGGCCCTCGTTTGCGGCTGGGATGGCGATGAAGAGACTCCGGCTGAAAAGGAGGCTGCTGATTTCACCCTCGATCTCCTCAAACATTTCCCCGGTTCCATGCTGGGCACCGTCACGCTGCCAAGCGGTCGCAAAAACGACCTTCAGCGCCGTCGTCTGAATGTGGCCCGCAACGTGAACAACGTCTCCAAGCGCGCAGCCGACCTGGGCATCAAGGCCTCCTACCATCCAAACAGCCCGCCGCCCTCCCTCGTCCGCACCCAGGAGGACTACGACGTGGTCCTGAGCAGCCTCGATCCCAAAGTCACCGGCTGGACGCCTGATGTCGGCCACATCATCCGTGGCGGCATGGATGTCATCGCCACGCTGAACAAATTCCAGCACCTGGTGAACCACATCCATTACAAGGATTACTCCGGCAATGGGCCTGAGCCATGGGCGCAGATGGGCACCGGCAAGCTCGACTTCCACAAGATCACCGAGTGGCTTGTCGCCCGTAAATATGAAGGCTGGATCATCTGTGAAGATGAGGCCCACATCGCCGTCGAAGATCCAGATGGTGTGACCAAGCAGAACGGCCAGTGGTGCAAGGAAAACCTTCACCCGCTGGTGGACTGAGCTAACCAACTTTGATTCCATGCCGCCTCGTCGGGTGGCGTGGCTTTTGCCCCGCATGAACAGTGCCTGAGTTTATTCTCGGGCGGTTCTGCGGGGCTTTTATTTTATGCGGCGCAGTCAGCCTCAGGGGCTTTTCTGCGCCGCGTCAGCCAGAGGCCGACAGCGACGATCAACAGCATGGGCCGCGAAGGTTCGGGCACAAGCGTCACCATCAGCGTACCCTGAGTGTAGAGGTTGCTCAGGTCCCACATCAGACCTGGGCTCAGCGACGGCAGATCGGCCTGTGCAAAGGTGCCGTAAACAGGCTCCACCAGTCCGCTCCAGTCAAACAGCTTCCAGGTATCGCCATGGGCAAATCCGGTCATCTGCAAAGGATTGCCCACGCGCAGGGTGGTTCCTGTTCCAAGGCTCAGCGTATTCGTCACGACCAGGAGGTCGGCCGCATTCGCATTGCCAGACTGGTCCAGGCCCAGACCTGCCCCGGAGAAAAGGTCCAGGTCAAAAAAGGATGTACCCTCCATCATCATCGCGCTGCCGCCGTTCATGGAGATTTCCAGTCGGCCCGCTGCTGGGGTTGCCAGGGTATTGTTGCCGACGCTGAGCGTGCCTCCGTTGATGGTGATGTATTGGTCCGCTGCAGGAGCGATGCGTCCCGTGCCGCCCAGGGTCGCACCCGGCTGCACGAACACGCTGCCCAGCCCGGTGGCAGATCCTGCCACATTTCCGGCCAGCAGGGTGCCCTCATTCACATAGGTGCCCCCCGTGTGCGTGCTGCCGCCGGTCAGCATCCAGGTGCCGCTTCCATACTTCTCCAGCACCACTCCGGGTGCACCTGAAGCGGGTAGGGTATTGCCGATGCTGACGATTTCATTCGCCCCCGCATTGCTGCCACCCAGGCGCAGGTAACGCGGTGCCAGGTTGCTCCCTCCCGCCGTAAAGGGACTGGTGAACTTCACCGTCCCGGTGCCTGTGTTTTCGATGTTGGCAGTGACGGACAAGACATCGCGGATGACATCGCTGTTGATGATGGCGACCGGTCGGTTCGTCACGGAATCAGTGCTGCCAATGTAACGCAGGGTGGAGACGGCGGCGATGTTCATCGCCGAGGTGGTCAGGCTCGTCATTTCAATGATGGCTGCCGAAGCGTTGGCATTGCCCGTGCCTAGAGAGCTGGGCAGGCCTACATCGGCCAGGCGGGTCACTTCCACGGTGTCCCGCGAAAGGATCGTTTTGCCTTTGAATGTGTTCGCCGGACCCAGCTGGGTGGTGCCGATGCTGATGGTCAGGTTCAGATTGTCTTCATGAAGGCCAGGTCCCCCGATGTAGCCATTGCGGAAATCATGGGTCCCTGTCGCATAGGTCAAAAAGGTGGAGTAATTGCTGCTGCCGCCCACCAGGGCATTGGCGGAGCCATAGCCCTCCGCGCGCAGGCCGCCGTACTGGGTGATCGGCACCGTGCCGTTGCCCAGCACCAGTCTGCCGCTCGCCGCGCCTGAACCCAGGGTGAAGACGCCGCTGTGATACACCGGGTACACGATGGTGCTGCCTGTGCTGGAGGCCAGTTGCAAGGTTCCCTCCAGGATGCGGGTGGAGCCGCTGTAGTCACCGGCCAGGTAACCTGCGGCATACTCGAGCAGGAGCGTTCCAGGCCCGGCCTTGGTCAGTCCGGCTACTGTGCCACCGGCGTTGTTGCTGATCTTTCCTGTGATCTTCAGCAATCCTTGCGTGTTGTTTTGAATGATCACCAGATCTGCGGCAGAGGCCGGTGCGCGCAGGGTGCTGGCAGCGATGGTGATGTCATTTGCCCCCACTTCGGGTGTCACCAGGATGCCTCCCGTGGTCAGGATGCGTCCTGTGACATCCTGCGTGACGGTCGTCACCTGAGGCTGGTTGAACCGCAGGCTGGAGATGCTGGTGTTTGCCGAAAGGGTGGTCGTGGTGACGCTGGCGGCAATATCCGCATTCCCCTCCAGCGCTGTGGCTGTGCTGGCGGTATAACCACTGATGCTGGAAAGCCCCACGATGTTCCGGGAGGCTGTGGCAGAGGTGGCAGTGGCTGCCCAGTCGCTGGTACCCACGGTGGCATAGGCCACGCCTCCCGTGCCGGTCAGCAGGGTGTTGTTGGCCCCGGTCGTTGTAGTGATGGTCCCGGTGGTGGGCAGGTCAAACCGCATCACGGCGGCGGCTGGCCGCGTGATTGTTGTGAAGTTCAGGCTCAGGCTTGCGGCTCCATTTTGCTGGGCCGAAATGCGGTAGCTGCCAGCCGTGCCCAGGGTCACTGTGGTCAGGGCTTGGCTGTTGGTGGCCCCACTTTTTCCAGTGAGGATGAGGGTGGAGCTGTTGCTCAGGGAAAGCGCTGCCGCTGTCACACCGGTATAAAGCATGTTGGCTGCCGGGGCCGTGGTGCCGGCGAAGTTGAGGCTCAGCGTGCCATTGGTCACGGTCGTGGTGCCTGTGGCGGTGTTGGTGCCGTTCATCGTCAAAGTGCCCCGGCCTTCCTTGGTCACGGTGCCGGTGGCCAGGGCCAAGTTGCCCCGCAGATCAATGTTGCCATTGCCGCTAAAGGTCAGTCCCTGGCCACTGTTTTGCGCCGTGATGCCGCTGAGGATCAGCGTGCCGCTGTCGGAGGCGATCTTGGCCGCTCCTTGCAGACGCAGCACGGCGGAAAGGGTGTTGGTGCCGCTGAGGTTGCGGATGGCCCCATCCAGCGCGATGCCCTGGCCATTGGCCTGAATGTTCTCCGCCACGGTGATGTCACCGGCCAGATTCAGCGAGGCCCCGGTCATCACCTTGGTGATGCTGCTGCCCGCAGCGCCTAACGAAGTATTGTTCCGAATTTCGAGGATTCCGCTGTGTACGGCCACCGTGCCGGTAAAGCTGCTGGCCCCGGTCAGGACCGTTCGGCCACTGCCATTGATCATCAAAGACACAATGCCCGTGCCGTTGTTCTTGATCCCTGAATTCACCGTCAGCGTGCTAGTTCCGGAGAGGTTGGTCAGGATCACTTGGCCCGCTGCATTGTCTGCTGCGCCTGCGGTCAGGCTGCTGCCATCTCCCGGCTGGCCCACGGTGAGATGGCGTGCTCCGTTCACCACCTGGAGGCCGCCGATTTCACCCAGTCGCAGGGTGTTGGTTCCGCCGATGTTCAGCACCCGGTCCGCCGTGCTGTCCGTCATGGAAAGGGTGGCGATGCTGGTCAACGGTGCAGCCTGTGAAACCTCGCCCGTTGACAGGGCGGAGAGCCGCAGGTGGGCTGTGGGATTCTCGGTCAATGGAACTCCGGTGGCATGCTCCGTCGTTCCCATGAAGTGGCCCACCACACCGTCTGTCAGACCTGCCCAGGTGCTGGTCTTACCATCGGCACTGGTGTAAGTGGCCCAGGGGCCGATGAATGTATTACCCGAACCTCCCGCCGTGGCGGTGATGCTGCCAGCTGCCGGGCCGCGGATGGCCAGGGCACTCAGGTCGCTGCGCACCACGTCCCCCAGCGCCAGGCTGGCACTGCCACCTGTGCCGGAGAAAACTTCAATGGCTGTGGCCCCCTGCTGCACGTTCAGGCCGCCGAAGCTCTGGCTGTTGCTTTCGCCAGCAGCACCGTTCATCCGCAAGATGGTGGGGACCACCTGCCCGCCGATGAGGGTCAGGGCTCCCGGGGTGGTGCCATGGTAAAAGATGTTGCTATCCGGGGCGGAGGCAGCCGTGAAGTCCAGAATGTTCAGGCCGCCTTCCGTGGCCACCGTTTCACTCGTGCTTGTGAGGCTGGTCAGCCTGCCCAGCACCGTGCCGCCCGTGTAGGTGTTGGCCGCGCTGTAGGTCGTGGCGAGAACGGAGGTCGTCAGCACGGGAGCGTAGGCCGTGCGGGTGAAGGTCTTGCTGCTTCCGGGCGTCTCGGTGATGGGGGATGAAATGACGGCGTTCAGCACATTGATATGCGTATGAAAACGGGCATCGCCGCTCAGCGTGATGCCTCCCGTAAAGTTGGTGCCCGAAGTGCCCACCCGAATGGCTCCCCACTGGGCTCCACCGATCCCGGCAATCGTCATCGGCAGGGCAAAGTTGCCCGCGCCCGAGGTGGAGGCCACGGATCCCGGTTCCACCACCATCCGCTCCAGTCCAGCAAAGCGCGTGGGATTCACCGTCAGATAAATGCCGCCTGTCACATCGGCGGAGCTTTTCAGCGTCAGTGTGCCGGTGAGGTTGGGATTGGCCACATTGAGATTGATGTAGCCCAGCAGGGGGCCTTCCGGTTTGTTCATCACCAAATTATGCCCTGCCAGCGGCACATTCACCTGAACGAATCCGGAACTGCCATTGGTGGCCCCGGACGAAATGCTCAGCACGGAGCCGGCGGCGAAATTCAGCGAGCCGCTGCCGATGAAGGAATAGGCCAGGTTTGCACTCGGCAGACTGGCGGAGATGGGCAGGAAATTCAGGCCAGAAAGCGAGATGGCCTCATTCACCGTGATGGCCGCACCCGCATTGGTGGTGGTGGCGCCCAGCTGAGCGATGGCGTTGCCTGACCATGTCTGGTAAGCCGCCCCATCATACCAGCGCAGGTCCGTGAGATTCCAGGTGCCGGCGGCATTGTCAATGACACCGGAGGTGCCCAGATTTCCATCCCAGGTAAACAGGGGAGCCTGTGCCTGGGCAGACGGACTGGCCATCAAGGCCGCCGTGATTGCAACCAACGGGGAAAGAACAAAACGCATTTGCAGTGGGGGGTTGCTCCACTGCTCAGCACAAGATGCTCCAATACCGTCCCGGCGGCCCGTCTTGGGCATGGAAGTATCATTTGAAGGGATTCCTGGCGCATTCCGGCCCCCTCTTTGGCTCATGGCCGCCCGCTCTCATTCGATGAGCCTGCCTTCAAGGGGATGCGCAACCTCGCCGATTGTGACGCATCCCTGTGCGGATGTCACGAATCGGCTTATCGAGGAAAGTACACCCCAGTGGCCGCGTAATGATTGGCTTCCATGATTCGCACCCTTCTCACTCTCGCCGTGGCCGTGCTGGCCACCACTGCCGCTTCGGCTCAAAACATCCGCGCCGGCATCATCGGCCTGGATACTTCGCACGTGCTGTCCTTTACCAAGACACTGAACACCGACCCTCAGAAGCCGGAAGTCATGGGAGTGCGCATGGTCGCCGCCTATCCGCAAGGATCCAAGGACATCGAAGGCAGTATCAAACGCGTGCCGGAATACACCGAGAAAGTGAAAGCCCTGGGCGTCGAAATCGTCCCCAGCATTGATGCCTTGCTCGATAAGGTGGATGTCGTGTTTCTGGAGACCAATGACGGCCGCCCTCACCTTGAGCAGTTGATTCCCTGCCTGAAGGCGGGCAAGCCTGTCTTCATTGACAAGCCCATCGCCGGCACTCTCGTGGATGCCATCAAGATCTTTGACGAGGCCAAGAAAGCCGGTGTGCCCGTTTTCTCCTCTTCATCGCTTCGGTTTGGCAAAAACACTCAGGCCGTACGCGCGGGCAGCATCGGCACCGTGAAGCAGGCAGAGACCTTCAGCCCTGCCTCGCTGGAGGCCACGCATCCGGATCTTTTCTGGTATGGCATCCACGGAGTGGAGAGCCTCTTCACCACCATGGGCACAGGCTGCCTTTCTGTGAAACGCGGCACCACCGCCGATGGCAAAATCATGGTCACGGGCACCTGGGCAGGCGGCCGCACCGGCACCTTTACCGAGGGCAAAGGCTACGGTGGCAAGGCCGTCGGTGACAAAGGCGAATCCCCCGTGGGTGCCTACGATGGATATGACCCGCTGCTGTTCGCCGCCGTGCACTTCTTCCGCACCGGCCAGGCCCCGGTGACTCCTGAGGAAACCTTGGAAATCTACGCATTCATGGAGGCTGCTGACGAAAGCAAGCGCCAGGGCGGGGCCGAAGTGACCCTGAAGTCCGTCATGGACAAGGCCCAGGCTGAAGCTCGCAAATAAGCTTTAGTCCGATTCCATTTCTACCTTATTGTTAGGCCTGTCATCTGCGGATGACAGGCCTTTCTTTTTTACAGGCAAGTCAGACCTTGTATTTCATGACTGAACGTCTCCTTGTTGCCTTCATGAACAAACCTGCCTGCCCGATGTGTGAAATGGATGACATTCTGGATCACGCCGATCGTTTTGAATGCGCCACCTGCGGTCATGAATGGCCGCATGAAGCCGTGGCCGAGGTTCCTGACGCTGCCCGTGTGGTGAAGGATGCCTATGGTCATGTGCTGGCCGATGGTGACATCGTGGCCATGATCAAGGATCTCAAGCTGGGCGGCACCTCCCAGGTGCTGAAGGTGGGAACCAAGTCCAAGCCCATCCGTCTGGTGGATGGCGACCATGAAATCTCCTGCAAGATGGAGGGGCTCGCCATTGCCCTGAAGGCCTGTTTTGTGAAAAAGGTGACTGTCTAGCAGTGGCTCGTGGGGGAGGGGAATAGGGACTCCCTCTGAGAGAGCGATGTCTTAGAAGGGGGAAAAGGAAGATTTTTTGGCGAAGTTGAATCCAAAGGCGCACCACCGTCGGATCAACCCGCCAAGGATGGTCACGCCGGGTTCAATCACGGGCCAGGGCAGACCGTCACAATCCTCCATCTGCCTACCATGAAGACACCCACCGCTCATTCCAGTGCGCATGCTGTGCCGTCCCGCTCTGCCACGGCCCCAACCGGTCAATGCAGGGCGACCAGCCCACATCCCGTTTCCACCTTCAGACCCTGGCTCTGTGGCCTCCTCTGTACACTGGCACTCCCCTGGGCCCATGCGGCAGACCCGACCACTCCGGTTTATCTTTTGAATGAGGACAACACGCTGGCGACCGCCACCCTGGGCACCGTCTCCACACCTGGTACGACCATCCCGGTCACAGGGGTGCAGATGGGAGATGTTCTCGTCACCCTGGATGTGCGGCCGCAAAATCAGGCGCTGTATGCCTTGGGCGTGAATGCCGTGGCTGATACGGTGACCCTCTATCATCTTTCTCCGGCCACAGGGTTGGCTGTCATGCTGGGCACGGCTTCCACTCTGGCAGATGGCGCAGGTCTCCCGCTTGATCTGCCTGCCACCGGCTGGGACATTGATTTTAATCCCTCCGTGGACCGCGTAAGGGTCATCAATGCTGCGGGGCTGAACTTTCGGATGAACCCCAACAACGGTGCCGTGGTGGATGCCAATGCGGGGGTGGCGGGCAACCAGATTGATTCCAACATCAACGGAGCCACCATGTCCGTCTCTGCAACGGCCTACACCAACAGCCAGCCTAACAATGGAGGCATCACCACCCAATACACCGTTGATGCGGCGACAGATTCGATCTACATCCAGAATCCGCCTAACAATGGCACGCAGACCAATGGCCTGGGTGTGACGGCGGCTGGCATGCCTCTGGCCATCACGGAGGTTAATGGCTTTGACATCGAGCCGGGCATCAATGCCACCACCAACAATGTGGCTCCTGCCTCTGGGAAAGCCTATGCCATCCTTCGCACCTCGGGACCATCAGGTCTTTATGAGGTCAATCTCACCACAGGTGCAGCCACTTTTCTGGGCGGCACCACCGTGCGCAGCTTTGCCCTGCGCACTCGCCTCGGCGCAGCGGTCGCTCTCAGTACGGGTGGCACCAGCGTGGTCCGTTTTTCTCCCTTTGTGCCAGGCACCAGCACGTCCGTTGCAGTCACCGGCATTCAAAATAGCGAAATCCTGGTCGGCATGGATCAGCGCCCAGCCACCGGTCAGCTCATGGGCCTCGGCGTCAATGCCGATACCAACACGGCAACGCTCTACCTCATTGATCCTCAAACAGCCACGGCCACCGTGGTCGGTGCTGCTGCCGGACTGATTGCTTATCAGGACGCCACAGCCAACCCGATTGATCTTCCATCTCCTGCGGTCGCCGGTTACGGCTTCGATTTTAACCCCACCGTGGACCGTGTGCGGGTGGTCACCAGCACGGGGCTCAATCTTCGCGTCAATCCCCTGAGCGGCACCGCCGTCGATGGCAATGTCATGGATGCCGGGACCAATCCGGACGGGATGATCAATGGCGGCGGCACTGGTGTTTCTCACACCGCCTACACCAACAGCTTTGGCGGTGCGACAGCCACCACCCAGTATGGCTTGGATGATGTCAGCGATTCCCTCTACATTCAGAATCCGCCGAATGTCGGGACTCTGACTGTCGGTACCCCGCTCACGCTCAATGGGACACCCTTGGACATCTCCAGCGTCGGCGGTTTTGACATCCCGAACTTCGTGACCGTCAGCACTTCCAATACCCCGGCTGTGGGCCAAGGCTGGCTCGTGACCGATGTGGCTGCCGTCAGCTCGCTCTACCGTGTCAACCTTGCCAATGGTGTGGCCACTTCTGTGGGTTCACCGCTGATGTCATTGTCTTCCCTCGCCATCCTGTCTGTCCCCGTGGCACCTGTCGTCGTCTCTCCGACCACAGCGAATGTTGAAGCTTTCAGCTCCACTCTCGGCGGCACCCTTACCGACCATGGCGGGGCCCCTATCCTGCAGCGCGGCGTGGTGTTCTCCCTGACTTCTGCCAATGCGGACCCCATGATCGGCGGCACTGGCGTTACCCAGGCGGTGAGTATGAGTGCCACCAACGTTTTCTCCACGGACGTGACGGGCCTCACTGGAAATTCAGGCTACAGCTTCCGGGCCTATGCCACCACCGAAGCCGGGACCAGCTATTCTCCCGTGGCCACCTTTACCACAGCCCTGGCGGAGATTCCCGAATTTGACGATGCCAGCGTGGGTGCTTCGATCTCCCTCAATGTTGGCAAAGTCCCCGGGACTCTTCTGACGGTGAGCGGACTCCCGCAGGGGCTGCGCTTTAATCCTGCCACGGGCACCATCACAGGCCGTGCCACCATGGCCGGAGTCTATGTCGTTTCCATCATCGCCAGACTGCCTGGAGGTACCGAGCAGACCTTTGAAGAAACGTTGGTTATCCAGGCCCTGCCAAAAACGGCGGTGGGGACCTTCATCGGCCACATTGAGGCCCAGGCGATTCTGAATGGCAATGCGGGCGGTCGTTTTGATCTCACCACCACCATCACCGGTGCCTATACCTTGAAGCTGACCCAGCGCAGCAAAACCGTGATGATCAAAGGCTACCTCGCAGCTACCCCAGGCGTGGCCCCAGAACTGATGGCCGACGGACCCGATGGCACCGATATCGTCCTCACGCTAAATGCTGACAACACAGCCACAGGTACCCTCACAGACGGGGTGTCCTCTGCGGCATTCTCCGGCTGGCGCAAGACCTTCGATAAGCTCCTCAATCCTGCCCAGGATGAGATGGGCTATTACGCCGTGGCTCTGGATTTGCAGCCTGGAGATGTCGGCAATGCGGCCATCCCACAGGGATCAGGCTATGCCGCAGTCAATGTCGCCCCGGATGGCAACACGACGGTCAATGGTCGCACAGCCGATGGTAACGCCATCCTTTCCAGCGGCTTCGTGGGTTCTGCAGGTCAGGTGCTTGTCTATCAACCGCTTTACAACAAGCTCGGCTCGGTGCAGGGCGAACTCAGCCTCACGGTGGACTCCTCTGGCAACTATGCTGAAAACTACCTGGAAGGCACCGTGGTGTGGATCAAGCCCGCCACCACAGGCCGCACCTACGCAGATGCCTTTGGTCCCCTCACCCTGGATGTTTATGGCAAGTATCTGGCCCGCGCCGCTACCGGCAGTGTCGCCCTGGGCCTGCCCTCCAGTGCGGATCCCGCCTCCTTGGTCTTCGCCCAGGGCGGCATCTCCGCCGCCTCCATCAATCCCAACATCACCAATGGCATCACCCTCCTTCGGCCTTCGCTGAAACTGGTGCTTCCAACAGCTGGCAGCGTGGACAATCCTGGGCGCACCACGCTGATGCTCAAGGCCGCCAACGGCAGCCTCACGGGCAGCTTCACCCTGAAGGACGGCACCCTTCAGCGCAAAGTAACCTTCCAGGGCATGATCATCCGGGGCGAGACGGGCAGCATCCTGGCCAGTGGTTACTTCCTCCTTCCGCAGATCCCTGGGGGCGGGCAGTCTGCTGCCAAAGCCCCGATCCTCTCTGGCCGGTTTGATCTCCTGCCGTAACAGGGATCCTCACATCGGTCTGACTCCTTTCAGCGCTTCTTTGCCCACGCGAAACCTTGTTTCGTGCGGGATGAGGAAGCGTTGATTGTTTTGAAAATGGTTATGCCAGAGGAAAGGAAGAATCACGCCAATGGCGGCTCTTCAGAAACGAGCTTCAGCATCTGGCGTGAACGCTCCAGAAAGCGGCCCGCATCATCTGGATGCAGCACGTTTTGAAAACAGCAGCAAAACCAGCCATGGCCGACATACCAGCACTCTCCCTTCGGTGCAGTGGTTAGTTCGGCAAGAACCGCAGGCTTCAGGACTCGCGCCGCAGTTCCCGCATCTCCGTGGAAGATCCAGGTTTTGGCCAGGGCCTCATGTCCAGGCAGCACCAAAGCGTGGGCTCTCTGCGCACGCCTTTGTAGCCAGGGCGGTTTGGACATCACGAATCCTGGAAGGTCTCCCGGTGACTGATCCGGGGCAGGGGAGAGAGGGCTCAGCCAGGTGATCACTGTCCGAATGTGTTCCTGGGAATAGCGGCCGCTGCCCGTCACAAAACGGAATTCAAAGATGCAGAGCGGATCCGTGTGCCCGTTCAGGGTGGCATACCATTGAACATTGGGGCCGCCCCCTCGCAGGTCCAGCACCTGCGCCAGCGGCTTGACGTAGTTCCACAGCCGTTCGCATTTCTCTTTGTCAGGTGTCAGGGTGGCCTGCAAGCCAGCGGCCTGCAGATTTTTGGCCAGACGGGCCATCCTTTGGCGATGTTTGCGTCTGAGAATCATCCAGCCGAGAACGAAGGCCATGATGAGGGGGATGGCAAAATAGACCAGGTCAAAGGCTGTCATCCGCCTGGGGCCAAGCATCGGCACCGTGGCGATTTCCCCCACCACTGCCAGCAGACAAAGGACGACGATGATCCACTTCGTCCGTGGGGCTTTGCGGTATGCCGGATGTGCCATGACACGGCAGTCTAAGCCAAAAGATCTTTCTTGTTAAGTCTTTCCCTGCTCCAAGACTGGTTTTCGAGGCACAACCGAAGCTGCCCAGGAAAAACGCGCGCACGGTTCTCCTGAAAGACCGCCGGGTCCTCCTCGTTTGAAGGGGCCAGCTTTCCTCTGATGAAGATCTTCACACCTGCTCTCCTGGCTACCCTATTGGCTGCATCCTGCCTGCAGGCGGATGTCGCCGCTCCTGTGGCTGACCCGGATTTGCCGCAGCCGCTGGACGCGGCGTTTGCTGAGGCTCTGCTGACAGAGTCACCTTTCACCCGCTCGGTGAATCTGGAGGAGTCGCTTCAGCTCACAGGCATGGCCTATGTGGCGGGGCATCCTGTGGCCACAGTCTTCAATAAAGCCACCAATCAGAGCTACCTCGTCACCGATCAGCCTAACGAAATGGGTTGGCACCTCACGGCCGCAATGGCTGGCACGGACCTCAGCAATTCCCAGGTGGAAATGCAGGTGGGGCCGGAGACCCTGGTCATGCACTACCATGGCCAGTCCATGGTTCCCGGTGGAGAGGCAAAGGACAGCTCAAAAAGCCGCCTGGCAGGCAAGGGCGAAGGCAAAAAGGCCTCCGGTAAAACCGCAGCATCCTCTTTGTTAGGTGATAAAGGGCGCGAGCTTTATGCCTCGCTCTCTTCCGAGGCCCGGGGCAAGTTTAAGGACCTGGTGAGGTCCCAGTTCGACAAGAAGCCGGATATGACCCCTGAGCAAAGCTCCGCTTATGCCCAGAAGGTCTTTGCCAAGATCAAAGAAAACGACCGCCCCTCGGCTGCGGGTACTCCAAAGCCTCCCAAACAAGGCAAGCCAGTCAAAAAGAAACAGGGAGCCTGATCAATGGATCGAGACGGCCACCCCTGCACGCAGGCGGGTGGCCAGACGGACGATGTCCCAATTGGCCAGCCGCACGCAGCCATGGCTGGCACTGCGGCCGATGGCATCCGGATCACCCGTGCCATGCAGGCCGATGCCACGCTTGTTCAGGGCGATCCAGATCACCCCCACCGGATTGTTAGGCCCAGGGGACAGCAGGTAGGTTTCATCGCTCCGCTCGCCAGTCTTCAAAAAGGATTCATCGTAGCGAAAGTCGGGCAGCCGGGCGATGCCGCGCACCTTCCAGTCGCCTTCAGGAGACTGGGTCTGCTGTGAACCGATGGTGACCGGAAAGGCAGCCGTCAGCTTTCCAGCTTCAAAGAGGCGCAGCATATTGTCGCCCGTATCCACCTTTACCTCGATCTTGGCAGCCGTTCCGTCCGGGGTTTCCTTGTCGGAGGTCTTGTCTGCATTCTTGCCCTTGGGTTTGTCACCGTCATCACGGCTGTCAGTCAGATCCAAAAGGGGCAGGTCTTTGACCGCTGCCACATCAAAGGGCTCCACGTTCGGCACCTTGATTTTGTCACCCGCTTTCACGCTTTCCAGCTTGCCGGGATTGAGCTCCTTGAGGAAGTCGAGATCGCAATGGAATTTCTCCGCCAGGGCTTCCGCGAGGCTGGCATAGGGCAGCCACTTCAGCTTCGCCATGGCCTTCACTTCTTTGGGCAGTTCTCCCACGGTCTTCTGGTCTGCTTCGGTCACCGTGTACTCGATGAAGGCCGGGCCGATGCTGGCCAGATCCAGGTCCTTGAGATCGGGCAAAGGGCGCTTGGCCTTGTCATCCTTGGCAGGCTCCACCGCCGTTGCCTCTTCTTTCCCATGTGCCTGGCGGTAAAGGTGGAACGCCTTCTCCGTGAAGCCACCGTAGTGGCCGTCGATCTTGCCTGGGCCGAAGCCCGCGCGGTCCAGGAAGACTTGGAGCAGGGTTGCTGCCTCCACCTCCGAAGATGCAGCAGGCGGATCGGTCTGCGCCGCGAGGGCAGAGGTGAGCGGCCCGAAGAGGCAGGCAGCCAGAAGCAGGAAACGAGGTGACGGATTCATGCACAGCATTCGCGGCTGTGCCCCTCACTGGCTGTGCATCTCTGCTACCTCACCAGCATCCACAGCGTGCTGGCTCCGTGACCAGCGGGGAAATCGGTCTGCGAGGCGATCCTCACATAGTCCACGGCCCGCCGCTTGATCTTGGCGCACTGTCGCGAGCGGCGTTCCAGGGAGACGGGGTCCAGCTTCGTGCAGTTCGTGGAAAGCAAGATGGCGCACTTGGGCATGGCCAGTTCCAGGGCGGCATTCACCAAGTCTTCAAAATGCTGCTCCACCTGCCAGAGACGCCCCTTGTCATTTCGCGAGAACGTGGGCGGATCCAAGATGATGACATCGAAGCGTTCGCCCCTGCGTTCCAGCCTGGGCATGAGTTCCTGGGCATCATCGGCGATGAAGCGATGCTTTGTTTCAGCAATGCCATTGAGCGCGAGGTTTTGCTTGCCGCGATCCAGCGACTTCTTGGAAAGGTCCACGCTCACCGTTTCAGCCCCCGCAAGTCCGGCGACGACGGTGAAGCTGCAGGTGTAGGCAAAGGTGTTCAGCATCCGCTTTGGCTTGAACAGGGGAAGCTGGGCCCGGTTGGCGCGCTGATCCAGGAACAAGCCGTGGCTGTAGCCTGCGGCAAAATCCAGGCCGTAGCGCACTCCGGCTTCAGTCACGACGGTGGTCATGGGAAGGGTGGCATCGCCGCTTTTCAGCACGGGAGAGATCCGCTCATCATTCTTCAGTGGCAAAAAGCGGGTGAAGACACGCACGGGAGCCCAGCCCGACTGGCTGCTCCAGGTTTCCAGCCCCGCGCTCAGTTCCGCCAGGGCCGCATCGTTTTTATGGGAGATCATGGCGTCGTCTCCCAGGCGCTCCACCCAGCCCCCGGAGCCTGAGCCGATGCGGTGGGCGGTGGTCCCGGCTGCTTCAAAAAGGGCTCTTTGGGCAGGCGCAATCCAGGTGATGGGTTGCACGGCAGGACGTCGGGAAAGGGAGGGATGCACCTCGCATCCTGCCGCAGAATCCGGCCCTGAGCAAACTGCACCTGCTTGTGCGCGTGGAAACGCGGTCCAGAGGCAAGATTTCACTTTGCCAAATTCAGTCTTCGCCACAACCATAAGTCGCCCGGCCCAGAGGCTGAAAACTCGCAACCCTACTCAAGACTTTCCCTGAACCATGCGGAGCCAGAAACAGACCAATAAGCCACCCCGGCCCTTCAAGAGTGGCAACTCAGACTTCGGGTGGGGAGGAAATCGCAGCGGCGGTTTTATTCCTGGGCAGAAACCAGCGGTCAAAGTGAAGAAAAAAACGGCGGAGGAGTCGGCCAAACCGCCCCCGGAATCCTCTCCACCCTCGCAGGAGTAGGCTCAGGCTTCCCATTCGGAAGCGGTTGTCCTCTGTGACGAAGGCCACTTTTGCGAGGCATGAAAACTCTTCAGTACCTGCTCGTTGAGCTGTTTGTCCTTAGCCTGAAACGGCAGCCCCATAGTGGATTGTTGAATACTTATTGTTAGACCCGCACGGGTTGCACAAAGGTATCGTCGTCCACAGATGGACCAGGAGAGGGATGGTCTTGGCAAGCAGCGGCCAAAACACATCCTCCCTCGCCCCGCTTGCGGGGAGCAGGGCTGGGGTGAGGCGCGGTCGAAGCTCGAGCGATCCTAATCCCGAGGGGAAAACCAAACCCGTTTTAACGGGCGATGGTGTTAGACTCTCAGCTCGCGGAAGGTCAAATGCAGCGCTTTTTCAAGCTGGGGCAGCTTCCACTTTTCCTTCGGGTGGATGAGGCAGAGCGACATCCCCTTTTTGCCAGCTCGGGCCGTGCGACCGCTGCGGTGCGTGTAGTATTCCAGCTGGTCCGGGAGCTGGTGATGGATCACAAAGGCCAGATCGGCCACGTCAATGCCGCGCGCGGCCACATCGGTGGCGACGACGAACTGCACACGTTCCTTTTTAAAGGCCCGCATCACTTTGTCGCGCTCCTTCTGCATCAGGTCCCCCTGTAGCACATCCACCGGCAGGCCGAGGGCCGCCAGCTCGCGGCACAGGGTGTTTGCATCCGCCTTGGTACGGCAGAAGATGATGCCTCGCCCTTCCTGCTGGCGTTTCAGGAAATCGCTGATGAACTCCGTCTTTTCCTCAGGCTTCAGGATCACAAACCGATGGTCAATGTCCCGGTTCACCACGTGGCCCTGGTCAATCTGGATCGTGTGCGGATTTGGCGCCATGCATCCTTTGATCAGCGTGTGAATCGCCTCTGGAAACGTCGCCGAAAACAGCCAGGTGCTCTGCCTCTTTGTCGTCAGTTTCAGGATCTCCTGAAGCTCCTTTTTGAAACCCATGCTCAGCATCTCATCCGCCTCATCCAGAACCACGTGCTTGACGTTTTCCAGAGACAAGGCCCGCCGCTCGATCATGTCGATGATCCGTCCTGGCGTCCCGACCACAATATTGGTCGGCCGTTTCAGCGCCTCCACCTGCCGGTCAATGTTGTCCCCCCCGGTGATCACCTCCACAAAGATTTTCTCCTGGACCTGCTTGGTGAACTTGAAGAGCTGTTTGCCGATCTGCTTTGCCAGTTCGCGGGTCGGCGCAATCACCAGTCCCTGCACCACGGGCAGCTTCGAATTCATCTTCATCAGCAGAGGCAGGCCAAATGCCGCCGTCTTGCCCGTGCCCGTCTGGGCTTGGGCAACAAGATCCGCCCCCTCCTTCAGTAAGAACGGAATCACACGCTGCTGTACCTGCGTCGGCACCAGAATCCCCAGCTCTTCCAGCCCGCGGATCAGGTCATGACGAACACCCAGCTCTCTAAAATTTTGCGACATTCCTCTGCCATCCCTCAGGATGGGCACGAATGCCAGCAGAATGAACTGTGAGCACTTTGGATCTGAAGTGATCCCCTGCTAGATCAGGCGTCCGCTCAAAATGGAGAAAAGTTCATTCCTGTGACCCTTCTCAGAGGTTGGCGAGGTCTTCGGCCAGACGGTCGAACATGGACAGCCAGCTTGGGTAGGCACCCGTGCGCCGGGCGATGGATTCCTGCACGCTTTGGTGGAGTGTCAGGAGGGTGCTGCCGTCGGCTTGTTCGGCCAAAGTGAGGGTGACGGTGGTTTCAGCAGGCCAGTCGGGATCATGCCCGGCCTCTCCGGCGGCAATGAGATGGCCAGCCGCATCCGCAAGGGCCATGGTGTAAACGAGCCGTTCAGGCGGCACGATCTCCAGGTAGGTTCCCAGGCACCAGCAGTCCCCAAAACTCGGGTTGCTGATGCGCGAGTGAAAACTGCCACCGACGCGAAAGTCAAAGCGGGCAAAGTGGATGTCACAGCCCTCCGGTGCATGCCAGCGGGTGAGGTGGACGCGATCTGTCCAGGCCTGCCACACAAGCTGGCGCGGCGCGCGGAAGGTACGGGTGATGAGGACTTCGCCATCGGCGGAAGGTGGAGTGGGTGCAGTCATGGTGCTGGGATGTCGGTTGGTGTTTTTGTTGGGTGGGCTTGCATTTCGGCAAGGTAATTCTCCAGGCGGTCAAAGCTGGCCTCCCAGTGGCGGCGGTAGCTTTCCATCCACGTCTGGGCCTGCTGCATGGGCCCGGCATTCAGGCTGAGGCAGTGGACGCGGCCCAGGCGGCGGCGGCTGATGAGGCCCGCCTCTTCCAGCACGCGCAGGTGTTTGGACACGGCAGGCAGGGACATCGCATGGGGTTTGGCCAGATCCGTCACACAGCAGTCACCCCGCGAAAGGTGGTCCAATAGGCTGCGACGGGTGGGATCCGCGAGGGCGGCAAAGGTAAGATTCAAAATTCCGGCCTGACATTTAACCATTTGGTTAAATATTGTATTGTAACAATATGAGCAAGAACGAATTTATCTTTTTTAACAGTGGGTGCCCGCGCTTGTTACGCGACTGACACCGGATTTTCGCGCTTCCAGCCTTCCCATTCGCTGCACCTTTCTTTACCATACCGCGCATGAACCGCCAAACTGCCGCCGACTTTGATCAGGATCTCCTCAATCTGTATGACGACTATGCTCATGGCCGCGTGGATCGGCGGGGCTTTTTGGAGCGCGCCTCCCGATTCGCCGTGGGTGGGATCACTGCGGCGGCTCTGCTGGAAATGCTCAGCCCCAACTATGCCCTGGCCGAACAGGTGGCGAAGGACGATCCTCGCATCCAGGCTGCCTATGCGGAGTATGATTCGTCCCAGGGTGCGGGCAAGATGCGCGGCCTGCTGGTGAAGCCCGCCAAGGCGGAGGGCAAGCTTCCGGGCGTCCTGGTTATCCATGAAAACCGAGGCCTCAATCCTTACATCGAAGACGTGGCCCGCCGGGTGGCCGTGGCAGGCTATGTGGCCTTTGCTCCCGATGCCCTTTTCCCTCTCGGCGGTTATCCTGGCAGTGATGACAAGGGGCGTGAGATGCAGGCCAAACGCGATCCCGCGCAGATGACCGAGGACTTCATCGCCGCCGCCAAATGGCTGGCCGCACATGCCGGCTGCAATGGCAAGGTGGGCGTGGTCGGCTTTTGCTACGGAGGCGGCATGTCAAACACACTTGCGGTTAGGTTGCCGGACGTCATTCGTGCCGCCGTCCCTTTCTACGGCCGCCAGCCCGCAGCCGAGGATGTGCCCAAGATCAAGGCCGCCCTGCTGATCCACAACGCCGAGATGGATCAAAAGGTCAACGAAGGCTGGCCAGCCTATGAAGCCGCATTGAAAAAGGCCAACGTCCGTTACACCGCCCACATGTATCCGGGTGCCAATCACGGCTTCCACAATGACACGACACCGCGATATGATGCCGCCGCTGCCAAACTGGCCTGGGAAAGGACCCTCGCTTTCTTCAACGAGACCCTCAAGGCTGGCTAAACTCCCTCTTTCTCTCGGTCTCAGAGCGCCGTGATGGAGATGAAATCCGTTCGCGGTCAAGCCTCTCGGTGGACTTGAACTCCGCCGTTCTTGTGGGTAGCTGATCTTCACCTTCATTCACCATGCCTCACGTCCCCGGTCTCCGCAGTTGCTACGCCAAAGTTGGCCGCCTCATCCACTTCGGCCGCATGCTTGATAAAATTCGTCTTCATGCCCAGAGCAGGCTTCCTGCCGACTACGTGCCACTCGTCGGCGATGCCCAAGTTTACACGCTCGACAGCCGCCTCTGCCGCTTCCTTGGCGTGCCTTATGAGATCATCCGGGACCACGTCCTTCTCCATCCCGCCGCGAGTGATGAGGACATCCTCGCCTGGACTCAGGCACGCGGCGCTCTGCGTTCGGATGAAGAGTGCCACATTTGGAACCGCTTCATTGCCAAACTCGGCTGGCGGGATGAACGCAGCCACGTCCTCCCCCAGCGCATCATCGACAGCGGCCTAACCGGAAAGACCATCGAAACCCTCATCGACCACATTGAGTACGACGAAGGCCGTGACCCCGTCGCCGACCGCTCCTGGGAGAAGATCTAGCAGATCGTTGTCAGGCGTCATCGTTAGCAATCATTCTCCCATGTCCCCCTAACGCTGATGTTGGTATGCGACCGCGTCGCTGTCCTGGAATTTTGGTGACACGCCTGCTCTGGCGGGGTAAAGCAAGCGACTGTATGTGGAACTTGCGAATGAATCAAATGTGGTTGGGCATCAGCCTTTTAATTTTTATGCCTGCAATGGTTCAGGCGGATGGAAAACATTTGGAAGTGATGGCTCCTCTCTGTAGGCAAAATGATTTTCATGGTAAACCACACTTGGTGACGGAAAGCAGTTTCGAGTCCCTCGAGGGGGATCATGACAAATTGGAATCCGTCAAGCGTTCTGAGTATGACAAAGATGGAAACGCGATCCGGGTGGAAACCTTTGATTCTTCAAATCGTAAGACTGACTCAGAGATATACACTTACGACGAGGGGGGCACGTGGGTATCACTTGTTGAATTGAGCGAGGGTACCCAAACCGCCTTTCAAATCTTTGTGGATCTCAAAACGAAACGCATCGCCAAGGTGGACCAGCGATCAAAAAATACCGAGTTCATCAGCTATTCCGAGCAAGGCTTTGAATTGGGAAGTATTACTCAAACTATCGCAGGGAAGACCTTGGAGAAGACGACATTCAGGCGGAATGCCCTCAACAAAGAAGAACATGTTCTTTTTGAAGAGCCGATTGGAAAAAAGACATCCGAATTTATCATCCAATGGCTGCCCGAGGGCTTTGAGCGTACTTCCACCATCATCATGCACGACAAGGACGGGGATCAATTCGTCATGACTTATGAATACCCTGAAATCGATTCGGCAGGGAATTGGCTGACCCAGATTGAAAAATCAGTTCTGATTCTAAAGAACGGCGAAAAACGTTCACTGCCAACTGTGACCAACAAACGAAAGATCTCCTATTATCCTTAGCCCGCCCCGGAAGTCAGGCAAGGCGCGAGAGTTGAGAGTTAGGTTAGCTCACCTCAACTGAACTGCCCAGCCAAGCATCAAAGCGCGTCGTGCCGAGCAGGGGATTCGCACCGGGCGTGAGGCTCTGGTCATTGACCTCGGTGCCAAAGTATCCGGCACCAGGGTCTGTCTCCACCGTGCGGTCATCCTGGGTCGCGTTCAGGTAGCGGCGGGCGATTTCATCCAGCCGGATCGGCTCGGGACCGGCCAGCTCCATCATGCCTTGGGCAGGCGCAGCGAGGGCGATCTCCACCAAAGCGGTGGCCACATCTTCCGCGGCAATCGGCTGCATGAGCACCGAGGACAAACGCACCGTCTGCTCCACCGTGCTGGCGTGGGCAATGCTGCCGATGAACTCAAAAAACTGCGTCGCACGGACGATCGTGTAAGGAATGGGGGATGCCTTGATGAGCTGTTCCTGCGCCAACTTCGCACGGAAGTAACCGCTGGCCAGCAGACGCTCCGTGCCCACCACAGACAGCGCGATGTGATGCTTCACTCCAGCGGCCTTTTCAGCTGCCAGCAGGTTGCGGCCCGAGGTCTCAAAGAAGTCCATCACAGGTCCGTCTTCAAAGGAGGGCGAATTCGCCACATCCACCACCACCTGGGCACCTGCCAGCGCCTCTGCCAAGCCTTCACCCGTCAGGGTATTGACACCCGTGCGGGGAGAGGCGGCCACCACCTCGTGCCCCCGCTGGCGAAGCTTGTTGGTGAGCTTGCCTCCGATGAGGCCAGTGCCGCCGATGATGACGATTTTCATATTCTTGTTTTTGTTGCTGGATGTTTGGTTATTCATGGCGAGGTCAGCATGGCATCAGCATCGCTTTCCGTGTAGCCACCCCTTCCGCATAACAGTCATTCAACATTTGCATGAGAGCCTTTGAAGACCTGACCCTGCTTCGTGCCTTCGTTAGCATCGTCGAATCCGGCAGCATCTCCGCTGCGGCACGTCGCCTGCGAGTGTCTCAGCCCACCCTCAGCCGCCAGCTGCGGTCTCTGGAGGAACTGTGCGGCACTGCACTTCTGCGCCGGGACACCCATCAGATGAGCGTGACGGAGACCGGGCAGCGCTTCCTGGCCGATGCCAGGACCCTGCTGGGCCATGCCGAGGAGGCCGCCCGTCGCCTGCATGCAGATCACACCACCTTGAGCGGCCAGCTGCATTTGTTTGCCACGGTGGACCTGGGGCAGTGGGTGGTCACACCTTTGGTTAGCCAGTTCTTGCAGGCAAACCCTCAGGTCAGCGCCACCCTGGCCTTGAACAACCGTCCCCTGCACATGATCCAGGAAGGCTGCGACGTCGGGATTGTACCGGGCAGGATCACTGATGACAGCGTCATCGCCCGTCCCGCAGGCGTCATCCCTCTGCACCTCGCGGCCTCACCCGCCTTGGTCCAGGGCCGGCCTCCGGTGAAGACACTGGCCGATCTGAAGCCCTGGCCCTGGGTCTCCCTGTCAGGCTCTCATTTCTGGGGCACGACGGACGTCACCCTTTACGATTCCAAAGGTGCCGCTCAGACCTTGCCGACCACGCCCGTCCTCGTCTCGGAAGGCGTCACCAGCATCCGTGAAGCCGTGCGCGAGGGTCTCGGCGTTGCATTGCTGCCGGATTGGCTGATCGAAAAAGACCTCGAGGCAGGTACCCTTGTGCGCGTCCTGCCAAGGCTCAAGGCCAAGGACCTGCCCATCCACGTGGTCTATGCCGGCCAGCGCGTGCTCCCCGCCCGCGTCAGTGCCTTCATTGACTTTGCCGTTCGATCTCTGATGACATTCGGCAAAGCCCCGCCCAAGCCCTGAAGATGGCGATTGAGCAGCTCGTGCATCCCTTCAGGCTTTCGATGGCCATTCAGTCCCCGCGAGTTCGGGCGGCAATTGAGTCGGGTCCACCGGGTAGATCAAAGACATGTCAGGCGGCGTGGTCGCGCTTGGCAGGAATTCAGTTTCCTCGGGGCCACCGATGATCAGCCAAAGCACTTCGCTTTCAGTGTCATTAAACACCTGACGGAGCTGATCTGGCCCCACCAGCACCCCGCCGTATCGGGGGAGGGTCAGACTTTCCTCGCCCACTCTCAGGCGACCTGTGCCTTCCAGCACAAAGTAAAATTCCTCCGCTCGCACGTGCTTGTGCAGGGTGTTGGCACTGCCGGGCGGCAGTCGCCACAGTCGCGCGCCCAGATTCTCACTGCCCGTGCGCTCGAGGTAGTCCGCATTCGGGATCTTCATCAGATTCGACAGCCGCCATGAAAGGTCTTCTGGCCGGATGAGATGGTAACCCTGGATGGCGTTCATACAAAGAAGCGGCGTTGAAAAGCGCGACTCAAACGAAGCGACGAAAGGTGAGCGGATGTGTGGTTGAGTAACTCCTCATCGTCCCACCACTTCCAACAGCTCCACCTGAAAGATCAGGTCGCTGTTCGGCGGAATTTTGCCGCCCACGGCACGGTTGCCATAGGCCAGCCGGGCAGGGATAAGCAGTAGCCACTTGTCTCCCGGTTTCATCAGCTGAAGCGCCTCCGTCCAGCCGGGAATCACCTGGCCCACGCCAAAGGTCGCAGGCTGGCCGCGCTCGATCGAGCTGTCGAAGACCGTGCCATCAGCGAGCGTGCCGTGGTAGTGAACCGAAACGGAATCGCTGTAGGAGGGCGATCTGCCGTAGGTGGGCCCAGAGGCCAGCACCCGATATTGCAGACCGCTGGCGGTCGTCACCACACCGGAAGGGGATACGCTGGGCGTTACAGCCGCCGCACCACCCACACCCGGCACTGGCGGCTGCCGCACTGTCTTCTTCTTTTTCACAGGTTCCGTTTGGCAGGCCGTGAGGCACAGCAGGAGGGCGGCAGAGAAAAAAGGAAAAAGCTTCATGGAATGAAAAAAGGGGAATGGCAGACTGCACCGGAATATGTTCAGAAAGGGCCGCCCAGAGCCAGCACTTTTTCATCGGCAAGGGCGGATCCTTTCTTCAGCCTCCTTTTCCATCTGGCCTGTTTCAAGCTTCACGCATCTATAGACGAACGTGGAATTTCCAGGTATTAATTGTCCCTGATGCGTGCCGTGGTGCGTATCGGTGAAGCCTCGGCTCATCGCCTTCTGTCAACTGATCAAAAGAGTACACCTATGTCAGACGAAGCCCAAACCTGCCCCGTAGCCCACACCGCTGCAGCCCCCCAAGGAAAGTGCCCCTTCCACCACGCACCCAGCACCGGCACCACCAACCGCGACTGGTGGCCTAAGCTGCTGAAGATCGACCTCCTGCACCAGCATTCCTCCAAGTCCGATCCCATGGACGGAGACTTCAATTACGCCGAAGAATTCAAGAGCCTCGACCTCGCCGCAGTGAAGCAGGACCTCGCCGCCCTCATGACGGATTCACAGGACTGGTGGCCCGCAGACTTCGGCCACTACGGCCCGCTGTTCATCCGCATGGCCTGGCACAGTGCCGGCACCTACCGCACCGGCGATGGCCGTGGCGGCGGCGGCCGGGGCCAGCAGCGCTTCGCCCCCCTCAATAGCTGGCCAGACAACGTCAGCCTCGACAAAGCCCGTCGTCTCCTTTGGCCCATCAAGCAGAAGTACGGCCGCAAGATTTCCTGGGCCGATCTGATGATCCTCACCGGCAATGTGGCCCTCGAGACCATGGGCTTCAAAACCTTCGGTTTCGCGGGTGGCCGTGAAGATACCTGGGAGCCGGATCACGACGTCTATTGGGGCCGCGAAACCACCTGGCTTGGTGGCGACAAACGCTACGCCCACGGCTCCGAAGGCGTCGCCAAAGACGGCGGCGTGGTCGTGTCCGATGACAACGCCGATGGCGATGTCCACAGCCGCAATTTGGAGAATCCCCTCGCTGCCGTGCAGATGGGCCTCATCTACGTGAACCCCGAAGGCCCCGATGGCAATCCAGATCCCCTCAAGTCCGCCTACGATATCCGCGATACCTTTGCTCGCATGGCCATGAATGACGAGGAAACCGTCGCCCTCATCGCCGGTGGTCACACTTTTGGCAAGACCCACGGCGCAGGCCCCGCCTCCCATGTCGGGGATGAGCCCGAAGCCGCAGGCCTTGCCGAACAGGGCTTCGGCTGGAAAAACAGCTTCGGCACCGGCAAAGGTGGCGACACCATCACCAGCGGCCTCGAAGTCACCTGGACCACCACCCCCACCCAGTGGAGTAACAACTACTTCGAGAACCTCTTCGGCTACGAATGGGAACTCACCAAAAGCCCCGCCGGTGCCCACCAGTGGCGGCCCAAAGACGGGGCAGGGCAGGGCACCGTGCCCCACGCCCACGATGCCTCCAAGCGCATCGCCCCCAACATGCTCACCACCGACATCGCCCTCCGCGTGGATCCCGAGTATGAAAAAATCTCCCGCCGCTTCCTGGAAAATCCAGATCAGTTTGCCGATGCCTTCGCCCGCGCCTGGTTCAAGCTCACCCACCGTGACATGGGCCCGCGCGACCGCTACCTCGGCCCCGAAGTCCCCGAGGAAATCCTCCTCTGGCAGGATCCCATCCCCGCCGTCGATCACCCCCTCGTCAATGCTCCGGACATCGCTACCCTGAAAGGCCAGATCCTCGCTTCAGGCCTCACCGTCTCAGAGCTTGTCTCCACCGCCTGGGCCTCCGCCTCCACCTTCCGTGGCAGTGACAAGCGCGGCGGTGCCAATGGTGCCCGCATCCGTCTCGCTCCGCAAAAAGATTGGGAGGTCAATCAGCCCGCCCAGCTCGCCAAAGTCCTTGAAAAACTGGCCAGCATCCAGGCCGCCTTCAACACCACCCAGTCCGGCGGCAAAAAGATCTCCCTGGCAGATCTCATCGTCCTCGGCGGCTGCGCCGGAGTCGAACAGGCTGCCAAAAATGCCGGTCACGAAGTCACCGTCCCCTTCACCCCCGGCCGCATGGATGCCTCGCAGGATCAGACCGATGTCGAATCCTTCGGCTTCCTCGAGCCTCTCGCCGACGGCTTTCGCAACTATCAGCGCACCAAATACAGCGTCTCTGCCGAAGAGCTCCTCATCGACAAAGCCCAGCTGCTCACCCTCACCGCCCCGGAAATGACCGTCCTCATCGGCGGCATGCGCGTTCTCAAAACCAACGTCGGCTCAGCCCAGGCTGGTGCCTTCACCTACCAGCCCGAAGCCCTCACCAACGACTTCTTCGTCCACCTGCTCGACATGGGCACCGAATGGAAACCCCTCTCCAAGGACGACGACGCCTTCGAAGGCCGCGATCGCAAAACCGGCGCCCTCACGTGGACCGCCACTCGCGTGGATCTCGTCTTCGGCTCCAATGCCCAGCTCCGTGCCCTGGCCGAAGTTTACGCCACCTCCGATGCCCAGACCAAGTTTATCAACGATTTCGTCTCCGTCTGGAACAAAGTCATGAACCTGGACCGCTACGACCTCGTTTAATACCTGAGGTTAGGCATTCACCACACGCCCCCGGATCTTCATCAGGTCCGGGGGCTTTTTGTGTGCACAGACGAAGCCTTTCTCGGGAGGAAGAGGCGTGTCAAAGTCTGCCGGGTGGAAGTCTCCTCTGCTGCATCCGGATTCCAGGGATAGCTGTGTGGCCACTACCTGCTCGGGCAGCACATGATCTCGCATCACGGCGGGACTAAAGGCGACGGAGGACTCCCTGGCTTGAGAGAGGCATTCTGCGCACGTCTCGAGGCACGGAAGTTTCAAATTGAGATCGCTTGGCTTCTTATTATTAGATTAATAGATTAAGTATTAAATTATATAATGTGGAATCAAGTTGGGGTTTAAGGTATTGGGTAAAAGATTGAATGAAACGATATTTTGTGAATAAACATCTAGTAAAAATAATCCGATTGCGCAATGGATGTCTTCGTTGATCGCTAAAATAAACATTAATAATATGCTTAAAATACATAAGATCCGTCGCATTGGAGAAATGGGTAAAAATACCCTATGTCTAGTTTTTGCATGTACCTCGCTGACCCTGATGGGGGCGGAAGATCCGTTCGCCAATAGCCAGACGCAGGCTCCTTCCGAGTATAAAGGCCCGCAATTTGCCTTGAGTCATGCCTACCCCGGGGATCTTCCACCCCCGCCGATGCCTTGGCGTGAGACCCTCAAAGGGCAGCCCATATCGAAGGAGACGGCGAGTGCGTATGCGGATGTGCTCAAGGAGACGGTTTCGACGGACATGAAGGTCCTGATCGCCGACTACCCGGCTTGGAATGCGGGAGAGCGCGGTTGGTTCAATCAGCCTTGGCTCTCATCCATCCGGGAACCCATCCACGGCATGTTCCAGGCCACCACGACCAATGCGAGCCTCTTCAATGACCCGGCTCTCAAGGTCAATTACATGAATGACTTCGGCGCCGTTTATTACAATCCCACTGCAGCCGTCACATTGGGGCGTTTTTGGGGGAGTTCCGCCATGAAGCCAAACCTCATCACGGAGGCGGCTCAGTTCCCCGAGGGCTCCATCATCGTGAAGCTTGCGTTTACGCAGATCACTGCGGAAGAATGGCCCATGTTGGCCGGATCTCCCTCGTGGCAGATCTTTGCCAATGAGGTCAATTCGAAAAACGGAAATCCGGCGGATAAACCGACCCTGTTCAATGTCCAGCTGCTGCAGATGGACATCATTGTGAAGGATTCGGTCGCAGCACCGAAGACCGGATGGGTCTTCTCGACCTTGGTTTATGATAACCGCATCCAAGGCGATTTCTGGCAGCGGATGATCCCGCTCGGCGCCATGTGGGGCAATGATCCGGACGTGAACTCGTCCGTTGAGCCGGGTGTTCGGGCTCCGCTGAACGAGACCTGGATCAATCCCGCCTCGCCCGCCTATGCTCAGGCGACTCTGGGCTGGGGCGGACGCCTGTCCGGCCCCAATGATCAGGCCGTGCAGGCGGCTGGTGAATACATTGATCCGGCCACTGGCAAACCAGGCACCGTTCCTGTGGCCAACTCCTCGTGCATGAGCTGCCACAGTCCGGCGGAATGGCAGAATCAGTCATTTCTCATGCCGGGTCATATCGACGAAAAGCTTGGCTACGTCATGGCGACGCCGGGCTCTCCCGACTGGTTCCGATGGTTCCAGAACCGTCCCGGCACAGTGCCCATGGACGAGGGCAGCATCGCCTTGGACTACGATATGATGTTTTCATTCAAGGCCCTCAAGCTATGGGCCGCCGCGAATCAGAAACCGGTGGACAACCTTCGCCTCTTCAAGCGCCCAAGCGAAATGTTGCTGATGAAAAAGCGGCTGGCTGCTCCCTCCGAGAACAAATAACGGCCGCTGGTTGACACCTGCAAACTCGAACGCGCTGAGAAGACGGCTAGTGAATGGAGCGGGAGCCTGCGGGCTCTCGCTCCCACAAGTATCCGATCCTGTCGAAGCAGGGATCTCAGGCACCCCGTATCCACATGACCCACTTGCATGATGAACCATACCTATAAAACCTTTTTCGAAGGAGACGCGCCAAAACCGGCCGGGATATCCCTGGGCTATCCGGTCCCCGGGCCACAATCGGCCAGTGCAGATCAGATCGCCAACGCTGCCTTCTTTGCCTCCGCCTGCGACTGGAACACCGTTCTCACGGAGACCTTTGATTTCATCGTGGTCGGCACCGGCCCTACCGGCGTGGCCTTTATCGAGGAATCGTTCCGCCTCAATCCCAAGGCAAGGATTCTGGTCCTTGATCGTGGCGGCTTTTGGCTGCCGGTGCATTACCAGATGCTGGCCACCAGTTTCCAGGCCACGGGCGGCTCTCCTCCCACCACTTACCCGTGGACCCGGACCACCCAGATGGTGACGACAGGCGAGAAGTTTTTTCAGGCCGGTTACATGCCCATCGTTGGCGGGCGCTCAAGCTACTGGAGCGCCTGGTGCCCGATGCCAAACCCGGATCAGATGCGCGACTGGCCGGACGAAGTCATCGCGGTGACGCAGCAGCCCGGCTTTTGGGAACGGGCCAAAAAATTCCTGCATGTCACCTCCATGGACCAAATCCAGGATGGCGTTTACGGGAACCTTCAAACGCAGCTCGACTCAAACATTCAGCAGAACTTCAGGCGGCTCGTCCCGACGGCCCAGCACGCTTATGCGGCCCCTATCGCCGTGGATATCCCAGAATGGAAATCGGTGAAGTTCTTCAAATACTCGACGGTCGGCACTTTGTTCGACCTTTATGAGGCGCAAAAAGCCCTGGCCGCGGCCGGGAAGGGCACCGCATTGACAATGGCCGACCACTGCGTGGTCGATCGGATGATTCACGACGGGCAGGGCTCTGTCATCGCGCTGGAGACAAGCCGGGGACCTCTGCCAGTCGGGAATGCCAAGGTGATTTTGTCCATGGGGGCGATACCGCCGGCGACGCTGCTGATGAACTCGTTTGGGGATCGCCTGCCCAATGCCGGCCAGCGATACACAGGGCATTTCATGTCGCATGTCACCGCCCGGGTCAGGCGCTCCGCCTTTAAGGATTTGTCTTCGCTGGAAATCGCGGCGCTTTACCTGGATGGCAAGGCCGCCAACGGCTTGCAATACCATGTGCAGACCAGCGCCTTTTCAGCGACTGATCCCGTCGCAGACGCGGGTACCATCGCTCGGGAGGCCCCCGATGCGGCGGCCGTCGCCACACCGGCTCAATTGGGCGAGTCGGTGGAGTACGTGGTCTTTGTTTGCGCAACCCTGGGGGAGGTAAGCGAGAAAAATCCGGACAATTGGCTCAGGCGCAATGGCGGCGGCGATCCGACCACCAACATTTCGCTCCAGCTGACGCTCAACTCTGACGATTACGACCTATGGGAGGTGCTCGATGCCGCGACCTACCAGAACATCGAAGCCATGACCGCGCCTGCTGGTGCCGCCGCGCCGGTTGTCGAATACTGGGTTGAGCAGCCCGATGGCACCGGCAAATGGGAAACCACAAAGCCACCTCGGGAACAGATTCGCCTCAACATCATTGTGCACGAAGCCTCCCCTCTCTGGATGGGAACCGATGCCCGGACGTCGGTGGTCGGGCTCGATTATCGTCCGCACGGTGTTGCCAACGTCTATGTCACAGGGGCATCGCTGTTCCCCACTTGCGGCTCATGGAATCCGACCCTCACGATGTGCGGGCTCGCTCAGGATCTCGCCAGCCGGCTCGCATAATTCCCAGGCTCAGGCCTCACCACACGCCCCCGGATCTCCCTCAGGTCTGGGGGCGTTTTTGTGTCTCCGAAGCAGCCTTCGCCCGCCATCTTCAACCCTTCAAGGATACCAATGCGCAGGGCAGGGGGCAAGCTCAGGCGGTGGCGTTCTTCGCCATCTTGGCCAGAATGTCCCCATAATGCTCCGCCGCGCATTCCGGGCACACCCCGTGGCTGAATCGTGCCTCCGTCCGCGAAGTCACATAATCCTCGATCTCGTGCCAGTTCCCCGCCTCGTCCCGGATGTCCTTGCAAAAGGAGCACGTCGGCAAAATGCCCTCCAGCGTCCGCACCCGGGCCCGCAGCGCCTGCGTCTGCTGCGAAAGCTTGCCCGCCAGAAACGTGATGAACAGCAGCACCCCCAGCCGCAGCACCGCATTCACGATGGCCTCAGGCAGTGTGTAGGGGATGCCCCAGGCATACTGGATGCAAAAACGGATCACGCACAAAATCGTCCCCAGGATCAGGGCCGTCCGCAGCCCGCAGTTCCACGACATCAGCGTCACCGGAATCACAAACATAACGGGAAAGAAAATGATCGGCCCTGACAGGAAATCGAAACACGCCATCACCAGGGCAATACAAAACAACACCCACCGGTTGTTCCAGGGAGCTCGCTCGAAAAAGTACTCAGTAGGGGGTGGCGGCATACGCTCACTCATGCTCGTAACTGCCTAAGGAGCAAGGTTTTAACTCCACACAAGTGTTTATTGAATTCAACTCCGTCTGCCCCAGCAGCACAACCTCCCCCAAGGAGCGGGACTTGCCAAGTCCCGGCCTTTGAACCTCAGCCCATCTCACGCCCTGGCAGCACAGCCCCACCGCCCGGTCATCCATCTCCGAGCTTCTCCTGCGCCTCCTTACCACACTTCCTGTTAATCCTGCCATCCTGTGAATCCTGTAAAAAGGGCCACCCACTGCTCCACCCTCACCCCATCACGCCCCTCAGTACCCCCATCTGCGACTTCGCCCGCTCCTCCACATACGCCATCGCCTTCTTCACCTTCGCCTCCGCCGCCGGGTAGTCTTTGTGAATCCCCATCAGGATCTCAAACATCTTCTCCGCCGGCGTTGCATCAAACTCCGGCGCCCATTCCTCCAGGCCGATGTCCTTGAACATCCAGCACTTCGGCGAGTGAAACTCCGAAAACGTGTGCATCATCGGCGTCCCCATCGCCAGGGCCATGATCGGCGTGTGCGGTTCGTGACAGATCACCGTATGCGCCCGCGCATAGAAGGAGCAGGCCTCGTCCACATTCCAAAATTCGTCAAAGTTCACCACGTGCTTCTTCAGGTCATCCGGCAGCGGATCATAGACAAATTTCTTGTTATACTCCATCTCCTTTCGCACCTCGGGAGCAATCACCACCTTGTAGCCCGTTTCCTTCACCCACATGGCGATGAGGTCCTGGTAAACTTTCGCGCGACGGGTGTCATCGGCGATGTTCTCCGGCGTCGGGTTCAGCGGATTCAGCTTCTGCGGCCGTTTGTCATCCACCCCTGGGCTCGTCGGTGAATGCGTGCGCAATTGCAGGGTGATGAATTTCTTCTCCTCCAGCCCATGCTTCTTCATCCGCGCCAGCGCCTTCTCCTCATCGCGCACATCAATGCCAAAGCAGCCATCCGGGCCGAACTCCAGCACCGGCGGCTTCACGCCCACGTCCTGCAGCAGCTTCAGCGTCTTGGAATCCCGGCAATAGATGAAGGCCGCACCATTCAGCAGGGCGATGCGTTTCTCCGCATCCTTGCCCGTCACCATGTCCGGAAAGTACGACTGCCCCTGCAACCCCCACGGTTTGCCGATCTTCTGGCAATAGGCCATGAAATCCGTCGGCTGCCCCATGCCCGGCCCGCGCAGGAAAAAGTCACTGCGCCCCACCGCCTTTTGCACCGCCCCGTCTTTCTCCGAGAGCGATCCCTTCACGATCTCCAGCTTCGGAAACCGCTTCATCAGCATCGCATCCACCTCCTCATTCGTGTTCGCCGCCCAGAGAATCATCTTCGCCTCCGGCAGATACTGCTCCAAAAACCGCAACGTCCCCGGTGTATGCCCAATGTCCCCAATGTTCTTCGTCGCCCAGGCACACTGCAGCAGCACCGTCTTCTGCTTTCCAGTGGATTGGGCAAGAGCCGCAGCAGGCAAGGAGGCAGCGCCAAGCGCAAGACCGGAGTTTTTGAGGAAGGAACGACGTGAAAGCATAAGAACAAAAAGTGTAGAACGGATAAAAGGGCAACAACAACCCTATTCTTGTCACGGACGTTTCAAACGGAGGGCTGGCCTGAGGTCAGGCAACGGCCCGTCTTTTCAAAATCAGATCCGGCGCAGGATATCGAGCGGTGGATGATTGGAAACACCCCGGCTAAGAGCGAGGCCTCCCAGAACGGAGATGGCCGTGGTGGTGACAAAGGCACCCAGCAGTGTCACGACATCCGGCGACGGCGAAGTTTTGAAAACGTAAACGGCGAGGATAGAAGTAGCTCCCACGGCGAGAAGAGTTCCGGTGAGGGCGGAAAGGAAACCAAGGGTGGCGTACTCGATGACGAGGATGGTGCGGACCTGCCGCGCAGATGCGCCGAGCGTTCGGAGCAAGACACTTTCGCGCAGGCGCACATCTCGACCATTGAGCAGCGTGCCCACCACAATGGGCAACGCAGCGATCAGCGTAAATCCACCCATGATCGTGATGACCCACGAGATCTTCGAGAACAGCGAGCGAATCGTTTCTAAAATCTGGGACAGGTCAATGGAGGAGACGTTGGGAAACTCTCGCGTCAGGCCTTGTTGCAGGCGGCCTACCGCGGCTGCATCCGGGGTGCGAGTGGTCACCACATGAAATCCCGGTGCACCGTCCAGAGGTCCAGGCGGAAAAACCATGAAGAAGTTGAGGTTAAACCGGCTCCAATCCACTTTTCGGATGCTGGTCACGCGGGCTTCCAGGGTGATGCCCTGGATATCCAGCGTCAGCGTGTCGCCAAGTTGAAGGCGCATGTCCCCGGCGATTTTTTCTTCGAGCGAGACCGGTATGGGGCCATCTGGACTGGGCAGGTTCTCATGCCATTCTCCGGCAACCAGAGTTTCACTGGAGTTCAGATTCGCTCGATAGGTGGACCGGAATTCACGGTTGGCAATCCAGCGCGGCACCCCTTCCGCCTTAGTGACTGGCACGCCTTTGAGGGCCTGGACCCGCATGGTGACCATGGGGGCGGTTTCTAAAACGGGCAGCCCCTGGCTTTTCACCAGCGAAGTCACGCCTTCGACTTGATCAGGCTGGACGTCGATCAGGTACAGGTTGGGGTTTTCCTGGGTCTCGCTGATGCGGAGACGTTGCTGCAAAAGATCCCCGGCTAGCAGGATGGTGAGCAGGAGAAAGGTGCCCAGCCCGAGCGAGAGCAGAAACAGCAAGGTCTGGTTGCCGGGTCGATGAAGATTGGAAATGCCCTGCCGCAGGAGGTAAGGCCAACTTGGCCGGACGATGCGGCGCGTCACAGCCACCAGCACCCGGGCCACCCCAATGACCAGGGCAAAAGCAGCGCCAAGTCCGCCAACCAAAAGCACGGCACGTTTCCAGTCCGCATCATTGGTTAGGGATAGCAGGAGCAGCAGGGCGGTGAGAAGCAAATAGACTGGCAACGTGCGGAGGGGGTTACCAGGTAAAAAGTTGCCGCTGCGCAGCGTGGCAGCCGGTGAAATGCGATGAATTTTCAGGATAGGGATGAGCGCGAAACCACAGCACACGCCCAGGCCCGCCAAGGTGGTGCGAAAGACGATGGCCCATTCGGGGGCGACCTCCACAGCTACTGGAAGGCTGTCTTTAAACAAGACCAGCAGGCCGGTTTGCAAAAGCACCCCCAGCCCCGCACCCAGGATGGCCCCCAGAAGGGCCAGCGTGGCGCTCTGGGCGATGTAAACGGCTGCGGCGAGCTGCCGTGGCGCGCCGAGACAGCGCAAGATGGCGATGGTGGTAACGCGCCGATTAATGTGGGACTGCACCGCCCCCGCTACCCCCAGGGCACCGAGGGCCAGGGACGCCAGCGCCAGGATGCCGAGGTATCGTTGAAACAAATCCAGGGCATCGCCCAGGGTTTCCTGGCGGTCCCCCGGTGTCTCCAGTCGCCAGGACGAGGTGGGGAATTCGCGGCGCAGGTTTTCCTTCAGCTCGGCAGAGGGAGATTTTTGGGCGGTTTCGAGATGGACCAGATGGGTCACCATGCTGTTGGCGCCGATGAGTCCGCTCTGCTGGATATCGGACAGGTGAACATACGCCTCGGGGGCGATGCCACTGAAGCGGCTGGCGCGCGGCGGGGAGTTGAGGATGCTGCCGAGAATCTTCAAATGCAGGCGGCCCAGCTCGATCTCGTCGCCTAGCTTCACCTGGAATTGCTCCAAAAGGGAAGCCTCTAAAAACACGCCGGGCTGATCCGAGCGGCGCTGCCAGGCATCCGCAGGAAGCGTTTCGATTTTCCCATAATAAGGATACTCGCCTTCGAGGGCGCGCACGTTCACCAGCCGTGCCCCGCCATTGGGGAAGGTCATCATGGATGGGAAGGCAACCTCGCGAGTGGTCCGGGAGGAAATCTTGGCCAGCTTGTCAAACTCCTCCGCCTTGATCGGCTGCGAGGAAGAGACCTGAAGATCCGAGCCGAGGAGTTCCTTGGCCTGGGTTTGGATGCCGGTTTCGACACTGCCTTTCAGCGAATGAATGGCGACCAGCGCGGCGATGCCGGAAACGATGGCGAGGGAGAAAATGAGCAAGCGCAGGCGCTGTGTGCGGCTGTCCCGCCACGCCATCTGCCAGGTCCAGGGATGCAGCAGGGCAGGGATGAGGTGGGTCGGGAGCGGGCGTGGATCAGACGGCATTTTCTTCCTCCGCGATGATCTTCCCACCCTCCATTTTCACCACGCGCCGGGCTTTCGCGGCTAGGCCGGGGTCATGCGTCACAATCACCAGCGCCGTGCCTGCCTCACGATTCAGCCGGAACAGCATCTCCACAATGGGCGCGCTGGTGGCGGCGTCGAGGTTGCCCGTGGGTTCATCGGCCAGGAGGATTTTTGGGCGATGCACAAACGCTCGGGCCAGGGCCACGCGTTGCTGCTCGCCGCCCGAAAGCTGGGCGGGGTAATGCCCCAACCGCTTGCCCAGGCCCACTTCATGGAGCAGGGCTTCCGCCACTTTTTGGCGACCTGTCTCGCCCCGCAGTTCCAGCGGCACCAGCACGTTCTCCAGGGCGGTCAGTGTTGGGATGAGTTGGAAGTTTTGGAAAACGAAACCCACCAGCTTATTGCGCAGCGCCGCCCGCGCATCCTGGGAAAGGTTTTCAAAAGCCTGCCCATCGAGTTTCAGGGAGCCGGATGTGGCATCGTCCAGCCCGGCGCATAGGCCTAACAGCGTGGTCTTGCCACTTCCTGAGGGACCGGTGATCGCCAGCGTGTCGCCCGCATCCAGCGTCAGGTTGATGTCGTTCAGCACCGTCAGCTCATGCTCGGCACTGCGATAGATTTTTTGGAGCGCCTGGATCTCCAGGATGGGCCGTTTGACAGCCGCAGTCGATGATTCTAGTCTGGCAGATGACATGGATGAAATGGCTGGTGTTCGGACTGCTGATGTCAGTGTCGGGGGGCTGGATGGCTACGTTGCCCGCCCAAACCGCAGCCGTAGGAAAAAAAAGAATCGTCGTTTTAGGCGACAGCATCTCCGCCGGCTACGGCCTGGATCGTGATCAAGCCTACCCAGCTTTGTTGCAAAAGAAAATGGATGCCGAGGGCCTGCCCTATGAGGTGGTGAATGCCGGTGTGAGTGGCGATACCACCGCTGGCGGCCTCCGGCGGATCGACTGGGCCCTGGGCCCGAAAGGCGCGGACGTGCTGGTGATCGCCCTCGGCGGCAATGACGGCCTGCGCGGCGTCTCCCCCGAACAGACGGAAAAGAATCTGACCGGCATCGTTGCCAAAGCCCGCGCCAAGAACCCCACCATCAAGATCCTCATCGCCGGCATGCAGATGCCCGATAACCTCGGCCCCAAGTACGTCGAGGCCTTCAAAGCCGTGTTCCCCAAAGTATCCACCACCGAAAAAACCGACCTCCTCCCCTATCTCCTCGAAGGCGTCGGCGGCGATGAAAAACTCAACCAACCCGACCGCATTCATCCCACGGCAGAGGGGCAGCAGAAGATTGCCGATTTGGTCTGGGCAAAGCTGAAAGCCATGCTGCCCGAGGCGGCCCATTGATCCAAGCCTGTCGAGCAACCCCTTTTAAGTGAAGAGCGAGGGCACTTGTAAACAGGCCGCTTTGGTCTAGAGACGCTCTATCTTCACCATCCGCTTTGGCACAATCCCGATTGACCGGTCCAGCAGCACCCCTTGTGGAGGAGAAGTCCGCACGGTTCACCGCGACCGGTATCGGCTTGGAGAGGTGGCTTTCACGACTTTCAGCCTACTAAAACTTTTATCCGAATTGCATCCGTCTCCTCATTGGTGCTCATCGCCCGGGGAAGAATTTCACCTCCAGCATCTACTACCTCAAAAACCGCAATGTCACTGGTGTATGCCTAGCGTCCCCAGTATTCTTCGTCCCGAGTCCACACTGGAGCAGGGGGGACCAGTGAACTGCGCGGCAGCAGGCGAGGCCGACGCGGCAAAAAATGCGGCGTTAGATCAGATGTATAAAGCTAACCGATGAATGAAGAACGTCATCTTTTCGAATTCTCATATTTGCTGTTCCGATCGTTTCAGAAATAGCTTGATATTTCATTATGCAATGGGAAATCTCTTAAAATACAGATGTTTAGAATTCGGGTGCCTTTATATAATTCCCATTTAGAACCAAGATAAATCATGGCCTGGAGCACAGATGACTGGCAAGAATACAATATGTCGCTTGCTGCGCAGTTTCACCGAGGATCGTTTCAAACTATTCCTGACAATCACGGTGGTGATGGTGGATTGGAAGGATTTTCGAAAGATGATCTCGCCGTTGGCTATCAGTGCTATGTGCCAGAGGAAGATGCCGAGAGTTCATTCGCTACACGAATTCTCAGAAAGATCAATAGCGACACCCTAAAACTTAAAAAAAACGCTGTTTTTTTCAGTAAATGCCTTGATGCTATCAAATTAAAGCGATGGACACTGATCATACCGGCTGAGTATTTGAAAGATAATCAATTAACTCAACACGTCGGTGTACGAACGGGCGAAGTACGTTCTTGGGATCTGTCTTTCATCGACAAACAGTTTACCATCACAGTCGGCTCTGGTGCTGAGTTTGATGGTGTCCGAGATCGTTGTCGTGAGTTTGGTAGAAAAAGAATAAATATACTGACTGAACCTCCTACTGATACCGAGCAAAAAGAATGGGAGCTTGCTAACGAACCCAAGATGCAATTGCTTGATGACAAGTTGGGTAAATCGAAGCGTCCCCGACTAGCAATTTCAGCTATCCGGTCAGCACTTGTCCGGAATGCAGTAATTGCTCAAAACGCCTTCAATCGGATAGAAAAAGAGGATCCTGAAGGATGGGAGAGACTAGTTAAAACAAAAAGTGAGAAGAGAGATGCATTGGAATTGGAAAGTGCGTTGAATACTGCAATCCCTGCGGAATTTATTACAAAGGTAAAAGCCGAATACCAGGCCAGAGCGCTTGAGGTAATGCCCGCACTGACAGAGGCTGCAGCACGAATACTTGCGGACGAAGCTATCGTGGAGTGGTTATTTGCTTGTCCCCTTAACTTCTTTGAAAGTGAATCTGATGGAAAGTGATGCCTTAGATCTCCTTACACAATTGGGCGCAACGTTTACTTTTAGAAAACGCCCCATCCCAATTCCTTACGATATGCGAGCAGATTATCGTATTGCAATCATACTGCTTATGTTACGCTACTGCGGATGGAAAGGACAGGCTCCTTTAGCAAAACTACATGTTCTAAATTGGGCACACAGAACAACAGACGGTCAACGTGCCTTATTGGATCGCCTTGATGGCAATTTGCACATGAGGGGCATCCAGATAAAGTTTGATCCGGCTTTTAGTCGCGCTATCGACTTGTCGCGGGGCGAAGGTTTAATAGAACGGACAGAATCTCATGCTTTAGTCCTGACTCCGTCAGGCAATGCTTGGCTGGATGAAATTGAAAGCGATGCTTCATGTCTAGTACAGGAAAGAAATTTTTTCGAATCAGTTGGCATGCGGCTTAAAAACTCAATACTTAAATCCATTCTTAACCCTTCTTCAATATGGTGAAACTTCGTATTAGAGAGTTGAGGATTTTAGTTCAAACTGCCATTGGTGAATTTGGAGTCAAACTATCACTGCAGAATGGATTGACCGTCATTCGAGCTGACAATTCCTCGGGTAAATCCACGATTGTTCAAAGCATGATTTATGGACTTGGACTGGAAGGAATGTTAAGTGCTAGTCGAAGCGTACCTTTGCCGCACGCGATAACTCATATGATTGATGCGGAGGATGGTTCACGCCATGAAGTTATATCCTCTGAAGTTCAGTTAGAATTTTCTAACCACGATGGTCACATCGTAACGACTATTAGGCGTGTAAAAGGGGCGCTTAATCACAATTTAATTACTGTTGTTCACGGTCCGGCAATCTCTGCTCCTGACCCCGTTATTCCCTATGAGCTGGAGGACAAATATGTCAGAGATCGTGGTGCAGCCACCAAGCCTGAGGGCTTTCATTATTGGTTATCAACGTTTCTCGGCTGGACGCTGCCACAGGTGACCACCTTCGATGGAAAGTCTTGCCCTCTTTACATTGAATCTATGTTTCCCCTGATTCTTATCGAGCAGAAGAAGGCCTGGACAGGAATTCAAGCGCGAATGCCAACTCAGTTTCAGATTCGTGATGCATCAAAACGCGCAATTGAGTTCATCCTAAAATTGTCTGTGTTCGAATTGATTGCAAAGGCACAGCAACTTCGTGATGCAAAGGCGGAGATTCAGCGGCAATGGCAACGGTGGACGTTAGAAGCATCTTCAGCCGCCAGGCAGGCTGGCGGCATTATCAATGGTTTAACTGAGATGCCAATGAAGCAATGGTCGGTCAAAGAACCTGTTACATTAATGCTTTATCGTGATAATCGATGGGTGGATATCAACCAGGCAAAACAAGCAGATCAAACAGAGATTGATAGCTTGATATCAAAGGAAATCCCCGAAGTATCTGCGGTTTCGGATCAGCTAACCGCACAATTGAGAGAAGTTGAGGAAGAGTTGCAAACTATCCAAGTTACCTTGGTTGAAGCTATTCAGGATGTTAGTGCTAAACGTGTGCAGATGACGGGCCTAGAAGCCAGGCTAGTTGAATTGGCCGACGATCTTGCAGGTAATAAATCTGTTCGTAAACTCCGAACAATGGGGGCAAGATATATACCAAAAATTGTAACTGATCACCGTTGTCCCACTTGCCATCAAAACGTGGACGAAAGTTTGTTGCCTCAAGATAATGCAGTTAACGTAATGTCACTCGAAGACAGTATTAATTTTATTGAGGCTCAGCAAGAAATTTACAATGCTGCAAAAGGTAGTTTGATTCGAGCTATTTCTGTTATAAACGCGGAAATAGCTGCGTTGAGAGAAAAGGAGGCTGAAATACGTGCTAGGATTAGGGCCCTCAAAACTAGCTTGGTTTCCGAAGGACATGCGCCATCACGCGCTGCTATTGAAGCCTTACAAGTTGCTCAAGCTCGCTTAGCTCGAACAATCGAAGCCGAAAATATTATAGAAGTAGATTTCTCTCAGCTTAAATCTCTTTGTTCTCAATGGTTGGCTGTAACAGAGGAGTTAAAAAAGTTACCTGATGACTATTTAACTAAGGACGATCAGCGCAAAATTAAGACGTTGGAGATGCTCTTCCAATCGCATGCCACTGCGTTTGATGTGCGAAGCGTGGCCCCCAAAGATATTACGTTGTCGAGGGAGAGCTACAAGCCTGAATATAAGGGTTTCGATTTGGAATTCGATCTTTCGGCTAGTGATTTGATCCGCACCATTTGGGCCTATCTTCATTCGCTGTTGGAGCTAGCTCGCGAGGAGGATACTAATCATCCCGGTTTGCTTGTACTTGATGAACCAAGGCAGCAAGACACGAATCGAGAGAGCTTTGCGAGTTTCTTCGTGCGTGCTCAAACTTCTGCGGATTTTGACCAACAAGTGATTGTCACGACAAGTGAGAAGGAGGAGGAACTAAAGCGCATTCTGGACGGAGTGGCTCATCGATTAATTGAATTTAAGACAGATCACATTCTGACCCGCGTCCCCTCCCAGGGAAATGATTCACAGGATTTGCCTGCAAAAGAAGAGGTAGATACACCTCTGAATGATGCGCCTCAGGAAACTAAAACCGCTGAAGCTAGCGACGATGACGATATTCCGTTTTAATAGGAATGTTCTTATCTAGCATCCCGCTTTATAACACCCTCACCATCTCTTCCATCCGCTTCGTCGCGATGCCAATGGGCCGGTCGAGGGGCACGCCTGCGCAGGTCAGTAGTGTGGTGAGCAGATCTCCCTGATTGCCTTGGGTATCGGCCAGGAAACGGCCGGTGTTGACGGAGCCGCCGCCTTTGCCGACGATGATGAAGGGGAGGTTTTTGCGGCTGTGGTCGTTGCCGTCTTCCAGGCCGGAGCCCCACATCATGAGGCAGTTGTCCAGGAGGCTGCCGTCGCCTTCGCGGAGGCTGGCCATCTTTTTCACCATGTAGGCAAACTGGGTGATGTTGAAAGCGGTGATGGCGGCGACTTTCGCGACTTGATCGGCCTTGTGGTTGTGATGCGTCTGGGAGTGATGCGAGTCGGTGAAGCCGAGTTCCGGATACGAGACACCATTGGGCGTGGAGCCGATGTAGGTGCTGACGCGGGTGGTATCCGTCTGGAAGGCGAGCACGTTGAGGTCGCACATGACCTGCATGTATTCGCTGCGTTTGTCGCCCTCGGGAATGCGGATCTCGATGGGCGGTGAATCCGTGGCGCTGCGCTTGCTGGAGGCGACCCCGGCTTTCTCCAGGGCGGATTCTTTCTGGCGCATTTCGATGGCGGCGATGCGGCGCTCCACAGAGCGCACGCTGTCCAGGTATTCGTCCAGCTTGTGCTGGTCGTTCTGCGGCAGCTTCTTGCGCAGGTCCCGCGCACCGCCGATCACCAGGTCCAGCATCTGCCGCTCCAGCGGATCGGCCTTGCGGCTGCTGCCGGAGGAGTCCGACTTGCCGAACAAACGATTCAGTACGTTGCGCGGATTGATCTCTGCCGGGACGGCCTGCGTGGGCGAGCGGTAGCTGCAGTGCGAGTAGTAACCTTCGTTCAGGCCTTCCTGGTTCTCCTTGTGCGTCTGCGGCATGGTGGCCAGCTCCAGCGAGGGCAGGGAAGTCATCGCACCCACGTAGTTCGCGGCGATCTGGTCCGCCGAGATGGCGATGTGGATCTGGTTGCGCTTGCTCGGGTCTGGCAGGCAGGCGGTGAGCCAGGTGGAAAGCTCCAGCGCATGCGGAGCGCCATTGAAGGGGGCGATGGGCACCCCGGAGATGCCCTTCATCAGCAGGCACTGATCCAGAATGGGCCGCAGGGACTCCAGCGCAGGGGGCGGGGAGCTGAGGTAGCTCTCCGGCGTGGCAGGCCAGAACTGATCTGGAATCACCCCATGCGGCATGTACATGAACCCGAGGCGCACGGGTGGCTTCACCGCCGCCCGCCCTTTGACGGAGTCTGCCCAGCCCATCGTTTCCAAAAGCGGCAGGCCCAGGCTGGCTCCAATGCCTTTCAAATACGTGCGGCGATCAATGAGGTTCTTGCGGGTCATGGCAGGGACAATGGAAGGGGGGCTAAACTCAGTCTTGGACGCGGCGATTCAGAAAGGGGTAACTGGTGACGATCTCCGTGATGAGGGTCTGCATCCGATAGCCATCCTGGGCGATGGTTTTCATGAGCTGATCCACCACGATCTTGTCATAACCTTCAAGCTGCCGGCACAGCGCATAGGCCATGAGCTTCTCCGTTAAGTTACGGGCCAGATCGTCCTTTCGTGCAGCGATGATGCTTTTCAGCTCGCCAGGGGTGGAGAACCGCTTGCCCCCTGGCAGCTCGCCCGCGGCATCAATGGCCCCGCCCGTATCATCCTTGTCCCGCCAGCGGCCGATGGCATCGAAGTTCTCCAGGCCAAAGCCGATGGGGTCCAGGATCTTGTGGCAGTTGGCGCACACGGCATTCGTCCGGTGCAGTTCCGTGCGCTGTCGCAGGGTCAGATTGGCCACCTGTTTTTGGTCCTGCTTTTCCAGTGCCGGGACATTCGGCGGGGCAGGGGGCACGTGCTCCCCCAGCACCTGCTCCAGCACCCACACGCCCCGGTTCACCGCGCTGGTGCGGTTGGGGAAAGAGGTGGTGGCCAAAATGCCCGGCATGCCCAGGATGCCACCGCGATTCGCATTCGTCAGCTTCACCTTGCGCATCTTGGGCCCGGTGACGTCCTTCTCCAGGCCATAGACCTTGGCCAGTGTCTCATTGAGGAAGGTGTAGTCGCTGGCCACAAAGGCGACCACGCTGAGGTTCCCCCGCACGATGCTGTCAAAGAACAGCCGCGCCTCATCATACATGGCCGTACGCAGCGCGGGTGTCATCTGCGGGAACTTCTTTGGATCAAACGTCTTACCCTCCAGACTGCCCAAACCCAGCCACTGTGACCCGAACCCATCAAACAAGGCCCGTGCACGAGGATCGGCCAGCATGCGTTTCACCTGGACCTTGAGTACTCCGGGTTCATGAAGCTTGCCCGCATCCGCCTGCGCGGACAGCTCCTCATCCGGCATCGTGGCCCACAGCAGATACGACAGACGGGATGCGAGTTGGTAATCATCCAGGGGTACGATGGTCTTGCCGGCCTCCGCTTCCTTCGCCGGAGTGATGTAAAGGAATTGTGGGGATACGAGCAATGCTTTGAGCATCAGGCGCAGCGACCCTTGGTAATCCAGTTGGTTAGACCGACCCAGATCAAACACGCCCGCCAGCGTGGCCACCTCCGCCTCTGAGGGCGGCCTGCGGTAGGCGCGTCGCGCCAGCGTGCGGGCCACCTTCTGAGCGGATTCGCGTTCATCCGTTCCTGGGGCTGGTGGTTTGCCTAACCAACGATTCTGCCATTTCGTGGGCGGCTTCCCCGGTGCGGCAAAGATGCGGTCCAGCACTTCATTGGCGATGCCGAGGTATTGCTCCGTCTGCATGGGGGAGAGCGAATTCAGATACCCCTGGCCGGCCACCTCATCCGGCAGTTCCTCCGCCACCGCAGGGTCCACGCCAAAGAGATCGTGCAGCGTGTTGCCATACTCCACCTTGGTCAGGCGACGGATGACAAACGGGCCCGGATCCTTCGCGCTGAGGTACTTGACCTTGCCCAGGCTTTGCAGAAACAGCTCGCGCTCCTCATTCGCAGGCTGGTCCGAATCATCCGGCGGCATGTCATGCGCGTTCACATTGGCAAAGGCCTGCATCCATTTCCGGCTCGCCGAAGACTCGCCTGGATTCTTCAGTGCCGGCTCAAAGTTCAGCCCGCCCTTCGTGCGCCGGTTGCTATGGCACTCGATGCAATACGTCTTCACAAACGGCGCCACGCCTTTCTTGAACGACTCTTTCGCCTCCGCCTGCAGCGCGGCAAATTCCGCATCTGCCACCCCCTCGGCTGGCATCCGACTAGGCATCGCCAGCATCAGCCCAAGGCTCAACACACTGAAAAACATCAGGCCAGGGCTGGTCAATTCGGATTTCGTCATTCGGATCTTCAAAAAGGGGGAGCATTAACTACGGACAGCGGCCCGTCTCCTTATCAGGAAACCGACATTGAGATGATGCGTAAACCATGATCCAAGCCCTTATTTTGGGCCTCAATAAGATGATGATGTGGCTCTTGGTTTGACAACATGAGAAGAGGAACGTTCCGTCAACGACATGCAGCTCGATCTGTTTTCAATGCCCAAAACAAAGCCTCAAATGAACAATTTGTTTTTCGCGATCTTTCCCACACGCGAAGCGGCGTTGCAGCTGGCTAAAGCCGGAACCTGGCTAGACCAGAGACATCAATTGCGGGCAAACCCTCGCCCTATCGATCATTTGCATATCAGCCTTTTGGGATTCGGGCAGTTCATTGAGGTGCCCTCCGTGTATGTCGAAACAGCCAAGCGGGCTGGGGAGGCGGTCGCAGCTGATTTTTTGCCATTTCAGGTAACCTTAAATCAGGCCTTAATCTACAACGGTAATGGTGCCTTGGTTTTAGAGTCAGATGAACCGTCTGCCGCCACTCTAACAACATTGTGCGGGCAGCTGGGGAGGGAGCTCAATGCTTTCTCCGGCGCGAATCCCAAAACCCGTTCATCCACGCCTCATCTGACCCTGGCTTACTGCCACGAAAGACTCCGGCATGAACCTGCCACTCCCATTAGCTGGGTTGTCAATGAGATCGAGCTAATCATCAGCGAGGAAGGGAAGAGCATTTATCACCGGATTGGAAAATGGCAGTTGGGGTAGGCTCTTGAGCCGTGAATCCAACTTTGTTGTCCAAAGATGTCCTGGAGCGGCTGCCTCGTTCGTCGTTGTATTGAATCCGAACCTTCTAACCATCATGAACACTGATACCCATACCATCCGTCTGCACCGTGTCCTGCGTGCCAAACCTGAGCGTGTCTATCGCGCTTTTCTCGATGCTGATGCCAAGGCCAAATGGCTGCCGCCTCACGGCTTCACGGGCAAGGTGCACCACCTGGATGCCCGGGTGGGCGGCACTTACCGGATGTCCTTCACCAATTTCACCACGGGCTCCAGCCACTCCTTTGGCGGCACTTACACGGAGCTCACACCGCACGAGCGCATCCGCTACACGGACAAGTTTGAGGATCCGAATCTGCCCGGGGAGATGCACGTCACGGTGGAGCTGAAGGAGGTCTTCTGCGGTACCGAATTGAACATCACGCAGGCAGGGGTGCCTGCCATGATCCCTGCGGAGGCCTGTTACCAGGGCTGGCAGGAGTCGCTGATCCTCCTTGCTCAGTTGGTGGAGCCTGAGATCCCGGATGAGGTCTAACCAAGCACACCTGCTGGTGCAGGCGGCTACATAAGATGCTGCGTTCGCCTTTTCGGGTGAAGAAACGGGGCTTGGCAAGCCCCGTTCCTTGGGGCGGCGGGAAGCTCGGTATGCCAGAGTGTCTCGGCCATCCTGCGTGCGCGGGACGCGGGCAGCTACGGCGCTTGCTGGTAAGGGTTTACTTCAAAAAGCTTCCATGGCCCGGATTGCTCAGGCGGAGCCTTCGGGGCGTTGTTTTTCGGCTTCCATGGCGGCTTTTTCGGCGGCGATGGCGGCCAGGGCTGCGGCGCGGCGGGCGCGTTCCTTGGCCTCCTGCTCGGCGCGGGCCTTGGTGGCGGCGGCTTCGCGGCGGGCTTTGGCTTCTTCTTCGACCTGGCGGGCGGCTTCTTTCTCGGAGTCCTGCTTGGCCTTCAGAGCAGCGGCAGCGGCTTTCACGGCTTCGAGTTCACGGCGTGCCAGCTCGCGGGTGGCTTCCTTGGCGGCCTCATGTTCGGCATCGGCTTTGGCCTTGGCTTCGGCGGCGGCTTGGCGGGCGGCGATCTTCTCGGCCTGGAGACGGGCATTCTCGGCTGCTTTCTCTGCGGCTGCTTGGGCGCGGGCCAGAGTGGCTGCTTCCTTTTCAGCTTGGAGACGAGCTTTCTCTGCGGCCTTTTCGGCAACGGCCTGTTCTTTGGCGATGCGGGCGGCTTCTTTTTCCTCGGCGATGCGTGCTTTCTCTGCGGTTTTTTCTGCGTCGGCCTGTTCTTTGGCGATACGGGCAGCTTCTTTTGCTTCGGTCAAACGGGCTTTTTCAGCGGCCTTTTCTGCTGCGGCCTGTTCGCGAGCGGCGATGGCGGCTTCTTTTTCGGCTTGGAGGCGGGCTCTCTCGGCAGCCTGTTCGGCGGCGGCCTGTTCTTTGGCAAGCCGGGCGGCTTCTTTCTCTTCGGCAATGCGGGCTTTCTCGGCGGCCTTGGCTGCAACCGCTTGCTCGCGAGCGAGGATGGCCGCCTCTTTTTCAGCTTGGAGACGAGCCTTCTCCGCGGCCTTTTCAGCTGCGGCCTGTTCACGGGCAGCGATGGCGGCTTCTTTCTCGGCTTGGAGACGGGCTTTTTCAGCAGCCTGTTCGGCGGCGGCTTGTTCCTTGGCCACTCGGGCAGCTTCTTTCTCTTCGGCAATGCGAGCTTTCTCGGCGGCCTTGGCGGCTTCTTTTTCGGCGATGGCTTGTTCGCGGGCGAGGATGATGGCTTCTTTGGCTGCGATGTCGGCGGCGAATTTGGCTTCCTGGGCTTCGGCCAGCTTCGTGGTGAACTCACGCAACTGGCGGGCGAGGTTCTGGGCGGTTTCGGTCAGGACGAGGGCGGCGTCGGAGGGCACGCGGGGCAGGAGTTCCAGCGACTCGAGCCGGGCGGCGGTGTCGTTGAGAAGGGCGGTGAACTTGGGGTCGAGTCTCGTGGTCATCGGTGAGTTGGCTGAAGCGGGACCTTCATGAATGGAGACGGTTGGGGGCGTGTAAAGTTCTTCTGGGCCGGATTTGGGGGCGGGTAGTTTTACACCTCAGTTCGATTCCCATGAAGTTGGTGCGTTACGAAGGTTCGCTAGTTGATCGCCGCCATTGCCGCAAAGCGCGGCCCGGACAGATCTCTGCACTTGTACTCCCGCGCCATTGCAATCCGCCACTCCACCGGCGTCTGCATCCGCCCGGCTCCATCACTCTTTGTGAGCATCACGCCACGCCTTGCTGGGAGAGTGATCACCCGTTTTGCAAAATCTCCGCCCCCGAAGCGGAGGTTTTTCTGTAGAGAACGTGGTGACGCAAAGGATGGTTTTCCTCCAGCGAAGGGTGCATGAAGTCATCGCTTGGATCGTGTGAAAAACCCAGTCGTTCCATCAGTTTTCGGGACCTTAAATTGGTGGCTGCCGTGAAGGAGACGAGCTGATCCAGGCGCATAACCGAAAAGGCATAATCTGCCGCCTGCCGGGCCGCTGCAAAGGCGATGCCCCGTCCCCAATACTCTCGGCGCAAACGCCAGCCGATTTCTACGCAGGGCGTAAAGTGCGCCGAAAATTTGGGTTCCGACAAGCCCGCAAAACCTGTGAATTTGCCTTCCGCCTCAATGGCCCACAGGCCCCATCCTCGTTGCTCAATGCCCTGGCGAAATCGCAGCAAGGTTTGCCGTGATTCCTCAGCTGTCAGCGTGCGTGGGAAAAACTGCATCACTTCCAGGTCCGCATTCATCGAAGCAAACGCTTCCAAATCGGAATCCTCCCACTGACGGAGTATGACGGCGGGTTTCATGAGTTTGCCGGATAGGGTTGAGAGACAAAATTCAACTGCTGGCACCTTGGTGCGATGTCATGGTTGCTGCCCCTTCGATGGGTGAAGCATGTTTCGCAAGCCCAGGTGGTTCAAGGCTTGGCTGGGACAGTGGTGGTGCGGGCGGGCACAGTTTACGAACTTCCTTCGGGATCAAGCTGGTTTAACACCACACCTTGGACCGGAATCTTTGGCGATGGAGCGGACGGAGGCCTTGCTTCTTTCCAGGCTTCCTAACTCTTCTGCCCGAGCCACACGGCCATGAGGCCAGCACGGCTGTTGACGCCGAATTTACGGAAGATTTCGGTGATGTGTTTGTGGGTCATGCCCACGGTCTTCCCGATCTCCTCGGCGATCTGTTTTTCGCTGAGTTCGGTAAGAAGGAGTTTGGTGACCTGGCGCTGGATGGGCGAGAGGGGGCGCTCGGCGATCAGCAGGCCGTGGCTGAGAGCGAGCTGGCGGTGAAACCATTTGATGCCCCGCAGCGCGTAAGTTGCGATGGCTTCCTCCTCGGCGGTGAAATCCGATTCTCCACCCACGCGCTGGAACCCAAAGAAGGATTCGCAATCTTCATTGAGAGGAAAGGAGATGAAAAGCTGATCGTGAAACCCACGCGAGGCGTGGAAGGTTTGATAGTATTCCTCGTGGAACCAGGCGGGGCGCATGACGTGACGGAGGCGGAAGGCGCGGAAGGTGCCCATATCGCGCGCGGCTCTGGCGATCCCTTCGTTCGGCTCGCTGCGCTTCCATTTCGCGGCCTGGGCGCGGTAAGCTTCGTCATGGATCGGGGCGGGGTGGAGATGGCAGTAGGCGCGCGGGCGAAATCCTTTCAGAGGGTCCTCCGGGAGCGTGGAATCGAGGCGCACGGAGCCGAGCCAGTGGGCATTCCCCGCATGGATCATGCCGGCGATGGCTTCCATCAGATAAAGCTGCGCGCGATCGGTTTCGGAAACTGGAAAGTCCGCCAGCCGGTCCCACAGGAGGTGAATCGCGTCTTGCTGGGCTTTCGTCATGAGGCAGTAAAGTGTGTTCTCACCGCCCTGCCGGAGGCTGGAACATGGCGTCCTGACAAGGCATTCACATTCAGGGCGGAGCGGAACCAAGGGGGCTATTTAGCCACGTTGTCAAATTCGATGATCCTTCGATGATCCCAGGCGTGATTGACCGACACTTTCGGCACGCTGCCCGCCTCTCCCAGTAAACTAAAATCCATCGAAATTTCGTGCAGCCAGTCCACTTCCTCCTCGCCCTCGCCGCCGTTTTCGCAGTCTCCTCCCTCCACGCCACTGGCCTCACCTCCACGGGCCGTGTGGAAGGCGACGCCTTTGGCGGGTCCGCGAGCCTGTCCGGCACCACCGCCCTCGTCGGGGAGAAGAACAAAAGCAGCTTTCAAGGCGCGGCTTACATCTACTGGGCGGTGACTACCGGCACCAGCACCGCCCGCACCCAGAATATCAAACTCACCGCCTCGGATGGCACATCTTACCTTCAATTCGGCGCTTCCACGAGCCTGTCCGGTGCCACCGCCCTCGTCGGCGCTTTTGGCTTCAATGGTCAAACCGGGGCGGCCTACGTCTTTCGGGATGTGACCACCGGCAGCGGCGGCACCCGCACCGAGAACCTCAAGCTCATCGCCTCAGACGGCGCGTCTGGCGATCAATTCGGAGGATCTGTGAGCCAGTCCGGCACCACCGCCCTCGTCGGCGCACAGTATGCGCGGGTCGGGGCGAACGCCCTCCAAGGTTCAGCCTATGTCTTCCGGGACGTGTCCACCGCGAGTGGCACCCGCACCGAGGACCTCAAGCTCATCGCCTCAGAGGCGGCCACTTTCTTCGGCTCGTCCCTGAGCCTGTCTGGCAGCACCGCCATCGTCGGCGCGAACCGGACGGGTATCGATCGGTCCGGCTCAGCCTACGTCTTTCGAAATGTGACCACAGGCAGCGGCGGCACCCGCACCGAGGACCTCAGGCTCACCGCCTCGGACGCTGGGTACAACGATTTCTTCGGCCACTCAGTGAGCCAATCCGGCACCATTGCCATCGTCGGTGCGAATGGCAAAAATGCCTTGCGGGGCGCAGCCTACGTCTTCCGAGATGTGAGCACAGGCAGCGGTAGTATCACGGAGGATCTCAAGCTCGCCGCTTCGGATGGCGGAGCGGAAGACAAATTCGGCGAATCCGTAAGCCTGTCCGCCACCACCGCCCTTGTCGGCGCGATGGGCAAAAGCTCGTTTACGGGCGCAGTCTATCTCTACCGGGATGTGACCACAGGCAGCGGTACCCGCACCCAGGATATCAAGCTCACCGCCTCGGATGCCATCTCGAACGCCTACTTCGGCAACGCTGTGAACATCGATGGCGATGACTTCATCATCGGATCGTATGGCAAAGATTCCTTCCGGGGCAAAGCCTACGTCGGCAGTGTTTCCAGCATGACCACGTTGGATGCCGGCAATGCCAGCCGCATCATTGCCGGCATCAGCTTCACCTCGCAAGAGAACTGGACCATCGGCCAAACCACGGACGCCAACATCGTAACCCTCTCCGCCGGAGATACGGCCCGCGTCACCGCCGCCTCCACCACCGTGTCCATCGGCAAGGAAGCTGGGTCGGACAATAATCGGCTCGTCATCGCTGGCACCCTCACCGCCAATGAGATTCACATCGGCTCCCTCGCAGGCAATCAAGGCAACATGCTGCAGATCGGCTCTGGCGGCACTACCGGCTCAGTGGCAGGCGACATCATCAACCACGGCAACCTGACCTTTAACCGCAGCGATGCTTCCACCCACACGCATCTGATCTCCGGCACCGGAACGGTTACCAAGCTCGGCACCGGCACCCTCACTCTTACGGCTGCGAGCACTTACACCGGCCTGACGGCGATCAATCGCGGCAAGCTCATCGTGGACGGTTCCATCGCCAGCTCCGCCGTCGCGATCAACAGCAGTGGCACCCTCAGCGGCCAGGGCACCGTCGGTGCGGTGACGCTCAACAGCGGCGGCACGATCTCCCCCGGCAACAGCCCCGGTATCCTGAACACTGGCAACGAGATTTGGAACAGCGGCGGCAGCTACCTGTGGGAACTCAACTCCGCCACAGGAGTCGCCGGAACGAACTGGGATCTGCTCAACATCACCGGCACGCTCTCTCTCGACAGCCTTGCCGCCGCTGCCCCGTTTTCGATCAAGGTCATTTCGCTGGGGTTGGATCACAACCCGGGCCAAGCCGCCAACTTCGATCTGGCGCAGAATTATTCGTGGGTCCTGACCACCGCCAGCAGCGGCGTCACGGGTTTCTCCGCCGACAAATTTGCCATCGATACCAGCGGCTTTCTGAATTTCCCCAGCAATGGCGGCTTCACAGTCAGCCAGATCGGCAACGACGTCCTCCTCAGATTTGCCATCGTCCCCGAGCCCTCAAGGGCGATGCTGCTGGGTTGCGCCCTCAGCGGTCTGACGTTGCTGCGCCTGCGCGGCCGACGTTTGAGCCATGAGATCCTCTGATTTCTCTTCCTGTTGAAGGGACCATCCGGCGACAAGCTGCATGGCTTGAGCTTCGCTGAGAGTCTGGGGCGCAGGTCTTTTTTGTGTGCAACGGTTCACAACTTGCCTCGCGTCATCAAAGATGGGCATCCAGCCTGATGGCTGCCAATTTCATTTGCCGCAATGCTTCTTGGAACCTGGCCCTTTTTGCAATTACTGGTGGCTCATCTGGGTGTGCCATTCTCTGATTGCAGGCGAAGCAAGTTTTGCGAGCCCTTGTATTTCAAGGCTTGACCGGGACAGTGGCGGTGAGAGAGGGATTCGAACCCTCGGTAGCGGTAAGGCTACGTATCTTTAGCAAAGATATGCTTTCGACCACTCAGCCATCTCACCAAAACTGTCTTCCCGCAGTGCGGGCAGGTGGGACTATTAGCGCGACACTGGGGCTGCCGTCAATTCAAAAGATGCACTCATGAAACAGAATCTCCACTTCCCCCTTCGCGGGTCCTGCGTACGCTAGCTTGTCTATGAACGGGAACCCCTCCGACCGCCCAGGCACCCTGGAAAAAGCTCTCAAGATCAATCTCGCCCACAAGATCTACGGCACCTTTGCCGAAATCGGGGCCGGGCAGGAGATCGCCAACTGGTTCTTCCGCGCGGGCGGGGCCTCCGGCACGGTGGCCAAGACCATGTCCGCCTATGACATGACCTTCAGCGATGAGATCTATGGTAAAAGCGCCCGCTACGTCTCGCGCCAGCGCATGGTGGCCATGCTGGATCACGAGTACCAGATCGTGCATGAGCGCCTCGCCGAAAAGCGTGGGCAGGGGACCACCTTTTTTGCCCTGGCCAATACCGTCCGCGCCAAAGGCTTCCGCGATACCAAGGAGGAGTGCCATGGCTGGATGGGCCTGCGTTTTCAAACGGACCCCATGGGCCCCTGCAATGACATCCAGCTCCACGTCCGCCTTACCGATGCCACCAATGCCCGCCAGGCCGAGGCCCTGGGCATCCTCGGTGTCAATCTCCTCTACGCCGCCTACCACCTGCGCGACCACCTGCCCACCTTCCTCCACAGCCTCATGGATGAGCTGTCGCGCTGGCGCGTGGAGATCGACATGGTGGACTTCAGCGGCCCCGCCTTTGAAGCCCCCGTTTATCAAGACCGCCTCGTCGCCCTGGAACTCGTCCGCAGCGACCTTGCCGATGCCGCCCTCTTCGGGGCCAATGGCGAAATCAGCCAGGCCTCTGATGTCCTCTACAAACGCCCCGTTTTGCTGAATCGCGGCAGCTTTGATCCCATCACCCGCGTGAATCTGGACATGCTGCATCAGGGGGAGCAGGCTTTCATCCAGGACTTTGGCCCCCTCGCCGACAACCACATCGAGATCCTCGAGATCACCATGCACAACCTCCTCTGCATGGAGGACTGTGCCGTCGAGTATGACAACTTCCTGGCCCGTGCCGACATCCTGCAGTCCCTGGGCAAAAACGTCCTCATTTCCAAATACGCCGAATTCCACCGCCTCAGCGGATTCCTCGCCCGGCACACCCGCGATCCCATCGGCATCATCCTCGGCCTGCCCCTGTTTGAAGAGCTCTTCAATGAACGCTGGTACACCGATCTGGAAGGCGGCCTCATGGAAGCCTTTGGCCGCCTCTTCCGCAATCAGGTGCGCCTTTACGTCTATCCCGCAGGCGATCCCATGACCGGCAAAATCCGCGATGCCTGGAATGCCCGCGTCACCCGGGAGCAGCAGCACCTGCTGAACTACCTCCTCGACACCGGCTCCGTCCACCCCATCAAAAACGGCCTCGACGACAGCATCTTCCAGACCAGTGCCGACGTCCGCCAGATGATCCTCCAGCGCGATGAACGCTGGCGCACCCTCGTTCCGCCCATCGTCCTCGAACGCGGCCCCTGGACCCATATGTGAGGACTGTGCTCCGCCATTATCCTGGTGTGAACATCTTTTAAGTTAGGCTCAGAGCTCGCTCAAAATCCAGTCAAGGCGGGGTCAAAAGCCACGCTCATCTCACTGCTGAAACGTAGGCTGGATATGTTTGGCGCAAAGGCACCGCGCCACGCACTTGGTCTCCATCGCCAAATGATCCGGCCTTCCCTGAATGTCCGGCGTCCACTTCATCAACCTTTCTCTTGAAGTCCGCCAATGGCGGCGTGCCTGCCAAGGTGTGCCGAGCCCTTTTACGCCACTCTCATCACCGTCTGCTTGCACTCCGGCCCTGCCGGGGCGACTTCACGGGTTCATGACTTCCGCTGCCGATTCTCCCGCCACCCCTCCTCAGGTCCAGCCCTGGCTGGTGCGCATTCCTGAAATCTTCGAAGGCATTTCCGGCAGCATCCTCCAGCAGTTCGGCAGCAACACCAGCACCCGCCTGGGGCATGAGTACCACCTCATCAAGACCCTCACCCCCAAGGCCATCCACCAGTCGGAGGCCGCCAAGTTTGCCCGGTGGAATCTGCCCATGCACCACACCTGGCCCTGCAACCCGCAGAAGATGGAGGGTTTCATCGAAAAGGCCGCCCAGACCCTGCTGAAGAAATTTGGCGAAAGCCAGCCCCAGGGCCTCTTCATCGGCCAGCTCAATCCGACCTCGCCGGACAAGTATTACAAAAGCCTCGCCTCGAATCTCCGTGGCCGCGCCCTCCAGGTCTTCCCAAAGATGGCCGCAGGCAATGTCGAGGAGCAGGATCCCGCCGCCAATACGCTCTACTGCCTCGTAGGCAAAGAAGGCCTCTTCACCGGCCTGCAGTCTCCCCGCCTCTGCAATGGCCTCTACCCCGGCGGCAGCAAGTACATTGACCAGGACTCCCCCGATACCATCAGCCGCGCCGGGGCCAAGATTGCCGAGGCCCTGCACTACCTCCTGCTGCACCGCCCGCCCATGCCCGCAGGCAGCCATTGGGTGGAGCTGGGCGCCTGCCCCGGCGGCATGACTTCCGAGCTCCTCGCCCGCGAGCAGCGTGTCACCGCCATTGATCGCGCCCCGCTGGACAAGCGCCTGAATGGCCGTGCCGGGCTGAAGTTCATCCATGCCGATGTCGCCGCCTTCACCCCCCAGGACGGCACCGTGTACGATGCTCTTTTGTCAGATCTCAATGGCCCCCCGTTTGAATCGCTGGACCACGTCATCCGCCTGTCACGCTCCCTGCGTCCCCGGGGCCTCATCGTCTTCACGCTGAAGGTGCCGCGCATCGAGACCGTCGAAGAACCCTGCGACCTCTTCCGCAAGATCGTCAAGACCGCTACCGCCGCAGGCCTCCGCCTCTTTGCCCAGACCCACCTCACCTACAACCGTCACGAGTTCACCCTCTTCTTCGAAAAGGGCGGCAAGTAGGGCAGGGGAGATTTGGAAAACGGCTCCATCGGGCAGGAGGCGATGTTGTCATTCTTTTGGTTAGGTGGGTCCGCTCACTCTTCCAGGGTGATGCGCCCACGCAGCGTCCGCTCGGTGTTTTCATTCGGCTGGAAGCGAATGTCATCCAGGCGCCATTGGCCGCCTGATTTTCGCAGAATCGCCATGTCCACCCAGGGGTAGGTTTCGCCAGCCTCTGCATAGGTCAGCAGCACCGGCACCCTGGCCTCATCACCTGTGATCACCGCTTTTCCCACCTTGAAGCTGCTGCCTCCTTCGTAGCAAGACAGGAAGATGGAACCCTCGCTCATCGGCAGCTTCATCCCTTCATTTTTTGGATTGACCAGCCAAGTTTCAATCTTGGTCCGGCACTCATTAAAATGCGCCAGAAGCGAGGGGGTGAAGCAGCCCTGCAAATGTTGGGTCACCTGTTTTGGAATGGCATTGCGCTGGTGGAAAAAGATCTCGTTTCCGTACAGCGCCCGCACGGTTTGTTCCGGCGTGCTGCCAGCCTGGGGCGGGGGACCTGCCTCTGCATAGGGCCTTTGTGCTCCATGGAAAAGCTGCTCGTAACGGGTCTTTTCCTCGGTCTCCTTTTCAGGCCCAGCCCAGACAAGACCTGCCCAGACAGCACTGATGAGATAAAGACGGGCAAAGTTCATGGCGTGCGGTTTGTGACTTTCCAGCCCGCAATCTGTTCGACGAAATCCTTCCTCGCCTCCATCTTCCCTCCGTCGCCATGCCGTCCGCCCTTCGCCCCCTTTTCCGCGCCACCCAGGCCCTGCTCGCCGTGTGGCTGCTCACGCATTGCGCCAGCATCACGCCCGTGCCCACCGTGGCGTTCACAGATCACCGCCATGCCATGCTCCATGCAGACCTCGAGTATGTGGATGCCGCCACCGGCCAGAAGATCCTCGTGCCCGCAGGTTTTGTGACCGATCACGCCAGCATCCCGCCCAGCCTGCGCCAGTACTTTGAGGCCGGTGGCCAGGCCTATCAATACCCCGCCATCGTCCATGACTGGCTCTACTGGTCCCAGACCACTACCCGTGCGGAGGCTGACCGCATCTTCGCCGCAGCCATGGCGGATTGCGGCGTCGGCGAGGTGAAACGCAAGGCCATCTATGCCGGCGTGCGCGCCGGGGGGGAGTCCGCCTGGAAGAAGAACCAGAAGGAGCGTGAACAGGGCCTGCCCAAAGTCATCCCCGCCACCCATCGCGATCCCCGTACCTGGCCAGCCAAGGCCACCTGGCCCCAGCTCCGCCAGCATCTCTCCGCCGCCGGGGTCCGCTGAGCAGGTTTCTCCAAAACACGGGCAATCTCAGCTATTGCATCCCCAGGCTGAAAACGGCAATATTTGAAGTCATATCCGCCTCCGCCCCGCGTTATCTCTTTCGTCCCCCCACATGCCCGAAGCCCCCGTCCTCCTTTACTGCCGTTGCGCCTATGCCCAGGTCGTCCCCTCCGGGGTTAAAAACGCTGTCCTCGCACAGCTTTGCGATTCCGGCACCAGCTTCGAGACGGTCTCGGATCTCTGCGAAATGGCGGCCCATCGCGATCCCCGCCTGCAGCAGCTCGCCCAGTGCGGCCGCCTGCGCATCGCCGCCTGTTATCCCCGCGCCGTCACCGGCCTCTTCCATCAGGCCGGCGCACCCTTGCCTGAGGGCACCGAGATCCTGAACATGCGCAGCCAGACCGCCGAGGACATCACCCAGCAGATGCTGCGCCCTGCCGATGCCCCTCTCCCCGCGCCAGCCGCCGCTGCCGTCCAAGCCTGATTTTTCACTCCGCCTGCCACCGTCATGATCACCCACACCGCCCGCCCGCTGAAAGTCGTCCTTTATGAAGGCAATGGCGCCCTGCCGCTGCCGCCCGAGGCCCGCCTCAAGGTCATGACCGCCCTGCTGGACAAAGGCTACGCCGTCTCCCGCGTCACCCTCACCAGCGCCACCGCCACCCCGTCAGACGATCACACCCTGCTTCTCCTCGGCACCTTCCCCCAGCGCCAGGCCCCGGCCCTGGAGGACGTCACCGGCCGCATCCAGATCGAAACCCGCGACATCACGGATCTCGATCCCGAAACTGTCGTCGCCCTCGTGGACAAAACACGCGGTGACAAGCCCATGAACGAACCCGGCAAGTGGAAGCCCTGGTTCCCCGTCATTGACTACAGCCGCTGCACCAACTGCATGCAGTGCCTCAGCTTCTGCCTCTTCGATGTTTACGGCGTCAGCGACGAAAACAAGATTCAGGTCCAGAACAACGACAACTGCAAGACCAACTGCCCCGCCTGCTCCCGCGTCTGCCCGGAGGTGGCCATCATGTTCCCCAAATACCAGGCCGGCCCCATCAATGGCGACGACGTCAGCGCCGCCGACCATGGCCGCGAAAAGATGAAGGTGGACATCTCCTCCCTCCTCGGCGGCGACATTTACTCCGCGCTCAAGGACCGCAGCGCCGCCGCCAAGAGCCGCTTCGGCAAGGAGCGCAGCCCGGACAAGGCCCTCGACGAGCGCAAAAAATGCCTCACCAAACTCGTCAGCGACGGCTTCATCCCCATGGATGTCCTCGCCTCCCTCCCCAGCCCGGACGAGATCCTCCGCAAGGCCGAAGTGGCCAAGGCCCGCGCCGCCGCCGCCCTCGCCGCCCAGCCGGGGGGCCAGCCCGCTTCCTGAGCGGAAACTTTGTCCCCCGCTTGACTTTCCTGGTGGCATCGGCACCACATCCGCTGCACATCGCCTCATGCCCAAAGCCTCTCCCCAAAAATGGTGGATCGTCCGCCGTTCCGCCATCCATCAGCGCGGCATCTTCTCCCGCACCCACATCCCCGCGGGCACGCCGATCATCGAATACACCGGTGAAAAAATCACCAAGGCCGAAAGCGAACGCCGGGGCAACGCCCTCGCCGCTCGCGCCGCGAAGACCGGCGGCGCCGCCGTGTACATCTTCACGCTGAACAAGACCCACGACCTCGACGGCAGCACCTCCGGCAACACCGCCCGCCTCATCAACCATTCCTGCGAGCCCAACTGCGAGGCCTTCATCAGCCGCGGCCGCATCTGGATCCACGCCAAGCACGACATCCCAGAAGGCGAAGAACTCTCCTTCAACTACGGCTTCGCCCTCGATACCTGGGAAGACCACCCCTGCCGCTGCAGCAAGCCCGCCTGCATCGGTTACATCGTGGACGAAGAGCACTGGCCCAAGCTGCGCCGCCTCCTCAAAGCCCGTGCCCAGCGGGCCGAAAAAATCGCCGCCCTCGAAGCCCGCGCCGCCGAGCTCCAGCAGCAGCTCGATGCCCTCGATGAGCCCACCGTCCCCGCCACCAAGGTGGCCAAAAAGAAGACCGCCAAGTCTCCCGGAAAAAAGAACGCTGCCAAGTAACCCTCTTGGTGTAGCCGCCTGCGTCCCGCACGCGGGATGGCCGGATAGTGTGGTCGGGCCGATGGCCTAACAATCAGTATCGCCGATCTCCACGTGGCTGCCTGCGCCAGCAGGTGGCCTCAGAGGTAGCCCGCACAGTCCCTGTGCGGATAGCAGCACCGCAGGGTCACACGCCCCCGCATCACTAGCAGGCACCCGCGCCACTCCGCGGGTGCCTGCCGGGCCTGAAGGGCCCGTGGATTCAGCCCAGGGCGAAAGCCCTGGGTCAACAGACAAACAATCCCAAAAAGCCTTCGCGGCCTGAAAGGTCGCGGGAGAACCTCGATAAACGCCTCCCCACAGGGCCATCCAACCACCCCCAAAACCTCACTGGCCTAACAAAAAGCACCGTTAAAAAGGCCACGCCCGTCCCCCACCTCACTTCGGCCTCAGCGGCCCGCGCATCTCCGGCGGCATTGCCTCCAGCGGCAGCTTCCGTCCCAGCGCCTTCTCAAACCCCGCCCGGCACGCGGCCGACATGTATTCCGATTTCGCATCATGCTCCGGCAGGCTCGCCGGATAGGCCCGCGCGCTCGTCGGGTCCGTCGGCCGGGGCACCCCCAGCGCATAGCCGATCCCGCTCAGCAGCTGCTTGTGCAGTCGCCCTAGCAGCTTCTTCCGCTCCGGCGGCACCTGGTAAAACTCACCCGTGTAACGCGCATAGGAGGTCACCGCCAGCCTCCCTCCCGTCAGTGCCGATCCGAACAAATAGTTCACCTCATCATCGCACAGGTCCGCCGCCGTCACCCCCACTACCGTCACCGCACCCGGCATCGGCGTGCGCAGCAGATGGGCGCGCAGCATATTCAGCAGGCCCGAGGCACGCCACTGCTTGTCCCATTTCTCAAAGTGGCGCATCTCCTTCTCCATGTTTTCAGCTTGCGCCTCCTGGCCCTCGCTACGCATCTGCGCCACCAGTCCACGCAACAGCTTCTTCGGCTCGATGTCCGTCGGCACCTCGCCGCCCAGATCCTTCAGCAGTTGCCGCGCCACCGGGTGGCTCCACTTGATCGCCGGGATCACCTGCTTCGTCACCCATCGGTCCAGCGCACTGCGGTCCGCCGCCGGCAGCCCCAGGGTGTCCTCCGCCACATAGGCCGGCAGCCCCAGCGTCAGGCTGATCCGCTCCATCGCCTCCTTCATCACCACATCCTCCACCGGGCCGATTTTCACAAAGCACAGCCAGGGCCCCGCCACCGGCCCTTGGAAAACCGGCGGCCCCTCCACCGGCCCACGGCCCAGCAACTTCAGCGCCTCATTCGCCAGTGCATCCGTCTCCGCCCGCTTCACCACCATCTCGCCGATCTCCACCGCCTCCTCCTCCCGCTTCAGCTTCCGCAGCACCTCCGCATACACCAGCTGCTCCTCCAGGCTCCACGGGCTCAGTTGCAGCCCCTTGGCAAAGTACTCCGCCGCCCTCGTCTCATCGCCCTTCTCATGCAGCGCCCGCGCCGCCTGGAAGACCAGGCCCGCATCCTTCGCCGCATTCACAAAGTCTCGGTTTGAGGCTGCCATCACCACCTCCGCCCGGCGCAGCACCTCATCCAGGGCCGTATCCCGCGCAGGCAACTGCGCCACCACCGCCTCCGCGCCCAGCAGCATCGCCAGCCCCATCAGCACCTTCCATCGTGAATCACCCATGTTCATCCTTCCACCCTAGGTAAAAAGAGCGCCTGCACAAGCCCCACCTCCAGCCGCCTTCAATCGCTCACAACCCTTCATTCCCACGAACCTCATCAAAACCAAAGTTCCCCCTTTTCAACCCCGCCGAGATGCCTTAAAATACACGTTCTGTTCCCCGAACGCATCATGGAGAGGTGGTCGAGTGGTTTATGGCTCCAGTCTTGAAAACTGGCGTGGGGTAATTCTCACCGTGGGTTCGAATCCCACCCTCTCCGCTGCGAACGAAGTGAGCAAGAAGAAGGCATTCTTTAAGGCGAAGCCAAACTCGGAAAGCCACACGCGAAGCGAAGACCATCCCACCCTCTCCCCCATCCCGTTTCGAGCACCTTCCATGCTTGGACGGCCTTGGGGATCAAGGGTTAAGCTAGTGACAGGTCACCCCAAACTGCCACACTTCCGCGAGTGAATATGGAAGCGGGAAGGGAACTTAGGTCATAGATGGTGAGGCCAGCTCCTTCTTATCGAATCTTGATGACAACTTTCCCTTTCGCACGTCCTGTCTCGACGTAGGCCATGGCTTCGTTCGTTGATTCGAATGGAAAGACACGATCCATGACGGGACGAATGTTCCCGGCTTCGATCAGCGACGTTATTTGGCTCAAATGCTCACCGTTCGCACGCATGAATAGGAACGAATAGCTGAGTTGCCGGGATCTTGCCTTCTTACGAATACCGAAGCTCAGAAGGCTGATGACCTTCTGCACGAACCAATTCAATCCTTGTTCCTTCGCGAAGTCTGGATCAGGCGGACCGGAAATGGAGATCAGCTTGCCGCCCGGCTTCAGCACAGTGAGAGATTTCTCCAACGTATCCTTCCCGAGGCTGTTCAGCACGACGTCATAATCCTCCAGCACCTTCTCGAAGTCATCCTTCTTGTAGTCAACGATGACGTCTGCACCTAGACTTTTGACGAGCGCGATATTTGCGGTGCTGGTGGTGGTGGCCACGTATGCCCCGAGATACTTGGCTAGCTGGATGGCGAGGGTGCCCACACCGCCGGAGCCAGCATGGATCAGGACTTTCTGCCCCTTTTGCAAGTTGGCCTGCTCGACAAGCACCTGCCAGGCTGTCAGAGCGACAAGCGGAATGGATGCAGCTTCTTCCATGGTCAGATTGGTTGGCTTCATCGCGACATCCGCCTCGTCCATGGCGATATACTCGGCAAATGTTCCAATGCGATCCTGGGCTGGACGCGCATAAACCTCGTCGCCTGGCTTAAATTTCCGGACATTGGCACCTACCCGGATCACGATGCCCGCCACATCGTTGCCCAGCACCAGTGGAAGACGGTAGGGGAGGATGAGCTTGAACTCTCCATCCCTAATCTTGTTGTCCAGCAGGTTCACGCCAGCGGCATGAATCTCAACCAAGACGTCGTTGTCCCGCAACTCCGGCTCGGGGCTTTCGCCCAGTCTCAGAGCACCGCCTTTTTTGTAGTGATCGATTGAGAAGGATTTCATAGAGTGAACTTTCGTTGTTGTTGCAAGCTGGCAGCGCCAGCAATCCGGTGATAAAAACTCAGTCGGGAAGCCTGCTGAATCTCCGAAGGTTCTTGTCAACGAACGACTCAGGCATGAAGCGGCGCATGAAGCGAACTTGTCCTGCGGCTTTCCCGGCAGTGTAACGTCTTTTGGGCGATGCTGTATTCGCGGCCCTGAGGACGGCTTCGGCTACCACCTCGGGAGCATCACCCTTCGCGACGATTTCGCGCATCAGCTTCTCCGCGTCCGCGCGGACCTCATCGTAGATGGGAAGCTGCCGGTCTGGTCGAGTGACGTTCTCTTCGAAGGACGTGCGGGTCACTCCGGGTTCGACAAGCACGATGCGGATGCCCTGCGTTCTCACTTCATGGTCGAGCGATTCCGAATATCCTTCGATGGCGTGCTTTGTCGATGCGTAGAGTGCGTTATAGGGGGCAGGGATCAGCCCGAGTATTGAACTGAGATTGATGATCCGGCCTCTACCCTGCTTTCTCATCACTGGCAGGACCGCGTTGGTCATTCGCATGATGCCGAACACGTTCACATCGAATATGAATTTCGCCTGTGCCATTGTGGACTCCTCAGCACCGCCAAGCAGCCCGATTCCGGCATTGTTGACGAGAAGATCGATCCGGCCAGCTTGACCGAGAACTTCATCGACGACGCTCTGCACGGATGCCTCGTCAACAACGTCGCAAATCAGCATGGTGATCCCATCTGCCGAGTCGGCCATCTGCTTTCGGCTGGTGCCGAAGACACGGTAGCCATCGCGCAGAAGTGCTCGTGCCGTGACCAGCCCGATGCCGGAGGAAGCACCTGTGACCAAGGCGACACCGCGTTCGTTATTCTTCATCAGTTTATGTTTCATTTTTATGGTTTCACTCACAGGTAACCTGTGTTAATATCAAATTGATAGTTAGTCAATACTAAAACGATACTGAGTGAGAAATCCTTCGAACCAACCATGTTTGATCGCTCGGAGCCTCGCGCTTGTGGGCGACGCCTGGAGCATGCTGATTATGCGCGACGCTCATGCGGGGCTGACCCGCTTCGATGATTTCCGCAAGAGTCTTGGCATTGCCCCCACGATGCTGACGAGACGACTTTCAGACCTGACCGCCGAGGGGCTATTGGAGAAACGCCGCTACTCTGATCGCCCGCCACGGGACGAATATTTGCTGACGGAAGCCGGTCGTGACTTCCTGCCTGTCTTGTTTGCAATTGGTGCGTGGGGACGCAAGCATCGAGGCGGCGGTAAGGTGACCCGGTTCTTCGATGCAGAGACAGGATCGGAGATCAATCCCGTCACTATTGACCGTGAGACCGGCGCTCCGATTGGAACACGTCCCATTCGCGTCGCCCCACCCGAATGAGCTCTGATACGTGAGGCGTAAACATGGACGATGAGGGCCGTGAGGCTGCCCATGTCGTCTCACAAGTTTTTTGGGAGCTTTGCAACCAAAGGGAGGTTCGGGACATTTGCGGTTTGCCAACCACCATGCAAACGATCTGTTCCTCGCTCTTCCTTGTCCTTTCTCTTGGCCTATCAGCCGGGGCTGCCAAAGCCGCGGAGAAGACCCCAAAGGCCGCAAGTAAGCTGGGTTTCAATCGGGACATTCGGCCGATCTTGACGGAAAATTGCTATCAATGCCACGGCCCGGATTCCAATCACCGCAAAGCAGATTTGCGCCTGGATGAACGCGAGGCGGCCATCGAGTTCGGAGCCATCGTGCCGGGCAAAGCCGAGGCCAGCAGCATCATCGAGCGCATTGTGACAGAAGATGAAGATGACCTGATGCCGCCGCCCGACTCGCACAAAAAGCTCACCCAGGCCGAAAAGGACATCCTGCGCCGCTGGGTGGCTGAGGGGGCTGAGTATGAAGGGCACTGGGCCTTCCTGGCTCCCACAACACCCGCAGTGCCACAAGCCGAGACCCCTAAAGGGCTTCACCCCAATGCGATTGATGCCTTTGTTCAGCAGAAACTGCGCGAGCACGGTTTTTCATTGCAGCCTAATGCCGATCCGCGCACGCTTGTCCGCCGGGTCACGCTGGATCTGACCGGCCTGCCACCGAGCTCCGCTGAGGTGGAAGCCTTTGTCAGCGCCCATCAGGGCGGGGCAGGGGAGGCCGCTTATGAAGCGCTGGTAGACCGCCTGCTGGCGTCTTCTGTCTACGGGGAACACATGACGCGCATGTGGCTGGACTACGCCCGGTATGGTGACAGCCACGGCTATGAAAAGGACAGCGCCCGGACCATGTGGCCGTGGCGGGACTGGGTGATCAAGGCCTTCAATGACAACAAACCTTTCGACCAGTTTACCGTCGAACAACTGGCCGGCGATCTCATCCCCAACGCCAAACAGGATCAGGTCATCGCCACGGGGTTCAACCGCAACCACCGCATCAATGCCGAAGGCGGTGCCATTGCTGAAGAGTGGCGGATCGAGAACGTCATTGATCGTGTGGACACCACCGCCTCCACCTGGCTGGGGCTGACCATGGGCTGTGCGCGCTGCCATGACCACAAGTTTGATCCCATCACGCAGAAGGAGTTTTTTCAGATGTTCGCCTTCTTTAGCAGCGTGGATGAGGTGGGCATTGTGAGCGGGCCTTCAGGCAACCAAAAACCCCTTCTGAACCTGGCTGATGAGAAACAGAAAAACCGTCTCGCCGAACTGGACCGGGATCTTGCGAGTCTCCTGGAACGGAAAAAAACGGGCGTTCACCAACAACAGGATGCTGTCAGGCCGGACACCGTCGGTTCTGACGACATGAACGGGAACAATCCCACGGTGGTGGTGAAAGGTCTGGATGCCGAGATCAAGCAAGCCCGAAAGGCCAGGGATGCTTACGCGAATTCGATGCCATCCGTCATGGTGATGAATGAATCTGCGAATCCAAAGCCTGCGCACATTCTCATCCGTGGCCAATACAGCAGCCCTGGAGAGGTCGTCACCCCGGCAGTGCCTGCTTTTCTGCCCTCGTTGCCTGCCGGTGAACGGCCTAACCGTCTGACCTTCGCCAAATGGCTGGTGGATGCCCGTCATCCGCTGACCTCCCGTGTGTGGGTCAACCGTCAATGGGAGCGCTTTTTCGGTCGGGGGCTGGTGATGTCCAGTGACAACCTGGGGGTGCAGTGTGACCCGCCTAGCCATCCTGAATTGCTGGACTGGCTGGCTACGGAGTTCATTCGCTCCGGCTGGGACATGAAGGCCATGCAGAAGGTCATCGTCATGAGCGCCACCTACCGCCAGCCGTCCAAGGTGAGCACCCTGCCGCCCCGCCTTTTGTCCGAAGATCCGCAAAACAGGCTTCTGGCCAGAACACCGCGCATCCGGCTTTCCGGGGAGACGATTCGCGATCAGGCTCTCCAGCTCAGCGGTTTGCTCGACCTCAAGGTGGGCGGCCCCAGTGTACGGCCTTACATGCCCGAAGGGGTCTGGGATGAAACAAGCGTCTATGGAGACCTGCGAAACTATAAGCCCGACCTGAAAAACGGTCTCTACCGCCGCACCTTTTACACCCTCTGGAAACGCACGGCGGCTCCGCCGACACTGCTTCTCTTTGACGCTCCTTCCCGCGAGGTGTGCACCGTCAAACGCAGCAGTACCAACACCCCGCTCCAAGCACTCGCTCTGCTCAATGAAGTGACCTTTGTCGAAGCCGCGCGCGTGCTCGCCCAGCGCATGATGAAGGAGGGAGGAGAAAACCCCGCCCAGCGCATTGCTTGGGCCTTTCAGCAGGTCACCCAGCGACAGCCCCGGCCAGACGAACTGGAAGTGCTTCAGATGGGCTGGAACCAAGATGTCACCAGCTACCGGCAGGCTCCTGCGGAGGCAAAAAAACTTATCCGGATTGGACAGGCCCCGGTGCCTGAAGATCTCGATCCCGCAGAGTTCGCCGCCTTTACCGTCATTGCCAATGTCCTGCTCAATCTGGATGAAGTCATCACCCGTGAGTAAGCCCTCCACCCTGTTCACTTCCATTCCACGCCGCATGAACTCTTTTGACGTCACTTCTGCTGCTGCTGATCTTTTCAGCCGCCGTGCTTTCCTCACGGGAAGCGCAGCGACCCTGGGGCTGACAGCGCTCAACACCCTGCTACCCCAGTCTACACAGGGGAGCTCCACGATGCCCCCTCTCCATGCTTGGCCGCACCTGCCTGTCAAAGCCAAACGGGTCATTTATCTGTTCCAGTCAGGGGCTCCCTCGCAGATGGATCTCTTTGATCACAAGCCGATGATGGAGAGCCACTTTGGCAAGGATCTGCCAGATTCTGTGCGCAAGGGACAGCGCCTGACAGGGATGACTTCCGGCCAGTCCAGCCTGCCCATCGCGCCGAGCGTTTTCAAATTTAAAGAGCATGGAGAAAGCCGCGCCACCATCAGCGAATTGATGCCGCACATTGCCACGGTGGCTGACGAGCTGTGCTTCATCAAATCCATGCACACGGAAGCCATCAACCATGATCCCGCCATCACGTTTTTCCAGACGGGCCGGCAGATCGCCGGGTATCCCAGCATGGGTTCCTGGCTCAGCTACGGGCTGGGAAGTGCCAACCAGGATCTGCCCGCCTTTGTGGTGCTGACCTCATTTGGATCAGGGCGCAAGGACTGCCAGCCTCTGGCCAGCCGGCTGTGGGGAAGCGGTTTTTTACCCTCCGAGCATCAGGGGGTGAAGTTTCGCAATTCAGGGGATCCTGTCCTCTATCTGTCCAATCCCGCAGGACTTTCGGCGCAGACCCGGAGACATTCGCTGGACATGCTCAACGAACTCAATGGGAAGCACCTTGGTGCCATTGGCGATCCCGAAATCCAGACACGGATCTCGCAATACGAAATGGCCTTTCGAATGCAGACCAGCGTGCCTGAACTGACGGATCTCAAAAAGGAACCGCAGCATGTCCTCGACCTTTACGGACCCGATGTGCTGCGCCCAGGCAGCTACGCGGCCAACTGCCTCCTGGCCCGGCGCCTGGCCGAGCGTGATGTGCGTTTTGTACAGCTTTTCCACATGGGCTGGGACCAGCACTTCACCCTGCCCAAAGCCATACGCGGGCAGTGTCATGATACGGACCAGCCCACAGCAGCCCTCATCAAGGACCTGAAACAACGCGGTCTCCTGGATGACACGCTGATTGTCTGGGGCGGGGAATTTGGCCGCACCATCTACTCCCAGGGCAAACTGACGCAGGAGGACTACGGGCGCGACCACCATCCACGCTGCTTCACCGTCTTCCTTGCCGGAGGCGGCATCAAGCCAGGCATGACTCTTGGGGAAACGGATGACTTCAGTTACAACATTGTCCGCGATCCGGTCAGCATCTTTGACTTGCATGCCACCATGCTGAACCGCCTGGGCATTGAACACGCCCGTTTTACCCACAAGTTCCAAGGCCTCGATGCCAAACTGACCGGGGTGGAAACGGCCAAAGCCATCGGGCAAATCATGATCTAGGCACACCTGCCTGGCATTCGACCTTCCCTCGGAAGGAATATGTTTACTCATTTCACGCAACCCTCGCCTGCTGCAAGACATCTGCTGTCAGCCCAACCGCTATGAGAACCCTTTGCTCAGCCCTGACTCCTGTGCCGGCATTTTGTTTCAAACACACCCTTTGTTATGTCAACGACACGTGCCCCCCGCTCTCACGCCGAGATCTTCGAAAAAATCCCCGTTCATGTTTTTGCGACCCCTGCGGCAGCAGCCCGGGAACTGGCCGCCGAAGTGCGTCGCCTGATTGAAAGCCGCAGGTCCGAAGGGCGGAATGCCGTCCTTGGTCTCGCCACCGGCAGCACGCCCGTGCCTTTCTATCGTGAACTGATCCGTCTCCACCAAGAGGAAGGTGTCAGCTTCCAAAATGTCATCACGTTCAACCTCGATGAATACTACGGCCTGGCTGCCGAACATCCGGAAAGCTACGCGCGCTTCATGGCGGACCAGCTGTTCAACTACATCGACATTCCGCGTGAGAACATTCACATCCCCAGCGGTCTGGTGCCGGGCAACCAAGTCTTTTCTCACTGCCGTGAGTATGAAGAAGCCATTGATGCCGCAGGCGGCATTGACCTGCAAATCCTCGGCATTGGCAGAACAGGTCACATCGGTTTCAATGAGCCGGGATCGAGCAAGGAATCCCTGACTCGGCGGATCACGCTGGACCGCATCACGCGGCAGGATGCGGCCGGTGACTTTAGGGGCGAGCAAAACGTGCCCCACTTTGCTATCACCATGGGTGTGGGCACCATCCTGCGTGGGCGGAAGCTGGCCCTTATGGCCTGGGGGGAAAACAAAGCGGGCATCGTCGCCAGGGCCGTGGAAGGATCCGTGACCGATGCTGTATCCGCTTCCTTTCTTCAGGAGCATCCGGATGCGCGGTTTTTTGTGGACCGGGGCGCGGCTTCAGAACTCGTGCGGTTCAAGCTGCCATGGCTGGTCGGTCCTGCCTCATGGAGCCCGGCGGAATCCATGCGCGCGGTTTGCTGGCTCAGCATCAGGCTGGGAAGGCCTGTGCTAAAACTGGTGGATGAAGACTACAATGAAAACGGCCTGTCCGATCTGTTGAGCGAGCAAGGACCTGCGTATCAGCTGAACATCCGCATCTTCAATCGCCTGCAAAATACCATCACCGGTTGGCCCGGTGGCAAGCCTCACGAAGATGACACATACAGGCCGGAGCGCGCAAAGCCCTATCCGAAACAGTGTGTGGTCTTCAGCCCGGAACCCCAGGACGCCGTGGTGGCCATGGCGGGCACGATGGAGCGCCTGCTGGAACAGGGCAACCACGTGCATCTGGCCAACCTGACCAGCGGCTCCCTGCGGGTGAGTGATAGTGAAGCGGACAAATTTGCGGGCACGCTGAATGAACTGGCAACCTGCACGGAGGAGCCGGCCACATGGCTCCCGCAAAAGGCGTATGCCGATGAGGTGCTGCGGATCCTTGCGGAGAAAGGCGAGGTCGGCGAAGACCCTGCACTGCTGCGGCGGCTGAAGTCGCTCATCCTGCGGGGAGAGTCCAGGGATGCGGCCGCGGCACTGCACATCGCCCCCGGCGAAGTCGGCTTTCTGGACCTGCCTTTTTACAAAAATGGGCGTTACCGCCGTTTCAAAGCCACTGACGAAGACGTGGCGTCCGTCGTTTCGCTTTTGCGGCAAAAGCAGCCTAACCAAATTTACCTTACCGGCCACAGTTCAGACCCGTCTTCCGTAGCCGCAGTGACCTTTGCCATCGTGATGCAGGCGCTGCAACAATGCATCGAGGAGGACTGGCACAGCTCCTGCAGCATCTGGCTCTACGCGGGCAAGGAAAAGTCCTTTGCTCCTCATGAGATCAACATGGCGGTGCCCATGAGTCCCAGCCAGATGGAGCGAAAGCAGCGGGCGCTGGGCCGTTTTCAGCAACTGACCTCCCTGGAAGTCCAGGCACCGGACCGGGATCGTGCCACCGCCCGTCATTATGATGAACTGGGGCTGGCCCAGTACGAGGCGATCGAGTGTTTCCAGCGCTGGAGGACTGCGTAGGAAAACCAGGTTTCAAAAAAGTGGCGGGAGATTGCGGTTTTTTGCAACCGAAGAAACGGGTCCGACATTCGCCCGATGACTTCGCTCCCTTTCGTCCCTTCATCACCCCGATGAATGGACGGAAACGGTCGCGTTGTGCGCCCTCAGAAACCTCAAGCCCCCCCAAGTTTCATCATGGCCCATCTCATCCCGCATCGCATGCGCTTCCAGTCGGCACTCTGCCTTTGTCCCGTCGTTTTGCTGGCACTGGCAGTTCTCCAGCCTGCGGCGGAGGCGGCCAATCTTTACTGGGACTTTGCACCGGGAACGGCCAATGGAGCTTCCAATGGAGGCGGCACCAGCCTCGCTCCAGGAACCTGGCTGGGCACGGCGAACTGGGACAACGGAGCGAGCTATCAGATCTGGGCGGACGGAAATGATGCTTTTGTTTCAGGCAACTCAGCCCTGACGCTGAGTGCGGCCGTCACCGTGAACACTTTGAACATCACGAGCTCGACGGTCCGGCTGCAGTCGGATGCGGCCGCCAACAATCATATCCTCACCCTGACCAACGGCAGCACCATTGCCACAGGAGCCACCCTGCTCCTCGGCGGAGATCTTACCAACGGTGCAGGCAATGAGCGATCGCTGGATGTGCGTCTGGGGGGCGATATCAACACCAGCGGCACCATCGGTGGGAATCTCGACATCTATGGTGGCACCATCCTGTCCTCCACCTCAACGGCAGCGCGGACCATCTATGCGAATGTGCGCATTGGCTTTGCCCAGGGAAACACCAATGGCGTCGTGGCCACTTTTGGAAACAGCACCAACACTGGCACCCTGCGGATCAATGGCAATCTTTCCACCTTGGGCGGCGGACGGCGGTTCGATGTCGTGGCGGGCAACATCGTCGAGGTGTCGGGCAACTATCACAATGCGGGAACCCTCACCACAGCCGGCGGAGGCACCGTCAAGGCAGGAGGCGTGACATCCGTGGGCACCATCACGATTGGTGCCGCTTCAGATGCCACCACGCTGGAACTGACCGGCGACGGTGTGATGACCACCACCGGAACAGGTTCCATTGCGGGCACCATGACCACCAACTTTGCAATCAGCTCGGCGAATGCCACCATCGTGTTCAACTCCACCTTCGCATCATCTGTCACTTCCGGAGTGCAGACCTTTTCGGGAATCATTTCCGGGACAGGCAAAGTGGTGCAGGCAGGCGCAGGCACACTTGTTCTCACCAACACCAACACTTACACCGGCAGCACCACGGTCAGCGGTGGCGTGCTGCAAGTTGGCAGCGCCGGTGTTGGAACAACGGGAACCGGCGCTGTGACGGTCCAGAATGGTGGCGCACTGCTCGGTACTGGTACTGTGCGCGGCAGCACCTTCACGGCACAAAGTGGCTCGATTGTCCACGCCGGGGACGGCTCGGCCGCGACCAACTTTGGCACCCTCCGTTTCACACCTTCGTCGGGAAGCGGCAGCTTCAATTTTGCAGCCGGCAGCTCGACGATTCTCGGCCTGAATCCTGGTGGGACCGGGGATCTGTTAAGCTTCGATGGCCTCTCCGCAGGCACGCTCACCTTCGATGGCAATCTCACCATCACCGCCCCTGGTTATGTACCGACATCGGAGGAGACCTTCAATCTGCTGGACTGGGCAAATCTGACCTCCACCTTCGCCAGCCGTTATACGGCCAACTCCTACAACGGCTATTTGCTCGGCAATGGCGATGACAATCTGGGCTTCGATCTCCCTGACATCGCAGGTTCCGGCTACGGTTGGGACATCAGCCAGTTCATCATCAATGGCACCATCAGCACCGTGATGCTCGTGCCGGAGCCTGGTCGCGCCAGCCTGCTTCTGGCCGGGGTCTGCGGCCTGTTGCTGCGTCGTCGGCGCATGGTGGCCTAACATCTAATGGAATCTCGGCCATGCCACGTCCTTCACGCTACTCTCCGGCTGAAAAAGCCGCCATCCTCGCGGCAGCCCGTGCCCAGATGCGCGCAGGAGCAAAGATCGGCGACATCGCCACCAAGCTGGGAGTCAAGGGTGATTCCCTGCGCAGCTGGCTGCGGCAGCAGACCCTGGACATGCTCTACCCGCAACTCGAAAGCAGTCAGAACCCGCGCGCCCGGAGCAGCCTGCCGCAGTGATTCTCCGTCACCGCAGACGACAGGTGACCCGAGCTGCCAGCTCCACTTTCCTCAATGAACCAACCCCCCTCTGACAAACTCCGCGTGGCCGTCATCGGTCACGGTTGGGCGGCCTCCGCCCACATCGCCGCCATCAACCAGACCGGCCTGGCCACCGTCACCACCATCTGCAGTTCCCGCCCGCTGGACTCAAAAGAACTCAGCCAAACCTATGGTGGCGAGATCCGGACCACCACCGACTACAACGACGTCCTCACCGATCCTTCCATTGATGTGATCGACATCACCGGTCTGCCCACCACCCATGCCCGGCAGTTCATCCAGGCGGCTGAAGCAGGCAAACACATCATCGTGGAAAAACCCATCGCCATGAACTTGGCGGACTGTGAGGCGATGGCCGCTGCTGCGGACAAAGCGGGCATCAAGACCTGCGTCTGTTTTGAGGTGCGTTACTCCGCCCAGATGCAGGCCACCAAGGCCATGCTGGATGAAGGTCTGCTGGGCGATGTCCACTATGGCGAGGTGGACTACTATCACGGCATCGGTCCCTGGTATGGCCAGTTCCGCTGGAACACCCAGAAAGAAAATGGCGGCAGCGCCCTGCTCACCGCTGGCTGTCATGCACTGGATGCGCTGCTCATGCTCATGGGCACGGACGTCGAGGAAGTGACCAGCTACAGCACACGCTCCAGCAGCCCCGTTTTTGCACCTTATGAATACGCCACGGCCAGCACCACGCTGCTGAAGTTCCGCTCCGGCAAGGTGGCCAAATGCGCCGCCATCGTGGACTGCCTGCAACCTTACTATTTCAGGACCCATCTCATCGGCAGCGAGGGCACCCTGCTGGACAACAAATTCCACAGCTCCAAACTCCGCACGGACAAAGCGCAGTGGAGTCAGCTGGCCTTCCCGATGCTGGATTCGGGCGATGTCAAAGACCACCCCTACCAGACCCAGTTCCAGAGTTTTTTCACAGCCATTCGGGAGGGCAGGCAAATGCCCCTCACCAGTCTGAACGATGCCCTTCAGACCTTCCGTGTGCTCTTTGCCGCCGATGAATCCGCCGCCACCGGCCGCCCGGTGCGCCTATAATCCAGCCACACACACCTTTTTCTAATATGGACCGCCCTTCTGTTCTCGCCCTCTTCGCCCACCCTGACGACATCGAATTCTGCGCCGCTGGCACCCTTCTGATGCTGCAAGAGCGCGGCTGGGATCTTCACTATTGCAATCTCTGCACCGGGCACGGTGGATCCGTCCAAATGGATGGACCGACAACCGCCGCCACCCGCCTCAAGGAGGCGCAGCATGCGGCAGATCTGCTCCAGGCCGCCTTCTATCCGCCCATCTCCGATGATCTCATGCTCACCTACACACCGGATCATCTGTGCAAGGTTGCCGCGATTGTGCGCCAGGCCAGGCCTTCCATTGTGCTGACACATGCGCTCTCTGATTACATGGAGGACCACATGGCTGCAGCCCGGCTCGCCGTGACAGGGGCCTTTGCTCACGGCATCCCAAACTTCGTCACCCAACCAGCCACGCCAGCTTTCTTCCACGACGTCACCGTTTACCATGCCTTGCCGCATGGTCTGCGTGATCCCTTGCGCAAACAGGTGAGGGCAGGGCAGTATGTGGACACCACCTCCGTGCATGCCAAAAAACGGGCCTCACTGGCGGCACACGCATCCCAGAAAGACTGGCTGGATGTCAGCCAGGGAATGGACTCCTATCTGGTCAGCATGGATGACATGTCTCGAAAGATCGGCAGCCTGTCGGGCCAGTTTGAGTATGCCGAGGGGTGGAGACGCCACCTGCATCTGGGATTCAGTTCCAAGGACATCGATCCACTTCAGCAGGCCCTTCAAGAAGCCTGCATCGTGGACCCTCACTATGAGCAGTTGCTGGAAGCCTAACAGGGTGAATGATCAGAACCTGGAAACACGCCCATGCCCCATTCATACCTCCGCGCCCGATTGTCATGTTTGATGTTCGTCCAGTATTTCATCTGGGCCTGCTGGTATGTGAGCATGGGCACCTATCTGGTGAACACCCTGCATTTTGACGGGGCCCAGGTCGGCCTTGCTTATGGGGCCTTTGCCATCGCGGCCATGATCTCCCCGTTCCTCACGGGCCTCATCGCCGACCGATATTTTGCCTCGGAAAAAATCATCGGCGTTTTGGGCATCCTCGGGGCTGTGGTGCTTTGCGTGATGCCCAGCCTGAAGACCTTCAGCAGCTTTTATCCCGCGCTGATCCTCTACTGCCTGCTGTATGTGCCCACCCTGGCGCTGGGCAACGCCCTGTCCCTGCATCACCTCAAAAATCCGAAGCAGGACTTCCCTCGGGTAAAGCTCTTTTCGGCCGTCGGGTTTGTGGCGGGATTGGTGGGGCTGAATCTCCTCGATGGGGCGGAGTCCAGCATCCAGTTTTATCTGGCTGGCGCGGGCTCACTGGTCCTGGGACTCTACGCCTTCTTCCTTCCCCACACGCCGCCGATGAAGCAGGGAAAGGATGTCAGCATGGGAGAGATCCTGGGGCTGGATGCACTGGCTTTGCTGAAGCGGCCCTCCTTTGCCGTCTTCATGGCATCCATGTTTTTTCTCTGCATCCCGCTTTATTTCTACTTCGTGAACCTTGGCATCTATCTCACGGAACTGAAGTGGGAAAACATGCTGGCCAAGACCTCCCTGGCCCAGGTTTCAGACGTGATCTTCTTCCTCCTGCTGCCATGGTTTCTGCATCGGCTGGGTTACAAAAAAACCATCCTGCTGGGCATCGCCTGCTGGGTGGTCCGCTACTTCACCCTGTCTGCCAGCGTCAATGCCGAGGGCATGCAGACCGCCTGGATCTTTGCCGCCATCCTGCTGCACGGTGCTTGCTATGACTTTCTTTTCATTGCAGGTCAGCTCTACGTCGATGAAACCGCCGGGCCACGTATGCGCGGCGCGGCCCAGGGCCTCATTGCCTTTGTCACCTGGGGGGCAGGCTCTTTTCTCGGAACGTTGCTGGCCGGTAAAGTGCTCGCGGCAAACGTCCTCACGACACCTTCCGTGACCGGCTTGTCCCACGATTGGGAGTCCATCTGGCAGGTTCCTGCCTTTTGCAGCATCGCCGTCATGGCCTTCTTTTTCCTGTTCTTCCGCGAACCTTCTCGCGAGTGAACAGTTCCCTCTTTCCAGTATCTGAGAGATGCCAAAGGCGAACTTCCTGCGGAAGCTGCCTGTTGGCTGGCCGCGCGGAGGCGCAGACTTCAGCCCCGATGGCTACCGTCTCGGCTCATACCGCATCGCGACCGCGCCCGAGCTGAACTCACGCCTGCTCACGAGCCTCAAGTCGATAGCCTTCGGGAGTCCCGCGAACAAAGTCGGCCCATGGCCTGCGAGTCTGGGGTGCACCACGAACTCGTACTCGTCGATCAATCCCAGCTCCGCCAACGCCAACGGCAGCTTCACGCCTCCCACGAACAGCCTCTTGCCCGGCTCCCTCTTCAGCTTCTCAACGGCCGTCCCCAGATCCCCGCGCACGAGCTCCGCATTCCAATCGAGCTGGTCTGACCTCAGGGTGCTCGAAACGACGTACTTCTTGGCCGCGTCGATCGTCTTGGCAAAGGGAACCATCCAATCAGCCATCCACTCAGGCTTCGCGCCAGACCCTGCTGGTTGCCGCCACGCTTCCTCCATCATTTCATAGGTGACGCGGCCAAAGAGCAAAGCGTCGGCCTGCGCGAGGTTCTCGGCCCAGTAGCGATGCAGCTCTTCGTCCGTGGATCCTTCTCGATGATCGCAGCATCCGTCCAAGGTGATGTTGATGGAATATCGAAGGGGTCTCATACGTGTTACTGGCGTGAGTTGACTCTGGCGTCTGGTTAGGTTCTGGCTCATTGGCGATCAAGAGGCAAGGCTCATGACTCGGTCTTCAAAGGCCCGACGACCTTGTAAGCATTGAAGAGGATGCCGGACGGCATGGCTTCCGTGCTGACAAGTTCAAACGAGCATGCCGGGGTTCCCTCCGCAAAGAAGCGTTTCCCCGTGCCCAACAGGACTGGATAAACGATCAGCAGGACCTCATCCGCAAGCCCATGTTCGAGCACCGTCGATGTCAGCGTGGAGCTGCCCCAGAGGACAAGGTCCGGGCCGTCCTGCGATTTCAGGCGGCGGATCCCCTCAACGATGTCCGGCCCCAGACCCTCGAACGGCCCCCATTCAAGACTTTCTGGACGGTGCGTAACGACAAATTTCGTCGCCGCATTGAAGCCGTCCGCGATCGGGCTGCTCGGTGCCTTGGGCCACCAGACCGACCACGCATCGTACGTGCGACGGCCCAGCAGCAGATCAAAGCTCTCGCCATGCGCAGCGCGGACTGCATCCGCGCCCGCGGGGGTCCGATACGGCGCGGTCCAGTCACCATAGGGGAAGTCGTCGTCGCAGTTGGAGACCTGGATCACGCCGTCCAGCGAGATGTGTTCGATGATTTTAAGTTTTCTCATTGGAGTGAGGGAGTTTCCCATCACCACTTCGACGAATGAGCGAATGGATTTAGGACAAGACATCGCCTTTTTTCTCCAACAACCTGCCCGTTGGGGTAGCCGTCACCCCACCGCAAAGCCGCCCTCCCCGCATCCGCCCGCTACTTCTTTGCCCCATCCGGGGCAGGGGACTTCGCCTTCTTTTCCACCCCCGCCGGCGCAGGCAGCTCCGCCACCAGCACCGCCGTGTCGGGTGCTTTGCCGGAGTAGAAAGAGACGTAGTGCGTGCCGCCGATGGTGGTGGCGTTAGCATTGCCCGCATCCCACATGACCTTGCTTCCCGTGCCCACCACCTCAGAAACAGGCCACTGAAGCGGGTTGCTGAACACTTGGTTAGGATCAACGACTCGCCGCCGAAGCACACCCTTTCCACGGTGGTAGTAATAGTTGCTCAGCAGCCCGGTCTTGGCGTCGAGAATCAGGCTCGGCGTGGAGCCCACGACATCGCCGATGTTGGTTTGCGAACGCGCCCACGTCTTGCCGTAGTCCGTGGATATGATCTGGAATTGGGCAGGCCCTGTCTCCGTGCGGGCGATCACCAAAATCCTCCCCTCGCCCAGATACACCGCCGCAGCCTCCGTCGGCCACTCCGGCTTCGTCAGCCCCGTCTCGATGGGCGTCTGCGTCCAGGAGGCGCCATCATCGCTGCTCGTCACGATGCCCCACGCATTCGTCGGCTTGTCCCCATAGTCTCCGGAGAACCACAGGGCCATCAGCCCCACCGTGGGAACGGAAAAAACATCCGTGATCTGCATGGGTTGCACGGCGAGCTTCGGCGTCGCCAAAAGGGTAAACGTCACCCCGTCCGTGCTGCGGTAGAGATCGTGGTTCCACTCTTTCCCGATTCGGCGCACCCAGAGGAGCATCGCGCCTGTGGAATCCAGACCTTTCCCCACTTCCACCTCGCCGTAGTTCGGCGTATTCGCCACCACCGTCTCCGGCGTCCACGTCTTGCCACCGTCCGTGGAGGTGCGTGCGTACACAGCGCGCTCATCATCCGTGATCGTGTGCGCCGTGCCTCGGCTGTAAACGCAGACCAGCTTGTTTCCGAGGGCCTGAATCATCGGCCACGAGTTGTAGCCGCTCACGTCCTGCACCACGTGGGGCTTCGCGGGAGCATCCACAGGCGTCACCTTCACCATCGCCAGGCCCGTGGGGCGGGTGAAGGTATCCGCCGCATCTCCCGGCTCACGCTGGATGCGCACCCACAGGGGCGCGTTCGCCACCACATCGTAATACGACTCCAGCAGGATCGTCCGGGAGTGAAACGGCGCGGCAGGCAGCGCGGTGCGTACCGGATTGCCGAGCTGATATCGGGACATGAACGGCGCATCCTCCACCAACTGAGACAGGTGCACCCGATACACATCTTCGAAGTCCGCACTCGTCGCCGCGTCCGATGTCGTCACGACGATCTCCACCTTCACCGCCGTGCACCCGCTGGGCAAGCTGCCCACCAGCCCGGCCACAGACTGCCCCACGGTACCTCCAGACAATGACCACACCGGGACATGCATGGAGCCATTCGACATCAGCACGAGTGAAGGTTGGCCCGTCGCGATGGATAAATCGTTCGCTGTCAGGCAAAGCGAGGTCTTCTCCCGCTTTTCCTCGGCTGGACGGGCAGGATCGCTCGCTCCGAAACTGGTGAGGGCGGAGGCAAGCAGCGCAATGGACAGGCGGTGGATTGGCATGATTTCCTCAAGACCTACTTCGGCAAAGGCCCGATTCAATCAGCCATCTTTTGGACCGTCTCGAAATGAAGCGTTTTTCCTGTCATGCGCAGGAAAGTGACCTCGGTCACCGGGCAGGCCTTCCATAGGCTGGGACCAGGGCCATTCCATGATTGACCCTGCTGGGATGCGCCCCTATTCCTTTGTCATTGCTCCCGCAGTCGTGTTGGTCCATCCGTGGACAGGCTTTGGGGCCAGCTTGCTTTCCACCCGCATGTCTTCCGAATTCAAAGATTACTATGCCAGCCTGGGAGTCGCGCGCGATGCCTCCGAGCAGGATATTAAAAAGGCCTTTCGCAAACTGGCCATGAAGTATCATCCAGACCATGCGTCGGGCGCGGAGCAGGTTGGTGCCGAGGCGAAATTCAAGGAGATCAATGAGGCGAATGAAGTCCTGAGTGATCCCGAGAAACGGAAGAAGTATGATCGATTGGGCGCACGCTGGCAGGACCCTGAATCACCGCCGGGTGATTCCCACGCGGGCTGGCAACACGCGGGATCTGCTCAAGGCAGGGGCGGGGACGGGGCTCCGCCCGAAGCGAATGAGGGCGAACCAGAGTTTCATTTCGGGGGAACGGGCTTCAGTGACTTCTTCGAACAGTACTTTAGTGGAGCCAGTCGTCATGGCTTCCCCGGTGGCGCGAGAGCGCGGGCGGGCGCAGGAAATGCGGCGGACCGGGATGGCAGCGATATCGAAGGCGACATCATGGTCACGCTGGATGAGGCGATGCACGGGGCATTGCGGCCCATTTCCCTGCAAATGATGGATCCTCAAACTGGGGCGATGGAGACCCAAGAGTTTCAGGTGCGCATTCCACCCGGTGCCATCAATGGCCGCCGCATCCGCGTGCCCGGACAGGGAGAGCCCGGACGTGGCAAAGGGCGGGCGGGCGATCTTTATCTGCGGGTCAAGCACGCGGCGCATCCCTTCCTCCACGCCGAGGAGGCGGACTTGTATTATGAGATGGAAACCGCCCCATGGGAGGCGGTCCTGGGGGCGGAAGCCATGGTTCCGACTCTGGATGGCAGTGTCAAAATGCGCATCCCCGCTGGTTTTGATCCCACTAAAAAATTGCGCCTGAAAGGCCGTGGACTCCCCAAAGGAAAAACAGGTGAACGTGGTGATTTTTATGTAACCCTGCAGGTGGTCCTTCCCGATAAAATCACCGCTGAGGAAAGGACTGCCTGGGAGAAGCTGCGCGAAGTCTCGAAATTTTCACCGCGCCATCCTTCCAATTCCTGAGCCAACCGCCCATCCAACCTTCACCTCTGCAATCCCATGAAACCAAACGCAGATTCCGATCAGCCAGCCCTGCCGGTTTATGAGCCGGAGGACGATGCTGTTTATACGCTGGACATGGTCACCACACTTTCCGGAGTCGATTCCAGCACGATCATTCGCTATCAGGAACAAGGCTTGATCAACCGCAATTACAACACGGAGGCTCTTCGCCGCATCCGCTGCATCCGCCATGTGGAAACCGAGTACGAAGCCGGACCCCACGCCTTGAAACTGATTCTGGACCTGCGTGATGAAGTGGAGCACCTGCGCGGCCTTTTAAGAGGGCATTGATGCAGGGATCAGCGGGCTGCCGTGGTTCCGTTCATCGGAGGTGGGCCACACTTCCCCAGGCACCTCCTCCCTGGAGATTTCACCTCCACAGCTCCGGGCCCTGCCTCCCATAGGGGGCGGATCATTCAGGGCCGCTGTCGGCGTATACCGATTTTCAAAAAGGTTGTCGGAAAAAGGGCTGTACATTCATTAGAAAGA
>JAZKER010000044.1:0-20025 GCA_040386955.1 Verrucomicrobiota bacterium
CGTACATGAACATCAGCTTGATGTCCATCATCGGGCCAAAGACCAGGAAGGCCAGTTTGGCCGCCATGGAGAAGGACGCCATGGGCGCGGCGATGAAGGCATCCGACGTGCTGCATAGTGACAATACGAAGGCCAGCCCCATGATGGACGGAATGGCGGCCAGTTCATTGCCTGCCACGCTATCCAGCAGGCTCTGGTCCACCTGCGTATTGAAGACGGAGGTGATGATGACCCCGATGGTGAAGTACATCCCGGTATCCAGGAAGTCGCCCATCGCGGTGCGGAAGGCGTGCACCAGACGGGCATTGAAGCTGGCCTTCGGTGCGTGCCCGTGGGCATTTTCTGCGGCGGAGTCCTCGATGTCCTGGGCGACGCTGGACTTCAGGACCTGGGCGGGTTTGAAGCGCAGGACGATCAGACCGATGGTGACGGCCACCAGGTAGCCCAGGGCCAGCCGTGAGATGGTCATCGTGGCATTGCCGATGGTGGCCCAGCCGGTCACTTTCTCAAATTCCTTGAAGGCCGTCAGCGTGCTCACCGCGACGATGGGGTTCATGATCGGCGCGGACAGCATGTAAGAGAGCGCGCAGGAAAGTGGCAGCCCCTTTTTCACCAGCCGCCGGATCACCGGCACCACCGCGCATTCGCAGACGGGAAAGATCAGCCCCAGAAAGCCCGCCATCAGGGTGGACAGTACCTTGTTTTTGGGCAGCACGCGCTCCAGAAGCTTGGCGGGCAAAAAGGCATCAATCAGCCCTGAAAGCAGGGTGCCGATCATGATGTAGGGAGCACCTTCGAAAAGGATGCTCAGAAAGGCCATCAGGACATCTCCAAAGGGACTGGGTTCGGGCAAGGCAGCTAAAATCATGCAGTAGCTGCTTTAAACGTGCGTCGCTGCCCGGTTCAAGCGGTAAACCTTCACCCTGAACAATTCAGGCGCAGAAAGTCACCTTCGGCAGGTGACAGTTCTGGCAGAAAAGCCAGCCCGCTCAGTCCACTTTGCCCAGGCCCGCTTCCGGGTCGGGTTCCAGGAACCCGAGTTCCACAAAAAACTCGTCCATGGCCATGAGGGTGGCTTCATACATCTCAAAGGAGAGGTTGAAGTTAAAGAACCCGTGTCCCTGGCCTTCGAATTCGATGAGGCGGCAGAAGTTTTTTTTCTTCGAGGACTTTTTCGCGAACTCATAGGTCCCGCCAAAGGGGACCACACGGTCGGCCGTGCCATGCATGATCAGCATGGGGGGCAGACCGGGGCGGATGGCGCGGATGAGGTTGGCATCCTTGGCCACGCCTGCATCGGGGAAGCGGTCCAGGCCAAAGCCTTTTTTGGAAGTGTCCAGCACGGGATTGAACAGGGCCAGCGCATTTGGCGCGGGGCTGCTGTCGAGAATGTCCGCAGGATCGTCAAAGCCGCTGAGCATCGCGGAGGATGTGATGGCATGGGCACCGCCACTGCCGCCGATGCCGACGATCTTGCCCGGATTGATGCCCAGTTCCACCGCATTGAGACGGATCCAGCGCATGGCGGACCGTGCATCCGCAATCGCCTCCAACGGACCGCCACGATTTCTGTGCGTGATGCGGTAGTCAAAGGCCATCGTCATCATGCCGCGCGAGGCGAAGTAAACACAGTGCGGAGCAAACTGCGCGATCTGGCCATTGTCCCAGCCGCTGCTGAAAAAGAAGGCCGCCACCGATTTTGGGTAAGGCGGTGTCTTGTCTGCATTGGGTTCCCAGATGTACACAGGCAGGCTGATGTCGCCGACGGTCTTGTAGATCTCTTCGCGAGCAGATTTGAGGAGTTCCCGATTTCGGTCGAGTGGGAGTGTTCGTTGATGACCTTCGCCGGGTGATTCCATGATTGCGTGTGGCAGAAACGTGACTCTTGCAAAAATACACGATCCAGCAACATCTTTTCCTGGCCTGGAGACACCATTCAGGATGTATTTGCGTGCCAAGCCTCCCTAAAATCTGCCACACTCCCCCCGTGAACACTTTTGCGCGTCTTCTCTGCCTTTTTTTGACCCTCGCCCTAACCGGTCAGGCCGCTGCCCAAGATCCTGCTTTGCGCTCCCAGCTTGACCGGGCGTACCAGACCTGGCGTGCGGCCATGCTGGCAAAAGATGCACGGGCCTGGGCGGCTTCCATCACCCGTTACCGTCAGGTGGTGACCCGGAATCTCATCGTCAGCCAGCGGCAGTCTTTTCCAGATGCGGTCTTTGCCGTGCCTCTGGATCCGCCTGACATTTCTAGCCTTCGTCTGCTGGAGGCAGATGCTGTGGGTGACACGGCGCACACGTTGTATTTCGGCAAGGTGGACCTCGGCGGTGAGCCTGGGCAAATCCCTGAAAGCGTTCTCATGCTGAAGTTCTTCAATGAGAACGGCACCTGGCGTTTTGACAGCAGCAAGGTCCTCAAGCTGCTGGGTCAGGCCGATCTCATCGCTCAGTTGAAAGGCTCCGGGCCGATGGACTTTCTTAACTACCCGGAGTTCACGCCACCGGGCAAGGCACCTGCCGTTCCGGCTCTCTGTGAGGTGCCGGAAAATGTGGCGGGCTGCACGCTCCAGTCCTTTGGTTACGAGGCTCGCATGAGGATCAATGGCTTTGATTATCCCGTCATGCAGGACCATGCCGAGAAGCTCTTCGTCATCGGCGGACTCAAGAATGGGGCCAATGATGTCTCACTCATTGTTAAGCCGACCGAGTTGCCCGAAGGCGAGGAGCGGCTGCTGCAGCTCGACTTCTTTGTCCTCACGGGCAAGAGCGGCAAGCCGCCAGTCCGCGTCTTCCATTATGAAACCAAGGACGGGGCCGTCACCAGTCCCCTGAAGTTGCCCGTGGTCATCACTCCTGATGTCCTCGACAAAGGACGCTGAACTCCGGAGGTGAATTATACCATCATTGGTTAGGCGTCGGTCACTTGCCGCGATGCTTGGCAAAGATGGCGAGCGTGCGGTCGCGCTCCGTGGAGTGATCCACCATCGGCAGCGGATAGCCGGGCGCGATGGCCCGGTTGTCTTTGGGCGGAGCCAGAAATTTCTCCGGGGACACGCCTTTCAGTTCCGGCACCCAGGTGCGGATGTAGGTGCCTTCGGGGTCATAGCTCTTGGTCTGGGTCCATGGATTCTGAATGCGGAAGTAAGGGGCGGCATCCGCGCCTGTTCCTGCGCTCCATTGCCAGCCGCCATTGTTGCTGGCGTTTTCGCCATCCAGAAGATGCTGCATGAAAAAGCTCTCCCCAAGCCGCCAGTGACAGTGGAGATCCTTGGTGAGAAACATGGAGACGATCATGCGCACCCGGTTGTGCATGAAACCTGTGGCCAGCAGCTCGCGCATGCCTGCATCCACGATGGGGAATCCCGTCCGGCCCTGGCTCCAGGCCAGAAAGTGCTCGTCGGAACCGGGCCAGGGCATGCCACGAAATTCCGGGGCAAATTCCTCTTCAAAGACCGCCGGGTTATTCCATAAAATGGCCAGGTAAAATTCACGCCAAGCCAGTTCCTTGATATAGGTTTCAATGGAGGTGCGGGCCTCCGCTGTCGTGACCTGGGCGGCCGCACTCTGGCAGCGTGAAAAAAGCTCGCGAATCGAGATGAGCCCAAAGCGCAAATCCTGGCCCAGCCGTGAGGTCGTGGTGCCTGCCGGAATGTTCCGCTTCTGCGCATAGCTGTGCAGGGTGCGGTTCTCGATGAAGGTCTTCATCCGCTCGCGGGCCGCACGTTCTCCAGGGGCGGGAAGATGGGCCGTATTTTCTGGAAGCTGCCAGTGTTGCAGCGTCGGCAGGGGCAGGCTTTTCACCTTGTCGGATGGGGCGGCTCCCAGGCTGCCGAGTTTTCCCAGCGTCGCCGTTTTGTCCAGTCCCAGCCAGTTGCGGGAATAAGGGGTGTAAACTCGATACGGCCCCCCGCTGCCAGTCAGCACTTCATCGGCCTCATGCAGCACCCGGTCCTTGTAGCTGTGGCATTCGATGCCGATGCGCCGGCACACCTCCTGCACCTTCTTTTCCATCTCACGGCCATAGGGATCATAGTCGCGATTAAAATACACAGCCTTGGCCTCCGTCTCCCGGATCAGCTTTTCCAGCTCTTCATCGGCCCGCCCACAGCGCAGGATGAGCCGGCTGCCCAAGGACTCCAGGTTCTTGCTCAGGGATTCCAGGCAGCCGCACAGAAACTGCTGCCGCCCCGGGCCTGTCCAGCCGTGATGGCTCTTCCACTCACTCAGCACATAGACGGGTACCGCCTGGACTCCGTCTTTCGCGGCGTGATGGAGCGCGGTGTTGTCCATCAGCCGGAGATCGCGGCGGAACCAATGAATGACGGTGGAATGCTGAGGCATGGCGCAGGTTACGCCGGCCCGATGAACCTGGACGGGATCAATTTGGGCAGATGGATGTCTTTCGGCAGAAAAGGCTTTTCAGTCCACATAACGGAACTCCGCCCCGGCCAGCAGCGACTGGCAATAGAGCGCCAGCAGTGTGGGTGCGTCCGCTTCCGGCCTGCCTTCGATGCTGCCCTGCACCGTTTGAAAAAAGCGCTCCGTCAGCTTCTGCTCCTGCGGATCGGGAGGCCGGTTGTAGCACAGCAAAAAGGCGCGTCGCCGCTGCTCTTCCAGCGTGGGTTTTTCCTGCATCACCCTTCGTGCCAGCGCGGCCGCACGCTGCTGCACCCATGGCCCGTTCATGAGATAGAGCGCCTGCATCGGCACGTTGGTCACATCCCGATGTCCGGTCACCAGCGTGGGTTCCGCAAAGTCAAAAAGCTCCAGCACATCCGGCAGATGATCGCGCACGACCGGCAGATAAATGGACCTCCGTACGCTGCCGTCCAGATCGGCTGGCAGGGCCTGGTTAAAGCCGATCAGGGAGACGGACTGGCCGGCAAATTCAGTGACCAGCGATCCCGGGCGGCGGCTCAGATCCAGTTCCCCTGAAACGGCGAGCATGGAGTCACGGATCACCTCGGCATCCAGCCGCCGTTTGTGTGCCCGCCATAGCAGGCGGTTGTCCGGGTCCTTTTCAAAACAGTCCTCCCGGAAATCCGATGACTGCCGGTAGCTGCGTGACAGGGCGATCTCGCGTACCATCGCCTTGAGCGACCAGCCTTGTTGCATCATTTGTTGGGCCAGCGCATCCAGCAGCTCCGGGTGCGAGGGCCTTTCGCCGCTGTAGCCAAAGTTGTCCGCCGTCCGCACCAGCCCCACGCCCAAAAGATGCCGCCACACGCGGTTGGCAATGACACGGGAAGTGAGCGGGTGCTCCGGATTTGTCAGCCATTTGGCCAGTTCCAGACGACCGCTGCGGTCGCTCCCTGGGGCTGCTTGCGGCACCTCAAACACTGCCGGAAATCCACGCTTCACCGCTTTCACGGGCTGGCCGATTTCTCCCCGGTTCAGCAACTGCGCATCCCGGATCTTGGCCGCCTCTTCCACCCCCATGCACAAAGGCAGGGCGCTCCCGTCCTCATTCACCGTCATCAGCTGCCCGTCTATGCCCCCGCGTGACCACAGGATGCGGATGACGTTGCGCAAAAGCTCGAAGCCCTCGCTGCTGATGTCCTTGCCCTCCAGCCGCGCTTTGGCCATGTAGTCGTTCTGCGCCTTTTCATCGGCATCCAGCTTCGCGCGGTCCGCCTTCAGTTGCGCCACCCGGGCTGCTGTGACGGACTTGTTCGGTATCAGCTGGCCCGGCAGATCTGGCAGGCGGATCAGGCTGCTGCCGTTGTTGTTTTCTGAATCAATCCAGGTCCCGTAATGCGTGCGCGTGCTTTGGAAAATGCCCGCCAGCGCATAGTAGTCTTCCATGCTGAAGGGCTCGCTCTTATGATCATGACAGCGTGCGCAGGCGACTGAACTGGCCGTCACCGCACGTGCCACCGTATCCAGCTGTTCATCCGCCAAATCCGCCGCGAACTGGGCCTTGCTCATCTCATTCAGCCCCTTCGCACCCATGGCCAGGAAACCGGTGGCAATGAGCAGCTGCGCCCGTTCCGCGTCATCCTTGGCCGGTAGCAGATCTCCGGCGATCTGTTCGGTGATGAACCGGTCATACGGCTTGTCGGCCTGGATGGCATCCACCACATAGTCGCGATAGCGCCACGCATGGGGAAAGACGAGGTTCGACTCCCGCCCGTTGGATTCGGCAAACCGGGCCACATCCAGCCAGTGGCGTGCCCAGCGCTCGGCGAATCGTGGGCTCTTCAGCAGCCCGTCCACGGTGGCGGCCAGCAGAGGTTCGCGTCCTTCTTCCTGCGCCCAGGCTTTCACAAATGCGTTCGTCTCTCCCGGTGTCGGCGGCAGTCCGGTCAGGTCCAGGTGCAGCCGCCGCAGCAGCACGGCCGGGGCCGCATCCGGGGAAGGGGACAGGCCTTCCTTTTCCAGCTTTGCCAGGATGTGACGGTCCAGCTCCCGTCGTGGCCAGTCCTGGTTTTTCACCTCTGGCGACTGGGGTGTCTGCGGCTTTTGGTAGCTCCAAAATTTCCTCCCCGATTCCACATCCACCGGAGGCCTTTCAGCGACCGGGGCCGACGAGATCCGTGGATCCGCGGCCCCCTCCCGGATCCAGGTTTCAAAGTCCGCCGCCACCGCCTTGGCCAGTGCCGGGCCTTTGGGCGGCATTTCCAGGTCCGGGTCTTCATGCCGCATCGCCTTCAGCAGCAGGCTCTTGCCCGGCTCTCCAGGCACCACCGCCGGGCCCGTATCACCGCCGCTCAGCAGCCCCTGTTTCGTATCCACCAGCAGCCCCCCTTTGGCTTTGCCAGATTCAGCCGAGTGGCATTCATAGCAGTGCTTCACCAGCACGGGACGGATCTTGCTCTCAAAGAAAGCCGTCTCCACCGCCGTCGCCGCCATGGCACTGCACAGGAAGACAGCCGCGCCAGGAATGAACAGGTGGGAATTCATATCGGTATCCTCTCAAAACGCGCCGCCGCCCGCAAGCCTTAGCAAATCCACCCGCTGCCACAGAACGCCGTCACTCCTTGGCCAGCCCAAAAAACATCATGTGCTGCCAGGGCAGTTCATCGAACTCCCGCACCAGCTTGAAGCCATTGCTCACCAGCTCCTTGTTGATCTGCGCCTTCGTCATCTTGTGCTCGGACTTGATGGGCACGCTGTCGTCCTCGGCGCGAAATTCCACCAGCACCACCACGCCGTCCGGCTTCAGCGCCTTGCGAATGCCCGAGAGCATCTGTTCCGGGTGGGAAAACTCGTGATACACATCCACCAGCAGCACCAGATCGCACGAAGCTTCCGGCAGCATGGGATCGTGCATTTCGCCGATGATGCTGACGATGTTCGTGATGCCCTTGGCCTCGGCCCGTTTTTTCAGCATCTCGATCATCTCTGGCTGCACCTCCACGGCATACACCTTGCCGTCCTTCCCCACCGCCTCGGCCATCGGCAGCGTGTGGTAGCCATTGCCGCTGCCCATGTCGCACACGGCCATGCCGGGCTTCAGTTTTAGCTCCTCACGCATCCGCAGCGTTGCCTCCTCCCGGTCTCGCTTGTGCCGGATCAGCCAGCCCGCGCCCTGCCAATGCATTGTTTGGGCGATGATTCGGCCCTGATATTCCGTCAAAGGAGGTGGAGGGGCGGATGTCTGGGCCTGCAGCCCCAGGGCCACCAGCAGAAATAGAAGAAAACGGCAATGCATCCCCAGCTAAACGTCTCTCCCCCACATTCCCTTCGATCTCAAAAACAAATCAGCCTCTAAAAACCGCATTTTACGGAAATTATGGAAAAGTAAATTATTTATGCTTGCAATAATTTCAATAATTCATAGATTATTAACGAAGCCTAACAAAATTATGAAAAAGCTGATCCTCATCCAGAACGACTACCCTTCCACTGGCAAGAGCACGCTGGCTCATTGCTGCGCCCGTTATCTCCAGGAATACGGTGCCCCGCATCAGCTCCTCTCCCTCGTGGATGATGCGGGCAATGACACCTCAGGCAATGTCTTCGATGCCAGCACCCTCACGGCTGACAGCCTGCTGGACAAGCTCGATGAAAGCCCCGTCACCATCCTGGAAGTGGCCACCGGCATGGGTGAGTTTTTCCAAAAGCTCTATCAGAACGACCAGCTCGATCTCATCCTGCCTGAGGCCAGCGTCAGCCTCTCCGTCATCATCCCGGTGACCAGCGAAAACGACAGCTTCGACTCCGTTTTGGAAGCCGCCGAAGTCTATTCCGACAACGCCGAATACACCATCGCCCACCTCATCACCAGCAGCTACGAGGACGACGACAAGGTCTGGGACACCAGCTACGCCGCCCGCGTCATGGACATGTTTGAGGCTGTCGAGCTCTACATCCCCGAGATCGGCATGCACCTCGAGATCGAACTGCGCGCCCACCACGCCAGCATGGACGATGCTCTCATGGACCCTCAGGCCGACGAACACTTCGGCAAGGACTTCACCAAATGGATGGGCCGCGTCATGGGCCAGCTGGACAGCGCCCGCCAGTATCTCTTCGGCGAAGCCTTCCGCCCCACCACCGCTCCCAAGCCGGTCAAAAAGACCCGCGCCAAAGCCCGCGCCTTGTGATCTGCTTTTTCTCTTGTTGTTAAAACTGCGCTGGCGCTTCGGCACCCGCGCAGTTTTTGCGTGGCCCTTGCGCAGCATCGCGGGCGCAGCCACGTATAGGGAACATGTCCTTGTTCTCTTTCGTCCTCTCCTCAGCCCGGCACTACTGGCGCGGACACCTCGGCCTCCTCCTCGGGGCCTTTTTGGCCTCCGCCATTTTGAGCGGTTCCCTCCTTGTGGGTGATTCCGTGCGCGCCAGCCTCCGCCGTGTTGCGGATCTCCGCCTCGGCAAAATCCAGGCAGGCATTCTCGGTGGCGACCGCTGGTTCACCCAGGAGCTAGGCACCCAATCTCAGTCGGCCCCCGCCATCATCGCCATCGGTTCCGCCGCCTCTTCGAATGGCAAGGTCCGGGTCAATGGCACGCAGGTACTTGGCGTCGAGGCCGGTTTCTGGAAACTCAGCACCAGTGGCAAAGCCATCGAATTGACCCAGGGCCAGATCGCTCTCAATGAGCCCCTCGCCCGTAAGCTCTCCGCCAAGGTCGGCGATACCGTCCTCGTCCGTCTGGAGCGCCCCAGCGCCATCTCCCGGGATGCCCCCCTTTCTGGCAGCACCAATGAGGACGTCTCCCTCCGCCGCACCGTCGGGGCCATCGTCAGTGCGGAGGACTTCGGCGCTTTCCAGCTCGTCGCCTCCCAGGTCTCCCCCGATTCCCTCTTCGTGCCCCTCGCCGATCTCCAGACTCAGATCGAAATGGACGCCAAGGTGAATGTCCTCCTGTCCTCATCCGCCACCTTTGCCAGCGACACCGCCGCTTTGGAAAAAGCCAAAACGCTGGGTGACTTCGCCCTCAAAATGAAACGCGTGGAAGCCCCCCGCGAAGAATGGGAAGTCAGCACCGACCGTGTTTTCATGGACCGATCCCTCGCCACCAAGCTGCTCGCCCGTCCGGAAAGCTACGGCGTCCTCACCTACCTCGTCAACGGCTTCAAATCCGCCAAAGGTGCCACGCCATACTCCATGGTCACCGCCACGGACAAACTCAGTGTTAGACCAGCCGAGATCATCATCACCCAATGGCTGGCCGAGGATCACGGCCTGGTCGTGGGAGACAAACTGGACATCATCTATTACGTCGTCGGCATTGGCCGCGAGCTGAAGGAGCAAACCGCCACCTTCACCGTCAGCGGCATCCTGCCCATGGATGATCCCAATGTCACCCGCGCCTGGACACCCGATTTCCCCGGCGTGTCCGATGTGGACAACTGCCGCGACTGGGATCCCGGCATCCCCATGGATACCAAGAAGATCCGCGACAAGGACGAGAAGTACTGGGACGACTACAAGGGCACGCCCAAAGGTTTCATCAGTCTGGAGGATGGCAAAAAACTCTGGGCCAACCGCTTCGGAAATTTGACGTCCATTCGCTTTCCCAATTCCGGCCAGGAAGAAGCCACCCTCCAGGCAGACGTCGTCTCTTCCCTTGCCCTCGCCGATATCGGTCTCACCCCCACCGATTTGAAAGGCCAGGCCACGGCCGCCGCCAAAGGCAGCGTGGATTTCGGTGGTCTCTTCATCGGCCTCAGCATGTTCCTTATCGCCGCCGCCCTCATCTTTGCCGCCCTGCTTTTCCTCTTCACGCTGGAGCGACGCTCCGCCCAGGTGGGCCTGCTTCTCGCCATGGGATGGACCTCAAAAATGGTGCGACGCTCCTTGTTAGGTGAAGCTGGCGTCCTCGCCATCATCGGGGCCGTTCTCGGTGTCTTCGGTGGCGAGCTTTATACCAAGCTGGCTCTCAAGGGGCTCAGCGGAGCCTGGTCCGGTGCCTCCCAGGGGCTGCCTCTCATCTATTCCGGCAGCGTCGCCACCAAGGCCGGAGCTGGCATCGGCGCTGTCATCGTCGTCCTGCTTACTTTGTGGTGGGCCAGCCGTCGTCTTTTCAAGCAGCAGGCTCGCGACCTCCTCGGTTCCTGGAGTGCCGATGACGCCGCAGGGCAGGGGACCCGGCAGCCCGGCTGGAGAAAGCTCATGCCCTTCGTCTGGCTCGGCGGTGCCGTCGCCCTCATGGCCGCAGGTACCCAGGCCACTGCGCCGGAGGCCGTCGCCGGCATGTTCTTTGGCAGCGGGTTCCTCCTCCTCATGGGTGGGCTCTCACTCGCCCGTCGCTGGATGAATCGTTCGTTAGGCCTCGCCCACAGCCTCTGGCAGATCGGCCTGCGCAATGTCACCCGCCGCCCCTCCCGCAGCCTCGCCGTCATGGGCATGATGGCGGGCGGAATCTTCCTCGTCACCGCCGTCAATGCCTTCCGCATGAGCGCGGGCGATGTCGCCAAACCCACCTCCGGCACTGGCGGTTTTGCCCTCATGGGCGAATCCTCCCTGCCGATCTATGAAGACCTCAACACCCCCGCCGGGCGCGATGCCTTCGGTCTAGATGAAGAGATCTTGAAAGGCGTCACCATCGTCCCTTTCCGCGTTCGCCAGGGTGATGACGCCAGTTGCCTCAATCTCAATCGCGCCCAAAAGCCCGTCCTCGTCGGAGTCGATCCTGCCAAGCTCGAAGGCCGCTTCAGTTTCGCCGGGAAGGGGAGCTGGTCCGGTCTCAACGAACCTCTCCAGGCCATCGCCGACCAAGCCACCGCCATGTGGGGCCTCGGCCTCGGCGTGGGCGGTGCGCTCGATTATCAGGATGCCTCCGGGGCCACCATCCAGGTGAAGCTCCACGCCATGCTCGCCGGGTCCGTCCTTCAGGGGAAAATGATCATCAGCGAGCAGGCCTTTCTGACTACTTATCCCGACGTCGCCGGTTACCGCTCCTTCCTCATTGATGCCCCTGCCAATAAGATGGACGAAGTCAGCGCCCACCTCACCCGCCAGCTTGAGCAGCGCGGCCTCGCCCTCGAACCTGCCAAGGACCGGCTCGAAACCTTCATGAGCGTGCAGAACACCTACATCGGCATCTTCACCGTCCTCGGTGGCCTCGGCGTTCTGTTAGGCACCGCCGGCCTCGGCATCCTCGTCGCCCGTCACGTCCTCGAGCGCCGTGGCGAGCTCGGCCTCATGCAGGCCGTCGGCTTTCAACCCGCCTCCCTGCGCCGCCTCGTTCTAGGCGAGCACGTCGTCCTCCTCATCGCCGGAGTATTGCTCGGCGTTCTCAGCGCCATCCTCGCCGTCTGGCCCAGCCTCCAGCAAGGCGGCACCGCCCTCCCCATTCCCTTCCTCACCGCCCTGATAAGCACCATCATCCTCTTCGGCATCCTCATCTGCTGGATCGCTGTTTCTGCCGCCGTGAGAGGCAAACTCATTGAAGCCATCCGCAGGGAGTGAAATGAGCCTGCTGTCCGTTTATTCATACGACGGAATGCACCGCCTTCGAGGAAGCTGGCAAAGCGAGCCCTCATTCTCCCTCATCGCTCCGATTTTTTTGGAAATCCCATTCTGCCTAACAAGACGCGCGTCTTGATTAAGGAGTCATCTCGAAGGGCAGCATCTGGGCAATGCCTGTGGCCAGGCCTTTGATCATCCAGACATTGTTGTCGCGGAACAGCACGCCTTTGACGGCATGCTTTTTCTGACCGGCTCCAGGGGCTGTGAAGCTGCCGGTGACGAGGCCGGTGGAGGCATTGAGGGTGAGGGTCGGCTTCACGCTGACAGTCGGCAGCAGAAAGCTGAATTTGTTGGCGGTGCTGAGGGTGACGGATTCTAGGACATTGCCGGGGAGCTCGGCCCCAGCATTGGTGACACGAAAATCGGCGACGCCTTCAGTGGCATCCAGGTAGCCCTGGGCACGCAGTCTGGGCTGTGGTTTCGGGTAGGATGACCCTTCAACAAACAAGCTTTCCGTACGCCCCTGAGGGTAGATCAGCGCACCAGGTTTGCCGGGGTGGCGGCGGAAATCTGCAGACCCGGTAAACTCGCTGGGAGATCCCTGAGCCGGCAGCTCCGCAGCCAGGGCAAGTTCTGCCAGGCCTGAAAGAAGGGAGCGATAGGCAGGCAGCTGGTACCGGTGGCCTTCGCCGGTCGAGTGAAGGGCGGTGCTAAGGGTGACAGAGCTGCCGTCAGGTGCACAGCCAGCACCAGTGACGGAACCGGAGGCACTGATGCTGCATGAAAGGTAGCCAGGAGATCTGGCCGCACCGGGTTTCAGGAAGATATTGCAGCGGCCTGTGTGGGGATTTGGGGAGGTCTTGGTAAAGACGGCTTTTTCGGCGAACGGATCGCCGCTGGCACGGCTGCCATCCGGCATGGTGGCAGAGACAGACCAGCTGTTGAAGGATGAAATGTCCAGGGTGATGGGACCCGGGGAAGGTTTGATCTTTTGCGGAAGGGTGAGGCGGGCGGACCCGGTGAGGGAAAAGACCCCCGCAAAGGGCAGGACCTGATGGTTCAGGGTGAGCTTGCCGGTGAAGGTCCCCTTATCCGTGGTGGTGAGAGTCACCAGACCAATGGGAGCCGTGGAGGGGCCATAGTGAAGGACTGCGGTGCGGATGGATCTTTTCAGGGGCATGAAGAGGAAAACAAGCCGGACATTGCTCTGGCCTGCCTGCACGGCGCCAGGACTGCCTCCATCCACAGCGATGTAATAAGTCGTGCCCTGGATGGCGAGAAATCCGGCCTGGGCATGGCGGGAAATCATTAGCCCCTCGGGCGAGATGATGTCGCCGCTGGAGACAACGGGGGTGAGGTTGCTGGAGGAACTGCCCGTGTACACAGCGAGAGTCGTATCCGTCACGGAGCCGAAAAGGCCATTGAGGCTTAGGCTGTCAACATTGCAGTAGCCTGTCTGGGGTGCCGTCCACCGCCACCAGGCACTGCGGCCGCTGGTGGTGGATCCATCTGGCGAATGCTGAGGTTCCGTGGACACACGGGTGTAGTTCAGGATGTCGGTGATTTCACTGAACGAGCCGCCCTCTGGCGGGATGTTGGTCGCGAGAATGAAATGGTCCGAGCCGCCGGGGAAGGCAATGGCGATGCGGGGAAAACCAGCAACGGCCCACAATAGGAACAGGAAGGAAATGAAGGATGTTTTCATGGTGGTTCAATGGAGTTGAACCGCTTTGGCGGCCGGAGATTACCGGAGGGAATGCCAATAAAGAATTTGCGCATATCAGGCCGTCCGTTGTGGGCACAATGCCGGTCACGTCTGGATCGTTTCCCCAAAAGATGTCTGAAAAATAGCGCTGCAACTCTCTTGGCCCTTACCCTTCATAAGCAAGGGTTGTTGGAGCCGGATTTCCTGAATGGGAGAAGAGTCTGCCTTTTGGTACCCTGAAAAATAGTTCTGAGGTTAGGGCTGGGCCGGACGTTGTCAGGGTGGACATCCTTGCACCACCATGAATCTGGCACGCTACCTTCCGGTTTTCTTATTGCTAGCCATCACCCTTCACGCCCGTGAATGGACTGCCACAGATGGGCGCAAGCTCCAGGCGGATTTCCTCTCTGCCACGGCCACGGAGGTGACGCTGAAGCGGCTGCCGGATGGGCAGACGCTGACCTTTCCGCAAAGCCGTCTCTCGGCGGCGGACCAGGCTTTCATCAAGGGGCAGGGGGCCAAACCCGCTCTGGCGGCGAAGCCGGTGGAAGGCCCGTTCGCAGCCCTGATGACGGGCGAGTGGGCGCTGTCTGAGTACAAGGGGCTGCCCTTTGCCATCTACGGGGCCAAGGACCTGAACGCCGCACAGGCCTACCCGCTCATCCTGGCCCTGCATGGCAAGTCGCCTAACAATGAGAATGGCAAGCAGGTGGGCGGCTGGATGAAGGGTTTTGCCAAGGGAGATCGCTACGCCAAGAACCCGTGCATCATCGTCGCTCCGCTCTGCTACCAGCCCTATGGGGCCAGCGGTGGCGGCTGGAGCGACAAACCCGGCAGTCAGGCCCTGGATCTCGTCAAGGAACTGATCAAGAACCTGCCGGTGGACAAGGACCGCGTTTACTGCACGGGCTACTCCATGGGGGGCTTTGGCACCTGCCACCTGATCAACCAGGAGCCCAAGCTCTTCGCCGCCGGAGTCGCCGTCGCCGGTTGCACTGGCCCAGAAACCGCCGGCACCTTCAAAAAAGTTCCCCTCTGGCTCTTCCACGCCGTGGATGACGCCACCGTCAAAGTGGACGGCTCCCGCGCCCTCGCCGACGCACTGAAGCGCGACAAAGACTGCCAATACACAGAGTATCCCGATGGCGGCCACGGCATTGTCGGCAAGGCCTTTGAAGAGGCCGAACTGCACACCTGGCTCTTTGCCAAAGGCGTGAAGAAGTAAGTGTTTCCACGCCTTTTCTGCCGACCACTTCTTTCAAGGAGTGGATGAGCTTTCGAAAAGCTCTGCGGTCATGATGGGCAGCCCAAGGAGCGGGACTTGCCAAGTCCCGTGGTTTGGGAAGTGCCGATGGGATAGATAGACGCCGTATTTCTGTTGCATCCATTGTTAGGTCGGATGGCGGATCGTTTTTGCCAGACCTTTTTTGCCGTTTTCTGTAGGGGCGTGAGGGTTTGCGGAGGTTCAAAGGCCGGGACTTGGCAAGTCCCGCTCCTTGGGGGGCTGGGGAAGCTCCATGCCGGAGATGGTCGGAGAAGCTTGGTCGAATCATGGTTGAATGAAGCTGATGGTCGCCCATGGTTATGGGGCGGCCTCCCATGATTTATGATTAAAATTTCTGACCTCTTTTTCCAAATCCAGTTGGCGGAAATATGGGAAGATCCAGCGGATGAAAACGGTGGCTGCCGATTATCGGTGGCTGGAGAGTCTAAACGAATAGACGGGGAAAGTTGGGAGCCCCGTTTCTACTGGGAATATGTTCCTTTGACTGTTTCTAATTTGGCAAGTTTGACAACAGAGACCCTTGAGTGGGACGCTGAGAGGATATCCTCTATGGAAGCGCCGCCGATGTTGTTTGTCTTTGAACATCTTATGCTCTCCTCGGGTCGCCTGTGCCTGAAGCGGCTCAATGAAAACTTTGTGTCTTTGTCTCTGGAAGGCACCTGCGATGTTTTTTTGGAAAGTATCAGTCAGGTCTTCCAATTGTTGTGGAGGCGGAATTGAAAGTGGTGAGTTATCAGGATAGAGACAGCCCGTGAAGAATGGACGCATGTGCCGACCAATAGCTTGGTGTAAGTAAGTGGTATGGGCTGTAGCCTGTGAATTTTGATCGATTTTTAGAGAATAAACACGGAGCTTTGATTCGGCGGCAGAAGTAGTGGCCTGCCCCCAAAAAGTTGACCCAGGAGTTATGAGAGTCTGAAGTGTGCGTAAGCACACCCACAGACATCATGAAACGCAAGAGACATACCCCGGAAGAAATCATCAAGAATCTGCGTGAGGCCGCAGGCCTCATTGCCGGAGGCAAAACCGCTGAAGAAGCCGCCCGCCAGATCGGTGTCAGCGTGCCGACTTACCATCGCTGGAAAGAGCAGCATGGAGGGGCGGAGAAGAGCACGGTCAAGCGGCTCAAGGAGCTGGAAAAGGAAAATCTGAGGCTCAAAAAGCTGGTGGCTGAACAAGCGCTTGATAACGCCATGCTCAAGGAGATCGCGGAGGGAAAATGGTAGGTCCGGCGCGCAAACGAGAGGCCGTGGTGCATCTGGAAGACAAGTTCCAGGTGTCCCAGCGCCGGGCCTGCAAGAGCCTTGCGCAGCCGCGATCCACCCAGCGCTACGTCTGCCGCCAGAGCGGCAAAGACACAGTCCTGGCAGGAGAACTGCGTCGATTTTCCACGAAACATCCGCGAGCAGGCTACCGCATGGCGCACAAGCATTTGCGGAGAGAGGGCGGCAAGGCCAACCTCAAGCGCGTGCAGAGGCTGTGGAGGCAGGAAGGCCTGCGGGTGCCGCGCAAGCAGCATAAGAAGCGCCGCTTGGGCAGCACAGAGGCAGGCAGCCAGCGCCAGCGTGCCACGCGGATCAACGAGGTATGGTGCTATGACTTCGTCTTTGACCAGACCGAGGACGGACGTCGGCTCAAGTGGCTACCCATTTGCGATGAGTTTACGCGTGAAAACGTGGCCCTGGAGGTGGAGCGCCGAATGGAGGCCGCCGACGTGGTGCGAGTGCTGGAAGCTGCCGTCGCCGCAAGAGGTTGTGAGCCGAAATACATCCGCAGTGACAACGGCCCCGAGTTCGTGGCTAAGGCGGTGAGGGAGTGGATCGCAGCGAAAGGCTTTGAGACGCTCTACATCAAACCAGGCAGCCCGTGGCAGAACGCGTATAGCGAAAGCTTCAACAGCCGGATGAGAGATGAGCTGCTCAACGTGGAAAGCTTTGGCTCGTTGCTGGAAGCAAAAGTGCTGGGCAAAGCTTGGCGAGAGACATACAATCATCAGCGGTTGCACTCCTCGTTAGGCTACCAGACCCCGGCGGAGTTCGCGCAGCTATGCCATCAGGCTTCCTGCGCTCCGCTCCGTCAGCCAGAAGGCATAGCTGAACCCCGAAACGAAGACAAGATCAACACATCAAACAGAGAACCAAACCAAGAAACTAAACTGCCAGCGCACCTAGGACTCTCATAAAAACTGGCTCAAACTTCGGGGGCAGGTCAGTAGTATGAAAAAATAGAGATGTTAGAACAAGGTGATAATTTATATGGCAATACAAGATTCAAATGTCGTGGATTTGGTTTCCACTGATTCTGAAAGTGGGTTTGTTACATTAACGGTTGTTGATGACCTCGATTGGAATGATGAGGCTGCTCATTTTTTGAGCTTGCGAGAGAAGGTGAATACGTATTGCAATTATATTGCGAGCGGTCAGTTAAATGGTGATTATCCGTCTGTTAAAAGGATGAAACCAGTTGTCAGTTTGATGCTTTTTCATTCTCCGCCCGTCAATGCCCTGATTTTATTTGATCAAATGCGCGATTTGCTTGCAGGAGAAGGATGTTTGTTTGAGTGGAGGATGGCGCAGTCTGAGGCTGTTTTCGGTTCTTGAGATCTTTTCCGGGAGAGGTTACAAGTCGGGTTCTGGAAAAGGATTTTTGAAAACAACAGCAGCTTATATGGGAAAGACTCATTGCAGCAAACACGGGGTGGGCGGTATTGTTCTCGTCTGTCTTCATATTCGGAAATCCGTTGATAATGGAGAAGGCTGCCCACCTCATCATATTGTTGAGGCTGATTTGTTTGATGATGCAGAACTGCTAACGAAACTATTTTTGTGCCAAATTTGCACCCATGAATTTGGTTCAAATCCGAATGTTGTAACCGCCGATATACCCGATGAGCTTGAACCCCTGTGCGGGGAGTGTCTTTTCGACAATATAAACAGAGTGGATAAAGCATCATTGGTCTCCAGACCTCCGCTCAGTCGATCCTGACATTGGGGCATGGAGGGAGGGAAAGCTGGGGTGACCTCGCGCCTTGCGTTGAATCCCGAGAAGAGGGAGTGGGATGCTGCGCATCCGGAGGATTGAGGATGCGGGCAGGAGTGCCCACGCTCCTCTCAGCTTCAGCGATGGAAGATGGCGGGTGAGCTTTTCGAAAGCGCCAGAGGACTGGCGCACTCCAGGATGCTTCGCGGCTTCGTGTCGCCGCGCACCTTTGATCTTTGACCTTCAGCCTGAGCACTGAGCACTTTGCTTTGTCCCCAACCCTCACCTCTCGGGTACGCCCTGGGGGAGCTCCATGCCGGGGAGGGGCTGGTGGAGGGTGAGCTCGGGGGGGGCGGGGGCGTTGGGGAGGGTTTCGTCCAGGGGGCCTTGGAGGAGGGTCCAGGTGAGGCCGGGTTTGTAACGGGAGGTCCAGGTGCCGCGATGCAATAGCGTATCCGCCGCGCCGTGGCGGAGGTAGGGGAAGTGGCGCTTGTGGCTGAGGGCGAGGCGCAGGGCGGACGGATCGTTGGTTAGGCTGACGATGTGGAGGGGGCGCAGGGGGCCCTTTTCAGATTCGGCCTCGTAGGTGAGGATGGCGGCGATGGCGGCGGCCCCGGCGCCGAGGCCGATGTCCCAGAGGATGAACGGGGTGGCCTCCTCCGCAGGCACATCGGCAGGCAGGCGCAGGTGCTGGGCCAGGGGGACTTCTTCATTCCATATCGGCGCGGCGGTATCGGTGGAGAGGGTCTGGCCGGTGGTGATGTGGAAGATGCGGGCAGGCTGGCCTGGGGTGACGCTGAGTTCATAGTCGCCCACACGCTGGGCGTGGTCCGGGCTGATGACGGGTGGTTTGACGGTGGTGACGGGGTGATCAATGTCCTCCACCTGGAGGATCTGGCGCTTCTCGTGGTAGAGTTTCAGAAAGCGGTCTTCCAGGATGCTCTGGCGGATCTCGCGCATGAGCTGGTGGTAGAAATGAATGTTATGCTGGCCCATGAGCTGCCAGCCCAGGGGCTCCTGCGTCTTGGTGAGGTGATGCAGGTAGGCGCGCGTGTATTTGGCGCAGACGGGGCAGGTGCAGTCGGGGTCCAGGCGGTCCTCGGAGAATTTATACACGGTGCGGCGGAGCTGGATGACGCCACGGGAGGTGAAGACGGAGCCGCGTTTGGCCACCTGGGTAGGGATGATGCAGTCAAACATGTCCACGCCGCGATGCACGGCCTCCAGCACATCCAGCGGGGTGCCCACGCCCATGAGGTAGCGGGGGCGGTCGGCAGGCAGCAGGCAGGCGGTGAGCTCGCAGGTGTCTTCGCGTTCGGCCTTTTCCTCGCCCACGGCCAGGCCGCCGATGGCGAAGCCGTCAAAGGACATCTGCATCAGGCCCTCGGCGCTTTCTTGGCGAAGGTGCGGGTAGAGCGCGCCCTGGACGATGGCAAACATGGACTGGGGGGAATCTTCGCGGGCGGCGAGGCTGCGGGCGGCCCAGCGCTGGGTGACCTGCAGGGCTTTGCGCGCGGCCTTTTCATCGGCGGTGGAGGGGATGCACTGGTCCAGCACCATCATGATGTCGCTGCCGATGGCCATCTGCGTCTGGATGCTGAGCTCCGGGCTGAGGAGGATGCGCTGGCCATCCACGTAGCTTTGGAAAACGGCGCCGGCTTCCGTCATGGAGCGGGAGTGGGGCAGGGAGAAGATCTGGTAACCACCGGAATCCGTGAGCACGGAGCCGGGCCACTGCATGAACTGGTGGATGCCGCCCATCTTTTTGAAGACCTCCGGCCCTGGCCGCAGGAGGAGGTGGTAGGTATTGGCGAGCAAGATCTGCGAGCCGGACTCGTGCAGCGTTTCGGGAAGCTGGGCCTTCACGGTGGCCTGGGTGCCCACAGGCATGAACAGGGGGGTGCGCACCGTACTGTGCAGGGTGCGAAAGGTGGCGGCACGGGCCCGGGAACCGGTGGCCTGGGCTTCGAGCTGGAAATCGAGTCGGGAGGGGGACATGGACAGGTTTTCGTATCGGCGAAATTGGGGAGGGGTCAAGGGGGGAGGGTGGTTGGGCAGGTCAAGGTGGGGTCAAAGTGGCGTGGGGGGGGTGGGGCGAAATGCACGGGTGGTTGCTCGGTGCGGCCTGGGTGATTGGCGGGGGGAGGGATGCTACTTATTCATTGGATCTTTTAGTCTGGGAGTGGTAATTAGGAGGCTC
>JAZKER010000045.1:0-20977 GCA_040386955.1 Verrucomicrobiota bacterium
AAAACTGAGCACTGAGCACTGAGCACTGCCCCTCCCTCCCTCCCCCTCCTCCCATGATCACCGCCTGCCATCCTCTTCCCACGCCCTTCATCGGCGGCCCGCGTGGCCGGGAACGCTGCGCACCGGGGCGGGTGCGGCGGGTGGCGTATTACGGGCCGCTGGCCATCACCTATGACTGTGAGGATTCGCCGGTGGATGGGGAGTGCGACCGCGATGTGCTGGGCATCGCCTTTGTGCCGAATGACTGGACGGAGGGCAGGCCGCGCATCCAAAACGCCGACCTGCTGCTGAACCAGGCGCTGGGCGCGCTGCAGGTGGCACTGGGGATCACGGCGGATGAGCTCATCGAAAACGCCCCCCAGCGCGAGGAGACCTGATGCCCAGGCCCCCTGGGGGCAGTCGCCCAAAACCCGCCCTATCCAAATTTACACGCAACTTTTTTCCACAAGAAAACACCACAAAACATCAAGACACCTATGACCGAAGAAATCATCACACGAAAAGTCAAAAAGATCCTCGCCGCCCTGCTGCGCCTGGAGCCGGAAGAGATCGAGCCGGAGAGCGAACTGTCCGGCGACCTGGGGGCCGACAGCCTGGAGCTGACAGAATTTGTCATGGCGCTGGAGGAGGAATTCGATGTGGAGATCACCGATGACGATGCCGAGGGCATCCTGACGGTGGAGGACACGGTGGCCTGGCTGCTGGACCACGTGGAAGGCGACTGACGTCACATTTTCCCCCGCCATCGATGGGGATGGCCGAGGCGGGGGAGGCCGGCGGCAGGGTGGAGAGGGGATGCTCCACCTTGCCGCCCATGGCCGCGCTTTTTTGAGCCTGCGCAGGATATTGAGCCCTCGTCTCGGAGGCTGGCAAAAAGATGCCGGGTCAAAGATGGGGATGCTACCTGGCCTAACAAAAAAGGAATCCTGTCACAGCGCGGCGTCATTCCTTTGCATCCACCGTCCCCAACCACGGGACTTGGCAAGTCCCGCTCCTTGGGCTGGCCCTCGTGGCCGTGGGAGGTTTCGAAGGCTGGAATGACTCCGCAGCTTCTCCAAACCCCCACGCCGTGGCGGGCGCGGCTACGGCCTGTCGCTGCCTGCGTCCCGCACGCGGGAGGCCGGGCCGCAGCCGCGCAGCGTCCTGGACTGCGCCAGTCCTCTGGCGCTTTCGAATGCTATCCCACCCTTGTTCGCCCCCTGGCTCCACTTCCTGTGAATCCTGAAATCTTGTTCATCCTGTTAAAAAAAGCCACCCCGCTCCCTCGATCTCCGTCCGCCCCAGACAACCCCCCCAAACCACGGGACTTGGCAAGTCCCGCTCCTTGGGCTGGCCAGCGTGGCCGTGGGAGGTTTCGAGGGCTGGAATGACTTCGCAGCTTCTCCAAACCCCCACGCCCTGGGGGGCGCAGCTACAGCTTGTCGCTGCCTGCGCCAGCAGGTGGGTCTGGAGGCAGACGTTTTTGACTCACCAAGAATCAAATCAATGAAGGCCTGCGCTTTCACCGGGCTCGCCTTGGGCCGCCATTTTTTGACACGCCCCTCATCGCATGAACACGACCTTTACCTTCACCGCCGAGCAATTGCTGGCGCTGCTAACCGCGGCCCAGGATGGCGCGCTGCCGCAGCACACGGCCCGCCAGGCGCGGAACCGCCGCTACTACGAGGCCTGCAAACGCCGCAAGGAAGCGGCGGCGCTGGCGGCTGCACCGGTGGTCGCCAGGGAAGAATTGGCTGCCGGAGGCGACGATGGATCTGGCGGTGCCGCAGCTCCCGACGGGCCGGTTTGCCCGCAGGAAGGAGAGGCGGGGTGGATACGTGTCGATCCTCTTGGGGCTGCCATTGCCCTGGAGGGAAACAGGGCAGGGGAGACGCCGGAGCGCCCTGTCCAGACGCCTTCAGACGCGGGTCAGACGTTTTCAGTCGCGGCTGCGTCTGGGGTGGGTCCTTCCCCCTCGCCCCCTCCCTCTCCTCCTTCCCCCAGACCCCCATCCTCCGCACCCACCCCCACGCCCCCATCCGCAGATGCGTACGTGGCGGCCCGGCCCGCGAGGAAGCGGCGCAACGTAGCAGCAACAGCAGCAGCGGAGGAGGTTTCGGAGGAAAATTGGTTAGGCCAGGTCCAGCAGGAGGCACGCTTTCGCCACATCCCTGTGACCCAGGAATTTGCCCGCATGCACGCCTGGTACGCCGCCCGGGGCCTGTGCTGCACGCGGCGTCGTTTCCTGGGCTGGCTGCGCCGTTACGAACCGCCCCTGTCACCTCCGGTGGTGCCACCCTCGCCCCCACCGCCCACGACCACCGATGCCGCTGCCAGTTTCTTCGCCGGCACGGGGCGGCGGGGGCCGGGAGCCAGTGGGGGAACCAGTGCTCAGTTCTCAGTCCGGAATCCTGAACCTCATCCGCCCCTTTTGACCTGAGTTCCTCAAACAATCCTCCGTCGCCCCTCGAAAGCGCCAGAGGACTGGCGCAGTCCAGGACGCTTCGCGGCTTCTTGACCCACCTTGACCTTTGACGCCTTGACCTCGCACCTCGCCCTGAAAACTGAGCACCTCGCACTGAGCACTGGCTCCCGTCTCCCCCCATGACTTCCTCTCCTGATCTCCGCCCGCTGCTGCGGGAACGTGTGTGTGTGGACTGCGGCTGCACGCTGACGGGTGTGCTGGGCCTGTGTGCGGACTGTGCGGAGGCGCGGCAGCGGCGGGAGGCGGAGGGGCGGCGGTTGGCCGAACAAAAAGTGCGTCAAAGCCGCTGGCAGGCGCTCTGCCCGCCGCTGTACCGGCACACGGACTGGGCGCGGCCGGAGCTGGCACCCGGGCTGGTGGCGCTGGTGCAGTCCTGGCAGCCCGCGCCGGGGCGGTCCCTGCTGCTGACCGGGGGCACGGGCCTGGGGAAAACGCGCGCCGCCTTTGCCCTGCTGCAGCGCGTGCATGAGTCTGGCCGCAGTGTCTATGCCCTGCACGCGGGCGATGCGTGGGACCACGGCAGCCACCTGCAGGGCCTGGCCAGCGCCGTGCGCCTGCAGTACCATGAGGACCCGCGCGTGGCGCAGACGGCGGCCCAGTGCCTGCACCGCGCCCGCACCTGCAGCCTGCTGCTGCTGGATGACGTGGGCAAGGAACGTGCCTCCGGCCACACGGGCCAGCTCAGCGAGGCTGTGGGGGAGGCGCTCTTTGGCCTCATCGAGCACCGCCTCGTCCACGCCCTGCCGCTCATCCTCACCACCAATGCCCCCGGTGCCACCCTGCAGCACCGCCTCGGCCCAGATCGCGGCGCCCCCCTCCTGCGCCGACTCATGGAATCCTGCACCGTGGTGGGCGGGTGAGGGGGGATGGCGCCACCCTTGGGTGGTTCGGAAAGTGAAGTGGCGACTTTCCATTGAAAGTCGCGATTAAACATTCATGCCGACGTTTCGAGGAACGATGCTGTCGTCACGCTAGAAAAGCAGGCGTGGTGAGCGGCCTGGATGAATCCTGTGCTAAATGTAGTTTGAAGCAAAGATTGTTAGGTTGTGGCGGTCGCCCAGCCCGTGGCCAGACTTTCTGGCCTGGGCGCTGGCAGGCCCCAACCTCCTTGAACTTCATGAGGTGGAATCGGCTGGCTTTCGCCAAAATCTGCGCCATGTCCAGGCCCTGCTGCCTGGGGAAGCTACCGAGCCAGGGTCCTGATCGGGCCGCAAAATCCCCCACCAACTCCCCAGGGGGCCATGCGCCCATGGATGCGACACGAGTTCGATTCTCGTAGGGGTGGGCAGCCGCTGCGCGGGTGGGCATTCGAACTTGCATGCGTGGAGTAGACGAGTTTGGGTGACCCGGCCCCGACGGCACCTGCATTTCATGAGCGAGACATCCGCAGATCACCCCCACCGAATCGCGTTGTGGACCTTGAAGGCATCGCCCCTGCTCTTTGTCCTCGGGCTGGCAGGCGGGATGACCTGCGTGGCACTCGGGCAGCCAGCCATCGCGCGGGGATATGGCCTGTCTTCCATTTCCTTCCTGGTTGGCGTTTTCTGGGCCATCCTCATCGTCACCTATTGGCGATACCGCGCACCCGCACTGCCCTATCTGGCAGCGGCCTTTCCCGTGGTTACGTTTGGGCTGATGCTGCTGATTTTCAAACTGCCACTGGAATCGGGGGCCGATCTCTGGGAGCTCGGCCTCGCGCACCTCCTGTTCGCCCTAGCCGGCCTGGGCCTGCACCTGCTGCTGAGCAGGGCCAGTCTAACCCAGGAATTCCAGGCCCGTGGAGCTGCGTCCGCAGATCCCGCATGAAGCCCACGCGCACGCTGCCACCTACTCCCCCTTCAGCACCGCTTCATTGATGTTCACGCCATCGGCCCAGAGGGTGGTGAGGTAGCGCGGCGGGGTGGTGGATTTGTCCTTGGCGCTGCGCAGGGTCAGCTGGGTGCGGCCCTCCAGGAGATCGCGCAGGCGGGCCGTCTGCTTCAGCCGCGATGCTTTTTGTTCGGCGGTTTCCGTGGCCAGGGGCGCAGGCTCCGGTAGGCCCTGGAGGTCCAGGTTCTGATTGTGCAGCCACACGCCAAAGCCCAGGTCAATGTTCACCGCCACCGTGTTTGCATCCACCACCCGCACCAGCTCGAAGTAATACGTGTAGTTGGGCGCAGGCGCCTCCGCCGCCGCTGTGGCTGAAGCCGTCGCAGCAGAAGCAGTCCCGTCTTTCGCCTCCTGCCCCATCAGCGCCCCACTGCCCGCCAGGAGAAACATGAAGGAAGCCGATAATAAAGAAAGTCTCATACCCCTCCATAACGCCCCCAAACGGCCCCGACTTCCAGCGAATGATGGGGGGAGGGTGCGATTCGAAGCCACGCGTAGCAATATGATTTTGTAGATATCACTTTCGTCGTTATTGGAGATGGTATAGGCAAGTTCATTGCCATAAATTTTAAACCGTAATTGTCGAAAACAGTTCGTAAGAACACGTGACTGATCCGAATTAGACGATATATTTTATATTTTGCGCATGCCCTCTTTACCCCATCCATTGCAAGCCCAAGACTTGCTCCCCTACCTGAGGGACTGTGGTTACGCGGAGGCAAACGTGGAAGAAAACATGGCGCTGAAAGACGGTCCGACTGTAGCACTGGCCTGTTTTTCTCAAAGGCCTCGGGACAGCCGCTCTGCTTGTATTGTGGCGCTGGATACGACGGGAAATCCCGAAAAAGATGTGGCGGCCTGCCGCACGATCGGCGCACCGGTGGTCCTGGTCTGCTGGCCGGACCATCTGCAGTGGTGGAAGCTCGGCAGCACTGAGGCGTGTGGGTTCGGCCCTGAAATTCCTCTGCATGATGTTGAAGGTTTTTTCATCAAATATCGGGATGATCTGGCTCCGCAGACGATCTACCGGGCGAAGACCCTTGGACGCATTGATGCCTCGCATCAGCGTGAATTTGTGGACCTGGGCCTGATGCCCATGGTTGAGCAAGAGGCCGGGCGTACCATTGAGAGGCTGCTGCTGGATCAGGTCTCGGCCCTCCGCAGCACCTTGCAGTGGCCCAGGCAGCTTGACAAAGATCAGGCGCACTGGCTGCTTAAAAGCGTCTTCTGGCTTTTGGGAGCCAAGATGCTGCATGACAAAGAGGTGGATGGCTTTATCCGCTTGGACTTCAGTGATGTGGAGCAGGTCTTTGAACGCGTGGCCAGGCACTATGGGCTTTCAGCCGAGGCCATCCTCACCTCTCCAGACAGAATTGCGGCCCTACAAAAGGTGGCGAATGCAGTCGCAGTGGTGGACCTGGGCCTGACCACGACGGAAGCGCTGGCTTACGTCTATGAAAACACGCTCATCTCCAAAGAGGTCCGCAAGGATCTGGGGACCCATAGCACTCCTGCCTACCTCATCGATTACATCGTCGGCCGGCTGGCCCCCTGGATTGCGGAGATCCCCGCGGATCAGCGTCATGTCTTTGAGCCCACCTGCGGGCACTCGGGCTTTTTGGTGGCTGCCGTGCGGCTGCTGACCAGCCTGCTTCCGCCAACGCTCGCCGCACCAAGGGAACGCAAAGCCTACCTGCGCCAGCACATCAGCGGCTGTGATGTGGATGCATTCGCACTCGAAATCGCCCGCCTTTCTCTGACCCTCACCGACATTCCCAACCCTAACGGATGGAAGCTGATCGAAGGCAATGTCTTCGTCACGGACACACTTGAGGAACAGGCCGAGCGAGCCATGATCGTGCTGTCAAATCCGCCCTTTGAATCCATCAAACCGGAGGATCGCGAAGCCTACACCCGCAGCTTTCGTGCGCCGAAGTTTGTCAGCCGGGCGGCTGAAATCCTGCACCGCACACTCAAGGCTATGCCAGTGGGCGGCGTCTTTGGTTTTATTGTGCCGCAAACTCTTTTGCATGGACAGAACGCAACCCAGTTCCGCAAGCTGCTCGTTACCGAAATGGAATTGGCCGAGATATGTCTTTTCCCAGACAGCGTTTTTAATTTTGGAAAACCAGAAACCGCCGTGCTCATTGGGCGGAAAATTCGTGCGGAGGAGAATCCGGCGAATAAAGTAGTTCGTTACCGCAGGATTCGCCCAAAAGCGATGGACGCATTTCGTTCCGGGTATGAAGCTTCTAGCGAAGTAACTGTATTTCAGGAATGCTTTTTGAAAGGCCCGGATTATGACCTGCGTGTTCCCGATCTGGAAAACATCTGGGCCGCGTGTCAAGGACTGCCCAAATTGAATGACTTTGTGGAGATCGGCCAGGGATTCAGTTTCATTGGGGAAGACCAGCCTGATTTCCCCGTGGGAAGCCAGCGGACTTCGACCGTTCCGCTCCCTGGGTTTGAAGAAGGTTTTGAAAACCTTGGAAAGCAGGTGATGACGCATCGCCTGCCGCCCACGATTTACATGAACATGGATGAAAAAATCATCCGTCGAGAAATCCTCGGAAGAGGTAAGGGCAAGCCTCAGATTATTTGCGCCAACGCTCCCATTCAGAGTACTCCTTGGTGCGCAGCAGCTATGATGGATGCTGTCGGTCATGTTGCGACCACCCGGTTTAACCTCATTCGTTCTAAAGAGGGGGTTTTGGGGCTCACTAAATTATGGGCGCTTATTAACTCTCCCATTGCCAATGCCTTCGCCTATTGCCACTCGACAAAAAGAGACATCCTAACTGGCACTTGGAGAAAATTCCCCGTTCCGGATTTGACCCAGCCAATGGAGTCCGTGGAAACTGCGGTTGAGAATTACCTGGCTGCTGTAAGCCGTTTCGAAACTGGCTTTTCCCTGGCCAACGATGAAGAGCGTGTCGGGCAGAAGGATGCCCTGCGCGTGCTTCACTGGCGCATTGATGCGGAGGTGCTGAAGCTCTACAAGCTTCCCGTGGAGCTGGAGCGCCAGTTACTGGATTACTTCGCCGGTCATCGGCGTGCAGGTGTGCCCTTTCAGCAGGACCGATATTTCCCTGAGGGTTATGAGGATTTCATCTCGCTGGCGGACTACCTAGCCATCACGGCTGACTGGGAGGCCACCAACAACCGGCGGCTGGACCTCATTGATAAAAAGCTGGCCAAGACATTGACGGATAGCGAGCGCGTGGAGTTAGCCGATCTGAAAAGGCTGGCTTGTGCCAAAGCGAATCTCGTCATGCCACTGCCCCATAAAGAGCTGGCTGAAAGGGAGGCCGACTTAAAAAGGAGGGGGCTATGGAGGGGCGCGTGATTCCTTTTCCCCTGGCTTATCCTGAACTGAAGGCTCGCCGGCATGGCCCTTTTGGCTGGAGAGACTATAGACGTTACCTTGAATGGCTGAGAGACGAATTCTCTTTTCGTTGTGTTTATTGCTTGATGCGTGAGCAATGGGTGGACCGGCGGCGGAGCTTCCAGATTGATCACCTCGAGCCGCAAAAAACGCGACCTGATTTGAAGTCCGAGTATACCAACCTTCTCTATCTTTGCAGCAGCTGTAACAACCTCAAAGGAGCACGAGGGCTTCCTGATCCGTTTACCATTCCGTTAGGCCATTGTTTGCGGTTTCACATAGATGGAAACGTTGAAGCACTTCGTCCCGAAGGCGAGCAAATTATTGAGACGCTGGCGCTGGACAGGTCAGATCTGATCGACTTCCGCTTGCGCAAGATCGGCGGCATCCTGAGCGATGCTGAGAGTGACTGGGGAAGGTTTGTCCAGGAGATGCGCTTTCCTAATGAACTGCCGGATCTGACCCTGGACCCACCTCCCCACAACAGCCGAGCTGAGGGTGTAGCAGAAAGCTGGTTTGCCAAACGGCAACGAGGAGAGCTGCCTGAGGTGTATTAAAAGTGCATCAGCATCTGCTTGGTGACTTGCCTCTTGCCCACTCCGCCGCTTTATCCCCCCACGCCTTTTCGTTGCGGGGCGGGATTCGTACTTTATCCTCATGGTCTTCCTTTCCCCCATGACTGATCCATCCATGACACCTGAGGCGCGGGGGGCGTATGCGGAGGCGCGGCGGCGGATGGAGGTCTGCCGGGTGCTGGGGGACAAGGGGGCGTACCTGAATCTCGACTCGCTGGGGCTCACGGAGTTGCCGCCGGAGATCGGCCAGCTCACGGCGCTGAAGTTTTTTTCGGCGAACGGAAACCGCCTCACCTGCCTGCCGCCAGAGATCGGCCGGCTCACGGACCTGGAGGTGATCTTTTTGCTCAAGAATCGGCTGACCACACTGCCGCCAGAGATCGGGCGGCTGACGAAGCTGGATCAGCTCTACCTGGGCGAGAATGCGCTGACGGAGCTCCCGCCAGAGATCGGCCAGCTCACGCGCCTGTGGCGGCTGCACCTGTGGGGAAATCAGCTCACCCGGTTGCCGCCCGAAATCGGGCACCTGAAGCGGCTCATGGAGCTGAGCCTCAATGCCAATCCCCTGACCGGCCTGCCGGAGGAACTCTGGGGACTCACCGGCTTGCGCTCCCTGTTCCTGGACAACCTCGGCCTGGACCACCTGCCGCCTGAGATTGGCAATCTGACCTCGCTGGTGAAGCTGTACCTGAAGGGCAATCGGCTGACCTCCCTGCCAGCGGAGCTGGGCCTGTTGCCAGAGCTGCGGACTCTCGTCCTCACCGGCAACCCGCTGACCTCTCTGCCCGAGGAGCTGCGCCAGCTACCCGGCCTGCAACTTTAGGCTGCGACTGGCCAGGACCCGGCTGAGGTCTCCTGACGGATGGAAAGATGATCTGGTCTAACCAAAAGGAATGAGCGATCTTAGTGAAGCTGAAATGCCAAGAATTCGAGCGAGCCCGGGCGCGACCTGGGATGAGATAGGCAGGGCCCTTTCCCGCTTACGTTATCTGCATCTGGCTGGCGACCAGGGGCATCAGGCACACGGACTGGCGAGAGGTAGGTTCGGGCCGCACGATGTCCGCAGTGTGGAGATGTGCGGCGGCGTGGCGGATGACGTTCTTGGGCAGTGCATCGCTGACCATGCAGCGGCCTCACAACATGGATATCGGGGCCTCGGCGGTGTGGTGTCTCCCTAGGCTTTTGGCGTCATCCCCTCAGTGCTTTTTCCAGAAGAAGAGGATGCGCTGCCAGAGTGGGGGCGCGGGCATCATGACGATGCCGATGGCGATTTTGCCGGAGCTTACCCGGCCAGTGGTGTAGGTGACGGTTTTGGCCGGCGGGCAGTCGGGATCTGTGGCGGGGAGGAGCGGGGCGGCGGGGGTGCTGCAACTGGTGAGCGCGGTGGTGAGGCCAAAGAGCAGCCAGGTGGCTGCTGTGCGCAGGGGGCGGGGTAGGCGCTGGAGGGCCAGCCAGGAGCGGCTGCGCACACGCAGGGTGGCGGCCTCATCCACATAGGCGATGCAGGTGCGCTGGCCGCTGCGGGCGGCGGCGGCGAGCAGGGTGTGCTGCTGGGCCAGTGGCATGGCGCTGAGATTGTGCACGTGAAGCTGGCACTGGGTGCAGAAGCGGCATTGATCATCGCCAGTCATGGTCTGCCAGGACTGCGGGCAGGGCTTGTCAATCTGGGGGAGGATTTTCATGGGCGGGTGGGTGGGGAGGCCTGTTTTCTGAAACGAGGGTGAGGCCAGAAGGCGGGTGTGTAAAGGCCGTCTTTCTGGCCGGGCGGGGAGAGGGAATGGCCTGCCCTGCCTGAGGTGGGGCCTAACAAAAGGTGTGTCTGTGGGCGGGCGGCAGATGTCCGGGCTGCCTAGATGCGTGGATGGAGGCTGGTAGGCGGGTGTAAAGCGCCGGAGGTCTGGCGCTGTCCAGGCCACTCCGCGCGGATGCGGGCCTTTGACTTATGCTTTGTCTCTCCGCTCACATCGAATTCGGGAGGCTATGCGTGCGGATGTTTTAGGATGTGGGCAAAGTATCTGCACATTCCCTTCGCGCATCCCGTTCTGCCGCACGGCGAGTCTCTCCTCACCCGATGTTTTTCAGGATCGCGGGGATGGCATAGATGTTGGCGGGGTCGGTGAGGGCGAGGGCGGTGTTGGTGCCGGTGCCGCCATCCACCAGCAGGCTGGCCTGGAAGAGGTTGCCCTGATGGGTGGGGGAGGCGCCCGGGGTGAGATCCAGCGTGTCATTGCCTGCGCCGAGGATGATTTTCACGTTGGAGAGAAAGCGGTTTTTGGCCTCCGTATTGCCCTGGTCAATCGTGGGCGTGTCGAGGTAGACGCGGTCGTTGCCCTTGCCCGTATCCAGAGTCAAGGCTCCCTTGAAGGTGGAGTTGTGGATGAGGACCTCGCCATCCACGGTGCCGATGCTTTTCACCGTGGTGCGACCCAGGATGGAGCTGTCCACGATCTTCAGGAGCTCGAAGGTGCCAGCTGGGGTGCTCTGTTGGGTGGCGGAGGTGATGCTGAGATGGCCGATAATGCTGGTGTCGCGGAGGAAGGCATCGCTGTCACCGGTGCCGAGGCTGGCGGTGACGTTGCCCAGGATGGAGATCGGTCCGCCGTTTGCTATCAGATTGAAAGAGTCATGCCCCGTCCCGCCTGCATAGGCCAATGCGCCCAGGGTGGTGAAGTCGCCGGTGACATTCATAGAGTTGGTGCCATTGGCTCCTGTGAAGCTGATCGCGCCTGTGATCTGGATGACGGTGGAAAAGAGGTCCAGAAAGTCGGCGGCGTTGTTACCCTTGTAGGTGAGCTTGCCGCCGATGCTCAGTCGTGCGCTGTCGAAGGCCAGGGAGTCGCTGCTGTCCGGGCCGCTGTTCCCGGCGGTGAAGATGACATCGCGGTGGATGTCCACCTCGCCGCTGCCAAATACTACCGTTTCATTGCCGGTGCCACCGGTGTAGCTGAAGGAGCCGAGCGTAAGCGCGCTGAGACTTCCAGAGGTAGGGCCCTGACCGGTGGCCAGGAGGTTGTCGCCGTTGCCTGCCTTGATGTCCATCTTGCCAAAGATGGAAATGCTGCCTGCCAGGTAAATGCTGTCGGCTGCGCTGCCGCTGGTATGAGTGAAGTTGCCGAGGGTCTGGAAGTTCTGGCTGCTGGTCGTATTGATCAGGAGGAGGCTTTCGCCATGGCCGGTCTTGAGGGTCACGCTGCCATTGATGCGCAGGGAATCGCCGGAGAAATGGGTTTCCATGGTTTCGTCCGCCACCGACTGGGAGGTAACATTGACGCTGCCAAAGACGAAAACGGTTGACCCGCCCAGGATGAATTTGCCACCGCCGCTGCCGAAGTCGGCGGTGATGCCCTGGAACCAGCCGGTGGAGGATTCAAAGACGTCATTGCCAGCGCCGCCTTTCACGCTCAGTAGGCTGGCGAAGTTGACGTTTTGGAACTTGAACTGGTCATCCCCGGCGCCCAGGTCCAGCTTGACGGCCCCGCCGATGAACACGTCGCTAAAGTTCACGGTGTCGTTGCCTGCGGCGGTATCCGTGACGGTGATGCTGCCACTGGACCGGAGGCTGGTGAAAGAAAGGCTGTCATTGCCGCCCTGGAGATTGGCCTTGATGTGGGTGGCCTCTGTGAGGGTGACCACGCTTTGCTGCACGCCTTGAAAAAGGAACTGGGTGCCGCTGTCAGTGAGGTCTTTGACGGTCCAGGTGCCGTCTAAATTGTCGCTGATGTCCACGCTGTTGTCACCGGGATCGCCAGAGACAGAGAGGGTGTTTCCGCTGAGGGTCAGCGCCACCACGCCTGCAGGCGCAAGGCGGGATTCCAGGGCTTCGATGCTGGGGGAAACGGAGGGGGTGGGCATGGCAAAACGGGGGCTTGGTTAGGGAGACGCGGTCTCTGGATGGGCCGTTAGACTGAGGAGCCTCGAAAAAACAGAATTAGGGGGAATTCTGGAGCGTTTCTAATCCTCCCCGGGTGAAACGTCAAGCCTGGTACGGAATGGAAGGGGGGGCGTGGGGAGCCACGCTGGTGGGGGCCATCAGGGCAGGGGACGGCCCTGGCCAATCCGATGCCGAGGGGTTACCTCAGCCCCTGCCTTTTTCTAGAGCTCTTCCATTCCAGATACACTGGATCGCCCCGCTTTTCCGGCAGCGGGGTGAGCAGCTGCGGATCGTTTTCACCGGCACAGCATTTTTCCACCAGGGCCAGCAAGGCCTCATGATCCTGCACCACGGTGGTGAATTCTTCTGCGGTCAGTTCATACCTTTCGCTGCCATCGAAATGCGGGGACAGGGTGACCAGGAGATCCAAAAGGTAAGTCTCGCCGATCAGGTCGTAGCACAGGGAGAAGCGGGGCTCAAAGACGTACATCGTCCGGTAGTCGTGCAGGTGGTCCCTCGTCCGGGAGGAGGTGATCAGGGATCTTCCCTCCCAGGCATCCGGCCGGCAGGGGCGTCCCCGTTCGGCAGGCGGGGCTTCCATCAGGCGGTGGTCGCATTCCCGGTTCCTGCATTGGGTGGCCAGGGCCTCGAGGGCTGCCATGTCGCCCGCCAGATTTTCAAATTCTTCCGGGGTCAGCTCATAGTGCTCCGCATACTGACAAAACTCCGTCATGACCGGAATGCACAGGCAGGGCCTGCCCGTCGCCTTCTCGCGGTCGAGCGAGCAAAGGACCTTTTCAAAAGTATGAACAGGGAGGTAGATCATGCCTGCCCTCGTTAAATTTCGAAGGCTTCATTGTCGAGGTGCAATCTGAAGCACCGTCTGAGTTCGGGCGGCTTTGATGGTAGGGCTGGGCTCCTTCAGGGCCGCGTCTGCGGAAGTTTGTTTCGGTGACCTCCTGCCGTTCAATCTCTCCCGAGATCGTGCCAGGAAAATTTATCTCCAACAATAAGCAATCCCCTGAATGGATGTTTCAGTGCTGAACAAAAACTTACCCAGTCTGGCCAGTTTTCCACATCCAGCCGTGAATCATCAAAATCAATAATTAGCAGAGGGTTATCCTGGTAATTCTTTGCCGATTTGCTGGCTAATCTTGCCTGGATTAGATTTTTCAACTCAAGGTCTGTTTCACGGCATTCCCTCATCTCGTCCTCAATAAACAGTACTTTTTTGTTTCTACCTTGGCCCTGGACTTGGGGTGGGAAAGTGGTGTTTACCCATCCTTTCTTTTCCATTTCCAGTGATTGCAATGCTTCATGAAAACCATCTTTTGCGCAGGTAATTTCGAGAGGGATTTTAGAGTCTTCCGAGCACCACATCCAGGCATCTGAAAATTTGGTTGCCAGAGTAGGCTGACATACGAGTCCAGGCATCAGAGGAGCAAGCAGTTTCATGGAGCGAGCCAGGGGCAGCAGTTCTTCGTAAAACCTCTTCACTAAGGGATCTGTTCCACTCCGACAATACTCTCTTCCAGCTTTAGAACGCCCAAACTCTGCGTGTGTCATGTCCCACCATTCAATGAATACCGAAGCATCTCTCGGCTTTGTCATGTCGTCTTCTGTAAGTAAGGATGCTGGATCAAGGATCATAAATCTTATTTCGGCAGACCAGACGGTGCATTCTCCAGTCGTTCCTCAATGATTCGCGGAAATGGGTGCTGTCAAAAATCTTTGATCTACTTTTAATCAAGGGAAGAATTGATTGAGATATAGGGTAACCAATGAAGCAAGCAGGCCGAATTATTTCAGTCCTTGTTCTCTGGCCCAGGCGACGAGGGCTCTGTATTGACTTTGGATTCTGGCTGAGTTTCCGCGGAGAGTCTCGCTAGGCGGTTCCTGAGCAGCGAGGCTCCAATCTCTTCCGAGGACATCCCGCGCGATGAATCCAGGCGAGCTTGGAGCATTTCTGCGGGGGTCATGGGGCGTCCGTCTGGGTGAATCATTTTCGATGCTATCGTAAGAGTGCTTTTCCTCAAGAGACTGATGTGTGTTGTGGATGACTGTTGGTGGGATGGTCAGAGAAGATAATGTGTCTGCTCCGTTATCCGTTACTTTTGGTTTGAAGGCTGATGGTGAAACACTCCCTGCTGCTTCTAACAAAGGACTGTGTGAGGCAGAGCTGTTCTGCGCTGGTTGATTAATGATCGCCCCTCCTCCTGACGTTGCAGGGCCTGGGCCATGTGGGCGTGGAGTTCGGGTTTGTGCATCCGGGTCATGGCGGCGACCTGGGCTTCTTGGAAGGTCTCTTCGGGGCCGCCGTTGCGGCGCACCTGGTCGGTGCCGTCGGGGTTGCGGCGCAGGACTTCGGCGGCTTCGCCGTGGCGGGCAGTGCCTGATCTGTATGGGTTCGGATCCTTTGAATCGAGTCTCTTTCAGAATTGACTTTTTTGCTCTTTCCGGTGATACTAAACCTGCGCTCCTTTTGTTGATGGTCAGCGTACTTTCTCGACAACAGCACCTTCGAAGTTACGTCGGGCCATGTCCGGGGCATATTGGCTGACAATCCTGCACGAGTCTTTTACCTTTTCCGTGCACGAAGCGGACCATTCAAAGGCCATGACGCTGCGGTTGCCCTTCAGATGCTCATACCTTTCTCTTGGGCGACGATATGCGCTCTCCAACGATGCAAGGTTTTAGATCCTCAGACTCCAGTCTCTTTCAGAATTGACTTTTTGATCTTTCCTGCGATACTAAACCTGCGCTCCCAGATGAGGTGTCTGTGCTGTTTGAGTCTGGGGCTGTCTCGGAATCCCTGCAGATAGGGACCCCTTTAAGGGGCAAGGCCGACGGACAAACCCTAGCAAAGATTTATCTTTGCTAGGGTTTTTGGTTTCATCTTACCTTTTCCACAATGGATTGAGCCCCAAATGGATGCTTTGCCATGTCTGGTGGATATTGACTTATTAGCACCAAATCTTGGTCCACTACTTTACCATCAGCGGTCACAACCATATGAATGCCTTCTTTGTAGGTTCTAAAATACAAAGTTTCAGCCCCGTCTCTGACTCTAACTTGAGCATCACTAATTGTCTGGCGGATGGCCCCCTGCCAAAGAATTTTATCCTGTCGAGGATGCCTTATTTCTGATCCTTTTGGTTTCTCCTCACCCAACAAATGCGCTGCCCTATTCTCAAACGGACTATCAAATTGACCTTTAGTTTGCGGACTCGCCACTAATACCGTACTACCCCAAGGATCCTTCAATGTTGGAGGCTGATTTTTCAAATCCTGCGCAAGGTTCTTTACCATAATTTCAAAAGCACCACGTTGATTAGCAACTGGGCGTGCATCATTGAGCTTGGGTAAAAACTTCTTCGCGCTCATCCAGCGGTGGCCGGGCTTCACGGCGGCCCAGGAGGCGGGTTTGTCCTGGCGGATGGGCAGGCTGAAGGCCAGGCGGGGGCCTACCTGCGGGTGGACCGCATCTGGGGCTGGGGTGCGCTTCTTGGTGGCCTGGTCCCGGGCACGTTCGAGCAGGGAGGTCACCTGGGCATCCAGGCTGCGGCCCACGTTGGAGCGCAGTCCCAGCCGGGCCTGGAAGTCGGCCACCATCTCCCGCATCAGTCGCCACCGCTCCTTCACAGGTCCCTGGCGTTGCAGCAGATCCGGGCGGTTTTTCACCTCCCGTGCCAGCCATTCCAGGGCCAGGGCACGGGGATTGGCCTGTAGGCGGCTGTAGCCTGCCTCGGCGGCGATGCCCTTCAGCGCCTCGGCTGGGATCTGCTGGATGAGCGACTGGAAGCGCTTTTCCTGCGCAGGGTTGTGGCGCAGCAGTTGGTCCACGCCGTTGTGCCCCACATGCTCATGCAGCAGGACGCGGGAGAAGGCCGTAGTTGGAGTGACTAAAGTTGATAGTGATCAAAAACTTTCTTCAAATGCTCCTCTGGAATGTTGCCATAATTCCATGGAAAGGGTCGCGGTTTCCTGTCCACAAAAGCCCAAAAATCTTTTGCAAACTCACTGTGCGCACTGGCGAATGCTAAGAGGTCATAACCGGAGCTTGGACGCAGATCAAGAGAGCGAATATTAACCCCATCGGCATCATGAAGCTCCACTTCAACTTCCCCATCTAACGTTTTACCTCCATAGCGTAAGATATAGCGATATTTATTGCCTTCGACCAAGGCCATTTCGTCGATTTGAATGTTCATTTTCTATAAATAATTTTCCATGCTAAACCTCATTGAAAATTTCCATTTCATGATATGTTGACCGAAAAGTATGTCCAGATGTAAGACACTTCGGTCTTACTCTCAATGGTCAGGCTATGCGCTCCAGCCTGCCAAATTCGGTCTCCGGGTTATCCGCAAAGAAGAGGGTTTTTGTGGCGGATACTTCTACGTGGTCCGTTTCAGAAAACGCCAGAAGATGCGCCATGGAATCTGACTTTTGAGCATCAAACAAAAGCACGCCTAGCCAGTCATCACCTATCAAACAGAAGAAATCAGGACCAAATCCCTCATCCGTCAATTCGGCCCACCTCTCAGAGGGGTGCATGCGTACGGGGCCTTGAAAGGACAGCTTCAAACGCGGATTGTCCGTCATCAAAAAAGGAGCGGTCGGCATTGCGGCTGCCCGAACTCCGTTCAGTTTCCAATAAAATCCGCCACGTGTCGAATGCGCGAGGCCGATGGATACCTCGGGCAGCCTGATCTGTTCCAATGCTGTCAGGCAAAAGACATCGCCTTGATAGTGCTCCCTGGAGTTATTGCCAAACCCGTGAGACGAAGCCACGGGAGATCCGTCCAACCTGACATCCCCATCATCAAGGTCTGTTGCCTTGTGTGTCCAGTAAAGGACGTTGTTATCAATATCCATAGCGAAGTCCATATTTATAGAGCGGTCTCTACTTGCCTATTGAAATGATAAGGGCAGGCAATCCTGGTTCATCTGAAAGTGACGATGGTTCCTGGGGGGGCAATCGACTCAAACAGGCTGCATCGATTTGTGTTAGTTGGCGATTGCATCTACAGACACCTTTTCAAATTGTTCAGAGGTCAGTTCGTAGTGCTCCAGATACTCCACCCACGTTATAAGCTCAACGGCGTCTTTGTCCAGCTCCCTGCCGCGCCTAACAAATAGTTTGTTCATTGCCAGACCAGCTCCCCCTCACGGCCACTTGCCGACATGACAGGGGGAACCCCGGGGCACTCTCATTTCTTCCAGCAGATTTGCGTCGTTGTTGTGCGTCTGGCACTTAGCAGCCAGGTAGATCAACGCAGCAGGATCGTGCAGGACTTGGCCCACTTCTTCTTCCGTGACTTCGTAGCTTTCATCACTGGTCACATCACTCATGACCGTGGGCAGATCTACCCGAATTTGCAGGAAATACTTTTGTGACTGCTGATCATAACCAAAAGCGAACTGCTCTTTCTGGAAAACTTCGTAAACTCTGAATTCCCGTCCATTGTCCAGACTCATCTGAATCAAGCTTGAACCTCGCCATTTTCCAGGGGGACAGGGCTCCCCTCGCACGGGTGGCAGCGGTTGGCTCATTCGGTCATCATTCTCCCGTGACCGACACTTGGCCGTTAACGCCTGTCGCGCAGCGGCGTCTTGAGACACAAGCCGGTACTCTTCTGGCGTGAGTTTATAGGACTCCAAGTACTGCCGGTTGCCATCAAAGATTGGGATGCTCAAAAGAAACTGGCTAGTATCCAGATCCTGGTCCAGGCACATTTTTTCATCCTCGAAGCTTTGGAGCAAACGGTATCGCATACCTATAAATCATAGGCTCAAGGGAGTCTTTGTCCAGGGATCATCCGTTCGTCCTCGAAGATCTAAAGTCGCCTCTGGGATGGGCTCACGACCCGGTACTTTGGGCAGCAGACCACCGGGAATCCACAATGTATTGGCTCCATCTTCGTTCCCAGAAGGCACCACCAGTTTATAGGTCTCAGGTCCGGTGAAGTCCACTCGAACGAGGGCGGCCCCTTTATACTCACCTGGTTTCATGCCCAGGGCCTTTTCCAGCTTGACTCGGTCACCCTTGGCATAATCCAAAATGGCCTCAAGCTGCCACGTTGGCATGACAAAGGTGGTGCCATCATCGCGCCGGGGGGAGTGTTTCTCGTAATCCAAGGCTTTCATGATCTTGGACACACCGCCCTTGAATAGTTCCAGATGCTCCTGGGTCCGTTTTTCAGGGAGGTAGTCGCCCGCTTCCGGCCGGTGGGGTTTCCAGATGCTGGTGATGCGGGAGGCGGTGTCGGCAGGCATGCCGTCACTCGTCAGCGTGGTGGACAGGAGGGGGCGGCCTGTGCGGCCACTGGTGCTGGAGGTGGCGATGCTCTGGGGTGTCTGACCACCGTTTTTAAGGGCGGCGTCCCGGGCTAGGAAGATGTAGTCTTTCAGGTCGGCATTGAAGCCTGGTGTGCGGGCATCCCGCAGCCCGGCTTTGACAAAAAGCTTGCCCACGAGGTCGCTGAGGAAGTCCCACATTTGCCGGGCCAGCGGGCGCATCGCTTCCGGTGAGGGGGTGTTTTCCACCTCGCGGGCGAACCAGGCGAGCTTCAGCGCCTCCGGGTCTCCATCCAAATGGCGGTAGGCTTTGTCACGGGCGATGGCATCCAGCTCAGTCCGGGGGATCTGCGCGCTGAACTCAACCCAGCGCTGATACCCTGGAGTATGAGGAGCTTTATTTTTAACATCCCCTTTGTTATTCCCAAAGAGGATGCTGAGCCCATCGTAACCGATGCGGTGGCGGATGACAGTGCGGGTGAGGGCCTGGCCTTCGGTCTCCCAGGCTCGGCGGCGCACGTTGTTTGCCAGGATGACGGTGCTGCCGGTGGTGATGTCGAAGAAGCCATCTTTCCCCTGCATCTCAGCGCGGGCTTTGTCGGTGAACGGGTGCTGCTGAGCGTAGTCGGAGGCCAGGGCCTCGGCTTCATTGCTGAAGATGAGGGTGCGATCATGGACGAGGCCGGGGGCCTGCTGTTGCAGGCGAGTAACCACGCTGTCAATCTGCTGCCGCTGGGGCGAAGGTGCCTCTGTGGGGACACTGCGCCGCTGCTCAGGCTGCGGAAGTGTCTGGCCCAAAGGAGGACCAGCCGGTTCAGCCTCGGCGTTTTCTTCCTGACGCATGGTTTCAGGGGACACTTCTTCCAGCGGCTCTCTTCTCCCGGCCACTGCCTCCTCCTGCCGTTGCAGGGCCTGGGCCATGTGGGCGTGGAGTTCGGGTTTGTGCATCCGGGTCATGGCGGCGACCTGGGCTTCTTGGAAGGTCTCTTCGGGGCCGCCGTTGCGGCGTACCTGGTAGGTGCCGTCGGGGTTGCGGCGCAGGACTTCGGCGGCTTCGCCGTGGCGGGCGGTGCCCTGCCACAGGGGCGGGATGCTGGGCGGTCTGGCGACTGTCCCTGGGGCGGGTTCTTGCGATGCTTTTGGTTCGGCGGGATTTGTGCTGCCTGCGGCCTGGGGAGGTGGGGTGGGGCCTGGCACGAAAAACCCCTGGCAAGCAGTCGCTTGTCAGGGGTTTAGGTTCAGGCTTCTCTCGTTGCGCTTAGTCCAGACTTAGGTACTGATATTGGCTTAATAAATGATTCATCATTCGGTGGTATCATCCTTATCTTTAACCCTGTTTTGAGCAGCACTTTCGAGATACTGTTTCAGGCGACCTTCGGGGCTCATGATGATGACGTCGAATGCTTCAAGGGTCTCGCCGACTCGGGCGACATTGCCTAAGTGGGCATCGAAGATCGCAAGGTTATCTGAGGCTCTGTAATATGTGGCTGTGTTACCAGCCATGAGGAAGCCTTGCGATTCCATTGCATCAATCACATCTTGCTCTTTGGTTTCTGCTGTTTCCACCACATGCCGCTGGGAGGTGACGATAGATACAGCCCCAGATTGAGGATCCTGCAAAACCCCATGCAAAATGATGTCTTCGCCCAATAAAAGGTTGGCGTCCTGGATGCGCCGCAGGTAGTCTTGGATAGTCCCTTTGGGCTCAAGGGCCCAGTCCCGACCTTGATCTTTGGGCCAGAGTCCAAAGTTAGTCCCGTTCCCCTTTGTGGCCTTCAACCACCGGATGGTTCCACCTACGGCAAAAGGAAAAGCATGATGTTCCTGCCCAGCTTTGTCGTTGCTGCTTCCTCGCGTCCACTGACTTGGCAGCGACGCCATCAATAGCCCTTTTTCACGCGCCCATTCAATGAGTCGACGTCGGGCCTCTTTTGGATTTAGGGCTTTGACTGGGATCGCGCTGCTGCTTGCTCCGCCGCTTGCCGAGCTTGTCGGGCCTTCATTCGGTCCGCTTGCGCCAGTGCTTCCTCCAAGGTAACGGGTGGCGCTTTCAAGGAGTTCATCACGCGATCGTACGGAGTCGCCAGCCTGAGTTTGGGTTTCGATTCGGTTTCCATATAGTAAGTTATCAATCGTCTCAATGACGGGTCTGTGCAATTCGAATTCTTGGCTGCGTTGTTCCATGGTTGCTGGGCGAAGAGTAAGGCTTTGTGAAACCGTGCTATTTGAATCGCCGTTATCAATGACCATCTTCTTTCCAGAGTTGGATTGGAGCTGGGTCTCCTCACTCACGCCCATCAATTCTCCCTTCCTGGAAGGTAGATCATTGTATCTTGCCGGGACCGTTTTACGGTCTGTCCTACTAGCCTCCTCCTGCCGTTGCAGGGCCTGGGCCATGTGGGCGTGGAGTTCGGGTTTTTGCATCCGGGTCATGGCGGCGACCTGGCTTTCCTTGAAAGTCTCTTCGGGGCCGCCGTTGCGGCGTACCTGGTAGGTGCCGTCGGGGTTGCGGC
>JAZKER010000045.1:21077-23776 GCA_040386955.1 Verrucomicrobiota bacterium
TGGTTCGGCGGGATTTGTGCTGCCTGCGGCCTGGGGAGGTGGGGTGGGGCCTGGCGGGGCGGTTTGATTTTTCCCGGCCTGGGTGGCCAGGGCCTGGAGCTGGGCGGCGGGGACGTCTGTCAGCGCGGCGAGGTCATCGGCATGGAGGGGCTGCGGCGGGCCGCCATCCACGCTGGTCTGGTAGGTGCCGTCTTCGTTGCGGCGGTGGATGGTGACCTGGCGGGCTTCATCGCTGAGGTCCGGGCTGATGGGGCCCTGCCAGAGGGGTGGCGGGGCGGGGATGGGCTGTGTGGGGGGCTCTGCCGTGGGAGATGTGCCGGGGGCCTCCTGGAGGATCTGGGGATTGAACTCTGAGATGGCCAGGGGAATGTCTGGCAGCGGGGCCTGGGGGCTGCTGTTGGGGGGTGGATCTGCGGCGGGCGGGCTGCCGGGGGGCAGATCGCCATGCAGGCGCTTGGCCAGGGCGGTGCCAGCCTTTTCCCCGGCGGCCTCGGCCATGCGGGTGAGGGCGGGGTCCACGGCCTGGGCAGCTGCGCCGATGGCCATGCCGGTACCGTGCAGGCCGAGGGCGGCGGCGATGGCATCGCGCCCGCTGGCCAGGTAGTCGGCGAGGTGGGCATCGGGGTTTTCCACGGCGAGGTTGGCGGCCTCCAGGGCTATGTCTGCGGCGGCACTGCCTGCGGCGCTGGTGAGCTTGCCCAGGGTGCTGCCGCCGGCCTTGGCTCCGGCGCGTGCTCCGCGCAGGATGGGGACGACATTGGAGGCGATCTCCAGGGGATTGCCGGCATCGGCCATGACCTGGGCGTAGTCGCCGCCGTCCAGGCTCTGGGTGAGGAAGTTCACCACGGAGCTGTCCTGCAGGCTTTTGGCCTGGTCGCGTTCGGCCCGGGCGCGCTGGGGTGTTTTTTTTAGACTTTCGGTTAGGCGGTCCAGGGCTGCGGGGTCCTGGGTGTGGAGGTATTCTGCCAGCAGGGCGGCATTGTGCGGGGCATTCAGGCCATTGGTCCGGGCATAGGTCTGCAGCCAGGTTTGGTCCATCACCTCGTCCTTGCCCTTGTGGGAGATCTTTTCTCCGGTGCCCTGCACGGTCTCATACCAGGCGGCCTGGGCCTGGGAGAGGCGGCGGGCGTAGTTGTCCACCCAGGCATTGAGGGCAGCGCGATCGCCCAGGGGCAGGTTGCCCGTGGCGAGGTCTTTTTGCAGGTCGGCCAGGCCGACATCCAGCTCCTGGTCCGCCCCCCAGGAGAGGGCGCGGTCGGCGGAATCGCCAGCTTTGTCAAACCAGTGGCCGGCCTGCTGGGCGACATTGCCCAGGGGCATGCGGAAGCGGGGCTTTTCAGGGTTCAGCGCGGCATCGGGTTCCATAATGGTGGTGTCTGCGGCGGTGGCGATGGTGCTGCGCAGGGCGCCGGTGCCGACATCCAGGAGGAAGCGGCCCACGCCCTGGGCCTTCTCTCCCCAGGTCTCCATTTCCTGCACCTGCTGGCGGGCGGTGGCGGCCACGGACTGGTAGTCCAGGTACTGCTGCTTGCCAAAACCGGGGCGGTCGGCGTATTCGCGCCCGGCCTGGGCCAGCACGTCATTCAGGAGCTGCAACCGCTGCTGCGGCGTGGCTTCCCGGAGCAGGGGATCCTGAAAAAAGGCGGGCAGATCCTCCACGCGCCAGCGGCCTGCGGCGGCCAGCTTTTCCTCCGGCTCATCGCGCCCGAAGACGGGCTGGTAGGTGCGCTCTAGGCGTGGAGGCGGCGGCACGGGTGCCGGAGGCCGGACCGGGGCGGGTGGCAAACCGGGGGCGGCTTTTTGTTGCGATGCTTTTTGTTCGGCCAGCGGCGGCAGGGCTGCGGCGGCTGCGCCGGTGGCGGCCCCGAGCAGGGCAGCGGCGGCGGGCGGGCTTTTCTCCGACTGCGCGGCCAGGGCCTGCAGACGGGCAGCGGGGAGATCCGTCAGTGCGGCCACATCGCCTTCGTCCAGGGGCTGCGGGGCGCGCCCGCCCACGCTGGTGAGGTAGGTGCCATTGCCCTGGCGGCTGTGGATGGTGATGTCCTCGGCCTTGTCGCTGAGGTCGGCCCCCAGGCGGCCCTGCCACAGCGGCGGCGGGGCCTGGGGTGGGACTTCCGCAGGCCTAACAGGAGGTGTGTTGACCAGCAGGGCACCCTCGGGCATCTTGCCCCCGGGCAGCAGGGCCTGCCGAACAATCTCTGCGGTAGCACGGTCGGCGGCGGTTGGGAGGAGGGGAATTTTAGGCAAGTCTTCCCACGACAATGCATCTCGGTCGTGTCGCCACTCCAACGTTTCAGGCCTTGGCAACTTGCCCTGCAACCAGCCATCCCGGTCGTGTCGCTCCTCCAGCGTTTGGGGCTTCAGCATCTTGTCCTGCAACCAGCCATCCCGATCGTGTCGCTCCTCCAGCGTTTGGATCTCCGGCATTTTGCCCTGGGGCCAGCCATCCCGGTTGTGGCGCCACTCCAACGTTTGGGGCTTCAGCCCGTTGGCATCGGGATGCGCGGGCCTCATGGCCGGGCCTCTGAAAAGCTCGGGCGGGCGCTCGGCGTCGGGCTCTTCCCCAGGCACGGTGGGCGCTGCCGGGAAGGCGGCAGGGCGGGGTGCCTCTCGGAAAGCTGCCGGGGGCTGCGACGGCAGCAGTGACGGCAGCAGTGACGGCAGCAGTGACGGCAGCAGTGACGGCAGCAGTGACGGCA
>JAZKER010000046.1:0-55011 GCA_040386955.1 Verrucomicrobiota bacterium
AGGGGGTGGAAGGCCCAAGTGCCAAAAAAAGTTTGGTCAACAATGCCCCAAAGTGCAAAATGATGTTTGGCGATGCCGCCGTTTCGTGCGTTTCACGCGTTTCATCTGACGATGGGGGCGAGCGGCGGATGAGGCAGGGCAAGGGGGGCTTTGCCAAACGAACCGGCTGTTGGCGAAAGGTTACGCGGAGATGGGCTGGTCCGCCCGGATGCGGGTGGCGTGGAGGCCGGAGATGACGAAGGCGGCGGCGCAGAAGTAGAGGGCCTCGTGCCAGTCGTGGTTGGCATCCAGGTGCTTGTTGATGAGGGCGATGAAGACCGGGGAAAGCGCCGCGCCGATGTTGCCCCACATGTTGGCCCAGCCAAAGACCGGGGCCGTGTAGCGCCCGCCGAGGTCCTGCATCGTGGCCCAGACGGCGGGCAGCCCGGCATCGGTGAAAAAGGCGACCAGCCCCAGGGCCGGGACGAGCAGCCAGGGATTGGTGGTCTGGATGGCCAGGACAAACATGATGGCGGCCAGGAAGCGGGTGCCTGCCAGGGGCAGGAGGCGGCCGCGCTTCAGCCCCAGCCGGCGCACGCAGGCATCGGCAAAGACGCCGCCAAAGATCATGCCGCCCAGGCCGATGATGAGGGAGACGGTGGAGAGATTGCCACTGGCGGCATCGCTGAGTTTCAGCGTCTCCTTCAGGTAGCGGGGCATCCAGGTGGCGAGGAAGGCCCAGCCCACATTCGTCCAGAACTGCATGCCGCACATGAACCACAGGTTGCGGCTGCGCAGCATGGCGTGCCAGGGAAAACGGTAGGTCAGCGTGGCTCCGGCATCCACGGGGCGGCCTTCGGCCAGCAGGGCGCGTTCGGCCTCATTGCAGTGCGGGTGCTGCTCCGGACTTTCGCGATAGATGCGCCAGAAGGCCCAGGCAAAAAGAAGCCCGGCGGCCCCGTAGATCCATCCCGCCCAGCGCCAGTTCCCCAGCGTGGCGATGACCACCACGGTCAGCGCCGGGGCGGCGGCCCCACCCAGGCGGCCGCCCAGGGAGACGATACTGCTGGCCACGCCCCGGTTTCCCCACGCGGCCCATTTGCGCAGCAGGCTGCTGCTGGCCGGGTAGGCCCCCGCCTCCGCCAGGCCGCAGCCCAGCCGGGTGAACAGCAGGGACCACAGCCCCGTGGCAAAGCCGGTGAGGGCGGTGAAGGCGGACCACAGGACGATGAAGACCGTCATCAGCGGGCGGATGCCAAAGCGGTCGCTCAGCCACCCGGCGGGTACCTGGCCCAGGGCGTAGGCCCAAAAAAAGGCGCTCAGCACCCAGGAAAGCTCCTCATCCGTCAGGGCAAATTCGGAGCGAAAAGTCGTCGTCTTGACGATTTCCGACATGCACATGCGGTCCAGGTACATCAGGAACGCCGCCAGCGTGGTGACGGCGAGGATGGAGTGCCTGACCTGGGTGGGTGCTTCTGCCATCTATCCTTTACGGGCAAGGGCCGTGCCGCATTGCAAGGTACTATGCTGCCGAATGTGCCCGCTTCTGGTATGCGAGTCTCTTCGGGCCGTAGACGCCCTCACCAGCGGGTGGTCCGGGCGTGGGGCTCTCACGCTTTCACCCCCTCTCCGGCGACCCCAGTTTCCTGCGAGAGATGCACCTGCCACTTGCGACCCCGGCAAAGTCGCCTACTCTGCGCACCCCTATGGCCCAGCAGTTCAAGATTCTCATCGCCGGTAATAACGACCCCATTTCGAGCAAAGGCATTGATCTCCTCAAAGCGGAGCCGTCCTTTTCCGTCGAGGTGAACATGGACCTGAAGGCGGAAGACGCCATGGTGGAAGCCTCCCGTGATGCCCACGCGATCATCGTCCGCAGCGGTGCCAAGGTGACCGCCAAGGTGCTGGATGCCGCTCCCCTTCTGAAGGTGATCGGCCGTGCCGGTGTGGGTGTGGACAACATTGACGTCCCAGTCGCCAGCAAGCGTGGCGTGGTGGTGATGAACACCCCAGGCGGCAACACCATCTCCACGGCCGAGCAGGCCTTCACCCTCATGATGGCCCTTTCCCGCAAGACGCCCCAGGCGCACGCGACCATCGTCAGCGGCAAGTGGGACCGCAAAAGCTTCCAGGGCACCGAAGTCTATGGCAAGACGCTCGTCGTCCTCGGCATGGGCCGCATCGGCGCGGAATTCGCCAAGCGTGCCAAGGCCTTTGGCATGCGCGTGGTGGCCTATGACCCGTACCTTTCCAAAAACCGCGCCGAAAGCCTGGGCGTGGAGCTGTGTGAAGACCTGGATGCCGCCATCGTGCAGGCCGACTACATCACCATGCACATGCCGCTGACGCCGGAGACGAAGCACATGATCAATGCGAAGCGCCTCGCCTCGCTGAAGAAAAGCTGCCGCATCATCAACTGCGCCCGTGGCGGCCTGATCGACGACGCCGCCCTGGCCGAAGCCCTGACGAATGGCATCATCGCCGGTGCTGCGCTGGATGTCTTCGAGGTGGAGCCCCCGCCCGCTGACTACGCGCTGCTGAAGGCCCCGAACACCGTCTTCACCCCGCACCTCGGTGCCTCCACCGAAGAGGCCCAGGAAAACGTCGGCATCGAGATCGCCGAAGTCATCAAGGCGCACCTGCTGCAGGGCACCGTGGTGAATGCCGTGAACATGCCAAACGTGGATCCGAAGACCCTGGCCGACCTGGGGCCGTTCCTGAAGTTTGGCGAGCTCCTCGGCCGCCTGCTCTCCCAGTTTGCCCCGCTGCGTTCGAACGTCGTCGGCATCAGCTACAGCGGCAAAGTCGGTACGGGCGATACCACCCTCATTTCCCGTTCCGTGCTGAAAGGCTTCCTGGAGCGCGCCGTCGGCGCCGAACAGGTGAACTACATCAACGCCAATGGCGTGGCTGAAAACCTGGGCCTGCGCACCACCGAAAGCCGCGTGCCGGACGCCAGCGAATTCACCGACCTCATCGAAGTCCAGGCCAGCAATGGCACGGAGACCGCCAGCATCGCCGGCACCTTCTTCGCTGGGGAGCCCCGCATCGTGAAGGTCAATGGCCGTCACATCGAGACCCGTCCGGAAGGCACCCTGCTGCTGATCGAAAACCAGGACCGCCCTGGCATGATCGCCGCCTACTCCACCATCCTGGGCAAGCACAAGATCAACATCGCCGACATGTCCCTGAGCCGGAACAAGGAAGGCGGCACCGCGCTGACCCTCCTGACCCTGGACTCCACCCCGAGCCAGACCGTCATCGCCGAGCTCGAGTCCATCGAAGGCATCAGCCGCGTGCATTGCGTGGTGGTCTGATCCGCCAGTCCATTCAACCTCAAGGCCGACGAGCAATCGTCGGCCTTTTTTATAGTTGGTTAGGTGGGGCGGCGGGCATCACCAGGCGGATGTGTTTGGTGCCAAGGTTCCGCAACACCTCGCTTTGCCCTCCCCCGTGCAGAAACTTGGTCTGGAGCTGCTTCGGATTCTCTACGGGAGCGGGTTTTTGCCAGCGAGGCTTTCCGCGTTATTCAGTCAACGGCTTCCGACGGCGTGGGAGGGCCAGTGCCAGTCCGGCCAATGCTGCAAGGATTGCACCGGAAGGCTCCGGCACCGGGGCAGGACCAATGCTGACGCTGGAGTTCGCATCGAGAATGCCTGCATGGGCCGTGCCGGTGCCGCTGATGCGGTAGGTGCCCGGGCCGACTGTTTGGTAAAAGTCGAGGGCCGGCCCAATGTAAGAGGGTCCGTCACGAGCGGCCAACACTTCCCAGCCGCCAGCGCCAAAGTATTCAAACGTCACCGAAGCATCTCGGCCCGGGCTGAGGGGGGAATAGGCCAAAGGGTTGGTGTAACCTGTGTACGTCATGCCCAAATCCAGCAGGGCCGCCGAATCCAGATCAAACAAAATGGAGTAGTTGAAGTTGGTGGCAGCCGAGACATCCACGGAGGCCGGGTTGCCGATTCCGAATTCGGAACGTCCGAGAAAGCTGAAGGAAAATCCGGTGGATGAACCCGCCGTGAAGTCGAAATCCACGCCCATGCCACCTCCCCAGGGATTGGTGGAAAACTCAAGGTCAGGCTGAGTCAGCAGATTCAGGCTGTTCCCAAAATGGATGTTTTCAGCAGGAGCCCCGGAGGGTGTGTAATCGCCCTGGATGCTGTAAGTGAGGGTGGCACTGGTAACGTTGAGCGTCTGGGCCTGTCCCGTGATGCCGGTGAACATGAGAGCCATGGCTGTAAACAAAAACGCCCTTTTCGCCATGGCGGACAGGTTTTGGGCGGAGACGCCTCGGATGTCGGTCACTGGCGAAAGCAGGGCGATCCGCCAGGCTCGCAGAGGGGAAGAGACCATTTTCATGAGCCCCACACTCTCTGATTCCGAGAGCTCTTGCAAATTCCATTTAGAGTGGAAATTCTTATTTTGTTAATCAAAATGAATCGATTGGCTGTGGATTTTACCCGAGGCCGGAGGGGCGGAGCCCGATCAAAAACACAGGCCGCAGGCTTCGGTTTACGGCAGCCCCGTGAGGGCGGCGGAGGGTGCTCGTTCAGCCTGCCAGGCGGCGTATTTGCGGCGCCATTCTTGCAGTTGCTGCGCATCGGCGACGGGGGATGCGTCTTGCGCGGTGAGTTCCCAGAACTTGATAAAACTGCCAAAGATGAGCTCCTCCTTCTCACGGGCACGGCCCACGGTGGGGGCGCGGAACCAGTCTGCGGCGGCGGTTTGGTATTCCTTCAGTGCCTCCTCGAACTGGCGGCGGGAGGTCAGCAGATCTCCCAGGCGGCGGTGCAGTTCCAGCACACGCCAGCGCTCGGCCTGGGTGCGGTTGACAGCGGCGATGCCATCGCGCACGGCCTGTTCAGACTCGGCGTAGCGATCATTCACGCGCAGGGTTTCGCTGAGGGTGATCCAGGCATCGGCCAGCAGGGACTCATGGCCGGCGGCCTGGGCAAGGGCCAGGGCACGGCGGGCGGCGGCTTCGCCCCCCGGGCAGCCAGGGCATTTGCAGGCCAGGGTGGCGTGGCTGATGAGGGCGTGGATCAGCTGGGGATGGGAGCTGCCCTGTGTCTTTTCCACGATGGTCACGCGCTCTGCCGAGGCGGCCAGGGCCTCGTCATAGTGCTCCCGCTGGTGACTGGTGGTGGCCAGGGCTTGGAGGGTGTTGGATCGTTGGCTGGCGTGGGCCTCGTCCTCCGGCAGCAGGGCCAGGGCGCGGTGCAGGACAGTGGCGGCCTCTTCATCCTTGTTCGCGGCCCTGAGGATGTCGGCATATTCTTGCAGCCAGGTGGCGACCTGGGCTGGTTTCTTTTGATTCTGCTGCTGGAGGGCCAGGGTCATGGCCTTCAGGGCTTCCTCATGCCGCCCCAGGCGGGAAAGGGCACGGGCCAGCTCCTTGCGGGTGTAGTTGGCCATCCAGCGGTGAGCGGGATTCGGGTGGGTCTGGTAGCCCTGCATGGCCTGCTCCAGAAAGACCACGGCGGCGGCGTTCTGATTGCTGGAAATGCTGCGCCAGCCCAGGGTGTAGAGGGCATCCAGCGTCGTTTTGGCCTGGGGCCCGTCTGTCTCTTTCAGCAGTTCCCAGTGGCGGCGAAACCAGGGCAGGGCCCGGGCGGGCTCCTGCAGGGTGGTGTAGAGATCGGCCAGTTGATTCGCCAGCAGGGCGGCCGTCCTGGGCTGGCTGGCAAAGCGTGTCATTCCGGCGGCCACGTCATCGGCCAGGCTGCGCAGGATCTGGGTGTTCATGCCCGCCTCCACATGCTTGCGGGCCCCGCCCAGCAAGTCGCTGAGCTGGCTGCTCACCTGCCGGGCCAGATCGGCCTCGTTCATCGCACTGGCCTTTTGCAGGGCGGCCTCCTGGCGCTGCCTTTCAGCCAGGTCCAGCGCCCACCAGGTGGTGGCCAGCCCGGCGCTGAGTGCCCCGAAGACGGCGGCAGAGCTGAGCGCTGCGTGACGGTGGCGGACGATCCATTTTTTCACCCGGTAGGCGGTGCTGGGCGGGCCGGCGAGCACGGGCTCCTGGCGGAGGTGGCGCTGCAGTTCTTCGGCCAGGGCAATGGCGGTGGGGTAGCGCTGCTCGCGATCCTTTTGCAGGGCCCGCAGGAGGATCCAGTCCAGCTCACCGCCGAGTTCACGGGCCAGCCGCCGGGCGTTGGGATCCCGGCGCAGGATGCGGCGGCTGGGCAGCTCCGCTTCCGTGTGGCGCACGCGCTGCAGGAGGTCAGAAAGAGAGGCGTGTTTTTCTTCACTCTCCGTCACCGGGGTGCTGCCGGTGAGGAGCTCATACAGCAGCACGCCCAGGGCATAGACATCGCTGCGGGTATCCACATCCTGCCCGGTCAGCCCGGCCTGTTCCGGGCTCATGTAGCGCGGGGTGCCCAGGACCATGCCGCGCACGGTGACATCCGGCCCGGCATCCAGATCCCCGGCCAGGGCCTTGGCGATGCCGAAATCAATGACCTTCACCACCGGTTTGCCGTTCACCTCGGTCACCATGACGTTGGAGGGTTTCAGGTCGCGGTGGAGGATGCCCTTGTGATGCGCGTGCTGCACGGCCAGGCAGGCCTGGAGGAAGACTTCCAGCCTCCCGTTCACGGAGATCTGGCGCTCGGCGCACCATTGGGTGATGGGCTGCCCGGAAACGATCTCCATGACGAAGTAGGGGCGGCCATCGGCCAGCTCGCCCGCGTCAAAAATGGCGGCGATGTTGGGGTGCTCCAGCCGCGCCAGCACCTGGTACTCGCGGTTGAATCGCGTCACCACCGGCCCGGTGACCAGCCCTACGCCGATGATTTTCACCGCCACCTCCCGCTGCACAGGCTGCGTCTGCTCCGCCCGCCAGACATGGCCGGTGCCGCCTTCGCCGAGGATGGACTTCAGTACGTAGCGCCCGCCGATGACCGTGCCAGGTGCATCCTGCGGCACCAGGGCGGCCTCCTCATCCTCGCCCAGCGCCACATCAAAGTAGCCGGCGGAAGGCTGGAGTCTGGGGTTCTGGGGACACGGGTCAGACATGGGGTAAAGAGGCGCGGATGAAGGACCTCATCTTGCAAAGGCCCCAGCTTTCGCTCCAATCATAAACGCGGCCTGCCGCCCTATGAACGTTTTTTTCACCTGCCTGGCCCGTCTCGCCGCTGTCGGCTGCCTCCTGCTGGCCGGGTGTGGTGGGGGAAAGCCGCCGCCCCCGCTCCATGGGGCCACCATGGGCAGCACCTGGAGCCTGCAGATCGCCGATCCCGTCTCCGAGGCCGGTGCCCAGGAGATCGCCGTCCTCATCCGCCAGGAGCTTCAGGGGCTGGAAAGGGAACTCTCCCACTGGCAGCCGGATTCCGACCTCAGCCGCTGGAACCAAAACCCCGGCACAGCCTGGCAAGCGGTGCCCGCCTCCCTGGCGGAGACGGTGGCCCTGGCCCGGCGCATCTCCCAGGAAACCGACGGGGCGCTGGATGTGACCGTGGCCCCGCTGGTGGCCCTGTGGGGATTCACCCGCCACACGCCCCTGGCCGAACTGCCCACCGAGACCGAAATCCGCGAGGCCCTGAGCCACGTCGGCTGGGACAAGCTGGAGGTGCAGACGCAGCCACCGCAGCTCAAAAAGCACCAGCCGCAGGTGCAGGTGAATGTCGCCGCCGTGGCCGAGGGGTATGCGATGGACCGCCTCCGCACCTTGCTCCAGGGCCGGGGGCTGAAAAACTTCCTCCTCGAAGTCGGCGGTGAGGTTTTGGCCCAGGGGCATTCACCCGATGGGCAGCCCTGGCGGGTGGGTGTGCAGGCCCCCGATGGTGAAAGGGGCGAAAGCCTGGAAACCCTGCCGCTGACGGACACCTGCATCGCCACCAGCGGCAGCTACCGGCACCGGTTTGAAAAGGAGGGCCGCAGCTACAGCCACCTGCTGGATCCCCGCACGGGGCGGCCCATCGTGCATCGGCTGGTCTCCGTCTCCGTCATCCATCCCAGTTGCTCCCTGGCGGATGGATATGCCACAGCCCTCATGGTCCTGGGGCCTGAAAGAGGCCGCGCCGTGGCGCAAAGGCTGGGCCTGCGGGTGATCTGGCTGGAGGAGCCGTAAAAGGAAATCCGTCTTCGCGTTCGCCAGGGGCGGTGCTAGGCGTATGCTCTCTCCCCATGCCATTGATTGACTCTCTCGAATCCCGTTTCGGCCGCTTCGCCATCCCGGGCATCATCCAGGCCATCGCCATCCTGCAGCTCTTCACGCTGGTGATTTTCATGTTCCTGTCCAAAGAGGCCCGGCTGCCCTATGAGGAGATGCTGAGCCTGCGGCCGGAACTCGTGATGGATGGGCAGGTGTGGCGCCTGTTCACCTACGCCTTCATTCCCAGCCGTGAGCCTCTTTTTGCCCTCATCGGGGCCCTGTTCATGATGTGGGTGGGCCGTGGCCTGGACGAGGCCTGGGGAGCCTTCCGGGTGAACCTGTACGTCATCGGTGGCATGGTGTTCCTCTCCCTCGGCGCGATGATTTTCCCCTACGAGGCAGGCTCCATCTGGCTCTACTTCGCCGCCCTCTTCGCCTTCGCCTCCATCTACCCGAATGAGGAGATCCTGCTGTTTTTTGTCATCCCGGTGAAAATCAAGTGGGTGGCCCTCTTTGCCGCCGCCTCCCTGCTGCTCTCGGCCATCGGGGCTCCGGGGCTGTTCATCCCCATCTTCTTTGCCCTGCTGAACTACGCCATCGCCTTCGGCCCCAGCTTCATCCGCGGCCAGTTCCACTCGGCGAAAGTGGCCAGCCGACGGGCCCAGTTTGAAGACGTAAACAATGGCGCCGCCTTTTTTCACCAGTGCAAAGTCTGCGGCAAGACCGAGGTGGACGATCCCACCCTGCACTTCCGCGTGAACGATGACGGGGACGAAATTTGCTCGTCATGCCGAAAGTTAGGCTGACCGGAATGCCGCTCTTGCTAAGTCTTGCCAAGGTGTCACCTTTCCCGCCCCACCATGCGCTGTCCCAAATGTGGTAGCTCCCAAGACAAGGTCATTGACTCCCGCGAGGCACGCGAGGGCCATTCCATCCGCCGTCGGCGCGAGTGCATGAAGTGCAACTACCGCTTCACCACCTACGAGATCGTGGAGCGCGAAGAACTGCGCGTGGTGAAACGCAACAGTGCACGCCAGAGCTTCGACCGCGAAAAGCTGATGTCCGGCCTGCGCAAAGCCTGCGAAAAACGCCCCGTGAAGATGGAGCAGCTCGAGCAGCTGGTGGACGACATCGCCAACGAGCTGGAGGAGGAAGGCTACCGCGAGATCCCTTCCACCGTCATCGGGGCCAAGGTCATGCGCCGCCTGGAGGCCATCGACCACGTGGCCTACGTCCGCTACGCCTCCGTTTACCGCCAGTTCGAGGACGTGGGCGAGTTCATCGACGAGATCAAATCCCTGGGCACCCGGCGCGTGCGCGATACCACCCAGGAAGAGCTTTTCCACTGACCGGCCCGGGCCCCCACGCCCCGTTCTGCCAGCAGCTTTGCCCCCCTTTTCTCCCATGTCTGAAAAAACCATCTTCCAAAAGATCGTGGATCGCGAGATCCCCGCGCCGCTGGTCTATGAGGACGACCTCGTCGCCGCCTTCAACGACATCGCCCCGCAGGCCCCCATCCACATCCTCATCGTGCCGAAAAAGCTCATCCCCCGCGTGGGAGAAGCCGCGGCGGAAGATCAGGCCACCCTGGGCGCGCTACTGCTGGCCGCCGGGAAAATCGCCGACAAACTCGGCATCAAGGACCGCAGCAAGGGCTTCCGCCTGGTGATCAATCACGGCCAGGATGCCGGCGAAACGGTGCCCCACCTCCACGTTCATCTGCTGGCCGGTCGTGACCTCGCCTGGCCTCCAGGCTGAAGACCTTCGCGAAAAACTTTCTCCCCGGGCGCAACTTTCTCCCCGGAGTGATGTTTTAGCCGACGTCAACTTTATGGAACCGCTCACCCCCAACGACCCTCTTTGGAAAGTGCTTGGCCAGGCCAAGCCGGTCGAGCCGCGTCCCAATTTCACCCAAAACGTCGTCCGTCTCGCCCGCCAGACCCCGCAGGAGCGTGGCTGGCTGGCCGGTCTAAATGCCTGGTGGCAGGAGCAGGGCAGCGCCCGCGCAGGCCTCACCTGGGCTGCCGCCGCCGCCGTGGTGCTCGCCACCGCCACCCTTCTCCATCAGCCAGCGGACACCGCCCCGCAGATGGCCCAGGCCCCTGCGATGGCCACCGAAGCTGCCGCTGCGGAAACTGACTTCCCCCTGGTCCCTGAATTCGAAACCGAGTGGAAAAACCTCGAGCAAGTCGGCGATCTCCTCGCCGTCCACGACACCTCGCTGCTCACCGATTCCGAGATCAACCTCCTGCTCTACTGAGCCGCCTCAGAAGCGCAGGCTGGAGGCGTTATTCGGATTCGGAGAAGCATCGTTTGTTAGGCTTCGGCAGCCTCCCAAGGCATCCGGCCACGGTCTGCCGCCAGGGATTATCCCACCGCTATTTAAAAACGGGTCCATTCATCAGCCGAAACCAGCCCTCTTTTTCAGGCCTATCCAAAGCCCTGAATGGGCGGCGGAGTCTAGCCCAGGGCGCAAGCCCTGGGTAAGGAAGTCCTCTCCACTCCCGCCAGCGGGGCGCTCTGAAGGAGCGCGGGAGCAGGTCGCGTATCCCACAAGTCCTCGCGCTTCTCCCGCGACCTTTCAGGCCGCCACTCTCTTCCTTCGATGTGCCTGTCCTCTACCCAGGGCTTTCGCCCTGGGCTAAATCCACGGGCCCTTCAGGCCCGGCACCCAAGGGAATGAGATCTCCTCGTGTTGCACCTGGATTAGTGAATCTATGAGTTCCGAAATGGACCCGTTTTTGTTCCCTGGGATTACACGTCCTGGATCACCACGTTCTTGGGTTTCAGCAGCCGGTACAGCAGCAGGCTGGTGCCGATGATCGCCAGGGAGATGATGGGCGCGGTGCGTTCGGCCTCGCCGCCCGTGGTGAAGGCCGATTGCAGCCGCACAAAGATGAGGGCCGCGCAGACGAAGGCCCCCAGGGCCGGGATGAAGATGGGGATCTCAAAGCCGCCCTTCTCCTCGCCAGGGCGCAGCTTCAGCACCACCAGGGAGACGTTCACCACCGTGAAAACCGTCAGCAGCAGCAGAACGGTGGATTCGGCCAGCTGCTTCACGCCCCCGCTGAGGATGAGGGCACTGACAATGAAGAACAGCACCGCAATCGCCACATGCGGGGAGCGGCGCACGGGATGCACGCGGGAAAGCAGCGCGGGCAGCAGGCCCTGCTTGCTCATGCCATACAGCAGGCGCGAGCCCATGATGTAATTGAGCAGGGCCGTGTTGCCGATGGCGAAAATCGTGATGGCCACATACACACCGTCAATGCCGTGAAACCACGGGGCCGCGCGGTGGGCCACCTCCATCAGCGGCGTCTTGCTGGCCGCCAGTTCCTTCCACGGTACCACGGACACAGCGGTGATGGCCACGGCCATGTAGATCAGCGTCGCCAGGATCATCGCCCCCACCAGGCCAAAGGGCACATTGCGGCGTGGGTTTTTCACCTCTTCGCTGACGTTGAGAATGTCCTCAAACCCGATGAACGAATAAAAGGTGAGCACGGCCCCCTGCATGACCAGCGCCAGCGTGATGCCAGACCCCGAGCCGCCGGCGGCCACGGTGTCGTTGGCCGTTTCAAAGTAGTCCACCCCGCCCCAGTAGCGGGCCCCGACGGCGATGATGAAGATGAGTCCGGAAGCCTCCACCACGGTGCAGACGATGTTCGCCCACATGCTCTCCCGCAGGCCGCGATAAATGATGCAGCCGACCAGGAAGACCAGGGCGATGGCCACGAGTTTGATGGGCAGTTCCATGTTCAGCGCCTTGGCCAGATTTTCCGCGATGGCCTGGGATCCGGTGGCCATGCTGGTGAGGCCGCTCATCATCACGGCGATGCCGACCACGTAGCTGAGCCACGGTTTGCGCAGCGAGCGCTGGGTCACATACGCCGCCCCGCCTGCCCGCGCATAGCGGCTGCCCACGCAGGCGTAGGAGAGGCCGGTGAGCAGGGCGGCCAGCATGGCCATCAAAAACGCCAGCCACACCGCATTGCCCAGCGTCTCCGCCGCGCGGCCGATCAGGGCATAGATGCCCGCACCGAGCATGGAGCCAAGGCCGTAAAAGAGAATCTGCCAGCCGCCGATGGTCTGTTTCAGCTCGGTGTGGTGCGATGAATCGGGGGTCTCTTCTGCCATGCCTATCTGGGTAGCGGATTCCGGCCCAAGGGGGAAGGGGAAAAGCAGGCCCGGCGGCCAGTCTGCGGCGTCATTCAGCAAAAAGCCCCCTTCAGCACACAAAAAGAATGAGGGGTGACGTTAAGCCCCTGGAAACCTGCCCTCTCATGGAAGCCGCCACCACCGCCTGGAAACACTGCTTCGACCAAGTCGCGCCGAAGCTGCTGCTCTACGCTGTCCAGCTCTGCCCCTCCCGGGCCGATGCGGAGGACGTGGTGCAGATGGCCTTTGTGCGCTGGTGGCGCCGGTTTCCCGAGGGCGATGCCGAGCACATCCCCCTGCTGTATGCCGCCGTGCGCACCATCGCCCTGGATCAGCGCCGCAGCGACACCCGCCGGGTGAAACGCGAGTCCGCCTCCGAGGTGGCCCTGCCCATGGGCGATGCGCCCGTCTTTGACACCAGCCCGGAACAGCGCGAGACCGCCGCCATCGTCCAGGAGGCCCTGCAGACCCTGCCCGAAGATCAGCGCGAAGTCGTCTCCCTGAAGCTCTGGGGCGGCCTCACCTTTGCCGAGATCGCTCAGACCACGGGGGAATCCATCAACACCGTCTCCGGCCGCTACCGCTATGCCCTCCAGGCTCTGCAAAAGCGCCTGGCCCCCCGGCGCGAAGAACTGGTGATCCAGCCCGCCGCCCCTCAAGTCTCCAATGTCTTCCCCTTTACCCCCTCCCAGGAGGCCCTGACATGAACGAACATGAAATAGAATCCCTGCTCTCCGGCCTGCAGCCGCGCGGCCCTTCCGCCGCCCTCACGCGCCAGGTGGAGCATGAACTGGAACTCGACCACCAATGGATGCACGCGCCCCCGAAAGCCCGGCGGCAGACGTGGTTCACCCCCGTCCTGTGGTCCTCGCTCGGCGCGGCCGCCGCCGTGCTGGTGATGGGCACTCTGCCCAGCACCGGGGCTTCGTCCGCCCAGCCCGCCTACGCCGTCGTTTCATCCCCCACGGTGATGCCCGTGAGCACCATCCGCGAAGTCGTGGGTGCTGAAAATGAGGGCATCCAATACAATGCCGATTCCCTCCTGCCGGAGCAGCACGTGAAGCTCGTCTCCCTGGAGCGCCATGCCTGGATTGATCCCAGCGACGGCGCCCACATCACTGTGGAAAGGCCGCGCGAAGACAGCGTGGTGCTGCCCGTCTCTTTTCAATGATTCCCCAAAACTCAAAACCCACCCCAACCATGAAACCTACCTACGCCGCCCTCACCGCCATGGCCGGACTGCTGGCCCTGCTGAATGCGCCGCTGCATGCCCAGGCCCCGTCCTCCCCGGCACCGACCCCTGCGCCGGAATCCGCCCCTAAACCGGTGGATGCTCCGCCCTCCCGCCGCCCCTCCCCGCCAGATCTGGCACGTGTGCGTGGCGCCCACATGATCGAGGAAAAGGCCACCCCCTTCATCGGCGTCCTCACCGGCAATGTGCCGCGCGAGCTGCGCTCCCACTTCGGTCTGGCGGAGGGCTTCGGCCTGCTCGTCGAGGAAGTGATGCCTGAAACCCCCGCCAAAACCGCTGGCCTGCAGGTGGATGACATCCTGATCCGCTTCGAGGATCAAAAACTCGTCAACATGGAGCAGTTGCAGACCCTCGTGCGCAGCAAAAAGAAGGGCGATGCCGTGCCTCTCACCGTCATCTCCGGCGGTGTGGAAAAACAGGTCACCGTCACGGTGGACGAGCGCATGATGCCCACCCGCCGGGATGAACCCCGGCGTGGAGACGGATTCTTCCCCTCCTTCGGCGGCAGCTTCTTCGGCGGCGAACGCGGCAGCCCGGAAATGATGAGCGAAATGCGCGAGTCCATGGAGCGCTACCAAAACCAGATGCGCGAATACCAGGAACGCATGCGGGATTGGAGCCGTGAAGGCAGCCAGGGCAGCCGCCCGCAGCCCCCTGCCTGGAACGGCCCCGGCCGCCGGGATTCGGATCGCCGCGACAGCGGCAGTTCCTCACGGGATGGTGAACGCGGCAGCCGTGGCCGAAGCGAGGGCGACCGCCGTGGCGAGGTGCATGAACACCGCGAAACCGCCAATGTGACCCGCAGCGACGACAGCGGCATCTACAGCCTGCGCCGCGAGCGCGACCGCACCGTCTTCACCGCCAAGCCGAAGGACGGGCAGGAACAGAGCTGGAACATCAGCAATGCCGAAGAGCGCCGCAGCATCCCGGATCCCCTTCAGGAAAAACTGCGCCTGCTCGAGGAAATCCAGGGTCAAGAAAAAGGCCCGGATGGCCCGCGTGGCCCAGATTCCCGCAGCAGCACACCGCGCCCCGGCGCAGAGGAAGCCCGCCCCGACGGCGATATCTGACCTCTACGCGCAGCGCTGCCACATTTTGCATGGAGCCGGGGCCACATCCCGGTCTCCATGCAATTTTCTGTGCAAGACTGTTTGCGCCAAGCAGCCCTTTGATGCGTAACTCTCACGCATCTAAGCTGCTCTATGGATCCCTCAAGCCAGTCACACTGTTCCTTTCCCCTGCCGGACACCATGCCGGTCATGGTGCTGGGGGACTGTTACCTTTTTCCTGGCTGTCTCCTGCCCCTCTTTATCTTCGAGGAGAGATACCGCCACATGCTGGCCCATGCGCTGAAAACGGACCGCATGTTCTGCATCGGCACCCGTGTGAAAAATGACAGCGGCGGATACGATCTCCTGCCCGTCAGCACCGCCGGTCTCATCCGTGCCTGCAAGAAACAGGAGGACGGCACCTCCCACGTCATGCTCCAGGGCGTGCGGCGCATCCGGCTCGACAGCTGGCAGCAGGAAAAGCCCTTTGTCATTGCCGACATCCGGCCTCTGGAAACCGTCATCGAGACCGAATCCGCCTACGTCAATGAGCTGAAGGACCGCTCCCTGGATCTCCTGCCCGATGCCGCCTCCTGTGCTGGCGACTCCATGCGCAACCTGCGCGCCGCCTTGCTGAAGATCGAGTGCCCGGAACTCGTCTGCGACATCCTCTCCTACCACTTTGTCCGCCGCAGCCCCGCCCAGCGCAGCCTGCTCATGGAGCCCTGCCTGGAAAAACGCTACGACATCCTGCTCTCCGAGCTGGAGCGCGTGCAGGAAGATGCCTGATGTGAGACCCGTTGCGCGGGCAAGTCATCAGGCGCGTGCTGTCACCGGAGTGCGGCGGCCATCGTCACGGAAGAAGGATTCCATGCGCTGGCGCAGGTCGGCATAGAAGGTCGCTGCCATCTCTTCCAGCATCTCGGCCTTGCCCGCCACACCGCCAGAGGCCATGCGTTCGCGCTCCAGGCGCACCTTTTCCTGAAACGCCTGCTCCAGGTCCATGAGGTGCTCCAGGAAAGCCTTCGCGGCCCGGCTGCGGTCCACGCCTTCAATGAGCGCACGCTCCAGCGGGCGGTTTTGGGTGATGTGCAAAAACGGGCTCTCCACCAGCTGCTTCATGTAGCGGTCAAAGCTCTTCAGGAAGGCCATGCGTTCGCGGTCATACTTCACCTCGTCGCAGTCCACCAGGGAGTCATAAGGCCCCGGCTTGGAAAAGAACTTCACCACCAGGGGAATCGTATCCACCAGCATGAACAGCGCGGAAAGCACCATGTAGGCGATGAAAGCAAAGCGTCCGCCTTCAGCCCCGTTTTCAAACAGGTTATGTAGCGCCAGCGTCTGCGTCAGGATGTCTCGGCGCGGCTCGGCACGGATGCCGGCAATGCGGGCCTCTTCGTCCTTTGCCAACTGGGCGATCTCCAGATGCAGCGCATTGAGCTGGCCTAACAAAGTATCAATCTGGGCTTTCAGCGTCTCGCGGATGGAGTTCTGCTGGCCCACAAAGGCATCCGCCTGCTGCTGCTGCACCTGCTGGCGCAGGCCGGCAATGCGATTCTCTTCGGCCTTCAGCTTCGTGGCCTCTTCGGTCGCCTTGGCATCCAGCGCCGCATTCACGCCGTCTTCCGCCGCCTTGACTTCCGCCACCAGGGTCACGCGGTTTTTCGTCAGCGTGTCCAGCAGACCGCTCAACCGCGCGGACTCGGCCCGCCGCCACGTGAGCTGGTCTTCCTGGATGCTTTTCGCGCGCGGTCCCAGGCCCACGATGCCGCTGCGCTGGCCATTGACCTCGCGCTCGAAATCCGTCTGCCACTGGTTCAGCTCGGCGGCGATCTTTTGGTAGTCCGTGCTCAGCTTGGCCATCTCCGTGTCCAGGGCTTCCAGGCGCAGTTTGCCGGGGGCCACCGCCTCGGCGATTTTGGCGTCGCGTTCGGCCTTGGCCTTCTTCTCGTCGTCCGTCAGCGGCTTCTCCACCGGCTTGCCATTTTCATCGAGAAAGGCTGCCGTGAAGCTCGCGTTCCAGGCCTCGCGCTGCTTGACGATCTGCTCTTCGAGCGGCGTCACGCGGGCTTCCACCAGGGCCTTCTGATCCACGGACTTCTTGCGCGCCGCCTCGATCTCCTGCTGGCGTTCCTTTTCCACCACGGAGGTGATGGTGTCCCGAAAGAGCAGGAGCGTCAGCGGATGCGAAATGGTGATGCCCATGAGTGCCGCCACCACAATGCGCAGGCTGAACTGCGACAGCTTGCGGAAGATGTTTTGATACGCGCGATACGTGGCCAGCAGGGCGCGGTCCACCGTCAGGATGATGAAGGCCCAGACCAGCGACACAGCGGCGATGACGAACCAATTGTCTGTCAACGTGGACAGCGCATAGGCGCAGGCGATGGTGGCAAAGGTGCATGGCACCAGCACCGTGGCTCCAAACGCCACATACTTTCGTCGCTCCCAGGCCGGGCAGCTGTCGAGGTGATCGGAGGAGGCTCCAGAGAGCCAGAAGAAGACACGTTCCAGACGGTCAAGAAAAGACATGGGAAAAGGGGCGGTTGCCCGGACGTGAAAGTGCGGGCAAACCGCCCGAAGTCAAATGCAGCTACGATGTAGCTGCATCGGCCAAAGCCCCGTACCCGCGTCTGCCAGGACGTGGGGTTTTAGGAGTGTCGAAGGCGTGATAGCCCCGCCCAGGCCACGCGCTGGCGTGGGCAGCTACGCGGTCGCTTTCTCCTCCGGCATCACGGTCACGATGTGGGCCTGGGCGCGGCCAAAGTAGGCCTTGGCCACGCGGCGGATGTCCTTGTCCGTGAGGGCGGCCACGCGCTCGGGCAACTGACGGAAATGCTCGTATCCCAGGCCGTTCAGCTCACTCCAGCCATAGGCATCGGCGAGGCTGGCATTGCCTTGCTGGGCGCGCAGCCAGCCGGATCTCCAGGTCGTTTTGGAACGCTGGATTTCCTCCTTGGTCAGGCCGTTCTTGGTCAGGTCGGCGATCTGCACCAGGATTTCCTGCTGGGCCAGCGCGGCCTTTTCCGGGCTGGTGCCCACATAAAAATAGAAGGCTCCCGCTCCCAGGGCGGAGAAATGCTGGGCACCCACGTAGTAGGCCAGGCCCAGCTCCTCGCGGATGCGGTTGAAAAGTCGGCTGCCCATGTCGCTGCAGGCTTCGTCAATGAGGGACAGCGCCAGGCTGTCGGCATGGTGCAGGCCCACGGTGCGGAAGCCGATGACGATGATCGCCTGCTCCTTGTCCATGCGCAGTTCATGCTGGCCGGGTTTGGCTTTCGCCTCTGTGCTGTGTTCGCTCCGCGCCTCGTAATGGCGGTCGCCTTTTTTCAGCTTGCCCAGCGTCTTCTCCACCAGCTTGCGCACTTCCGCCGCCTTCACATCGCCCTGGATGGAAACGACGCCATTGCCCCCGGTGAGGGAGCGGGAAAGCATGTCGCGGCAGGTCTCCACCTTCAGCGCCTTCACCGATTCTTCGGTCCCCAGGGCCGTGCGGGCAAAGGGTGTGCCTGCAAAGATCTCCTTGCGGGCGTGGCGCATCGCCACCGTCAGCGGATCTTCCTTTTCTTCTTGGATGGAGGCGATCTGGCGTTTCTGCACTTCCTTGAGCTGGGCGGCAGGCAGGGTGGCGTTTTGAAGGAGGTCTGCGATCAGGTTCAGGCCGCAGGCCTCATCCCCGCGCATCACATCCGCGCCGATGAGGTAGCGGTGGGCATCCGCGGTGCATTGCAGGGAGCCGCCCAGATTTTCCAGCTCAGCGGCGATCTCTGCCGCCTTCCGGGTCTTGGTTCCCTTCAGCAAAAGGGCCGCCGAAACTTGGGTTGCCCCGCCATTGGTGGCCGTCTCCGCAGGCACCCCCGCGAGGAAACTGGTGCGGATGGAGACAAGCGGCAGGCGCGGATTTTCCCCCACCAGCAGGGTCAGCCCATTGGGCAGCACAAAGCGCTGCAGGCCGCCTTTTTCAGAAACAAGGCTGCTGCTGCTGGAAACAGCCTCCACGTCCGGGCCCACGATGGCCACGCTGGAAGAAACGGCTGTCAGGTATTGCCGGGCGATGTCGCGCACGGCGACGGGGGTGAGGGCACGGATGCTGGCCAGGTAATGCTGGGCCTGGTCCAGGCTGCCGCTGGCCAGCCAGCTGCCGGCGAGCGAGGCGGCCTGTCCTTTGGTGCTGGCCAGCGTGCGCACCTGCCCGCCGATGGTCGCGCGGACGGCCTTGGCCAGTTCCGCCGCCGAAGGGCCTTTGGCCTGGAAGGTGGCGATGACTTCCAGCATCGCCTTCTGGCAGGCGTCGGCATCCTTGGGGTCGCACTCGGCCTCGACATTGAAAAGTCCGCACTCCTGGGCGCCCCAGGCCCCGGCCCAGATCCAGTGGGCCACGCTGCGTTTCTCACGCAGCTCCTGGTAAAGGCGCGAGCTGCGGCCAGCGCCCAGCAGGAAGGCCAGCACGTCCAGCGCCGCCTTGTCCGGGTGGCTTTCGCCCGGGATCTGCCAGCCCAGCGCCACACGGGTGAGCTCGGTGTCGAAGTTCTTGCGCCCTTCGCGGCGGCCGCGCTGCGGGGCCTCCTGCGGCAGCAGCACCGGCTCATACGGGCGGCGCGCCCAGTCGCCTAACAAACGTTGCACAGCGGCAAAGGTCTCCTCGGCATTCACCGCGCCTGCGATGACGACGAAACAGTTGTTAGGCACGTAATGACGGCTGACGAAGCCCGCCACATCGTCCCGGCTGACCTGGTCAAACACCGCGCGATGGCCGATGATGGGGTGCTTCAGCGGATGCTGGCGGAAGGCCGTGCTCTGCACCAGGTGCTGCACCACGGAGCCCGCATCGTCATTGTCCATGGCCATCTCGCGGCGGATCACGTCCTGCTCCTTTTCCAGCTCGCCTGCATCGATCTTCGAATGGCGCACCATGTCCGCCAGGATGTCCAGGTAACCTTCCGTGTGCTCCGCCAGGCCGTCGATCCAGTACACCGTGCGGTTGAAGGTGGTGTAGGCATTCACATAGCCGCCCAGTTCCTGGATGCCCTGGGAGATCTGGGAGGCGCTTCTTTTGAGGGTGCCTTTGAAAAGCATGTGCTCCACACAGTGGGCCAGGCCGGCGCCCGTCCACTTTTCCTCATGCAGGCTGCCTGCCTTGATCCAGATCTGCACGCTTACCAGCGGGTGGTCGTGGTCTTCCCGCACGATCACGTCCAGCCCATTGTCCAGCGTCCGCACTTCGGCATTCAGGGCAGGGACGGTCAGCGCGGCACCCCCACGGGCGGCCGGGGCAGGGGACTTGCGGAGTGGGGCGGAGCGGGAACGGCGGGTAGGCATGGGTGGAAAGAGGCCATAGTGGCGCGGGCGGCCCTGCTGGCAAGGCGGCTTGTCAAAAGTGGGCTCTGGGTCAGTGGGCGGGTGCTTCCTCTCCGGCAGACATTTTGATCTCCCGTTCAACGAAAGGCTGGCAAGGCCGTTCTCATCCTGATTCGCGATTTGAATCCTGAAATGCACTTTCAGCGGCAGACCGACCAATCTCTGCCGCCGCTCACCCACCATGTCCCAGCACCTAGCCACCATTCGCTGGACCCGCAGCGGTCCGGATTTTCTTGAGCGATGCTATTCGCGCGAACACATCTGGGCTTTCGATGGCGGTGCCGTCGTCCCAGCCTCCCCGTCTCCCTGCCTCGTGCCTGCCCCCTGGTCCAATGCGGCCAGCGTGGATCCGGAGGAGGCGTTTGTCGCCTCTGTCTCCAGTTGTCACATGCTGTGGTTCCTCCATGTGGCGGTGGATGCCGGGTTCATTGCCGACAGTTATGAGGACGAGGCTGCCGGAGTGATGACCAAAAATGATGCAGGCATCCCCTGGGTCAGCCGCATCACCCTGCGGCCTCGGGTGACCTGGAGCGGCGAGGTGCTGCCCACCCCGGCCCAGGTCCAGCACCTGCATCAGGAAGCCCATCGCCGCTGCTTCATCGCCGCCTCCATCCGCAGCGAAGTCATCATTGAGCCGGAGCCCGTTTCATAAAATGGAAGATTTGACCTCGGTATTTTTCGGGTTCGAAAAAAGCGGCGGCTAGGCATCCGGTGAGCGGGTGCTTGTTAAATTAAAGGATTTCGTATCAGTCTTTTGCCTGTTTGTAATAGTAGGCAAGTCATCCATTGGGGGGCGCTAAAGAAAGGCCCAAAGATTGGCAATGCGATTCCTTTGTAGCTTTAAAGCGGCCAATTTGGAGGAATTCGGAAGAAGTCGAAAAATTGTGCTTGGAGACTGACATGACTTTGTGATTACATGGTCAATAATCTAAAAATCGGTGATTTCCCTGCCCCCAACCCTCTTATGCAGGCCTTCTCCGCGCGCTTCGCGTGGCGGAAAAGCTGTTTTTGGGTCTGAATCAAGCCCGCAAGGCCTGTTTCAAAGGTTTGGTTTTCAACGAATTACGAATTTAAAGCAAAGTTGTAACGAGTTAGGCGCCTTGCCGCCGTCTAACTTCGAAAGCGACGGAACTCTTTACCTGCCACTCATATGAAAAAATCCCATCCGCAGCTCAATGTGTCTGAGCAGATGATGCACACTCTGCGCCATCGGCTGCGTCTGCCAGTGACGGTATTGATGATTGCTTCCAATCTCGCGTTCTCGCTGCAGAGCAATGGCGAGGTTTTGGTTAAGACCAACAGTGGTTCCAACACCTACCTTTCGCCGACCATTGTTCTCCCCGGTGCCCATTACGCGGACAATTCGGAGCCCACGGCTTCGGACATCCTGCTGTTTAAGAACGACATCACAGCGGCCTCCACGTTCCGTATTTCCACAGTCGCCAACAGCACCCTGGCCGTGCAGGGGCTGCGGGTGTGGAATCCCGGCGGTATCATCACCCTGCAAAACAACGCCAGCCAGAGCCAGACCCTCCGCATTGGTTCGGCGGGCATTGACCTGTCCCGCGCCACGCAGAACCTGGTGATCAACAACAACACTGGCGGCACCCTGACGCTGGCGCTCGACAATGCCGGCGCAGCCACCTGGAGCGTCGCCCAGGGCCGCACTCTGCAAGTGGTATCCAACATCACGGGCTCTGGTACCGGCCTGACCATCAATCCTGGGATCAATGGTCTCGGCGGCACCGTCAACCTTGGCGGGGCCAATACCTTTACCGGAGCCACCACCGTCAACAACTCGGCGCTGATTCTGGACTACACCACGGCGGCCAACCGCATTGACAGCGGCAGCAGCCTCAATCTGAACCGTGGCACCGTGACCGTCCAGGGCGGGGCTACCTTTACCCAGGTGGTCAATGGCCTCAACCTCGGTTCCGGCCTCAACCAGATCCTGCGCGGCGGCACCACCGCCAGCATCAACGTCGGTGCCATCAACCGGCCCAACCAAAACGCTCTCCTCAACGTCAACTCCGCCGGTTTTTTCACGACTTCCCAGGCCAACGTCAATGGCATGCTGGGCGGCTGGGCCGTGTTTAATAACACCGACTGGCTCGTCGGAAACGGAGCTGCCACCGCTTCGGCCCTGACGGCTTACACGGATCGTACGGGTACTTGGACTGCCCCCGCCGCCACAAATAACGTTCGCATCACAGGCAGCGTGACCGCCGTGGGTGCCGGCACCATCAACTCTCTGAAGTTCAATTCAGGAGCTTTCAGCGTGACGCAGACCGCTGGCACTACGCTGAACATCGCCTCGGGCGGTATCCTGAAAAATGACAACAATGCCTCCAGCATTACTGGGGGGAGCCTGACCGCAGGCGGCACCGCCAACGGCGCCGCTGACAGCCTCTACATCTGGCAGGCCCAGAACACGATGACCATTACTTCCAACATCGTGAACAACGGTGCGGATGTGGTCAATGTGGTGAAGGCCGGGGCCTCCGAGCTGCTGCTCAACGGCACTTCCTCCACCTACACCGGCACCACGACGGTGGCCAACGGCCGCCTGACCATCGGCAATGCCGGTGCCATCAACAAGGCGGGCAACATCGAAATCTACGGCAACTCGGGCGCGGACAACACCGGCAGCCTTCGCTGGAATACCACCACCACAGACACCATCACCAGCAACATCACGGGTGCTGCGGGCACGGATGCCCTCCGTCATACCTTGCAGAAGCTGAATACCGGGGTTTTGATCCTCAATCCCACGGTCGCCAACACCTATTTTGGCAGTACATTGATTGATGCTGGCGTCCTTCGTGCTGGCAAGGCCAATGCCTTCTCCGCCAACTCCCGCTTTCAGTTTGCCAACGTGGCCACGGCAGTCCTGGACCTCGCTGGCTTTAACAACACCATCCGCGGCCTGGCTGGCGGCGGGGCCACGGGCGGCAACGTCACCCTGGGTGCCGGTAACCTGACGCTGCAAAATCTGGAGAATGATCTTCTCAGCTACTCTGGCATCATCTCGGGCACAGGCGGCCTCATCAAGGAAGGTGCAGGCACGCAGACCTTCACGGCCAACCAGACTTTCACCGGTCCCCTGAACGTCAATGAAGGCGTTTTGATCACCTCCGCACTGGCCACCACGAATGTGACTGTCAATGCAGGCGGCACCTTGCAGGCGGGTAACCTCACTTCCGCCACCTCCCTGAATGTCAATGGCAACGGCCTCCTGCAGATGAAGGCGGGTGGCAACCTCGCCGCCTCTCCCACGGTTTCCCTTAACGGTGACGGCTCCACCCTTCAGTTGGCGGCCGGTGTCACCCAGAATTTCGGCACCCTCACCAGCGCTGCTGGCAGCCGCATCCTCATCGGTGCCGGCACTTCGGATTCCAATCTGACCTTCACCGACAATGCCGGTGGGACCAATGTCATCCGTGGCGTCATCGCCATGAGCGGCACTGCGGGCGCAGGCAAGGGCAACATCATCAAGACAGGCAGCACCAATTGGGAACTGGCTGGCGGCAACGCCTACACCGGCTCCACCACCATCAATGGAGGCACCCTCAGCATCTCTCCTTCCGCCTTGGTCGAAGTCCTGCCAGACCTCACCGCCCTCACTCTGGCCAATGCCTCCGGTGTCGGCCTGGATCTCAACGGCAAATCCGAAACGATCGGTTCCCTCAGCGGTGGCGGGGCATCCGGTGGTAATGTCAGCCTGGATGCAGGCAGGCTCACGGTGGGTGGCAACGGTGCCACCACCACATACGCGGGGATCATTTCCGGCTCCGGCAGCCTGGTCAAAACTGGCAACGGAATCATGACCCTCAGCGGCGCCAACACCTTCACGGGCGGTCTTGAAATCCAGCGCGGCACCCTCGTTCTCGCCCGCACGGGTGGCAATACCCTCGCCAATAATGTGCCCGTGACTCTGAACGGCATGAATGCCCGGCTGGAAGTCAACACCTCCCAGATCATGGGTGCGCTCAATGCTGGCCCCAATACCACCGTCAGCATCGCCTCCGGTGCCACCCTCACCACCACGCAGACGGCCATCGGCAGCGTCGTCCATTCTGGTAACTTAGATGCGGAAACCCGGGTCATCGAACTCACGGGCCTCAATGCCGCCGCCAATCTCCGCCCTGGCATGTCTGTCAACATTCCCGGTGTCACGGGTGTTTATATTACCCAGGTGCTCGCGGGGAATCAGATCCTGGTGAACAAAAACATCGGCGCAGATTCTTTAAATACCCCTCTGACCTTTGGCACTGTTGGTGAGATGTCAGGCACCCTCGAAGGAGAAGGCAACTGGACAAAAACCGGTGCAGGACGCACCGTCCTTTCGGGCAAAAATACCCTCAGCGGCACCATGACCCTCGCCGAAGGTTCCCTCCAGGTCGGCGGTGTCTCCTCCGGCGGCCGCAACTGGATCCAGGACATCATTGATGACGAGGCTTCCCTGGTCTTCAGCGACACCCTCTCCACCACTCTCGACTTCTCCAACAACGTGGCCGCCACTCTGCCTTTTGAGCGCATCGGCTCCATCGGTGGCGGTGTCAGCAACGTGAACATCAATTCTCCGCACACGACGATCAATCTCTCTGGTGAGGCCACTCACATGCTTTTGGCGGTCGGTGGAAACGATGCCACCACCACCTTCAAAGGCAGCATTTTGGGCGGTGCTACCTCCGTGTTTGTCAAAGAGGGCAACGGCACCCTCACTTGGCAAAGTGACCGCCCAGGGGCCATGCTCGGTACTGTGAGAGTGGAGTCTGGTGGCCTGGCCGTCACGGGTGCTCAAGGACTGAGCACCGCCACCCGCCTCGCCATCAGCAACAAGCCCGGGGCTTTTCTGGAACTCGCGACCGATGCTTCCCAGTCGGTCGTCTCCCTCGTCGGCGGTGGCCGTGGTGCGGTCACTACCTATGCCAACGGCGTCTTGGGCGCTCTCGGCGGGGCTTACCTCAGCGGCACCGGCGGTGAAGTCCGTTTGGTGGATCTTGTGTCCGGTGATTCCAGCCTGCCCACCCTCACGCTGAACAGCACGGCTGTAAACACCGTCCTCCGCTACGGCGGGGCCATCACTGGCAATGGCAACCTCTCCAAAGACGGTCCTAACATTCTTGAACTTCTGGGCGACAATACCTACTCTGGGTCCACCACCATCCAGGCCGCCACTGCAAGCAGCACCAACAGTATCGTCCGCCTCGGTGCTTACGGCACCAGTTCCGGTGTCGGCATCCTCGCCTCCAGCGGCTTTGGCAGCCTTCCCTCGACCACCCGCCTCCAGCTCAATGCTGGCAACGACGGCACCGCTCGCAATGTGGCCTTTGACCTAAACGGTGCCACGCAGACCATTTCCTCCCTCGCTTCCTCCTTTGAGGTCGGCACCCGCACCGTCTTCCTTCGCGGCGGCAACCTGACCATCAATGCCCAGGGCACCGACACCTCCGGCACTTTCAATGGCAGCTTCGATGGTCCAGGCATCATCAATGTCCTCGCCACCCTTGATCCGAATGGCGAAACCGACGGCTGGCGTCTCTCTGGGGACAGCAACCTCAGCCAGACAGGTTCCTTCAACATCCAGGGGGGCAAAGTCACGCTGGATCGCCCAGGTGGCACCATGGGTGACCGCGTGGATGTCAAAGTCAACAATACAGGTGTCCTTGTTGCCCAGCAGTCGGATGTCATCGGTTCTCTCTCAGGGAATGGCAACGTCTCCATCAACTCTGGCCATACCCTCACCATCAGTGCCGCCCCTGCAGGTGGCGTGGCTGCCAATCCCTGGAGCGGCACCATTACGGGGCTGGGCGGGCTCACCCTCGCGACCGGCGGCAGCATGCGGCTCACCTCCGCCCAAAGCTACCTGGGTGGCACCACGCTGAATACCGGCTCGGCCCTTTACCTGGACTACGGCAGCACCGCTCCGCAGATCATCCCCGGCACGCTCAACCTCAACGGGGGCAACATTTACCTGACGGGAGATGCGGGGCAGACCATCGCCAACACCATCATCGGCAGCGGGCTGACCTCCATCTCCACCCAGACCGGAGATGATCCCAAGGCCAAGCTGCAGCTCAACATCATTACCCGTGACACCACCGTGCTCGCTGGCGGGGTAAATCCAGGATCCGGCGGCGGGGTTCTTCAGATCCGTGGAGCCTCCGTTTCTACATCACAGGCAAACTTGAACAACATCCTCGGCGGTTATGCGACTTACCACGCCGTGGATGGGGCGGGCAATCCGGTCGTTTCCTGGGCCAAGTCCAATGGTGCCGGAGTCCCGGTCAATGGCTTGGTCGATTTCGTCACTGATTTGGATGCGGCCTCCAACAAAAATCTGGATATCATTGAAGCCGGGGAGCTGGTCCTTTCCAACAACGCGGGCACTATCCGCTTTAACAATCCGGCGGACGTTAGGCTCAGCCTTGATACGGCCACCCGTATTCAGGCTGGTGGCATCCTGGTCACCCCGAATGTCGGGCCTAACGATATTGTAATCGACGGCTTGGACGTCGGATCCTCCATCACGGGTGGTGATTCCGGCAACAGCGTACGCCGCGAGTTGATCATTCATCAGTACAACACTCGAGGCAGCTTGACTCTTGATACTCCCATCGTGGACAACGGCCAGGCCACCCGCCTGACCAAAGTCGGTCAGGGCAAGCTGATCCTGACCCAAATCAACGGCTACAATGGTCAGACAAGCATCCTTGCTGGCGTGCTTGAACTCGCCGATTCTCCAGAAGGTTCGTTTATGCCTAGCAAAGGCCGTCTTGGCAACTTTACCGGGACTTACCCCATTCAGAACTTCGGCTACCTGGCGTTCAACCGCACCGGGGCGAATGACGTCTACGATGTGAACAATGACATCATCGGTTCTGGTGTGATTCGTAAAATGAATTCCGGCACGGTGGCCCTTCGCGGTTCCAATAGCAGCTACACCGGGCCCACTCAGGTGCTCGGAGGATTGCTTTCCGTCGGCACCGACCGCGGTCTGGGTTCTACGGATGGTCTCACCAGTGTAGGACCCCTGGGCACCCTGGAACTGCGTGGCGTCAATTCTCTTGAAAACGTCGTTCTCAATGGTGGCACCCTGGCGGCTGGCGTGGGCGCTTCCACTCTCTCCGGCTCCCTCACTCTGACCTCCGGCAGCACCCTCATGGCTCCCAGCACCGGGGTTGACCTCATCCTGGCCGGGCCGGTGACGGCCTATCCCAACGCGACGCTGACCACGCTGGGCGATACATCAAGCGGTGGCAAGATCATTTTGACCAATGCCAACAACCAGCTCGGCAACATCACGCTCGGCACCCGCACGTCCCTGCAAATCGGCAACAACACCAATGGCTCGGTAGGGCGCGGTGTCATTACCACGGGCAACAACACCAATGTCATCACCAACACCAGCAACTCCCAGCTTGTTTTTGGAGCCAAAATCACCGGCTCAGGGAATTTCATCCAGGCCCGCAACACCGTTTTCCTGACTCAGGACAATGACTATTCGGGCACCACCACCATCGGTGGCAATGGCTCCGTCGGCATTCAAAACCTCGTCGCCAACCTTCGGGTGGGGGCAGATACCTACACGGGTTCCGTCGGTACGGGGGCCATCACTATCCAGGCAGGAAACGGCGGTGACAGCTGGCTGCGTTATCACCTGCTCAAGAGCGTCACGCTCGCCAATGACATCACCATCAATCCCATCCTGGAAGGTGCCTCCACCCTGCGTTTTGCGGGTCTGAACCGCTACAGCCTTGGTTCCATGCAGCTCACCGGGAAGATTACCGCCGGTTCGCATGGCATTAGCGACCAGCGCGCCATCCTTCAAACAGAAGGCGGCGGTGGCAAGATGGTCCTCACCGGCACCATCGAGAACGGCGAAAGCAACAGCCTGAACATCAATAACAACGGCAACTTTGTGTTCGCTAATGAAGACGTAACGGTCCTCAACCAGGACCTTTGGGGTGTCGTCGCAGGTGGCGGTGTTTACACCTTCCGCAGCACTGGCAGCATCACCCTCAAGGGCATCAACACCTTCAACAGCAGCAACTACATCAAGAAGGGCACGCTGATCGTGGACAACAGTGCCGGTCAGGGGCTCAACGACGACAACGACTTCTACCTGAGCCGCGACGCGCAGATCCACTTCAACTTTGATGAAACCACGGGTCTCATCTCCACCATGCGCGGATCCCTCATCCGTCTGAACAACGGTGCCAACCTGACGCTCGATGATAATGTGACGGTAGGCAACTTTGGTGACATCACGGGCGAAGGCACCCTGAACATCAGCGCCAATGGCGGTGCCGCTTGGGTGGGCCTCTTCGGCACCAATGACCTCAATACCCCGGCCAACATCGGCAGCACCAACCAAACGACGACCGTGCGTGTCAACAGCCTGCCGATGACCGGCATGGTGAGCTCCCTGGGCACCAACTACAACATCAATCTGGGTGTTCTCAACGGCACGGGCGAAACTCGTCTCGAATACATCGGCCTGGGTGAAACCACCGACCGTGGCATCAATCTCACCGGTGGTGCTAGCACCGTGCGCATCGCCGGCAGCGGCAAGGGTGCCCTCATCCTGAATGGCCCGATCACCATCATCAATCCCGGCGACAAGACCCTCATGCTCCACGGCCAGACGATTGGCAACACCGTCAACGGCCAGATTGACGAGGCGGGCAGTGTTCTTTCCCTCAGCGTCAACCCGAACATTGGCAACACTGACACGTTCGGCCTCGGCCGCTGGATCCTGACCAATGCCACCAACAACTTCAGCGGTAATGTCACTGTTGGACTCGGTGTTCTGGAACTCGCTGGTAACCTTGGCAACGGCACCGGTACCAGCAGTGTCTTTGGCGACCTGACCGCCACGCGTGAAATTTCCCTGGGTACCGGCAACTTTGACGGGCGCAAGTTTGATGTCTTCGGCGGCACGGACAACCTCGGCGGTGCTACAGGCCTTGGCTCCACGGGCACCATCGTCTTCAATGACCCGAATGCAGGCACGGCCACCTTTAGCAGCCTGATCACCTTTATCCAGTCCTACAACAGCACCAACAATCCGGGCAATGGTGAGCTGGTCAACAACGGTAACAAGGTGGTCGTCTTCAACGGCACTTTCACCTCCGGCGATTCCGGCAACCGCAACTGGATCCTGGATGGCACCAACACCGGGACCAACACGATCAATGGCGTCATTTCTGACACCCTCACCACGGGTAGCAACACCGTGGGCATTCTCAAGGAAGGCCCTGGAACATGGAGGCTGGCAGGCACCAACACCTATGAAGGCACCACGACGGTGGCCCGTGGCACGCTTGAACTCTCCAACGGTTTCGCCGTTTTTGACAATGGCCTCATCAACCTTTCCAATGCCGGGTCTGACAACTCCTCCGTCGGTGGTGCCATCCTGCGAGTGCTTCATTCGGAAACCATCGGTTCCCTCCAGGGGACCATCGGCACCACGGTGGATATCGCCAGCGGCCAGGCGCTCACCCTTCGTGCGGCCAACAACACGTTCAATGGGATCGTCACGGGTGGCGGCGGCATCGTCCGCACCAACAATGACACCAATCCGCGTGAAATTACCTTCACCAACCTGAATACCTATACGGGCCCCACCCTCGTGACCACCAACGGCACCAATGCCGTCGCCAACATCATCAACATTCTCTATTTTGCCAATGGTGGCGCACCCAGCGGCATCGGCGCTGCGTCCAGTGCCGCTTCCAACATTATTCTGGACTCGGGTACAGGCGGCGGTGGCATCCGCTGGCAGGGCGTGACCAATCAGTCTTCCGACCGTCTCTTCACCCTCGGTGCAGGGGCTGGTGCTGGGGCCCTCTGGGCAAGCGGACAGGTGTTTGGCGACTTTGCACCCGCCATGAACTTCACCAATTCTGGAGCCATCGCTTTCCTCACTGCCAATGCCAACCAGACATTGACTTTGCGCGGAACGACCGTCTCTGAAAACACCTTTGCCCCGCTGATTTCCAACAATGGAACAGGCATCACTTCTCTGACCAAGGCGGATGCCGGCATGTGGGTTTTGAACAATGCCAATACTTACTCCGGCACCACCACCATCAGCGGTGGCACCCTGGCCATTTCCAATGCGGGCGCTCTTGGCACGGGTGCCATTTCCCTGACTGGCGGGGCGGGCACTGGCCTGCAGCTTCGTGGTGGGCTGACGATGAATCAGACCCTGACCAACAACGCCAGTGACGGCACTCTGGTCGCAGCTACCGGAGCCAATACCTGGGCTGGCGGCCTGATCTTCAGTGGCACCAATGCCAACTTCCGTCTGGGCGTCGATGAAGGTGCCTCCCTGAACATCTCCGGCATCATCAGCGGCACCGTGGGCACTTCCCGCTTCATTAAGTTTGACCGCGGTACCCTAACACTCAGCGGCAACAACACCTTCGGCGGCATCACCAACGTGGCCGGTGGCACCATGGTTCTTAACTATGACACCACCGCCGGTGGCACCAATACCAGCAAGCTGGCTGATGGTGCCGCTCTGGAGCTGGGCTTCACCGGTGGCGGTGGTGGCATCACCACTGGCCTTGGGGTGGACAGCGACGTCGGCGGCCAGACTTATCAGCCTGCGTTTGCGGGCGGCACAGTGACCCTTTCTGGCGGCAGCCATACGGAAATAGTCTCTGCGACCACCCTGAACAATGGTGCCAACCGCGTGATCCGCAATGGCGGCACTTCGGTGCTGCAGATGGGAACGATCACCCGTGCTGTTGCTAACGGCGTCAATGATTATGGCACGATTGACTTCAGCGCGGCTGGCATCGCCACTACCAACACGGTCAACTCCCCGGGCGGCATCCTTGCCAATACCTCTACAAACACCTCCAGCGGTGCCTATGCCACGATTGACCGCACCAACTGGGCCGTCTCGGCCACTTCGGGTACAAACATTGTCATCAACGCTCTCAGCACCTACACCGCGAACTCCTTTGCGGCGAATGCCAATACCGACATCACTTCGGCATCGGTGAATGCGGCGGCCAATGCGGTCACTCACACGATCCGTTTCAATACCAACAATGGTGGCACCACTACCCTGAACCTGGCTGGCATCCTCTCCTTGGAGACGGGCGGCATTCTGGTGACCAAAAACGTCACGGATAACATCGTCATCGCTGGCGCTGCTGGCATCCTAAACCGTTCGGCCAATACGGCGAGCCTGGATACTGTCATTCATCATCATGGTTCCGGCCTGCTCAGCATCAATGCTGTCATTGCGAACAATACCAATCCCCAGGCCCTGACCAAAACGGGCGCAGGTCTCCTGCTGCTGAATGCAGCCAACACCTACTCGGGTCGGCTGAACATCCAGCAAGGCGTGGTCCAGGTGGGTGACGGCACCGCCGCCACCAGCGCTGCACGTCTGGGCGGTGGAGCCAACCCCATCAGCATGGCCGATAGCACCACCCTGCGCCTGAACGTCGCCAACTCCAACCTCGAGTTTGTTGCGGGAGCGCTCAATGGCGGCGGCCTCCTGCATCTGGCAGCTACAAACCAGTCCATTTTCACCCTGTCGGCAGACAATGGCAACTGGGTGGGCGACATCCTGGTCCAGGGCGGCACCCTCCGCATCCGTGGCAACAACAATGCCCTCGGCAGCTTCCGTGGTATCACCACCATTGAGGCCGGCGGCCGTCTGGACATCAACGGTTCCGCGCAGAACTTTGCTGAACGCATTGTTCTGAAGCAAGGCGCCCTTTTCACTGTCACCAACAACGGTGCCACCAATTCCAATGCCACCATTTCGGGGGTGATGACGCTGCAAAACACCACCACGGCGGGTGTGAATTTCAATGTGGGCACTACTCAGGCGCTGACCATCAGTGCACCGATCCGCACGACCAATGGTTTTACCAAGTCTGGCAACGGCATCCTGACCCTCAGCGCCAACCAGATGGTGGGATTCCTGGAAGGGACCGCTGCTGGGGCCACCACCCCGAACGCCAACCCACTTTTGATGGGTCAGATCATCGTCGCTGCGGGTGAACTCCGCGTGGGCAACGTCCGCGCCCTGGGGGCCACTGGGGTGGGCAATGAAACCATCGTCCAGTCTGGCGCCACCATTGACCTTCGCGGCAACTCCCTCAACTACGCGGACGATCCGACCACCTCCCGCGAAATCATCCGCGTCAGCGGTTCTGGCGTCAACAACCTGGGTGCCCTGAAAAACACCAGCGGCCTCGGGGTCGTCTCCAGCGTGGTTTTCGAGGGCAACACGACCCTGAGCGGTGGCGGTTTTGTCAACAGTTCCCGGCTCGTCGTGGCTCCGTTCGACATCAATCCCAATCTCGGCTCCAACCTTCCTGGTAACCTGACCCGGATGGAAGCCGTGATTAACGGCAACAATGCCAACCTGACCATCGTCGGCAGCGCCACGGCCAACGACGCCAACGGTGTCGGTGTCACCTTCCGCGATCCTAAGTTCACCAGCCCGCTGAGCTCGATTGACATCCGTGAGAGCACCTTCCGCATCGAGGAAGAGGCAGGTTCCGATGCCACCTTCAGCGGCCTTACCGCCGCTAACATCACCAATGGTATCACCATCGGTTATGGCGGTGCCACTCTGGCAGACCATACCAACTCCACCCTTGGGGTGGGCCCAAACATCGGTGCACGTCTGAACTTCTATCGTAGCTGGAACACCAGCCACAGCGTCAACATCACCATGGACGGCGTGCGTGCCAAAGATAACCTGGGTGTGAACTACATTGACGTTGGTAACGATGCCGCCATCCCGAACCCACGCACCTACCTCACGGGCCAGATCAATCTCCTGGGCGATGCCAATCGCAACGTGTTCCACATCGACGGCAGTGCCATTCAGCAGACGCTGGGCGAACAGGGCAACCTCACCGGCACCATTCAGTCCAAGCTGGTGGTCAACGGCCAGATCGTCGGCTCCGGCGGCTTCACCAAAACGGGGGCACGTGAACTGCGCCTTACGGGTAACAATACCTTCACCGGCAGTGTCAATGTTCTGCGTTTCATCACAGCGGCTGTGTCCTGGCAGGATAACCTCACCAACATCAACGGGGTGGACTACCAGACTCTCGGTGATGCCGAAGCCTGGGCTGAGTGGGGCGTCACGCTTTCCGGTTCCAATGGCCGTCTCTCCGGCACGGACAGCATCAATCTTCAGCGTCGTGGTCTCATCACGCTCGACAACACCAACCGCCTGGATGCCAGCAGCGGCATAGACGTGGCGAGCGGTACTGGCGTGGTGGGGGGCAACAACAATGACCGCATCAACAACTCCGCCAGCATCAACTTCGATCATGGCTGGCTGAAGATCATCGGTGGCACCACCAACAACAGTGAGTCCCTGGCCACGACAGGCGGCGCACGCATCAATGTCAACTCCGGCACCAACATCTTCGACATCATGCCCACGGATGGCGCCAATACGGCCATCTCACTGACCATCGGCGAAATCAGCCGCAGCTCCGGTTCCATCCTTCAGTTCAACAACCTCGACTCCACCTCGAAGTTCGGCACCACCAGCACCCCTGAAAGCGTCCGAATCACGCTGAACAACATCGGCGGCCTCACCCAGGTGGGCAACGGCATCGGCACCACGGACAAGAATGTCATCATTGGCCTGCTTGGCGGCATCATGCCGCATGAATACCTCAGCGACATCCGTCTCCTGGGCTTCAACAACTCAGGCAACTCGGACTACCTCAACCAGGGGCGCAACCAGCAGTTCATCACCGCTTCCCACTTCATGACCTATGATGCGGCCACGAAGATCCTGCGTCCGCTTGATGACTCCGAATACTTCGTGCCTAGCAACGGCCTCATCGACAATGTCGCAGGCGGTGCGGCTGGCAAAAACGTCAACCTTTCCGATGCGTTCACCATCGTCCGGGACAACACGGCCATCAATGCCCTCCGTTTCGGTGCCCTCGCGGACAATAACGGCGATGGGGCCACCGCCCCCATCAACGACCGCACCACCCTCACCAGCTACGTGGATGGCAACCCCATCCAGATGTATGTGGATGGCACGCTGACCATCAATTCTGGCATGATTAGCAGCGCTTCCTTCACCACAGGAAACCACGGCAATCTGGCGACGATCATCGCCGGTGGTACGCTGAATTTTGGCAACCGTGAAGCGATCATCAACAACCAGAATGCCATGATCCGCAGCTCTGACGGTGTGGTGGCCACGGGCAACTTTGAAATCCGCTCCACCATCGCGGGCACAGGCGGTCTTCTGAAGACAGGCATCGCCCAGGTCGTGCTGGATGGCCGCAATACTTACTCGGGTGTCACCACCATCAGCAACGGCACCCTCTTCCTCCGCAGCGGTCGTCAGGGCCTTGGCGCAGGTGGCGCAGGAAACGGTGTTGTCATCGAAGGCATCGGTTCCCTCAATACAGGCGGCGGTCTCCAGGTGGGCACCCCGACCGCTTACGAGAACATCCTGGTCAAGGCCCTTCAGGCCAACCAGTACGTCATGCGCGTTGATAACGACCTGACCAACTGGTACTCCAACCTGGTCATTGATAACGTGGATGCCGCAGGTCAGGTCCTCTTCACCCCGCTGGTGCGTACGGACAACTCGGCCACCGCCATCATCAATGGCAACATCTATGGCGGATCCACCTCCGTCACCAATGACATCCTGGCCATCGACTCCCGTCTTCTCCAGTTCGAGACCGCCGGTAACAATACCTTCCTCTTCCGCGGCCAGTTTGGTGACCGTGGTGACGTCAATGGCAATGCAGTGCCCATTGCAGACCGCATTTCCTCCCTGCCCACCGTGGCGGGCGTGCGCACCAATGAAAACGAAGTGCTGCGTGTGCAGCTCGCCGGGACCACGGACGGAAACTTCGTCTATGACAAGCAGTACAATGCCGCTGGTCGTCTGACGGTGATCCAGGGCAACATGATCGTGAATTACGATCCGAACGATCCAACCCGCGACGGCAACGGTTTCTGGACTGACACCGCCATCTCCAAGATCCCGAACGCGGACTCCACCACCACCTCCTTTGCCATCAACGGCACCACCAGCCAGCAGGGCTTTATTTTGGGCAACGCCAACAACTCTCAGAGCTCTCTCCTGATGACCAAGCCGGGCCAGATTTTCAACATGGCTTCCTGGAGCACGTCAGGTTCAGGGATCAAATGGATCGGTGGCACAAACGAGTCTGGGGAAGTTCGTTTTGGCAGTTCCACCGCTACCGGCACACTTTCCATCGGCGGCACAGCCGTGCGCCTTTATGCCAACGCTGGTGGCACGGTGGTCTTTGACCAGCGTATGGCAGGCAACCCTGGAACCTTCCCTGACAACCTTGGCTTCATGAAAGTGGGCCGTGGTACCGTGGTCCTGCAGAGTTCGACCAATGCAACGGCCTCGGACGCCAGCTTTGAAATTGCCGGCGGCAAGCTGGTTCTGGATCACAGCGGGCAGAACGTCGCCCGAGTGGGGGCTGATAACGCACGCTTCAGCGGGGGTGTTGTGCATGCCCTGGCGAATCTGGCGGCCAACAGCACCGTCAATTATGCTGTCACCAGCAATACCAACCGGGTGCTTCAGCTTCGCGCAGGCACCACGGAACTGATTGCCGAAGGCCGCAGCACCCGCAGCATGACGGTGAACGTGGGTAACGCGAATGCGAACAGCAACCGCTCCAACCTTACCCGCACCGCAGGTTCAGCCGTGAACTTTGTGGAGGCCATTACCGGCAACGGCAATGGCATCATCAGCCTGAACTTCAACAACTTCACCAACGTCGCCGTCAAGAACCGCATCATCTCCTGGGCCACCTACGGCAACACCGCCCGTGAAGCCCTCGACTTTGCCATGGCCGATGCCGGCGCCGCCAACCGCGTCAAGGCCATCAGCCGTGTGGCAGGGGAGTATCTGAATGACGTCAGCGCCTGGAACACAGGCATGGATGTTTCTGAAAACGGCGGAGCCGGATTCTTTGGCAGCCTCACAGGCAGCAAGATCCTCAACACCGTCCGTTTTGATACGATGGCAGACAGCCTGGTCACCATCGGCAGCGGGCAGACCCTGAGGCTTTCAGGCGACGGCGTGGCTGGCGGTATCCTCGTCAGCAGCAACACCGGATCTGCGAATAAGACCATCAATGGCGGCTCCATCGCGGCCTTCAGCACCAGCTACACGGGCGGCACCACGGTGAACAGCAACGTCATCACCAATGTTTCCTCCACGGCAGACCTGGTGGTGGGCATGCCTGTCACGGGCAATGGGATTCCTGCTGGAGCCTTCATCACCGCCATCAACGGCAACTCGATCACGATCTCCGCCAACGCCACCTTGACGAGCGCCTCGGAGGCCATCGTCAGCAGCACGCCTGAAATCATCGTGCATCAGTATGGCAAAGGCACGCTGACCATCGGATCCACCATCACGGGCAACAGCAGCCTGACCATCGCCGGTCCGGCCACCACCGCGCCGGATCAGTTCGGCACCACCGGGGTCGTCAAGCTCACCGGCAACAACACCTACACGGGCCAGACCTTCGTTAGCGGTGCTGTGCTGGAAATCTCCGATACCCTGGCGCTCGGTCCAAATCCGACCAACTTTGCCAACAGCCAGCTTACCCTGAACGGTGGCACTCTCCGCTGGACTGGCGGCACGGGCAGCCTCGACAAACGCGGCGTCGCCCTCCATGGCGGCGGCGGAGTCATTGATGTGGTCAATTCCACGGGCAATCTCGTCATCGGCGATGCCCTGAGCAGCGCCCAATCCTCTCTGGTTTCCCAAGAAATCTTCCGTGGCGATCTCATCAAAATGGGCGCGGGTTCCCTCACCCTGCTGGGCAACAACGGTAGCTTCCAGGGACTGATGGATGTGCGCCAGGGCAGCCTGATCGTCATGTCTGACTCGGGCAATGCCAACGCCGGCACCACCTCCGTGCTGGGCTCCAACCGCTCCTGGGCCGATGGCACCATCCTTCGTTCTGGCACCAACATCCAGCTCTTCCTGGGCAATGGCAACAATGGTGGCGACTGGACGATGGACGAATTCTTCACCTTTGAAGGCGGAAACACCTTCACCTACGGCGGCCTGATGGACATGACGGGTAACCTCCCCACCACCCTTAACGGTCAGCAGTTCAATCTCGGCAACCGCCGTCCGCTGAACCTCAACGGCATCCTCGACATCAAGGGCACCACCACCTTCGATGTCGTCGCCAATGCGGTCATGCGCTTGAACAACGGCTCCGGCTACCTCACGGGCTCCGGCGATATTGTTAAAGATGGCCAGGGCCGCATGGAGTTCCGCTCCAACGTTCCTGACTGGACAGGCAACCTGGTGATCAAACAGGGCCTCGTTTACGCTGCCAACCAGGCCGACGTTCTCGGCTCCGGTTACGCCTCCGGCAAGACCATCACCCTCGGCAGTGACGACCGCCAGGGCACCGCCGAACTCCTCATCCTTAGCCCAGACACGAACAACCAGGGCTTTGAGTTCGACATCAACCACGACATCAACGTCGTTTACAATCCGGCGCAGACCAAACGCCTCGGCATCGATGGCATCGCCAATGGCAACAAGGTCAGCTACAACGGTGACATCACCCTCAATGACAGCCTCATCCTGCTAATCCGCGACATCAACGTCGCCGTCGGCGGTGAGCAATCCTATGTGAACTTTAATGGCAGCTTCCGCGACGGCACCACCACCAGTGGCAACCTCGTGGTGCAGACGGATGATACCGACGCTTCCAACAGTTCCTCCACCAACGGTCGCAGTGTGGGTTACGCCGTGCTCAATGGCGACAACAGCGCCTGGACGGGTGATATCACCATCGGTACCAACCAGGTTTACAACCATGACACTACCGCCGTTCTCCGCCTGGGCAATGTGAAGGCCCTGACGGCGGCCAATGACGTGACGATGAATTTCAACTCCATCCTCCAGGCAGGTGGGCAGAATGTCACCATCGGCGGCCTTACCACCCAGGGCGGCAATGGTGCCTTCTATGGCGAAGCGGGCACAATGTCCTCCACGAACGTCGGCAGTTCCGAAATCATCGAAAACGCCGCCTCCACCGCCGCCACGCTGACCATCACCCAGTCCACCCCGGTCACCTATGAAGCCTCCTGGGATGCCTTCTTCCGCGATGGCACGCTGAACAGCCAGTTCTTTGCCCCAGGTGCAAACACGGAGCAGAAGAGCGCCGCACTCAGCCTCACCAAGGCCGGCAACGGCTGGGCCACGCTGAGCCTGGACAATGACTATTCCGGTTCCACGGTCGTCCAGGGAGGCATCCTCCAGGTTGGCCGCAACGGCATCGGTGATACGGGTGCCAGCTCGAATGGAACCAACACCCTGCTGCGGACCACCGTGATGAGCGGTGCTACCATCGCAGGCTCTGGCATCGTCCAGGGCGGCCTCATCTTGGAGCCAGGTGCCAACCTCAGTCCAGGTGACAATGGCGGCAAGGCCATCGGCACGCTTACCGTCAGCGGCAATGCCATGTTCAGCAGCGGCTCCAATACGCTGCTTCAGTTGCGCAATGCCTCCTACAACAATCCGAATGCGCTTACAGCCTCGGATGAGAACTATGGCTTCTGGAAGGACACTGTCACCAGCGACGAATTCTCCTCGGCCTTGAATGACCTCGTCACCACCTCCCAGCATGACATGCTGGTGGCCACTGGCAAAATTAGCTGGGGTGCGGGTTCGAAGATCACAGTTCAGAACGATGGTTACACCCCGAAGGCAGGGGACATCTTCCGCCTGATCAAAGGTGCGAGCTACGCTGGAATTATCAATGTTGGTGAAGAAAAACGCCCAGGTGGGGAAAGCGGGGCAGATCTGGACCTCATCCTGTTCGCTCTCGGCGGCAACTTGCTCTGGGATGTCAGCCTCTTTAATGACCATGGCATCTTGTTGGTGGTGGAAGCCGATGTGGAAATCCAGTCGATCAACCGCCCAGTGTTTGTGGAAGAACCTACATCCAATCATAACCAGGCCAACAAACTGGTTCCAGGCACTTCGGTGACCTTGTCGGGCAAGGCGGATTCCGATGGTGACCCCGCTAAACTGAATTATCAGTGGAACCGCAACGGCACTGCCATCGAAGATGCCACCTCACGGATCTACACTTTCGCGGCCAGCTTTAGCACACAGGGTGTTTATACGCTGACGGCGGCCAATGAAGGTGGCTCCATCACCGCTGTAACGACCATCAATGTCCTGGTGGAGTCTCTCCCTGACATTAGAAATATCGCAGCCGTGAATCCTGTCGCTCCTGGTGGCAGCCGCTCATTCACGGTCAGTGTGGATGGTGAAGCCATCAAACCCGATGGTTCGGCCGGTTTCCTTTACCAGTGGTACAAAGATGATGTCGCCATCGAAGGCGCGACCACCGTGAATCTGATTCTGTCAAACATCACCGAGGCGGATGAAGGCTACTACTACATTGTGGTGACCAACATCGCGGGCAGTGACACCAGCAACGAAGTCTTTGTGGATGTCGTGGATCCAGTCACCAACGTGATCGCCACCGTCAATCCGACTGACACCTACACAGGCCAGACCATCACCTTCAGTTCCAGCTTTGGAGGCGAGGGCAGCATCACCTACCAGTGGAGAAGGAACAATACGCCGATCACCGGCGCCACGGCTGCCACCTACACCCTGCCCAATGTCCAGGAGGTCTCTGAAGGCGACTACTCCGTGGTCGTCACCTCTCGGGTGGATGGCACGGTGGCCAGCACTGGCACCAGCAACACCATCAGTCTGAATCTCAAAAACCCTCTGCCTCAGATCAACAGTCTGCCTCTGTCCCAGACCGTTCTGGCGGGTCAGCCGATCGATCTGAAAGTCACAGCCCAGGGGCTCCCAGTGCTGCGCTACACCTGGAAGCGTAACAATGTCGTGGTGGCCAGTGCCACCACCGCCAGCGTGCTGATCTCCCCGCTGGATACCAACACCACCGTGGCCCAGGGCGGCACCTACATCGTCGAAGTGGCGAACAGTGTCGGCAAAGTCAGCACCACCGCCACCCCTGCCGAGGTGGTCGTGGTGGACAGCAGCACCCTTGACCTCCCCGTGGCCGTCGGAGCCGCCGCCACCTTCACTGCCCGTGTGGGTGCTGGGCCCAAGACCCCGCTCACCTACAAGTGGATGCGCTTTGCCACCCGCCCAGTGGTCATCGGCCCAGGTCCTGACGAAATCGAAGGCACTGAGGACGATGAAATGGGCACGGAGGAATACGAAGTGCCGATTGATGCCTCCCGCGTCACCGGCCTCACCAGCCGAATCCTGAAGATCACCAAAACCTCCCTCGATGGCGTGGCTGGCGATGACAATGGCATCTACCGCTGTGAGATCAAAGGTCCAGTGGGAGATCCGGTGCTCGGCAGCGGTTATGACCTCCGAGTCTTCAATGCCGCCCCTCAATTTACCGATGCATTCACCTTCCCAGATGGTCTCATCGGCCGTGATTACCTGTTCCCCGTGCCTTTCAATACCGCAGACCGCGCGAGGTCTCCGGACAAGATCACCGCTGCGGGCCTGCCTCCTGGCCTGAAGATCGATCCGATCACCGGCAAGATCACTGGCAAGCCTACCGCCACGAAGGTGGGCGGCTACAAGGTGACGATCACGCTGGCCAACAAGTTTGGCAAGGTGACCTCCGCCCCAGGCACGCTCATCGTCAATGACCTGACGCAGACCATCCCTGGAGCCTGGGTGGGCATTGTGGACCGCAATCCAAATCTCGGCGGCAACCTCGGCGGCCGTGTGGACCTCACCGTCACCACGAAATCCACCTTCACTGGCAAGCTGATTCTGGGTGCCACCACCTACAGCTTCACCGGCCCTCTGAATGTGAATGGCCCGGCTCCTACCGGCACGGTCTTCATCAAGCGCACGGGCAATCCGCTGCCTGATCCGCTCCGTCTGGACTTTGAACTGGATCCTGGCAACAACACCATCACCTCCGGTACTGTTTCCGATGGTTACACCACGGTGAATTTTGATGGCTGGCGCCAGTCCTTCAGCAAAACGCTTCCTGCCTCCACCTACACGGGTTACTACACCATGGCAGTGGGTCTCAGCGATGACAGCCCGTTGATCGTGGAAAGCGGTACGCCGAATGTGCCTCAGGGTGCAGGCTATGCGGCCTTCACCGTCGCCGTGGATGGCAAACTGAGCATGGCTGGCAAGCTGGCCGATGGCGAAACCTTCACCAATGCTACCTTCGTGGGGCCGAATGGTGAATTGGCCGTCTTCCAATACATCTACAAGGCGGTGAAGCCCGGCGGTTCCATCCTGGGTCAGTTCGCCATTGATGACAAAGAGGATGCCGATCTGCTGAACTCGAACAACACCGTGTCTGGCTCGGCCACCTGGGTGCGCCCGGCTGGCAAGCTGACTGACCGCACCTTCCGCGCTGGCTTCGGCATCGTGGGCGCGCCGATCAACAGCCCGGTGGTAGTCGTAGCCAGCGGTGGTCGCTACAATGCACCTGCCGCAGGCACCTTGGTCCTGGGCATCCCAGAGCCCCTGGTCCCAGAGTACAATACCACGGTGGATTTCTTCAATGGTGGGGATCTGGACTTTGCCTACAATGTTGACGGAACTGATTTCTTATCACAGAACCCGGACCGCGACTTTGCCCTCATCAAGGGTGGCAAGTTCACCATCTTTAAGCAGGATGTGCCTGCCAACATTACCAAAACGGCCGTCAGCGCCGTGGCGAAGACAGGTCTGGTTTCGGGCTCCTTCTCCACACGCGACTACAATCCGGCCGCCCCGTCGAAGCCTGATTTTGTGGTTCGTTCGGTGAAGTTCCAGGGCATCATCATCCGTGAGGAAGGCCAGTTGATCGGCGTGGGTTATTTCCTCCTGCCTCAGCTTCCGAACCCTGCTGCCGGCACCTCGGACAAGACCTCGCCGATTTACTCCGGCCGGTTTATCCTGGAAGAACTGCCCTAAGTTAGAACTTGTTGGGAAAGGCCGTCTGTGAAAGCAGACGGCCTTTTTTATGCCGTTTTCCCCAGCTTTCTCAGGAGGGCAGGGGAAACTCGCTGGTTGACTGAAGTGGCCTCTTTCGGGCCGCTGGCCTCGTTTTCCCCTGAACGTGAGGCGGTGCTGGTAACCCAGGCTTGCACCGGGCATCATTCTTGCTCCCTTCGATACTGCTAAACCACAAACACACTCCTAAATGCCCGTCGCCACCCCTGCCCAATACCGTGCCATGCTCGATGCCGCCCAGAAAGGCGGTTACGCCTACCCGGCCATCAATGTCACCTCCCTGCCCACGATCAACGGTGCGCTGAAGGCCTTTGCCGAATCGAAGTCGGACGGCATCATCCAGGTTTCCACCGGCGGCGGTGAGTTTGCCTCCGGCACTGCCGTGAAAGACATGGCCCTGGGTGCCATCGTCCTGGCGGAAGCCGTGCATATCCTGGCGGAAAAATACGATGTCCTCATCGCCCTCCATACCGACCATTGCCATCCGAAGAACGTCGAGAAGTTCCTGAAGCCCCTCCTGGCGGCCACCAAGGCCCGCCGCGACGCAGGCAAGGGCAACCTCTTCAACAGCCACATGTTCGATGGCTCCGAGCTGCCCCTCGAAGAGAACATGCGCATCTCCAAGGAACTGCTGCAGCAGTGCGCAGAACTGGACATCATCCTCGAGATCGAAGCCGGCGTGGTCGGTGGCGAGGAAGACGGCCACGACACCTCCGGTGTGGCCAATGACAAGCTCTACACCACCCCTGAAGACATGCTGGTCGTGTATGAGACGCTCAATGGCGTCGGTCGTTTCATGTTCGCCGCCACCTTTGGCAACGTCCATGGCGCTTACAAGCCAGGTGCCGTGAAGCTAAAGCCCACCATCCTCAAGGATGGCCAGGCCGCCGTCACCGGCAAGTATGGTGAAAAGGCCGAGATGGACCTCGTGTTCCACGGCGGCAGCGGCACCCCGCTGGAAGAGATCCGCGAAACTCTTGGTTACGGCGTCATCAAGATGAACATCGATACCGACACCCAGTATGCCTTCACCCGCCCCATCGTGGGCCACATCCTGAAGAACTACGATGGCGTGCTGAAGATTGACGGCGAAGTGGGCGACAAAAAAGCCTACGATCCTCGTGGTTACCTCAAGAAGGGCGAACAGGGCCTCTGCGAACGCATGAAGGAAGCCTGCGACGACCTTCTGAGCACGGGCAACACCATCTTCGGCAAGGTTTAATCCTTCCTGAATTTCTCAAAAGCCGGGTGGAGACTTCTCCTCCCGGCTTTTTTATGACTTGGTCACGCGGAGGAGCGCTCACTCCTTTTCACGGTAGCTCTGCCAGCTCAATGGGCCGCCATCAGGTCTTCGATTTCGTCGGCCTCGATGGGGATGCTGGCCATGAGATCGGTGTTGCGGTCGCTGCCGATGAGGAGGTTGTTTTCCAGGCGGATGCCCAGGCCTTCTTCACGGATGTAGATGCCTGGCTCCACGGTGAAGACCATGCCCGCCTGGATGGGTTTCCAGGTTTGGCCCACATCGTGTACATCAATGCCGAGGTGATGGCTGGTGCCGTGAGGGAAGTACTTCTTATAGAGAGGCCGGTCTGGGTCCTGCTTCTCCACATCGTCCCGGTCCAGCAGTCCCAGGCCGATGAGTTCGGAAGTCATGACCTTGCCCACTTCTTCCTGGAAATCACGGATCACCACCCCTGGGCGGAGCATCTGCGAGGCTTCGCGAAAGACCTTCAGCACGGCGGCATACACCTGGCACTGGCGGGCGGAAAAACGGCCGTTCACCGGGATGGTGCGGGTAAGGTCGGCATTGTAGTTCGCATAGTTGGCGGCCACATCCAGCAGCAGCATCTCCCCATCCTTGCACTGGCAGTGATTGGTGACGTAGTGGAGCACGCAGGCATTGGCCCCGCTGGCGATGATGGGCGTGTAGGCAAAGCCTCGGGCGCGCTGACGGATGAACTCGTGCGACAGTTCCGCCTCGATTTCAAACTCATGGACGCCCGGTTTAACAAACTTTAACAAACGACGAAAGCCCGCCTCCGTGATGCGGATGGCCTCCTGCAGGGCTTCGATTTCAGCCGCCTGCTTCACGCTGCGAAGGTCATGCATCAGCGGTGCCAGCCGGCGGTAATCATGGAGCGGGTACTCGCGCAGGCAGCGGTGGGTGAAGCGTGTCTCCCGCGTCTCCGTGGGGATGCTGGCGCGCGGGTGTTCGTTGGAGTTCAGGTAAACCTGCGCCGCCTGGCACATGATCTGGCGGAAGGGTGTCTCAAACTCATGCAGCCAATGCACCCGGGTGATGCCTGAGCGGCTGGTGGCGGCCTCCTTCGTCAGCTTTTCACCCTCCCAGAGGGCGATGTGCTCATTTGTTTCCCTAACAAAAAGCATCTCGCGCATTTTCTCGTCGGGCGCATCCGGGAACAGCAGCAGGATGCTCTCCTCCTGGTCAATGCCGCTGAGGTAATAGAGATCGCTGTTTTGGACAAACCCCAGGGTGCCGTCGGCATTGGTGGGCAGCACATCGTTCGAGTGCAGGATCACCACGGAACCCGGTGGCAGCTGGGCGTAAAGACGTTGGCGGTTGGAGGCGAAGAGGTCTGCGGGAAGGGGAGTGTAGCGCATGAATATTCACGATATTCTGGCACGTCAGGGCCGTCACGCCAAGCAAAGTAGCGTCTCTCCATGACTCATGACGAGGCGAAAAGGGTGTCTTTCTTAAGCCAGCAGGCCGTGCAGGATCTCGCCATGCACATCCGTGAGGCGGAAGTCGCGTCCCTGGAACTTGAACGTCAGCTTTTCATGGTCCAGGCCCAGGAGATGCATGAGCGTTGCATGGATGTCATGCACATGGGCTTTCTGCTCCACGCCATCAAAGCCGAGTTCATCCGTTTTACCGTAGGTTTGCCCAGGTTTGATGCCGCCGCCTGCGAACCACATGGTGAAGGCATCAATGTGGTGGTTGCGCCCGGTTTTGTCGCGGTTTTCCCCCATGGGCGTGCGGCCAAATTCACCTCCCCAGATGACGAGCGTTTCTTCTAGCATGCCGCGAGATTTGAGGTCGTGGATGAGGGCGGCGCAGCCTTGGTCCACGTCATGGACGACTTTGGGGAAATCATCTTCCAGCGTCTCGCCTTTGCCACCGTGGCTGTCCCAGTTCGTGTGGTAAAGCTGCACAAAGCGCACACCACGCTCCACCAGGCGACGGGCTAACAAACAGTTGCGTGCGAAAGACGGCTGCGTGGGGTCCACCCCATATAGATCGAGAGTGGCCTTGGATTCACCCTGAATGTCAATCAGCTCTGGCGCGCTGGATTGCATGCGATAGGCCATTTCATAGGCATTGATGCGGGTCTGGATCTCGTCATCGCCCGTGGCCACCAGCCGTTTCATGTTCATGTCCCGCACCGCATCGATGACCCGGCGCTGGCTTCGGGCGTCCACGCTCGCCGGAGTGGTCAGATTTAGGATGGGCTCTCCCTGGCTGCGCAGTGGCACGCCTTGATACGTGGTGGGTAGAAAGCCGCTGCCCCAGTTCACCGCGCCGCCACGGGGCCCACGCGGCCCGCTTTGCAGGACGACGAAGCCGGGCAGATCGCTGGAGTCACTGCCGATGCCGTACGTCACCCAGGAGCCCATGCTCGGGCGACCAAACTGGCCGCTGCCCGTGTTCATGAACAGCTTCGCCGGGGCATGGTTAAAAAGCGTGGTCTGGCAGGTGGTCACCACGCTGATGTCATCCACAATGCTTGCCGTATAGGGCAGCATGTCGCTCACCCAGGTGCCGCTTTGCCCGCGTTGTTTGAATTCCTTGCGCGTGCCGAGGAGCTTCACCCCGTGGCTGCTGCCCATGAAGGCAAAGCGTTTCCCCTCGATGTAACTTTGCGGAATGGGCTGGCCGTTGAGCTTTTGCAGCACCGGCTTGTAGTCGAACAATTCGAGCTGCGATGGCCCGCCTGCCATGAACAAGAAGATGACGTTTTTCGCCTTCGCCGGGTGGTTCCCGCGTACGGGCACGCCGGGTCCCGCCTGGGCTGCGGCGGCGCTGGCCGCGCTGAGTCCCCGCTCCGCCATCATGGATGCCAGTGCCACGCTGCCAATCCCCATGCCACATTGGCTGAAGAAATGGCGGCGGGTGGCCTGGAGCAGGGCATCGGGGGCAGGGGGCATAGGACTTCCCCAGTACGTCGTAGGCAGACTGGTTGTTTCCTGCTGGCTGCCTTTTGGACAAAACCCCAACAGTCCGTGATCACCCACGGGCTGCACCTTGCGCTAGGCAGGGGGCCGCGCTACACGCCAGGATGCGTCTTTCATTCGCTTTTCTTTTGTGCGTTGCACCGGCCCTGGCCGAGACGGTGGTCCAGGTGAGCCCGGGTGGCCCCATCGCTACCCCTCAGGCCGCGATTGAGCGGGTGCGTGGGCTTCGTCAGGAGGGCGAGAAAGGGGCGGTATCCGTGGAATTTGCCGCCGGAGATTACTTCATCGAGCAAGCACTGAAACTGACCGCCGCTGACAGTGGTACGAGCACGGGGCCTACCGTTTACCGCCCAGCGAAAGATGCCCAGGTGACCTTCACTGGCGGGCAAAAGGTGACGGGGTGGAAGCAGGTGGAAGAGGGGCTGTGGGAGGCCGAGGTGAAAGGGAAGTTTGAGCAGCTCTGGATCAATGGCCGCCGTGCGGTGCGGGCGCGTACGCCGAACGCGATGGGCAACCGGCCCGGGGCGGTGGGCGGTTACTTCAATGCCAAGTCTCAAGCGGCCGCAGACCTGTTCAAAGGGCTGGGCAAGCCGAGCTTTGAAGCCTTTGTCGCACGTCCGGCTGACTACGAGGTGCTGAAGTCCATCCCGATGGATGAGCGCGCCGATGTGCTGCTGACGGTGATGCAGACATGGACCGTCGGCCAGTGCCGGATCAAGGAACTCAATGACGAAGCACGGGCCATCCGCATCGTGGGTGCTTCCCGCTACCCGTTTGTCGAGTTCGAGCCGGATCAACGCTGGTATGTGGAGAACTTTCGTGCGGCCCTGGATGCTCCCGGCGAGTGGTTTCTTTCCAAAGCAGGTCGGTTGCTCTACAAACCGCTGCCGGGTGAGGACATGACCCAGATCCAGGCCATCGTGCCGGTGACGGAGAAACTGCTGCTGCTGGATGGCGTGGAGCATGTCCGTTTTGAAGGGCTGACCCTGGCGCATACCCAGCATCTGTATGGCCCGGCGGGTCATCACGATGGCCAGGCGGCGGCAGGTGTGGGTGCGGCTGTGGAGCTGGACCGCAGCCAGCACATCGGCTTTGTGAATTGTGAAATTAAACACACGGGTGGTTATGCCATCTGGTTCCGCACGGCCTGCGCGCACAGTCAGTTGAGCCACTGCTACCTGCATGATCTCGGCGGCGGTGGGGTGCGCCTGGGGGACATCAAGATGCCCAATGAAGATACCCTCACGCATCACATCGTGGTGGATGACTGCATCATCCACAGCGGTGGCCGCCTCTTCCCCAGCGCCTGCGGGGTCTTCCTGGCTCATGCGGCGGACTGTGAAGTCACGCATTGCGACATTGGCGATCTTTATTACACCGGCATCAGCGCAGGCTGGGTGTGGGGCTATAAACACAGCCCGTCGAAGCGCAACCGGCTGGACTTCAATCACATCCACCATCTGGGCTGGGGAGTGCTGAGTGACATGGGCGGGTTTTATGGCCTGGGCCGTAGTGAGGGCAGCACGGTGAGCCATAACCATGTGCATGATGTGGGAAGCTATCGCTACGGTGGCTGGGGCCTCTACACGGACGAAGGCAGCACGGGGGTGACACTGACCCACAACGTGGTGCATGACACCAGCGAATCCACCTTTCACCAGCACTACGGCAAGTGGAACCAGGTGAGCCACAATGTCTTTGCCTACGGTCGCAAGGCCCAGATCCAGCGCTCGCGGCCAGAAAAGCATGCCTCCTTTGCCTATGAAAACAACGTGGTGATCTATGACACGGAAAAGCTGCTGGATGGCAGCGCCTACAACTGGGGCACCGGAACCTATGAGATGCGCAACAACGTCTATTGGAACAGCGCCGGACTGCCGGTGAAGTTCCATGAGGCTGACTTGGCAGAGTGGCAGGCGAAGACGGGGCATGATGAAGGCAGCATCGTCGCGGATCCGTTGTTCGTGGATGCGGCGAAGCGCGACTTTCGTCTGAAAAAGGAGAGCCCGGCGCTGAAGATGGGCTTTATCCCTGGGGATGCCAGCCAGGCGGGCGTGCGCGGGAGCGGGGATTGGAAAAAACAGGCCACCTCCCTGAGCTTTCCTGATTTTTGGGAGCAGTCGAAACCGTGGCCCATGCCGCCTTATGAGGTGAAGGAAGACTTTGAAAACATGGGGCTCAGCTTCCCGGTGCTGCCCCGCCAGGAAATCCGCTGGCAGAACAAAGGCGACAGCATCTACGTGGTGGAAGACCAGGCGGCCAGTGGCAGGCGTAGCCTGAAGATCACGGATGCTCCCGGCCTGGACCCCACCTGGGATCCGCACCTCGTCCTGAAACCCGGATTTAAAGCGGGCAAGGTCACCGTCGCCTTTCAGGTGCGCATGGAAAAAGGGGCCAAGTTCTTCATGGACTGGCGTGACTCGGGCCAGAAGTATCTCACGGGGCCGAGCCTCGCGTTTGAAGGGGAAAGCATCATCGAGCGCCGCAGCAAAAAGAAGGTCGCCTTCCCGGCTGAGACCTGGGCGCAGGTGGAAATGACCACCACGCTCGGGGAAAAAGCCCCCGGCAAGTGGTCGCTGAAGATCACTCTGGCAGGCCAGTCGACCCAGGAATTCCGGGACCTTCCCTGCGATGCCGACTGGAATGAACTCGCCTGGCTGGGTTTTGTCAGCACGGCGACGGAGAAAGTCGCCTTCTGGCTGGATGAGCTGACGGTGGCGGTGGCCGAGTGATGCCCGGCTTCTTTCCGCCTTCGTTGATCTTTTCCTCGCGACTTTTGCGCATGGGATGGCAATCTCCGCGGATTCCCAATCATGCCTTCCCCGACTGCTCCCGATCCCGACTCTCTCGACAAAATGAAGCGCCTGCCCACGCGGGCGTGGGTATCCATTGCGTTGGTGCTGGGGGCCTCCTTGCTGAATGCCTTTAACGATAACTTGTTGAAGATGATGCTGGTGGGGCTGGTGCCGAAGGTGACCACGGGACCGCTGGCGGACAACATCGGCGTTTGGCTGGGGGCCATGCTGCTGCTGCCTTTCATCCTTTTTGCCCCTTTGGCCGGGTATTTTGCCGACCGTTATTCCAAGCGTTCGTTGATTCTGGTCATGCTGGCGGCGCAGTCGCTGATCTTGCTGCTGGCGGGGCTTTGTTTTCACCTCAGGCTGGGGGATCTGAGTATCTTTCTGGCGCTCGGATCGTTCTTTCTGCTGGCCACGCAGGCCACGTTCTACAGCCCTGGCAAGATGGGCATCTTGAAGGAGATCGTCGGCTCACGACGTCTCGGCATGGTGTCTGGCTGGCTGCAGATGGTGGCCATGATCGGTATCCTGGCGGGCCTGGGGCTGGGGGGAGCCTGGTTTGACATGCTCTACGACGAGCACAAGGACGCCTGGTGGGCCGCTGCGGAGCCGATCTGGTGGCTCTTTGGCGTGGCCATGGTGGCGATGGTCGTCGCCTTTTACATTGAGCGCACCCCGGCGCACCCTCATGTGAAGTATCACCATGCGCTTTGGTGGGAGCATTTCACCCATCTGAGGGAAAGCCTGTCCATCCCGCCGATGCGGCGTGCATTTTTTGGCAACTCCACCTACTGGTTCGTGGCCAGCATGGTGGCGGCCATGTTTGTGGACATCGGCGTGGCCCTGCACCCGGACCAGACGCTGGGCGGTGCGGCCACGGAGTCATCGAAAATGACGTTCATGGTCGGCATCGGCACGGTCGTGGGCAGCCTGTTCATCTCCTGGGTAAACCGCCGGGGCGTGCAGCTGGGCATCATCCCGATCGGTGCGCTGGGGCTTGCCGGCACGCTGTTCTGGGCCGGGCTGATGCCCGTGAGTTCCCAGGAGTTTCACTGGGTGCTGGCCTTGATCGGTTTTATGGGCGGCTGTTACATGGTGCCTATCCAGACCTTCATCCAAGACACGGCTGACTCGGAGAAACGTGGCCGGGTGCTGGCCTCCATGAACCTGCTGGACAGTGTGGCCGGGGTTTTGGGCGTGGCCACGCTGATGGGCTTGAAGGCCATGGGCCTGGGCTTCCAGGGCCAGTTTTTCATTCTCGGTGTGCTCATGCTCGTCGCCACCGTGTACATTGTGCAGCTCCTGCCGCACTACCTGTTGCGTTTCGTGGCCCTGGCCATCGTCAAAACGATCTACAAGGTGAAGTCCGTCCACCATGAGCGCATCCCTCGTGAAGGTGGTACCATGCTGCTGCCGAACCACGTCAGCTATGTGGATGCCTTCATCATGGGGGCCTCCTGCACCCGGCAGGTGCGTTTTGTCATGTGGGATGCCCTTTACAACATCCCGGCCATGACCTGGTTTGTGAAGATCTGCGGCACGGTGCCCATTTCCCCCACGCGGGCAAAGGATGCCGTGCGGACCGTGGGCGCGGCCCTGAAGGAAGGGCGCATCGTCTGCCTTTTCCCAGAGGGCCAGATCACCCGCCACGGCATCGTCAATGACCTGCGCAAAGGCTACGAGCTCATGGCCCGCCAGGGAGATGCCCAGGTGGTGCCAGCCTACATGGATGGCCTCTACGGCAGCATTTTTTCATTCGAGGGGGGACTCTTTTTCAAGAAGTGGCCGAAGAACCTGCGTTACCCCGTGACGGTCTATTTTGGCCATCCGATCCCGGCCAAAGAGGCCACGGCGGAGGCCGTGCGCGCCCAGATCCTGGCCCTCAGCGCCGAGGCGATCCTGAGCCGTCGCGACTTCCAAAGCACCGACCATGCAGACAAGCAGCAGATCATCGGGAATGCGCTCCGCCTCATGGAATGTGAATGGGTGCGCCAGGGGGAGACCCTGCTGTGCCTGGCCCCTGTCGGCAGCGTCATCCACCAGACCCTCGTTGCCTTTGCTGAAATAAAAGGCCGTGTGCGGGTGGTGACGGAAGCCGCCAGCCTAACCGGATGCGCGGAAAAAAGCGTGGTCGCCGTGGGCGATGTCTCGCTGAGACAAAAGCTGGAAGGGGTGCTGGAATGGCCGAGCCTGGGCAAGTATGCGATGCTTTGGGCGAATGCCCAGGAGCCTGTCTCTGAAGACGTGACGGTCTATCGCGGCCTGCTGCACCAGGAAACGGGCGCCCTCATCGCCACCTGCGTGCCGGACCCGGAGATGCCGGACGATGAACGCGGTCTGCAACTGGGCATCATCCCGAATACCTATGGCCGCCTGCTGCCAGGTTACGCGGTGAAATCTGGCCCGGATGGGTTGGAAATTTCCATGCTGACACCGAAGAATCCAGGCCCCGTCGTCCTGCCCGGCATCAAGATGGATGAACGTGGATTCCTGATGCAGGCGGTGGTGGGCTGACAGATGGCAGGCGGATCACCCCGCCTGCCTGTCTCCTCCATTCAGGCCACGCGGCTGATGAAATTCGTGTGCGTGTCGCTGAAGGCTGGCAGCTCCCCGTCTGAAGCCAGGGGCTGGGTTTCACCGCCATCTTCAGGGACGGGGTTAAGCAGCGAATCCAGCAGCAGCTGGCTGTCCTCCAGGAAAGTCTCCGCCGAACGTTTCAGGAAGTCGCCTTCCTCCGCCCGCGTGTGCAGGATGACCAGGGTGCAGTCGCCATGGAAGCAGACCAGCGCATGGCAGACATCGTAGCCAAACCAGAAAGTCTCCGCATTGCGGTCACCGCCGCTGGAGAAATGGTCGCGGCCGTCATGCACCGTCTGCAGCAGACGTTCGGCACGGAATTCTTCATAGGGCATGAGATTCAGCAGAATCTGCCTCCGCCAGCCGAGCAGCAGCCCATTGACGGCGCCGGCGTGTTTGAGACGCTCCAGGGCGGAGCGGAGGGAAGGGGTGATATTGGCAGCCATGGTTTATGCCTCCTGGGTGGTGAGACGGGTGAGAGATTCGTAGAGCAGGGTTTTTTTGCCGACCAGGGAGCCGGCCCCCGGATCATTCGGGCTGGTGCCTTCGCCAAAGTAGGCATAGCTCACGGTCATGTCCTCCTCCTGGAGGGTGCCTGTCCAGGCATGGCCCAGGTTCAGGGCCTCGCCGATCTTGGAGCCGAAATGCCGGAGTCCTTGAAAATCGGCGGCAAAGGCGTCCACCAGATCCTGGTCGGCGGAGCTTTCGACGAGACCGTCTTTGAGGGTGAAGAGAGTCAGGGGCGGGGGTTGGGCTGCGCTCATACCTTATCTTCGTGTCAAAAAGCCGTTTCGATGGCAAGCCTAGACCGTTGGAGGGCAGATTTTTTTTAAAGCAGAGGCTTGCACGTTGCATGACCTGGGACTGAAAAGGGAGGCGAAGCCAGGGATGATCATTGGTTAGTCAGGCAGTGAGGGAGAAGCTGCTGCACCCAGTGTCTGGCGGGTTTGCTCTGCACAAAAATACGGATGTCCGGCACATCGGCTGAACAATGGCCAAAGGCGCTGGCATGAAGGCTGCATTATCCATGAAGAACCCCGTGGAGGCATTTTCCTCACGGTTCCCCCACTTCCCCCATCATGTGTCATCTTCTGTCTGGATGGAGCGCCCTTGTGCGCTGCTTGCGGTGCCTTCGTTTTGCGGCCTTCCTCCTCGCTGGAAGTGCCGCTGCACAAACCCTTTGGACCGGGGCCATTGACAATTCCTGGGCCAATCCCGCAAACTGGACGGCTGGCGTGCCCAGCAGCACTTTCTCCGCTCCCTCCAATGTCACCTTTGGGGCCAATGACGCCAACGGAGATGCGCTGACGTTGGACGGCACCTATTACGTGAACCAGCTCACCATCGAAAAGCTGAACTACGGCGTCACCGAAAAGAGCCTCATGAATGCCGGTGCCGCAGGCTCCAAGCTGGTCTTCGCAGCCAATGGTTCCATCCTGCCCACCCTGAACATCGCGATGCTGCTGGACAACGAGCCGACCTCGCCTGCCGACAACACTCCCCGCAGCCTTTTGTTAGGCGCAGACATGGAGATCGCGGCCGATCTCACCTTCACCCGCACCGGCGGCGTCGGCAGTGTGACGGCTCCCAGCAACAGCCGCTTTCGGCGCATCTTCCTGGATGGCGTGATCAGCGGCAGCGGCAAGCTGACCATCAACAGCAATTCAGGCTCCAATGCCGGCCATATCGCCTTTCGCAATCACAACACCTTCACGGGCGATATTGACATGCAGGGTGGCTACCTGCTGCAGAGGTATGCAGACAGCCTGGGCGCACCGGACAAGCTCATCACCTTCGGGTCGGTGGCCAGCATCACGTGGGACCTGACCTCGGCAGACATCACTCAGGGGGCCGCCATCCCCTATGATTTTAGTTTGCCCAGTGCCAGTGCTCGCAATGTGCTGATCAATGCAGGGGCCATCCAGCGGCAGCTCATTTTTACGGGCGATATCACGGGCAGTGCCAGCCACACAGCCACGCAGCGGGCCATGTGGCTCATTGGTCAGCGCAATCAGCAGTTCGTCTTTGCCGGGGAAAGCATGACCTTCGGCGGGCAGGTCTATGCGCGGCTGGATACGGAGATCGTCGTGGCTGCCGGCAATGCCTCCGGCGTGGCCTGGGAAAATGTGAAAAGCGTGTACCTGAACCAGGAAGTCACCGCCACCACGGCCGCGCTCAACAACAACTCGGCCTTCCTCCTGCGAGGCAACCTGACCTTCAATGCTCCCATCGAAATTGCCGATGGTGAAAGCACGGCAGGCACGCCTGCGAGAGACATCATCAGCATCGGTCAGATCAATCACCAGGGCACCAGTTTCGATGCGACGCTGACTGGCAGCATCAATGCTGCCGAAAATGATTACCGCGCCCTGAACCTCGTCTCCGAATCTGGCGGCAGCGCGCGCTTCACTGGCAACGTCCTCGTCGCTGGGCAGCAGGGTTGGTTTGTGAACCGGGTGGTGAATGCCGCTACCTCTGGAGGAAGCTTGAACTTTTATGAGGCCACGCCCACGGGTACGGTGATCATTGATGCCGAAGGTCGCGTCGGCCAGGCTGCCACAGGAACTGTCAGCGCCGGCATCGCCGAAATCCAGCGTGGCACCCTCCTGGTGAATACCGCCGAGTTCTTCTCCGGGGCCGAGGTGCAAAGCGGCGCACGGCTGGGTGGGGCGGGGCTCATCACTGGCCAAGTATCCGTTCTCACGGGTGGCAAGCTGGAGCCCGGCTCTGGCTTCACCTCTCCCTCCTTTGTCAGTCAGATTGGCGCTTTGAGTGTCACCGGAGATGTCACCTTGGGCAGCGGTTCCAGCCTCATTCTCCAGGTCGCGGGACCTACTTTTAACATCGGCAACACCGCCTTGGCCAATGTGCCAAGCGTCTTCGCCAGCGAGCTGGGGAATGTGGATTCTCACGACTTTCTCAATCTCACTGGGACTCTCACGGTGACCTCCGCAGGCACCATCCAGTACAGCCCGGTGGGCGACTACATCATTTCCTATGGCGATGCTTTTCACTTGCTGGATTTCGCCAGTCTCTCTATCGGCGGCCTCACTACCGAACAGATCTTCGATCTGCCCGATGTCAGCCTGCTGAATCCCGCGTGGTCCTGGAACTACGATCTCTTCACCGACCACGGCCTCATCATCGTCGTCCCCGAACCATCCCGCGCCATGCTCATCAGCCTGGCCCTCCTCGGCAGTTTTGGCATCCGTCGTCGCCGCTGAAATTCCTCAGGATTTTTGCAGGGGATGGCATCGCCCCCTTGATGAGACTGGTTCTTCCTTGAGCCTGGGGCAGTCTCCGCTATATCATGGGTATGGTCGCTGTCGCCACCCCCACCCTGGTTTCTGAAATCCTCCGCCTCAAGAAGGAGCGGAATGCTGTCATTCTGGCTCACAACTACCAGTCCAAAGAGATTCAGGAGATCGCCGATTTTGTCGGGGACTCCCTCGGGCTGGCTTATCACGCGAAGGAAACGGATGCGGATGTGATCGCCTTTTGCGGGGTGCATTTCATGGCGGAGACGGCGA
>JAZKER010000047.1:0-7529 GCA_040386955.1 Verrucomicrobiota bacterium
ATTCGATGAGCGGATCTTTCTGCCCGTAGCTGCGCAGGCTGATGCCTTCCTTCAGGGCATCCAGCGCATACAGGTGATCCTGCCACAGACGGTCAATGGCGTTGAGAAGGATCATCTTCTCGATCTCCTGAAGGGCCTGCGGATTGGCACCGCCCACCTTCACATCATAGGCACCCAGGATCTTGCCCTGCAGCCATACGCACTGGCCATCAAAGTCCATCGCCTTGAACTCGTCGTCAAACTCACGCAGGCCGATCGGCACCGTGGTGTTGATCCACTGGAGCAAATTTTCATAATCCGGCTCCATGTCGCTGCCACGGTCTTTCGGCAGGAATTCCTCCAGCCGTTCCTTCAGGCCTTTCTCCACCGCTTCATTGATGAGCAGGCGGGGATCATTGCTTTCCAGCACGTCATTGCGCCATTCATAGATGACTTCGCGCTGCTGGTTCATCACATCGTCATACTCCAGCACACGCTTGCGCCAGGTGTAGTTGCGTTGCTCCACACGCTTCTGGGCAGTCTCGACGGAGCGGTTCAGCCAAGGGTGCTGCAGCTCTTCGCCTTCAGCCATGCCAAAGCGTTCCATGATCTTGGTCATCCGGTCCGCCGCGCCAAAGTTGCGCATCAGCTCATCCTCAAAGCTGAGGAAAAACTTGCTCTCGCCCGGGTCACCCTGACGGGCACAACGACCGCGCAACTGCCGGTCCACCCGGCGGGATTCGTGACGCTCCGTGGCCAGCACCATCAGGCCGCCCAGTTCAGATACGCCTTCGCCCAGCTTGATGTCGGTACCACGGCCAGCCATGTTGGTGGAAATGGTCACGGAACCTTTTTGTCCGGCACGGGCCACGATCTCCGCCTCCTGGCGGTGATACTTCGCATTCAGCACCGCATGCGGGATCTTCTGCAGCTTCAGCATGCGGCTGACGGTTTCGGAAGCTTCCACACTGGCGGTGCCCACCAGCAGGGGCTGGCCCTTCGCATGGCGCTCGCGGATCATCTCGATCACGGCATTGTACTTCTCACGGCGCGTCTTGTAGATGCTGTCGTTCTGATCCAGGCGTTTGATGACCCGGTTGGTCGGAATCGTCAGCACGTCCAGGCCATAGATGTCATGGAATTCAGAGGCATCCGTTTCAGCAGTGCCTGTCATGCCGCCCAGCTTTTCATAAAGGCGGAAGTAGTTCTGAATCGTGATGGTGGCCAGGGTCTGCGTTTCAGCATCGATCTGTACACCTTCCTTGGCTTCCACGGCCTGATGCAGGCCATCGCTCCAGCGGCGGCCCGCCATCTTGCGGCCCGTCTGCTCGTCCACGATGACCACCTTGTTCTCTTCGACGACGTATTCCACGTCCTTCTCATAGAGACAGTAGGCACGCAGCAGCTGGCTGATCTGGTGGATCCGCTGCCCCTGGTGGGAGAGGCGGTCCTGCAGTTCATTCTTCTTCTGCAGCTTCTGGGCTTCCGTCAGGGAGGCATCGCCATCAATGTCAGAATACAGCGTGGCGAGGTCGGGCAGCACGAAGGCGTCCGGCTCGTCAGGGCTCAGGAAATTGCGGCCCATTTCGCTGAGGTCAGCATCGTGGCTCTTTTCTTCGATGGAAAAGTACAGGCCTTCCTTCAGTTCAAAGAGGTCTTTCTTCTGGGTGTCCTCATACATCTTCAGCTCAGCCTTCTCCAAGGCGCGGCGAAGCTCGGGATCTTCCATGCAGCGCATCAGCGCGCGGTTCTTCGGCTGGCCCAGACGGCACTGGTACAGCTTGCGGCCTGCCACATCCAGCTCGCCTTTCTTGGCATCTTCCTTGGCCTCAGTGACCAGGCTGTTGCAAAGAGTGTTTTGGCGTCTAACCAACTGTTCGACCAGAGGCTTGTAGCGCTCATACTGGTGCGTGCTCTCAGCTCCGGCCACAGGGCCGCTGATGATGAGCGGCACTCGGGCTTCATCAATGAGCACGGAGTCCACTTCGTCCACGATGGCGAAGTAATGGCCGCGCTGCACCTGCTGCTCCTTGCTGGAGGCCATGCCGTTGTCACGCAGGTAATCAAAGCCGAACTCGCTGTTCACCCCGTAGGTGATGTCGCACTGGTACTGGTCGCGGCGGATGTGGCTCGGCTGGTCGTTTTGGAGGCAACCCACGCTGAGGCCGAGGAACTTGTAGAGGTAACCCATCCACTCCGAGTCACGGCGGGCCAGGTAATCATTGACGGTGATGACGTGCACACCGCGGCCCGTCAGCGCATTCAGCGCGACTGGCAGGGTTCCAACGAGGGTCTTGCCCTCACCGGTGGCCATTTCGGCGATCATGCCGCGATGCAGGGCAATGCCACCAATGAGCTGCACATCAAAATGCACCATGTTCCATTTCAGCGGCGTGTCGCAGACGATATGCTCCTGGCTGACCAGACGGCGGGCCGCGCTTTTCACGACCGCATAGACTTCCGGCAGGATGTCATTGAGGATCTTGGAGATGATGTTCGCAAACTTCGGCTGGATCTCGTTCCAGGCGTCGCGGGCCTTGTCGATGCGGGCTTTTTTGTCTTCGATGGAGGCACCGTTCCAGGCGCTTTCCGCCAGATAGCTGCCATCCAGGGATGGAAAGTGAGGCTTCAGCGCCGTGAAATAATCTTCCACATGGCGCAGGCAGGCCTCGACAGTTTCTTCATCGGCAATGCGCAGCGAAACCCCGCCCAGGAAATGGGGCGTGTGAAACGCGCGGAACTGGGCCTTCCATTTGGCGCAACGTTCGCGCAAAGCGTCATCAGATTCGTTTTGAAGCTGGGCTTCGATCCGGTTGATCTCGGCCACTACCGGTTGCAAGCGCTTCACAGTGCGCTGGTTTTTGGTGCCGATGATTTTTTTGATGATCCACTCGAACATAACAGAAAGGGAATGACAGAAAGACCGCCGCGTCGCAATGGGGCGTGGCGGTCGGGCCGACTACTTTGGAGAGGATGCGCGACTTGGCAAGCAGGGAGGGTGGGCTAAGAACGCATCCTGAACACCCGGTTCCAACCCTATGAATACGCTCGAACTCCCTTTTGGAGACGGAAAGCCTGGACTTAAGCAGGCAACAAGACCCGAAGAGAGGAGGAATCGGCGACCGGACCTGATCTGGATGGGCTCATTCTCCAGGGCCTGAAACATTGCGTTTGGGCTCATTTCTCACTCGCATTTGCTGCCACTCCCGCGCATCTTTGGGCGCATGTCCAACCGCCTCCCCACCGCTGCCCAGCGCCGCAGGCACGCCCTGATTTCGGCGTGGCGGGGAATGGATGGCGGCCCCATCCTGGATGTGCCGCTGAAATCCGTCGCCGACCTCATCGGTCCCATTGTCGCCCAGGCTGGCATTGGCGACCGCATGAAGCTTGAGGAAGTGCTCGGCGCATGGAAGGAAATCGTGGGCGACTTTCTGTATCAGCACTCCCGGCCAGACTCCATCCAGCGTGGCGTCCTGATGGTACGGGTGCTGCAGCCCACCGTCCACCATGCCCTCATGATGGAGCGCCCACGCATTCTGAAACGGCTGAAGGAGACCCTGAAGAACTCCGGCATCAAAGACGTAAGGCTGAAACATGGCTGAACTGAATGCTCATGGACTGGAATGACTGGCAGAGCATCCTGCGCTGGCGCGCTCTGGAGGAAGGAGATCCCGATGGGGCGATCCTTTCCGAAGAACGCCGCCGTGAAGCCACCGCCCGCACCCGGGGTGGGCTGACTTCCGACGGGGTGAATGGAGAGCCCGTAAGCTCCCGTGAAATCTCCTTCCTGCACAAACGCACCCAGTGGCTGGAGCGTGAAGTCGTCGGCTGGAGCGGATCTCTCGTGCGGGTGATGGAGCGTCTCGTCACCGTGCAGGGCCGCTGGTCCTGGGCCCTTGCCGGCTGGGGCATTGCCTTGGTGACGGGTTATTTTTTGTCTGGTCTCGGCCAGCAGGCGGAGTTCAACCTCCTCGCCCTGCCCCTCGTCGGCGTTCTCTTGTGGAATGCGGTCATCATGGTGCTGTCCTTGGTTTGGGAGCTCTTGCCTGCCCCGCGTGCCGGTGGTGGCAGTCGTTTTATGGAGTGGCTGGCCCAGGTGGTGTCACCCGTGGGCCATGACAGCCCTGCCGAAGGCGAGACCCTCACCGGCCTCACCGTGGACCAGCGTTTTGGCCTGCTGGCCAATGCCCCGGCCATGGAACGGCTGCAGCGCAGGCTGCGGGCCTGGATGCATCTGGCCGCAGCCCTGCTGGCACTCGGCAGCATCATCGGCCTCTATGCGCGCGGCTGGTCTCACGAATACCGGGCGGTATGGGAAAGCACCCTGCTCTCCGACTCCGGAGCCCAAAAATTCTTTGGCACGCTCTTTGGTCCTGCCTCTTCAGCCTTGAAGCTGCAGCTTCCCTTGGAGGCCCTTCCTTCCATGCACCGCACCGGGGGTGTCACCCAGGCCCCGGCACTGGCCTTGCCTTGGATCCATCTGTATGCAGGTACCCTGTTCCTGCTCATCATGCTGCCACGGTTTGGACTGGCAGGACTGGCCGTCTGGCGCGCCCATCAGGTGCTGCAAAGACGTGTGCGCAGCCTGGGCTGGCGTTCTTACCTGAAGCGGACCCTGCGCTCGGTGGAAGGTGGCCAGGAAGTGATCCACGTGCTCATCCATGCCACCGATGCCACTCCCATGCACCGCGAAGTCTGGGCCCGAGGCGTGCGCGAAAGGTTCGGCGCGATGATCGAGCCGGACATGATCCAGGTCCCCTTGGGCGATGAAGATGACTTTACCACCAGCTGGAAACCAGCCGGCAGCAAGACCGTGATGATTTTCAATCTGGCCACCACCCCCGAGCAGGAAGTCCAGCGGCGCTTTGTCCAGGAAGTGAAACAGGTGCTCTTCCGCCAGCACCGCGAGGCGGAACTCATCGTGCTTCTGGATGCCACCAGCATCGGCAACCGCTGGTCTCCCGACAAGCTGGCCAGCCGTGAGAAGCTGTGGACAGACATGCTGCAAGGCGAGGCCGATGAAATCATCGTCGCCGCCCGTCGCACCTAACCAATGATGCTGCATAATTGAAGCCCGATCGGGCATCGAAGGGATCGGTTTTCCCTATCCCTCGGCTAGAGGATAAACGAAAACGGCCATCACCGGGAGGTGATGGCCGCAAAGGCGAGGAAGTTAGCAGAGGGGCTCCGGCGTGCTGTGATGCAGAAGGGCCGCCTTGACGAAGCCGTTGAAGATCGGATGCGGATCGTTCGGCTTGCTGCTGAATTCAGGATGGAACTGGCAGGCCACAAAGAAGGGATGACCGGGCAGTTCGATGGTCTCTGCAAGCTCGCCCTTCTGGGAGACCCCGCTGATGACGAGACCGTTGGTCTCAAGCTGTTCCTTGTAGTCATCGTTGACCTCGTAGCGATGGCGGTGGCGCTCGCTGATGACGTCTTCCTGATAAAGGTCATGAACCTTGGAACCCGGAGTGAGCTGGGTGACCCAGCTGCCCAGGCGCATGGTGCCGCCGAGCTGCTTCACCTTTTTCTGCTCTTCCATCATGCTGATGACTGGGGCGGCGGTGCCTTTATCGAACTCGGTGCTGTTGGCGTCCTTCAGGCCGCAGACGTTGCGGGCGTACTCGATGACGGCGATCTGCATGCCGAGGCAGATGCCGAAGAAGGGAATGCCAACGCGACGGGCATAACCCGTGGCGGCGATTTTGCCCTCGGTGCCACGGTCGCCAAAGCCGCCGGGAATGAGGATGCCCTGAAGGCCGTTGAGGTAGATGTCAGGTCCGGCCTTCTCGATGGCTTCAGCGTCCACACGGACGATGTCCACCTTGCAGTCATTGGCTGCACCAGCGTGGGTGAGGGCCTCATAAATGCTTTTGTAGGCATCCTGAAGCTCGATGTATTTGCCGACGACGCCGATGCGGACGTGATGGGTGGGATGAATGACACGCTGAACGAAGTGGCGCCATTTGCTGAGGTCTGGTTGCTCAGTCTGGAGATTGAGCTGCTTGCAGACCACATCATCCAAGCGCTCTTCGTGGAGCTTCAGAGGCACCTCGTAGATGCTGTGCTTCACGTCGCGGACTTCGATGACGTCTTCGATCGGGACGTTGCCAAAGAGGGAGATTTTTTCCCGAACGTCCAGTTCCAGGGGGTGCTCCGTACGGCAGAGGATGATGTGCGGGGCAATGCCGATCTCGCGCAGCTTGGCGATGGACTGCTGGGTAGGCTTGGTCTTGAGCTCCTGGGCGGCCTTGATGTAAGGAACAAGGGTGGCGTGGATGAAGAGCACATTGCCCTGGCCGATCTCATGGCCGAACTGACGGATGGCCTCAAGGAATGGCAGGCCTTCGATGTCGCCGACGGTGCCGCCGATCTCCGTAATGATGACATCGGCCGTCATCTTGGTAGCGACTTCCTTGATGCGCTCCTTGATCTCGTTGGTGACGTGAGGGATGACCTGGACCGTGCGGCCCTGATACTTGCCAGCGCGCTCCTTGGTGAGCACGCTCTGGTAAACCTGACCGCTGGTGAGGTTGTTCAGGCGGGAGAGATTGGTGTGGGTAAAGCGCTCGTAATGCCCCAGGTCGAGGTCGGTTTCCGCGCCGTCATCGAGCACGTACACTTCGCCGTGCTCATAGGGGTTCATCGTGCCCGGGTCAATGTTCAGGTACGGGTCGAACTTCTGCATGATGACCTTGAGGCCACGGAGTTCCAGCAGCGTGCCGAGGGCGGACGCGGCGAGACCTTTGCCAAGGGAGCTGACGACGCCTCCGGTGACGAAAATGTATTTCATAGGCTTCTGCGGCAGTGTGTTAGGCATGGTGTCAGAGTGGGGGGGTGGTCAGGAAATGCTGTTCGATGGCGGCGGCCTGCTCAGGAGTGTCAATGCCGGGCGAGAGGTCGTCGGTCAGGACGATGCGAAGGGGGACGCCGTTTTCGACGGCTCGGAGCTGCTCCAGAGATTCGGTCTGCTCCAGGCGCGAAGGCGGCCAGGCGACGAACTGGAAGAGGAAGCTGCGCTGAAAGCCGTAGATGCCCAGATGGCGGTAGTGGCGTGCGCCGGCGCTGGCATTGCGCACGTACGGCAAAGGGGAACGCGAGAAGTACAGAGAATCGCCTTTCACGTCGAAGACGACCTTGACCACATTGGGGTCGGTGACGAGGGCCTCATCATGGATGGGGGCCGCAGCCGTGATCATGCGCACCTGCGGCTCGCGCCGGAGAACGACGGCCAACTCATCAATGAGGGCCGGGGAGATCAGAGGTTCATCGCCCTGCACATTGATGATGGTGCGGTGATCCGGGAAAGAACGGGCGGCTTCGGCGATGCGGTCGGTCCCGCTGGGGTGATCGGGCGAAGTCAGCACGGCTTTGGCACCAAAAGCGGCGGCAGCCTCGGCGATGCGCTCGTCGTCCGTAGCGATGATGATGTCATCCACCTCGCGGCAGTCTTGGCAGCGTTCCCATACATGCTGCACCAGCGGCTTTCCGGCGATGAGGTGGAGCATCTTGCCTGGGAATCGGGTGGATCCCCAGCGGGCAGGTATGGC
>JAZKER010000048.1:0-16301 GCA_040386955.1 Verrucomicrobiota bacterium
GCGGTGACAAAAAGCTTGCCGCGGATCTGGATGGTATCCAGGGCGTAGGAGGTGGCTTCGCCGCCTTCAGTGCTCACCAGCGTGCCGGTGGAGCGCGTCTGCATGTGGCCTGCGTGCGGGGCGTATTCGCGGAAAAGGTGGCTGTGAATGCCGTGACCGCTCGTCAAGTTCATCAGCTCGAACTCGAAGCCGATGAGACCACGGGTCGGGATGTAAGCCTGGACCGTGTTGCGCCCGTTGTGCGCGTTCATGTCTTCGATCTTGCCCTTACGCTCGGAGATGCTCTTCATCACGCCGCCCAGATACTCATCCGGAAGGTCCAGATAGAGTGTTTCATACGGCTCGCAGATGACATCATCAATGCGCTTCGTGATGACCATCGGCCGGGAAACCAGCACTTCAAAGCCTTCACGGCGCATCTGTTCCACCAGCACGGCGATCTGCATCGCACCACGGGCGCTGACGTTGAAGATACCGGCAGTGTCCGTATCGGCCACGGACAGCGTCACGTTCATCTTCTGCTCGCGCTCCAGGCGGTCCTTGATCTTGCGGGAGGTGACGTGGTCACCTTCACGGCCGGCCAGAGGGCCGTCATTCACCGCGAATTGCATCACGATGGTCGGAGGGTCGATCGCCACGAATGGCAGCACAGGTGCGTCGGCAGCACCGGTGACGGTCTGGCCGATGTCCACGTCTTCAAAGCCGGAGATGCCGACGATGTCGCCAGCGCCGCCTTCGACGGAGTCACTGGTGGTCAGGGTGGTGTATTGGAAAACTTTGGTGACCTTGATCGGGGTCGGCTTGTCGCCAGGCTGCTTGCCCTGGAGGAAAACTTTGTCGCCCATCTTCACGGTGCCACGGGTCACTTTGCCGATGGCCACACGGCCGACGAAGTTGTCCCAGTCAATGTTGGAGACCAGCATTTCAAAGCTGCCTTCCAGTTCAGCCTTCGGTGCCGGGATATGCTCGACGATTTTTTCGAGGAGGAAAGTCATGTCCTTCTGCTCGCCTTCCGGCGTGTCGCTCACCCACAGGGCGCGGGCGCTGCCGTAGATGAACGGTGCATTGAACTGCTCTTCGCTGGCTTCCAGTTCCATCAGGAGCTCCAGCACTTTGTCATGCACCTTGGCAGGCTCGATGTGCGGACGGTCCATCTTGTTGATGAACACGATCGGCTTGATGCCCTGCTGCATGGCTTTTTTCAGCACGAAACGGGTCTGCGCCTGGGGGCCGTCATAGGCGTCGACCACAAGCATCACGCCGTCCACCATCTTCATTACGCGCTCCACTTCGCCGCCGAAGTCGGCGTGGCCCGGTGTGTCCACGATGTTGATGATGTTTTCACCCCAGTGAACGGAGGTGTTTTTGGCCTTGATGGTAATGCCCTTCTCTTTTTCAAGATCCATGCTGTCCATGGCGCGCTCGGCGATGGCCTGGTTTTCGCGAAAGTTGCCGCTGGCACGTAGCAAGGAGTCCACAAGTGTGGTCTTGCCATGGTCAACGTGTGCGATGATGGCGATGTTCCGGATCTTGGAAGGAGGGGTCATTAGAAGGGCGTATGGGGGAAGGGGCGCGGAGACTAGCAGCTTTCGGGCCTTTGGCAAACGGCGGTTTTGACTCATCTTTAGTGAAGAGTCGGGCTGAGCACTTGCCAGGAGGTGCTCCGAGACCTTTAATTAAGCTGATTTTTGTATGCCCCAGAAACCCAATCTCGTTGTTGTCAGCGGTGAACGTTACTGGCATGACCACCTTCCCGACTGGCAGGTTATTTACTGTCGCTTGCAGGTTTCTCGCTGGATTATCAAGGGAAGGACGCTGTTCATCCATACGGAATCCGGTCTGCAGGAGGTCCACGCTGTGCTCTGGCGTGTGGGTGTCATTCGCGCCTTTTCCTGGCATCGTGGGGTGCTGGATTTGATCCGCATATCCGGCATTCCTTGTGTCAATTCCGCCACTTCTTTGTTACGGGGATTTGATAAACTTTCCATGTACGCGGAGATGGCCGAAGCTGGGTTGCCCGTGATTTCTGCTGAAATGGCCGTGGGAACACAGTCTTTGGAACTGTTGCATCCTCAGTCTCCTTGTGTTCTCAAAGTGGGCAATAACCATGGTGGTCTAGGCAAGGCCCGCGCCCTGGATGCCTCCCAGTGGAGCGAGATCGCGGATCTCGCCGCCATTGTGGATGATTATAGCATTGTGGAGCCTTTTATTGATTATGTTGCAGATGTCCGCTGCCTAATTGTGGGAGATTCAGTGTGGTGTCTGCGCCGTGAGAATGAAGACTGGAAGGTGAACCGAGGCATTGCCACTCCGGTGCTCATAGAGCCGCTTGCTGAGTTAGAAACATGGACTCGGAAAGCGGCCCTGCACCTGGGCTCTCTGGTCCTAGGGTTGGATTTCATTCAGTCTGCTGAGGGCACTTGGCATCTTTTAGAGTGCAACGACGTTCCTGGTCTTGAAGGCTTTCCTGAGGTGTCGCGATTTGATATCGCCAATATCTTCCGCACTTTTTAGAAAGCTGGCAGTTTTGCCTGGCTCCCCGCTCATCTTCCCCTCCCATGATTCGCCCCCTTCAGCAAGACGATGCCCTCCTCCTAGATATAGCCCGTGTGCCAGCGCGTGAAGACCGGCTGGATCTCTGGTGGCTGGGGCAGAGCGGCTTTTTGGTAAAGTGGAATGGGCGCTCATTTTTGTTTGATCCGTACCTTTCAGACTCCCTGACGCACAAATACGCCAGCACGGACAAGCCGCACGTGCGCATGACGGAGCGTTGCATCGCCCCTGCCCTCCTCACAGGCCTGGACTTCGTCACCGCCAGCCATCTGCACACAGATCATCTGGATGCGGAAACCCTCATCCCCCTGGCCCAGGCCAACCCCGGCCTGTCGCTTTTCCTCCCTGGCCCCATCATCCCGGAGGCTCAGGCAAGGCTCGGCGATGCCCCGCTTTCCTACCTGGAGCTCAACGAGGCTGATCATTATGAAAACGAGGCTCACGGCTGGTCCATGACCGGTGTGGCCTCCGCCCACAATGACCTGAAGACCGATGACCAGGGGCGGCACTTTTACATCGGCTTCATCTTCCGCTGCGGTCCCTTTACCCTCTATCACAGCGGCGATACCCTTTTGCATCCGCGCCTGATTCAGAGCCTGCGTGAATTTCAATACGATCTCATGCTGCTGCCCATCAACGGCAACAAGCCGGAGCGACGCGTGGCTGGCAATCTCAATGGCACTGAAGCTGCCACTCTGGCCCGTGCCTGCGCAGCCAGGCTCGTTGTGCCCTGCCACTACGACATGTTCGAATTCAACACCGCCACCACGGATGAATTTCAACAAACCTGCACCCGCCTGCAGCAGCCCTATCGCATCCTTCAATGTGGCGAACGCCTGACTCTGGAGGCGTGATGCAGGCTCCATTCAAGGCCTCCAACAGCTGCTCCCCCGCCCTGGCGGCGATTTCGTCTTCACTCGATGTCATTCTCCCTTGCATCCCGGCGTCCAGTGTCCTATCTGGCCTTTCTATGGAAACGACTACCAAGTCCGTCCTGACCGACCTCCAGGCGTTCGACGTGGCAAGCCTTAAAGGCCGCCTGAGCGAACTCCGGAGGTATCTTTGACGTACCTAAACTGACTGAAGAGCTGTCGGCGCTCGAACATAAGATGACCGACTCGGGCTTCTGGGACAGCCAGAATGCCGCCAAAAAAGTGATTGATCGCGCCAACGTGATCAAAAAACAGATCTCGCCTCTGGGTGAGCTGGAATCGCGCGTGGAAGACTTCCCCGTGCTCATCGAACTGGCCAAAGAACAAGGTGATACCCAAAGCTATCGCGAAGTTCAGACCGAGTTCGACGCCATCCAAAAGGCCATCGGCCAATACGAGCTGGAGCTCCTTCTCAAAGGTCCCTTTGACCGGGGCGGTGCCTTCCTCACCATCCACTCCGGTGCCGGTGGCACCGAGGCCTGCGACTGGGCCGCCATGCTCATGCGCATGTTTGTCCGCTGGTCTGAACGCCGAGGGTATAAGATACAGACCATTGACTACCAAGAAGGCGATGATGTGGGGCTCCGCTCCGCCACCCTGGAAATCCTGGGTGAAAACGCCTTCGGCTTTCTCCAGGCCGAACGCGGGGTGCATCGCCTCGTGCGCATCTCCCCCTTTGATGCGGCGAAAAAGCGCCACACCTCCTTTGCCTCCATTGACGTCACCCCGGACAACGAAGAGGAAATTGACATCGAAGTGCGGGATGATGATCTCAAAGTGGACACCTATCGCGCTGGCGGCAAGGGCGGCCAGAACGTGAACAAGGTGGAAACGGCGGTCCGCATCACCCACATCCCTTCCGGCGTCATTGTCGCCTGTCAGGTGGAGCGCTCCCAGCCTAAAAACCGGGCCAAAGCCATGGCCATGCTCAAGGCCAAGCTCTACCAGATCGAAGAAGACAAACGTCAGGCCGAGATCGCCCGCCAATACGGCGAGAAGACCGAAATCGGCTGGGGCAGCCAGATCCGCAGCTACGTCTTCCAGCCTTACCAGATGGTCAAAGACCATCGCACCGGCGAGAAGACGGGCAACGTTGCCGACGTCATGGACGGTGACCTGGACGCCTTCATGGAAGCCAAGTTGCGCGGCCGGAAAGCCGGTGATGATGATTCCGACGAGGACGTGTAATGGTCCTGCTTTCGCTGCCGCCTTCTGACTGAAGGCGGCAGTGAAGCTGCTCGCTGAAGCAGCGATTTGGAGGAGGGCAGATTCTCTGGCAGATTCGCGCGAGATTGATCCTTCCGGCATCGTTTCCGGCGGGATCATGTTCACCCGTGCTTTTGCCCTCCTGTTCTTGGTGGCGGCTTCTCTGAAGGCTGCGCCAAATGTTCTGTTCATCGCCGTGGATGACCTTCGCCCTGAAATGGGCTGTTATGGGGCCGGTCACATGCACACGCCGAATCTGGACAAGCTCGCCGCTTCTGGTGTCCTCTTTGAGCGCGCCTACTGCCAAGTGGCGGTGTGCAACCCTTCCCGAAACAGCGTGCTGAGCGGCCTCCGGCCGGACACGACCACCATTCTGGCTAACAATAAGTTCCTTCGTCCCACGCTGCCGGATGTGGTCACCCTGCCGCAGCATTTTAAGAATCACGGTTATTCCACCATCTCCCTCGGTAAAATTTTCCATCACAGTTCCACCGAGCCTGGGGATGACCCGCAAAGCTGGAGCGAACCCTCCTGGTATCATGGGAAGCCTTATCAGCATTGGTTTACCCAAGAGTCGGAAGACTTCATCAGCCGCCTGAAAAAGCTGCCGAAGAACAAGCAGCCTCGGCTGATCCGTGGCCGTCCCTTTGAGGCCTCCGAGGAATCTGATGATGTGTATCCGGATGGCCAAACGGCCCTCAAGGCCATCGAGACTCTCCAGAGACTGAAGAAGGAGGGCCGGCCGTTTTTTCTGGGGGTGGGTTTTGTGAAACCCCACCTGCCCTTCACCTGTCCGCAAAAGTACTGGGACCTGTATCCTGAAAGCAGCATTCGCATGCCCTCCGATGCGGCACCGGCCAAGGATGCACCGGCTCCGGCTTTCCATGATCTGTATGAACTGCGCACCTATGGCGGCATGCCAAGTGAGGGTGACATTGATGAAGCGACCGCCTTGAAGCTCATTCGTGGATATCGTGCCTGCGTGAGCCACATGGATGCCCAACTGGGGCGCGTGGTGGCTGAATTGGACCGCCTGGGACTGCGGGAAAACACCCTCATCGTCTTTTGGGGCGATCATGGTTACCATCTGGGGGAGCAGGGGCTTTTCACCAAAATGACCAACTTTGAGTTAGGCACACGGGTGCCTTTGATCGTCAGTGCTCCCGGTTTGAAAACAGCGGGGCAGAAAAGCCGGGCCCTGGTGGAACTGGTGGACCTTTATCCCACGCTGGCGGATCTGGCTGGGCTGCCTGTGGCCGAATCTCTGGAAGGCACCAGCTTTACCCCTGTGCTGGAAAATCCAGCCCGCCCGTGGAAGAGGGCGGCCTTCAGCGAATACCTTCGCCGTGGCAAGGAGGGCTACAAGGGACGCAGCCTGCGTACCGACCGCTGGCGCTACACCGAATGGAAAAATCCGAAGGGCGTGGAGGCCGGACGAGAACTGTATGACCATGAGAATGATCCACAGGAACGGGTCAATCAGGCCTCGCTGCCGCAGCATGCCGAACGGGTGAAATCCCTGTCGGCCCAGCTTGAAGGCGGGTGGAAGGATGCCCTGCCTCAAAAGTGACTTTCATCGTGCCTTAGGGGCCCGCAGAATCCGCATCAGGTCGGTGAGGGGGCCTTGAAGTTTTCCCTGCTGGCAGGCGAAGACGTGGGTGATTTTGGGCGAGCCTTTCAAAGGAATGGCATGCACGGATTTCTGCATGAACTGGGCCAGCGCCACTGGCAGCAGGGCGATGCCTGAACCTGCCGCCACCATCAGGGCCACCGCCTGGGCCCGCGGCGACTCCAAAATGATGCGGGGGCGGAATCCGGCCGTCTTGCAAAGCCCTTGCACCTGGGCGGCAAAGGCAGGAGCCGACCCGTGTGAAACGGCCACAAAAGATTCTTCAGCCAAAGACGAAAGTGAGATGCTGCGGGAACCGGCCAGCCGGTGGCCCAACGGCAGGAAACACACGAGGGGCTCCTGATGCCAACCCACAAACTGGATGCCTGCTGGCCTAACTGGAGGAATGACACCGACAAAGCCGCCGTCCAGATGCCCGTCGCCGATGGCCTTGAGCTGATCGTTGGGTGGCAAGTCCTGCAGCATCACCTGCACCTCCGGATGCAGCTCCCGGTAGCGGCGGAAGCTTTCCGCCAGTTCATCATTCATTACGGCGCTGACAAAACCCAGCCTCAGCCTGGCGGTCTCGCCATGGGCGCAGCGTCGGGCCGCCTCCCCTGCCCTGGCCAGCTGGCGTGGCACATGACGTGTCTCCTCATAGAACAGGCTGCCGGCGGCCGTCAGGGAAATGCGACGCGGTTCACGAGAAACGAGTGTGGCACCGATCTTTTCCTCCAGGCTGCGGATGTGCCGGGAAAGCGGCGGCTGGGCCAGATGCAGGCGTCGCGCAGCGCGGGTGAAGGAAAGCTCCTCCGCCACGGCAATGAAGCACTCAATTTCTCGAATGGAATAGTCCATACCGAAAAGGTATCACAAATGAGCAAAATGGGTAATTCTAATAGGCTCATCCGAGAGAATCCTGGTGGCCTTCACCACCCTACCGAATCTCATGGCCATCAGCGACACCATCAAGAAAGGGGCCACCCGTGCCCCGCACCGCAGCCTTCTCCGCGCCACTGGCGTGATCCAGTCCGAGGAGGACTGGGACAAGCCCTTCATCGCGATTGCGAACTCCTTTGTGCAAATCATTCCCGGCCATGCCCATCTGGACGTCGTGGGAAAAAAAGTCCGCGAAGCCGTTCGCGCGGCTGGCGGGGTGCCCTTCGAGTTCAACTGCATCGGCGTGGATGACGGCATCGCCATGGGGCACGGCGGGATGAAGTATTCCTTGGCTTCACGTGAACTCATTGCCGACTGCGTGGAGACCATGCTGTGGGCACACTGCTTTGACGGTGTGGTTTGCATCCCCAACTGCGACAAGATCGTGCCAGGCATGATGATGGGTGCAGCGCGGGTGAACATTCCCTCGATCTTCGTTTCCGGCGGCCCCATGCGTTCGGGCAAGGATCCCACCACCGGGCGTTCGCTGAACCTCGCTTCGGTGTTTGAGGCCGTGGGGCAGCTTTCTACAAACACCATCACTGAGGAACAGCTCAGCACGATTGAAAAAAATGCCTGCCCCACTTGCGGTTCCTGCTCTGGCATGTTCACGGCAAATTCCATGAACTGCCTGTGCGAGGCCCTGGGCTGGGCGCTGCCGGGGAACGGATCCATCCTGGCGACGGACCCTGCCCGCGATGCCCTTTTTCAGCGTGCAGGGAAAGCCATTGTGCGCCTGGTGCGGGACAATGTGCGTCCTTCTGATTTGCTGACCCGTGAGGCTTTTGAAAATGCGCTGGCGCTGGACATGGCCATGGGAGGCTCCTCCAATACGATTCTGCACACCATCGCCGTGGCGCATGAGGCGGGCGTGTCGCTGACCATGGCCGACTTCAATGCCATCGCCGAGCGTGTTCCTCACATCTGCAAGGTGGCTCCTTCGGGCCATTATTACATGGAAGATGTGGACCGGGCCGGCGGCATTGGTGCCATCCTGAAAACGCTGCAAGGCAAGCCTGGCATTCTCCATGCGGATGCCTTCACCGTCAGCGGCTTAACCTTGGGTGAAACCATTTCCACAGCCGAGGTGAAGGATGCAGACGTGATCCGCCCGCTCGACAAAGCCTACTCACCCAAGGGCGGTCTGGCCGTGCTGTTTGGCAACATCGCCCCCGATGGCTGCGTGGTGAAAACCGCAGGCGTGAGCCCGGTCATGATGCAGTTCACGGGAAATGCGGTGATCTTTGAATCCCAGGAAGAGGCCAGTGTGGGCATTTTGGGAGGTCAAGTGAAGGCGGGGGACGTGGTGGTGATCCGCTATGAAGGGCCACGCGGCGGGCCTGGCATGCAGGAGATGCTGGCCCCCACGGCCGCCATTGCCGGGCGTGGTCTGGGGGATTCCGTGGCGCTCATCACCGATGGCCGTTTCTCGGGGGCGACCCGGGGCGGGGCGATCGGCCATGTGTCGCCGGAGGCCGCAGCGGGCGGTCCCATTGCCTTGATCGAGGCCGGGGACCGCATCGAAATCAACATCCCCGAACGCACGTTGAACCTGCTGGTTTCTGACGAGGCGCTGGAGCAGCGCAGAGCCCGATGGAAGGCACCAGCCCCCAAAGCACGCACCGGGTACCTGGCCCGGTACGCAGCCATGGTGGGCAGTGCGGATACTGGGGCGGTGCTGAGCGTGCCTTCAGCATGATGGTTTCTTGATTTGCGGGACGGGGTTGTCCAGCCCAAGCTGGCAACCTTTCCGTGACTGCTGTTTCGCCCCCTTTTCCATCTTCCCTCCCGCTGCCCAATCATCCTTGCATCAAGGTGGTCAGCAGTTTTGAGGAGCTTGTTTCCACTCCTTTTGCGGAAGGCGTGAATGCCATGTGCTGGCCGCGTGAGTTGCCGGGGGATTTTGGTGAGATCGTGGCCAAGCTGTCGCTGGGGGCAGGCATCACGACTCTTGATGAGGCCTGCCTGCACGACCTTGAACTGAGCGATGCTGGAAAGGTGGCCCGCAGCATCCTCATCGAGGATCAAAGGATCCTGCGGGAGCGTGAGCTCGCGCCTGTTCTCGACTTTATCAACGGTTACGTGAACGATGCCGAAGAGGGGGATGAGGAAGCCCTGCCCACCCATGTGCAATCGTTTCACGTGGACAGTGCCACGGTGGAGGCAGACACGTTTCTCTGCACCTATCACGGTTCTTCCTCAGAGGGGCTACGCAATGAGGAGGCCATCCGGCATGTGGACATTCCGCAGACACGTGCGGAACTCCTGAAGTTTTATGGCGGCGAGGATGATGCGGACTTTCTGGAGTATCTGAACGATCATTTCTACGATCTGCATTACGCACCTCTTCCTGGGGCGCAGCCATACTCCTTTGGTGTGGGCCACTTGTGGCGTGTCGCCATTCAGTATCCGGGCTGTCCGGTGCTGCCGTGCATTCACCGCGCGCCGGCCACCATCCCCGACCGGCCGCGGTTGCTACTGATCAGCTGAAGGCCCTGAAGCTCAGCGAGCTTCATTCTCTCGAGTGACCAATCCGCTGCCATTCAGGGAGTCCATGATTGGGAGAGCCGAAAGCTTGCCCTCCGGGGTTCTGTCTTTGCCATCGGTGAGCCATTCCAGATTGAAGCGGGTAAGCGTGAGACGGTCACCGGCGAAGTGATGTTTCTCCGCCGCCGCGCCGTGAAAGCAAAGGATGCTGCCCTTTTGTGTCACCGCAATGTCGCTGTAGGCGCTCCAGCCGGGTTCGATGGATTTGTTCACGGCCCAGGTGAGGCCTTCATCATAGCTGAGCTTGATGCTGAGGTTTTGACGCAGACGGCTTTTGCCGGGCTCGGGTTTGCCCTTGTCCCGGGCGTTGTCGAGATTGTGCGGGTTGGAAAACAGCAGGCGGTTTTTCTGGCCGGCAGCGTCACTGGAATAACGAACAATGCCGCCCATGCAGATGGGCTCCAGCAGGGCCTCGTCAAAGCGCGGTTTGCTCCAGCCAGTGGCGCCGTCTTTGCTGACGGTGACGAGCCTGCGGTGGGCCTTGGATTCACTGCGCACATTCAGCATGACGCTGCCGTCCGACAGTTCCACGGCCACCGTTTCATTGGGATTGATCCATTCTTCGGTGTTGGGCACGGCGATCTCACCTGCTTTCCAGGTCTGGCCTTGGTCATCGCTGTAAACGGTGGAGGTGACGCTGGGGCGGTGGGCGTTGCCACCCGTGCCGGTTGAAAGCCAGACTGGCACGACGAGGCGACCTGTTTTCCGAAGCTGGATGCTGTGGTTGGGGCCTGTGGCGAGGACCTTCCAGTCATAATCCTTGCGGAAGGATTCAAAGGTGGCGGTGATTTCCACAGGCTTGCTCCAGGTGAGGCCGTCATCGTTGCTGCGCTGGTAAAAGGCCCGCATGTACTCCAGGCAGAAAAGCATGTGCACCGTGCCGTCCTTGTCGGCGATCAGCACCGGATTGTTGTAGGTGACTGTGTTGGGATCCGTATTTTTGATGAGCAGCGCAAAGGGGTTTTTCTTTTTCGGGCCTTCGATGGCCACGATATTTTTTGCCTCACTCCATGTTAGGCCATCGTCCGTGCTGCGACGCAGCAGGATGTCTATCTGGTCCCAGTCGCTGCCGTTTTTTCGGGCTTCGCACCAGGCCAGCACGCTGCCTTTGGCGGTGACCACGATGCCGGGAATGTGGAAGATTTTATAGCCCATGTCACCGACCTTAAAAAGGTCCTGCTTGGCCATGAAGGGCTCGGCGGCGTGAGACGAGAGGCCCAGGGTGAGGGCGGCAAGGGTCGATGTGAAGATTCTTGAGAGCATAAGTCGGTTGGATATGCAGATGATAACGTCATGATCACCGCGGCTTCACTGGTTAAGGAAGCTATCCAGTCCTGGGCTGCATCTGACCTTGGTCATCTGAGCTGACCAGGAAGAAAGTCTGGCCTGGAGACGTGAAGTCATGCTATGACCGCTGCCCCGATGAAATCTGTGCTGTCAGCCCTCCTTCTTATGCTTTCATTCCCTGCTGCCGCCGAAGATGACTGGGCCTCCCTACCCCCACTGCCAGATGCTGAAGGCTTTGCGGGTTCCTTTGCAGGGGTGTCCTCAGGGGCACTGCTGGTGGCGGGCGGCACCAATTTCCCTGACAAGAGGCCCTGGGAAGGCGGAACAAAAGTCTGGTATGACACCATTTACGCCTTGGAAAAACCTGACGGCAAATGGGTGAAGGCGGGAAAGCTGCCCAGGCCAAATGGCTACGGAGTTTCCATCACCACGGATGATGGGCTCATCTGCATCGGCGGTGGAGATGCCACTGCCAATTTCCGGGATGTCTTCCGCCTGCGTTATGCCGAAGGCAAAATCACCACCCAGGCGCTGCCCATGCTGCCCAAGCCCTGCGCCTTCATGGCGGGGGTGGAGATGAACGGCACGGTCTATGTGGCGGGAGGCATCGAAACCCCTGCTTCAACAGCCGCTCTGGGCACACTCTGGGCGCTGGACCTGAAACAGACGGGTGAAGGCTGGCGTGAACTGGCCCCCTGCCCTGGTTCGGCCCGCATTCTGGCCACGATGGCGGCCAGTGATGGCACGATCTACTTCATCAGTGGTGCGGCCTTAAAACCTGATGCGGAGGGCAAACCTGCACGCGTGTGGCTGAATGATGCGTGGAGCTTTCAGCCTAACAAAGGATGGAAAAAAATAGCGGACATCCCCCGGGTGGCGGTGGCCGCGCCCAGTCCCGCCCCCGTGGTGGAGGGACATGTTTTTATCTTGGGGGGCGATGACGGAGCGTTGGTTGACTTTGAGCCAAAAGAGAAGCATCCCGGGTTCCCTCGCGAAATTCTTTCCTATCACCCCGGCAGCAATGCTTGGAGCGGTGTCGGTGAGCTCCCCTTTTCCCTCGTGACCTCCCCTTCCGTGGAGTGGCTGGGCAGCACTATCATCGCCGGTGGCGAGGCCCGCCCAGGGAAGAGATCCCCTGCCGTCTGGAGGGGGCGGCTGGTGGCACCTTGATTGGACTTGACCACTTATCGAAGAATCACCTAATCTAGACGGCATGAGAAAATCCTGTCTGCTCATCGTCGGAGTCTTCTTTGTTTCCGTTATCAGTGCGGCACCTTTGTTCAGGGCTGTGCAGGATGCCACAGAGGCTCTTCAGGCCGGGCCCAAGAGCCGCCCTTCCGTCTCTTTTTATCTTGAAGAAAACTTCAAGGGCCGGATGAACCGGCTGAAGGCCCCTGCGGATTTTCCCGGCTCTGCAGAGCTGAAAAAGGTGGGCATTCCCAATGACAGCCTTCTCTCCATGAAAGTCCCCGCAGGAGTGAAGGTCAGTGTTTTTGATGCGGATGACTACGGCGGAGACAGCATGACCTTCACGGAAGGCGAACACGCCACTCTGGGAAAGCTGGCACGCCGAATCAGCTCCATGAAGGGGGAACTGATAAAACCCGAGTGACGGCCTCCTGTCAGGGCGCGAATTCCACGACCACGGCGGTGCAGTTGTCCTTGCCAGACTCGGCCACCGCCCGTTCCACCATCTTAAAAGCCTTGGGCTGCTCTGAAGGAGTTTTCAGATACTCCTCGATACGGGTATCCCAAAGCCCATCAGTGACACCATCGCTGCAGAGCAGAAACTTGTCGCCCGGGTGGCAGCTCACGGCACCGAAATGCGGATTGAGAATCTGATGGCCGGCCCCGAGGGCCTGGTTCAGCACATTGCGGCCGGGATGGGTTCGTGCCTGGCGTTCGTTGATGTCCCCTTTGCGCCGAAGCCAGCCGACATAGCTGTGGTCATGCGTCACCTGCATCATGCCGCCACCGGCAGGGAGGTAATAGATGCGGCTGTCGCCAATGTGGCCGAAATGCATCCAGCCGGGGGAAAAACAGGCCAAGCTGAGGGTGGCCCCCATGCCGGAACATTCCGCGTAGGAGCGCCCCATGCGGTTCAGTTCCGCATGCACGTGGCCGAAGATTTCCTCGAGGGCATCATTGACCCCGCTGGCCAGCCTTTGGGCAGCCAGACGATAAACACGCGGCATCAGGCGGGTGATCCGTTCCACCGCCGTACGGCTGGCAAATTCGCCGGCATTGGCCCCACCCATGCCATCGCTCACGGCAAAGACAAAGTCGCTGTGGTCCAGATTGGACTCACCCACCTTGCCCAGGTAGCGGATCTCCTGGGCATCGTAGGCCAGGGCCAGGAAGGCATCTTCGTTGTTCTTGCGCACCCGCCCGACATGGGTCATGCCGGACCATGAGAGAACGGAGGGATGGGAGACGGGTTGGGAGTCAGAGTCTGGAATCACGGGCTGGGAGAAAAGATGTCGCAGCCCCCCGCCCTGCGGCAAGACATTTGCAGGGGACGTGCGGTCAAATCCGCGTTTTTGTCACCAGCCCCGGGGGCCTTGCTCGTGGGGATCCGGCTCTGGAGGCGGTGGCCCCAGGTCCGGCTTGTCCAGAATGGTGGCAAACTCGAAATCAATGAGGCAAAACCGGCCCAGGTGGGGGTTGTAAGTCACATTGCGGGTGTAGGGATCTTCATGCCGGACTCCATACTGCTCCAGTTCCGCAAACAGCAGGCGCAGGCGGTCCTCCGTGATGTGGTCCACACGGCTGCCGCAATTGCTCGTCACCAGGTGCAGTTTCTCGGGATCGGCTTCGAGCACTTTAGGTACAAACGGGCAGCCCTGCTTTTCCAGATAGCGCAGCACCCGGACCTCGTGATCAAAGCGTTCCTGCGCCATGTGGCCCCTGAAGGTCTTGTGTACACGCCCATCGTAGCCGAGACGGACGAGGGCACGGGCGGTGTTTTTAGCTTCCATGAGACCGGGACTTAACTGCGGCTCACCGCCCCCGGCAAGGGCGGCTGACACGAAGATGATCCCCATCTTTTTTCACTGCTGTCGAAAAAATCATTTCTGTTTTGGCATAACCCATGCTTCATCGCATCGCGCGGCAACGATGTAGGTCACTCTCCATCCAGCCCTCATACACATAAGTCGAACACCACAACCATGGCCAAATACAAACTCGAATACATCTGGCTCGACGGCTACACGCCGGTGCCAAACCTGCGCAGCAAGACCCAGATCAAGGAATACGCGAGCTTCCCCACCCTCGAACAGCTCCCTCTTTGGGGCTTTGACGGCAGCTCCACCCAGCAGGCCGAAGGCCGCAGCTCTGACTGCGTGCTGAAGCCAGTGGCCGTCTTCCCAGACACGACCCGCATCAACGGCGTGCTGGTGATGTGCGAAGTCATGATGCCCGACGGCGTCACCCCGCATCCGTCCAACTCCCGCGCCACCATCCTGGACGATGCAGGCGCCTGGTTTGGTTTCGAGCAGGAATACTTCCTTTACCAGGACGGCCGCCCGCTCGGCTTCCCTGAAAACGGCTTCCCAGCCCCCCAGGGTCCTTACTACACGGGCGTGGGCTTCAAAAACGTGGGCGACATCGCCCGCCAGATCGTCGAAGAGCACCTCGACCTCTGCCTTGACGCCGGCATCAACCACGAAGGCATCAACGCCGAAGTGGCCAAGGGCCAGTGGGAATTCCAGATCTTCGGCAAAGGCTCCAAGAACTGCGCCGACCAGATGTGGGTGGCCCGCTACCTCCTGAACCGTCTTTGCGAAAAATATTCCATTGACGTGGAATACCATTGCAAGCCCCTCGGCGCGACCGACTGGAACGGCTCCGGCATGCACGCCAACTTCTCCACGGACTACCTCCGTGACGTGGGTGGCAAGCCCTACTTCGAAGCCCTCATGGCTGCATTTGCCAAGAACCTCAACGAGCACATCGCCGTCTATGGTCCTGACAACCACATGCGCCTCACCGGTCTGCATGAGACCCAGTCCATCGACAAGTTCACCTACGGTATCGCTGACCGCGGTTCTTCCGTCCGTGTTCCTCACAGCTTCGTCAACAACGGCTACAAGGGCTACCTTGAAGACCGCCGTCCAAACTCCCAGGGCGATCCCTACGCCATCGCTTCCCGCATTCTGGCGACCATCGCCGAAGTGCCGAAGCCTTAATTGAGTTTCGACAACGACGATCACTCTTCCAGCGAAGCGTCGCCCCTCACCGGGCGGCGCTTTTTTGGTTACAGGATTTGATGAGGGTGACGGGAGAAATAAACGATGTCACAAAAAAGCTCCGCAGCCAGGGGGCCGCGGAGCTTTGATTTGGACAGAACTGCAAGCCGCCTTACTTGGCCAGCAGACGCTCCATGATCTTCTCCGTGCGGGCGACGATGCGCTGAGGGTCATCCAGCAGACCGGCGGAAAGCAGGGCGTTGTCCAGCACCTGTTCGGCGATGAGCTGGGCGCTTTCACTGTCAGACTGGCTGAGGCTGGAGAGCTTTTTCACGATTTCGTGGCGGGGATTGATCTCCAGAATCACCTTCGGTGCTTCCACCTCATCCGGCTTCATGGCGCGCATCATCTGGCGCATCTGCGGGGTCATCTCGCCATCTGGGGTGATGGCCAGGGCCGGGCTGTTCACCAGGCGCTTGCCACTGCGCACTTCTTCCACGCCCGAGGTCAGGCTGTCCTTCAGCCAGCCGCAAAGCGTGGCGGTGTCGCTTTCGCTGAGGGCTTCCCCTTCCCCGGCGATTTCACCCAGATCCACCTCATTGGAGTTCACGGCCTGGAGCTGCTTGCCATCAAATTCACGCAGGCTGGTGACCACGTATTCATCGATGGACTCATAGAGATACAGCACTTCATAGCCCTTCGACTTGAAGGCTTCCACGTAAGGCCCGGTCTCGATGGTTTTGCGTGAAGGTGCCACCTGGTAGTAGATGGCCTTTTGGTCTTCCTTCATGCGCGAGACATAGTCGGCCAGGCCGATCACTTCTGCCTCGCCGGTCAGGCTGGATTCAAAACGCAGCAGCTTGGCGATGGCGTCGCGGTTCAGGAAGTCGGTCGCCACGCCTTCTTTGAAGAAGCGGCTGAACTTTGCATAGAACTCTTGGAACTTCTTGGAGTCTTCCTGCGCCTCTTTGTCCAGGAACTTGAGCAGGCGCTTGGTCACCACCTCACCCAGCTTGCGCACCAGGGCGCTGTCCTGCA
>JAZKER010000049.1:0-18990 GCA_040386955.1 Verrucomicrobiota bacterium
ATCCCAGTGCCGTCCCAAATTGCGTTTATGACAACCTTTTTGAAATCCGGTCTAGGCTTATCACGTTCAGCTTCACCAAGACTTCATGGTGAAGTTGGATCGTGACCAGAGTCCAAGTGGACAAATTTCAGATATCGTCCTATGATGACGTCATGAGTGCTGTCCTTGAACGCATCAAAAAGGAGATCCGAAATCTGGAGCCAACGGACATCGAAGAGTTGCTTCGTGACCTCCAGAATGAGTATGTGATGCCCTTGCCTCATGATAACGAGATTTCCGTGGAGGCCGAATGGGATGCGGAGATTGACCGCCGGGTGCAGGAGGTCGAAGAGGGAACGGCAGGGCTGATTTCCGGCAAGGAGCTTCGCAACAGCACCGAAGCCCTTTTTGCCGAACTCGGGCTCAAGCGCAAGGCATGAGCGAGAACTTTGACATACATCCTGCGGCCCGTGATGAGTTGAAGGATATCATCCGCTATTATGCCAGTGTAGATGATGACGGTGAGCTGGCTTTCGACTTCGAAAAAACTTTTTACCGTTGTGTGGATCTCATCGTGGGCAATTCTCTGCTTTTCAACTTGCGTCGGCCCCCGACCCGCAGAACAAACCTCACTCAAAAGTTTGGCGAATATTACATCGCCTACATGATCTGGCGGGAGAAAGTTGTCATTCTCGCCATCGCTCATGCGAAGCGTCGCCCGTATTATTGGCGTAACCGCATTACTGAAGCGAAAAAGATCTTTTGAACTGCCGACTCAGCATCTGGCACACGTCAATGGAGTCATTCTCCAGCGGCCCTTTTTCTACCTGCCAGAAGCGTCACGATGAGGACAAAGAAACACATCACGACGGAGAAAAGCGGGAACTGCAAGGCGGCTGGGAGGCTGTAGATGAGTGCAAGGGCAGGGATCCAGACGAGCCAGTTGGTCATCATCACGGCTGGGCAGGTGCGCATCCAGAAATCGCGGTCCAACGAGGCCAGGGTGCGCTTCCAGCTGGCTCCCAGGTCAATCCAGCGAAGGGCAATGAGGTAGGTGGGCACAAACCAGACCGGGCTGAAAACGAACTGGTCGAGAGCCACCTTTTTGAGGAGGGTGAAGACATCATTGCCATCTCCAAAGACGAAGCCCTGAAAGCGGTAAAACAAGTCAATTTCCATGCCGCGATAGCCCCAGAACAACATGCTCAGGATGAGGCGTTTCCACCGTGCGCCCTTTGGCAGTGTGCCCATCAGTGCCTGAACGCAAAAGGGAAGCACGGCGGCAGCAAAGATCGTGGAGGTGAGCGAGAAGGCGAAGGACCAGCGCAGTTTAAAATTACCAACAGCCTCCCAGACTCCCGCCACTGCGGGGACCTGATAGTAAGAAGTCACCAAGGAGATCACCAGTACATTTAGCAGCAGACATGCGGTTCGGTTCTGCCGGAAGGCGGCTCCAATCATGCTGAAAATTCCTGATGATTGGGGAAGAGGAGATTGCATGAATCGCAGGCAGGGAAGAATGTAAAGGTGGCCAGAATGCCATTGCTATGAGTCAGACTGCTGCGCAACTGGAGCTTCATTACGCACGTTTATCTACTACCCATGCCTGAAGCCATTCTTGCCGCCGCCGACCTTCATCGCAGTTATGCCCTGGCTGAGTCGGCCGTGCCTGCACTGCGCGGGGTTTCCTTGAGCCTGGAGGCAGGTGCTTTTGTGGCAGTGATGGGGCCGTCCGGCTGTGGCAAGTCCACGCTGCTCCAGCTCTGCGGGGCGATGGACAAGGCGGACTCAGGCTCGCTGAAACTCGATGGTCGTGAGGTGACCACGATGAATGATGCCGATCTCACCCGGCTGCGGCGGGAAAGGATCGGATTTGTGTTTCAGTTCTTTAATCTACTGCCGACTCTGAGCGTGCTGGAAAACATCGCCATGCCGCTTTTGCTGGCGCGGGTGAGTGAGAAAACGGCCTTTGAAAAGGCGCGCGCTTTGGCCCGGCGGGTCGGCATTGACCATCGGCTGGACCATTACCCCAACCAGGTGTCTGGCGGGGAGGCCCAACGTGCCGCCCTGGCCCGCGCGGTGATTCATGAACCTGCTTTGTTGATCGCAGATGAACCGACGGGCAGCCTGGACAGCAGCAATGGCCAGCGGGTGCTGGAGCTTTTTCAGGAACTGAACCAGGATCTCGGCATTGCCATTCTGATGGCCACTCATGATGCCCAAGTGGCAGCGGTGGCGAAACAGACCCTCCGGATGAAGGACGGCCGGGTGGTGGAATGAAAAACGCGATTCATCTCATGGACCGCTTTTCCTTGTTCCGCCGTTTTATCCTCCGACCGATGCTGGCCGAGCCTGTGCGCACGGCCCTGACCGCCCTCGGTGTGATGCTAGGCGTGGGGGTGATGCTGGCCATCCAGCTTGCCAACAGCGGCTCGCTGCGTGGATTTTCGGCGGCCCTGGATGCGGTGTCTGGCAAGGCTGCATTGGAAATCACCTCGGCACCGATGGGTGTGGATGAAACCCTGCTGCCGGGCCTGTCATGGCTGCGTGAGTTTGGCATCGCGACGCCTGTGATTGAGTCCGATGTCATGGCGGTCGCTGGGGAAAGCCGGGAGATGCTGCGTGTCATCGGCGTGGATGCCATGCGCGATCCTGCGCTGCGTGACTATGCCGTCTCTGGAGGGAACACGGGCACAGCCACAGGGATGGAACTCATGGCGCTGCTGGGGAAGCCTGATTCTCTTCTCCTCACCGGCACCTTTGCCCGGCGTCATCAGCTGAAGCAGGGCGATTCACTGAAGCTGCTGGTGGGAGATCGGGAGCGGCTCTGCACCATTTCGGCGATTTTGGGAGCAGGGGAGGCTGATGGGAAAAAGGGGCCCCAGTCTGCCCTGGCGGCGCAGTCCCTGGCCATCATGGACATCGCGAATGCGCAGGTGATTCTGGACAAGCCTGGGCGCATTGACCGCATCGAACTGCGCCTGCACGAGGGGGCAAAGGTGGAAGTGGCCGAACAAGAAGTGAAACAACGACTGGGGGCGGGGCTTTCCGTTTCGCGTCCCCAGCGACGCAGCGCGGCGGTGGAGAAGATGCTGGCGGCCTTTCATTTTAATCTCACCATGCTTTCCGGCATCGCCCTGGTGGTGGGGCTGTTCCTGATCTACAACACGGTTTCTGTGGCGGTGATGACCCGGCGGCGGGAGATCGGCATGCTGCGCACATTGGGGGTGACCCAGGGGCAGGTACTGCGCTTGTTTTTGGGAGAGGCGACCCTTCTGGGCCTCATGGGTGCCTTGCTCGGAGTGCCTTTGGCCAAGCTGATGGCCGAGGCGGCCATTGCGCTGACTTCCACCACGGTGGACACGCTCTATGTGGCGACTGCCGCCCAGGTGCCTGCTTTGACCTGGCTGCACTGGGCCATGGCGTTTGGGGTGGCCATGCCGCTGTCCTTGCTGGCGGCGGCGCTGCCTGCCCGCGAGGCGGCCCAGGTGACACCGATGGAGGCCATGCGCGAGAGTGGCTCTGCGGCTCAGAGCCATCCGGTCAGAGCCAAAAGGAAGTGGGTGCTGTGGCTGCCTGCTGTTCTTTGCCTCATCGTTGGTTATGTGGCGGCAAGGCAGCCCGCCGTGGCAGGACTTCCCTTGTGGGGCTACTTTGCCTGTCTGTGTGCCATTGCGGGGATGTCCCTGCTGGTGCCAATAGTGCTGCGGGGCACTGCGCAGATGATGCGTGGGGTTTTGGGGCGAATTTTCGGCATTGAAGGCCGGTTGGCGGCCTCGCAGATCCGGGCCTCGACCCATCGGCTTTCTGTGTCTGTCGCAGCGCTGGCGGTAAGCCTGGCCCTGACGGTGGCCATCGCGGTGATGGTGGGCAGCTTTCGGCAGACGGTGCTGTATTGGGTGGATCAGACCCTGGGGGCGGATCTTTACGTGCGCCCAGGCACACCGCCGCGCAGCCAAAGCCCGCCGACCTTTTCAGAAGCCACGATCAAGACGCTGCGCGAGCACCCTGCTGTGCTGGCCTTTGACGGGTATCGTTCCATGGATCTGCCTTATCAGGACCGCATCATCAAGCTGGGCACCGGTGATTTTGAGGTGCAGATGCAGCATGGACGGATCGCGATGAAGACGCGTGGGGATGCCAAGGCGATGATGCGTCAGGCCAAGGACAAAGGGGAGGTCTTCGTCTCGGAAAGTTTTGCGCTGCGTTTTGGCGTGAAGGAGGGAGATATGGTGACCCTGCCTACTCCGAAGGGGGAGCATGCTTTCCGAATCGCGGCGCAGTTTTATGATTACTCCAATGACAGCGGCACCCTGACCATGGACAAAAGCCTGTTTCAAAATTGGTTCGGCGTGAGTCTGCCCACGCATGTGGCGATGTATCTGAAGCCAGGGGCCGATACTGAGACGGTGAAGACAGAACTGGTGCAGCAGCTCGATGGACGGGGTTTTGTCGCCATCTTCACCAACACAGGTTTGCGGCAGGAGGTGCTGCGTATCTTTGACAGTACCTTTGCCATCACTTGGGCGCTGGAGATCATCGCCATCCTGGTCGCTATGGCTGGCGTCGCGGCGACCATGATGACCCTGGTGCTGGAACGGAAAGAGGAGATCCGATTGTTACGGATTGCCGGGGCAGAGGCTGCCCAGGTGAGGCGCACGATTGTCATCGAATCGGGATTGCTGGGCGCGGTCAGCCAGGGGCTGGGGCTGGTAGTGGGCATGCTGCTTTCGCTGGTGCTCATCCATGTGATCAACCCGCAGAGCTTTGGCTGGAGCATTCAGTTTTACACGCCCTGGCTCTTTCTCCTGGGCTCGACATTGCTGACCATCGCGGGCACCATGATCGCGGGACTATGGCCTGCGCGGCGCAGTGTCTCGCGCACTTTTGTGGTCAGTGCGCTGTTAGTTCTGCTTTGTCCCTGGGGTGCTGAGGCTCAGGAGTGGAAACCCTCGGTGCCGGGTTACACTTATGCATTCCCGCGAGATCACGGGCAGCATCCGCAGCACAAGATTGAATGGTGGTATTTCACGGGGAACGTGAAGTCCAAGGGAGGAGATCGTTTCGGCTATCAGCTCACTTTCTTCCGCATCGGGGCGGTGGCTGAGCCTGCGGTGAAATCTCCCTGGGCGCTGCGCGATGTGTGGATGGCGCATCTGGCCCTGACCGATGTGACTGGGAAGAAGTATTATCATGCCGATCGACTGAACCGTGCGGGCCCCGGCCTGGCCGGGGCGACGGAGCAGCGGGTCTGGAATGAGGATTGGCAATGCCTGACTCTGCCTAACGGGAAGTTTGCCCTGAAAGCGGGGGATCGAGATTTTGCAATCGAACTGGAACTGGACTCCGGGAAGCCGCCTGTCATTCACGGGGCTGATGGCATCAGCCAAAAAGGTGTGACGGCTGGCAATGCCAGTCACTATTACTCACTCACGCGCATGCCTACACGCGGCAGCCTTCGGGTGGGAGACCAGACCTTTGAGATCACTGGCGAGACCTGGATGGATCACGAATTCGGTACCAGCTTTCTGGAAAAAGGGACCGTCGGCTGGGACTGGTTCAGTGCGCAGCTCAGTGATGGCAGCGAGCTGATGCTCTTCCAACTGCGTGGCGATGCAAAAAGCGATTCCAGTGCGGGAACCCTGATCCGCCCTGATGGCCGTGTGGTGAGCCTGACGGCCAAGGACTTTAAGCTGTCTCCAGGCCAGGTCTGGAAATCGCCGGGAGGGGCTGCCTATCCCATCCAGTGGCAGATCGAGATTCCCGGTCACGGCATCACTCTGAAAAGCAGCGCCGTTTTACCTAACCAGGAGTTTAGAGCGGAGGCGACGCCAGGTCTTGGGTATTGGGAGGGGGCCGTGGATTACACGGGGCAGTCCAATGGCCGCGAGATCACAGGGCAGGGGTACCTGGAGATGACGGGTTACTCAGGCAAGGCGATGAGCGTGTGGTTCGGCCAGGAACCCTGAGGACCTGCGGTGCTATTTTCCAAAGGCCTGAATGAAGCCCACTTCGAGGGCGAGGCCTTCGTTCACATTCGTGTGCAGGTGGGATTCCAGCTGCCGCAGGGTACGCAGCCGTTTGGTGGTTTCACCTGGATCCCAGCGCTGGGCGAGGGCCGCCGTGGCAGCTGCGTATTCCGGCAGGTCCAGATGTTCGGCCCCCACCTGCTGCCGGGCGATGTCGCCCATCCAGGCCAGCAAAAGATCCATCAAAGCATCGCGCTGCTGCAGGTAGGTGGCCTCGATTTGTGCCGTCACCTGTTCTTCACGTTGCTTCAGCCAGGCCCCATCGGTGGTCTGCTTGTAATGGTCCTGCTCCTTTTCGAATTCGTCTTCCTGCTCCTCCTTGATGTCGCCATGCAAGTCTTCGAGGATGGCCTGGAAATCGGCCTTGAGACCCAGCGCGGCGGAGATGCTGCCGCCAGCTTGGCTGCGGGTCAGCTTTTCCAAAACGGCCAGCAGCTTTTGCTCGTGCTCCGTGAATTTGCGCAAGCCCCCTGGTGGCAGCAGGGGAATTTCGATGACGCGAGAGCGGATGGTGGGCAGGAGCTGGCCGGGCTGGGTGGTGAGCAGCAGCAGCAGGGTGCGCGGAGGCGGCTCTTCCAGGGTTTTGAGGAAGGCATTCTGCGCCTGGTCATTCATGCGCTCGGCATCCACGATGACTCCCAGCTTGTAGCCGCCCGGGCCGGTGGTGCGGTGGATCATGCGCTCCAGGTAGCGGATGGTGCCCACATCGTCGGCATCGTCCCCCACCTTGATGCGGCGGGATTTGCTCTGCGGGCGCAGGATGATGGCCCCTTCCTGGGACCAAGAATCCAGATCCGAATGGCGGGCGGCAGTGACCAGGCTCATGACCTGGGCCGCAAAGCCTTCGCGGTCGGCCTCGCGGGGTCCCGTGATGAGGTAGGCATGCGCCAGCCGGCCCAACTTTTGGGCGCGGGTGATGAGGGTAAGGGCGTGGTCGGGCTTAAAGGGCATGGCGGCGGGTCTGCAGGAGGGACCAGATATCGGCGTGGAGGGCCTCAGGCGGCTGGTCGGCATTCAGCAAGGTGAGGCGCCGGGGCTCGGCCTGGGCGAGCTGGCGATACCCTTCGCGCACTTTTTCAAAGAAGGCTAGCGGTTGGCTTTCCATGCGGTCCAGCTCACGGCCCGTGGCATCGATCCGACGGCGTGCGGTGACGGCATCCATATCCAGGACCAGGGTCAGGTGGGGCAGGGTACCCCCGGTGGCAAAGGCATTGATCGCCTGCACACTCTCCAGGGGCAGTCCGCGGGCCATGCCTTGATAGACGGTGGTGGAGTCGAGAAAGCGGTCCAAAATGACCAGGGTGCCCGCAGCGAGAAGAGGGCGGATTTTCTCCCTGACGATCTGGGCGCGGCTGGCCGCAAAGAGCAGCAGTTCAGCCTCCGGGCTCATGCCTTCGCCAGCCTTCGCATGCTGCAACAGGTGGCGGATTTCCTCCCCCACGGCTGTGCCGCCGGGCTCACGGAGAACCACCACAGGCTGGCCGTCGGCTTCCAGACGGTCCTTCAAAAGGCGGATCTGGGTGGACTTGCCACAGCCTTCGGACCCCTCAAAGGAGAGGAAAAAACCGGGGGCTTGAGAGGTGGTGTCGTCCGGGGTCATGGCGGTGCCCTCCTTTCCTAGCGTGAGCCAGCCAGAAGTCGAACAAAAGCGTTTTGGTTTTGGCAAAGTCGCGTATCTTCTTCGCCCCCAATGACAACCACCAACCAGTACCAGTTCGGTCCCCGAGAAAGCAAGCTGGCCATCGAAGAAGGCCTCGTTTTTGCCCCCAAGTTCGATGAGCATGGCCTCATCGCCGCCATGGCCGTGGATGCGCATACCGACGAGGCGCTGATGCTGGCCTACATGAACGAGGAGTCCCTGCGCATGACCCTGGAAAAAGGGCAGGCCGTGTACTGGAGCCGCAGCCGCAAACAGCTTTGGCACAAAGGGGCGACGAGCGGCGAGTTTCAGGAAGTGGTCGAAATCCGCACGGATTGCGATCAGGACGCCATCATCCTGCGGGTGATCCAGCACGGCGGTGGCTGCTGCCACACCAAGCGCAGCAACTGCTTTTACCGCAAAGTCGTGGCCCCAAAACAGGGCGGACTGGTGAAGCTGGCGATGGTGGACTAAGACTGAAGCCGACGGTCGGTGATCCTGGCTGGCACCTGCTGCCAGACGGTTTGTCCGGTCACGGCCTGATCATGAAGATAGTCTGCGAATCAAACGTCCACTTGATGGCGGCCGGGTAGGCATGGGGTTTGCCATCTACCGTGGCCGCTGCGAAGTCGGACTTTTTCAGGGCGTCCTGGATGGCTTTCTGGAACAGAGCGGGTGCGTCACCGATGATGTGGACCTGCTCTGGACGGGCCTGTTCATTGATGACAAAGGCCACCCAGACAGCCCCTTCGGCGCGGGGATCTGGGTAGGTGGAACGCTGCAGGCGGGTGACCTTCGCGGGTTCGACCTTTTGCCCGGCCTTGTTTTGGCGCATGAGTTCATGGTAGAGATCAGGGAACACGGAGCGGACAATCCAGCGCTCGTTTTCCATCTGGATGCCGTCCGGGATGCGCTCGCCGGTGACGTGTTTTCTGTTCATGGAGGCCTGGCTTTTAAAGGTCACCTTCACCTGCATGGGGAAGGTGGCTGGCTGGCCGCCCACAGTGCCGGGGCGGAACCGCCACTGCATGAAGGCTTTTTGGATGGCCTGCTGGTAGAGTTCCGGCGCTTCGCCGATGACCTTGACCTCCTCCACTTTGCCGAGGGGGCTCACCTTCATCACGGCCCAGGCGCTGCCTGCGGCGGGCAGCGCGGGGTAGTCGGGCTTCACTGAGCTGACGAGGGCGGGATACACCACGGGGCTGCCGGACCGGGCCTGCTTTTGGATCTGGGCGTTCAGGGCCGGGTAGGCCTTGGCCTTGGGGGAGGAAGTGGCGCAGCTGGCCAGAAAAAGGGTGCAGGCGGTGGCTGCCAGGGCGGGGAGAAGACGTGTGATCACAGGATGAAGGATGGGACTGGAATCCATCAAAGGGTCGCGAATGTCAAAGTGGGAGCTGATTTTATTCTGGACCGCTCCTTGACGCTGCGTGCCGAGTTTCTATGATGGCGTGCCCAAGCCTGGGCAGCCCAGTTTTACGCCCCCTCACCATCATGGCCATCCTCGTTGACACAAACACTCGCATTCTCGTCCAAGGCATCACGGGGGACTTCGGTTCCCGCCACGCTAAGGCATCGCTTGATTATGGCACGCAGCTCGTGGCCGGTGTGACCCCTGGCAAAGGCGGCCAGACCTTCGACCACGGCAGCCACAAGGTGCCTGTGTATGACACCGTGGCCGAGGCCGCCAAGCAGAGCGGAGCCACCGTCAGCGTGATCTTCGTGCCGCCTCCCTTTGCGGCTGATGCCATCTTGGAAGGTGTGGATGCAGGTCTGGACCTCGTCGTCGCCATCACCGAAGGCATCCCTGTCAATGACATGATCCGCGTCAAGGCCGCCATGAAAGGCAGCAAGACCCGCCTCATCGGCCCGAACTGCCCTGGTCTGGTCACACCTGGCCTGGGTGAGAAATCCCACGGTGGCTGCCGTATCGGCATCGCCCCCGGTTACATTCACAAGCGCGGCAACGTCGGCGTCGTCAGCCGTTCCGGCACCCTCACCTATGAGGCCGTCTGGCAGCTCACCACCCGCGGTTACGGCCAGAGCACCTGCGTCGGCATCGGCGGTGACCCGGTGAACGGTACCAACCACCTGGACATCCTGAAGATGTTCAATGAAGATCCGGAAACCGAAGCCATCATCATGATCGGCGAAATCGGCGGCAATGCCGAAGTGGAAGCGGGTCTCTGGGCGAAAGATAACATCAAGAAGCCCATCGCCGCCTTCATCGCCGGTGCAACAGCACCTCCAGGACGCCGCATGGGCCATGCCGGTGCCATCATCGGCGGTGCCGACGACACGGCTGAAGCCAAGAAGCGCATCCTCGCGGAGTGCGGCATCTCGGTGGCTGATTCCCCCGCTGACATGGCTGCGGCTCTGCTGAAAGTGTGGGGCAAGTAAGCTTCTTTTCGGCAGCCTTCATGCCGTGATTCTCAAGGCGCATCCTGGTTTCAGGATGCGCTTTTTGGTAGAGGGCGGAGGCCGCAGGATCATAGGTTGGGAGCCTCTGTCAAAACCTGCCGCAGCTTCGTCAGCAAAGTCTCTGCGGTATAGGGTTTGGGGATGAAATGCCTCACCCCGGCATTCACCGCCTTGGCCACCATGCCGTTCACATTCAGGCCACTGGCTGCGATGATGCGCACCTGGGGATTGATGCGCAGCAGCACCGGGATAGTGGTCGGGCCGTCCATGACGGGCATCATCATGTCTGTCAGCACTGCGGCGATGTGGTCTTTCTGCATGGCATAAAAGGCCGTGGCCTCGGCCCCGTCACTGGCCAGCAGCACCCGGTAGCCGAACGCTTCCAGCGTCTGCCGGGTGATCTGGCGCACTGCCGGCTCATCATCCACCACCAGGATGAGTTCGCCATGGCCACGCGGCAGATCCACAGGTTTGGCTTCGCCTTGGCCTGGCTTCTTGGCTGTCTGGGCGGGCAGATAAACATGGAACTGGCTGCCGACGCCCGGCTCGCTGTACACGCGGATGAAACCGCCGTGGCTCTTGATGATGGCCAGTGTGGTGGAAAGCCCCAGGCCGGTACCTTTGCCCAGCTCCTTGGTGGTGTAAAAGGGCTCGAAGATGCGCTCGATGGTCTTTGTGGGCATGCCCATTCCCGTATCTTCCACCTGCAGGACGATGTAGGGGCCAGGCTCGGCATGGATGTTCATTCCGGAATACTGCTCGTCCAAAACTACGTTGTGTGCTGACAGGGTCAGCGTTCCCCCGTCCGGCATGGCGTCGCGGGCATTGACGCACAGGTTCACCAGCACCTGATGCAGCTGTGTGGGATCTCCCTGGACGATCCACAGGTCGGCCGCCACTTGGCTCCTGACCTGGATGCTTTTGAAGAAGGTTTCATTGGCGATTTTTTCGACTTCCTCAATCAGGCTGCCTATCTGCACATCCAGTTGCTGGCCTTCCACTCCGCGGGCAAAGGAGAGCACCTGGCCGACCATGTCGGCTCCTCTCTTGGCGCTGGATTCGATGGTCGAAAGGATGTTCAGGCGATTGTCATCGGACTCGTTCATCTTCAGCAGTTCGATGGCCATCATGATCGGGGACAGCACGTTGTTGAGATCGTGGGCGATGCCGCCTGCGAGGGTGCCGATGCTCTCCATGCGCTGGGCCCGCAGAAATTGCTGCTCCAGTTTCTTGCGTTCCGTGATGTCGGTGTTGATGGCCAGGATCGCCTTCGGTTCACCGAAGTCACCTTTGACGAGAGTCCAGCGTGCCTCCACAATCATGGCCTGCCCGTCTTTCTTCACCTGCTGCAGTTCGCCGTGCCACTCCCCCTTCTCGATGGTGGCGGCTGTGGCGGCCAGGAAGGCTGAAGGATCGCCATACAGCATCTCCTGGATGGATTTTCCCACGATCTCTTCCATCGTCCAGCCGTACAGCCGCTCGGCACTTCGGTTCCAGTAGAGGATGCGGTGGTCCAGGTTGCGTACCAGGATGGCATCCTGGGCCTTGTCCAGCAGGGTCGCCTGTTCTCGCAGCTTTTCTTCGGCCTGCTTGCGTGCGGTGATGTCGTATGTGGAGCCCACCATGCGGTAGGCCCGGCCTTCGGAATCATGGACGGCCTGGCCGGTGGCGCGAACCCAACGGTAGGCACCCGATTTGGTGTGCAACCGGAACTCCAAATTGAAAACCTCCCGTGCGGGAGAAAAATGCGCCTCCAGGGCGGCTTCCAGCCGTGCCCGGTCATGCGGGTGCACGTGTTCTCTGAAGGTTTCGATCCTCGGTGCGAATTCACTTTCCTGGTAGCCTAGCATTTCCAGGTACAACGGGGCAAAATAGACATTTCCAGTCAGAAGGTCCCAGTCCCAGATGGCCGCGGCGGAACCTCGCACAGCCAGTTGAAAACGCTCTTCGCTCTGACGCAGTGCCTCCTCCGCTTTCTTGCGTTCGGTGATGTCCGCGCGGATGGCCACATACTGGTGTGGCCTGCCATCCGTATCGAGGAAGGGCATGATGGTCGTGTCCACCCAGTAGCGGCTGCCATCCTTCGCCCGGTTTTGGATCTCCCCATGCCACACGCGGCCCGAAGAGATCGTCTCCCACAACTGACGGATAAAGGCCTTGGAATGGTGGCCCGAATTGATCAGCCGGTGGTCCTGGCCCAGAAGTTCATCCCTGGAATATTGGGAGATGGCGCAGAACTTGTCGTTAACGTAAACGATCTTTCCTTTCGCATCTGTCCGGGCCACGATGGCATGCTCATCCAGCGCGGTGCAGAGATCGGCGTTTTCCCTGACAAGGGCCTGCAGCCTCTTCTCGGCCGCCTTGTTGTCGGTGATGTCGCGGGAGATGCCGATGAGGCCGATGACGTTGCCCTGATGGTCACGGTAGGGGGCCTTGGTCGCACTGTAGGTGCGTGTCACTCCGGCGGCGGTGAGCACTTCCTCCATGATGAGCACCTGATTGCTGGCGATGACCTGGCGGTCGCTCTCGCCCACCACACGTGCCCCCTCGGGCCCGAAGAGGAGCAGGTCATCCTGCCCGATCACCTCTTCGACCGATCTTCCCACCAGTTTGCAGGCCCCTTCGTTGAAGAGGAGATAACGGCCCTGGAGATCCTTCACGAAAACCGCATCGGGAGTTCCCTCGGCCACCGCACGCAGCAGGTCGGTGGTGTGTTGCACCTTGGTCTCCGTTTCCACCTGCTCGGTGATGTCCCGGCAGGTTCCGAGGGCACGCTGGGGCTGTTCCTTTTCGTCATGGAAAACCTGCCAGCGCTCCTGGATGTATTTGATCCGCCCATCCGGCATCTGCAGTCGGTGCCTTAGCTCGTAGGGGGTCTTATGTTTCCACGATTCCCTGAAGGCCTGGTTCACCTTCTCCCGGTCATCGGGATGGACTATCTGAAGGAAGGTCTCATGCGTGGGCTGAAAAGTCGCGGCATCCGTCTCATGGATGCGGTGGGCTTCCGCCGACCATTGCACTTGGAATGTATGAAGATTGGTCTCCCAGCTCCCCACCTTGGCCACGGCCTGTGCGGCCACCAGCCGCTGGCGCTCCATCTCCAGTTGACCGGCCAGCAGACGCAGTTCCTGCTCGCTCTTCTCGAAGGCCATCTGGGATCGGCGCTGGTCCGTAATGTCATGGGCCGTGCCGATCATCCGCAAGGGCTGGCCTGTAGCTTCATCGAAAAAAAGCTGGGCCGTCTCATGCACGATGCGCTCTTCACCATCAGGACGGATGAGCCGATGGATGACGGAATAAGGTTTCCTTCCCCGGATGGCGGCTGCCACTGCCTCGCGGATGGCCTCGTGGTCCTCGGGATGCGCGAGCCGGAAAAAAAGCTCATTCGTCACCTGGACGCTTCCAGGTTCATATCCAGCGAGGCGGAACATCTCATCCGACCAACGCATCGGATTGGCCTCCCGGTCATCCGGGTTGGTCAGGTCCTGCTCCCAGCTGCCGAAATGGGCGATCCTCTGGGCTGCCGCCAGGCTGGATTCGCTCAGGCGCAGGGCGTCCTCAGTTTGGGTGTGCTTCTGAAGGTCCAGTTTCAGTGCACGATTCTCAATTTCCAGTTCCAGTAGCCGTTCGTTGGGCTCGCGGGTTGGCTTGATGCACGTGGCTGGCTCCCGCACAGGCAAGGTCAACACTTCCTGAAGTTTGACGGCCAGGGCCTGAGGGTCGATGGGCTTGCAGATGACCGCATCCGCACCGAGGTCACGCAGCAACTGTTCATCCTCCGCTTCCAGTCCTAGATCGGTCAAAATGACGAAGGGTACTGTCCGCAGCCGTGGGTCGGATTTCCATCGGCGCAGCAGGGTCCACCCGTCCATCATCGGCAGCAGCAGTTCGCAGCAGATGATATCCGGCAAGCTGGTTCGGGCATGAGCCAGGGCGGCGGCCCCATGGCAGGCGGAGGTCACCCGATAACCATGATTTGAAAGCTGGGATTCCAGCTCGCGCAGGCAGGTTTCCTCGTCCTCAACAATCAGTATGTGAGTCATTGGAGTGGGGTTCGGTTAGGGATTTTACACTCTCTCGCAGGCCAAGCTGCCAGATGTCGGTCAGTCCGGCCCATCTGCCGGCGGAGGCGGCTTGCTCGCAGGCTCCTCGGTCAGGACTGTCCGCAGCATCTTGAGCAAGGTGTCGGCTGTGTAGGGTTTTGGCAAAAAGTGCCGGATGCCCGCACTCATGGCCTTGGCCACCATGCCGTTCGCATTCAGGCCGCTGGCGGCGATGATGCGCACGTGCGGGTTCATCCGGGTCAGCACCGGGATGGTGGAGGGCCCGTCCATGACCGGCATCATCATGTCAGTCAGCACGACGGCAATGTCCTGCTTTTTCGCCGCGTAGATCGTTGTGGCCTCTGCGCCATCCGCAGCGGTGAGCACCCTGTAGCCGAAGGCCTCAAGCGTCTGCTGGGTGATGTTGCGCACGGCTTCCTCATCGTCCACCACCAGGATCAGCTCTCCGTGTCCGCTTGGCAGTTCCGCCGTGAGTTCGCAGTCTTCAGCGCTGGTTGATTCAGCCAGGGCTGGCAGATAGATGCGGAAACGGGTGCCCACGTCTAGCTCGCTGTACACACGGATGAAGCCTCCATGGCTTTTGATGATGGCCTGCGTGGTGGAAAGTCCCAGGCCTGTGCCCTTACCGTGTTCCTTGGTCGTAAAAAACGGTTCAAAGATGCGCTCTAAAATATCTTGTTTGATCCCTGTGCCGGTGTCCTCCACCTGGATAATCACGTAAGGGCCCGGCACGGCTTCCAGGTTCATGGCGGCGTAGTGTTCGTCCATCCGCCGATTGCAGGCCGAGAGTGTCAGCTTGCCGCCTTTGGGCATGGCATCGCGGGCATTGACACAAAGGTTGATCAGCACCTGATGGAGTTGGGTGGGATCTCCCTGCACCATCCACAGGTCTTTTTCGATCTGGGTGTGAATGGCGATGCTTTTGAGGAAGGTTTCATTGGCAATCTTTTCCACTTCATGGACCAGATGGCCCACATCCAGTTCCAATTGCTGTCCCTCCACGCCCCGGGCAAAGGAAAGCACTTGTTTGACCATCTCGGCCCCGCGCCGGGCACTGGCCTCAATGGTCGAAAGAATGCTGAGGCGACGGCTGCTGGTTTCGTCCATCTGCAGGATCTCGATGGACATCATGATCGGAGCCAGGATGTTGTTGAGGTCATGCGCGATGCCGCCCGCCAGGGTGCCGATGCTCTCCATGCGCTGGGCCCGCAAGAACTGCTGCTCCAGCTTCTTGCGCTCGCTGTGGTCCGTCATTCCGCCGATCATGCGCACCGCCTTGCCATCGGCGTCGCGGATGATGTAGCCACGGTTCATCACATGGGCATACTGGTCGTCCTGACAGCGGAAGCGGTGTTCGGCCATCCAGGATTCTTCCCCACTGTTAATCGCATGGTGGATGCTGGCCATGATAGAGGCTTTTTCCTCCGGATGAAGGAGGTCGTACAGGGATCGTATCGTGGGCGCAATCTGGTTTCTTGGATGGCCAAAAAGTGTTTCCAGGCCATCATTCCACCAGATCATGTCCGTCAGCAGATTCCAATCCCAGATGGCATCATTGGTGGCCTTGGAAAGCAGGCGGAAGCGTTCCTCGCTCTCGCGGATCTGTTCGTCCGCCAGCTTGCGCTCCGTGATGTCACGCATGGTGCCCACAATGCGTTCCACACGGCCCTCAGCGTCCAGCACAGGAACTCCATGCTCATGCACCCAGCACTGGCTGCCATCCGGACGGATCACGCGGAACTCGACATTGGTGGCGTGTCCAGACTGCTGGAGTTCAAACGCCTTTTCTGCCGCGCCCAGGTCATCCGAATGGATGTACTTGAGGTAGGAAGTGGGATCTGCATAAATGCTCTCGCAGGACCTGCCCCAGATTTCCGCATAGGTCTGGTTGGTGTACAAAAGCCGCTGGTGTACGACGTCGTAGTTGTAAAAGATCTCGCCGATGTTTTCAGCCATCTCATGGAAACTTAGCTGAGATTCCTGCAAGGCTGCCTCCACCTCCACCCGTTGCTCCTCTTTTAGGCGGGCCTCGATGGCAAAGGAGATGTTGCTGGCCAGGGCACTCAGCAGTGCCAGTTCCTCTTCATGGAAATAGTCTGGATGATCTCCGTAAACAGTGTAAACGCCCACCGGCTTTCCGGATACCCGGAGAGGAAAGGCTGCGCAGGAGCAGTAGCCCCGTTCACGCGCCTGCTGCTGCCAGACCTGCGTGTCCGGATCTCCCGCCAGATCATTGCTGAAGACGATCCTGTCCTCATGGTAGGCACGCATGGACAGGCCTCCCACGGCGGGCAGTGAGTCCAGGTCCATCTCTACCGATGCCAGAAAACCGGCATCATGGCCATGTTTTGCCATCACGGACATCCTGTCCCCATTCACCATGCCCAGCCAGGCCATGCGCAGCCCGCCCAGTTCCGCAGCGATGCGGCAGGCCTGCTCATAAAGTTCCTGCGTGCTCTGCAGCCGCACAATCGCCTGATTGATGCTGCTGGAAACCGCGTACAGCCGGTTGAGCCGGTGAATCTTTTCTTCCGCGTGCCTGCGTTCCGTGATGTCGTGGACAATGCCGATCATCCTGGTAGGCCGGGCATCCTCATGGCTGTAAAAAAGCTGGGCCGTTTCATGCAGGATGCGCTCCTGCCCATCCGCCCGGATGAAGCGGTGGACGATCGAGTACTGCTGCTGCTCACGGATGGCCTGCGAGACGGCCTGGCGGATCGACTCATGGTCTGAAACCGGCACCATGCTGAAGAAAAGCTCATGGGTCGGTTGCACTTCGCCCGGCTCAAATCCGGCGATGCGGAACACTTCGTCAGACCACCGCAAGGTGGAGGCTGTGGGGGTGCCCAAATCCACAAAGTCCATCTCCCAACTGCCAAAACGCGAGATGCGCTGGGCCGCTGCCATGGTGGCCTCTCTGGCCTGCAGGGCCTGTTCGGCACGCTTTTGTTCAGTGATGTCCGTGTGCGTGCCCACTAGTCTCGCGGGCTGCCCGGCCTCATTACGGGAAATGGCCTTGCCGCGATCCAGGATCCAGCGGTAACTGCCATCCTTGGCCCGCAGGCGGTGTTCGGAGACGTAGTGGGGGCTTTTGCCTGCCAAATGCTCCTGGACCCGTTCAAGAGTGGCTTTCAGGTCGTCTGGGTGTATCCGCCCGGTCCATTCTTCCAGCCGGTTGCTGATCTCCGCCGGTGTATGGCCCAGCATGCTGCACCAAATCTCAGAGTAGAAAACTTCGCCGGTTTCCGCATTCCAGTCCCACACCCCAAGATCACTGCCCAGCAGGGCGAACTGCCAGCGTTCCTCGCTCTCTTTCAGCGCGGCTTCCGTGCGCTGCTGCTGGCGTAACTGGCGCCGCAGCTGCATCTGTGTCATGACCTGCTGTCCCAGCACCTCAAGGCCGTATTTTTGAGACTCCGTCAGTTCACGTGGCACCACATCCACCACGCACAAGGTTCCCAGGGTTTCTCCTTCAGGCGTCACCAGCGGCGCGCCAGCATAAAAGCGCACTTTGGGGTCACCGGTCACCAGGGGGTTGTGGGAAAACCGTTCGTCCTTCAGCGTATCGGGCACCAGCAGCAGCCCTTCATTTTCCAGCGCGTAGGCACACAAGGCCGCTTCGCGGGGAATGAAGTCCACATCCAGCCCCACCTTGGACTTGAACCACTGCCGGGCATCATCCACCAGCGTGATGGTGGAGATCGGGGTATTGCAAAGGCTGGAGGCAAGCTTCGTCAGGGCATCAAACTCCGGCTCCGAGGGAGTGTCGAGAATGGCATATTCTTGCAGAGCCCTAAGGCGTCGGGGTTCATTGATGGGGGGCGTTGCCTTCATGAAAACAGGGGGAGAGATCGGAAGATCAAAACAGCGGGAAGAAAAGTCGAGTTCAGTTTCTCAACAGGCATCATCGATGTCCCTCAAAAGTCGTCAGAAAACGGCCATAAAATGATGCCCGGTTGTTTCGCATAACTTGGTTTAGCGTAGGGTCGGCCGATAGCGCACCTTATTTCGGTATCTAAAAGGTATAATTTTCCCAATTTTAAGCACTTTTAGATGGAGGCTGCCGGTAAAGACCTTTGGCGGACCCCAAAGAAGAGAAATGCTGTGGCTCATTCGCGAAGATCGCTCTTGATTTGCCTTGGGTCTGACCCGATGGGAAGGGCGGAAGGCGGCTGCGTTTGCGATTCTTTGTGAATAAGACCGAGTTTCCGTTTGACACTTCGCGGGAAACTTTTACTCTCGCGGCCCTCATTTTAACGCGGCGGCTCGTTGCCACTCACCGCGCTTTTCTCAAGAACCTTATGAAGACATTCTCTGCCAAAGCCGAAGACATGAACCGCCAGTGGTGGGTCATTGATGCCAAGGACAAAGTCCTGGGCCAGGTCGCCGTGGCTGCCGCTAACCTTATTCGCGGCAAGACCCGCCCTACCTTCACCCCCCATGTGGACACGGGTGATTTCGTCGTCGTCATCAATGCAGACAAAGTCCGCGTGACTGGCAAAAAAGAGACTCAGAAGATTTACACCAGCAAGCGTGGTGGTTTCATCGGTAACCAGAAAGTGGAGACTGTCGAAAAAGTCCGTCAGCGCCGCCCTGAGCTTCTCGTTCACCGCGCCGTCAAAGGCATGGTTCCTCACAACCGCCTCGGCAACGCCATCATCACCAAGCTGAAAGTGTACGCCGGTGAAGAACATCCTCACGTGGCTCAGAACCCGAAGGCTTTTTCGGTCGCCTAATTTCTTTTTAGATCACGTTTCATGAGCAAGCCCATCACCAACGCCACTGGCCGCCGCAAGACCGCCATCGCCCGCGTGCACATCCTGGCCGGTTCCGGTTCCATCACCGTCAACGGTCGCGACTT
>JAZKER010000050.1:0-33775 GCA_040386955.1 Verrucomicrobiota bacterium
TCAGCAGGACAGTCGCGCGGATCAACGTTGCCGTCTTCACAGCGCGGGAAGTTCGGAAGGGTGAGCAGAATGTCTTCTCTCACGAGGTCTGTCAAGTCCATCGTTGTTTCCTTTTCAATTGGCACCTCGGCCTGGTATTCGGCCAGATGCACCCGCTGCTGGAAACGTTCCAGGCAGCGCCCGCACTCCAGGCTGAAAGTGGCATCCAGGCTGCCAGTGACGATGATGTCCTTGTCATCATGGATAAAAGTGAGGTCATAGACCACCGGTGTTTCGGCATTGACCAGGTCGTTTTCAGGGAGCTGGAAAAAGCTGGCAGGCAGGCTGCCCGTCACCTGTTTGCCATCAACCGGCAGGTTGCGAATGTCGAATTGGAAGGGATTCATAAGGGTTAAAGGGGGATGGGAAGACCGGCCCAGCGGTCTTCAGCTCTTCATTTGCCGGGCTTTCAAGGCTGCGACGACGTGAGGGGGGACAAATTGATTTACGTTGCCGCCCAGCCGGGAGATCTCTTTCACCAGCCGGCTGCTGATATAGGTCAGCTCTTCGCGGGGCATCAGAAACATGGTTTCCAGGTTGGGCTCCAGTTTCCGGTTCATCAGGGCGAGCTGGAATTCAAACTCAAAGTCACTCACCGCCCGCAGGCCGCGGACCAGCGCCACCGCACCCTGCTGCTTGGCAAAATCCACCAGCAGGCCTTGAAACGGCATCACCTTCAGGTTCGGGATGTGTTCGGTGGCTCCGATCAGCAATTCCACCCTCTCCTCCACGGTGAAGAGGCTCTGCTTGGCATTGTCCTGGGCCACGGCGACGATCAGCTCGTCAAACAGACCTGCCGCGCGTTGCAGCACGTCCAGGTGGCCGTTGGTGATGGGATCGAAACTTCCAGGGTAGATGGCGCGACGCATAGGAGACAGCAGACTGGTTACTCGTTCAGACCCTCGGAGAAAAGCGATTGCTCAGGAAAGTTGCAAATCCTCCGGCCTCCTTTAACACAGATCACCGCCCCAAACCGCCATGAACGACGACAGCACCACCATCGAGACCCGCGAGGAAGTCATGTTTTTCGACACCGACATTGGTGGCGTGGTACATAACATCGCCTACCTGCGGATGATCGAGACCGCGCGTACCCGCCTGGCGGCCAAGCTGGGCATGAAACTGCGGGACATGGCCCAGACCCAGGTTTACCCCGTCGTGGTCCGCACGGAGATTGATTATCGCAAACCGGCCACGCTGGGGGATGAACTCGTCATCTCAGGTCGTCTTGAAAGTGTGGAGCGCGTGCGCTTTTGGGTCGCCTTCGAGATCCGCCGGGCGGGAGAGGAGACGGTGCTCATCACCTGTCGTCAGTCGCTCGCCCTTGTCCAGATGCCGCAGGGAAAACCTCTCCGCCTCCCGGAAGACTGGATGGAAAAATACGCCCATCTGTTTTTGAAGAAGGCCAAATAGGGCCTCGGCGAGGGAGTTCGCACGGGCTTGTATGAAGCCCGATCCGTAGAGCAGGACGATTCGTGCCGGTTTCGAAATCGAATTATTTCGTTCAAACGGCGTGAAAGATGCCTCTCAGGGGCTCGTTTCCGCCCCTGTCCTGCCCCCCAGGATCGCATCGTGCCACCCCGCACTGCACGTAATGTTTTAAAAAGACTCCCATGAAACCCATCCCCACTCAGAAAACTCCGGGCTACCGTTTACCCACGGCGCTGGCTGCCATGGCCTTTGCGCTGGCGGGGCTGGTGCAGGCCAAGGAAATGTCCCTGACCGACATTCAGGCCAAAGCCAAGCAGATTGACCAGTTCGTCTCGGCCAAGCTGGAAAAGGAAAAAATTCAGCCCACCGCTCCGGTCTCCGATGAGATTTTCGTGCGCCGCATCTACCTGGACATTGCGGGCCGCATCCCGACCCTCAAGGAAACGACTGAATTCCTGGCCGACCAAGCGGCGGACAAGCGCGCCAAGCTCATTGATGACCTCCTGGCTTCCGATGGCTACGTGCAGAACTACGCCAACTACTGGAGCGACCTGCTGCGGGTGAAATCCCAGCTGACCATGGGCAACAGCCAGCCTGCCGGCGCGGCCTATTCCAACTGGGTCCGCGATTCGCTCAGGACCAATAAGCCCTATGACCAGATGGTGCAGGAGATGCTGACGGCCAAAGGCAAGACCTATGAAAACGGCGCCGTGGGCTTTTACATCCGCGATTACAACATGCCGCTGGATAACATGGCCGTCACCACCCAGGTCTTCCTAGGCACCAGCATGGTGTGCGCCCAGTGCCACAACCATCCCTTCGACAAGTGGACCCAGATGGACTACTACCAGATGGCCGCGCACAGCAATGGCATGACCGGCAGCAACGGGCTGTCGAATCCGCTTCTCGCCCAGGCCTTTTATGGCCGCAGCGCCAAAGGCAAAAAGGGGGGCAAGGGCGGCAAGTCCATGGACTCCATGATGATGGGCGGCGAAGCGATGGCCGGGCTGGCCCGCAAGGATGTTGGTCGGGCCATGAACGAGATTTTGCGCCCGCTGCGCTACAACACCGTGCTGGATGAGACGGACAAAAAACCCCTGCGCCTGCCGCACGACTATCAATACGCAGATGCCAAGCCCAAGAGCGTGGTGGAGCCTGTGATTCCGGCCGCTTTTTCCAAGGACGGCAACATCGTCAAAGAAGGCCAGAAGCCCATCCAGGCCTATGCTTCCTGGGTGGCCTCGAAGGACAATCCCCGCTTCACCCTCGTCATCGCCAACCGCCTTTGGAAAAAAGTAATGGGTGTGGGTGTTATTGAGCCCGTGGATGAAATCACGGACTCCACCGTGCCGAGCAATCCGCAGCTCATGACCTTCCTCGAAGAAACCATGAAACTGGTGAACTACGACATGAAGGCCTATCTGCGCATCATTTACAACAGCAGCACCTACCAGCGTGCCGCCTATGCCAAAGATGTGGAACTGGGCGAAGTGTACCACTTCCCAGGCCCCGTCCTGCGCCGCATGAGTGCCGAGCAGATCTGGGACAGCATGGTGGCCCTTTACAAACCTTCCCCAGATACGCCGAGCATGACCGCCAGCATCGAGCGCGCATCCACCATCCGCCGCGTGGAGTGGCTGGATCGCGCCCTGAATGCCCTGACCTCCAAAGAACTCGCCGAAGGTGCAGCCAAGGTCGTGGCCGTGCAAAAGCAGCTCGCCACGGATGTGCGCAAGGCCCAGGAACAGCTGACCGAAGCGAACAAAAACAAGGATGAAGATGCCATCCGCGCCGCCAAAAAAGTGGTGACCAATCAGCGTCGCGCCATTGATGCCGCGGCCGAGGAGATCATCTACTCGATGGGCTTCAAAAAGTTCGCCCAGCTCGCCCGTGAAGGAAAGCTCAAGGAGCAGGTGGATGATGTGGAGTTTGCCAAGGAAATCACCAGTGTCATCCGCAGCAAGGAAGGTCAGGACCTGGGCGTCGATGAAGCCCTCGCCATCATGGCCAAGCAGCAGCGTGCCCGCCTGACTGCCCAGCAGCAGCAGCGCCTGAAACGGGATGCTGAAGCCCTGAAAGTGGATGATAAGAAAGAGCTGACCTCCCTCAAAGCCTGGGAAAACTACCGGGATACTTTCATGGTCCGTGCAGCCGACCTGCGCAGCCCGGCCCCGAACGGCCACTTCCTGCGTGAGTTTGGCCAGAGCGACCGTGAGTTGGTCGAAAACAGCAATGATGAAGCCAGCGTCGGCCAGGCTCTCATGCTGCTGAATGGCAAAACATTCACCCAGCTGCTGAATCCTTACACGATGATTTCACGGGCTCTGAGCCGTGCCGAAACCACCGAGCAGACGATCGATACCGTCTATCTCTCCCTTTTCAGCCGCAAGGCGACCGCTGAAGAGCAGGAACTGCTGAAACCTGTGGTGGAAGGCAAAGGCTCCGTGGGCAAAGGCGATGCCCTTTGGGCCGCGCTGAATACCCGCCAGTTTTACTTCATCCAGTAACATTTGATTTCAAATCACAGCGGCGGCTCTCACGAGCCGCCGCTTTTTATGCCCTGGAACCTTGATCGATTCCTGCCTTTGGACGATGGAGACGGCGCTGTGAAATCGCACCTGCCCAACCACCCCACCCAGCTCTATCTCATCCGTCATGGCGAAGTGGAGGAGCGCTACCACCGTGTCTTTGGTGGCAGCCGCATTGACATGGAGCTTTCCCCCCTCGGCCAGCAGCACGGGGCCGCTGTGGCTCGCTGGCTGGCAGATACTCCCTTGGATGCGCTTTATGCCAGCCCGATGGTCCGTGTGCAGCAGACGCTGGCCCCTCTGGCCGCTGCCAAAGGGCTGCAGCCCATCCTCGTGCCGGATCTGCGTGAGGTGGATTTTGGCGACTGGACGGGTTACCGCTGGGACGGCATCCAGGAACACTTTGGGGTGAGCGCTTTTGATTGGTTGGAGATCATTGAGAATCCAGGCATCCCGAACGGCGAAACGGCGGCGGCTTTGGCCCAGCGTGTGCAGCCGGCGCTGCTGAAGATCCTTCAGGAAAACCCGCATCGTCGGGTGGCCATCTTTTGCCATGGCGGCATCATCCGGGTCATCCTGGCCCTGTTGCTGGAGCAGCCTTTGAAATACATGGCCCATTTCAACATTGAGTACGGCAGCCTCAGCATCGTCGAGGTGCAGCCTGAAAAGAAACACGCGGTCGAGATCGAGCTGCTGAACTTTTGCCCGCCCATCGCCTGATCCGTACGGCGTTGTATTGAGCCTTGCAGGCCGGCCTTTCAAAGAAAGAGGCCGAGCCTGATGAAAGGCCCGGCCTCTTTGAATATTCCCTGTTGGCTGGCTCCCCGGCTATTGCTTGATGTTAGGGGAACTCGCGCTGGTGGCAGCGACCTTCACATCATCTATCTGAATGCTGCCTTTGCCCATGGTGGGGGAGATGGTGAGAGTGAATTTTTCATCAGGAGTGTTGCGCGAGAAAGTCCATTTAAAGTCCGTCCAGCTGCCATCGGCAGACACGGTGCGAGTTGTGAAGGTGCTGCCACCTCCCCGCCGTTGCATGGCCACCCGAAGTCCGTTTCCTGTGTAGCCTTCACTGCGCATTTTGAACGTGACCTCGCACTGGGTATTTTTCCCCATGTCCACCTCCTGGGTGATCTCGTCCCCATATCGTTCGGAGGCTTTCAGTTCGAGCACTTTGCTCCCTTCCTTGGCGGTCACCACCTTGCCGTCACCGCGCCAAAACTGCTTTCCATTTTCAAAATCACCGTTTTTGAGCTCCAACGCATCGGCTGCATGAGCGGAGGTAGCGCTGATTAAAACAAGGAAAAGAAGCGAGTTTTTCATAGGGTCTGATAAATAGGTAAAATATTGTCTATCAGATGGAGTTGACTTGGCGCAATGCTTAAATGATCGAAAGTTGTCTAATCTAAAATTTTCTGATGGAGCGTGGCATTTGGGGAAGTTCAATCCCTGCTTGCGACGCAGGCCAGAAGCACCGATGAATAAAGCTTCTCTTTCCATGTTTTCTGCCCTCACTGACAAACTCGAAGATGCCTTCCGCAAGCTGCGCGGCCTGGGCAAAATCAGCGAATCCAACGTCGTCGATGCGATGCGCGAGATCCGTCTGGCCTTGCTGGAGGCGGATGTGGATTTCAAGGTTACCAAGGACCTGATCGAGGCCGTTAAAACGCGGGCTCTGGGGGAAGAGGTGCTCAAGACTGTGACGCCTGGGCAGCAGATCGTTAAAATCTTCCACGACGAGTTGGAGAAAATCCTCGGCGGCGGAGCGTCCGAACTGGACCTTGGTCCGCCGCAGCGCATCTTGATGGTGGGTTTGAACGGGGCAGGGAAGACCACCACCTCCGCCAAGCTGGCCAACTGGCTGAAAAAGCAGGGCAAACGCCCCTTGCTCATCGCCCTCGACCTCTATCGTCCGGCTGCGGTGACACAGCTCCAGGTTCTCGGCCAGCAGCTCGGCGTGCCCGTGTGTGTGCCAGCCGCCGGTGAGACCGATGTCGTCCGCGCCACCCGTGCCGCTTTGGCCTGGCTGGAGCAGCAGGGAAGTGGTGTTGCGATCTTTGATACTGCAGGTCGCCAAGAAGTGGATGATGCTTTGCTGAGCGAGCTCAAAAAGGTTCGCGATCTGGTGCAGCCCAATGAAACTCTGCTGGTGGCCGATGCCGCCACGGGGCAGCAGGCAGTGGCTGTCGCCTCAAAGTTCCATGAGACCGTGACCATCACCGGTCTCATCATGACCAAGCTGGACGGCGATGCCCGTGGCGGTGCGCTGCTTTCCATGCGCCAGGTCACGGGTTGCCCGGTCAAGTTCATCGGTGTCGGTGAAAAGGTGGACCAGCTCGAAGTCTTCCACCCGGACCGCATGGCCCAGCGCATTCTCGGCATGGGCGATGTCGTCTCCCTGGTGGAGAAAGCCGCGCAGGAGATTGACGAAAAGGACGCCATGAAAATGATGCGTCGCTTGGAGGAAAACAAGTTCGACTTCAATGACTTCCTCGGCCAGCTGCGCTTCATGAAAAAGCTGGGGCCTCTCGAGGGCCTGCTCGGCATGATTCCAGGCATGAACAAGCTGAAAGGCATGCCAGGCGTGGATGACAAGCGCATGAAGCATGTGGAGGCGATCATCCTGTCCATGACGCCCAAGGAACGTTCCAAACCCGACATCATCAATGGCAGCCGCCGCAAGCGCATCGCCAAAGGCTGTGGCCGGCCCGTGGTGGAGATCAATCAGCTGCTCAAGCAGTTCGAGATGATGCGAGGCCTGATGAAGAACAAGAGCGCCATGGCCCAGATGGCCGGTGGTCTCTTTGGCGGTGGCGGCCCTGGCGGCATGCCCCAGCTGCCGAAAGGCATGATGCCTGGGGGCAAGCTGCCGAAGAGCAAGTTTGGCAAAGGCTTCCGCCTGGGCGGCTAGCTCGCTCCTTCCGGTCCCAACCGGATCCTTTAAAACATCAGATCGTGATGAACCGCGAAAGGGGATGCCTATGCCCGGATATGAGTGGCCTTCAGGGCGAGCCTGAAGCGATATGTTGATCCATCGGCATTCAAGGCGGCAGCTGTGGATGAGGGCATGCTGCGGAGGTCTTCTCGGGTTTATCCGACACAGCCAAAAAAGATTTCCGAAAAACGACAAAAACCACTTGCGCGGATGGTCGGCCCGCGCATTATATCGGCCCGCTCAAACTGAGCATGACCCCTTCGTCTAGCGGTTAGGACACATCCCTTTCACGGATGCGACACGAGTTCGATTCTCGTAGGGGTCGCCACTTCACCCAGGTAAATACCGGGGAAGTGAGGGACGGAAAGTCTCTCAAAAATGGCTTCGATGCAACTTGTGGCATGACTCAGGTTTTGCTGTCGAAGTTTGAATGCTCTTGTTTTCAGGTTGCTTGAAGCATGCCTTGGATAGCTTTCATCACGAGTTGGTCTGTCCGTGTTTGAGCGCGTGGGATACATGAGGTGTAAGAAGAGGCCGCAGACAGAGTATCCAAGTTTCGTCATGTCCCTTCTCCCAATGGTTAGGCCATTTATTCATCGCGGCGTTTTGGCTCTGGCATTTTCCCTGACTGCGAATCTTCAGGCCGGTCGCCTCTGGCATGTGGATTCAGGCGGAGGCGATGATTCGCGGGATGGGCTGTCCCTGGCGACGGCCTTCAGCAGCCTCCAGCATGCGGCGGCCAGGATCGAGCCTGGGGATGAGGTCATTCTTCACCCGGGTGTTTATTTTGGCCCGGTGACGATGCGAAGGCATGGAAAGAAAGAGGCACCTGTGATTTTTCGGGCAGATAAGATTGCCAAAAATCGGGTCGTGTTGACCGGGGCGGATCCAGCTGTCCTGCGCCAACAAGGAGGCTGGAAACTGGAGGATGAAAGGCTGCATCTTTATTCCACGAATGATGCGGGCGAAGAGTGTGGACGTGTCCTTTATGGCGGAACAGATCTTTATCCCTATTCCACCTTGGAAGGGTTGAAATCCTTTGCCACGGAGGCGGGGCCAGGGCCGCTTCACGGCCACTTTCACGATGAAGCTGCCGGGAAGCTCTATGTCCGCCTGCATGCTTCCGGCCGATATGGCTCCACAGATCCGGCTGCGCATCGGATGGCGGTGGGAAGACGGGATGGATTCGGCATCACTCTGCTGGGAAAAGGACCCGGGCACATCGTCATTGAAGGGATCACGTTTGAAACGCCGGGGGATTCCGCTGTCTATACCGAAACCAGTTGTGTGACCGTGAGGGACTGCTGGTTTTTTGGCTCGCCGTACGGCGTGCGCGGCACCAACAAAGGCAGGGCGCAGGATGCCTTGGCCGGCCCTTATGATACGGCGTCCGAAGTGGTGATCGAGCACTGCGAATACACGGAGGTGTCATCCTTCGAAGACGTGAACGACCTGCTGCGCGCCCGCCAGGCCGGGAAAGCTGGCCAAAAGGCGGAATGGTCCGATATTTGGCACCGCAAGACCACGGGAAAATATGGCCTGCCCGCCAACAAGAAGAACTATGAAAACGGCATTGCTGTGCGGGTGGGCCGCGGATGGCGCATCTCTCACAACCATATCCATGACTGCTTTGAGGGGCTGGCCAATGATGGCCTGGATCTCAGTGTGGACACCTGGATTCACGACAACGTCTTCGCCCGGATCTGTGACAACGCGATCGAAACAGAAAACCATGCCCGTGATGTGCGGATCTTTCGCAATGTGTTTCAAGATGTGCTGGAGCCTGTTTCATGGCAGCCGCTTGGCGGCCCTCCCTGGCCTGGGCCGGTGTGGTTTTATCAGAACGTGGTGGTGAACACTCCTGAGATGGCCGTCCTTTGGGGCCATCCGCCTCACGAAACTCGTGGAGTTTTCAAAATGGGCATCTCGCTGAAAAACTGGCATGACGGCAAGAGTGCGGGTGTGTCCAAATCGGATCTGGCCGCGCCGGAGCCTGGCCTGCTTTTCTTCAACAACACCGTTTTCTTTCCAGGCGGCCGGCTGTTCAGTCTGCTCGGTAGCAGGGAGGTGCCAGTGGCCAATGTCCTTTTTGCCAACAACAGGATTGCCACCGATTTTGTAGCGTCCCGCTCTCCGGAGTCAGATCTGAAACCCGGTCATTTTGAATTCTCCAACAATACGGTGGTGAACTGCCGCGGGGCGGAAGAGGTGGCTGGGAAAGGCGGGGCGGTCGTTGCCGATATGGATGCGATGGGATGGATCAACCCCACAGGTCAAGATTTCCGTCGTAAGCCGGGAGCTGTCCTGGCCAATCAAGGCCCCCAGATTCCAGGACAGGACGCCGTGCTCCCCGACTCAGGGGCTTTAATGCCCGGCGACACCTGGTATCCGCCACATGTCGGGCCACGGATCCAGAAGGAGCCGTAATCCCTTAAGCTCTGGGAGAAACCCTGATCAAGGTTCTTCGCCCAGGTAGGCGGCCAGATGCTTGCGCAGCTCGGCACGGGCGCGGAAGAGCAGGCTTTTGACGGCGGGAAGGGACATTTTCAGGATCTCACAGATCTGCTCATAGGGCAGTTCTTCGTGGCGGCGCAGCACCACGGCGAGACGTTGCTTTTCCGGCAGGGCGGCGATGGCCTTGTCCAGCGCCTGCTCCAGTTCTTCCTGCTGGGTGATCTGGTCGGCGGCCGGCGCGGTATGGTCGGCAAACTGCTGCGGGGCGTGCCCGTCATCCTCCTGTTCCAGGGGGATTTCTTTGCGGCGTGAACGGCGCCGGGTTTCGTTGAAGACCAGATTTCTTAAAATGGTAAACAGCCAAGTGGTGAATTTGGCCGTGGCTTCATAGCGCGGGGCGCTTTTCCAGACCCGCAGAAAAACCTGCTGTGCGATGTCGTGGGCATCCTCCATGCTGCCGAGCATGCGGCAGGCGGTGCCGATGACCATGCTCTGGTGCATTTCGACGAGCCGCTCAAAGGCCTGGATGTCTCCTTCCTTCACGCGCAGCATCAGGCGTACATTTTCTTCATCATCAGAAAATGCATCGTCACCTGCCACGCGGGTGGCAGGCAGGGCAGGGGAGTCGGGCCATTCCGGTTCCGGCATGACAAGGGTGGGCAACAGGCTCACGACGCTAAGGGCGGTCATCTCTGCTATCAACCACGCTCGTGCGGATTGGTTGCAGATTTGTCTTGAGGGACTGTATTTGCATCTGGCGGGAGTTTGCGCTTTAAAAGGGACGTGACCTTCCGCCACCCCAAACACGACGTCTTCATCCCCGATCTAACCGACCCCTGGACTGCGCTGCGCCGCGTGACACACCTCGGCATCGTTTCCCACCAGGATGACCTGGAAATCGCCGCTTATCACGGCATCACCGAATGTTTCCACAGCGGTGACCAGTGGTTCGGCGGCGTGGTGGTGACGGATGGCTCCGGCAGCCCGCGCCGTGGCCCCTATGCGGACTACACGGACGATGAGATGCAGAAAGTCCGCCTGGTGGAGCAGCGCAAGGCCGCCTTTGTGGGCGAGTACAGCTTCATGGCGCAGCTGGGCTACCCCAGCGAGGAAGTGAAGGAGCAGCGCCATGGCCCTGTCGTCGAGGACCTGAAATTCATCTTGGAACACTGCCAGCCCCAGATCCTGTACGTCCACAATCCCTGCGACCGGCACGATACCCACGTGGCCACCTTTCTGCGCTGCCTGGAGGCCATCCGCGCGCTGCCTGTGGAGATGCGGCCCAAAAAAGTGTACGGCTGTGAAGTCTGGCGCAAGCTGGACTGGCTGCTGAGTGACGACAAAGCCATGCTGTGGGTGGATAAATACCCGCATCTTCTTCGTCCGCTGCTGGGTGTCTTTGACAGCCAAATCAGCGGCGGCAAGCGCTACGACCTGGCTGAGGAGGGCCTCCGCCATGCCAATGCCACCTACTTTGACTCCCACACCACGGACAAGACCAGCCTGCTGACCTTTGCCATGGACCTCACGCCTTTGGTGGAGGATGACCAGATTGATGTGCAGGAATATACTCTGAGTTATGTGCGCCGGCTTGAGGCGGATGTGGCCCAAAGATTGAAGAAATTCGTCTGATGACGGTTTTAAATGCTGTTTTCCGTCTTGTCTGAAGAAATGACATTGACGCAAAACCCGCGTCCCCGCTAAATTCATAATTCTGTAATATTTGTCGTTTCCCCCGTCACCATGAGCGAATCCGAAAACACGCCCACTCCGCCACCGCCCAGCACACCCAAGACTGCGGCTGTGCCCCTGAAAAAGGAAACCGTGCGCATCACCCTGCGTTCGCGTCCTGGTGCCGGAGCTACACAGCCCCGTGAAGCCACGGCTCCCGTGTCCCCAATCTCCCTGGGTGTGGCCGCGCCGGACATCACTCCCAAGCGTTCCACCGCCCCGATCCAGCTGCCTTCCGCTCCATTGCCACCGCCAGCGCCGAAGTCGGCCACGGCCCCGGTGAAGCTGCCTCCGGCACCGATGGACGTGTCCCGCAAAACCACCTCGGCTGTGCCTGTGGTTGCTTCTCCTGCACCTAGCGCCCCTGCGGCCTCCATGCCGATGCCTCCAGCCCCGCGTCCTCTGGGTGCTCCGCCTGCGGCCACCGTGCCCATGGCCGCCCCACGTCCGCCTTCGGCTCCTGGGGCTCCCCCATCCGCTCCTGGCGCACCGCGTCCTCCGATGGCCCCTGGTGCTCCAGGTGCTGCCCCGGTCGCTCCTGGCGCACCTCGCATGGAGACGGGTGCCACCACGGCCCCTCTGAAAACGATGCCAACCCGCCCTGCAGTCAGTGCTCCGCGCACTCCAGGTGCTGCTGGCACTGCTCCTCTGGCCGCTGGCCCAGGTGCTGGCACGGGTTCCCTTCCCAAAGCTACAGTCAAGCTTCAGCAGACCCAGCCGATGGCGCGCCCGAGCATCTCGGCTCCACCGAGTGCCCCTGTGAAACGCACGGCAGCTTCGGACTCCCAGCAGTTCTACGAAGAAAAAGATCCAGAAGAAGGCCTGATGCCTCTTTCTGTGGTGTGCCTGCTGTTCTCAGTCGTCCTTTTGGTGATCCAGATGTTCGGCAGTGATCGCATCTCTGCCAGCACGGATTCGCCGATCATGGTGCCTCCAGCGGTGCCGGTGAAGTGGGAACGGCCTCTGCCTGATGGCTCTTGGACCAATGAATTCATCTCGGGTGGTCATCTTCCTGCGCTGCCGCAGTAAGGAACCTTCAGGTGTTTTAATTCTTCGTAACTTTTTAGCTCTCCCCCTATGATTCTTGCCTGGGTTGTCTTCCTTCTTTCGATCGCCGTGCTTGCCCTCAACTTCATCGCCAAAAGCGGTGGGGCGGGCTTCTGATCTGGTTTTGTCCAGTCGCGGAAACGCTTCGGTCTGCCTGTGATCTCCGCCCCCTTCAACCTCGATAGGCTGGATGTGGTGGGAATCGGTGCCGCCACCCTGGATGATCTCTGGCTAGTGCCGGGTTTCAGTGACCAGGAAAGCGTTACCCCGGCGGTTCAGCATCTTCAAATGGGCGGTGGTCCTGTGGCCACCGCTCTTTGCGTACTTGGCAGCCTGGGCCGCAAAGTCACGCTTTTGGATACTGTGGGAGATGATGCTTCCGGCCAGCTCATTCTGGAGGGATTGCAGCGAAATCATGTCTCTACGGTTGGCATCACCTCCGTCGCCGGGGCTTCCTCAGCCCGCGCCGTCATCCTGGTTCGGCAGAGGGACGGGGCTCGCCAGATCGCTTATCTGCCTTCGAGCGCAGGTGAACTGGTCCTGGATTCCAGGCAGCGGGAGCTGATCCTTGCCTCTAGGATGCTGCACATCAATGGCCGTCACGAATCGGCCGCCCGTGAGGCCGTGGAACTGGCTTCCGCGGCGGGTATTTGGGTGTCGTTTGATGGTGGTGCGGGTCGATATCGCGACTCGATCCGGGACTTGGTGCTGAAGAGCCAGATTCGGATTGTCTCCCGGCAGTTTGCGCAGTGTTTTTGCGGCTGTGACGAGGTGGATGAAATGCTCAGCCGACTCATGGCCTCTCCTGCCGAGGTGGTGGTGATCACTGATGGCACCCGGGGCAGTTGGGTAGCCTTACCTGATGGGACCAAGTTCCATCAGCCAGCCTACCCAGTCGAAGGGCTGGTGGACACGACTGGCTGCGGGGATGTTTACCATGGAGCCTTTCTCCACGGCTGGCTGGAAAAGTGGCCCGCCTCTGCGTGTGCAGATTTCGCCAGCAAGCTGGCTGCCCAAAACGCCTGCGGGCTGGGCGGGCGCGCGGTTTGCCAGGAACTGGTCCCTACAGGGGATCTGAAGCCAGCAAATGCTACTGCAGCTTTTTGACGTCTGCCTCGGCGGTCAGCATCTGGGTCTTTAGATCAGCAATCTGCTTGTTGAGCGAATCCAGCCGATTTTTGATGTAAAAGCGTTTGGAAGGAGAGGTGGCTGCGGCGGATTCAGCCTCGACCTTGGCCAATTCGGCCTCCAGATAAGGGAGCTCTTTTTTCATCTTTTCCAGCTCTTGGCGGGCTGTTACCAGTTGATCCTCAGTGGACATCTGGGGGGCGTGGGTGCTGGAAGATGGAGTTGTGGCGACGGGTATGGAAGGGGCTTCGACGGCCTCTTCGCTGCCCATGGCCATGCCAAAGCGGAAACGGTCCTTCAACTCCTTGGGAAGCATTTCAGGCCCGATTTTGGAGATGCCTTCGGAGTGGCTGATCGTGGTGATGTCACCTTCGACTTTTTCGACTCGCGCATTGCGCAGGCGAACGCCGCTCGGCAGCACGGGGTCCTCCAGCACCAAGCCTGCGGCCTGACTGCGGGAGACTGCAATAGCCTGATCGAAATCTTTGCGGGCCGCGACCTGGGCCTGGCGGTGTTGCGCAATCTCATTGCGGAGGGCGGACACCTCTTTCTGCATGATGCCGGAGGCGGTGAGCAGGGCCACTGCCTCCTGCCGCAGTTCGATGTAGGCTTTCTGCTTTCTGACCAGATCTTCGAGGGAGCCGATCTGGCTGGAAGCGTCGATCAGCTCTTTGTTGGCATCATCAATCTCAGTCGTGTGATAGATGCCGTAACCGGCACCCAGCATGGCGAGAATCAGGAAAAAATAGACGACGAATTTACCTTCCATGGAAAACAGATGAATTAGAGTTTGCGGAACTTGGCGCGGTAGGAACTCACTTCCTCCTGCATGAACTCAGCCTTGCTTTTGGCGGCTTCCCTTTCGGCTTTGAGCTGGATCAGCTCGTTTTTCTGGCGCTCAATTTGTTGTCTGAGCTCCGCAAGGTGGGCGGGCTGGGTGTTTTGATAACGACCGAGATTGCCCGATGCAAGGATTTCGCTTTCCAGCTTTTTGGACTGGCTCTGAAGTTCGGTCAGAGTGAGGCGGTGCTGTTCCGTTTCGTACAGGATTTGGGCTTTCTTATTGCAGCCAGTGGCCAGCGAAAGCAGCAGCATGGAAACCGCGCATTGCATGGAGGAAGAGAATAAACCTGAACGAATCATTGGAAATTCAGTAGGGTCAATGCGAGTTTTAGCAAGGTTTTTTCTGGCTCGAAACGTAGGTTTCGTGTGGGGTATCAGCGAATAGGAGAGAAATCTGTGGCGCGCATGTAGATGCTTTTGACGCCATCAGGCTGCGGCAAGGTCAGGGAGCCGTCCTTTTCACTTTCACCCTTCGCCTGGATCCACTCGGGGTCAGCCCGGAATGCGGTGAAGGAGGCCAGCCCTGCCTCCGGGCTGGCATGGGAAAGGATGTACACCAGCTTGTTGCCTTCATCCTTCTGCCCTGCTGCCGGGACCCAGTAGGCGACATGGTTCATCCCGTGTTTGCTGAAAAGGGCCATGGTATGGTTTTTGAAACGGGCATGCAGGGCATCCAGCTTGCCGGGAGGCGTGATGTAGGTGCGCAGTTCAAAAACGCGGTCGCCCTCTGCCGTGCCGATTTTAACCGGCGGAGAGTAGTCGGTGCTGTTCAGAAATAGGGATTCCGGGGGCTTGGCCAGGATTTTGCCTCCTTCTTCGCTGGCTTTGCGGGCGGCCTGCCATTCCGGATCCTTGCCAAAGCTGGCGAAAGCGGTCTTGGCCCCTTCCACGCTTTCATGCTTGAGGATGTAGATCAGCGTGTTGTCCGCCCCGTCGGCCTTGGCCAGAGGGACCCAGTATCCGACATTGGTGATGCCATGCTTTTCAAAAAGACGGCAGGTGTGGTCGCGGAACCGGGCCAGCAAAGCATCCAGTTTGCCTTCGTTGGTGGTATAGATGCGCATCTCATACACCTCGGCTTTCGCTGGCAGGGCAGCGGCGGCGGAACAGGCGATGAGGAGGGAGCTGAAAACTGGGAAAAGTCGGCGGCGGGTCATGGCAAAGGAAACTGACGGTCTCCCACGAGTCTTACCGCTTCGCGAGTCATTTGTGACAGCATTTGCAGGCATTTAAGCAGATGCAGATTCCAGTTTGACAGGTTCTAAAGAGTGCTCTATACACTCCGCCCTCTCTCTCAGCAGAATTTTATATGGCTAACATCCGCTCTTCAGAAAAAGACATCCGCAAGACCGCCAAGCGCACGGCGGCCAACCAATCCGTGAAGAGCCGCATTCGCACGCTTCGCAAGAAAGTGCTCAGCGCGATTGAAAAGGGTGATGCCGCCGCTGCCAATACCAGCCTCAGCGAATTCTCTGCCGCCACGGACAAAGCCTCCAAGACCAAGGTGCTTCACAAGAACACCTCTTCCCGTCTGAAGAGCCGCCTTGCCATCAAGGTGGGTGCCCTCACCAAGAAAGCCTAACGGACAGTCCGGCTTCCATTTTAAAAAACCCACCTCGCTTAACGGCAGGTGGGTTTTTTGTATTCCAATGAGACTGGATGCGAGGGATGGTGAACTTTTGCGTTTTCAAACGCCCGGTTACCCTCTTCAATCGCCCACTCATGATTCCCCGCGTTTCTCTGGCCCCCAAGGGCCCTGCTTTTTCCCGTCTCGTTTATGGCACCTGGCGTTTCCTGGACGATCCCGCGACTGCACATTCGGATGATCTACTGAAGCGACTCCATGCCTGCCTGGACCTGGGAATTACCACATTGGACACCGCTGAAATCTACGGCCTCTATCGTGTCGAAGAATTCATCGGTGAGACTTTGAAAAAGGAGCCGGGTCTGCGCGAGAAATTTGAGATCGTAACCAAGTCTGGCATCTATGTGCCCTGTGATTTTCATCCGGACCGGAAGGTGGCCCATTACAATACCACGGCGGCCCGGATCGTGAAGAGTGCGGAGAAATCGCTGCGCCTGCTGGGGACGGACTACATTGATCTGCTCCTGGTGCATCGTCCAGACTGGCTCACTTCAGCCGATGAAACGGCTGAGGGCCTGAACCGCTTGCTCAAGGAAGGCAAAATCCGCAGTGCCGGCGTGTCCAACTACAACGTTCATCAGTTTGAGCTGCTGAATTCGCGAATGGACCAGCCGCTGGTCACCAACCAGATTGAGTTCAGCCTGCTGCACATGGACCCGATCTATGACGGCACGGCAGATCAGTGCCAGAAGCTGGGCATCAAGCCGATGGCATGGTCTCCGCTGGCCAAAGGGGCGCTCATGAATCCTCAAGACCCGGCCGGTGCTCGTTTGCTGAAAAAGGCGTTGGAACTGTCTGCCAAGTATGGGAATGCCAGTTTGGACCAGCTTGCCTATGCCTGGATTTTGGCCCATCCGTCCCAGCCTTTGCCCATCATTGGCACGAACAAACTGGAGAGGCTCATCGCCACAGCCCAGGCCGCAGACATCCGGCTGGAGCGGGAAGACTGGTATGGCCTCTGGGAAGCGGCCCAGGGCCATGGCGTTCCTTGAAATGACGGGCTTTGGCGCATGTGAACCATGAAAGCACTGCCTGCTGCGACAGCGGATCTGCTGGCGTTTTTAGCGACCCAGAAGGCGGAGATCTTTGACCTTTCCGGGCGCATTGATTCACGGCGCTATCTGGGGCGGCGGTTCCCTGAGCCGCTGCCTTTGATCATGAGCCTGCAGCAGTATCCGGGCTACCGCCGCATGGTGGGGGAAAACTGGATGCACTGGCATGACTACTATGAGTTCTTTGTGGCCTTGAGCGGCCGTGGAGACTTTCGCAGCGGCAATGACCGCTTCCTTTTTGACCCGGGAGACGTGGTCATCGTGGATCCGCTGAAGATCCACGGCGTCATGCGCATGGATGCAGCCCATACGGCCTTGGTCATCCTGTTTCCGGCGCATCTGGTGGCGCAGGCAGGGGCCGTCGTGGACCAGGGATTTCTGCTGCCCTGGGACCGTCGTCGTGCAGGGGTGCTGCCGCTCCTGAAGGCGGACAATCCACTGGCCCCTGCCGTCCATGAGGCCTTGCTGCGCCTGACTCAATCTTGGTTCCAGGCGGAGGTCGGGGAGGAACGATGGGTGGCTTTGAAATTCCATTTCATGGCCGTTTTGTTCCAGATGCGGCGGGCCTTTGCGGCGGCCTCCAGCCAAAGCATTCCCACCACGGACCGGGCGGTGCGGGAGGAGCGGCTGCGTCGCTCGCTGGACTACGTTTCACTGCATGCACATGAGTCCCTTTCACAGCCGGAAGCTGCGCGTGCGGCGGGCATGAGCACCAGCCGTTTCCGGGCCTTTTTCAAAGAGACCACCGGCTGGGGGTTTGCCCAGTATGTGCGGGAACTGCGGGTGGAGCGTGCGGCCAAGCTGCTGCGTGAGACGGATGACTCGGTGGCGACCATTGCGCACATGACCGGCTTTGCGGACCAGAGCCATCTGCTGCGCTGTTTTAAGGGCAAGCATGGGGATGCCCCGCTGGCCTATCGCCAGCGCCACCGGTCCTAGGGTGTGAGCGAAATGTTCTAATCTGCAAGCGATTCGTTCAAGCGGTGGGAAGCGTGGTTTCATATTCTCATGGGAACCAACCCAACCCGTGCCAATGACCATGAACTGGATACGACCTCTCGTAATGGCAGCCTGTCTGCCCTGTGTGCCTGCTTTCAGCCAGCAGGCGATCCCGGAATCTCCAGCCCTCTGGCGCGAGGTGACGGGTGTGATCAAAAACTACTCCGGCACGACGTACCTGAACAGCAGCTTCACCCGCCCGCACATGCCTGGTCTGCGAGTCACGCAGGACGGCCGTGTTGGCGTCATTGTGGAAGGCGGCGGGACGGAAGGTGGCACACCACGGTTTGCGCTGATGATGCCTGAAAAGATGTCTCAGCCGTTTCTGCTGAATCCCGCAGGCTCTCATACGATGAGCAGCACGACCTTCAAATGGATGGACGGTTTTGCCAGCGCCTCCGCCAGCCGCTTTCAATACACCGACGGGGTCAAAGGTGTGTCCCATGCCTGCATGTGGGATGATGCGCCGCCGACGGTGAATGGCAGCGGCCAGGACGTGTATGACATCAAGCTTTTCGTCACCAGCAACACGACGGATCCCGTGACGGCAGACAAGCGCACGCAGTTCTTTGTCACGCCCATCCGCGTGATCGTGAGCAATCCCAAGACCACCAGTGCGGCAATTACTTCCATCACCAAGACAGGCACCACGCTGGCCGGGCCCGTTTACAGCTTCTCGGCCCAGGCTTTTGAGCCGATGGTCGTGGGGGATGGCCGCCTTCTAGTGGTCCGTGTGGGGGCAGGCTCCATGCCCTGGACAGACCCGGTGACAGGCGTGGCCAAGGCAGCGCAGGGCTGTGACATCGTGTACTCCTATTATCCCACCGGAGCCACAGCAGATCCTGCGCAGTGGACAAATCTGATCCCCATCACCCACGCGCCGTATGACACCCGGATTAACAACAAGTTTGGTTTCGCCCGGGCGCCTTTCCGCGATACTGAGGGCAACCTGATCCCCGATGGCGAGGACATCGGTGGTTCCTATCCCTGGATGGACCGCCATGCGAAGAACCTGATCATCGAGGCCGGCTTTGACCGCTTGCACTACCTCTCCGGCGGCACCTGGAACAACAGCCGTTATCCGCAGACGGGCGTGCCGGAAGAGACACCGATCTATGATGCTGAGGACGGTGGCAAACATCAGTGCCTTTCCATCATCGGCCTGTGGACGCACGGCAAGCTGGTGCAGTTCGACAACCTGAACAATGACATGGACTACGCTGTGGGGGCAGGGGATACCACGATGGGGCCTCAGTCGCGCATGGTCAGCCTGTTCCAGCCTGCCACGGGCCCGCTGGGCACGGAAAACGGCAAGATCCGTCTCGGATTTGGCCGTGCCACCAAGCAGATGCCGGTGGGCGAAAATGACAATGGCAACATCATCGATTCCCTGGAAAATCTTTTCAACTACCGCACCAAGTTCATGCCCATCAGCCTGCGCGATGTGGCCTGGCCCATCACCAATGGCAAGCAGACGGATGAACTGGCCTTTGATGATTACCTGGATCCGGATGCCTTCATCATCGCCAACATGAGCGGCCTGCTCACCTTCGTGAATTCGGGCACAGGGCAGAACTATTACACCCACCACAGCGGGTGGAACACCAGCACGAACACCTTTTCAAATCTGGTGAAACTGCAGAATGCGGCCACCCCTCTGGCGACGAACTGGGTGGTGCCCAAGCACGGTCTGGTGATCGGTAACGGTCGCCTGGAGCCAGCCGCCACAGGCGGTGTGCATGGCAAAGGCTTTTGGATGAATGGCGGCATCGGCCTGGAATTCAATGTGCTGACCCAGCCGCAAAGCGTGAGCGCGAAGAACTGGTACCTCGGCATGTTTGTGGACTGCCGCACCGCGGATGATGCCGTGGAGCGTCATCTGGTGACCTTTCCAGATGGCACCTCCATTCGTCTCAGCGGTCGCCGCCAGCTTTTCTATGCCAATGCCGCAGGAACCGTGATCAACAAGATCACCCTCCCGCCGGTGAGCACGATCACCCCGGTGAGCGCGATGGATGATCTCCTGCCAGACACAGGCTGGGCCCATCTCGCCTTTCAGGTGCGCAAAAACGGCACCGAGGTGGACTTTCATCTCAATGGCATCCTCTACCATCGCTGGCAGGACATTTATACCTCCCTCTTCCAGCCAACCGTTGGCAAGCTGACCCTGGGCAAACCTGCAGGCAGTTCCGTCACCGGTTTCACCGGCTGGATGGACGACTTCAAGATGATCGCCCATGCCGTGGATTATGAAACGGCCTGCAATCACGCCGGCGGCACGTTGATCGGCCTGCCTACGGCTTACACCGGTGAGTTCAAGACGAAGTTTGCCGACCGCTTTCCCACCTGGGCTCACGATGAGATCTCGCTGGCGCTGAAGCACAATGGCGAGGTCACGCATCCCCGTTATGCGAACTTCTATAACTATCGCGCCGACAATGGTGTGCATCGTGGCAACATCCCCAGCGGCACGGTTTCCCTTCGCCAAAGCATCCACTTTCCCGAAGGGCCGCTGTTTTACAATGCACCACGTCCGCACTCGGTGCAGAACAAGTTCTGCCTCACCTGCCATCACAGTGCCGGGCAGCCCGGCCTGGACCTGGATGCCATCACCTGGGATGACACCTTCAATGCGGCGGACGACAATCGTCGCCAGCCCATGCAGCCGCCGAAGCGCATCCATGGCCAGATCCCTGCCGGCCTCATTGACAGCACCAACCAGCCTGCCACTGCCACCGCATTGGCCGCAGGGGGGAAGCTGATTGACGAGTGGATGCTGCCTGCCAAAACGGCTGCACCCGTGGTGCAAACCTTCACCGTGGTGGATGCGAACACGGGCAATGATCTCATGCAGCTGACCGCCGGAGCCACGGTGGATCCTGCACGTCTGGGCAGCAACAATCTGACGATCCGCGCCAACCTCAACAGCGCCCAGGGGGCCGTGGTGATGCAGTATGACACTGCGGCCACCAACTCCCGCCCCGTGCCGCCTTATGCGGTCTTTGGCACCTCCGGCAATCCGCTTCAGGGCGCGGTTCTCACCGCAGGCAGCCATACGGTAAAGGCCACCCCCGCCGGCGGCACCATGTCCTCCATCACCTTCACGGTCGCGGGTGGTGCCACCCGTGTGGTGGCTGACTATCGTGATGATTTCAAGCCTGTGGCCCCGATGCCCGGGTGGAGCTACTGCTGGAATGCCGCCTCGGCGATAAGTGATCCCTCGGGCTATATCTCTCTGAACTGGAGTCCGACAGCGAACCGCTACATGTCCAACGGACTGGCTTTCCCGGACACCACGAGCTTTTGCTCTTACGGTTCCCTCACCTCGACTGGCGGCCATCCTGGAAAAGGATCCACTCAAGGAGCCACGGTGGACCGTTTTGCCATCGTTGGTTATACCGTCAAGTACGCAGGATACTACGGCCTCAACAGCAGCTATGTCACCCAAGGCAGTGCCCTGGGGAATGGCGGCCAGGTGGTCGTTTACACGGACATTGATAACGGGGCCACCTTTACCAACACCTTCAGCGGCACTTATGCCCCGGCCACCACACTGAACTTCAATGGCAATGTCGGTTACCTGGAGCCAGGCGACACCATCTATGTCGGTGTCGGTCCGAATACCACGGATGGCAACGACGGGTTCAGCGTTGATTTCAGCATCGTCTATAAGGAAACCGGTAATCCTTTGTGATGCTAAAACAGAGGGAGGGAAGTCGGCTCACGGTCCGTGCTTTCCTCCCTTTGTCATGTTCAGAAGGCTGGCTGTAACCTCAGTGGGCAGGCTCCCGGATCCAGGCTTCATTAAAGCGAGCGACCGTCAGGCGTGTGTCGCGTTCGTAAAAGCAGAGGATGGTGCCGTCTGGCAGCACGGCGAGGTCTGAATAGGCGCTTTTGCCAGACTCCAGGGTCTTGTTCACTTCCCAGGTCTGCCCATCGTTGGCACTGAGTTTGATGGAAAGGTTCTCGCGCAGGCCGCGCCCGCCCGGAATGGGTTGGCCGGAAGCATCCAGCTTCTGCGTATGAGGATTGGCAAAGACCAGGGTGCCTGGTTTTTGCGGCATGGCGGTCAGGCTGCCCATGCAGATGGGTTCCCACAGGGCGTCGTCAAAACGGGGTGTGCTCCAGCCCGTGGCTCCATCCGCGCTGGTGGTGATGAGCCGTCGGCTTGCCTGGGAGACGCTGCGGGAGTTGAGCATCACCTGCCCGTCCGAGAGCAGGGCCAGGGTGGTTTCATTCGGGTTGGCAAATGGGCCTTCATTCGGCACGGCGATATCGCCAGCCTTCCAGGTTTGGCCATGATCATCGCTGTAAAGAGTTCCGGCCATGGATGGGGCATGGTCGCCTGGCTTCGGGCCGTACGCCATCCATACGGGCACCACGAGCCGTCCGTTTTTCATCTGGATGCCGTGGCCCGGCCCGGTCGCCAGGACGTTCCAGGGGCAGCGTGGTTTGAAGCCTTCAAAAGCAGCGGTGATTTCCTTGGGTGAACTGAACGTTAGGCCGTCATCACTGCTGCTCATGTAAAAGCAGCGCGCATAGTTCAGGCAATAAAGGAAGTGGATCGTGCCGTTTGTGTCCACAATGGCCACGGGGTTGTTCACGGTCTGTTCTTTTTCGCCGCCCTCTTTTTTGCGTGGATTGCCCTCGGCACGTTCTGCCAGGTGAGCAATGTGGCGAGCTTTGTCCCAGGTCCTGCCGCCATCCCTGCTGCGGCGCAGATGCACCTCGATCTCTCCCCAGTCCTTGCTGTCGTGGATGCGGGCCTCAGCATAGGCCAGCACCGTGCCTTTGCCAGTGACGACAATGCCCGGGATACGGTACAAGGCGGCGCCCTTGCCTCCCTCAAAAACATCCGTCTTTTCCAGGAAAGGCGTGGCCGCCTGGACTGAAAGGGAAAGCAGGGTGCTGAACAGTAGTGTCTTTAGCATAACAAAAAGAAGGGAGTCAAATGATGACGGTGTTGCCTGGGGCCGATTCAACGCTGAGCCCGGCCAGCGACTTGACGGCGGAAAGCTCCAGACGCAGGTGCTTCTGAAACAGGCTGATGTCGGCACTGTGGATGAGCATGTTTGCTCCCAGGAACAGAAAGCGGGCGTGCTGTTCCGCACTGCCCCAAAAGTGAATGCCTGCACCGATGCCTGCGGCGCGTGCCTTGCGAAAGATCGTTTCACAGGCGCTTAGAAAAGCCGGATCATCGTACTGCTCCGGCACTCCAAGGCTGCAGGAAAGATCATGCGGGCCGATGAGCACGGCATCGAGTCCTGGCACGGCCAGAATCTCTTCCAGGGCAGCAATGGCGGGCACACTTTCGATGTTAACGATCAGCAGGCGGTTTCTGGCACCTTCTTCCATGTAGGTTTGCAGGCCGGCTTCGCATGCGCCTCCCTCCAGCAGGTCCGCGAGCTTTTGACCTTTCAGCGGGCGCAGCTTGACGGCCCCACGCAAAGCCTGCACCTGGGCGGCGCTTTCCACGTAAGGGGCGATGATGCCGGCGGCACCCCCATCCAGTACACGGGTGGCCAGATGGGGATCCGGGGAAGGGATGCGCACCAGCGGCGGCAGGCCGAGGGCGGCATAAGTCTGGCACATCCAGGACAGCGGCTCATGATCCAGTGCGATGTGCTCGGTATCAATGAAGACAAAGTCCAGGCCGCAATCTTTCACCGTGCCCGGCCAGCGAGGTGACGGAGATACAATGAGCGTGCCAAAGACCGGGCGGCCTCCCCGCAGGGCGGAAGCAAGTTCGGGTGCGGTCATGGGATAAGTTGGTTAGGCTTGTTCCAGAGGATTTTGGCGAGCCGGATGTGGTTGGGCTCTTGCTTGCGGTTTTCTGGGAAAGCCATCTCGGTGCTGATGATCAAGGTTTCTCCGGCATGGACGTCCAGCACGCCGAAGCCGCCAGCCAGATCCAACCCCGTTTCAGGCATGAGCACCTGTTCAGTGGCGCGAATCACACACAGCCGCTCGCGGTCCACACAGGCGATGAACAAAGGGGCCCGGTGGCGGAAGACGTGGTCGTTGTTGGCGCCTTTCCGGGTGTAAATGAGATAGAGCGCATCGCTGTGCGCCACCCAGTGCTGCTGCGCGTTGTAGCTGCCCAGCACCTGTCCGTCATCGAACTTCCACTCCACCGGCTCTGTGTAGTTCAGGCCATCTGAACTGACGGAGACAAAGGCGCTTTCATCTGCCCGCATCGTCAGGTAGTAGCGGCCGCCATAGCCGATGACCGAAGGTTCGTAGAGCCCTCGTTTGCCCTGGTAACTCAGTTCCGAGCCGTGTTCACGGTAAGTGAGCGTCTCGCCATCAAAGGTGCAGCGGGCGACGATGGTGGTGTATTGGCGGATCTTGGGATTCTTGCGATAACGGATTGGCAGCAGGATGTCCCCATTCGGCAGGTCATGACGCTGGTGGCAGCCGGCATTGGGTTCGAGGATGGTGATCCCTTCATGATCCTTTTCTGGAAGGGAGAGAATCTTCAGCCCGCTCCAGCTATTCTTTGCTGGGGAGTAAATGGCATAGGACACGCGCTCGTGGCCGCGGTTTTCCTTCACGCCACCATCAAAGCCGAAGGTCTTGCCGTGGGCGAGCACGACCTTCGTCTCGGCATGCCATTGCGGGCAGACATCGCCGATGACGAAGTCATGCCCTTCCGGCATCCGTGTGCGGCGCAGGCTGAGGATTTCTTTGGGGCTGCTCCAGGTTCTGGCATTGTCCGTTGTCTCGGTCACAAAGACGTTCCGGTAACCGTGAGAGCCTGCCTTTTCGATTTCCTGAGTGGTGACGATGACCCGCGCCGGGCTGCCGGGGACAAGCGCCGCGCGCGACTGCGCCCAGTGGAGGCTGCCCGTGCTCGTCTGCACGGTGCTGAGCTCGATGCCGAAATCGGCTGCCGCTACAGGGCTAACAAAAAGTGCCGCGATGAAAAGGAGCTTCATTTGGACACAGTCGGTTTTGTCATTTTCCAGTCATCCGTGCGGAAGGGGGAAGCGGGAAGACCGGCCCCGTTAGACAGGCTGGCTTCCGGATTGGCCGCCCAGGCGTATCGTGCGGCGACAGGTTCTTTCACTTCGGGATTGGAAAGCACCACCAGATTGCTGGAGATCTTCACCTGTGCGGGTTTCCATTGCTGGTCTGCCCCGGCGATCTCAAATCCTCTGGCCTCATCGCCTTTGAGTTTGAGACCTCCATCGGCGTTGTTAAAGCGCAGCTGAACCGTGCCGTTTTTGATCTGATGTTCTCTCACGACAGGACCGGAATAGCTGGGCAGCTTCTGGCGGTAAACACGGGCCTGCGCCCACAGGGAAAGCCGCTCGCCCACGGTCTTCTTGTCCTTGGGATGGTTGTCATGCGCTTCCCCGGCATCTAGGGTCACGGCCATGCCGGTGTTGGGCACACGGAGACTTTTCAGCATCGCCTCGCGCACCAGCGGACGGTAGGCCGCCTGCTCAAAATTGGGCAGCTGCACCCAGGCAAAGGCGAAGTTGCTCCGCCATCTGCCGCGCCAGTCGCTGATCAAAAGCGGGAGCTGGGTGGCATAGAGGCTGGCTTTTTCTTCAGACGAGCAGTTGTGTTCGCCCTGATACCAGATGGCCCCGCGAATGGCGTAGGGGATGATGGGGGCGATCATGCCATTGTAGAGATTGGCAGGATGATTTTGATTCGTCAGCGGAGGGCCGGCGGTGCGTGGTTTGCGGGGCAGCTGGGCTCCGGCAGCTTTGGCTTTCTCGGTGGCGGCCTTCCAGACTGCCAGTTTTTTTACCGTCACTTCCTTTTCTTTGATCGGGTCATAGGTGGTTGCGGCCTGGGCCCATTTATCCAGTCCTGCCTTCAGGGCTGGCACCTTCACCTGGGCCTCTTCACTGGTCCAGGCGGCGATGTCCGTGCCACCCCAGGAGGAGTTGATGAGGCCGACGGGCGTTTTCATTTTGAGGTGCAAATCGCGCCCGAAGAACCAAGCCACGGCGGAGAAGTTCTGCACCGATTCAGGCGTGGCTACCACCCACTCGCCTTCGCAGTCTTTTTGCGGGATGCGGGTGCTGTGCTGTTTCACGGTGAACATGCGGATCTGGGGCAGCTGGGCCGCCGCTGTTTCGCTAGCGGGGTATTCACCCCGGCTGAAAGGAAAGGCCATGTTGGACTGCCCGGAGGCCAGCCACACTTCTCCGATGAGCACGTCTTTGACGGTGACCGTGGTCTTGCCTTTGGCGATGAGCTGCTGCGCCTCGGCCGTGGCAGGCTGTGATTTCAGGCGCACGCTCCAGCTGCCATTGGAGGCGGCTTTGGCGGTTGCCGATTGGCTGCCGAGGATCACAGTGATTTCCTCTCCAGGTTCGGCCCAGCCCCATACCGGCACATTGGCATTTGCCTGCACCACCATGTGATCACCGAAGATGGCCGCCAGCTTCAGTTCGACCTTCCAGTCATCGGTGCGGAAAGGTGTGGCGGGCAAACCGGCGGCGTTTTGCAGCGACCACACAGGATTGTTTGCCCACGCATAACGGACGGCGACAGGCTTTGGCACATCGGGGGTAGAGACGACGACCTTGTTCCCCACGATGCGGGCGCGTGCCCAGACAAAGCGGCGGTTCTCCCCGGCAATGGCAAAGCCTTTCAGTTCTGCGCTGCCGTCCTTGTTCTTCAGGCCCCCTTCAGCGTGGTCAAAGGCGATGGTGATGCTGTTGCCCTTCACCTCATGGCCAGAGGGCAGGGGACCGGAGGTGGCCGCCACTTTTTTCTGATAAACGGTGCCCAGTGCCCACAGCGAAAGCCGCTGGCCCACGCCTTGTTTGTTCTTGGGGTGAATGTCCTTTTCCTCGCCGAGGCCCAGGGCGATGGCCATGCCGGTTTTGGGGACACTCAGCGTCTTCAGCATCTGCTCGCGGATGATGGGCCAGGGCTGAATTTCGACGGCTGACTGCTGCGGTGCCTGGAAATCTGGAAGCTGCACCCAGGCAAAGGGGAAGTCCTGGCCCCAGCGTGTACGCCAGTCTTGAATCAGGGTCCGCAACTGCAGGCTGTAAAGGTTGGCATAAGGCTTGTTGGCATTGTGCTCGCCTTGGTACCAAAGGGCTCCGCGAATGGCATACGGGATGATGGGGGCGATCATACCATTGTAGAGATTCGCCGGGTGATTCTGATGCACCCGTGGATCTACCGGGGGCAGGGGCTGTCTCGGGGCTGTTTTCTGGGCCGCTTTGGCATCTTTCACCGCCTGCCTCCATTGGGTCATGGCTTCAGCATGTTTGGCTTCTTCGGCAGCCGCATTCCAGGGTTGCTTTTTGGCCTCCTCCCAGCTTGCCGAAATGGTTTTGTATTCTGGCAGCTTGGCCTGCGCGTCCATACTTGTCCAGGCCTCCAGCGCGGTGCCACCCCAGGAGGAGTTAATCAGGCCAACGGGCACTTTCAGCTCCCGGTGCAGTTCCCGGCCAAAGAAATACGCCGCAGCAGAAAAGCGCCCCACGGTCTCAGCACTGCACACCTGCCAGGTGCCGGTGCAGTCGGTCTGCGGTTCTGTCTTGGAGGCACGCTCCACCGTAAACATGCGCAGCTGCGGCAGGTTCGCCATTTTCTGTTCCTGCTCATAGTTCAGGCTGCTGTTCACCGTCATGGCCATGTTGGACTGGCCGGAACCGAGCCAGACCTCGCCCACCAGCACATCCTGGACAGCCAGTGTGTTTTTGCCTTTCACGGTCAGTGTTTGGGCCTCGGCCATCGCCTTCATCGGCTTCAGTTTGATCTGCCAGCGCCCCTCTGCGGGTGTTTTGATGGAGGCCGTTTGCCCGGCCAGCGACACGGTGACCTCCTCGTCTGCATCGGCCCAGCCCCAGACAGGCACCTCCATATCGGCCTGGACGACCATGTGGTCGGAGATGATGGCGGGGAGTTTGACATCCGCAAACGAGCAGGATGCAGACCACAGAAATGCTAAGGCGGCGAGTCTCTTCATGGCAACAGGTTGGTCAGACAAAGACGGTGACTAATCATCAATGTTGCTGGTAAAAGCGTGTGACCATTGAAGAAGCCACCCTGCTGCCTGCGTACTCCTTTCCGCATGAAACTGCTTCTCCTCGCCGTCTCCCTCCTGCTCACCAGTCTGCCCACCCTGGCGCAGACCATCCCGCCCCACACCAAAACGGGGGATGTGGTCTATGGCCGCAAATTCGGCTTTGCCCTGACTCTGGATGTTTACCAGCCTGAGAAGCCGAACGGCTGCGCCATCATCTACATGGTCAGCGGTGGCTGGGTCTCCGGTTATTCACCCAATACCCCGCCCATCTATGCGCCTTTTCTCGAGCGCGGCTACACGGTCTTTTCCGTGCGCCATGCCTGCCAGCCCAAGTTCACCATTCAGGAGATCACCCAGGACATCCATCGCGCCATCCGTTACATCCGCCACCATGCCAAAACCTGGAATCTCGACCCTGAGAAATTTGGCATCAGCGGTGGCAGCGCCGGGGGCCATCTTTCCCTGACCATGGGCGTCCAGGGAGGGCCAGGAAACCCGGAGTCCAAGGACCCGGTGGACCGCGAGAGCAGTGCCATCCAGGCCATCGCCTGCCTGTATCCGCCCACGGATTTTCTGAACTATGGCAAGCCCGGCGAAGATGCCGTGGGCGTGGGCATTTTGAAGAACTACAAGGCGGCCTTTGGACCCGAGTCCGACACCCCCGAAGGCCGCCAGCGTCTGGGCAAGGAAGTCTCTCCGATCTACCGTGTTTCTGCCAAGCTCCCCCCCACCTTCATCATCCACGGTGACAAGGATGAACTCGTGCCGATCCAGCAGGCGGAAATCTTTGTGGCCCGTGCCACCGCCGCAGGTGTGGTTGCCAAACTTGTGGTTAAACCAGGCGCTGCCCATGGCTGGCCTGACCGCCAGCCCGACTACAACCAGTTTGCCGACTGGTTTGACGAGCATCTGCGTGGACTGAAAAAATAGACCTTCACCATGACGGAAGCCGACATCGCCAAAATCGAATCCACCCTGACGCTGACGCTGCCGCCAGACTATCGCTGCTTTCTCACGGGGGAGGCAGAGCTGGATGGAGACCTCGATGACACCACCGCGCTGCGTGAGGCAGACTCGATCATTGAGTCCACCCTGGAGTATCGCCAGGGTTTTGCCGGGCTGCCGCCCTGGCCTCAGCACTGGCTGTATGTGGGGGATGAGGCCGATGCCTGCCCCTACGTGCTCGATTGTCAAAACGGTAGGCTCCTGCGCACAGACAAGGGAAATCTCCATCGCCCTCCGCTGGATGAATACCCGTCTTTTGCGGACTTTGCGGCCAGCCGTGAAAACACAGCGATTGAGATAGATGACACGCCTGACACCTGGCGGGAAAGGATTCGCAGCTGGCTGGTGATGGCAGCCGCTCTGCTGCTGGTTTTTGTGGTGCTGCCAGCAGTGGCCTTTAGCATCAAGCTGCTCTACCGCTGGCTGATCTATGGGGAGGTGCCCCGCTATGAGCCCTGATGATCATGCTCATCATGGTGGCCGTAGGGCTCCACATGCACGATGACATCCAGAAAACGGCGGTCGGAGGCCAGCAGCGCACGCTGCACATCATGGCCGATGCGGTGGCCCTCATACACGCTCAGGCTGCCGTCCACTTGCACGTGAATGTCCATGTGATATCCCAGGCCGGATTTTTTCATCCGCAGTTTTTCGATCATGCACACGCCCGGTACTGCGGCCCCGATGGCTCTGGCTTCCAGGTACAGATCTTCCTGTGCCGCTCCATCCATGGTCTCATGCAGCGTGGCTTTGAAAAGCTGCCCCCCATTGATGAAGATGATGATGCAGCCCACCAGCGCGGCCACATCATCGGCCATCTCAAAGCCATCGCCCCCGATGAGCGCGATGCTGATGCCCACCAGGGCTGCGCCCGAGGTGATGGCATCCGCCCGGTGATGCCACGCATCGCCTTTCAGGGCCGTACTCATCGTCTCATCACTCTTCCGCATGGCATAGCGGGACAGGCCTTCCTTGACCACGATCACCAGCACCAGTACCGGCAGAGTGAACCACGCGGGGGAAGAATGCCGGTGCAGGATGTTATGAATGCTGTGGTAGGCAATAGTTCCCCCAGCCAGGAGCAGGGAGAGCGCGGAAAACAACCCGGCAAGCTGCTCCGCCCTGCCATGGCCATAGGGGTGGTTTTTGTCCGGCGGTTTTTCAGCCACCTTCAGCCCCACCAGCACCATCAGTGACACAAAGATGTCATTCACCGACTCAATGCCATCGGCAATGAGCGCATAAGAATGTCCGGCAATGCCCACGCTGACCTTGATGCACGCCAGCACCGCATTGAGCGCAATGCTCCATGCGACGGCTTTGATGGCGACCTGGTTTTGGCTCATGCGCGGGGAAGGGAGGCTGAAGCGGGGGCGAGTATCGGAACCCCGCCTGATAAGTCAACCGCAGCTTCATCCCTGCTGGCCTGCCTTTAGCCGGATCCATACCGCGGCAACAAGTGCCCCGACCAGATTCGCCACCAGATCCCAGCCCGTGTTTTCGTAACCGCCCACGTTTGTGTTTGGGATCGTGAGCACGGCGATGAACTCAATCACTTCGTTCAGCGCCCCAAATCCCACACCCGCCGCAGCACACAGCGTCATCATGCCCAGAGTTGGCTTCAGGCGGATGGCAAAGGCCTGCTTCAAGGACGTGCTCAGCCCATGCCAGCAGAGCCAGGTGGTGACGCCAAAACCATAGGCGTGGACGATCTGGTCATACTTCAGCTTTTCCGGAATCAGCCACAGGCTGTACAGCACACCGTGTTCACCGTGGTACGGCCAGCCTTCGGGCACTGGCACCAGCCCACCGGCCATGTGCAGCAGGCCCCACACGGAAAGCGCCCACAGAAGCGGCGTGCTGAGCCCCACCCGGCGGTGGACCAAGGCCATGACACCGATGAGCACACACATGATCACGATGTAAAAGATGAATTCACGGTTCCCCTTGATCATGGAGGCCGCCACCGCCGCAGCCATGTAAGCCGCATTGAAGAGAAAGACGGGCAGCAGGCGTGGAGCGGGGGTGTCGATCATGCGTGCATGACATCACGTCCCACTATCCCTGTCCAGCCGGACTTCCCTGAGCGGGCAGACTTTAGTTTCGCCAAAAAAGCCCGGGCAGAAGGCCAAAGCCGCCTCTCAGGACGATACCCCTGGTATGAAGTGGAAGCGCCTGAGGCAGAACCGCGTGTTGAACTTGCTCTATCAGGCGGTCTGCAACTGGATAGATGACGGCGCGTTGCAACTCAGCGCCGCCTTGGCCTATTACTCGGTCTTTTCCATGGCCCCCCTGCTGATCATCGCCGTCAGCATCTCAGGTTTGGTCTTTGGCGAAGATGCCGTCCGGGGCCAGTTGGAGGCCCAGTTGCAAAACTATGTGGGAGATCGTGTAGCGGGCACCGTGCAGCAATTGGTACAAAGCGCCGCCCGCCCGAATCAGGGCTGGATGAATGCCACCACAGGCTTTGTCATCCTTCTGGTGGGGGCTTCCAGTGTCTTTGCGCAGTTGAAGGATGCTTTGAATACCGTCTGGGGTGTCAAAGAAACCAAGTGGCGCGGCTTCATGAACTTTGTCATGACTCGCCTGCTCAGTTTCGGCATGGTTTTGGTCATCGGCTTTCTGCTGCTGATCTCCCTATTCCTCAGCACCGCCGTGGCAGGCCTCAGCAAATACGTCAGTTTCGTCTTTGGCGTACCAGTGGAGGTTTGGGGCATCGTGGGGATTATCATTTCGCTGCTGCTGGTCACCCTGCTATTTGCCATCATCTTCAAGGTGCTGCCCGATGTGGCCGTGAGATGGAGGGACGTCTGGGTGGCCGCCGCAATGACCGCCGTGCTCTTTGAAGTGGGAAAGCACGGGCTCAGCTATTATCTGGGCCGTGAAAGCGTGACCTCCAGCTATGGGGCAGCAGGCTCGCTGGTGCTGCTTCTGCTCTGGGTCTACTACGCCTCCTGCCTGCTGCTCTTCGGGGCCGAATTTAGCCAGGTTTACTCCCGCACCGTCAGCCCTGATGTCATCGAGGACCCCGAAGAAATGCCTCCCAAAAAACGCCCTGGAGATCTGGATGCCGAACCTCTGAAAAAACACGGTGACCGCATGCCGTGGTGACAGGATGGACTGCACCGATGCTGTGCCTGCGCGACGAAGTAACCGCCTAAAATGCTCCCCAGTTGCATTTGCTGGCGAAACGTTCTAAACACCCCCTGTCAAAAAGGCGCTTGTAGCTCAACGGTTAGAGCAGGGGACTCATAATCCCTTGGTTCTCGGTTCGAATCCGGGCGGGCGCACTTCCAAACATCCCCTCAAAATCTTCTGGAGACGTTTCTCCGATCGGCCCGCCCCCGCCCCCCAGCCGATTTCTTCAACGGAGCCGCGTTTTTGCAAACGCGGAGAGCAGCACGCACAGCAGGACAGGTGCCAGCAGCCACACAGCTTCAACGGAGCCGCGTTTTTGCAAACGCGGAGAGAGGAAAGCTGAAGTGTTGTCGCTCGCTGCATGAACCTGGCTTCAACGGAGCCGCGTTTTTGCAAACGCGGAGAGCTATCAAGCACCGCCCAGCGCCGCGCCTGCGCTGCTAGCTTCAACGGAGCCGCGTTTTTGCAAACGCGGAGAGCAGATCTGCCACCCGCGCGATCGGCGGCTGCCGCTTGCTTCAACGGAGCCGCGTTTTTGCAAACGCGGAGAGAAAACCATCACTGCCATCGAGGAGCTGGTGACCAAGGCTTCAACGGAGCCGCGTTTTTGCAAACGCGGAGAGGAGAAGCCGGGGCACGATCTGCTGCCAGCGAATAGCGCTTCAACGGAGCCGCGTTTTTGCAAACGCGGAGAGAAGGCCGTTACGCCCATGGTCGGTTCGATCCCAGCCGCTTCAACGGAGCCGCGTTTTTGCAAACGCGGAGAGACAGAACGCAGCCTAAAGCCGCCTCTGGAGCTATTAGCTTCAACGGAGCCGCGTTTTTGCAAACGCGGAGAGCCGGTTCAGATCTTCAATCAGCGACTCCACAGCCGGCCCGCTTCAACGGAGCCGCGTTTTTGCAAACGCGGAGAGGTGAAGGTGTGGGATTTCACCGATGAACGCGAGGCCTTGCTTCAACGGAGCCGCGTTTTTGCAAACGCGGAGAGCCCGAAGGCAATGGTTTCGCAGGCCTCCAACGACCCCGCTTCAACGGAGCCGCGTTTTTGCAAACGCGGAGAGCGATCTCACGGGCCACAAAGGCGTAGTCTGTCGTGGAGCTTCAACGGAGCCGCGTTTTTGCAAACGCGGAGAGCCTCAGCTCCGACCAGGTCGCCTTCAAGTCCGGCCAGCTTCAACGGAGCCGCGTTTTTGCAAACGCGGAGAGCACTTCCGTGACTGGTGCAAATGCGGGCGACCTGTTCACCGCTTCAACGGAGCCGCGTTTTTGCAAACGCGGAGAGCGCCAAACTTCAACGGTATCCATTTTTTTCTCAGCGCTTCAACGGAGCCGCGTTTTTGCAAACGCGGAGAGCTTTCCGGGATGCACTGATCAATCGCATTCTCGGCTTCGCTTCAACGGAGCCGCGTTTTTGCAAACGCGGAGAGTTCACCATCAAGATCAACGGCGCGGCTGCGGTGACATTGCTTCAACGGAGCCGCGTTTTTGCAAACGCGGAGAGAAAGATCATCTCCGAAGAAGCTGAAAATCGCCCCGACGCTTCAACGGAGCCGCGTTTTTGCAAACGCGGAGAGAAGGCCTCTTATAAAGCCATGCTGCTGAAGCTGGCCGCTTCAACGGAGCCGCGTTTTTGCAAACGCGGAGAGTTTCTGGTTCGGTTTCATGGGGTGGGATCGATGCGGAGCTTCAACGGAGCCGCGTTTTTGCAAACGCGGAGAGCAAGATGTCGGCAATGTTGGACCGCCTGAACAGTTCGCTTCAACGGAGCCGCGTTTTTGCAAACGCGGAGAG
>JAZKER010000050.1:33875-64978 GCA_040386955.1 Verrucomicrobiota bacterium
GCTTCAACGGAGCCGCGTTTTTGCAAACGCGGAGAGGTTAGCTGCTGGACGTACTGACTCTAGCCAGATTGATGCTTCAACGGAGCCGCGTTTTTGCAAACGCGGAGAGGCTTCGACGCTAATTCCCGCTGCTCGGGCTGCGCCTTGCTTCAACGGAGCCGCGTTTTTGCAAACGCGGAGAGCTTCGAGCGACTGAGGCTCGACGGGCTCGATCAATTTGCTTCAACGGAGCCGCGTTTTTGCAAACGCGGAGAGACTACGATTCCGAAACAGTCGGCGGCGGATTGGCTCAGCTTCAACGGAGCCGCGTTTTTGCAAACGCGGAGAGTAGGTTTTGCCGCCGCCCATCTTCCCTACGATGAGTTGCTTCAACGGAGCCGCGTTTTTGCAAACGCGGAGAGGTGCTCGTTGAGAGGATAGACGCGGTTGACATATCCGCTTCAACGGAGCCGCGTTTTTGCAAACGCGGAGAGGGATCGTGCCCGAGACCAACAACCTCGCCGGCTACGTGCTTCAACGGAGCCGCGTTTTTGCAAACGCGGAGAGTTTTGGCTGGCCTGCCAACAAGGGCACTACGGGCCTGCCGCTTCAACGGAGCCGCGTTTTTGCAAACGCGGAGAGAGCCGCCTCCCTGGCCTTGCTGAATCAAGCTTTCAAGCATCATTTTGCGAGGGGTGGGGGCGGAGAGAGCGGGGAACATTGGTCGGGGCGAACAAGGGCGGCCAAACGATTGATTTACAACGCGCGAGTGCCGCCAGGGGCCGACTCGGCAACCTGGCGCTCGCACCTATAAAAATGTCAAAGAACCACCATCAACGTGGGTGTTTTACACCACATAGCAAGGCGCATCAAACCGGGAATAGGGCAGCCCGAGTGAGGAGATGACCCGATCTCCCCGGCCTTCGGCGGGGCCTAGGGAGACAAAGATCACCTGGTCTTCGTCATGCTTGATGAGCGACTTGATCTCCCGCTGCAATTGGACGAGCTCACGTGGGTTGAGGTCGCACTCAAAGACCGAAAACTGCAGGTGCGTGCCGTGGTTTTTGCAGACCTTGAATACTTTCCTCAGACGCTTGTCATTGGCGATGTCGTAGCACACCAGATAGGTATGCCGGGAGCTGTACGGGGTGGAGCGGTCCGCCATGAGGAAGGGGAGGGTTCTGGTTCAGCGGGTGACCATGGGCACATACTCCGGAATCTCTCCGGTGAGGCAGCGGGCCAGCAGGCGGGCTTGCAGTTCCAGCACGCGGCGGTAGCTCACTTTATAGTCAAAGACGGGGTGGGTGATGAGGGTGTTCATGCGCTGCTCATAGGCATGAAAGAAGGCTTTGCGTCCATGAGGGGTGAGGTTCACGGCATCTCCGGCACGGACGAAGTGGCCAGGGGTGATCATCCGGTTGTTGATGGCTGTCAGGACGGCGCTTTCGGCAATGAGGGGACGGAATTCTTCCATCAGGTCCAAAGCGAGGGCCGGGCGTCCATGGCGCGGCTGGTGATAAAAGCCGACATAGGGATCAAAACCGACGGCGAGGGCTGCGATGGTGCAATCTTTGGCCAGCAGGCTGTAGGCGAGAGACAGGAGCGAATTGACCGGGTCCGTCGGCGGTCGGCGGCGGCGTTGGGTAAAGTCGAAGGTGAAGGTGGCGGCTTCGGTCTTGAGTTTGGCCTGGGCGGATGCCGGGATGTCGAGGCCGGGAATCTCATCGTCCAGATCTTCGGCCCCCACTTTGATCATGCCAGCGAAGTTTTGGAAGTAGAGGGCGGCGGCGGCTCCTTCCATGCCCAGGAGTTCATCCAGCCCACGGGCACCGGGCACTCGGGAGGAGATTTCCTTGAGTCCCAGGACGGTTGCGGCAGGGGGCTGCACATGCAGGCGCATGAGCATTGTGCGGTGGTTGCGGATCTTTGCCTGGACGATCTTTTGGGCGAGGGAGAGGCAGTGGAGAGGATTGGAGGCGAGGGCAAACTGGCGGATGCGGGTATGGACGTTTTTGAGTCCGTGGCCGCGGGTGAGCCCGTAAAACCAGCCGCCCATGCTGAAGTAAGCCACGGGGATTTCTTGCTGGCAAAGTTCCTGGATGGCTTGGGTGCTGAGCTGGATGTTCCCGAAAAGCGAGACGTGGGTGACATCATTGAGGCGGATCTCATCAATGACGCTGTCGCCATCTTTGATGATGAGTCGCTCGGACTTGAGGCCGACGCGATAGCCCTGGGTGTTCAGGTAGAGGGCGCGTTCGTCATCGCGGGCGGCGATGAGGCGGCGAGGGGAGCTGGCCGGGCTGCGGAGGCTTCTGACGGCGAGGGCCGAGGTGAGGAGGCGGGTTTCATCCGGCAGGCAGACGGGGGCGAGTGAGCAGCGGACGCACTTGGGGCTGTTGACAAGCGGCGGAGGAATGGTGGGGGAGGCTGCCAGCTTTCTGGCTGCGCTGATCTGCTGGATGATCCAGGCCTCCACCTCCGGGGTCATGGCGAGTTTCACCCGTTGTTTGGTCGCCCGATAATAGATGACGCCTTCATCACAGGTGTAGCCGTTGTCCCGCAGGATGAGGATCTGCAGGCCGAGCTGCATCTTGTCGGCATCCCATAGTTCATGGGCATCTTCGCCCAGGCGGGGAGAGCCTGCTTTGTAATCTACGGGGGTGACTTTCTGGATGACCGACTGCTTCAACTCCACATGGAGAAGCCGGGTCGCCGGGGGAATAAGCGCGGGCTGTGGCGCTTCGGCCTGGGAAAGCTTGGCTGTCTCCGGCGTGAAAAGGTCCGGTTGACCGGCATCGCGCTTGGGCTTTTTGGCAGTTCTTGGAGATGGTGGTTCAGGAGGAGCTAGTGCGGGATCCGGCGGCGAGGAGATCCAGGGACTGGGATCCTGAGGGACGGTGGTCATCTGCACCTCGATGAGGTCCATCTTGGCGACGACGCCGAGCCTTTCGGAACTCATCATGGCGGAGCGCGAGTGGATGGTTTCGAGCTTTGGCTCTGGGGGCGCTGGCTCGTCTGCCGGGTGGGCAGCGGATGCCTCTTGGTCGGAGGGGAGGGGTACCGGGGTGGGATGGTCCGGGAGGGGGGCCTCGGTGGAGTTTTCTTGCGGGCTTTGGGCAGGGCTCCACGTCCACGGTCGATCTTTTCATGAATCGCGGAGCCGCGTTCGGTATCAGCATTGTCGAGGAAGACGCCTTCGACCTGCTCATAATAGAAGAGGCGGGGGCAGTAGACGAACTCGTTGAGCATGCGTGCCCGCATAGGTTCTGCCGGATCGGTGGGCGGGCTAGTTTTTTGGGAGTCGGGAAGGTCTGGCAGTGGGTTGCCTTCCTCGGCTGATGCAGCGCGACGGATGCCAAAGATGTCGAGCTCCGGATGATCCTCCGGGATGGGCAGGGGCTCGTAGAGAAACTCGGGCTCCCACATTTCCGGGCGATGCGGATACTGTAGGCGGGCCGTCCGGTAGTCGAGAGTGCTCATAGGTCTTATTACCTGGAGCGTGGACTATGGATGAATAAGCGACCTGCGTAAAGCAATGGATTGCAAAAGATGTTAGGCTTATGGGGGGGAAGGGCGTGGGGATGTTTTTATTTTGTCCCCATTTGGGGATTTGATGAGTTAATCCATTGGAAATCAATGTTTTGCGATGGGGATTTGTTCCCCATGGATGGGGGATGGGCTTTTACTTCGTAACAGGATGGACAGGATTTACAGGAGAAGACTTCGAGAGGAGGGAAGTGATGTTGGGATCATCGGGCAGTCCAAACCACGGCCTGGTGGCCGCAGCTCCGGGGGCTAGCAGGCAGGAGTGCCCGCCTCACTTTTGGGGGGTGGTGGCACGCCTTGCTGGCGCGGCTGTGTGAGGAAAATGAATGGTGGTAAATACTATGATGCATTGTTTGTATCAATGCAAGTTTGGAGGAATGGCGGGGCAGGGGATGCTGGGCTGGGAAACCGCACTCGTGGAGTGCCGGCCTCTTGATGATGGCCTTGTGTTAATCGTCGGCGGGATACTGGACGGGCGGTTGACCCGTTTTGCAGAGGAGTTTTTTATAGCCTTTTTTATGCTCGGATTCCTGGGCCTGTTTGCAGGTGAGGAGGAAAAACCAGTCGTCACCGAAATCGAAGTGGAAGATCATTTTACGCCGTGGACGGAAGACTTCCGAGATGCGTGTGTTTTTGACGCCCCTGTCCGTTTCTTGCACCGGCTCTCCCATGTCGGCAAAGAGGGTGTAGCGCTCTTTGCTCTGGTAGGGATTTTTGACGTTGTCACAAAACTCAAAGGCATGATCAAAGTCGAATTTCACTGTCCGGATGATGAATTCTGCCAGATCATACAGCGAAAGATCCCCATCGAGTGCCAGCTCGGCATGGAAATACTCATGTTGGAGGCTGAGATGGTATTCCTTCATGGTGAAAAAGAGCAGGACCTCTGTCAGTCAACGGGAATGAAGAGGCCGAGGCCGAAGTGAGATGTGTAATGAGTGGCCTACACAGCCGTTGCTGGGGTGAAATTACGGTAATACACGTCTTTCACAAAGCGTTCGCAGCGGTAGAGGCGAAAAACTCCGCGCGGCGAGAGCTGGTGGTGATCCGGCTTGTCTTTTTGGCTGTCTGCTAGGGCGATGAGGCTGCGAGTGGTGGCAATATCGATGGGAGTATCCCACAGTGGCCAAGTCCAGGTGGTGGCTTTATGAATGTCGGTAAAGCCCGTGGTGCGGAGACCGGATTGGCGCGGGTGGACTGGGTGGAATGCAAGGCCTGCGACGGCGAGAGCGCTGGCTCCGATCATGCCTCCCTGCTTTTTGCGCTCAGGGTCTCCACTGGGATTTCGCCAGCGGAGGGAGTAACGGACGTCATCAAGAGCGTCCCAGCGGAGGCTGAGGGCTTCGGTGGGGTCGTCGTAGGCCCAGGGGGAGAGGAGTGTCTTAGTGAGGTGCTCTGGGGTCAGTAAAAGGAGCTGTTTAGCCATGATACCAAGGAAGTGCTGGTGGCCTGCACCACGCACGGTGCGAAAGGCGGTGTCTTCGGCGAGGCCCTCATCATCCACACATGCGCTGCTGCACAAGGCGGCTAGGGTGGCAGCGTGGAAAGATTGTTCATGAGCCGTGGCTTGAGCTTGCAATTCCCAAACACGCCACTCTGGAGCTTTGAACTTGGTGTCAGGACCGTAGTTGAGGTGTGGGGCGGCGTGCTCAAGCCAACGCACTCGTAGTTCGGTGATTTCGGAAGTGAACGCTGCCTTGCGATCTTTGAGGTCGGTTTTGGTGAGGCTTTTGTCTTTCTCGGCTTGTTTAAGGCTGACCTCGATTTGTTCGGTGCGGGTGCGCAGTAGTTCACGTGCCGCAAGTCCGGCGCTGGGATCAGTTGGTCCGCCAATGAGGGCCGTGTGAAGGTCTTTCACAAGTTCGTCCTCGGTGACTGGATGCGCTGTGTGCAGGCAAGCTTTTTCCGTGCGTGGATTCCAGGAGAGCTTTGGTTTCCATGTCGGTTGATGATGGGCGAGTAGGCGCAGAGTGCCAAGAGCGGCGAGGTAGCCGACGCCGTTGCCGCCGTCGAGGCCAAGCAGGGGGATAAGGTGGGTGCTCATGCTGGCTGCTTTTGGTTTTGCTCACTGGCGCTGACTTGCTGGTCAGCCAGACGGAAGAGGGCTTCTAGCCAGGCAAGACCCCAAGGTCCGAAGCGGGCTTGAAGATGCCAGAAGCGCTCGCTGATGCCACTGTCGAGGCGTTCCAGACCGGAAGCGGCGGAGTGGTTAAGATTGTAACCGGCGGCTTGACTGGTGACAGTGATTTCGGCCCCTTCAGCGTCATCGACGACAGGAGCGAAAGCACGACAATAACCGTGATGGCTAGCGATGAGGTGCAGGACAAGGTCTTCCTCCTCAACGTCTTGCCACAAAGCTGTGGCACTTTCTGCGAGTCGTGTGCTGAGGAGTTCATGGCGTCCACCCTTGGGATAGCCAGCGGCTTTGCGCTGGGCTTCAGCTTCGCGGCGGCTTTGCGCAAGGCGGGCGGATTTGGCTAAAAATTGATCTGGGGCAGGGATGAAGCCGGGGGAGCCTGCTATGAGAATGGCCTGGAAGCGTGGGTCAGCTTTACCTGTATCATGCAAGAGACCTGCGAGTTGAAAGGCGCGGATGATGGACTCAGGCAGCCCAGCAGTTTTGGCGTGTCGTTCAGCACAGGTAGCCACGGCTTGGCTGTGAATGTTGAGCAAGGTGGCTTCAGCGCTGCGCGAACTGCTGAAGCTATCATCATCAGGGATGGGATCATATTCTTCAGCTTCATCAGAGACACGATAGCGGCGAGTACTGCGGAGTATGAATCCCGCATCCAGCAAGGGCTGATGGATGACACGCTCCATGCGGCGCTGATCATTAACTTCCTTGCGCAGAGCGGTGCAGGTTTGGATGAGCCATGTATGGTCAGGGCTTTGCTCGGCGCAGGATTGTAGACTACTGAGGAGAGCTTGGAGATGATTTTTGGCCTGGACGAAGTCTTCAAGGTGGGGTTCGATAATGCTGGAGTCGAGCCAGGGTTGCAGAAGTTCTGGCCACTGCGGATCGCCATCGTTAGCAGTGCTCGGTTTAGGCCACTGAGAGGTGAGCGATTTGTGAAACCTCAGTATCGGGCGCGCTCGGGCACTGTGCTGGACTCGGTCGCCAAGGTCGAGGTGGGGGCTAGGACTGCTTTTGCCAGCTATTTCTTCGCCGAGCCAGTAGATGGCGCTGAAATGGTCACTCAGAATGAGGGTGTCGCCTCGCTTTAGACGTTTGAGGTCGTCGAGGCTAGTCAGGACGAAGCTGCGATCTTCAAGCTCAGTTTGGGCGGTAGGAAAGCCACGCCAGCAGACGGCAAACAAGGGCTTATCGGAAGGCGTCGGTTTGAGGTCAGGCTCCTTGGCGATGTCATCACTGTCGAGAAAGAGAGCCTTTGAGGACTCATTTGCAAACCATTGACACGGTGCCCAAAGCGGGACGTTGAGGCACTCGGCGGCAGCGGGCGGGCAGAGAGCGATGTAATCGAAGAGCGCTTCCACTTCATCTTTGCTGGGTGCTGAGAGGTCGAGCCGCCAGCATAGACTGATGTCGGGGGCGTTGGTGTTCTTTCCGTGGAGGAAAAGGCTGGGATCGGGTTCGCAGTGAGGCCGGGGGCTGGTTTGGCTCCACGCGTCAATATGTGCAGGGAGCATGACGGGCGCATCGCGAGGCTCAAGGCTCACTTTGGCAGCTGCGGTAGGTTCGAGAGCGGCGAGCTTGAGCTTGAGAGCTTCGATGCCAAAGTCGAGTTGATCGGCTTGGATTGTATTCAGCCATGCCCAGGTTTCGGGAAGAGCGCGAGAATAGACGGGATCGAGGTTCTTTTCGTCGGCCGGAGCGGTTGTCTGATCGGCCCGAATGACAATCGTGCCGAGCGCTTGGATAGGGCGTCCGCCACGATTAAGACGGCCAAAGCGCTGACGCAGGGCGTCGAGGCTTGCACATTCGCTGACAAGACCATCGAAGTCCATGTCAGCTCCCACTTCAAGGCACTGAGTGGCGATCACGAAGACGGGGCTGCGATCTGGGTATTCTTCGGCACCCTTGGTGCTGAGGTGGTAACACTTCTCAGCGTTGACGACGATGCGGTCACGGTCGTAAGGCCTCATGCGACCCGTCAACAGGACGTGCGGTTTGCCTTTCAGTAGCTCAGCGACCTTCTGCGCGGTGGCGACGCGGTTGACGAGTACGGCGATGACGCGCCGATCATCTCTTTGAAGGGCTTGGGCTTCTTCGAGTAGCTTTTTGGCTAGCTTCTCTACGAAGTCGCTTGGTTTGGTGCCTTCTGCAATGACGAGCCTTGTGGGTTTGCTGGCGAACCAGCGCCTACTGAGAATTGGATGAACGCGGTCTGGCTCAAGCTCTGCGTCAGTGGCGGGAAAGCGATCTGTGCAAGCCTCCGGCGGAGTGGCAGACATGACGACGAACCGGAAAGGCGCCGGGAGTGCCTGCTGAGCATGGCTGCGGTAGTGCGCAATGGCCGACGCGGTCTGGAGAAAGGGTTCTGCAATGTGGGCTTCATCCAGAAGGATGAGCATGTCATTCCCTACGAGTCCCGCATGAATAGGCCAGGCACCGGGGCTGGCTCCGTATCCGCGGAAAAGCAGGCGTGAGCCGAGTTGATCAATTGTCGAGCAAAGCACGAGAGGCTGTAGCGGGTGGGCGCTCCAGGTTTGATCACGAAAGACGCCGCCACGAAGAGTGGCGACGCGCAGGGGCTCCTCGTTTGAGTCGCCTGCCAGGAAAAGCAGCCGGTCTGCTACAGATCTAATGATGGAAGATTCCTTGGCCCGGGTTTTGAGAGCATGTGCGATCTTCTTTGCCCTCGCGCCGGCTTCATCGACGATGATGCGACGATCCACGACGAAAGCTATGCGCCGAGGTGCGGTGCGCTGATCGGAGAGCAGCTCAGCTTGGGCGGCGAGGGCAAAGAGGGCGATGTCGATGCATGAAGTCTTGCCGCTGGCAGTAGGCAACGTGATGGCCTGGGGCCATCCTTTGCCTGCGTCGAGCACACGCAGCATGAGACGTTCCTGCCAGGGGAAAGGCCTGACTCCATGCACGGCGTGGAAAAAGTCGCTGAACTGGTCGGCGGTAAGTGTGCTCATGCAAAGGCTCCGGTGAGGGGACGAAACAGTCCATAACCACGATACCGGCCTGCGCCGAGCATCAGGGGGCCGCACACTTCGTCTGTGAAGGTGATGGCAACGTGGCTGTGATGAATGTTGCCTCCAGATTTGCGCTGGAGGCAGGGAAATCCGCGATTTGGGGGGCTGCCCTGATGTGCGGAGACAGGCATGATGTGGACGGAGCGAATGATGTTCTTCGGCAGACCGACATGCTCGCAGGCTTTCAAAACCATCTTCTCAATTTCGTCGAAGGCATCTTCACCTCGTCCTTTAGGATGACGATCAAAGGCCATAGGGGTGACGGTGGCCCAACGTTTGCTGGGTTGAGTCCAAAGCTCTGGAACTAGAGTCTGCGGACGGGAAGCTTCGGCAAGTTCTAGCTGCATTTCACCAATTTTCCCGAGGACGAGCTTCAGTGTGCGAGGCTCGCCACCGTCAAAGAGAATGGAATGGAGAATAGGACTTTGCAGGTTTACAGGAAGGGCGAGGGCGAAACCCATAATGCGGCCATCACCATGATTGTGACCGACATTTGCCAAAGGCAGGAACGAGAGATGGGGGAGGTCAGTGGGTTGGCCGGGCTGACTATGGCCGGTGAGCCATTCCGGCGCGGGCTGCTCAGGGCTGAGGGCCATGAGGGTATCTCGCAGGGCTCGGGTGAGCAGGCCAGTACTCTCCAAGCCGAAGCGGCGTCCACCAGTCTGGCGAAGAACAATGAGTTCGGAGGAAAAAACGGTGTGATGGCTGGAATCGGGTAGATCTGGCCGATTAGAGTCCAAGTCGTAGGAAGCCCACATGGAAGGTTTTGGTCGGAGACCTTGAGCGAAAAGGCGTTCAAGTTCATCAAAGCGTCCAGGATTTGGGATGCGGAGGCGGCTTGCCGTGAGCCGAGTGGAACCGGGCTTCCAAAGTGGAAGGCTTTCAGCTTGGTCAGGCACGGTGTCGGCTAGCCAGCACTCGACGGGTGATGAAGAGTGGCCCAGGTAGGTGACGCGGCTGCAAAGATCGGTTAGAGCGCTGCGCTCGGTGGGAGGGGGATCGGTTGGCCAGACGAAGGCAACAAGAGTGGGGTCTATGCCGTCAGCTAAGTGCAATGGTCGCACAGCAGGGAAGAAACGAGGCTGCTTGCCGCGTTTTTCAGGGAGGACGGCGAGGCCCTCTTCGAGAACCTTGTCAGAAACCTCGCCTTCGACTTTCTTGGGTGTGCTAGCGTCGTTCGTGGGCACAAAAACGGTCACGACATCGCGGCGCTGGATCTTAAAAACAGCTCGCAACTCAGGTGCGGGCTGCTCCTCCAGCCAACGGAGAGCAACCTGAGCAGCGGGAGAGCGGTGAGTTTCACCCCAGGCGGCGACGAGGGCCATGTAGAGCCGGTCAGGGTGCGGAGGCCACTCAGCTAATTCATAGCTGCTCGGATGCGTGGCCACTGCTCGCCCCATGAGGTAGCGAATGCAGATGGTGATCATGGTTCAGCGGTGGTTTTGGCTGCAAGTGTCTGACTGCGACGAATGAGCTCGACAAGCTGCGGTGAGGCATGGAGTTCGACTTCTTCCTCGTGCCAGGGAAGGCCAGCTTCGGTTGCCTCTTTGAGGGCTGTTTTGAAGAGGTCGAGGGCTTGCTGGCGGGTCAGAGCGTAAGGCTTGGCGGGCTCACCTGCGGTGAGTATCTCCCACTCGGGGGGCTTCGTTGCATGAAGCTGGCAGCGGGAGCGGAGGTCAGAGTTCTGTTCGGCAGCCAGGACCGCGGCGCAAAGGCCAAGTGCGGCTAGGAGTGTGCGAGCTTTGTCATCGGTGGCGATGTCCGTGGTAGTGCCGACTGTGAGAGGGAAACAAAGACGACGCAGGGCAGTGAGGGACAAGACTACGGTTTGCTCGGCTTTTTCGAAGATGACGCCTCCAGGTAGGGGCTGTTTGTTTTTATCAAACATGGAAGGAGTTACATTTCCGTGATTAGCTTCGGAAGGTTTGCCCTCCTTGCCCAGAATCACTGGCTTGCCCTTTTCTCCTTTAAGAGCCTCCTTCTCGTCCAATGTCCATCCTCCGTTCGCCGCAGCGTAAAGAATCGCGGCATCCTTCACAATCTCGGCAGGATCAATGCGACTGCTGGTTTTGACTCCAAGCTGCACAGTGTGCGCCACCAGCTCCGAAACTAGAGCACGAGCGAATTTCACTCCTAGCCCCCCTTTCGGTCCTGTGCTGTCCCAGAGCCCGAATATAAGTGCGGTAGGGCAGTGCTTGAGCAACGGAGTAGCATTCTTGAGATCGACACTGTCGAGACTCTTGCCAACTTCGGACTCACGAAACTTCGTTCCATTTAGAGTGCTGTCCCGAAGCAATGCGTCAGCGATACGGTGAGGTGCCTCAAGACTCGAGACGCTGAATTGCTTTAACAACCCTTTGCCCTCAATTTTGGTGGTGATGACTGGTAAAGAAAGCTGGTCCCGACGCTTCGCCTCCAGTAGGGCAAGCTCCATGCGGTTGGCTTGAGCCTGGACGGAATCCAGTAACACACGAGAAGCTGTACCAGCCTCTTTATCGTGTCCTTCTAGTGCGTATTTCCCCCCTTCATAGGTCGGCGGGAATACCTTTGTGCCATTGCCAGCAGCAGGCTCATAGGTGATACGGGTGCGAATGGCCGAGGAGCCATCAGTGATGGCAGCTTTGAGAATATCCAGGGTAAGGATGTTAGGTGTTGTACTCATGATTTGTTTGTTTTGGGATTCCGGCGAATTAAACTCCAGTTTTCTGTGATAGGGTTAATAAGGTTCGCGGTGGTCGCTGAAGGCGGCGGAGAAAAAGGGGCGGAAGTCTGACATCTCGTTTTTGGAAAATCCGGGTGAGGGTGCTTTCGTTCACGGGCCTGCTACAAAAAAGCGGTCTTGCAGAATGCTATGTTCGTTATGTTGAATCTATGTTCATAAGAACGCAATGCTCTTTTTTTGGCTTTTGCATGCTTAATTTAAACTGGGTATGAATGCTGTGTAAAAAATAAGAAAAGATAGGGATTTAAACTTAATGGGATGGCTGAAAATGAGAGGCGGGGGTGATGTGCAGGTGAATGAACGGCGGGCTGGCGGGATTCGTAATCTGCGTCATAGTTCTAGTCACATGGTCAATGGTGTCGTTAGCCTGCGCTGCCCTGCTTGCGCGCGTCCCTTTCTCTCTCTGCCTCAGCAGGCGGGGGCCAGGGTGACCTGTCCGCATTGTGCAGGCAGTGCTCCTTATGAGGCTTTTCCGATTGCGGCGAGTGCCACGGGGCAGGCCGTCACCAGCCTGCCGATTCTGCGCAGGGTGATTCCTGCGCGGCCTGTCTTCCCGCCGGCGGCTCCCGCTAACCCGATCCCGGTGGCGGCGGTTTTTTCACCGTCGGCGCAGCCACCGGCGTGGCCGCCTGCGCCGGAGCAGCCGCCGATTTTTAGTCCTCCAGTGTCATCTCCTTTTCCACCGGCTCCGGTGGCGATGCCTGCCTGGCCTCCGGTGATGCCGGTGGCGATGTCTCCTTTCGGTGTGGCGGCACCTTCTTCTCCGGCTTTGTTTCTGCCGCAGCCGGGGGCACCTGTGCCGGATCCTGTGGCGCACGCATCTCCAATGCAGGGGGTGCCATTGATGCCCGAGCAGCCTGCGGTGAAAGCGGCCCCTGCGGATCAAACTTACATGCCGGGGCCTTCCTGGAAGCCTCAGCGGGATGAGCGCAATGTGCCGTTGGGGATTCTGCTGGTTTTGGTCCTGGGCTTTGGCGGGTGGCTGTTTTGGCAAAGTTCGCAGCCTCCTTTGTCGGTTGAGTTTCAGGCTCCTGAAAAGCCATCTGCCGTGGTTGAAAGTGTGCCGGAAGAAAAGCGGGCTGTTCCTGTGCCGGAGGCTCCCATGGCTGCCACGCCGGCAGAGCCTGCCCTCTTGCCTGCGCCGGAAATTCGCCGTGCGGAGCTGCCGCTGACTCCTGGGGCAGTGCCTGTGGCCCGGGCTGCGGCGGAGGTGGATCTGGTGGCGGCTGGCAAGTCGGCGGAGAGTCTGGTGAAGGTCCTGCTCGGATCCTCCTCTCTGGACGAGCGGCTTTCGACCATTGCCCAGTCGGATGAGCACCGGGTGGATATGGAGGAGTTTTTCGGGGGTGGTTCGCCGAAGCTCAAGAGCTTTAAGCCTGCGGATGTGACGCCCCGCACTTTGCCGGGACAGGAGCTGGTGCCGCTGTTTCAAATCACCACGGATATGAATCGGAAGGCCGGGGCGCTGATCCGCGGGGTGCCGCAGGAGGGCGGGGGATTTCTCATGGACTGGCCCCTGTTTGCCGAAACGCATGAGCGCCGCCTGGACTCTTTTCTGGAGAAAAAGTCTGAGCAGCCTTCCTGGTTCCACGTCGTCCTCCGCCGCAGTCACGGGCTGGAGCTTCCGGAGGCGGTGCGTGCGCAGCATCTGTGCGTGAATCTCCAGGCCAGTGCGGATGGATCTGTGCAAGGGATGGCGGTGACTCCGGCGGACACTCCGCTGGCGCGTTTTTTGGAGCGGGAAGCTGAATGGGGAACGGTGTACGTGGGGCGGCTGCTGTTGCAGCATCGTCCGCAGACGGGGGGCGGGTCGCAGGTCGTCATTCTGGACTGTGAAGGGGCGGTGACTGGGGCGGTGTTTCCCAGCGGTGCATTGAAGCGTTGAATGGCCTTTTGAAGCTGGGCGTGTGGGGCTGCTGCGAGCTGCAATTGCGTGCCAGGAATTTTTTTTCTCGCCAATCTTCAAGGAAAGTCATTTTTGGCCCGATCTCTGCTTGATAGTCTTGTGCGCCAGTGAAAGGGGTGCCGCCAATCAACCATGGCTGATCAAGGACTTTACCAAACCCAGACCCAAAAGCTCTCCATCGGCCCCCAGATGCAGCAGAGCCTGCAGATTCTGCAGGCCCCGACTCTGGAGCTGAGGCAAATCATCCAGCAGGAGATTGAGATCAATCCGGTGCTGGAGCTCGAGGCTCCCGAAGTGTCTCTGGAGGATGCTGTGCCCGATGATCCCGATGACCGTGATGGGGGTGAGCGGGACGAACTGGATGTCATGTCCCAGATGGATGAGGAGTGGCGTGAATACTGGGCGCAGAGCCGTATGCAGACCACGAACAGATCTGCGGAAGACCAGGAGCGCTGGCAGTTCCTCATGGACTCCATCGTGGCTCCGACAACTCTCCAGGAGCATCTGGTGACCCAGTTGCGCACGGCAGAAATCACCGATCCTCTGCTGGTCAAAAATGTGGAGTTCCTGATTGGTAGCCTGGATGACCGGGGCTTTCTGAATTCTTCGGTAGAGGACATGAGCCTGCTGCAGGGCATTCCTATTGATGACCTCCATGCGGCCAAGGCCGTGCTGATGTCGTTTGACCCCGTGGGAGTCGGTTCCGATGACCTGCGTGAATGCCTCATCGTGCAACTGGAGCGGCTGGGCAAAAAGCACAGCCTGGCGCACCGGCTGGTGGAGCAATATCTCGAAGACCTAGCCAACAAACGTTACCCCATCCTGGCGAGGAAGCTGGGCGTACCTCTGGAACAGGTGTCCCGCGCGGCGGATTTCATCAGCACGCTGGACCCGCGGCCCGCCTCCCGCTTCAACCCCAGCAGCAACAACTACGTCAGCCCGGACATCATTGTCGAGCGGCAGGGTGGTGAATGGGTGCCGGTGATGAACAATGACGACCTGCCCAGCCTGCGTCTCAGCAATGCCTACAAGGATTTGCTTGGGCAGGCCAGCAGCAGCGGTGAAGTGCGCAACTACATCCGCGACAAGATCCGCAGCGGCAAGTTCCTCATTCGTTCCATTCATCAGCGGCAGCAGACCATCCACAAGATCGCGACCCAGATCCTGGCCCACCAGCGGGAGTTTTTGGACAAGGGGACCAGCTTTCTGCGGCCGCTTAACATGGCGCAGGTGGCGGATGAAGTGGGCGTCCACGAGACCACGGTCAGCCGTGCCATCTCCGGCAAGTACATGGCCACGCCCTACGGTGTTTTTGAGCTCAAGTTCTTCTTCAGCCACGGCGTGAAGACGGATTCTGGGGAGGACCTCAGCAACACCAGCGTCAAAAACGCCATTGCCGATCTCATCAAGACCGAGACCAAGGCCAAGCCGCTGAGTGATGACAAGCTGGCCAAGCTGCTGGACAAGCAAGGCATCAAAGTCGCACGCCGCACCGTGGCCAAGTATCGCGAGGCTCTGGGCATCCTGCCCAGCCACCTGCGCAAGTCTTTCTCATAGGGCTGGAGTCAGGAATGATGGCCGATGGAGAGCCTTTTTAGACCCTCCAGTCCACCATGGCCGCCAAGGCGGTCAAGGGTACAGTCCGCGTGTTTGTTTGGCCTCCCAGACTCGCTTGATGCCCAGGCTGAGGGCTGCAAAGCGCATGGATACCTGGCGCTTGCGATGAAACTGCAAGGTCTGGGTGAAGGACTGTTCCAGGATGCGGAAGAGCTTGTCCATCACCTCGCCCTCGCCCCAGAAAAAGCTCTGGAGATCCTGCACCCACTCAAAGTAGGAAACGATCACGCCTCCGCTATTGCAGAGAATGTCTGGGATCAGGAAGATCTCCGGCCGCTGTTCCAGGATGAGATCGGCTTCAGGGGTGGTCGGCCCATTGGCCCCCTCCGCCAAAATTCGGCATTGGATCTTGGCGGCATTTTCACCGGTGATCTGACGCTCCAAGGCTGCGGGGATGAGGACGTCGCACGGAATGAGCAGGAGTTCCGAATTGGTAACGGCCTCGGCCCCAGGAAAGCCGACGACACTCCGGGTTTTTGCCACATGGTCATTGAGGGCGGTGAGATCCAGCCCGGCTGCGTTGTGGATGCCGCCGTAGGCATCGCTGACGGCCAGGATCTTTACCCCTTGCTTGGCCAATGAGGTGGCCGCGACAGAGCCTACATTCCCATATCCCTGGATCACAGCGGTGGCTCCTTCGGCCCGCATGCCGAGGGTGTCCATGGCCCGGGAGATCAGGTAGGCCACGCCGCGTCCCGTTGATTCACGCCGTCCCAGTGAGCCGCCCAGGCCTACGGGCTTACCTGTGACCACTCCTGGCACACAGTGGCCAATCTGGAGGGAATAGGTGTCCATGATCCAGGCCATCACCTGCTCATTTGTTCCCATGTCCGGAGCGGGCACGTCCAATTGAGGGCCGATGAAAGGGATCAATTCCTGCGTGTAGCGGCGGGTCAACCTTTCCAGTTCACCAGCGGAAAGCTGGCTGGGATCACAGCAGACACCCCCTTTGGCTCCCCCGTACGGCAGACCTGTCAGGGCACATTTCCAGCTCATCCACATGGCCAGTGCCGCCACCTCTCCCATGGTCACCTCGGGATGAAAGCGGATGCCGCCTTTGGTCGGCCCCAGGGTCAGGTGGTGCTGCACGCGGTAGCCGGTAAAGACGGTGGTGCTGCCATCATCGCGACGGACCGGGATGGAAACCGTCAGCGCCCGGCGGGGCATCTTCAGGCGGTCCCGAAGACTGTCGGGGATTTCGAGGAAATCAGCCACCAAGTCAAATTGATGGCAGGCCATGTGAAATACGGGTGAGTCGTAAACGGAGGTGCTCATAGCTGATGTGATTAAAGAACGTCTCAGGCGTTTGCCAAGATCATTGATAGACCGTCTTTCCTCAGTTCTGTACGCATTCTGCCGGAGGCAGGCCGGGATGCATAAAAAATGCGGAGCCGATGAGGGCTCCGCATTCTTCAAATGCTAAATATGTCTGCGAGGGCTTAGTTGCCTCCGCTCGCATTATTGGTCGGTCGCGGTCCGCCGATGCCTGCCCCGTTCGCACTCGGTGCCCCAATGGTGACTCCATTGATGGTCGGTGCCTCCCCTGACTCAGCCGTGTTTTCGCCGTTGACGTCCACGGACGGGCCACTGGCTCCAGGGCCTGCGTCGCTACCAGTCACGGTGACATTGCCATTGGCATCCACAGTAATGGTGAGATTGGTCTGGCCATCGGCTTCCACGGTGGTCACCTGATCACCTTCGGCATTGGTGGTGGTCTTCACGGTCACGCCAGGGCCGCTGAAAGTCACGTTGGCTGCACCGGTGATGGAGACTGAGTACGAAGTGAATGCAGGCGGGTTGAAGTCGGGCTCCCAGCGCAGGGCGATGTAGCGGGACTTGATGGCCTTGCCGGGCTTGGCTTTCACGAAGCCGGAGCCAGAGGTGTCTTCAGCCTTGGCCACAGGCTCTGCGGCATCAAACACGGTGGGGTCAAAAGCCAGGCGACCGCGCCAGTCTTCCTTTTCAGGCAGGCTGTCGAAGGCATAAACGGAGAAACGTACAGGGCGGGGAGAGTGGACGGAGCCGAATTCATTCAGCGTGCGCACCTGGCCCAGATCGTAAACCGCCGTGCGATATTTTTCGTCAGACTCAGGGAACTCCAGCACGCTGCTCTTCACCGCATCGTTGCGGGAACCGAAAAGCTCAGGGCTGATGTAAAGGAGACGACCACCACCGATGCCGGCGGCAAAGTTCACCGGAGCTCCGGTGCCATCGGCGTTCTGGCTGACGGTGTAGTTGGCATCCGTGCTGGTGCCGATGGCCTGGAAGCTGCGGATCACGCCACCACGGACGAGGTCGAACTGCATTCTCAGGAAGCGGCCCTGGGCAGCACCGCCATCCAGTTTGATCAGGCGGTCGGATGCCGAGAAGACTTCATTGTCCACGGGGCTCCAGGCATTGCCGTCGGTGCTGGTGGAGAGGGCGACCTTGCCTTCGATGCCATCGTTCACAAAGGAAACGTTCTTGACCACAGACTGCTTGGCGAACTTGAGGATCGCTTCGCTCTTGCCAGCGGCGAGATTCACGGGCTTCACGGGATCGCCCATCAGCAGGGCGTTGGCCGGATTCAGACCTTTGGAGTCGTGGACGGTGGTACCGGCGAGAATCCCGGCGATGCTCACTGGCTTCTCATCCACAGAAGGCAGTCTGCTCCACTTGGCCTGGGTTTGCAAAGTCAGGGAAGCCAGGGCTGCCAGGGTGAATAAATGGTATTGTCTCATGATGGGCGGTGCTGGGGGGTATGGGTCGAAACGGCTCAGCGCAATAAACGGACCATGTCCAAAGAGATTTCAATCACAGCGTTGATAGGGTGTAAACACTTTTTTCGTGAACAATCTAACTCTAAAGAGAATTATATTGCTGAAGTTGAATTTTAGATTTTATTGAAAATATGAATTGTCCACATTGCTCGGCCCCCCTGGCATCCGATGCGGATGAATGTCATCAGTGCCGATTCAGTGCCACGGCCATTCGGTCTTACCTTGGTTCTGAGTGGGTGCGCCTGGAGCGCCTCACGGACAATTCCAATGCCCTAAGCCTCAGGGAACAACGTCACCTGGAAGTGGTGCTGGACGATTTTGAGCGCAGTTTCCCGCAGTGTTTTTTCGCCGTCTATCTTGGTGTGCTGCCCGCCATGATCACCGCCCGAGACCTTGGGTTTTGGCTCATCAACCACGGGGCTTTTCACACGCAGCAGATCGCCAAACGCAACGATTTTGGCTGTGCGCTGGTCATTGACAACCAGCGTGGCATTGCGGCCCTGACCCTAGGTTATGCTCTGGAGTCCTATGTCAGTGAAGTGGAGGTTATCCTTCTTCTGGAGCAAATTCGGGTTCCGCTCATCCGTCGCCACTACGGGCAGGCGGTGGAACGTGCGGTGGCCTTGTTCGGGAAAAAGTTGAGTCAGTCCGCCAGTACCGCTTCGTCGGATGGGGACATGATTTCCAGCCCTACCGATTTGAGCGGCTTGGGCCTGCAAACTTTGCGAAATGCGCATCGCCCCTCCCGGCCAATGACCAAGCACTGATCTACGCATGAAGGCATTTTTAACAGCATGGGCGTTCTGCTGCTTGTCGGCAGCCTCCATGCTGTTGCTTTCCATCAGCCCGTTGGCGGCTGCGGATGAACCGCCGCTGCCAACTTGGGATGGGCAGGCCTGGGAGTCTCCGGTGCTGACCCCAGGGAGCCAGTTTTCGGATTTGCTTCCTGAAAACGGGGCTTCTGACCGCGTGGATGGATTTTTCTTGGAAGGGTCCGGCCCTCTGAAGTCGCCTCGGCTGATGCTGGATGATTCTGGCCTCAGTTCCCATGACCTGTCGCTGTTTCTGCGTGGAGGTCTTCTTAACACGCCTCAGGAACCGACTCTCCATCGCCCCACCCCCAGCCTGGCTCTCCGCGATATGCCGACCTCTGTGCTGGAATCCCTGAGGCAGGTGCCCGTCAACGAATACCTCATCAATCCGCAGTCCCTGGTCACTGAAATGCCGATGCTGGATCTGGAGCGGCTGTTGCAATTCCATTCGACGGAATGCCGCATCCGCCTCTACATCCTGGTGCTGGACCGTGACCAAAAGCTGGGTTCCACAGCTCTGCTGAATCCGCTCATTGCCAGACTGCGCAGCCAGCGCGAAATTTGCCTTGCCATCTACCCCTTGGGTGAGCCGTGGCGGGCACGTTTCATGGTCAGCCCTCTCATCAGCCAGACCAGTACGCTGGCCAGCATGACTGAGATGGCCGAGGACTGCATCCAGGATGCGATGCAGGTGAATGATGCCGAGCAGCAGTTGCAGCGTTTTGCCGTCCGTCTTTCCACCCGTCTGTTTTGGTTGGAGAAATCCTTGCCTCCCGCAAGCAGTGCCGCTGTGGCGGCGGTGCCTGGGCTGACGGAGGTGGTGACCTCGCCACCCGGTGCTGTCAAAAGTTCGGGCGATGCCAGCCATGGAGGCAGCCTCCTCATGGCGGCGGTCACCAGCCTGCTTTCCCTGGCTGTGGCTGTGTGCATCTATGGTGGCATACGCTTCTGGATGCGCCTGCGGGTAGCGAGAGGAAAGCAGCGCGTCTGGATACTTCCGGAAACCGAAGTGGCGCCGCGGCTCGGAGGGGCTTTTTCAGGCGGTGCGGGTGCGATGATCCAATACGGTAGCAGGACCCGTCCGTCTGGGCAGTGAGCTTTGCTGGCGAAGAAAGCCCGCAGGCCGCAGAATCTCGAATTGAAAGAGGCCCAACAAAAAGGGCCGCTAAAGAGCGGCCCTTTCAAAGGTGATGAGAGCCGGAGCTTACTTTTTCGCCAAGCTGAGGATCTGGTAGTTCTTTGCGTAGGTGCCCAGGGCCTCGGTGGCAGTTTCCTTGGTGATGCTGTCATTGTGGGCCACAACGATGAGCTTCTGGGTGTCAGGTGTCTCGCCTGCCTTCACATCCACACTGACGACGTCGGTGAGTTTTTGGCTCAGGGCTGCGGTGATGTGGGCTTTGCAAGAAGCGCAGACGACACCGGTGATCTGGCCTTCATAGGTGACGGCCTTGGGAGCATCAGCAGCGTTAAGGGCGGCCGTGGCGAGAAGGGAAAAGGCGAGAAGAAATTTTTTCATGTGGGGCAAGGGATGACTGCGGATATAAAAACGCCGGGATGCTGGTTTGTCCAGCACCCCGGCGTGAATCAGTTCAGAGAATTACTTCTCCAGGGTTTCGCCAGCCTTTTTCCAGCCGGAGATGCCTGCGGAAAGGTGCTTCACGTTGGTATAACCCAGGGCGGTGGCCTTCTTGGCAGCAGCCTTGTAGGCGTTGCAGCTAGGGCCGCCGCAATAGGCGACGACGAGGGCGTTTTTGTCAGCAGGAAGGACTTTTTCGAGTTCGCCACTTTTGGCTTCGAAGTCCACTGCGGTTGGCACGCGGCCTGCCGTGAAGGAGTCGGAGCCATTGACATCAATGACCGTGACTTTCTTCTCAGCGATGGCGGTCTTCAGATCGGAGATGCTGATGTCCGGATACTCAGCGGCCATGGCGGAGGCGGCGATGAGGGAGAGTGCGAGTGCGAGCAGTTTCTTCATAGGATGTTCGTTGGTTAGTTTTATCGGTTTGGTCATTGCACGGATTCCTCCAGAAGAGGGCTGTCGTGCACAGCTTTCAGACGCAAGGCCTGGAAATTTATTCCCGGTCAGGGTGATTTGTTCTCATAACGAAGCGAAACGTTGAATCGTGCACGGAATCGTCACGTCAGCGCCACCAGGCGGGCAGACCGGGCAGAGTTTCTTTCAGAATGATGCGGATGGCACGTTTCTCTTCGGGAGGGAGATGCGCATAGGCGGGGTTGGGATTCTGTTCGCGCAGGCCCTCAGCCATCTTGAAATAGACGCGCTCCCGCAGCATGGAGGGCAGCTTTTGCCAGGAGTCGGTGTACAGCATGTAGCTGCAGCGGTATTTGAAGATTCGGTTCCGGAGGTCAAAGTCCTTCAGGGAGGGGCCGGCGTTGACGGGCTTTTTGTTACGCTGAAATTCGCGGATGAATTCCGGGTCGCCCTCGATGCCATCGGGAGGCATCTTGGCTTCATCGGCAAAAAGGACGTACCGGGCCAGCTCTTCCGCCAGTTCTTCCATCTCCGGCTTGGCCTTCATGGGCAGGCTGCCGCGCCCGTCGGCCAGGAGCTGGCGCATGACGTAGGCGGCATGGAAGACGCGGTTTTCAAAGCCGATCTGGTGCTCATGCACCAGATGGGGCAGGATGTCGCTGCTGGGGAGCAGGTGCAGGCCGAGATCGGACATCTGGCCGGGCTCGATCCGGGTCTTTTCAAAACCGCGGGAGGAACTGGTGCGGCCCATCATGTTGGCCAGGTTGTCCTTGAGATGGTGCTGGCCTGTGAGGTGCCAGCCGCCGAAGCGTTTCTCCAGGGGGATCTGATGCCCCTGCTCATCGCGGCGGTAGGTTTCCAGACTGGCTCCGCTGAGCATGGGCAGGAGGGATTCTGCGATCAGGCCGGGCACCCGCCGGGTGGCATTGCCGGCATGGCAGTTGAAGCATTTGTCCGAGCGCATCATGGGCGGCACCTCTCCTCCGGGCCGGAGTTTCTCAAAGATGTAAAACATGGCCCCCATCTCGGGATCCATGGCGATGATCTCCACCTTTCCTCCAGGGACAAAACCCACGTAGGTGTCCTCATTGAAATACAGCGCCCTGGGGTTGCGCGGATTGATGATCTCACTCTGGAGGGAGCTGGCGGAAAAGACCAGGAGCTGGGATGAAACGGGGATGTCCAGCGCCTTCAGAATGCTGGTGAGGAAGCCTTTGTCATCGGCCGTATCCAGCTTCACCTCAGCCTTTTCGATCTGTTTCTGCAGCCGGGCAAAGCGGTCATCGGGCTTGTGTTCCAGGTATTTGTGAGGTGCCTCCCGGAAAGTCACCTGCGTCTCCAGCGCCTCCAGGGAGGAGGCCAAAAGGAGGGAGGATAGAAGACCGAGGCGAACCGTCATGCAGCACATACGAAGGGGAAACGGATGAACATCGCTCTTTTTTGGTATCATTGTTCCCAATCGGGCACGGAATCACCCCATGACCTTGCTTTCGCGCGAGCCAGAGCCTCCTGAATGAGGCGACGGCCTTTTTTATTTTGCCGAGCGGATGCCGCGATAGGCGAAGGCAAAGAAGAGGCAGACGAGGGCTGTGAGGGTGGATTCACCTAACCAGAAGCGGGTCCAGTCAGTGATGCCGCTGTGAGTGCAGGCGGCATACCACCAGCCGCCACCAAGGTAACCGATGAGGTTGCCCACACCGCTCATGAGGAGGTAGAGCAGGGCCTGGGCGCGGACTCGCCATTTGCGGTCAATGCGCTCCTCCAGATAGATTTGGGTGGTGATGAAGTAGAGGGTGAAGGCGAGGCCGTGAAGGGTGGTGCCGACCATGATCCAGCCCTGGGTGTCGAGCGCATTGATCGCGTAGCGCAGGACACAGATGGTGATGCCGCTGAGGAAGACCCATTTCAGCCGGACGCGGGCCAGGACACCTGCAAGGAGCAGCATGGCGATGATCTCCGTGGTCTGGGCCAGGGAGATGACGGCGGAGATGTTCTGGGTGCCGAGGTCCTTCAGGTGCCGTGCGGTGTAGGGGTAGAAAGCGGCGAGCGGGATGCTGTAAAGGGCGGCGGTGATGAAGACGACTCGGTGGTCGCGATGGCGGAGGAGATCCAGAGCATCAAGGCCGAGGATCTGGCGGAAGCTGCGTTTTTCCTGAATATCGGCCGGCTGGATGAGGGGCAGCATCCAGGAAAGGCCCATGACGACGAGCCAGAGCCCCGCGGCCGTGTAGCCTGCGACGAGGGATTCATCGGCATGGAGGACGAGGGAGACGATCCAGCACCCGGCCATCCAGCCAAAGGTGGCGCAGGCACGCAGGGGGCCAAACTGGACTTTGGGACTGTGGAGCTGGGAAAAGACGATGCTGCTGGCGATGCTCCAGACCGGAGTGGCCACGAGGGCCTGGATCTGCGCGCAAACGAGCACGGCGGAATCGCTCCAGCCCAGGGCCAGGGAAGTGCAGGTGAGGGCCAGGGCGGCCCCGGTGGCCAGGGCCAGCCAGCGGAGGAGGAGAGTGGGGGAGAGTTTTTGATCTGCCAGGGCGCCGACAAAGAGGGGCGAAATAAAAGCGGCGACGGCCGTGGTGGCGAGAACCCAGGGGACCAGATGCCCGCGTCCATAGGCGGTGTAGATGTTGGCGAGCGGCACGTTCCACATCCCCATGGGCATGGCGGTGCAAAAGAAGAGGAGGGCGAGCTTGCTGCGGCTGGTGGGGACGTCCACGGAAGGTTGGGTAGGAATAGGGGAATAGCGCAGGACTTCTTTTCCTCCAACTGGCAACCTCTGAAAAAGCACATCTTGCACCCGCCCTTGGCCTCCCCATCATTCGTAACCACTTTTACACCCTTATCATGGAAAACGTCATCATCATCGGCACCGGCTGCGCGGGTTTCACCGCCGCCATTTACACGGGACGCGCAAATTTGAACCCTCTGATTCTCTCTGGCAACCAGCCGGGCGGGCAGCTGACCACGACCACGGAGGTGGAAAACTTTCCCGGTTTCCCGAATGGCATCATGGGACCTGAGCTGATGATGAACATGCAGTCGCAGGCGGAAAAATTCGGCGCACGCATCGAGTATACCTTGGTCAACAGCGTGAAAAAAACGGCAGAAGGCCATTTCGAAGTGGTGAGCGATGACGGCACGGTGCGTGAAGCTCGTACGGTGATCATTGCCACCGGGGCCTCCCCCAAGCATCTGGGCCTGCCCAATGAAAAGGGCCTGATCGGCCATGGCCTGACCAGCTGCGCCACCTGTGATGGCGCCTTTTATCGCAATGTGCCGGTGTGCGTCATCGGTGGTGGCGACAGCGCCTGTGAAGAGGCGAGCTTTTTGACCAAGTTCGCCAGCAAGGTCTATCTGATCCATCGCCGCGATACCCTGCGAGCCTCAAAAATCATGGCGGACCGCGCCCTGGCCAATCCGAAGATCGAGCCTGTCTGGGACAGCACTGTATGCGAATACCTGACGGACGAAAAAGGCGAGATGCGCGCTGTGATGCTGGAAAACCTGGTGACGGGTGAAAAGCGCGAGCTGGAACTGAAGTGCGTGTTTGTGGCGATCGGCCATGTGCCCAACGCCAGCTTCCTGGGAGACCTGGTGGACACGGACGAAGGCGGCTACATCCTACAGACCCAGGGAACCCGCACTAAGACGGAAGGCCTCTTTGCTGCTGGTGATGTGGCAGACCACGTTTACCGCCAGGCCATCACCGCCGCAGGGCAGGGATGCGCAGCGGCCCTGGAAGCCGAGCGTTACCTCGCTGACATCGGCGTGCATTGAGCCGCCCGAACCGAGCAACAAAAAGCCCCGCTGTCCGAAAACAGCGGGGCTTTTTGTTGGTGAAGTTTTCTCAGCGGCTCAGTCAGGCCCGTGGCTGCACGTCAGGGACGGATGGGCCCATGGCCTGTGCGAAGCGAGTCTTGGCGCGCAGCATGAGGGTGCCCAGGCAAAGATCAGCCAGAGGGAAGACCACATTGAAGTTTTTATGCATGTAGCGGTGATGCAGAAGGTGGTGACCGTTCAGGCGACGGAAGAGCCAGGACTGCTCCAGGCGGCGCGACTTTGGCAGGTGCATGCACCAGTGGATGCGCTCGTACATGACGTAGTAGCTGGTCATGCCGATGGCGGCTCCGGTGACGAGGCCCCACTGGCCGATGGACCAGGAAACGAGGGCAAAAGGGATGGCACTCAGCAGGATGAGCACAGGGCCATTCCACCAGGCCATGGGGATGGTCTCCTTGTCATGGTCATGAACGAGGTGGTAGGTGTGGTCCGCCTTGAAGACCTGATGGTGAACCACTGCGTGGGCCCGGAAGGCATATTGAAAACCGCCGAAGGGGCGGTGCATGAGAAACTTGTGAACCGACCATTCAAAGAATGATCCGTAAATAACTGCCAGTGCGAAGCCAATGAGTGACCAGATCCAGAAAAAATCCATACAGGTTGTTTAGAGCGCGGGCATTCGTTGCAAATGCCTTGTTAGTCAATACGAATTGCAGAGTGCTAATGGGACAAAAAAACCCCGCCAACCCTTTCGGGAAGACGGGTTTTAGAGGGAAACGGCGGCGATTAATCCTCGCTGCTGTCGTCGTCGCGGCTGTCGCGGCCTTCGCCAGAGCCGATCGGCTTGGCTCCGCTGAGCTGGAGGGCGCGATTCATGAAATCTTTGCCGCCCAGTTCCTGCACGGCACGGCGGGCTTCATCCACGCTGCCCATGGTGACAAAGGCAAAGCCTTTGGAACGCTGAGTGCGGTTGTTCACCACGACTTCGCAGTTGCGCACGCTGCCCAGGCCGCTGAAGAGCTCGAAAAGGTCGCTCTCGGTGGCATCATAGGACAGGTTGCCGACGTAAAGACGCTCGGTGGTGATGTCGGCCGGACTGACGGAGGCCGGCTCACGACGGGGTTTCGCCTCGCGCGGTGGGCGGCTGTCGCGGTCGCGGTTTTCGCGGTTACCGGAAGATTCCGAGCGGGGGCTGCTGTTGCTGCTGCTCCGTGGCTGCGGGGTGGCAGCACGGGGAAGGGACTTGGTTTTGCCGAGCAGGCCAAAGGAGATGGCGCTGAGGAATTTTTGAAGGCCGGTTGGCTCCTGATGGCCGGCACGCGGGGTGCTGCCTGGGCGTGGGCCCTGGCTGTTAGTGCCTGGGCGATTGCGGCCACCACGGTTGCGGCGGCGGCGATTGTTTCCTTGAGTAGTCGTGTCTGACATGGGTCGTTCGTTCTGGGGTGGGTTGGGTTCTGGGCACCGCGCCATGAGGCGTGCTGGGGTTCGGCAGTGGGGATGGACGCCTGGTCACATCCACGAGGCCGGGCCGGGTGACGGACCGCCGATGCGGATCGTCGCAGCCCCATTGGGTGCCGCAGTTGACTGAGCCGGACCACACGGGGTCCCGGTGCGTGTGACCACAAGTCACGATGAGGCCGCCCCGCGATGCTATCGCTGGTCCATTCATAGCTTTAGGCACGATCAGAGGTCTGGCGTGGCACATTCTGCAAGTTGAGGTGGGGCTAGTCGGCCTCAGAGCACCGATGCTCTGATTAACTGCAAAATCAGCCTAACTGTCTGGACGAGACTGGTCAACTGCCGATTCTGAGGGGGCGGGGAAAGTCTTTGGCGAAAGAAAATGGGCCTCGCCAACGATACAAGCGTCCGTCATTCTGCCCGCCATCCATGAAAGTCACCTTCGCCCTCGCCCTTCTGTTTGCCACTTTCGCCTCAGCCAAGACGGACTGGAGCCGCTTTCGCGGGCCGAATGGCAGCGGGGTGGCTGAAACCAGCGGTTTGCCTGCCGAAGTGACGGCGGAATCCACCCTCTGGAAGGTGGAACTGGACAAAGGCTGGTCTTCTCCTGTTCTCTGGGAGGATAAAATTTTCGTCACAGCAGAAACTGGCCCTGGAAAACATGCGGTGATTGCCTTGAGCGCCAAGGACGGCAGCGAACTGTGGCGGCATGAAGAAAACTTCGCCGAGCATAAAAAGCATAATTTTAACAGTTTTGCCAGCAGCTCGGTCTTTGTGGATGCGGAGCGCATCTATGTGAACTGGGGCACGGGCACCACCATTCAGGCTCTGGCCTTGGACCATAGCGGCAAGCAGGTGTGGAAAAACGAGCACGTGGCCGATTACATCCACGAGCACGGCACCGGGGTTTCCCCCATCGTGGTGGATGGCATCATGATTGTGCGCAGCGAGTTCGACTGGCAGCGTGACGGGAAGGTTTACACCGAGGACCCTGAGCAACAAAAATGGAAAAGCTGTGTGGTAGGCCTGGATGCCAAGACGGGCAAACAGGTCTGGCGTCTGGAGATCCCGAATTGCCTGAACACCTACTCCACCCCTGTGCTCAATGTGCGGGCCGATGGCAAAAAGGAAATCATCTGCACTAACAATGCCAGCGGCGTGATGGGCATTGACCCGGCCACGGGTAAGATCAATTGGCAGCACAATGAGGGTTACAAGCAGCGCAGCCTCGGCTCCGGCGTCCTGCATGATGGTGTGTACTTCTGCACTTTCGGTACCGGCGGTGGGGTGAAGGAATTTGCCGCCATCGACATCACTGGGGCCAAGCCCAAGCCGGTGAACTTCACCTTCAGCAAGGGGCTGCCCTATGTGCCCTCCCCGCTGGTGATGGGAGATAATATGTATCTCCTCGGCGATGGCGGTATCTTGAAGACTGTCAAATTCAAGACGGGAGAGCTCCTCTATGAAGAGCGAGTCAATGGCAGTGGCGGCAGCAGCAAGTTCTTCAGCAGCCCGGTGGCCGGTGATGGCAAAATCTACTGCGGCAGCCAGCAGGGCGATCTCATCGTCCTGAAAGCCGGTGACAAGTTTGAGCAGCTTTCTGCCAACAAACTCGACAGCACCATCAATGCGACTCCCGCCATTGGCGACGGTCGCATCTATGTGCGCACGGAGAAGATGCTCTGGTGCATCGGGGCCAAGGGTTCCCCGCTGCCATAAGGTGGCGGATTCAGCCTGGATGAAGGTGACTCTACGACAGCCTTCAATCAGGCTAAACGCCCGATTGGTTGCAATCTCCGGGGCGTTTTGCCACGGATGCACCCGAAGTAGGACTGGGCCGTCGGCGATATGCTCCAGGCCCAGATGGCGAGTCTTGCCCTGGTAAATGCGGCTTTTAGACCCGTGCAGAAGGCGTGAAATGAGGCGGATGTGAACAAACGGCCCCGGCCTTGCTTCAAAACTAGGGTATGAAACGAATCTTAACGTTCGCTCTGGTGGCTGTCGCCGCGATGACGCAGGCCCAGACTGCCGAGAAAAAGGGCAGCAAGTCCGGATCTTCCTCCAAAGCTGCTGCGGAAAAAACCAGTGCAGCCAAACCGAAGGCGGATGCTGCCAAGGCTGACTCCAAGGAATCTGATGCCATCAAGGAAGGGCCATCCACCGAAGGCCCTGCAGTGGCAGCGGTCAGCAGCATTGAAGTGGAAGACATCCAGAATTTCGAACACTACGCGCCCCAGATTCAGCAGCTCATCCGCAAGTCGCTGGGGCTCACCAAACTCAACCTGACCTACACTTTTGGTTCGGCAGACCCCAAAAAAGGGGGGATGGATTGTTCCGGCACCATTTATTACGTGCTGCATGATTTTGGATTCAAAGGCGTGCCCCGGCAATCGAATGAGATGGCGGCTTGGGTGAAGGACAAGACCCTGCTGCACCGTGTCCAGAAGGCCGATTCCCTGTCGCATCCCGAATTTTCGGCTCTCCAACCGGGGGACCTGCTTTTCTGGTCGGGCACCTACACGACCGCTCCGCGTGAAATCCCAGTGACCCACGTCATGCTCTATCTGGGCAAACTAAAAAAGAGCGGCAAGCATGTGGTCTTTGGTGCCAGCGATGGCCGGGCCTACCAGGGGAAGCGCCGAACGGGGGTAAGCGTTTTTGATTTCTCCCTGCCGAAATCCACCAGTTCGGCCAGCTTTTATGGTTTCGGCATGATCCCCGGTGTGGGGAAGATCGAGGTCAAACCTGAGCCTCCGAAACCAGAGGCGGTGGTGGCGACCTCTACGGAAATCGTCCCTGCTGACGGCGCTGGAAAGATGGGCCAGCCCTCTACGGTTGCCGAGTTCCCGCCTGAACCGAAAACAGACCTTTCCAAATCTGAGGCCTCCGAGAGCAAGAAGACGGAAGTCGCTTCCAGCCAAACTCCGGCCCCGAAACCTGACCTGCCGCTCGCTAAAAAGGAGATGATGGAAACTTCCGAGGCGTCGGTGTCTGAGGAGGTCCGTCCGGCGATTCGTGTGGAGTCCGGGACCAAGTCCATGGCCTCGACCTCTCCAGCGAAAGCTCAGGCAGACAAACCTGCGACATCTTCGAAATCCAAGGTCTCGGCAGACAAGTCGCCGGCCAAGGTTGCCAGCACTTCAAGATCAGCCTCGGCGAAGCCCAAGAGCACGACCCAGAACCGCTCGACACCGGCCAAGCCAAAGTCTGTGGCGAAGACAAAACCCGCACCGCCGCCACCCACTCCTTTGGCCAAAGCTAAACGGGCCGCAGGTGATTTTTTTGAAGATGTGAAAAGGTCGCTGCCCTCGGGGCGATGAGGTGAGGGTGGTAGGCGGATGAACTCACAACGGGTTCTTGAGCCGTTGCATTTTGGCCTTTGGGTGGGGCAGGGCACCAAGTAGCTCTTGCACTCTGGCGTTTTCCCCCGAATTTCCGCGCCCCTTTCAGCCATGATTCCGAACGCTTACCGCTCCCACCACTGCAACGCCGTCCGCCCAGAGCACATCGGCCAGACCGTCACACTTTGTGGCTGGGTGAATTCGGCACGTGACCATGGCGGCGTGATCTTCATTGACCTGCGTGACCGCGAAGGCCTGACCCAGGTAGTATTCCGCCCGGAAGAAAACGCTGAAGTCGCTGCCCAAAGCCACGTCCTGCGTGACGAAGACGTGGTGCAGATCATCGGTAAAGTTTCCGCCCGCCTCACCGGCACGGAAAACGCCAAGCTGCCGACGGGAAGTGTTGAAGTCGTGGCCCTGGAACTCAAGGTGCTGAACAAGTCCGACGTGCTGCCTTTCCATCTGGACCGTGAGCTGTCCAATGAGGACATGCGCATGAAGTACCGTTACCTGGACCTGCGCCGTGAGCGGATGAACAAGAACATCCGCACGCGCCACAAGATCACCAACGCAGCCCGCAACTACCTTGACGGCAACGGCTTTGTGGAAGTGGAAACCCCCATCCTTTCCAACCCGACCCCTGAAGGCGCACGCGACTTCCTGGTGCCGGCGCGTCTGAGCCCGAGCAAGTTTTTTGCCCTGCCTCAGGCCCCGCAGCAGTACAAGCAGCTCCTCATGGTGGCTGGCCTGGAGCGTTATTTCCAGATCGCCCGTTGCTTCCGCGATGAAGATCTGCGCGCCGACCGCCAGCCTGAGTTCACTCAGATTGACATTGAGGCCAGCTTCATTGAGCAGAACGATATCGTGACCCTCGTCGAAGGTTTGCTCGGCAGCATGTTCAAAGCCGGACAGGGCGTGGACATCCCCACTTCGTTCCCGCGCATCACTTACCAGGAAGCCATGGACCGTTACGGTTCTGATAAGCCGGACACCCGTTACGGCCTGGAGATCACGGACATGGCCGATGTGTTCGCGGAGAGCGGCTTCAAAATTTTCCGCAGCACGCTGGAAAACGGCGGTGTCGTGCGTGCGATCAATGCCAAGGGCTTCGCGGGCATCACCACCGGGCAGATGATCCGCCTGAACGAGCTGGCGATCCAGGCCGGCATGAAGGTGAAGCAGCTCGCCTTCATCAAGGTGGAGCGCAATGAAGCTGGCGTTCTGGAATACAAGAGCCCGCTGTGGAAGTTCTTTGGCGAAGCCGAGCAGCAGGCCTTGATCGCCAAGCTGAACGTCGAGGAAAACGACATCGTCTTTTTCTATGCCGGTGTCTGGGAGGATGCCTGCAACATCCTCGGCAAGGTGCGTCTGGAAATCGCCAGCATGATGCAACTGACCAAGGGCAGCACCGCGCTGAACTTTCTCTGGGTCGTGGACTTCCCGCTTCTGGCCTACAGCCCTGAAGACCAGAGCTGGGTGGCTGTGCACCACCCCTTCACCCGTCCGAAGGCGGAAGACGTGCCGCTGCTGGAAGCCGGCGAATACGGCAAGGTGCGTGCAGAAGCCTACGACGTGGTCCTCAACGGCTACGAACTCGGCGGCGGCTCCATCCGAATCCACGAAAGCGACCTCCAGGCCAAGATGTTCAGCGTTCTCGGCGTCACGCCTGAGGAGCAGCAGCTCAAGTTCAGCCACATCCTGGAAGCCTTCAAATTTGGTGCACCTCCGCACGGTGGTCTCGCCCTCGGTTTGGACCGCATCGCCATGCTGGTTTGCGGTGAAGACAGCATCCGCGAGGTGATTGCCTTCCCGAAAAACAACAAGGCCTGCGACCTGATGACCGACAGCCCCACGAACGTGGACTTCAAAGCCCTCCGTGAGCTCTACATCCAGAGCACCTGGAAGGAAAAGAAGGCCGAGGCTGCTGCGGGGACCGTCCCCGTGGCACCGATTATCTGAGAAAGAGCCTATACCGATTTTCAAAAAGGTTGTCGGAAAAAGGGCTGTACATTCATTAGAAA
>JAZKER010000051.1:0-67077 GCA_040386955.1 Verrucomicrobiota bacterium
TCTCTCCACCGCCCTGGCGGATGAAGCCCGAGAACGCGTCAGCCTTCATTGATCTAACTAATGATAACCGACCACATCACTTGTGAATACACCCGATGGTTACCGGGCAGCTCGCAGTTGCTGAAGGAATACCGCAAACCTCTTGCCAACCAGTGCATCGGTTAAAGTCCCGAAAGAGAAAACTCCCTTGGCCCTTTGCAACTAGTCCGTTCTGGTGATCAAGCCTCTTTTTGGCGTTCTGTTCATGCCGTCGTTTTGCCAGTTCAGCCGTCCAGATAGCTGCGTGGGTAGTGACAAGTCCAACAGCTTTCCTGTAGTCGGAAGTGTTGAAGGAGAATTTGACCTCATCTTTTTGAGGCTTGCCGTTCACCATCACCGTCACTCCCGCCCTTAACAATTGGCGGGAGGAAGCGCATTCGAAAATAAAAGGTGCTCCTTGGCGGGCATGGGATCTAGTAGTGATGTATCACTTTGCCCATTGGAAAGCCTTTAGTTGCTTGGTTTTCAAGCCTTTAAGTGAAGGCTGGCGGACAGAGAGGGATTCGAACCCTCGGAACATTTTACTGTTCACACGCTTTCCAGGCGAGCCCGATCGACCACTCTGGCATCTGTCCGTTTACCGTTTGCCTTGTAGGGCAGCGGGCCGTGATCATGACGCCTTCCAGGCGGGGCTGCAAGTTGATTTTCAGAAGAGTTGCAGCCCTGCCAGGGGGACAGACGGGCAGGGGACTTTAAAAGGTGTTGGAGATCACGACTTCGTCGTAGCTGAGCTGGCCGGGTTTGGGCCAAGCGGGCTGGGTGCCTTTGCCGATGGCGATCATGAAGGAGATGAGGTGGTCTTCGGGTAGCTTGATGAGCTTGGCCACGGCGTCGAAGTCAAAGCCGTCCATCGGGCAGGAGTCGTAGCCCATGGCTTTGGCTGCGAGCATGAGGGTCATTCCGGCGAGGCCGGTGGAGCGCATGCATTCATCCCGCTGGACTTGCTCGCGGTCCTGATAATAACCGCCGATGGCGGGGACGAGGATGTCCTGAACAGGCTGAGGGGCGCCTTTCCAGTAGCGGGCAGTGTCTTTTTTCCAGGCGTCTTTGTCGGCGCAGAGGATGATGAGGAGGGAGGCATCGGTGACCTGGGCCTGATCCCAGGCGACGGTGCGGATCTGTTTGCGCAGTTCGGGATCGGTGACGGTGACGAAACGCCAGTGCTGGATGTTGAAGGCGGTGGGTGCCTGCATGGCGGCCTCGAGAAGCTGACGGATTTCCGCCTCGGTCATCTGATGGGTGGGATCGTAATGCTTGATGGCGCGGCGGGCGGTAATGGCTTCGAGGGTGTTCATGGGGAGGGTGGAGTGGGAAGTGCTCAGTGGCGAATGATTCGGCGGGCGGAAGAGGGGGGAGGGGGCGCGGTATTTTACAGGATTAACAGGATTAACAAGATTTGGGTTTCATGCCCTGCGGCATTCCGTGCTTTTGTCAGCCGTTGATCCCGCTCTTTTCTGGATCGTGTAAATCCTGAAATCTTGTTAATCCTGTATCCATAGCTCTGCCTGAGCCCGGACGGCCCTGGTCTTTCTCTGAGCACCGAGAACTGAGAACTTTCTTCTGCTACACGCGGCCGGCGAGGAGCTCGCGCTGGTAGTAGAGCTCCTTGGGCATGTCGTCGTAGAGGTCGAGGTAGAGCTCTTCGGTGCTGAGGAGTTCCTGGCGGAATTCGCGGTGATCGAAGTGCATGAGCTCGTTCCATTTTTCACGGCTGTAGTCGAGGCCCTGCCAGTTGACCTCGGAGTAGCGGGGCATCCAGCCGAGTTCAGTTTCGTGGCCGCGGGCTTCGCCACGGCAGCGTTTGACGACCCATTCGAGGACGCGCATGTTTTCGCCAAAGCCGGGCCAGAGGAACTTGCCTTCGGCGCTTTTGCGGAACCAGTTCACATGGAAGATGCGCGGGGGCTCGTTGATGTTTTTGCGCATGTGCAGCCAGTGGCCGAAGTAGTCGCCCATATTGTAGCCGCAGAAGGGGAGCATGGCCATGGGGTCGCGACGTACTTTGCCCACGGCACCGGCGGCGGCGGCGGTGGTTTCGCTGCCCATGTTGGCTCCGAGGAAGACGCCGTGGACCCAGTTGAAGGACTGGAAAACGAGAGGGAAGGTGGTGGCGCGGCGGCCGCCGAAGATGATGGCGGAGATGGGGACGCCTTCGGGCTTTTCCCAGTCGGGATCAATGGTGGGGCATTGGGCGGCAGGGGCGGTGAAGCGGCTGTTGGGGTGGGCGGCGGCACGGCCGCAGTCGGCTTCCCAGGTTTCGCCCCGCCAGTCGGTGAGGTAGGCGGGGATCTCCTGGGTCATGCCTTCCCACCAGACATCGCCGTCGTCGGTGAGGGCGACATTGGTAAAGATGGCGTTTTCTTTGCAGGAGGCCATGGCGTTGGGATTCGATTCCCAGGAGGTGCCGGGGGCGACGCCGAAGTAACCCGCCTCGGGATTTGTGGCCCAAAGGCGGCCATCAGGGCCGGGGCGGAGCCAGGCGATGTCATCGCCCACGACGGTGACTTTCCAGCCCTGCTCCCGATATGAGGCGGGGGGGACGAGCATGGCAAAGTTGGTCTTGCCGCAGGCGCTGGGGAAGGCGGCGGCGACGTAGTTCTTACGGCCATCGGGCGATTCTACGCCGCAGATGAGCATGTGCTCGGCCATCCAGCCTTCATCGCGGCCCATGACACTGGCGATGCGGAGGGCGAGGCATTTTTTGCCGAGCAAGGCATTGCCTCCGTAGCCGCTGCCGTAGCTCCAGATGCTGCGTTCTTCCGGGAAATGGACGATGTATTTGGTGTCGCTGCACGGCCAAGGGACGTCGGCCTCGCCTGGGGTGAGGGGCTTGCCGACGCTGTGGAGGCAGGGGACGAAATCTCCGCTGTCGCCGAGCTGGTCCAGTACCGGCTGGCCCATGCGGGTCATGATGCGCATGGAGACGGCGACATAGGGGGAGTCGGTGATCTCCACCCCGATGACGGAAAAGGGCGAGCCGAGGGGACCCATGCAGAAGGGGACCACGTACATGGTGCGGCCCTTCATGCAGCCGGTGAAGAGGCCTTTGAGCTTGGCCTTCATCTCAGCCGGCGGCATCCAGTTGTTGGTGGGGCCGGCGTCTATCTTGCGGGCGCTGCAGATGAAGGTGCGGTCCTCCACCCGGGCGACGTCATTGGGATCTGACCAGGCGAGGTAGGAGTTGGGCCGCTTCTTTTCGTTGAGCTTTTTGAAGGTGCCATTGGTGACGAGGAGGGCGCAGAATTCGTCGTATTCGGCCTGGGAGCCGTTGCAGAGGCGGACATTGTCGGGCTGGCAAAGGTGACGGATCTCTTCGATCCACGACAGGAGTCTGGGGTGGGCTGTCATAAATGAGGTTGGGGCCAGCTTAACACGCAGGTGGCGTGCCGATATCGCTTTGTTTGTTCCGTTGTTGCGGAAGATGGGGCTAGTGGGTCTTGCGCAGGCCGCGCAAGGTCAGCAGGACTCCGAGGCCAAAGTGGATGAGCAGGACGATGACGGCGAGAGTGGGCGTGGCAAACCAGGTGCGTACCAGGAGCGTGAGGGGCTCGAAAAGCGGGGTGCCCTTCAGTGTTTCAATGCCGCCGGACCAGCCATAGTGTGCAGTGACCAGAGGGTGGAGGACGCTGCCGAGGACGCGGGGGAAACCCAGGAGGGCTCCACAGAGGAAGAGGTTCGCAAAGGCCAGCATCCAGGCTTGGCTGTGGGCGCGCTCAGCCGTGCGGCAATGGGCGGAGACGGCGAGGCAGAGGCTGCTGAAGGCGATGCCGGTGAGGCAGAGCAGGAGGAGGCGGGGGAGGGCGAAACCGGGGAGGCCGCCAGTGAGGATTTCGACCGTGAGGCCTAACAGGAAGGTTTGCAAAATAACGATGGGCAGGATGAATCCGAGCTTGCCCAGGAGGTAGGCGGTGGGGCGGAGGCCCCCGGCCAGTTCGCGGCGGTAGAGGGGGCGCTCACCGGCGATCTCGCGGGCGCCATTGCGTACGCCGAAGACGAGGGCGAGGAGGATCTGCAGCAGCCAGCCCATGGCGCAGGTGTAGGCGGCGGGCCAGAGAACGGCGGGGGAGGTGTCACCGGAGGTGACTTCGCTGAGGTAGTGGTCATTGGGCAGCAGGAGGAGGGCTGCGACCACGGGGGCCAGGACCAGGAGAATGAGCTGGCTGGTCCACTCCCGCTGGGTGCGGCGAAGGATGGTCCAGCGACGCTGGATGAGGTGCTGGGCCTGGGCCTGGAGGCTGGGGAGTGGCGGGGCTGCGGGGGAGGGAGGTTCCGCCGGGGCTTCTGGTGCGGCGGGTTTCTCGTTGGCTGGCAGGGTGATGCGCTGGGAGTCGGCTCCGTCCTCCTCCTCATCGGGGGCTTTGAGGGACTCTCCGGCGCTGCCGAGCTTGAAGGCCGCGTAGTAGGAGTCGCGGTGGCGCATCCAGGATTCACCCCAGCGGGAGGCGGGGCGTTTGGCGAGGCGGGGGTAGAGTTCCTCGATGGCCTGGATGCTGAAGTAGTGGGTGACGGCGCGGGAGGGGCCGTGGAAGCAGACGTGGCCTTCATGCAGGATGACGACGGTGTCGTATGCAGCGAGGTTGGCGGCCATCTGGGTGGCGTGAATGACGACGCGGGCAGGATGATCCGTGGTGATAAACTTCAGCAGGGCGGCCATCTCGCTCTGGGATTTGGCGTCGAGGCCGTCGGTGAATTCGTCGCAGATGACGAGGGACGGATCGCTGACGAGGGCGAGGGCCAGCTTCAGGCGGCGTTTTTGCGTGGGGCTGAGGGTGCTGACGCGGTGGCGGGCGACGTTTTCCAAACCGACGCCGACGAGGAGGTGGGAGGCGCGGTCCACACGCTCTTCCTTGGTCTGTCCGGCCACGCGGAGCATGAGGGCGCTCATCACGCTTTCACGCACGGTGAGCACTTCTGAAAGTACGTGGTCCGAAGCGGGGACGTAGCCGATTTCATTGGGGTGCAGGGCTGCCTGGCCGAGGTCTTTGCCACGAAACAGGACCGTGCCGCCACCGGGATGCTGCAGACCGGCGAGAAGATGCAGCAGGGTGCTCTTGCCACTGCCGGTGGCGCCGATCACCGCCAGCAGGTGTCCGGCTGGCACGCTGAAGCTCACATGATCCAGGGCCGTCAGGGCCTCCTTCGCTGGCCGGGTGAAAATGTGGGAGACGCTGATGAGTTCGAGCATGGGCGGATGAAAGCGGAGAACCTGCGGCATACAACCAGCAAAAATGTGACAGGGTGCCTCGCGGCAGTGAGAAAGGGACTTGCACAGCAGGGGGCGGTCCCGTCATGCTGACGGCATCCTATGCGCCGACTTTCCCTGTTCGTACTCTTTGTTACCGCCACTTTGGCCTCCGCCGTTACCCCGGAAGGCAAGCAGAAGCTGGTCTTCATCGCTGGCAAACCCTCCCATCCTGCGGGCCTGCACGAATTCCGTGCGGGGTCGCTTTTGATCGAAAAATGCCTGAAGGCGGTGCCAGGACTGGTGGTGGACCGCCATGACATGGGCTGGGTGACGGATGAGGCCACCTTTGCCGATGCGGATGCGGTGGTGATTTATGCCGATGGCGGCAAGGGCCACCCTGCGGTGCAGGGGACGCACCTGGAAACGCTGCGCGGGCTGATGGCGCGGGGCGTGGGCTACGGCTGCATGCACTATGGCGTGGAGGTGGTGCCGGAGTTGGGGGGCAAAGAGTTTCAGGCCTGGCTGGGGGGGCACTATGAGAACTCCTACTCCTGCAATCCGATCTGGGAGCCAAACTTCACCACCTTCCCGGTGCACCCGATCACCCGTGGAGTGAAACCCTTCAAAATTGAGGACGAGTGGTACTTTAACATGCGCTTCCGTCCGGCTTTTGGCGATGGCCTCGCGGCGGCTAAGGATGGTGACACTTCGTTTGTGCCGATCCTGATGGCAGCCCCGTCGGATGCCACCCGCGATGGCCCGTATGTGTATCCTAAGGGACCCTATCCGCACATCCAGGCCCAAAAGGGCGAACTGGAGTCCATGATGTGGTCGGTCGAGCGGCTCGATGGCGGGCGCGGGTTTGGTTTTACCGGCGGCCATTTTCACAAGAACTGGGGGAACCCCGACTTCCGCAAAACCCTCCTGAATGCGCTGCTGTGGGTGACCAAGGTGGAGGTGCCTGCCGACGGGGTGGAATCCACTGTGACTGAAGAGGATCTGGCGCAGAATCTGGACCCGAAACCCGCCCCAAAGCCGAAAAAGACGGCCATGGAAACGCCGAAAGTGTTTCAGCGGGTGGTAGCGCAATGATGCGTCGCTGGCTGTCGCCGGGAGCGAAATCTGGCGACTTGCCAGTGTGAATGGGGAGGGAGCCTGAATGGGCTCCTTCGTCGTTTGTGCCTCAGGCCGTCTGCTTTTGGACGGAGGTACAACGATGGAACGTGCTCCAGAAGGGGCGGGAAGGTGGAGGCCACCCATGAAAAGCTGCAAAATTTTGGTGCCAATCGTGCTAGACTCGCTATCCCTGATCTTCACCCGATGAACACCCTCAGTACTTTCACCACCGGAACCGGCTCCACAGGCAAATATCATTCTCTGCCCGAACTCGAAAAGCAGGGCGTGGGCCCCGTGTCGAAACTGCCGATTTCCATCCGCATCGTGCTGGAGTCCCTGCTGCGCAATCTGGACGGCAAGAAGGTGACGGAGAAGGACGTGACGAACCTGGCCAACTGGAATGCCAAGAATCCGGGCGACTATGAGATCCCATTCACCGTGGCCCGCATCGTTCTTCAAGACTTCACGGGCGTGCCTCTTTTGGTGGACCTCGCGGCCATGCGCAGTGCCGTGGCGAAGATGGGCAAGAACACCAAGATGATCGAGCCCCTGGTGCCGGTGGACCTGGTGGTGGACCACAGTGTGCAGGTGGACTTTGCCGGCACCCAGGCGGCGCTGAACCAGAACTTGGCCCTCGAGTTTGAGCGCAACCGCGAGCGTTATGAGTTCCTGAAGTGGGGTGAGCAGGCTTTCGATACCTTCAAGGTGGTGCCTCCAGGCATCGGCATCGTGCACCAGGTGAACCTGGAATATCTGGCCAAGGGTGTTTTGGAAAAAGACGGCGTGTTTTACCCGGATACCCTGGTGGGGACGGACAGCCACACGACCATGATCAACGGCCTGGGCGTGGTGGCCTGGGGTGTGGGCGGCATCGAGGCGGAAGCCGGGATGCTGGGCCAGCCGGTGACCTTCCTGGTGCCTGAAGTGGTGGGTGTTTACCTCACCGGCAGCCTGCGTGAAGGCGTGACCGCTACGGATTTGGCCCTGCATTGCACCCAGATGCTGCGCAAGCACGGCGTGGTGGGCAAGTTCGTCGAATTTTACGGCCCTGGCGCTGAAAGCCTGCCGCTGCCAGACCGCGCGACGATCGCCAACATGGCCCCTGAGTATGGTGCCACGATGGGCTTCTTCCCGGTGGATGAAGAGTGCGTCAACTACCTGCGTGGCACAGGCCGCACGGAAGAGCTTTGCACGACCTTCAAAAACTACTACACGGCCCAGGGCATGTTCGGCATCCCGAAAAAGGGCGAGGTGGAATTCACCAGTGAACTGACTCTGGATCTGGGCGACATCCAGCCCTCCGTGGCCGGGCCGAAACGCCCGCAGGACCGCATCACGGTGGAGGCTCTCAAGAGCACCTGGAATGACATCCTCACCAAGCCAACGCCCCAGGGCTACGGCAAGACTCCTGAACTGGCGGTCGGTGAAGCTCCTGAGGTGCCTGCGACGCTGGACTCCATCCCTGACAACCAGGACTCTGTCTCGATCGCTTTTGGTGCTCAGGAAGGCGTGGTCACGGAAAGCAGCGACCAAGCTGCTTACCCCCTGTATGAAGTGAGAGTGGACAGCAAGGGTGGTGAAAAAGATGTCATCACCCACGGCAGCGTCCTCATCGCCGCCATCACAAGCTGTACGAACACCAGCAACCCGAGCGTCATGCTGGCTGCAGGTCTTCTGGCCCAGAAAGCCAATGCCAAAGGCCTGACGGTGAAACCTGCGGTGAAAACCAGCCTCGGGCCTGGCAGCCGCGTGGTGACGGATTACCTGAACAAAACCGGCCTCCAGGTCGAACTCGACAAGTTGGGCTTCCAGACGGTCGGTTACGGTTGCACGACTTGCATCGGCAACTCCGGTCCTCTGGATGCAGGCATCGAAGACGTGGTGAAGGCTGAAGACATCGTCGCTGCCAGCGTGCTTTCCGGTAACCGCAACTTCGAAGCGCGTGTGCACCAGAGCATCAAGGCCAACTTCCTCATGAGTCCTCCGCTCGTGGTGGCCTACGCCATTGCTGGCACGGTGGACATTGACCTGAGCAAGGACGAAATCGTCCCGGGCACCGGTGTTTACCTGAAGGACATCTGGCCTTCCCTCCAGGAGATCCAGGACGCCCTGAAGTCCGCCCTTTCCCCCGATGTCTTCCGCGCTCTTTACACGGACTTTGCCAGCCAGAATCCGAAGTGGAATGAGATCCCTGCTTCCACGGGTCTGGTCTATGGCTGGAACGAGAAGAGCACTTATATCCAGCATCCGCCGTTCTTTGAGGACTTCAGCATGGATCCGAATGACATCCACGAGATCGTCAACGCACGTCCTCTGGGCATCTTTGGTGACAGCGTGACGACGGACCATATCAGCCCAGCCGGTGCCATCAAAAAGACCAGCCCTGCGGGTCGTTTCCTCGGTGAAAACGGGGTGGCTCAGAGTGACTTCAACAGCTACGGCAGCCGCCGTGGCAATGACCGGGTGATGACCCGCGGTACCTTCGCCAACGTGCGCATCAAGAACCTGATGCTCGGTGGTAAGGAAGGTGGCGACACGCTGCTCCAGCCTGCGGGCACGGAGATGAGCATCTACGATGCCGCGATCGCCTACATGGCCGAAGGCACCCCAAGCATCATCATCGGTGGGGAAGACTATGGCATGGGCAGCAGCCGTGACTGGGCCGCCAAGGGAACCCGTCTCCTCGGCGTCAAAGCTGTGATCACCAAGTCCTTCGAGCGTATCCACCGCAGCAACCTTGTGGGCATGGGCGTGTTGCCTTGCAACTTCAAGGACAAGGCTGACTACGACAAGGTGAAGGACCTGGCCGATGCCACCTTCAGCATCCTGGGCATCTCCAATGACACGAAGCCTCAGAGCGAAGCGACCCTGCGTGTGACCAAGGCTGATGGCAGCAGCTTCGATATCCCGCTTGTGGTTCGCATTGATACCCCTGTGGAAATTGATTACTACCGCGCCGGCGGCATCCTGCCGTATGTGCTCGCCCAGATCCTGCGTGCGAATGCCTAACCATTGAAGTGTAGACGCTGAGTCTGCGATTCCTTAAAACCCCACGGTCTTCGGGCTGTGGGGTTTTTTGTGCCCTGGGGGTAGCTCTGGTATCGTGTGCGGACAGAGGCGGAAGAGGATGAGGAATCGGGCAGCTCAAACGTCAGCCCCGGTTCTGTTGTTCCACATTTACTGTTCCTTCACAATAAAGCCGGTTGGCTGACACATGGCCTTAACATGGGGGTGGTCTGTTACCTGTGTGATGACGCTGCTCCAACTGGCGGCACACGGCCAAACCAACAAACCAGACCATGAAACCGAACTCCAATCCCCGTCGCTTTCTACGCACCACGGCCACGCTTGCGCTGCTGAGTGTGGCAGGTGTCGCCCTCGCCCAGCAAGGGCCGCTGCCGAAACCGGGCGCGGGCACACCCCCGCAAGGTCGCCCCGGTGAACCTGCCCCCATCCCGCGTGCGGACCCGGGCAAGCCGCCACAGGGGAACCCGCCGCAGCAGCCTCCGGTAGGAAAGCCGCAGCCGCCAAAGAATCCCGGTGTGCCTCGCCCGGTGGCTTTGCCAGAGTCCTTTACTCTGCCCGTGGAGTTTCGCACGGCGGATGGTTCGGCGAACAATGTGACCAAGCCAGAGTGGGGTACACCTGACAAACCGTTTCGTCGTCTGGTGCCTGCGGATTATGCGGATGGTGTAGCAGCCCCTTCGGGTGCATCTCGCCCTAGCCCTCGCGTGGTGAGCAATGCCGTTGCTGCCCAGACTGCACTGCGACCGAACCGCCGTGGGGCCAGTGATTTCCTCTGGCAATGGGGCCAGTTTCTAGACCATGACTTGGATGAAACGCCCACCGCTACTCCGGTTGAGGCTTTTCCGATCACGGTGCCGGCAGGCGACGCGCAGTTTGATCCCGCAAACACTGGCACGGTGACGATGGGGCTGAGCCGCAGTGCCTATGAAATGGTCAATGGAGTTCGCCAGCAGAAGAGCGCCCTCACGGCCTGGATTGATGCTTCACAAGTGTATGGATCCGATGCCACCCGCGCAGCCGCTTTGAGGGCCAATGATGGCACAGGGCGCCTCAAAGTGAGTGCGAGTGCTCACGGGGACCTGCTGCCGTTCAATACCGATAATCTGCCCAACATTCCACCAGGGCCATCCTTCTTTGTGACGGGGGATGTGCGGGTGAATGAGCAGGTGGGATTGATCGCCATCCACACCTTGTTTCTACGCGAGCACAACTGGTGGGCGGACTTGTATCGTAGTGCCAATCCAGAGGCGGGCGATGAGGAGATCTACCAGTTTGCCCGCATGATCGTGGCAGCTGAGATGCAGGCCATCACCTATCGTGAGTTTTTGCCCATCTTGTTAGGGCCTGCGGCGCTGAAACCTTACCGTGGTTATAGAACGAATGTGGATCCCACGATCAGCAACGAATTTGCCACGGCGGCATATCGTCTGGGGCACAGCCTGCTGTCTCCCACGCTGCTGCGCATTGATCCTCAGGGACAGGAGATTGCAGCAGGCAGCCTGAGCCTTGCAGGTTCATTCTTCCAGCCTCAGGAGATCAGCAATGAAGGCATTGATGTGATCCTGCGAGGCATGGCCCGCCAGCGCGCTCAGGAGCTGGATGAGATGGTGATTGATGACGTGCGAAACTTCTTGTTCGGCGCACCTGGGGCTGGTGGATTGGATCTCGCTTCGCTGAACATTCAACGTGGTCGTGATCATGGACTGTCAGTCTTGGCGGCGACTCGTCAGGTGCTTGGTTTGAAGCCGATCACTAAGTTTGCAGACGTGAACAAGAATCCAGAAGTGGTGGCCAAACTGGACGCCGCCTACGAAAGTCCTGCGGATATTGATCTTTGGATTGGCGGGCTGGCTGAAGCTGATGTTCCTGGGGCCATGGTGGGACCTACCTTCCACAGAGTTTTGGCCGATCAATTCACCCGCCTGCGGGATGGGGATCGCTTCTGGTATCAGGCTTATCTGTCCCGTGAAATGGTGCGTCTGGTCGAGCAGCAAACGCTGAGTGTGATCATCCGTCGCAACACCGAAATTCGTGCTGAAGTTGGGCCCAAGGCTTTCCTGGCCCCTCCACCGAAGAAAGTGAAAAAGTGAAGTCACCGTTCTAAATAAAAAGAGGAGCGTGGTGGCACGCTCCTCTTTGATTTTTAGGTATTGAGGCCTTTTAGAGTTAAGGCGTCTGGCTGGTCCAGAAGGAATACAGGCTGCCTTGCTTGAGGTGAAAGCGGAATTTGAGTGGCTGGCCCCGCACGGCATCCAGGGAATCGACCCCTTTCCAGACGACCGTCTGTTGCGTCGCATCCGCCTTTAATGGGTTGCAATTTTCTTTGGTGTAAGGGGCGATGACTTGGCCGTTTTCATCCAGGACCTCGACTCGGAGTTCACCCTCGGCGGTCGTGGCATTGACCCGCAAATGGCGGCCATTGAAGGCGACTGTTTCCGTGGTGAGGCTGCCTTCTTTTTCACCGGCATCCATGGAAGCGAATCCATCGCGACGCAGTACGGCCATGCCGACGGCCGCACCTGTGTACATGCCGCGTTTGCCGTTTGGAGCGATGCCTGAGTAGCCGGTGTAGGGGAACCAGATCTCGTCTTCTTTGACAATGCAGACCCCTGTGGTGCCGTGGATGTAGGCACGATCCCAGTCCCCTTCTTTGCGGGTAGCCGCGATGAAAGGCTGGCGGTCAGGGCGGTCCCAGTGGAAGCCATTGCGGCTAAAGCCGAGCTTGATTTCAGTGATTTTTGGGAATTTTCCTTCTTCGCAAATTTTGTTATCCGGCCCGAGGTGGATATAAAATTCACCCAGCATCAGGCTTTCATAAGCGGTGGCATTGAGGCTGTAGAGCTGGGCAGGATCGCCGATTTTTGGATCGGGCTCATCCAGCTTGTCCGCATTGCACCAAAAGACAGATTTGCTCCAGTCGGCCCCTTTGATGAAATCGGTGCTTTCTGAGTACCAGCGGTTGCGCCCATGTTCGCCACCTTGCTTGATGCTGTAGCACCAGACCTTGCGGAAGGGATTGTAAAAGAAGGAGCAGTAATCGCCTGCTTTGCCTGTGGCCACGCCCTGGGACCAGACCTTGCCATCAGGCGAAGTTTGCAGGGTGTGGCTGACGGGCAAGGGCCGGCGGTCGGTCATCATCTTCACGCGCTGCATGGGATCCTTGGTGTTCAAGTCCAGCCACACGCTGTTGTCGCCACCTGCCCACTCTGGGCCTGGAGGCAGCAGGAGATTGCCGCCAATGGTGCCGATGTTTGGCCTCTTCCAGTTCAGCAAGTCCTTGCTTGTGGCCAGAGCCAGCCCACCACGCCAGCCAGCGGTGTAGAACATCTTGTAGAGATCTTCTTGGGGATCAAAAAACACACCGCCATGGCCGAGGTAGCAGACGGCCTGCTCGTCACCCTCGATTTTCACGGGATCCAGCTCATGCTTGGTTTCTGGTTTGAACACGGGATTCTTTTCGTGTTTGCGTGCCTGGTGAAAGGTGCGCTGGAGGTCGGTGCTTTCGATGAGGAAATCGTCCACAAAAAGCTGCCTGCCTTTATCAATGGGGATGATTTTGGGCTTGGTCTTCAAGTAAGGTACGGGCATCGGCTCGTAGCTTTTGGCGTCAAGGTCACGTGGTGGCCACTCGCTAGGAAGCTGGATGCCGTTGTATAGCCGCTGACCGATTTCAGCCCCGCGAGCCTTGCTGATCAGCATCTTGATCTTGGAAGTTGGCGTCAACAGCTTGCCTGCCAGGATGTCGGCCTCGGTGACCCGATGCATGATGATTTCCCGCTCTTTGGCGCGTTCGCGATCATGGAGGATATTGATCGTACCATCGGGAGATTGAAACCCATCGGGATAGGAGACGCCATTGCGTTCATCGAGAATCAGGCCCCCTTTCCAGGTCTTGCCGTCATCTTCGGAGATGAAAGCCGTCATGTGGCTGCGGCCTTTGATGCGCTTGTCCAGCGGACCATTTTTAATGAGGACAAGATTCCCGGAAGCAAGGCGGCGGATGAAAAAGCGAGCGCTGGCATTTTGAATTACGGAGGGCTTGGCCTCACTCCAGGTGCGGCCCTTATCGCTGGAGAAGCTTTCGGAGATGCCTTGTTTGGTGCGGGCCAGAAGCCAAAGACGACCGTCCTTAAGTTCGACCACCATGTGCTCATCGAAGTCCGTTTCTGGCACCATGACCCCACCGCGCCGTGTCCAGGTGGTGCCTTTATCCGTGGAGACAAACAGGTTGGCCATGCGCAATTCATCGAGGTCTGCGTAACCTTTCTCGCGAAGTTCTGGCACGCCGATGCGGTCGCGTGTCCAGAGCGAAATGGGCAGCAGCCACTCGCCATTGCTGAGCACGGTGGGTTTGTTCAAGGTCATGCCATGCCAGATGCGGCGTGGTTCAGACCACACGGGTTTGTCGTCATCTGGATTGTCACAGGTGATGGCCCAGAGCCCGGCACGCCCATCGAACATGGAAAGGGACTGATCATAAAAGAGCCACAGGCGACCTGTGGGGTCCGTCCAAAAATTACCCACCAGCACACTCACCTCGAGGCCGGTAGGGGCATCAGGGACATCAATGACCAGGCGTGGCTTGGACCAGGTCTTGCCTTCGTCGTCACTGCTGGCGGCGACGAAGTAGGCACGCGGGCTGTCTCCACCGGCCACCCAGGCGGCCCAGATGCGGCCTTTGGGTGTGCGATCCATGCCGATGACCATGGCGTAGTCGCGTTGTTCATCGGAGTACTCGGGGCCTGGGTTGGTATTGATAACTGCCGGTTTCATCGGCAACTCCAAGATGGACTGGGGGAGGGGAGCATCGTTTTGAGCCAAGGCTGATAACGAGAGCCAGGACATGAGGGCTAGGCAGAGCTTCATAAGAGATGATGAAAAAGAGTGAGGTTGATGGATAATTGGTTAGGATTTGGCGGCTTGCACATGGCCTAAAAATCCTGCGCGCAGGAGGGACAGATCGGAATCGATGGCCAACCAGGTGAAGCCGATGGCGCGCATCTTCTGAAGGTCTTGAGAATGGCGAATGAGGATGCCGCTGGCTTTGCCCTCTTGTTTGGCTGCATGGGCCACGGTGTGGAGGCAGTCATCGTAGGGGATCTTGCTCTGGCGCACTTTCATGTCATGCCCGAGGTCTGCTGGGCCGACAAACAAGGCGTCAATGCCTTCCACGGCCGCGATGGCAGCCGCCTGCTCGACTCCCTGTAGGGTCTCGATCTGAGCGAGAATGATGGGACGTGGAGGCTCATCTCCTGGTGGGTTCAAACCATAGTCATAGGTGCGAACAGTGCGTGAGAAACCCCGGTGACCGCGTGGGGCATAGTGCGCTGCTTCCACGATGGCTTCGGCCTCCGCAGCAGTGTTAACATGGGGAACCATGATGCCGTGCGCGCCCCAGTCAAGCACGCGGGCGATGAGGTCGGGGTGCGGGGCACCCACACGTACGATAGCCTGGGTGGAGGTGCCGCGAATGGCACGCAATTGGTTAGGAATGGCAGCTTCAGATTCACAGCCGTGCTCCAGGTCCAGCAAGACCCAGTCAAAACCGCAGGCTGCGGCCAGCTCTGCAATGACTGGGGACCCGATGGAAAGCCAAGTGCCGATGTGAGAGGGCGAAGGGGGACTCATAGGTAAAGGAGAAAAGGAAAGGGGTGATCTGCTAAAGAGTGGCCACGGTGGCGTCGGCTCGGAGCCCATGGAGTGCGGCTTGAAGCCGTGCCTGAGTGAGGCTGCGAAGGTCTGCTCCTGTGCTGCCGGAACCGATGAGGAAAAAGCCGTCGTTGCGGTCGAAGTAACCAGCTCCCACGCGAATGACGGCCTTCACGATCATGTTGCGCAGGAGATGCAACCAGAAGCGCCGACGATACTCGGGCGGTAACGGTTTGAGTCGTTCATACCCAGCTAAAGCCGCAGAAATCACGACCCCATCATAGAAGCAGCCAAGCAAAGACAGATCATCCATAGGATCTCCCGAAATGGAGTCATCCCAGTCAATGAAGGAGACGATTTCATCCTCCTTTCCGAGGATGTTCCAAAGGGCGAGATCTTTGTGAACAAGGCAACCGCAGGCCAGGTTCAGCAGAGGCTCATGGCTCTTGATTTCGTGGCGGATTTCATCGGCCCCGCCCTGCGAGAGAAACTGATGTCCAGTGAGGAAATCCAGATGGCGATCGAGATGGAGATGAAAGTAATTGGCGTAACTGGCGTGAAAGCCCTTTAAACCGTCGTTTCCTGATCGGAAAGGGCCGTAGTGATCCACGGGCACATCCTGCCACCGGGCCACGGCAGCACCAATTTGATGAGCCATGCGGGGCAGGTCTAGCTCGCCTCGTTTATGCCAATGGTTGAGGTCTGGATAGGGAACGACTTCCATGAGTTGCCAGGCAAAAGGCACCTCATCCCGGCTGGCATCCACGCCCAGAATCCTCGGTGTGCGCACCCCCAGAGCGCGAACTGCCTCTTGCACGCAGGATTCGGTCTCGATGTAGTCATCCTGCTCTGGTCCATCTTCAATCCGCACAAACACATCTTCCTCGCCAATGCGGGCGATGAAGGTGCGGTGATTGCCCTGTCCACCGCCTTCTTTTAAATCAATGGTTAGGCCTGGGTTTTGCCTTTGGAGAAGGGCAAGAAGTTGGGGGTGGAGGTCTGCCGTCAATATCTGTCCCTCGGTGCCGTGAAAGGCAGCGGGGCGGTCACATTTCCAGTAGTAAATGTCTCCCCGGAGGGGAGTTCGGTACATGGATGCTGGCTTTTGAATGAGAGTCATGGCCAGGTGTCTGCGGAGCGGCTTTTGATCAGGTGATTTCTCGCGCCACCCCTTGGTAAGGTGATGTTAAAGACGCGTCGATTCATGACTGGATTTTTTCGGGTTCGACTGCTGGCAACAGATCGAGGTCGTCATCCTTGGGAACAGGCCGGGCCCGCCACCAAGCTGCCAGCAGAGCCCCGAGTACATTTTGCATCAGGGCGCTAAACACCGCAGGAACGGCGGACAGAGGTTCAGCCGTGAAATGTTTCTTGGCCAGCATGGCTGCCATGCCGCCGTTTTGCATGCCTACCTCAATGGAGACAGTGCGGGCCACGACTTCGGAATAACCGAGGGCTTTGGAGACAACATGGCCAAGGATAAAACCGAGGATGTGCAGCAGAAGTACTGCTGCCGTCAGTTTGCCTGCATTAGCAGCCATGGCATCCGCACTTTGAGCGACGATGCCGCCGGTGATGAAGCAGATGGCGATGACGGAGAGAAGGGGCCCCAGCCAGGCCACCCGGGCGACTGTTTGCGGGAATTTCCAGTTGAGAAAAACGCCGATAATGACCGGCACCACGACTGCCTGAAGGGTGGTGAGGCAAAGACCGATGGCATCCACAGGGATGTAGGTGCCAATGAGCATTTCACACCACAGGGGTGTCATGACAAACGCCAGCAAGGTGGAAACCAAGGTGATCACCACTGACAATGCCACATTGGCCCGCGCCAGATACGTGATCATGTTTGAGGCCGTGCCGCCAGGACACGCAGCCACCAAAATAAGGCCGATGGAAAACCCCCGGTCCAGGTTCATCAGATGCGCAATGCCCCAGCCTGCGAGAGGCATGATGGTATACTGGGCCAAGAAACCCAAGGCCACCGAGCTGGGCATTTTTAAGAGATTGCGAAAGTCCGTGGTGGTCAGGGTAATGCCCATGCCGAGCATGACGGTGGTAAGCGCCCAGATGATCCATTGACCTGAAAACCAAGCCATGGTCGGAGGCCACACGAAGGCCACGATGGCCGTGCCGATGAGCCAGAATGGATAAAGGCTGGTGAAGCGGTTGACTAAATTTTGCATAAAGGGGCTGGTTAGCGCAGTGTGGGAAGTTTGGCGCTGTAATGCACGGCGCGGTGGCGGTTGTCATCGTAGGCAAAGTGCAGCCACTTTTTATCGGCACTGACAAAACCATCCGGGTAGTTCAGCCGACCTTTGGGGCCATCGCTGGATTCTTTGACAAGCACGCGCTGGTAGGGCCAGGTCTTCATGCCGTCAAAGCTGATCCAGAGGGAAAGGGGACTGCGATGTTTTGGATTCGGGTTGTGCAGCATGGCCACCGTATCGCCCCCCAGGGGATACAGGGTGGCTTTGCTGCCGGGGTTCGGGATATCCGTCTTGGTGGCAAATTCAGGCCAACTTTTGCCTCCATCCTTGGATTCGGCATAATAAAGCACACCGCCCAGGCGGTCGCCCCGAATGATCATGGCGATGCGGCCATCGCTGAGTTCCACGATGTTGTTCTCGGCCCAGCCGTGATAACGGTCATCGGTCGTCAGGCGCACATTGCCATGCTCGGTGTAGGTCTTGCCACCGTCGGAGCTGATGAGGACACCATTGCGGGGATTGCTGACGTAATGGGTGAGGGCCTTGTGCCAGGGCTTTTCTTCAGCGGGTGGTGGAGGCACATCCGCACTGGGGCCCACGTAGTGCTGGAATGGGATGAGGATGCGGCCATCACGTGTGGTGATGTGATTTCGCACGAAGGTGAAATTGGCCAGGCGGCCAGGGACGGGCTCAGGCTTGGACCATGTTTTGCAACTGTCGTCACTGTGCATGATCCAGGACTTCCAGTGGCGGCCCCACGTCTGCGAATGTGTGGAAAGGAAGGCCGTGCAGCGGCCATCGCGAACCATCAACTCCGTCACTCCTTGGCCGATGGTTTCACCAGCGCGAGGCAGGCCTGTGTTCACAGGCTGCAAGGGGGACCAGGTGCGGCCTTCGTCTTTGCTGAAGGTGATGCCGGTGTAATTTTCGGGTGAAGGCTCAAAGTCTCCTCCGGCCAGGATCATCAGGCCCCAAGTGCCGTCGGGTAGCTGGCGCAGCGTGGTGTCACAGACCATTTTGTTAGGGGTGACTCCATCATATGGGATGCTGGTGCGGTCTTGCTTGGCATCTTCCAGGGCTTGTAGGGACCAATCGGCCGCCTGGGAATGAAGCCCCCAGGCAAAGAGGGCGGTGAGGAGAAATGGCAGTGCTTTCATTGGGTTGGTGAGGCATAAACGCCGCCATGGCAGACAATCCTGTGAAGGATGAAAGGAAGAATGTGTTATGTTAACATGATTTGTGGGCGATTCAGCGGGAAGGAGCCGGGAAATCTCCTCAGCCAGAGGCCAAGCCCCACTTGCCAGCAGGGGAAAGGGATTCCAATGTCATGCCCTCCCATGCCCAAGTACACAGTCACCATCGGCCTTGAAGTTCACGCGCAACTGACCACGCAGAGCAAGATGTTTTGCGCATGCCCGGTCATGGTGGGTGAAGAGCCGAATACGAACACCTGCCCCACCTGTCTGGGACTGCCTGGAGCGCTGCCCGTGCTGAATGAAGCGGCCATCGAAAAGACCATCCTCACAGGCATGATGCTGGGCTGCAGCACGCCTCCCGTGGTGAAGTGGGACCGCAAAAACTACTTCTACCCGGATATGCCGAAAAACTACCAGATCACGCAGAATGATCTGCCACTGTGCCTGGGCGGCGGTATTCCGCTGTATGATCTGGCCTACCCTAAAGATGCGCAGAAAAGCATCGCCAATCCCGGCAAGTCCGTGAAGCTGACACGCATCCATTTGGAAGAAGACGTGGGCAAGAGTACCCACCATGACAAATTCACGACGATTGATTTCAATCGTGCGGGAACACCCTTGATGGAGATCGTGACGGAGCCGGACATTGACAGTGCGGAGGAGGCCTTTGCCTGCATCACCAGTCTGCGGCAGATCCTGATCTATGGCGGCGTCAGCGATGCCGACATGGAAAAAGGCAACATGCGCTGTGATGTGAACATCAGCATTCGCCCCGAAGGCCAGAAGGAACTGGGCACGAAGATCGAGCTCAAAAACATCAACTCCATGTCGGCGGTGCGCCGCGCCATCAAGTATGAGGTGGATCGCCAGATCGGTGTGCTGGACTCTGGCAAAAGCCTGCAACAGAGCACCTGGCGCTGGGACGATGATCGTGGTGAAACGATCTTCATGCGGGGCAAGGAAGATGCTCATGATTACCGCTATTTCCCAGACCCGGATCTGATCCCTCTGCGCACGGAGGGCATCGTCGCCCGTGTGCGGCCGCAGGTGCCTGAACTGCCGCATGAAAAGCGCGCCCGCTTTGAGGCTGACTACGGTTGCAGTGCCTACGATGCTGGAGTGCTGGCCAGTGACAAGGCTCTCGCCAGTTATTATGAAGCGGCTGTTTCCGCCGACCCCCAAGTGCCGGCAAAAAAGGTGGCCAACTGGGTGATCAACGACCTCCTGGGCCTGATGAAGGACAGTGACGAAGGCATCGCTGCCTGCCCGGTCAAACCAGAAGCACTGAACGAACTCGTGGCGGTGGTGGAGTCTGGCAAGATCAGTAACAATCAGGCAAAAGAAGTCTTTGCCGAGATGTTTGCCACAGGTCAGGCCGCCGCCCCGATCATCAAGGCCAAGGGCTTTGAGCAGGTGAGTGATACGGGAGCTCTGGAGGCGATTGTGGAGCAGATCCTGGCCGCGAATCCAGACAAGGTCGCCGAGGTTAAGGGCGGCAATGAAAAGGCCATGAACTGGTTCACAGGCCAGGCGATGAAAGCGAGCCAGGGCAGGGCGAATCCGAAGATCGTCACGGATATCGTGCGCCAGAAGTTGCTGGATTAAGCACTTCTCCTTCAGACTTGAAAACAAGGCAGGCGTGAGGGTTACCCCTCACGCCTGTTTGACGAATGATGGCTGGATTAAGGGAGGTTGGGCGTCAGCTCGATTTCACCACCAAGGATGGGCACCGTGGTGGGGGTTTCGGTGCCTTCAGGGCGCTCCGGCAGCAGGAAGAAACCGGCGCCGAATTCGTCGCCCAGATGGTCTTTCACCATGATGCCCTGGAAGGTCACCTTGCGGATGAGAGGTTTGGTGAAGTTCGGCCGAAGGTCCGCATCCGTGAGGGCAAAGCTGCCGGTGAAGAGGCCTGTGGCACCGGCGATGGAAGCTAGCTTGGTCTGTCCGGTGGTCGCTGGGGTCGGCTGGGTAATCTTATGGCTGGCGGCCACAATCACGCTGGCATCCAGACGGGCGATGGCATCGGCCTCAAGGAGGCCTCCGTAACGGAAGTCGAGATCCAGCGTCGTCGGAGCTGGCAAGCCCAGGGTGAGGGCAGTGCCCACGGGTTTGACATAGATGGATCCGGTCGCCTCCAGCGGCACCGGATCTGCCACTGGTGTGCCCGTCATGCCAAAGCCTGCCACATAAGTGCGGGTCTTGGATTTCGGATCAGCCGGGCGCACCCATTCCACATCTCCGGTGAGGGTGTTGTCGGTGAGGTCTCCGGTATCAACGGGGTCAATCGTCAGGTCGCCTAGCAGGGAGCCTTTGAGCGGCGTGTACATCGTTTGGAAAACGGCGACCTTGCCACCTACCCCGACGAATGAAGCGCCGGTGATCTTGTCGCCATCGGCCGTGCGGCCAGCAAAGGTGAGCTTGCCATCCTTGGCCACAGTGAAGGAGCCGTAGCTCCAGCCCTGAGGAATGGTGGCGGCAGAAGCCTCGCCGACCTGACCCACATCACCCAGCTCCAGGCCGAAGGTGTAGTAGCCAATGTATTGGCCAGCCGTCACCGCATCCACGCGCCGCCAGCCGGTGATGAGGGCGGTATCGCCAGTGGTGGTAACCTTGCTCTCGCTGGTCAGCAGCCCAGTGACGGGATTTAGCTGCACGGTGAGAGTCACGGGCTCCGGCACAGGCTTGCCGGTGCGTTTCACAAGAAGGGCAAAGGTCGGAAGGGTATTGGTTTCCGCGCGGAAGACATCCACAGCGCCTTTGATGGACAGCTTGCTTCCACCGAGGAAAAGACTGCCACTGAAGGCACCTGTCTTGGTGATGGTGAGGTCAAGGCGGCCGCCGAGGTGGCCGTTGATTTCACCATCATGGGCCACGGTGCCTGCGTAGATGCCTTCGACGCCTGAGGGGAAGGTTTCAATGTTGATGGCAGGCTGGACGAGGTAACTGTCGCCGCCCAGCGTATTTTTCGCCGTGAGGGTCGGGGTGTAGTTGCCTTCCTTCGTTGGGCGACCGGAGATTTCACCGGTTTTGACGTTCACTTTCAGGCCTGGAGGAAGGCCCGTGGCAGAGTAAGTGAGAGCGGCCTTCAGTGGGGAAGGATCAATCTTGATCGTGTGGAGGTAATTGCCACCCACCACGCCGTTTGGCATGTCCTGCGTGGTGAGGACATCGGGCACCTCACCGAAGACATTGAGCTGCGTCGTGCCGCCGATCTTGCTGCCAGCGGGATTGGCGACTCGGCAGGAGTATTCGGCCGTGTCGGTGGTCAGCAGGCCTTTGATGACCAGGGTCTTGGTGGTGGCTCCGCTGAAGCGGTCGTCATTGACGAGATCCGTCGGCGTAGGCTCTCCCAACCGCTGGCGCATCCACTGGTAGATGAGCTGGTTACCTGCGGCATTGACCTTCAGGGTGGCGACCTTGCCGATGCCTGCGACGAGAGTCGGCGGGACGACGTAGTCTTCCACCACACCCAGTTCAGCAGGGTTGCTGATGGCGGTGAGAGGGCTGCCCTTGACGAAGAGGGTGTAGGCACCTGCATCCTTCAGAGTGACGGCGGTGATGTTCAGCGTAGTGCTGGTGGCCCCGGCCACGCTGGCAGATCCTCTCCTCCACTGGAGGGCTAGGGGGGCGGTACCGATGGCAGTGGATTCAAAACTGGCAGGCTCGCCCACATTCAGCATGAGGGGCAGGGGCTGGAGGGTGATTTCAGGGTCTTTGTTTCCGGTGCCTTCAAGCTGGATGACGTAGGGCTTCGGTTCATTGTCATTGCTGGAGATGGATAGCGTGGCCCGGCGAATGCCGCCTTCTTTAGGGGTGAAACGCACGGCCATCGTCGTGCTAGCACTGGCTCCTACCAGGGCCGCGGCCTTGGGAGCCACCAGGGTGAATTCAGAGGCATTGACCCCCGTGATGACCGGCTTGATGTCTTTCAGAACGTTAACCCCGGTATTCTTGAGGGTGAAGGTCAGCGTCGTGTTCAGTTTGAAGTTAACGGCTGGGAAGGTGACCGTGCTGCCAGAAGCGACTGCGCTGTTGGCGGGCTGAAGCTCGACTTCCAGGTTGGAGCCCACAAAAGAACGCAACAATTCATTGCCAGCCTCAGGCGTGGAGGCGGTGAACAGAACGCGGCCATCCAGGGCCGTGAATTCACCCGGGTTTGAGGAGGCCGATTGAGGGGCGAGGTCTTGCAGCATTCGGGTGCCCAGGGCGGTACCGTCGGAGATCCAGACTTCGCGGCCATCCGTGCCGTTGTTTGCGGAGAAAACCAGGATGCCATCCACATTCCGCATGTTCGTGATCTCGGGGCTGCCCGGGCCAGTGACGATGTCCTTCAGCAGCAGGGTGCCAGCGGCAGTGCCGTTGCTCACCCACAGCTCCCGACCATTGGCGGCGGTATTGGCGGTGAAGAACAGCTTGCCGCCAGATTCGATGAGGTTTTCCGGATCCGAGCTTTCAGTGCCGACAAAGATGTCCTTGACGATTTTGGTCGTGGCAAGGCTGCCTGTGGTGCGCCAGAGCTCACGGCCCGTGTTGGAGGTGTTGCCATCGGTGGCGACGAAAAACAGGGAAGTGCCGACCACCGTGAGTTGTTCCGGATTGGAATTGCCGGTGCCGAGATTGATGTCAATGCATTCGGTAGCACTGCCTCCGACACCATTGACGTTGTTGATGCCGTTGCTTTTCCAAAGCTCTACTCCTTTGTTGGTGACTCCAACAAAGAACATCTTCTCATTGGTTCCCGTACCAAAGACGAGAAGCTCTTCCACGTTTTGAGGTGGATTTGTTGTGGTTGTTTCTTTGATGGGATTGAGTGGATCCGATGCCTTACGCAGGAAGGTACCTTGCCCCTGTGCGCGAGAGACAAAAAACACATCGTTCTTGTATTTCACGAACTGTTCCGGGTTCGAAGAGAAGGTGTCGTCCACCAGATCGGCGATCATCACCGTGCCTGCAGGGGTGCCATCCGAGCGCCAAGGTTCGCGGCCATTGGCCGCCGAGACGGCGGAGAAGTAGAGAACCCCCTCGATGTTGGTGAGGAAGGTGGGATCGCTGGCTCCGCCGATATTGATCTCCAGATCTCCGGTGGTTTTGACAACCCGTGTTCCTGGACCACTACCGTCGGTGACCCAAAGCTCGCGATTGCTGCCCGTTGCATCGGCGGAGAAAAAGACCTGCTCGCCGGAAGGGGTGATGCTGGTGGGGGCGGAGCCCAGGGGCGGCGGGTTGGGGATTTCTGCTTCAGGCCGAATGTTGGCCACCAGGCTGGTGCCAACCTGGGTGCCATCGGATTTCCACAGCTCCTGGCCGGACAGGCCGTCGGTGGCTGAAAAGTAAACCAGGCCTGTGCCGTTTGCCGTGAGGCCTGTGGCGAAGGAGCCAGCATTGCCTAACTGGAAGTCCTTCACCAAGGTGGTGCCTGCTGCATTCACGCCATTGGTGACCCAGAGCTGGGAGCCATTGACGAGGAAGTAAAGGTTGCTGCCGATCTGGACGAAATTCGAGGCCGTGTCGCCGGCGGCAAACTGCTTCACCAGGGTTACAACGCCTGGAGCAGTGGCGGAGTGGAGTCCCATGGCATTGTCGCCATTGACGGCAGTGAAAGACAAGTTGTTGTTAAAGAGAGTGAAATTGGTGGGGTTTGAACTGCCAGCACCCGGATTGATGTTGGTGACACGGGTGGTGTTAGCTGCGCCCACATTGCCGTTGCTGCGCCACAGCTCCACGCCCTGCCCATCATTGGCGGTGAAAAACAGGCTGCTGCCGAGGACAATCAAGTTGTTCACGCCAGAGCTATTCACCCCATCGACAATGTCTCTAACGATTTGAGTCGTATTACTTTGGGGCTCGGTTCTCCACAGTTCGCGGCCCGTCACATTGATCTGGTTGGCGGCAAAGTAGAGGTACTCTGTCCCTCCCACCGTCATCGCCTTCAGTGCACGTGGCGAGGAGCTTTCTGAGCCGGGGACGATGTCTGAGACGACCGTTGTGCCTAACTCTGTGCCAGAACCATCAGTACGACGGAGCTCAATCCCCTCCGGGCCATCGCCCACGAAGTAAAAGTAACCACCAATTGCTGTTATTTCTGCCTGGAAGCCTGGGGTGTTCTCATCAATCGGGGAGCTGTCTGCGGGAAAGGATGATTCGATGCCGACTTGGATATCCTGGTAGATGGATGTCTGAAAGGTGCTGTTCATCTTCCACAGCTCGCGGCCTACTGAGCCGTTGTTGGCGGTGAAATAAAGCGTGTTATTGTTGAAATTGAAAAAGTGATCCACGTCCGAATTCAGCGGCGAACCGGTGATGTCGAGATTCCGCACGGTGCCCTCCACCGTGCCGTCGGACATCCAGATTTCACTCCCAGTGTTGTCATAACCACGGAAGATCAGCCGGCCATTGAAAGCATTGAGGCGGTCGGCACGGCGGATACCAGGCAAGCCGGAGGAATCAAAAAGCTTGAGGCGGGTGGTCCCGGCAAATTCGCCATTGGTCACCCAGAGGCCGGTTTTGTTGTCGGCTTCCTGGGCTGTAAAAAAGACCCGGTTGCCAACGGTGGTCAGATTGCGCGGTTCAGAACCAGCCGTTCCTGGGAGAATGTCCCGGACCTGACGGGTGCCCAATGCGGTGCCGTCACTGCGCCAAAGTTCCGACCCACTCAGGGGATCATCGATGCCGATCATCAGAATTTCGCCCGATCCCGTATTGACCTTCACCATCGTTTTTCGCGAGGTATTGGCCGCCGGAGGCTGGGTGTTGATGTCAATCACCTCCGCCTCGGAGCTCTGGGCCATCCCGGACAGGGTGGCTACCCAGAGGAAGGCGGCAGTGGGGAAAAGGGCTGAAAAGGGATTTTTCATGATTGTAAAGACAGGGTATTGACACCGCCAGCAGAAGGCAATGCTAAAATGCACGACCTTTTGGAAGGCAAAAATAAGGTTGCTGTAGGAATCAGACTGATTCTGAGGCGCAATTACTCAACCTAACTCTCTGCCCTTGCCCGGGACCACATCTTCGTCCATAAACCCGGCCCTATTTTATGAGTCGCACGTACAAACTCGCAGTCCTCCCCGGAGATGGCATCGGCCCTGAAGTCATGGCCGAGGCGATCCAAGTCCTCGACACCCTGGCCGCCCGGTCGGATTTCGCTTTCGAATACAATCACCAGCTCGTTGGGGGTGCCGCCATTGATGCTATGGGCAAGGCCCTGCCAGCGGAAACCGTGACAGCCTGCGAGGCTAGCGATGCGATCCTTTTCGGCTCGGTGGGTGGCCCCAAGTGGGAAAAACTGCCTCCCAACGAGCAGCCAGAGCGGGGCGCTCTGCTGCCACTGCGCAAGCACTTTGGCCTTTTTGCCAACCTGCGCCCCGGCCTCTGCTACCCGGCGCTGACGGCTTCCTCCCCCATCCGCCCGGACTTGGTGGAAGGCGGTTTTGACGTGCTTTGCGTGCGCGAACTCACTGGCGGTCTCTACTTTGGCCAGCCGAAAAGCCGCACCACTCTGCCGGATGGTGACATCGAAGTCATCGACACCATGGTGTACAAAAAGAGCGAGATCGAGCGCATCGGCCACGTCGCCTTCAAGGCAGCCCAACTGCGTCGCAAGCATGTGACCTCCGTGGACAAAGCCAACGTGCTGACCAACAGCGTGCTTTGGAGAGAAACCATGCTGGAGGTGGCCAAGCAGTACCCGGATGTCACCCTGGCGCACCTTTACGTGGACAATGCGGCCATGCAGCTCATCAAAGCTCCGCGCAGCTTTGACGTCATGGTCACAGAAAATCTTTTCGGCGACATCCTCAGCGATGAGATGGCGATGATCTGTGGCAGCCTGGGCATGCTGGCCAGTGCCAGCCTGGGCAAACCCAAGGGTGACGGCCTGTACTTTGGTCTCTTTGAGCCGAGCGGCGGCACCGCCCCGGACATCGCCGGTCAGGGCATCGCCAATCCGATCGCCCAGATCCTTTCGGCGGCACTGCTGCTGCGCTTCTCCCTCGGCCTCGAAGAGCAGGCGGTGGCGATTGAAAACGCGGTGCGCAAAGTCATCGAGGACGGACTGCGCACGGGTGATATCTTCACCGGCGTAGAAGGTACTCGCAAGGTGGGCACCCGCGAGATGGGCAATGCCATCGTCGCCGCTCTCTGAGTTACGATTCAGGTTGCAGCCTCGGTGTGGCACGCTCCCTCTGTGGTCATCATGACTGACTGGGAAAGCTGCTACATCGAGGAAAACACACCTTGGGACAAGGGGGCTCCATCGCCGCCCTTGTCAGCCTGGGTTCAAAAGCATTCTTTGCAGGGCCGGGCCCTCGTTCCGGGCTGCGGCATCGGGAATGATGTGGTGCTGCTGGCGGAGGCCGGGCTGGATGCGGTGGGGGTGGACCTTTCTGCAACGGCCGTGCAGCGGGCACGTGCCCGGCACCCAGGCCACGCTTTCCGTTTTGTGCTGGGTGATTTGTTTGCCCTGCCAGCGGAGTGGATGGGAAGCTTCGATTATGTTTTCGAGCACACCTGCCTCTGTGCACTGCCGCCGGAGCTGCGGGCCGCCTATGCGGAAACGGTGGGCCGACTTTTGAAACCCGGCGGGAAGCTGGTAGGCGTGTGGTTTATCAATCCGGACATGGAGCCTGGTGAGTCCGGGCCGCCTTTTGATTTGTCTCCTGAAGAGTTGGATGCCTTGTTCCCTGAGAGCCAATGGAGGATTCTCGAAGACCGCATTCCGGGAGAAGCCTATGAGGGGCGGGAGGGGCGTGAGCGTCTGCGTGTGCTGGAAAAACGGTCATGAGCGGTCCCATGAGCACATTTCTTGAGGAACAACCGGTTAGGCCAACCCATGTCGAGGTGGACCTCTCCTGTCTGGCGGGAAATTTGGCCGCCATCCGCCAGCGGGTGGGAGATGCCAAGGTGATGACCATTCTGAAGGCCAACGCCTATGGCCATGGTCTGGTGCCGGTGGCCAGGCACATGGTGCGCTGCGGAGCTGACTGTCTCGGCGTCGCATTTTTGGAGGAGGGGATTTTGCTCCGGCGGGAGGGCATCACTGCCCCGGTACTGGTTCTCGGCGGCATCGCGGGGGAGCAGATCCCACTGTTTCTCCAGCATGACCTGACGCTCACCGCGCCATCCGTGGAAAAGCTGCGCCTGATTGATGAAACCGCCGCCTCCATGGGAATGCGTGCCCGGGTGCATCTGAAAGTGGACACCGGCATGGAGCGGATCGGCATCCATTACTACAGCGCAGCGGCGCTGCTGGAGGCCAGCCTGGCTTGCCGTCACGTCGTCGTGGAGGGCATCTACTCCCACTTTGCCAATGCGGATGCGGAAGATCTGGCGCACGCGAAGCTGCAACTGGAGCGCTTCATGGAAGTGCTTTCCTTTTATGAAAAACGCAGCCTGCCCATGCCGCTGCGTCACATCGCGAACAGCGCCGGCATTCTCCAAATGCCGGAGAGCCACCTCGATCTCGTCCGGCCTGGCATTCTGCTCTATGGCGTTTATCCCAGCGGCGAGTGCCAGCAAACGGTGGCGGTGCGCCCCGCGCTGACATGGAAAAGCCGCGTGGCTTATTTCAAAGTGGTGCAGCCGGGCCACCCGGTGAGTTATGGCTCCACCTGGCAGAGTGAAAAACCGGTGCGGGTGGTCACGATTCCCGTGGGGTATGGAGACGGTTACTTTCGCGCATTGTCGAACTGCTCCGAAGTCATCATCCGCGGGGTCCGTAGTCCGGTTGTCGGCCGGGTCTGCATGGATCAAATGATGGTGAACCTGGATCAGGGCACCGCTTACAATGGAGATGAGGTGATCCTGCTGGGTGAATCTGCTGGGCAGGTCATTTCTGCGACGGAGTTGGCGGGGTGGGCGGGAACGATCCCCTATGAGGTGCTCACCAATATCAACACCCGTGTGCCGCGCCTTTATCGCGGTGAGTGAATGCCGGGCATAAAAAAACGCCGGCTGCGTTTGGGCGCGGCCGGCGTTTTGTGAAGAGGGCGGTTTAGCGCCAGGAGACGATGTCGTCCTTGGTGTTTTCGAGCTTGTCCGGACCAAAGCTGTAGATGGCTGAGGAAGCGCTCAGGAACTCGGGAGCCTTGCTCGAGATGATCTGGTCAATGCTGTTTTTGTCCGGGTTCTGGATGCGGTTGTCGTAGTTGGTGTCCAGCAGCACTTTGTAGGGCAGGCCCCAGGTGTCCACAAGCTGCACAGGGGTGCCTTCGCCCGTGCCGCCGCTGGGGTCAACGATGCCGAACTGATTGTTCTTGGCGGTGGGCAGATCGATGAACTTGATCTTGCGGGGGTTCATGTTGGTGCTGCCGCTGCCGGTGTCCACGTTGGCCATGAGGATGTTGATCATCGTCTGCGAGGTGCCGTCCGTGAGGAAGGGCTCCATGTCGCTGTCGCCGCCGGCGCTGGTGTCATTGGGATCAATGGGGAAGCGGTTGTACTCCGTGCGATAGTGGCCGATGGCCACATTGAGATCCTTCAGGGTGGTTTTGATTTTCAGCTCCTGGGCTTTTCTCATCACAATGTTGGTTGCCGGCACGGCCAGCGAAACCAGGATGGCGATGATGACGATGACGACGAGCAACTCAATGAGCGTGAAGCCGCGACGGATCAGGGAGGATGGCGATAGGGGGGGCGTTTTCATGGGATGACGAGAAGAGGGTTTGGATCAGTGGCGGGCGCTCGCGATCGGGTGCGCGGAGCCTCCGGAAGATGATTTTATGTTAAATCAAAAACACGGCCAAACGTCAATACGCGATGATGGGAACGTTGACGTTTGGCTGGCTGCGGCGTGTCACGTTTGGTGTTATGCTGTGCCCCTTGGGCACCGCGTCCGGCGGTGCCCACCAACTTTTCATTGTCAACTAATGCTTGCATCCTATAATCAGAAGATAATTATCGGCGCTCAGTCCCAAACAACAAAACCAAACAAGCCCCGATTATAACAACAACCTCTATGGCAAAAACAGCGAGCAAAGGCACCAAGGCAGTGAAATACGTTTATTCCTTCGGAGCAGGAAAAGCGGATGGAGATGGCTCCATGAAACCCCTGCTCGGCGGAAAAGGTGCAAACCTCGCAGAGATGAGCCGCATTGGCCTTCCAGTGCCTCCCGGATTCACGATCACGACGGAAGTCTGCACATACTTCTACGACCACAAGCGCACCTATCCGGTGGAGCTGCAGAAGCAGATGGAAGCCGGCGTTGTCGCCATGGAAAAAATCATGGGCGCAAAATTTGGTGATGCCAAGGGCATGCCACTTCTCGTCGCGGTGCGCTCCGGTGCACGTGACTCCATGCCCGGCATGATGGACACGATTTTGAACCTGGGTCTGAATGACCAGACGGTTCTCTCGCTCGCTTCCGTAACGAAGAATGAGCGCTTCGCCTGGGACTGCTACCGCCGTTTCATCCAGATGTATGGCGACGTGGTGCTCGGCGTGCAGAAGCGCGAAGGTGAAGACCATGAGCCTTTCGAGACCGTCATCGAAGAATACAAGCACAAGGTTTATCACAAGGACATCGTGGACAGCGACCTGACCGCCGCTGACCAGCAGGAACTCGTCCGCCTTTTCAAAGAGCTCGTCAAAGAGCGCACGGGCAAGGTGTTCCCGAACAGCCCATGGGATCAGCTTCGCGGTGCCGCTGGCGCTGTGTTCGGTTCTTGGATGAATGACCGCGCGATCGTTTATCGCCGCAAATACGGCATCCCTGCCGAGTGGGGTACCGCCGTGAACGTGCAGGCCATGGTGTATGGCAACACGGGTGATGACTCCGGTTCCGGTGTGGCCTTCACACGTAACCCAGCCAATGGTGCTGACGAATTCTACGGTGAGTTCCTCATCAACGCCCAGGGTGAAGACGTCGTCGCTGGCGTGCGCACTCCAGAGCCAGTGCTGAAGCTGAAAGACGTGATGCCGAAGTCCTACGCTGAATTGCTGAAGGTCCGTGCGACCCTCGAGAAGCATTTCAAAGACGTTCAGGACGTCGAGTTCACCATCCAGCAGGGCAAGCTGTTCATGCTTCAGACCCGTAACGGCAAGCGCACCGCCGCTGCCGCCCTGAAGTTCTCCATCGACATGGTGAAGGAAAAGCTCATCGACTGGGAAACCGCCATTCTGCGCAACCCTGCCGACCAGCTTGACCAGCTTCTGGCCCCAATCTTCGACGTCGCTGACGTGAAGAAGGCCAAGGCCATCGCCACAGGTCTGCCAGCCGGCCCTGGTGCCGCCTCCGGCAAGATCTACCTCAACGCTGACCGCGCCGTCATCGCTGAGCAGAAGGGTGAAAAAGTCCTCCTCGTCCGTAACGAAACCAGCCCCGAAGATCTTCGCGGCATGATCGCTGCTGAAGGCATCCTCACCGCCCGCGGTGGTGTGTCCTCCCACGCCGCTCTCGTCGCCCGTCAGATGGGCAAGGTTTGTATCTGCGGTGCAGCTGCACTGGAGATCGACTATGACAAGAAGACCGTCACCGTTGCAGGCCAGACCTTCAGCGAGGGCGACTTCCTCTCCATCGATGGTACCAGCGGTATCGTCTATGCAGGCCAGCTGAAGACCGCTCCTTCCGAAATCATCAGCGGCATGATCGGCGGCGACAAGGCTGCCCAGGCCACGGAGAAGTTCAAGAGCTTCAACCAGCTCATGAAATGGTGTTCCCAGGCCACCCGCCTGCAGGTCCGCACAAACGCTGACAATCCGGAGCAGACCCAGAACGCGATCGCTTTCGGTGCCCAGGGCATCGGCCTCACCCGCACAGAGCACATGTTCTTTGAAGGTGACCGCATTGACGCCGTCCGTGAGATGATCCTGGCTGAAACCGTGGAAGCCCGCAAGGCAGCCCTTTCCAAGATCCTTCCTTACCAGCGCGAAGACTTCATCGGCATCTTTGAAGCCCTCAAAGGCCTGCCTGCTACCATCCGCCTGCTTGACCCGCCGCTTCACGAATTCGTCCCGCATGACGAGAAGTCCCAGAGCGAGCTCGCTAAGAAGCTTGGCATCACGACTGAGAAAGTCATTTCCCGCGTCAATGCCCTTCATGAGTTCAACCCGATGCTCGGCCACCGCGGTTGCCGTCTCGGCATCGCCTACCCGGAAATCACTGAGACCCAGGCCCGTGCCATCTTTGAGGCCGCTGCCGAAGTCCAGAAAAAGGGCATCAAGGTGAAGCCGGAAGTCATGATCCCTCTGGTCGGTTTCAAGAAGGAACTCGACCTCCAGGTCGCCATTGTGCATGACGTGGCTGCCCAGGTGCAGAAAGAGAAGAAGGTGAAGCTGAGCTACAGCGTTGGCACCATGATCGAAGTGCCACGTGGCGCTCTGACCGCCGACGAAATCGCCCAGACCGCCGAGTTCTTCAGCTTCGGCACGAACGATCTCACTCAGACCGCTCTCGGCATCAGCCGCGACGACATGGGCAATTTCTTGCTCCCATACACGGAGAATGAGATCTTCAAGAAGAACCCCTTTGCAAGCCTCGACCAGACCGGCGTTGGCCAGCTCGTCAAGATCGCCATTGAGAAAGGCCGTGCCACACGTCCTGACATCAAGCTCGGCATCTGCGGTGAGCACGGCGGCGATCCGGACAGCGTGAAATTCTTCCACTCTGTCGGTCTTAGCTACGTCAGCTGCAGTCCTTTCCGTGTCCCGGTTGCCCGCCTTGCCGCTGCGCAGGCTGCGATCGAGGAAAAGCGCGCCGCCGCGAAGGCTGGTGCCCCAAAGAATGTCCGTAGTGGCAGCTCTGCTGCTCCTGCGGCAAAACAAACAAACAAAGCAACCAACAACAACAAGAGGAACACTAATATGGCTAAGAAAGCTGCAAAGAAAGCCGCCGCTAAGAAGGCCGCTCCTGCTAAGAAGGCTGCCGCCCCTGCAAAGAAGGCCGCTCCTGCTAAGAAAGCTGCCCCTGCGAAGAAGGCCGCTCCAGCCAAGAAGGCTGCTGCACCAGCTAAGAAAGCTGCTGCTCCAGCCAAGAAGGCTCCAGCAAAGAAGGCCGCTAAAAAGGCTGCTAAGAAGTAATTAAGCGGGTCTCACGGAGGCCCACACACCACGGTGAAGTAATTCGCCACTAAAAGCCCTGTGAGGTATCCCCTCACAGGGCTTTTTCGTGCTCCGAAGAGGCCTTCTTTGATTTGGCCCACGCTTGATCAACTCTATGGAAGGCCACGGCGTATCGCGAAAGGGATTCTCGGATGACGTTAGTCTCGGAATTCCATCCCTCAAGACCTGTAGAGCTTTTGCCAAAGGTTTGAGCTTAGAGCATTTCAAATCATTGTGTAACCCACCCAAAGATTGCATTCCCGAATGGCGAAGGATTGCTGGGCCACATTCATTTTCAATTCTCCCTAAGTCTCTAGCAAACAAGGGCGAAAAGACGTCCCCCCTCGCCCCGCTTGCGGGGAGCAGAGCGGGGGTGAGGGGGTGTCGAGTGATCTCGGGGATCGAAGACTGAAAGCCTCGTTTTGCGGAAAAGGGCAGCCTTTGCGGACGGACTTCCTGCGTGCTGCGCCCCTCTCACCTGGGCCTCGTCCCCCAATTCTTGGGGGAGAGGGAATGCGCTTTTGGAAGCTCTGGATGAGAGAGCGAACGTGGAGTGAACCGCCCAGCAATTCACACTGCACAAACGGGCCACATCATTTTTTCAATCGCTCTAAACGAGTCCGCCATCAGCCATGTTGATGGAATCCATTTCGTGATTCAGGTGCGCATGTTCTTCTGGATGCTCGGTCTAGAGCCTTACATCTCCGCAGGCATCCAGCTTTCCAGTTTGCTGACTTCGGCTTTGGCCTCGGGGCTGACGGGGATGCCCCAGGCTTCAAAAAACGGGCCCAAATTACGGTTCACGATTTTGGAATAGCGGACGAGAAACTGGTCGCGTTTGTCATCGTCGCTCTGGGGCATGGGACCAAACTTGGCATCGGAAAAACTGTAAAGGTAGGCCCGCCAGCTCTCCCAGCCAAAGGCCTGGACTAACTGAATGTAGGTGTGCAAGGCCAGGAAGGGATCGCCTTTCCAGGTGGTCCACTTGTCAGCCGCCTGCTTGATTTTGACCAGGTTCTCCTTGCGCCTTTCGGGCGTGATGGCGCTGTGACCGATGAGCCAGTCTTTCTTCAGCACGGCCTCGTACACATACATGCCGAGAACGTTGTTGGTGACCTCGCCGGTGCCCTCGAAGGTGAAATGACCACGCTGATGGTTATGCCCGATTTCATGATGGTAGCCCCAGCCTGGGAACTTGATGCGGTTATAGGTGACCATCTCCAGGGCCTCCGGCACATGCAGCATGATCGGGTAGCCGCTGTGCATGAAACCTGCGCTGATCTGCACATCCGCCACCATTCGCTCCGGTCGTTTGCGTTCAGAGGTCTGGTTGCTGATGTCATCCTGGGCCTCGACGACCTGTTTCCAGAACTGCATGAGCAGCGTCGGGGTGGTGACCAACTTCGCCACCTCGGTAGGCACGCTGAGGATCATTTTGTCACAGGCCAGTTCGGCCCATGGCGCAGGACGTTTTTTGATCTCGCTGTTCCATTTGGCATCATCGTCCTGGCCTAACACAAAGAGCGGAGCCGCGATGCCGTCCTGAAGGGTGGCTGCAAAGACTTCTCCCTCAGTCGCCCGGCCGGGGACCTCAATATAGACGAGCCCGCCAAAGGCGCTGGCGATTTGGGTGGTTGCCGCATTCAATGGTGCGGTCTTGCAGATGTCAGGTGCGCGGGACCAAGTGTCCAGATGGTAGAGGGTGTCTGAATGGCAGCCGATGCGCACCGCATAGCCTTTGCTGGCGATAGCCTCTGGTACGGTGACCGTGATGGTTTCCCCGGCAGCGGCATACAGTCCGGTGCTGGTCCATCCAGGGATGGCGGGATCAATTTTTACCTCACTGGTGATGCGCGGGGCATCAGCGGGGGCTTTTCCAGGGAAAGCTTCATGGGCGGGGTGGGGGGCCGCTTTTTCGCTGGCAGCCAATCGCAGCACACGCGTTTCCATGCCTAACCGGATGCGTTCCGCCGCATGCTGGGCCTGGGTAAGTGGCGCTGTTTTGGTGGGGACGACACCGTTCTTGCCGGTTTCCCCAAGGGCTGCGGTGACGGCATCCCGGAGGTTGCTGCGGTCTGGCGGCTGTGCGGCCAGGGCCACCTGAATGGCGCTGGAGGATTGTTTGACCTCATCGGGTGTGAGGGCGTTGCCTCCGCTGCTTTGCTTCTTGATTGCCTGGATGGCTTCGGAGGCATTCATCAGCGCGGGCAGGTCTGCTCTGGCTTGGAAGGAGTTCAAGCCGTCAAAGGCGCTCATGTCCGTGAAGGCCACGCCTGCCGGCATCAGGGCCTGATTGAGTCCGTGCGAGACGGCGAGGTCCTTGCCACCGCTGGTCTGACTGAAGGCCCAGCCTGTCATCCCGGCGATGAGGCCTCCGCCGTTTTTGACCCAGTCAGTCAGGAGGCTTCCTTGCGTGGCATCCGTGACGTTTTGGGCATTGAGGAGGATGACGTCATAGGCCCCCAGCGTTTTTTCGGTGATGTCGCTGAAGCTTTCCGCTTTGAATCCCAGTTTGTCGAAGAAGGCCGTAGCATTCACTCCTTTGAGGCCGATGCGGGGCTTGGCTTTGTTCCCTGCCCAGATGACGCAGTTCTCCATCAGTTTGGCGTGGTCGCCGCCGGCATTGCCATCGAGATAGCTGTTGTGGCCGAAGAGGATGATGCGGCCTTTGCCATGGCCCGCCGCAGCTGCCACGGCCAGTTCATTGGCCTCACGCCCGCTGGCGGCGGACAGCAGAGGAAAGGCGATGTTTCCCCAGATGGCGATAGGGCCGGGTGCCCCTGTTTTGGGCAGGCTGGTCACACCTGCGAGAATCTTGGCCCGCTCGGCTTTGACCAGTTCGGGGGGCATTTGTCCCAGCAGATGAAAGGGGGACAAAGCGGCCAGGATGACAGGAAGGAAATGGTAACGCATGGGCGGCATGAGGTGGGTTGGCGGCCGCTCTGAAAACGGCACTTGGTTCCGGTATAACGGAACCAAGTGCGGTTTATTAGAATGTGAATTCTTTTTTCTTTGTCTTCGCAGACGTTGCCGCTTAGCTCAGCAGAGTGGCGGCATCCACTTCGAACTTGGAGGTGTCTTTCTGCAGTTCTTCCCAGGTCAGGCTGCCCTGCTGATAGGCGGCATTGCGGCCCAGGATGGCGGTGAGGGTGCTGCGCACAGCCAGCGGCACCGTGGCGCGGGTGATGTCCTTGTCCCCACCGTGGATAGCGGCGGCAAAGCGACCGATGTTGGTGTCGGTTCCGGTTTTGTAGATGTTCGGGTTTTTGCCGCCGCGCCAGAAGGTGTCTTTGCCGCCACGGATCATGATGTCGCCTCCGAATTTGCTGAGGAAGGCACCTTTGCTGCCCATGAGGTTGTTCACCATGCCGCCAGGAACGCCGCCGGGATCAAACTGGCGGGAGGTGTAGGTCCAGGGCACATCGCCGGGGAACTCAAACATGAGGGCAAAGTGGTCCCAGCAGTCGCCCACATCCACACGGCCCTTGCGGCCTCCATGGCCGGTGACACGCACAGGCGCGGCGTTCATCAGCCTTACCATCACGTCCACACTGTGGATGTTTTGCTCGACGATGATGTCGCCCGAGAGGGCTTTGTCGAAGACCCAGTTACGCAGGCGTGCCCCTGGGGTGCCGTCTTCAGCCTGGCGGGCCAGACGGCCCATGTGGTGAAGGCCTTCACCATACATCAGGTCACCCAGGGCGCCTTCGTTGACACGTTTGATGCCTTCCACATAGAGGTCATCCCCCTGAGTCTGGAAATCCACCATGAAGGTGAGCCCCTTCTTCTCGGCCAGCTTGGCCGTTTCTTCAAAGGTTCGGATGCCGGGCACATCAATGGCGATGGGCTTGGCCACAAAGACATGCTTGCCTGCATCCACCGCCGCGGCGGCCTGCTCATTGTGAAAGTAGGAGGGGCTGACCACATGCACGGCATCCACAGCACCGCTGGCCAGCATCTGCTTGTAGGCATCCAGGCCCACGAAGCGCTTGTCCTTGGGCACTTGAAAGTGGTCGCCAAAGGCATCCAGCTTGTCCTGAAAAGCATCGGCTGCAGCGGCGATTTCGTAGCCGCCGTGGGCCACAAATTGTTCCGTGGTGAAGGTTCCGCGTCCACCGCAGCCGATCACGCCGAGGCGGATCTTGGCATTGGCCTGCGAGCCGAAGGCAACGCGCGAGGTGGTGATGAAAAGACCGGCCGCGGTGGCACGAGTGATGAACTGACGGCGTGAGGATGAGTTGGGGTTCATGATCAGGTTGGGTTGAGTCTAACGATAAATAACGACCAGAAAAACAAGGGCGTCGGCCGGGCCGGCATTGACGATGGCATGAGGGACATCCGCAGGGTAGGTGCCGGAGTCACCTTTGCCCAGATCTTCCGTCGCGCCGTCGGATTCCAGGCGGACGAGGCCTTCCTCCACGGTCAGGAATTCGCGTGTGCCTTCAAAGTGGGGCTGGCTGCGCAGGGCACCGCCGGGCCGCAGGGTGACCTCATAAAACTCCACGTCCTTTTCCAGGTTCAGCGGGGAGAGGGTCCGGATCTCGCACTGCTTGTCCGAGCGAAACACCTGCGCCCGGTCCCGGTTGCGGATCACCTGAATCTTCGGGGCGGCCTCTTCCACACTGCCGATGAGGTCTTGCAAAGTCATGCCAAAGGCCCGCGCGATGCGGAAGGTGACGGTCAGCGTGGGGTTTGCCCGTTCACGCTCGATCTCGCTGAGCATGGAGCGGCTGACGCCGCTGGTCTGGGCCAGCTCCTCCAGGGACCAGCCACGGTCAGTGCGCAGCTTTTTCACCCGTCTGCCGACGAATTCCCCAATGGCCTCGGGCGGCATCTCATGAGTTGGCGGGGCCTTGCGGGCAGATTTCTTGGTGGCCATGCGGTGTCAGTATCTAGGAAAGGCTTCCTGTAAAGTGGATGTTGCGCACCTTCATCTCCCGGCTGCCTGCTGAATCCCATGCCACCCTCTTGCCAGTGCCCAAACCCCGTCTATTTTCCCCCATGCCTTCCTGGAATCCTCCAACCTCTGTGAACCTTGTGGACCTCGGCTTCATGGACGCCCGGTCCAAGCTCATTGACCTCGCCGCCTTTCTGGACCGCGTTCAGCGTGCCGGGCAGGAGGATGACTTTCGTGTGCAGGCGCTGAAAAACGCCATCGCGCAGCTCTCGCTGAATTCTCCCACCCGTGCCCAGGAGATCCTGCTCAGCTTCAGCGACCCGAGCTCGGAGCCGATCGAAAAAGCCACCATGCAGGGCGCGATCGGCGCGTTTAAAGCCCATGGCTAAACCCAGGCTGAGCTGTTGTTGAGCAATGGTGGAGCCATTGTTTTCAAACCATTGCTCAACAACGGCTCAGCAATCGTTCAACCATCGCCAACTTCCTTCCAATGCAATACATCGAGCCCCACGGTCACATGGTCAGCCGCACCACGGATGACTATGAGCGCATGGCCCTCGCCGGCTGCCAGGTCATCTGCGAGCCCGCCTTCTGGGCCGGTTTCGACCGCGCCTCAGCCGACGGGTTTTACGATTACTTCCGCCAGATCACCGAGTACGAGCCGAAGCGCGCGGCCAGGTTTGGCATCCAGCATTACTGCTGGCTGTGCATCAATCCGAAAGAGGCGGAAGACACGAAGCTGGCCGAGGATGTCATCGCGCTCATCCCGCAGTTTTTGGACAAACCGGGCGTGCTTGGCATTGGCGAGATCGGCCTGAACAAAAACAGCCGCAATGAGCTGCGCATCTTTGAGCAGCACGTGCAGGTGGCCCAGGACCACAACCAGCTCGTTCTCATTCACACGCCCCATTTGGAGGACAAGCTGAAAGGCACGCGTCTCATTGTGGACGCGCTGAAAAACTTCCCCAAGATCAATCCGGAACGGGTGATCATTGACCATGTGGAAGAGCACACGATTGATCATGTGCTGGACCACGGTTTCTGGGCGGGCATCACCTTGTACCCGGAGAGCAAATGCACGCCACACCGCGCCATTGACATGCTGGAGCAGCGGCAGGCCGAGCGCATCTGGATGAACAGCGCCTGCGACTGGGGCGTTAGCGATCCCCTCGCCGTGCCCAAGACAATGCAGGCCATGCGCCAGCGCGGCTGGACGGCGGAGATGATCGGGCGCGTTGCCTGGGAAAATCCCAAGGCCTTCATGGCCCAGTGTCCCAAGTTTAAGCTGTAAGGCAGGATTGACTGTTCAAATGATTAATGCCAGTTACGCTGTCATCCTGTGAATCCCGCCCTCAACGAAGCCGACTCCCCTTTCGATCTCGCCCTGCGTCCGGGCGATTTCGATGAATTCCACGGCCAGACCAAGGTGAAGGAAAATCTCCTCGTCATGGTGGAGGCGGCCAAAATGCGCAATGAGCCCCTGGATCACGCGCTGCTCTGCGGCCCGCCGGGCCTGGGGAAAACCACTTTAGCCAATCTCATTGCGAGTGCCGTCGGCTCCCGTCTGCATACCACCAGCGGTCCACAAATCGAGCGGGCAGGGGACCTCGCCGGCATCCTCACCAATCTTCAGGAGCGCGACATCCTCTTCATTGACGAGATTCACCGCCTGCATCCCAGCATTGAGGAGTACCTCTACCCTGCCATTGAGGATTTCCGGCTGGACATCATCATTGACCAAGGCCCCAAGGCCCGCACCATCCGCATCGATCTGCCGCCTTTCACGCTGGTGGGGGCCACAACGAGGGCTGGCATGCTTACCGCGCCCATGCGCAGCCGTTTTGGCATCCCGAACCGGCTCGACTACTACACCACGGAGGAATTGCAGCACATCCTGCTCCGCAGCGCCCGCCTGATGAAGGTGGAGATGGATGCCGCAGGCGCTTCGGAGATCGCCCGCCGTTCCCGCGGCACCCCACGTATCGCCAATCACCTGCTGCGTTGGGTGCGCGACTATGCCCAGGTGAAATCTCAGGGTGCGATCACGGAGGCTGTCGCCAGTCAGGCCCTCACCATGCGGGACATTGACGAAACGGGTCTCGATGAGATGGACAAGCGTTTCCTGGAAGCCCTCATCCACAAGTTTGAGGGCGGGCCGGTGGGGCTGAACAGCATCGCCGTCTCCGTCAGCGAAGATGCCTCCACCCTGGAAGATGTGCATGAGCCCTACCTGGTGATGCAGGGCTTTGTGAAACGTACTCCGCGCGGCCGTGTCGCCATGCCTGCCGCCTACAGGAAGCTGGGATTGATCCCGCCGGTAAGTGGACAGCCGGATTTGTTTTGAGCCTGGGCACGAGGGCGGTTCACATCCTGCCTATTTTCCTGCCATGCTTTAACAAAAAAGGCTCCAGCCACGAATGACTGGAGCCTGAATCTTTGGGAGGTAGCCTGGAGGCTTACTTCTTCTTCGCTGCCTTTTTGGCCGCTGCTTTCTTCGCGGGGGCCTTTTTGGCGGCCACCTTTTTCACGGCGGGCTTTTTGGCCTTCGGCTTTTTCACTCGTGGGGTAGGTGCGCCCACGGGCTGGGTGTCCTGCCAGTCCAGTCTTGGGGCATCGCCCCAGAGTTCTTCGAGGGCGTAGTATTCACGCTTCTCAGGGGACTGGACGTGAACGAGCACGTTTGGGAAGTTTACGATCAGCCACTGGCTCTCGAAAGTGCCGTCGCTGAAAAGGGGCCTCTCACCATGCTTGTCGCGGAGCTGGTCCACGACCTCATCGCGGACAGCACGCAACTGCGGGTTGGAACTGGCAGTGGCGATGACGAAAAAGTCCGTCACGGGCGACAGGCCGCGCAGATCCAGAAGCACGATGTTCTCGGCTTTTTTTTCGTCGGCATACTTGGCGCACAGGCGCGCGATCTCGATTGATTCCATGGTGGTTGTTACAGCAACGGACTCTGAACTCCACTTTTGGGCAGAAAGCAAGCCCGCAGGCGGACGGAAGACCGGGAGTTTGTTCAATCGGCCTTGACGTCGTGGCGTGGCCTCCTTAGCTCAAGCCTCCCACCATGACCCGTTTCCGCCCCTGCATTGATCTCCACGATGGCCAAGTGAAGCAGATCGTAGGCTCCAGCCTCAGCGATTCCGGAGGTGGGCTGAAGACGAATTTCGTCAGTGACCGCGACCCGGCTTGGTTTGCCCGGAAGTACGCCGATGACGGCCTCACGGGCGGGCATGTCATCCTGCTGGGGCCTGGCAATGAAGCGGCGGCCAAGTCAGCCCTCGGCGCCTATCCAAATGGATTGCAAGTCGGCGGTGGCATCCGGCCCTGCAATGCGGTGGAGTATCTGGAGGCCGGGGCCAGCCACGTCATCGTCACTAGCTACCTGTTTGAAACCGACGGCACCTTTTCGGAAACCAGGCTGCAAAAAATGGTGGCCGCTGCGGGCCGAGACCGCTTGGTCATTGACCTGAGCTGCAAGGCCACCGCCAGCGGATGGACCGTGGCCATGAATCGCTGGCAGACGCTCACAGATCTGCACGTCACCCCGGAAACGTTGAAGCACCTGGCTGGTTGTTGTGCCGAATTCCTCATTCACGCCGTGGATGTGGAAGGCAAGTGTGAGGGCATGGACGAGGCCCTCGTCGCTTTCTTGGGCGAACACAGCCCCATCCCGATGACCTATGCGGGGGGCATCCGCCACCTGGGTGATCTGAGCCGCCTGGATCAGCTGAGCCACGGACGTGTGGACGGCACCATCGGCAGTGCGCTGGACATGTTTGGCGGCACCGGGGCGCGCTACGAAGAGTGTGTGGCCTTCAATCGTCGTTAAACTTGCCTTTGAACTGCGTACAAGTTCTTTCCCCCTCTCCCATTCATGAAAATCATCCGTTACTCCGATTCCGCCGGCCGCACTGCTTACGCCTCCCAGCAAACCGACGGCTCCGCCCGAGTCATTGAAGGCGACATCTTTGGCGACCATCGCGTGACGGATACCGTGGCAGATGTGGCCAAGGTTCTCGCCCCGGTGCAGCCGACGGCCATCCTTTGCATCGGCCTCAACTACAAGTTCCACGCGGAGGAAAGCGGTGCCGCCATTCCAGAGCATCCCGTGCTTTTCATGAAGAGCCCCGGTACCGTCCAGAACCCCGGCGACGCCATCGAACTGCCCCGCGGTCTGCGCAGTGACACTGTGGATTATGAGTGCGAGCTTGCCATCATCATTGGCAAGGCCGCCAAAAACGTCAGCAAGGAAAACGCGCTGGACTATGTGCTGGGCTATACCTGTGCCAACGATGTCAGCGCCCGCGACTGGCAGAAGAACGGTGGCGGCGGCCAGTGGTGCCGGGGCAAGACCTTCGATACCTTTTGCCCACTGGGTCCCGTCCTGGTCACCCGCGATGAGATCCCAAATCCCAATGCGCTGGGCATCAAGACCATTCTCAATGGTGAGGCCGTGCAGGACTGGAACACGAACGACATGATCTTCGATGTGCCTACCATCATCGCCTTCCTCAGTGCCAGCACCACCCTGCTGCCGGGCACGGTCATCCTCACCGGCACCCCTCATGGCGTCGGCATGGCCCGTAAGCCCGCACTGTGGCTGAAAGCGGGAGACAGCGTCACCATTGAGATCGAAGGCATCGGTTCCCTCACGAACCCGGTCATCGAAGAAGTGGTGTAAAACCCGGTCGGGAAGGGAGGCTGTCTTGTCACTTTGATACGCATCTTGGTTTCAAGGCCTCAGGAAGGCATCGCGTATTCTTCCGCGCATGTCACTCTCCCGCCTCCTTCTTCCTTTCCTTCTGGCTTCCTCCCTGCCGGCTGCCGAGCCTTCCTTTGAATGGGTCGCCGCAGGGGGCGGCCTGAAAAATGACAAGACCCGTGCCGTGGCCGTGGATGGTCAGGGGCAGGTCTTTCTGGCGGGTGAAACCACCGATGCGGGCAGCTTTGGTGAATTGAAACGCGAATCCCTGGGCGGGTCGGATTTCTTCCTGGCCAAGGTTTCATCTGAGGGAAAGTTTCTCTGGGTTCGCAGCCTGGGCGGCAGTCTGGTGGACCGTGGTTATGGGGTCGTCACCGATGCCGCCGGGAATGCCTACGTCACAGGTCATTTCCAAAGCACCGATGCCCGGGCCCTGGGGCAGGTGCTGCCCAATGCCGGGGATTATGACATCTTTGTGGCCAAGTATTCGCCATCCGGGGATCTTCTGTGGATTCGCACCGCAGGCGGAGCCGGTTATGACTATGGCCACGGCATCGCCCTGGATGCCCAAGGGGATGTCGTTGTTGCTGGATCTGTGGCAGGGGAAGGAAAATTTGGCCAAGTGGTGGCTAATGCTGGCAGCACCTCACGGGCCGTCTTTTGGGCCAAGTATGATGCCGAGGGCAGCCTGCGCTGGGTGAAGACGACATTGGGAAAATTCAATGGCAGCGGGCACGGCATCGGCACGGATGCCGGGGGCAATCTCTACATCGGCGGCAGCGGTGGGGGAAAGGGGCTGGCAGGGAAGCTGGCGCTGGAAACCACGACTGGCCAGGCTGCACTGGTGATCAAGACCACGCCGGAGGGGGAGCCTGTCTGGGTCTCGCTGATTGCCGGCACCCCCAGCGCCGGCTTCCATGAAATCACGGTGGATGCCGCAGGCCGTGTCACTGGGGCGGGGATGTTTAAAGGAAGTCTGAAGCTGGGCGAGAAGGTTTTCAAAACCACTGGCGACAAAGACAGCGATGGTTTCCTGGTGCACTTTTCACCCGATGGGCGGCCCCTCTGGTCCCAGGTCATCCAGGGGCCCGCAGTGGACTACTGCCTGGGCGTGGCGACGGATGGGGCGGACCGGGTGTATGTGACGGGTGAGTTCTCCGCCACCGCGACTCTGGCGGGGCAGACTTTGACCAGTCTGGGGGCCACGGATATTTATACCGCCGCCTTTGATTCCCTGGGAAACCTGAAATGGTTGCTGCCCAATGGCGGGGCCAAAGGCGACAATGCCTACACCCTCGTCTGCCAGCCGGATTACCTGATTTTGGGCGGCGGAGTGGCGGGACCGTCCGTATTTGGCAAAAAAACGATGGAATCTCCGGCGGCTGCGGAGGCTTATGCCGCCAAGCTTAAACTGCCTTGAGAGGCCGCCAGGGGCAGGTGGGTGGAAAATCCGTGATTGATTTTGGAGCCCAAATGCCGCACGATGGTTTTCAATTCAGCGGTAGCTTGAATGTCAAGACTTGTTAAATGATGAGAAACGCCACCACCTGCTTGCTCTGTATTGTCGCAGCCCTCCTCTGCTCTTGTTCTTCGTCCAGTTCGAACAAGAAGGTGATGTCCAAAAAAGGCACGCGCATCTCCGCCGTGCGGACCACCGCCTACACTCACAGTGAGTCAGACCACATCCAGTACGGTGCACGTACCGCCGTTGGCTCGCAGTTGAAGTATGGCAGCGTTCTGCGCAGTGCCGCCGCCGACTGGTCCGTGTATCCGGTTGGGACCATTTTCCAAATTGAGGGCACCCCATATATTTATCAGGTGGACGATTACGGTTCTGCCTTGGTCGGGACCAATACCATTGACATCTACCAGCCTACCCGTGCGCACATGAATGCCTGGGGCGTCCGTCACGTGAACATCCGCGTGATTCGCTGGGGTTCCAAGTCCCAAAGCCTGGCCATCATGAAGGATCGCCAGAAGTATGACCACGTGCGCAAAATGGTGCAGCGCATTCAGCGCAGCTAATCTGAGATTGCCGTGACCAAGGCCGAACGCGCCGCCTACGTGCTCCAGCGGCTGGGGCAGCTTTACCCGGATCCGCCGGTGCCTCTGGATCATACGGATGCCTACACCCTTCTGGTGGCCGTCTTGCTTTCCGCCCAGTGCACTGACGTGCGGGTGAATTTGATCACGCCCAAACTCTGGACACTGGGCCGTACCCCTCAGGAAATGGCCCTGGTGCCGGTGGCCGAGATTGAAAAGATCGTCAAGCCCTGCGGCCTCGGTCCCCAAAAGGCCAAGGCGATTCAAAAGCTGTCCGAGATCCTCGTCGAAAAATATGACGGCCAGGTTCCCGCAGACTTGGAGGCTCTGGAGCAGCTGCCCGGAGTCGGGCACAAGACGGCGCAGGTCGTCATGGCCCAGTCCTTTGGCATACCCTCCTTCCCGGTGGATACCCACATCCACCGCCTGGCCCAGCGCTGGAAACTGACCGAGGGCAAAAACGTCATTCAAACGGAGCGTGACCTAAAACGCATTTTTCCCCAGTCCGCCTGGAACAAGCTGCACCTTCAGATCATCTTTTACGGTCGAGAATACTGCTCCGCCCGTGGCTGCGACGGCACCGTCTGCGAGATCTGCACCACCCTTTTTCCCGAGCGCAAAAAAGCGTTGAAGACGAGAAAGGCCTGAGACTCAGTCAGTCTGGGAGCCTTGGGCAGAAAGGGACTTGGCCAGCGGAGCCAGAGTCTGCAAAAGAACGGCCGCGAGTTCCTGGTGCCCACGTGGATTGGGATGACAAAAGTCACTGGTCCAGTCCTTGAGCTTCACGCCCTTTTCCGTCGCCGCCGTCCAGTGCGCAAAATGATCGACCAGGGGCACCTGCATCTCTCTCGCCACTGTGCGGCAGACCGTGACATAGGGCAGCAGACGAATGTTGGGATGCTGCTTCAGGCCATCGGGAGGCGCGCCTTCCGCCCAGGGAGGCGAAGTCATGACCACCGGCACGATGTTTGCCTTCGTCAGGGCCGCAATCAGGGTGCGCAAAGCGGCTTCATATTTGGTGAGGGAGTTGCGGCTTTCAGTCTGGCCCCGGGCCACGTAGCTGTCATTGGTGCCGTACATGAGGGTGACAAAGTGCGGTTTTTTGGCGATCACCCCGGCCTGCAATTTTTTCAACGCATCCACGGTGTCTCCACCAATGCCCGCATTGATGATTTCGATGAAGATGCCCTGTTGAATCAGGGCTTTCTGCACCAAGGCTGGGAAAGTTTCCTCCGGCTTCACATCCGGCCGCACTCCCCGGGTGATGGAGTCGCCGATGGTGATCAGCAGCAGCGGCTCCGCCATCACCGGCCCAGCGAGCCAAAGCATCTGCAGCAGGATCAGGAGTCGGAATGAGGGAAGAAAGTACACAGCCCAGGAATTATCCACGAAAACCACTACAGGAGAACTAAAATGAACCCTGCTTGCCGGGCGGAGTTCCTCAGGTGATGCCCACTTCGTACCCTTCAGACGGGAGAAGCACTCCCTGTCCGTAACAGGCTTTTGAGCTTGATCAGGTCCACCGGCTTGACGAGGTGGTGGTCAAAGCCTGCCTCCATGGCGCGTTGCCGGTCATCTTCCTGGCCATAGCCAGTCACTGCAATCAGCAGGGCCTGACGGCCCCAGTCCTCCCGGCGCAGCAGCCGGGCGACTTCGTAGCCATCCATGCCTGGCAGGCCAATGTCGAGTACGATGGCCTCGGACGATTGCTGCTCCGCCTGGGCCAGGGCTGCAGCCCCATCATAGGCGAGGGAGACCTGATGACCGGCGCGGGTGAGCAGCTTGGCCAGGCCGACGGCAGAGTCCACATTGTCATCCACCACCAGGACACGGCGTGAAGTCATCAGGGGCCGGGGCTCTTGTTCGCCGATGAGTGGGGGAGAAAGGCTGGTCGCAGCGGCTGGCAGCCGGGTGGTGAAGCTGCTGCCCTGGCCCGGACCATCGCTATGCGCATCCACGCTGCCTCCGTGCATTTCCGTCAGTTTTTGCACAATGGTGAGACCGATGCCCAGCCCGCCTTCACTCCGGGCAATGGAGCGTTCTCCTTGGGTGAAGAGCTGGAACATTTCGGGCAGGCGTTTGGGCTCGATGCCGATCCCGTTGTCCTTGACCGTCACAAAAATGTCAGCCTCCCCGCGTCCGGCCAAAAGCTGGATGCAGCCGTTTTTAGGCGTGTATTTGGCGGCGTTTGCCAGGAGGTTGAGCACCACCTGCTCGATGCGTGTGGGGTCTGCTTCCAGCCATAGGACACCATGCGGATAGTCTCGTGTGAAGCGGTGTCCGCGTTCTGTTATCAGGGGGCGGGCGGAGTCGCAGGCGCGGTCGAGCACGACCGCCAGGTCAATCTGGCTGCGACGCAGGCGGATCTTGCCGGTGGTGATGCGCGACACATCCAGGAGGTCATCAATGAGGTGGGCAAGCTGGTTGGCCTGCCGCTCGATCACGCCGGCGGACCAGGCCTGGGTTTCCAGGTCGTTCGATGTCTTGAGCAGGGCGGCAGCATTGGCGACCGAGGCCAGAGGATTGCGCAGCTCATGCGCCAGCATGGCCAGAAATTCGTCTTTGCGACGATCGGCCTCCAGGGCTTCATGGGTCATTTTTTCCCGCTCTTCCAGCAGGGTGCGCACCTGATACTGGCGCTGTCGCGAGCGGATGGCGGACTCCAGTGTGCTCACAAGCGTGTCGGGCCGGACGGGCCGCTCGATGATGGACACATTGCCTGTCGGAGTGAGGGCGGAAAGGTGACGATGCCGTGCCCAGGCCTCCCGAGTGCCAGTGATGATGACGATGGGCAGATCGGACCAGGAAGGCTGCTTGTCGAGGAGGTCGGCCAGCATCTTCACGGAGCCGTTCACCAGCACCTCTTCGGCCAGCAGCAGGGCACCACAGCCGGCTTCCACCCTTGGTCGGATGTCTTCGAAGTTGTGACAGATGCAGGGTTCCAAGCCGGCCTTTTCGAGAAAGGAGGCGGTGAGCCGGGCATCGTTGCTGGTTGGGGCCAGAACCAGGATTCCCAACCCCTCGCGTCCTGTTTCAGCGGCATGAGGGCTGTCCGGAGGGGGTGTCTCCACGCAAAGTTCGTCAGGGGGTTGCATGCGGGGCAGGGACGTCGGATTTCACCTGTCATTGACAAAGGTGGGCACGCCGGTGAGCACACCCTGGAGTTCACGCAGGGGTTCGCCCAGGGTGATGCCATCCTGCCCCACCCGGATTTCGCGGATGGTGCGTTCGTGGTTGCCGCTGCGTTTTTTAATGACTGAAACGGCCTGCTTCACTTCTCCCCGTGCCTCATAAAAACGCAGCAGCAGCACGGTATCGGCAAGATAGGTAAGATCCACGGCCGACTGCATGGAGCCGATAAGCCCCTGCTGGGCCAGGACCATGATGGTGACGATGCCCTGCTGGTTCAGATAGGATAGCAACTCATGCAGCTGCAGGGTCAGGTAGCGCTCCGCAGGCATGGCATTGAGATAACCATTGATGCTGTCAATGACGATCATACGTGCGGAACCATGGGCCACGCCCTGCCGGATGCGGTGGGCCAAATCACCGGGGGAGATGTCCGCCGGATCCACGGACTCAATCACAATGAGGCCGCTTTGGACGTGGGGCTTCAGATCCATGCCGAGTTTGGCGGCTCGGTCCATCAAGGTTCCGATGGTCTCGTCGAAGATGAAAAGCAGTGATTTTTCACCGCGTTCTGCCGCCGACAGCACAAAGCGGACGGTGAGGGTCGATTTGCCCGTGCCAGGTGGTCCCATGAACATGGTGCTGGTGCCACGCCCCAGCCCACCCCCTAGCAGGAGGTCGAGTTCATGAATGCCACTGGGGAAATCTTCCCGTTGAAAATCACCCTGCTCATCCGCCGCGACGAGGCGTGGGAAGACCACCATGCCACCTTTGCGCAGCACGAGGTCATGGGAGCCTTCCAGGAATTCGGAGCCACGGATCTTGATCACATTGAGCTGCCGCTGGGAAATGCCATAACCTGCGGCGGTGCTCATGAGGGCGATGACTCCATGAGCGATGCTTTCCACCTGAAGATCATGCGTGCCGGAGGTCCGGTCATCCAGCAGCAGAACCGTGCAGTTGCGCCCGGCAAAAAATTGCTTCAGCTGCAGGATCTGTCTCCGGTAGCGCAGGGGAGTATCGGCCAGCATGCGCATTTCCGACAGGGAATCAAAAACCACCCGTGTCGGGTTGACCCGCTTCACCTCGTCAATCAAGGCGGTGATCGTCCGGTTGAGCTCGATTTCCGAGGGATGGAAAAAGGTGCTTTCTGTGTCCCCACGGATCTTTTCTTCGATCGTGGAGAGCTCATACAAATGCAGGTTGGACAGGTCCCAGTCATGCGAGGCGGCCACGGTGGCGATCTCATCTTTCGTTTCGGAAAGGGTGATGTAGAGGCTGGTCTCTCCCTCCTTCTGTCCTTGCAAAAGAAACTGCATGGCCAGCGTGGTCTTGCCGACGCCCGGGTCGCCTTTGACGAGGTAAAGCCTGTTGGTGGGCAGACCACCTTGAAGGATGATATCCAACCCTTCGACGCCGGTGGAGCAGCGGGGGGTGGCAGTGGGATGATTGAGGGAGGCCATAAGGAGGCTGAGATAACACAGGACCCCAGGTCGAAGCCGATCTGCGGTCTCTGGGATAACATTCGGGCAATCTTTCTTGTCTGGATGTATGACGCCGGCGGCCTGCGTGAATTTCTTACTGGGCGAGCGTGACTCCCGAGCTTCGGCGCGATTGGCTTTCACAAAAAAAGAAGCGCCCTGTTTCCAGGGCGCTTCCGTGTCTTGAGGGTGGGAGAGTTTTAAAGTCAGGTTACCAGCGGAGACGGGCACCGGCACGCAGGGTGCGGGTTTCGTCGCCCAGGTCCATGCCGATGTTCATGTCCATCTGCGGGAAAACCCGGAAGTAGGCACCGAAGTCGATGACCTTGCTGTCGTAATCGTTGGCGCTGCTGACGGTCACGCCGGCCTGCAGTTCCAGCCAATCCACCAGCTGATAGCGCAGGCTGGGGCGGATGTAGATGCCACCGTCGGTGTAGCTGATGTTGTTGCCGGAGGAACTGAGGTTGGCATACACCAGACCCACTTCGCCGACGAAGTGCAGTTTCGGCGTGATCGCCATGTAGGCACCGCCGCCGATGGTGATGACGGAAAGGTCGTAGTCGGCATCGGCCGCGCCTTTGACATTCTTGGTACCGGTGCCGCTGCTCCAGTTGAAGCTGCCTTTGACGAAGAAAATCGTCGGCAGGTCCATCGAAAGCGTCACGCCCAGGCCGTGGCTGCCATCCAGGTCGCCCCCGCGGGGATCCACATAGCGGTAGCTCGCTTCCAGGTAGCGGTAGTTCAGCATGTTGCTGCCGGTCATGCTCTGCTGCACGCCGCCCCAGGAATTGGTGGCGACCGGCTGTTGAAAACCATAGTTAGCCGCAGGTGCTGGTTCCATCATGGTCGGCCCGGCATAGGGGGAACTCATGTTTGGCGGCGGCAGGGTGGGGGACATGGCGGTGTATCCCGTGCCACCGTAAAGGCCAGTCCCTGCGGGCGGCATGGCCGCGTAACCACCGGTTGCACCCGGATAAGTGGGGGCTCCAGGATACTGGGCACTGGCCATGGAGATGAGGCTGAAGGCGGCCAGGAGGGGGAGGGCAATGGCAGGTTTCATGGGTTTTGGGGTAAACCTTGATTATTTAACTATCTTAAATAATATAAAATAATCAGGGTTGCACTCAATTTTTTCAATATTCTCATTTTTTGAGTGGATGCTCCCGGCTGAGTTCGCTCTGGAGAATGTGGAATGCCTGTCTGAACGTGGGCCACGGACAGTCAAAAGCAGCCCTCTTTTTTAAAGAAAACCGCTGTCAGTGAATGTGCGGGAGCGTCAGTTCGCCTCGGTATCCTTCACCTTGTCTCCAGAGAGCAGGTGATCGTGGAGGCGGGCGATGTATTCTTTGAGGCGCTTTTCGACCGTCTCGGGAGCCTGCGCTGGCAGTGCCTGAATCTGGGGCTGCCAGGGCTTTAGCCGAGACTGCCAGCGGTCCAGCACGTTGACGGCCTCAATGGCGACGAAGTAGGGCTGGGTCTCCATGTCAGCGCATTTCAGCAGAGCCCGGGTGCTGCGTTCCAGCACAGCGGGGGATTCGGCCACGCTGATGAGCGCCTCTGCAGCGGCGATACGCACGCTGGGGGAGCTGTCGCCCAGCAGTTGCTCCAGTTTAGGCGCGTTGGTGCGGATGGTCTTGTCTCCCTGGATCAGGTAGCCCTGCACACCCCAGTAGCGTACGCTGGCATTGGGGTGGTCCAGCAGTTTGGCCAAGGTTTTCGGGGTGGCTTGGGCTGGATCCGTGGCCAGAGTGGCGGCGTCCAGAACGGCTTTGATCGGGTAGGCTTCATCGGTCGAAAAAACGTCCTTGGGGGATTTTTCGCCAGCTTGGGCCAGGCGTTCCCCCTCGGGGATGAAACCCAGGTCCCGCACCTGCGCCAGCCACTGGCGCTGCCCTTGGGCTAGGCGGTTTTTGATTTCCGCATGGGCGGTGGAGTCCGCCAGATTGATCGTCTCCCAGGGATCGGACTCCAGGTCATACAGTTCCTCGGCAGGTTTGGTTTTCCAAAAGCGGGTCTGGAGCTCAGGCAGATTGCCTTCATCAAACTTCACCTTCCACACGCGGGTGGTTGCCTGCTGGAACATGTAGTTCAAAAACTGGCCATAAGGCAGCTGGGGCATATAGTTGCGGATGTACACATACCGCCCGTCGGTGGTGCTGCGGACGAGGTCGTACCGCTCATCCATGCGGCCACGAAAGCCGTGGATGAATTCGGGGGCCGGTTTGGCAAACTCCCCGCACACAGCCCGTCCCTGGAAGTAGTCCGGTGGTTTTACCCCGGCGATGCTCAGCAGCGTGGCGGTGAGATCCACAAAGCTGACGAGTTCTTCATTCACCCCACCCTGGCTGTAGCCTTTGGGGGCCAGATGCTTCCACTTCTCCGGGAAGTGCATGATGAGGCCCACCTGCAGGCCGCTGTTGTAAGGCCAGCGTTTGAAGCGCGGCATGCCCGGCCCGTGGTCGCCGTAGTGCATGATGATGGTGTCCTCTGCCAGCCCTGCCTTTTCCAGCTCGGCCAGGTGCTGGCCGAGTTTGGTGTCCATGAGAGTGATGTTGTCGTAGTATTGGGCCCAGTCATGGCGGACCTCCGGCGTATCCGGATGGAAGGGGGGCAGGGGGGCTTGGGCCGGATCATGAATCAGCGTGTGAGGCCGGCGGCGGATCTGGCTTTCATGGGTGATGGTGTTGTTGAAGACGGCGAAGAAGGGTTGGCCTGCAGGCCGGTTCTGCCAGTGGGCCTTGCCGCTGCTGTCATCCCAGACCAGATCCTTTTTACCTTTCTGGGGCTTATCCAGGTTGTAGTCTTCCTTGCTGTTGTTGCTGCAGTAATAGCCTGCGCTGCGCAGGAGCTGCGGGTACATCTGGTGCCCCTCGGGCAGGGCCACGGCGCTGCGCATGTGCTCGGCCCCGTCGGCGGGGGCCCAGCGGCCGCTGATGAGGCAGGTGCGTGCGGGGGCGCAAACGGGGGCATTGGACCAGCAGCGTTTGAAGCGGGTGCCTTTGGCCGCCAGCGCGTCAATGTTCGGTGTTGTCGCGTAGCTGTCCCCGTAACAGCCGTATTGGGGGCCGTTGTCTTCGCTGGTTAACCATAAAATGTTAGGCCGGTCCGCCGCGACAGCGGAGGTGGCCAGGAGGCAGAGAAGGGCGAGGGGGCGGAACATCGCCGTGAAAACGTGTGGAGCGGGCAGCTCTTGCGCCAAATGCCCGCCTCAAACAGCCCGTGGGGTTCCCTGCAAGGCGGCGAGGCGTTCTGCCAACGGCGGGTGGCTATAATGGAGCAACACGGTGAGCGGATGCGGCGACGGATGGGCGAGGTGATCGTGAGACAGTTTTTTCAAACCATCCGTCAGGGGCTGATGGCTGCCGACAGCCTCGCGGGCATACGCATCGGCCTCAAATTCATGCTTCCGGCTCATGGCCAGACCGAGAAGTCCGGTGAGGACGCCCAGGGGCTTGTAAATCATGCCGAAAAGCACCAGCCCCATACCGACAGGCGTGCCCTGGACGCCAAAGGCGGCGAAGAAGCCCGGGGACTTCAGCACCCAGCCCAGCAGGCCCAGCATCAAGGCCATTTCCAGGAGATTCAGCGTCATCATCACCGGGACATGGCGGCATTTGTTGTGGCCGATCTCATGCGCCAGGATGGCGACGATTTCCTCCTTGCCATGGCTTTCCAAAAGCGTGTCGTAGAGGGCGATGCGGCGTGTTTTGCCAAAGCCTGCAAAGAAGGCATTCGCCTTGGTGGAGCGGCGAGAGCCATCGACCACGCTGACTTCGGCGACCGGGAAGTCCAGTTTCCGGGCGAGGGCGAAGATGGCGTCTTTGAGTTCACCCTCTTCCATGGGACGGAACTTCAAAAATACCGGCATGATCACCCGTGGGGAAAGCCAGGTCATCAGCAGGGTAAATCCGGCCAGAAACAGCCAGGCGTAAAGGGCGGCCCAGGCTTGGGTTTCGAAAAACCACACGAGAGCGGCGGCCACCGGGATTCCCAGCAGGGCCATCAGGGCCAGGCCTTTGAAGTGGTCATTGATGAAAGTGCCGACGGTCGTTTTGTTGAAGTCGTGGCGGGCCTCCACCCCAAAAGTGTCCCAGGCCTGAAAGGGCAGGCTGAGCCAAGTCTGCGCGAGCAGCACGAGGCCGATAACAACGACGCCGGTGACCACTGGGCCGTGCCCCTGGCTCTGGGCCCAATTTTGCAGCCAGCCGAAACCGCCGCTCCACCAGAACACGATCAGTACGCCGAGCAGCGTCACTTCCTGGGTGAACTCGACTTTTTTTGAGTCCCGGATGTACTCCCCCAGTTTTTCGCGGGTTTCTTCAGGAAACACTTCTGCCAGATCAGGGGGCACCGGCCTGCCCAGCCGGGCGAGATTGAGGAGGGTGGCAAAGAACTCCAGGTGGAAAACACCGAGAACTCCTACCAGGGCGATGATGAACCAGGGATTGGAAAGGGACATGAGATGGAAGTGCTTCCTGCGCTTGGGGCCAAAGTCCAACAACAAAAAAGCAGACGGTTTCCCGTCTGCTTTCTGAAATGAACTCGGAAAACGAGGATTACTCGGCGTTTTCTTCGACGTAGCGGACCACGTCGCCCACGGACTGAAGCTTTTCAGCTTCTTCATCAGGGACGTCGATGCCGAACTCTTCTTCGAAGGCCATCACCAGCTCCACGGTGTCCAGGGAATCAGCGCCCAGATCTTCGATGAACTTGGCTTCAGGGGTCACCTGCTCAGGGTTCACGCCGAGCTGTTCGACGATGATGTCACGGACTTTTTCTTGGATGTTGTCTGCCATAGATTGAAGGGGGATGTGCGGCGGAGAGGTAGCGGCTGGTTATTATTTGGCAAGAGCGAATTCGCTCTTTTTTTCACATGCTGGCGGAGGAGAAACAAATCTGGTCAGTTAGCTTGACTCGGATCGGCAGGTGTCGGGGTGTCGGCATCGGGCACCTTGTCGATCAGTTCGCCTTTGAAGCTGGCCAGCAGACGCTCCAGTACACGGCCCGTGCCGTCGAATTTGAAATCGTCGAGAACGGCCTTTTTTTCGGGCGAGTCCGGCGTCTGCCGATACCAGGCATAGGCGAGGCCCTTGCTGTCCCACTTGCGTTTGTCCACGCGAAAGACCTGCGCAAAATAGATCTTCGTGCCCTGAGGGGTGATCCAGTGGTCTGCCCCGGCCCGCAGCACCCGGTTGCGGTTCAGCAGCATGGTGAGGGCGACGAGCAAACCGACGGCGATGGTGCCGCTGCCCCACCAGAACTGTCCGGCAATCTCGCGGTCGGTCCAGCGGTGTGGTTTTTCACTCCAGCCGCGCTCGGCCGCATAGGAGACCCAGCGCGGCGGTTCGCCGTTTTTGCCCGCAGGGAGGCCTTTTGCCTCAGTTTCCTTCACCCACTGCTCCAGCCGGTTGGCGGCCTTGGCTTCGTCATAACCCTTCAGCAGAACTTGCTCGAATTTGTCCTTCTCGTCGGCGACCTCGTTGGCCTCATGGTAGCCGAATTTCCAGTCGTAGAGGAACCAGAGGCCCATCAGGACCAGCATGGCGGCCATCATGCCCATGCGGCGGAAATACCAGGGGGTGACACGGCACACGATGGCGCTGGCGGATTCGGCTGATACGGAGGACTCCATGCCCATTCAGAGACGCGGCGGCGGCTCTGTGCAACCTGCGTTTTTCCAGGGTTGTCATTCCAAACTTGGGTCCTGTTTCTAAAGGCAAGAAAGGCAGGGCCGATTATGACAACAGAGTCGTATTTTCGACAACCCCCCAATCCCTGATCTATGACAATGATACTCCTGTTCCTCGGAACCCTGGCCCTCTCGCTCCTCGCCTCCTGGCGGGTGCGCAGCGCCTACAACCGCTATTCCCAGGTGCGGGCTTCCAGCGGCTACACCGGCGCGCAGGTGGCCCAGCGCATCCTGGACCTCAACAACATCCGTGATGTGAGCATCCATGCGATGCCTGGGCATCTGGTGGACCACTATGATCCTGGCCAAAAACGCCTGGTGCTTTCGGAAGAAAACTTTCACGGCACTTCGGTGGCTGCGCTGGGCATTTCCGCCCATGAATGCGGCCACGCCATCCAGCATCAGCAGCTTTACGCCCCTCTCCAGTGGCGTATGGCGGCGGTGGGCATCACCCAGATCGCCAGCCAGGTGGTCATGTGGATCCCCCTCATCGGCATGGTGGGCGGCTTCTTCCCTTACAAGCTCGCCATCACCATCATGGCGGTCGGCTTCGGCATCATGATGCTCTTCCAGCTTGTGACTTTGCCGGTGGAGTTTGATGCCACCGCCCGTGCCAAAAAGGTGCTCGCCAGCACCGGGGCCGTTTCGGCGGGACCCGAATACAATGCCATGAGCAAGGTGCTGGATGCAGCTGCCCTGACTTACGTCGCCGCCTTCGTGAGCTCTCTCGGCTACTTCCTGTATTACATCCTGCAGATGACGGGTGCCCGCGGTGACGATGAATGATGCCGCATCGTGCGGACTGGAGAAGGCCCTTTAATAACCGAACGGACAATCTTTGTCCGTTCGGTTTATTTTTGGGCTGATACGCGTCCGGGTTGCCATTGCATCCTGCATAACCTGTGGCCAAGTTTGTCCATGTTCGTTCAACCGCGTATGCTTTTGCCCATGTCACGTCTTCTCTGTCTCCTCCTTCCGCTCGCGATGAGCTTGGGGGGGCTTCATGCTCAGGAGGCGATCCCAGATGCAAAGGCGAATGCGGCCAAGCAGCTTGCAGAGGCCCAGCAACGGCTGAAAAAGATCTCCGGGACCGAGTATGAGCTGGATGGCATCCGCATCAATGCCGCCACCCGCGAGGTGCGCATCCCCGCGAAGGTGGAATTGCAACGGGCTCCCATCGAGTACCTGCTGGTCCATGAAACCGGGAAGACGCACGAGAGCGTGCTGACCACCGCTGTCAGCCCCACGGCGATCCAGGTGGCGCTGCTGCTGGCAAACTATCAGGCCGCGACCGAGGGCATGCTGACCAAAGTGCCTGAGGCCGAGCGTCCTAAAATTTGGAAAGAAGAGCCCCCGGCCAAACCGAAGGCAAACCAGATCAAGGTCACTGTGCAATGGAAAGTCGGCGAGGCCGCCAAGTCGGTCCCGATTGCGGACTTCGTCCAGCATGTAGACACTCAAAAGCCGCCCACGGATCTGGAGTCCTGGATTTTCAATGGCTCTTACCTGGATGAGCGTGGCTTCATCGGCCAGCACGAAGGTTCCATCATCGCCGTCTGGCTGGACCGCGGCGCTCTCATCAACTCTCCTGCTGAAGGCAACTGGCGCGATGATCTTTGGATCTCTCTTCCTGCCAACATCCCTGAAGTCGGCACCCCTGTCACCGTCATCATCACCCCCGTCCAACCATGAAACTGATCACCGTCCTTTCATTTGCGCTGCCTTCCATGCTTTTGGCGCAAAGCGGCACCCAGCCCGCCCGCCACGAATCCCTGAAGCAGGAAATCCGCCTCGCCTATGACCGCGGGCTGACTTTTTTGAAAGCGAAGCAGAATGCCGAAACCGGCCAGTGGGGCGATGCCGAGCCTGTGGCCTTTACCGCCCTGGCCATCACCAGCCATCTGCTGGCCCCAGGCCGCCAACCCACGGAAGCACTTTCCCCTGAGCTGGAGAAAGCCTATGCTTTCCTGCTGAAAAACGTGCAGCCCGATGGCGGCATCTACGTGAAAGCCCGCGCGAACTACAATACGTCGCTGGCCCTCACCTCCCTCATGCTCAGCCCCAAGCCCCAGGATGAGCAGACACTCCTGGCGGCCCGCCGTTTCATCATTGGTCAGCAGAATGATTTCGATGAAAAGGGCAAGCAGGATAACCCCTTCGATGGTGGCATCGGCTACGGTACACCCAAGCCGAACAACCCGGCTCATGCGGACCTTTCCAACACCCACTTTGCCCTGGAGGCCCTGTATTACTCCCAGGCACTCCTGGCTGACAAAGGCGATGCGGGCAAAAACGAGCCGCAGCTGAACTTTGGAGCTGCCATCCAGTTCATCCAGAACTGTCAGAACCGGCCTGAAACCAACAAGGCCTCCTGGGTCAGCACGGACAAGGCAGATGCCGGCGGCTTTGTTTACAGCCCCGGTGAAACCCGTGGTAAGGACACCAAGACTCCGGATGGCCGCACCGCCCTCCGCAGCTATGGCAGCATCAGCTATGCGGGCATGCTCAGCTTCATCTACGCCGGGCTGGATAAGAGCGATCCCCGCGTGCAGGCGGTGATCCAGTGGCTCAGCGAAAACTACACGCTGGATGAAAATCCCGGCCTCGGCGCTGAAGGCCTTTATTACTATTACCACACCATGGCCAAGGCCCTGACGATTGCCGAAGTGGACTTCCTGAAGACCAAAGACGGCAAGACCGTTGACTGGCGTGCCGACCTTGCCTCCAAGCTGCTCAACCTCCAGCAGGGCGACGGCTCCTGGGCCAACAGCGCTGGGCGCTGGATGGAAAGCGATACCACGCTCACCACCGCCTACATGCTCATGGCCCTGGCCCGTGTGCACGAAAGCCTGTAATCACTGTCTGATCGTCAAATCTACCGCCCGCGTCAGCTTCGGCTGCGCGGGCTTTTTATTGGGTGGACTTCAAGCGTGAGAACACGGATTTGAATTCGGTTGTTGACCTTTTGATGAAATTCCTAATAAAAACCGGGATATGATTCGGGTGTTATTGATGGTGACGGGGATGCTTTTGGGAATTTACGGGCCGTCTTCCCAGGCTGCCCCGCCTCTGCCGATTGATCTTGATCCGGCTTTTGACTTTAAATCTTCTGAGCCAGTGTCTTACAGCAAGCTGGAAGCTCTGTTGGCTCCTCTGATCAAACAACGCCGCATCTCAGAAAGGACAGATCCCGTATCGGGACACAGCCAAAACGTCACTTGGCATCTCGAGGGCAATAGACTTCGTGCTACTCTTTTTGGAGGGACATTTGAGCCCGCTTATATGCATTTGGAGCTTAAAGCTTCGAAGGTTGTTTCATGCTCTTTCAGGGCCCGGGTCAAAGGAGACTTAATCCCTGTTTTTGAGGCTGTTTCCAGCAAATTGGAGGAAGTTATTGGTGCCAAACCTGAGGTCGGCCAGAGCAGTATTTTTTGGAAGCGGGATTCTTTTGTCGCCCGTCTGTATGGTAATTCCAGTTCTTCAAGGCAGAGGGATAGCGACATGGAGTTTGCGATCGATTTCATTGGCATGAATTTGACTCGCATGCCTGGAGTGAAACCGACGGAAAGCATCACCATCGCACCCCGTGTAGTCGTGGAGGCTGATCTGGACTACCTCATGAATTTCTCTGAGTTGTGGCGCTGCACTCCGGATGAATTTGAAAAGAAATACCGCCCGAAGGTTGTTGGGCAGCAGGCTGAGTCTCCGCAGTTTGAATGGCTCAATGTGGAAAAGAGCAGGGCGAGGTTTTTGCGCAAAATCTCCTCGAATGTGGATGTGGTTTTGACCCTCTTTGGCAAGTCCGTGCCCGTGGAGGAGGTCGTGGTGGAATTCATGGATGGCCGTGCCACCCGGGCAACCATCTCCTTTTACAGCCAGGGCGCTTTGAAGGGCATTCCATTAACCGACTTCACGAATACCTTTAGAAACGTTGGAGGAAACCTGGGACGGGTCTTGAATGTGTCTCCATCCAATCTATCGGCTTCTGGCAGCCAGACAGTCAAGACGGTGAGCTGGGGTTGGAAGACCGCCCAGGGCATCGCCATGCTGGAGCACAACGATTACGCTGCCAGTGGCCCGGCAGGGCAGCCGGAGTTCATGCGCTTAAAAGTGGCTGCGCCCGATCAAGGAGACTGGATCATGGGACGTCTGACTGGCGGGGTGCAGCCCACGGGACTGGCAAAAAAAATCACGGCGACGCCTGAGGGAGATGTCTATGTTTTGGGTGTGCCGATGGTGGATCAGGGGAGCCAAGGCTACAGTGAGATTGCCTGCTGCCAGCGCTTGTTTGAATTCATGCAGATCCCGTTTGAGAAGCGCCAATTTACCCAACTGAGCCGTTTGGCACCGCTAGGAGCGAAGAATGGCGCGTCTATGCATTACTTCCTGGGCAAAGTGGACGACACTTTCAAAGTAGCCCTCAAAACGCACATTGATCCTAAGCAGTTGATGAATAACTCCGGAGACGGCAAGCGCCGTGTCTCCCAGCGCCAGTTTTCACTGCTGATCAAACAATACGTGGACAAGGGGGTTCCGCTGATCTGGGCGCTGGAGTTGGGTCGCTTCCCTGAGGAGCCCCCGCTGCCAGCAGAGGGGCAAACCACCGGTGGGCACATGCGCCTGATCATCGGCTACAACACAGAGACGAACCAAATCCTGTTCAGCGACTCCTGGGGGGCTGGGCACGAGCTCAAACGCATGGGCGAAACAGAAGGATATGAAGCAACCTTGGGGGTTTATACCCTGTCGTCGTCCGGGCTGTGATTGGAAACTCTAAAGATATCCAGGATGCTTATCCGCGCTGTTCATTTTCTGGCAGGTTTGTTCCTTCTGCTCACTTGCCACACGGCGAGTGCGCAGACTCCCAAGCTTTTTGCCGTGGATGCCCTCCTCAACTGGGAGGAGCCGTTTGCGATCAGTGAAAGGGATTTGGTCGTTCCTTTCGAAGGGATGGGAATTACGGGATATAAAAAGTTGTATATGAAGATGAAGTCCGGTGAAGATTGCAGGATCTTCGACATGAATTCGGATGCAAAATGCCAGCTTCACTTGCTGCCCAGCCGCTTTCCCGTGAAGTTTTTCAGGGCCCACTATTCCTACGAGGGACAGCTTTATAAAATCGAAATGACTCTCCTCTCGGCAGGGGTGCGTGATGCCTTGGAGGTAGAGTTGGACAAACTTTTGGGGGCACGTTCGACCATGGGTAAAATGGTGTACAAAGGGCAAGAGTCTCCAATCTGGCGCTGGGATTCACCGAAGTTGATTCTGTTCTCTCACGAGGCCGGGCCACAGTTACTGAGGTTGGAGATCCTCAATCCCAACTTCCCCACAGAAGGTTCGTTTCCCATCCGAAAATCCGTCACCCTCATTGCGCCCCAGACCGTGGCGGCTCCGGTGGGTTTGGATGCGTTGCTGGATTTCGACAAAGTCTGGACTTACTCGACCGACGATCTTGAAAAAGTGTACCGTGTGAGAATTCCTGATCAAAAGGAAGGTGCGCAATTTGAGTGGATGGATGCAGGAAAAACAAGGGCGCGCTTTTCCAGAAAAGTAAATCCGGGAAGCATCACCTCACTCACCCTCCTGGCAAAAGAGATGGAAGCTCAGGAAGCCGTCGTCGAGTTTGTGGGCGGGCGTATTGCCCGGGTCACGATCACTCTTTACAACCGCCGCGATTCTGGAGCCATCGAACCGTCTAAATTTAGAGACAAGTTTATCAAGGCAGGCCAACACCTGAAGCAGACGCTGGCCATGGCTCCCAAAAACACGTCTGCGGCGGCCGGCCCGGACAGCAAAGTCGTCCGCTGGCTTTGGGAGTCTCCCCAATGTTTGGCCCTGATCGAGTACAACGACTATGAGCGGGAGGCCTCGCAGGTTCCTGAGCTTCTGCAGCTTAAACTGGCCCCTCCCCGGCCTGCGGATTGACCCGACGTTGGCGGCTCCAGGAGAGAGCTGCCCGGAGAAAAAAGAGAATTGCGCCCAAAAACAAGCGTTCACTTGAACTGCATGGGACGTAACTATACTTTCCAGCTCCCCCATGCCGAAGAAACCTGCCGCCAAGTCTCCAGCTTCCCCAGCCGCCAGCGATGTCATCCAGGTCCGTGGGGCCTGGCAGAACAACCTGCGCGGGATTGACCTGGATTTGCCCCTGGGAAAACTCTGCGTCGTCACGGGTCCAAGTGGCTCTGGCAAGTCCTCCCTCGCCTTCGATACCATCTACGCCGAGGGCCAGCGCCGTTATGTGGAGACCTTCTCCCCTTACACGCGCCAGTTCTTTGAGCGCATGGACAAACCGAAGGTGGATGCCATCCACGGCATCCCCCCGGCGATCGCCATTGAGCAGGTGAATAACATCCGCTCCACCCGCAGCACCGTGGGCACCATCACGGAGATCAATGACTACCTGAAGATGCTGTTTCCCCGGCTGGCCGAAGGGCAGTGCCCCGAGTGCCATCGCCCGGTGAAGCCGGAAACGCCAGAAAGCATCCAGCATGAGCTGATGGCCGTTCATGCGGGCAAACAGGCCCTGGTCTGCTTTGGTGTGCCCGTGCCGAAGGACACCCAGGTGGGCGACTTTTTCCCGTTCCTCCAAAGCCAGGGTTACCTGCGTGTCTGGCTTTACGGCGAATCCATCCGCACGGATGAGCCTGAGGCAATGAAGGGGCGCAAGCTGCCAGCCGTGGCCCTCATCATCCAGGACCGTCTGCCCCTGGAGCCTAACCAAAAGTCGCGACTCAGCGAAGCCATTGAGGCCGCCCTGCGTCTGGGCAAGGGCCAGATGACGGTCGTGCTGGGCAGCGAGACGCTGTCTTTTTCAACCGACTGGCGCTGTGCGGACTGTGACATCCAGATTCCTGCGCCTACGCCGGGCCTGTTTTCCTTTAACAGCCCCATCGGGGCCTGTCCCACTTGCAAGGGCTTTGGCCGTACGCTTGGGCTGGATCTGCGCAAGGCCATGCCGGATGAATCGCTGAGCATTCGTGGCGGGCTGGTGCGGGCCTTCTCTGGCAGCACGTATCGTGAGAGCCAGGATGACCTGGAGCGCACGGCAAAAAAGAAAGGCGTGGATCTCGACACCCCGTTCTGCGACCTGCCTGAGGATCAGCAGAAGTGGCTTGTCGAAGGAGCGGGCACGGACCCCGAAGAAGCCTGGCAAAATGGCGAATGGTATGGCGTGAAGGGCTTTTTCAGGTGGCTGGAAAGCCGCGCCTACAAGATGCACGTGCGCATCTTCCTCAGCCGTTTCCGCGCCTACACCACCTGCATGGACTGTGACGGTGGCCGCCTGAAAAAAGACGCCTACAACTTCCGCATTGCCGGTCGAACCATCGCCGATCTGTGGAACCTGCCTGTCGTCGAATTGCTGCCTTTTGCCCAGGGCTGGCCGGTCACTCCTGGTGACAGTGCCACCCAGATGCTCCGCGATGAAATCTGCGGACGCCTCAGTTACCTGGATCGCGCGGGCCTGGGCTACATCCATCTGGACCGGCAGACTCGCACCTTGAGCGGAGGTGAGCTGCAACGGGTCAACCTGACCACCTGTTTGGGGGCCTCGCTGGTGAACACCCTGTTCGTTCTTGATGAGCCGAGCATCGGCCTGCACCCGCGTGATATCGGCCGTCTCATCGGCGTCATGGAAGGGCTGCGTGACAAGGGCAACACGCTCCTGGTCGTGGAGCATGAAGAGTCAGTCATGCGTGCGGCGGATCATGTCATCGAGATTGGTCCGGGGCGTGGCGACAAGGGCGGGTACTTGGTCTATGATGGCCCGTTGGAAGGGCTGGAGAAAAAGGTCGGTTCCTTGACGGCGGATTACCTGACCGGGCGTAAACGCATTCCTGTCCCAGCCGTACGACGCCCCGTGAATCCTCCGGCGGCTGAGCCATCACCCGTCCCGGCAAAGTCGCGGAAAGGCGCAGCCAAGGCCGAGATTGGGGCAACCTCTTTCCTCTCGATCAAAGGCGCCCGGCAGAACAACCTGAAGAACCTCAATGTGGACATTCCCTTGGGCGTGTTTTGCTGCATCACGGGTGTCTCCGGCTCCGGCAAAAGTACTCTCGTTCATGAAGTCCTGTTCCGGAACCTCCAGCGTCTGCGTGGCGAAGTCAGCGAGGATGAGCCAGGCCGCGTGCGCTCCATCACAGGCCATGAAAAGATCACCCAGGTGATCATGGTGGACCAGTCGCCGCTAGCGCGCACCCCGCGTAGCACCCCGGCTGTTTATGTGGGGGCGTTTGATGCCATCCGCGCCCTGTTTGCCGAAAGCGAAGATGCCAAGGCTCAGGGGGTGACCCCTGGTTTCTTCTCCTTCAACTCGGGCGAAGGCCGCTGCGAACGCTGCATGGGCAATGGCTTCGAGAAGATCGAGATGCAGTTCCTCAGCGACTTGTACGTCACCTGTCCGGAGTGCGAAGGGAAGCGCTACCAGCCCCACGCACTGAAGATTCAGCTTCACGGCAAAAGCATTCACGATGTCCTTGGCATGACGGTGGAGGAGTCCTCGACATGGTTTTCCAAGATGGAGGCTCCGGCTTCGGGCGGGACAGGGCGGGCGGATGCTTCGTTCATCCGCAAAGCTCGCCAGGTCGGTGAACAGCTCGCCATTCTCGTCGAGGCCGGTCTCGGTTACCTCAAGCTCGGGCAGCCGCTGAACACCCTCTCCGGCGGTGAGGCGCAGCGTCTTAAGCTCGTCGGTCACCTGATCGAAAACGCTTCTGAGAAAGGTGAGCCAGGCACTTCGTTGTTGCTGTTGGATGAGCCTACCACGGGGCTGCATTTTGATGACATCGCTTTGCTCGTGAGGTTGTTGCAACGTCTGGTCGAGGAAGGGAACAGCCTGCTCGTGATTGAGCACAATGTGGATGTGATCCAGTGTGCCGACTGGGTCGTTGATCTCGGTCCGGATGGTGGGTCGCAGGGCGGCCAACTGGTCGTGGCGGGCACGCCTGAAGTGGTGGCCGCTTGCGAAGCTTCCTGGACTGGCAAGTATCTGGCGGAAAAATTTGGGCAGGGAAGAACCGTCGCGCGGGCGGCTGAACAGGCTGCGGCGTATGCCATCCGCAAAACCGCACCACGAGAGTCCCTCGCCGCGAATGCCATCAGCATTCGCGGGGCGCGGGAGCACAATCTCAAAAACATCTCGCTCGATATTCCGCGTGACCAGTTTGTGGTCGTTACGGGACTCAGTGGCAGCGGCAAATCATCGCTGGCTTTCGATCTCGTTTTTGCCGAAGGGCAACGCCGTTTCCTGGACAGCATGTCCGTCTATGCACGCACCTTCGTGGAGCAGATGGAAAAGCCGGAGGTGGATGTCATCAGCGGTGTGCCGCCGACGGTGGCCATCGAACAACGCATCTCGCGCGGCGGTGGCAAATCCACCGTGGCTACGGTGACCGAGGTTTATCACTTCCTTCGTCTGCTGTTTGCCAAGCTGGGTACGCAATACTGCCCCAAGTGCGATGTGCCCGTGCAAAAGCAGAGTCTCAGCGCCATCACTCAGACGGTGGTGGACCGCGCTAAAAAAGGCCCGCTGCAGATCCTGGCTCCGCTCATCAAGGCGCGCAAAGGCTTCCATACCGATGTGGCCGAAGCTGCGGCCAAACAGGGCATCGAGATGCTGCTGGTGGATGGTCAGTTCCGTGAGACTGCGAACTTCAAGCGGTTGGAACGGTTCAAGGAGCACAGCATTGATGCCGTGGTCGGCCAGGTGAAAAAAGGTGCCTCGGCGCTGGAACTGCGCCCCCTTTTGGAGAAGGCGCTGAAGATGGGCAAAGGCACTGTCAAACTCTGGCTGCCTGGGAATACCTCACAGGTCCTCAGCACGGAGATGAGCTGCCCGAAGTGCGATCTTTCCTTTGAGGAGCTGGATCCCCGTCTGTTCTCCTTCAACAGCCCGCACGGCTGGTGCCGCACCTGCCGTGGTTTTGGCTTTAAGGTCTCATCAAATGGCGCCACGCCACGGCGGGATGATATCTCGAAACTCGAGGCCGAAATGGAGGAGGAGCGCCGCCTTTCGCGCGGGGCCGACGATGATGAGGAAGATAACGAGCGGGTGCTCTGCCTGGAATGTCACGGCTCACGCCTGAACGAAACCGCGCGCTATGTCCGCCTGCAGGATTTTACGGTGCCACACCTCAATGCCCTGTCGGCCATTGAGGCGGCGGAGTCGGTGAAGAAGCTGAAGTTCGCAGGCACGGAAGGCATCATTGCGCGTGACATCATGAAGGAGATCGAGCAGCGCCTGCACTTCATGAAAGAGGTGGGGCTGGGGTATCTTCAGCTCAACCGCAGTGCCGACACCCTCAGCGGTGGCGAGGCCCAGCGCATCCGCCTGGCGGCCCAGCTGGGCAGCAATCTGCGCGGCGTGCTTTACGTGCTGGATGAACCCACCATCGGCCTGCACCCACGCGACAATGAACGTCTGCTGGACACGCTTGTGGCCCTGCGGGACAAGGGAAACTCTCTTTTGGTGGTGGAGCATGATGATGACACCATGCGCCGTGCGGACACCATCATTGATCTCGGGCCGGGTGCCGGGCGTTTCGGCGGTGAAGTCATTTCCCAGGGAAATCTGGCCCACATCCTGAAGGATAAAAAGAGCGTCACAGGGCAGGGGCTCCGGCATCCGTTTAAACATCCCTTGTTAGGTGGGCGCCGCGCCTTGCCGGCGTTGAAAAGCAAGGACGGCTGGCTGAAGATCAATCGTGCTCATGCCAATAACCTGAAGGACATCAATGTCCAGATTCCTGTGGGCCGACTCACGGTGATCACGGGAGTCAGCGGCAGCGGGAAAAGCACCTTCCTCCATCAGGTGCTCTTTCCTGGGATGAAGGCGCTTTTGAGCAAGGAGAAGAAACGCAAGTCACCCAACCAGCCTTGGGATTCCATCGTCGGGGCGGACCAGTTCGGCTTCGTTTATGAGGTGGATCAGTCTCCCATCGGCAAGACCTCACGTTCATGCCCGGCCACCTATGTGGGGGTGTTGGATGACATTCGCAAACTCTTCGCCCAGGTCCCCGTGGCCCGCGCACGAGGATATGACGCAGGGCGGTTTTCCTTCAATACCGAAGGCGGGCGCTGCGAGGCCTGCCAGGGCAATGGCAATGTGAAGGTGGAGATGAATTTCCTGCCCACCACACGGGTGCATTGCGAAATTTGCAACGGCCTGCGCTTCAACTCCGCCACCATGGAGATCGAATACAATGGCAAAAACATCGGGCAGGTGCTGAAGATGAGCATCACGGAGGCGGCCGAGTTCTTTGCCCACCAGCAGCGCATCGCGCGACCTTTGCAGTTGCTGGCAGATACGGGTGTCGGTTACTTGCAGTTAGGCCAGCCCAGCCCCACTCTCAGCGGTGGGGAGGCCCAGCGCATCAAGCTGGTGACGGAACTCAGCGGCGGTATCTCGCGCTCAGCCACGGAGAAAATTCGCGGGCTGAAGAACATGAAGAAGAACCTCTACCTCATTGAGGAGCCGACCATTGGCCTGCACATGACGGATGTGGGTCGCCTCATTGATATCCTTCACCGTCTGGTGGACGATGGCCACACGGTGGTCGTGATCGAGCATCATCCCGACATCTTTGCCGAGGCCGATTACATCATTGATATCGGCCCTGAAGCTGGAGCCGAAGGCGGGCAGCTCGTCGCGGCGGGTACACCGGAAGAGGTGGCAAAACACAAGGTCAGCCGTACGGCTCCGTTCCTGAAAAGGATCCTGGGCCTGTAGCGTGAACTTAGATGGCGGCCCCGGTTTTGGGGGCCGCCATCGCAGGTCGGGGGCGGGATTACTCCTTGGTCACCACGTCCCCATAGAGCGTGAAGTTTTCGTAGTGGCTGATGCGCACGTTGAAAATCTCACCGATGTGGCGGTCTGGGTTGCCTTCAAAAACCACGATCTTGTTCGTGCGGGTGCGCCCCATGAGACGGCTTTCATTCGTCTTGCTGGTGCCTTCGCAGAGGATTTCCACCTCCTGGCCCAGCAGCTCTTCGTACTTGGTCCAAGCATGTTTGTTCACCAGGGCCAGCAGGTCCTGGTTACGCGCTTCCTTTACCTGCTCGCTGAGCTGGATGGCGTCATCCATTTCGGCTGCCGGGGTGCCGCGGCGTTTGGAGTAGCGGAAGACGAAGGCGTTCTCAAACTTCAGTTTGTCGAAAAGCTCGCGCGTTTGCAGGTAATGCTCCTCGGTCTCGCCGGGGAAGCCGACGATCACATCCGTGGTCACGGCGATGCCCGGCCGTGCGGCGCGGATGCGTTCCACCAGATCGGTGAATTTGGCGGAGGTGTAGGGGCGATGCATCCTTTTCAAGATCTCATCGCTGCCGCTCTGCACGGGCAGATGTACGTGCTCGGCCAGCTTGGGCAGGTAGGTGAAGGCTTCGATGAGGTCCTTCTTGTAGCCAATCGGGTGCGGGCTGGTGAAGCGGATGCGCTGGATGCCCGGCACCTCATGCACGGCTTCCAGAAGCTGCACAAAGGGGCTTTTGCCATCCACTGCGGGGAATTCGTGACGGCCATACAGGTTCACGATCTGGCCTAACAAGGTGACTTCCTTCACTCCTTTGCCGGCGAGGCGGCGCACTTCTTCGGTGATGTCTGCGATGGGGCGTCCGCGCTCACTGCCACGGGTGTAGGGCACGATGCAGAAGGTGCATTTCATGTTGCAGCCCTGCATGATGC
>JAZKER010000052.1:0-10262 GCA_040386955.1 Verrucomicrobiota bacterium
CAAAGGTCAAAGGTCAAAGGTCAAAGGTCAAAGGTCAAAGGTCAAAGGTCAAAGGCGTCAAGCCGCGCGGAGCGTCTTGGAGTGCGCCAGTCCTCTGGCGCTTTCGATACGTTTACATGGCCTCGTCCGCTCCTTGCTACACTTCCTGTTAATCCTGCCATCTTGTTAATCCTGTCAAAAAAGGCACCCGTTCCATTGCCGCTCCTCGTTCGCTCAAAGCGCCCCAAGGAGCGGGACTTGCCAAGTCCCGTGGTTTGGGGGAGGCGGGGGCGGACGAGGATGCGTCCTATGGATATTGCATCCATTGTTAGGCTGGATGATTGCCCCATCTTTTAACCAACCTCTTTTTGCCATTTCTTCGGGGGAGGTAGTGGCGTGAGAGTGGGCGGAGGTTCAAAGGCCGGGACTTGGCAAGTCCCGCTCCTTGGGGTCGGGGGGGCGGGCGAGGCCGATGGGACTCTGGGTGAATGGTCCCATAGGACCTATACGGCGCATAGGTCCTATGTTTGGGCGGACGGGGTCGGGTGAGCTTATCGAAAGCGCCAGGGGACTGGTGCTGTGCAGACCCTTCGCGGCGGTGTGGCTGAGTTTGCCAGGGGTGTGGCTGGCCACAAAAGGAGGCGATGGGGTGCTTTGGGGATGGAGAATGCCTCTTGCCGAGGCGGGCAATCCGCCCATGCTGAAGGTCTTTACCATGCGCGTTCTGCTCACCACCACCAGCTACCAAGACACTCCCGGCGACCATCATGCTTTGCTCGAATCCCAGGGGTATGAGATTCATCGCGAACGCGGCCCTCTGCCAGAAAGCAAGATGCTGGAGCTGGCGGGCGAGTTTGATGCGTTTCTGTGCGGCGATGACGAGATCACCACGGCGGTGCTGGACAAGGCACAGCCACGGCTGCGGGTGATCAGCAAGTACGGCATCGGGCTGGACAAGATCAATGTCGAGGAGTGCACGGCGCGGAAGCTGCCGGTGCTCTTCACCCCGGGCGTGAACCACACGACGGTGGCGGAGCACACCTTCTGCCTGCTGCTGGCGCTGGTGCGTAACTTGGTGGACAGCGCCAACTCCGTGCGCGCCGGGCAGTGGAAGCGGGTGACGGGCAATGAGATCTGGAACAAGAAGATCGGCATCGTGGGCCTGGGTCGCATCGGCCAGGAAGTGGCGAAGCGGGCGATCGCCTTTGGCATGGAGGTGCACGGCATGGACATCTACTGGCCGGAAGCCTTTGCGAAGGAAAACAACGTGACCCGCCATGAGACGATCGAGAGCCTGATCGCTGCCGTGGATGTGCTGAGCCTGCATGCGAACCTCAGCGAAAGCACCCGCCACTTGGTGCGTGCGGACCGCATTGCCCTGGCCAAGCCGGGCCTGCTGGTGGTGAACACTTCTCGCGCGGAGCTGGTGCACATGCCGGACATGATCGAGGCCCTGAATGCCGGGACGGTGGGCGGCTACGCGACTGACGTGCTGGACGAGGAGCCACCGCCGGCGGACCACGCGCTGCTGAAGCACCCGAAGGCGCTCATCACACCGCACATCGGCTCCCGCACGTATGAAAGCGTGCCGCGCCAGGCGATGCGCGCGACGCTGAATCTGGTGAACTACCTGAAGGGCGAGAAGGACGTGATCCAGGCGAACAAGTTTTAAAGGCGGTTCTGAAAGGACCGTTTTAGAACCCTCAGGCGCGCTGGTGCCTGGGGGTTTTTGTTTGTTGGGTCCAGGTTTTTAGCGCGCCTCACAGGATAAATCCCAATCCTCCGGTGTGTTGCTTTTCGTCCCCCTTGCGCCGTTCCACAGGGGCTCCTCCCCTGACTCTAGCCAGATGAAGCATCCTCATGGGTAATCTCTTTAATCCCTTGACCCTGGCCCTGCACCCCCTAGCCTCATTCCGATGCGCCTTTCTGAATTCATTCTTGTGGAGATGGAAGAGATTCTTGTCGAATGGGAGGCCTTCGCGAAGTCTTTGTACCCGGTGAAGTCTCACATGACTGCTCTCAGTCTTCGCGATCACGCCAAGGAGATTCTCCAAGCCATCGCGGCAGACCTCCGCACAGAGCAGACGGAGGAGAGGCGGTCGCAAAAATCAAAAGGCCAGGTACAACCGCTGGTCGATGCTCCGGAAACTGCGGCCCAGACGCATGCGCTTTTGCGGGCACAAAGCGGGATGGATATCAATCAACTTTGTTCCGAGTATCGTGCCCTGCGCGCAAGCGTGCTTCGTCTCTGGAGTGAAAGGGTACCATTGAGCGCGGAGAACATTGAGGATGTCATCCGCTTCAATGAAGCCATCGATCAGGCTCTTGCTGAATCCGTTAGCTTTTTCAGCGAGCAGGTCACTCAGTCGCGCAATCTGCTGCTTGGGATGCTGGGACATGACATGCGTAGCCCGCTGAACGCCATCACCCTTACTGCCGAACACCTTGCAGACCTCAATGCGGGGGAGGAAATCTCCGAGGCCGCCCAATGTCTGATTGATAGCGGTGCTTCGATGAAAGCGCTTCTGGATGATTTGGTGGATTTCAGCCGCAGGAAGCTAGGTCTCGGGATCTGTATTGAAGCCGGTCCAACGGATTTAGGAGCTCTCTGCACCACGGAGCTCAGGCAGCACCGCGCCGCGCAGCCCAATGCCAGGATCGAACTGAAACTGGAGGGGAATCTTCATGGACAATGGGACGGGCCGCGCCTGCAGCAGGTCCTTCGGAACCTTCTTACAAACGCCTGTGCCTATGGAACGGCCGGGAAGCTGGTGCAGGTTGCGGCGTATGGAGGTGACAACGAGGTGACGCTTGAAGTGCGGAACACTGGACCCTCCATTGACAGCGCCAACAGCCACCAGATTTTTGAGCCCCTCCGGCGAGGCAGCCCGGCGGAACACAGCGCCAACGGCAAGGGGTTAGGGCTTGGGCTGTACATTGTCCGGGAAATCACCCATGCCCATGGGGGTAAGGTGGAGCTGCTATCAGAAGGCGAGGAAACCATTTTTTCGGTGCGTCTGCCAAGGGTGTTCAATGAAACCCAGGCAGGAAGTAGAAAATAAGGCCCCCGGCTTTGAAGGCTGAAATGGAGGCTGATGAGCCATCCTGCAGGAGATGAGGACAGGCAGAGGGGCACCGTTTGAATGGGCGGTGTCGTGGAGAAGGCGGGGCTGGAGGGGGCCGTCTAACCAGGGATGCGGGACGATTTCGACGGGAGTCCGGCAACACGGGTCCAGAAATGCGTTGCCCCTCAGGTGGGCAGCCCAAGGAGCGGGACTTGCCAAGTCCCGTGGTTTGGGGGAGGAGGCGAGGGGGCAAAGATGCGCTGCGTGACTGTTGCATCCATTGTTAGGTTGGATGGAGACTCATCTTTTGCCAGACATCTTTTTGCCGTTCTTTGGGAAGGCGGGACGTGAGGGTATGCGGAAATTCAGGGGCCGGGACTTGGCAAGTCCCGCTCCTTGGGGGTGTTGGAGGAAGATCGGTGGTGTTGTGGGCGGACGATGAGTGATGAAGCCTATGGGCGTATCGGGCCTGGGTTTGGGGCGGACGGGGGTGGAAGAGCTTTCGAAAGCGCCAGAGGACTGGCGCACTCCAGGACGCTTTGCGGCGTCCGTGTGGGTGAGCTTGTCGGGGCGTTGGGTTTTTGATGGTTCTCGGCGGTGGGGGCGGAAATTTGACAAAAAGATCCTGAACACCCCAAGAGACGGGCTTGTCTCTCGTCATGCGCTTTGGTAAAACCCACACTGCGGTATGAAACATTTTCTCTGGCTCCCCCTCGTCTTCCTTCTCATGCCCACCCCCAGCCCTGCCCAAGATGCCCAGGCGACCCTGGCGAAGGTGAAGGCTTTGTCCACCCAGGGCAATCACCGGGAGGCGGCGGACCTGGGGAAAACGGGGCTGAAGGCTGCGGATGCGACGGCGGAGCTTCTGAACGCCACCTTTCAGGCGCTGGCCAGCCTAAATGCACCGGCGGAGCAGGAGGAGCTGCTGGAGACGACGGTGAAGACGCACCCGAAAAACTGGAACCTGCTGATGCAGGCGGCGGTGGAGTTTAGGCAGTTGCCGCACAGCGGGCAGATCGTGGATGGGAAGTTCCAGCGTGAGGCCTACCGCTACGGCCGAGGGGGCAACTTTGTGCAAACGGAACAGCGCGACCGGCATCGTGAGCTGCAACTGCTGGAGGTGGCGTGGAAGGCGCAGCCTGCGGAGGCGACAGTGGCGGAAAAGATCACGGTGATGAGCGTGCTCGCCTCGGGATTGATGCCTGGCGATCACTACAGGGGCAGGGGCGTTTATGAATCAGGCATGGCCTGGAGCCTGCAGCACCTGACCGACATCCAGGGACCGCTGCCGGACTATGATGAACAGAGCGGATTAGATGATCCGGCCACGGGCTACCCGGTGGATGAAAAGGGTGATCCTGTTTACTTCAAGGCGGCGGAGTCCTGGGCAGCGGCCAAGAACGATGGCGAGCGCATTTTGTGGCTCTGGCAGGAGATGGGAAAACTGCACCCTGGGCAGATGAAGGATTCGCTGCGGACAGTTGCCGAGATGGCCAAGGCGTGGTTCTCGGTGCGCACGCTGGAGGGGCTGGGGCTGCGTTTTGAAGCCGATGAAAAGGAAGGGGCGACGCGCGAGGGCATCGCGGCGCTGCACACGCTGAAGGATGATGAAGCGGTGGTGCGGCTGGCCACGGGGCCCAAGCGCCTCACGCTGCCGGCGGAGTGGAACTTCATCGAACTGCTGAAAGCGCGGGCGAATGATCCTGAGGAAAGCGCCATGAAACGGGCCGAGGCCTGGAATGAGCTGGCGGATGAATGGACGGACCGCCGTCAATACCCGAAGGCGGTGGAGGCCCTGAAGAATGGCATCGCGGTGCTGCCGAAGCTGACAGAGAAAGACCAAAAGCTGCTGGAAAAGCGGCTTAAACCAAGTTCCTCCAATCTCCTGCCGGATGTGGCTGGCGCAGGCTTCAGCACGGTGGAAGCCTCCATGGTGGCCGGACTGTCTTCGAGTCTCCGGGCGATCACAGACCACCAGGGCCACCTGGATCCGCAGCTCCCGCAGGCTGCGGGCAGTGAGGCGAAGCTGTCGCTGACGTTTCGCAATGCGGCGCAGGTTTCCTTTTCCGCGCGCCGGGTGAATGTGGCGAAGCTGCTGGCGGATACGGAGGCGTACCTGCGCAGCTCGCCCAAGGAGTTTGACTGGCAGCGGGCGAATATACACAGCATCGGCGAGCGCCTGCTGGAGGAAGGCAACGGGAAGAAATATCTCATGGGAGATCCGGTGGCCTGGGAGCAGAAGCTGGAGCCGCGCGAGAACCACTGGGACCGCCGGGTGACGGTGCCCACGCCGCTGAAGGAGGCCGGGGCGTGGCTGGTGGAGGGCAGCTTTGAAGGCGGGCGCCAGACGCGGGCGCTGCTGTGGCTGGAGGGCCTGGTGATCGTGCAGACCAAGCAGGCCGAGGGCGGCCACTACTTCATCGCAGATGCGGCCACGGGCGCACCTGTCGCAGGGGTCACGGTGCGGTTCTTTGGTTATTATCAAGAGTGGAAGGAAAGCAAGATCCTGCGCAAGCCGCAGATGCACTACACCTTCAAGGATCTGCAACTGACCTCCGATGCCGCAGGGCAGGTGAAATCAGACATGGCGAAGATGCACAACTACCAGTGGCTGATCCAGGCCAAGGCGGTGGACGGGCGGCTGGCCTTCCTGGGCTTTCAGAACATCTACTTTCATGATGGGCGGGACCGGTTCGATGCGCAGAACCGTCTTTACACCATCACGGACCGCCCGGTCTATCGTCCGGGCCAGGAGGTGAAGTGGAAGGCCTGGGCACGACAGGTGGGCTATGATCCGAAGCTGGACAGCAATGCCTTTGCCGATGCGGTGATGAAGGTGACGATCACCGATCCGCGTGGTGAAAAGGTGACGGAAAAGACCTACAAGGCCGATGAGTCCGGGGCCATCAACGATGTGTTGGAGCTCGGGGATGAAGCCACCCTGGGCAGCTACGGCATGGCCGTGGAGGCGCAGCGGAAAGGCGGAGCCCTGGAGCATGTGGGCCATCACAGCTTCCGCGTGGAGGAGTACAAGAAGCCGGAGTTTGAAGTGAAGGTGGACGCCCCCACCACGCCGGTGGCGCTGGGCGACAGCTTTGAGGTGAAGGTGAAGGCGGACTACTACTTTGGCGGTCCGGTGAAGGAGGGGAAGGTGAAGTACAAGGTGCAGCGCAGCGCGCACACGGAGCGCTGGTTTCCCATCGGCCCGTGGGACTGGCTTTTCGGCACCGGGTATGGCTGGCGCGCGAGTTATTATGACTGGTATCCGGGGGCGGATCGCTGGTGCTTCTGCATCCCTCGCTACCCGTGGGTGCGCTGGCATTCGGACCCGCCGGAGCTGGTGGCCGAGGGCGAGTCCCCACTGAATGCGGACGGCACCTTCACCATCAAGGTGGATACGGCGCTGGCCAAGGAACTGCATGGCCAGGAAGACCACAGCTATGCCATCGAGGCGGAGGTGACGGACCAGAGCCGCCGCACGATCTTTGGTACGGGCAGCGTGCTGGCGGCGCGGCGTCCGTTTGAGGTCTATGTCTCGCTGAACCAGGGCTACTACCAGACGGGCGAGGCGGCGGAGGCGACGGTGAATGCGCGCACGCTGGATGGCCGCGAGGTGCAGGCTACGGGCGGCCTAACCGTTTATCGGATCACGTATGGCAAGGATGGCCAGCCGACGGAGGAGGCCGTGCATACGGCCGAGGTGGCGCTGAAGGAGGGCGAGCCGACGGTGAAGGCGCGCTTTACCCTGGCGCGGGGCGGGCAGTATCGCGTCTCGGTCAAGCTGAAGGACAAGGCAGGGCATGAGATCGAGGGCATCAGCTTCACCACGGCCCGTGGTGAGGGCTTTGAGGAGGGCAAAGACTTCCGTTTTGATGACCTGGAACTCGTCACCCAGAAGGATGAATACGCGCCTGGGGAAGAGGTGGAGATCACGCTGAACACGAACCGCCCTGGCAGCACGGTGGCGCTGTTTTTGCGGACCCAAAATGGTGTCTATCCGGACCCGATGTGGATCAAGCTGGAGGGCAAGAGCACGACGCACCGCTTCACGCTCACAGAGGCGGACCAGCCGAATGTTTTTCTGGAGGCCTACACCGTGAGCGCGGCGCGGGTACACCAGGTGACACGCCAGCTCATTGTGCCACCGAAGAAGCGCATCGCCACGGTGGAACTGACGCCGGACAGCGCGACGTATCTGCCGGGCCAGGGCTCGAAGGTGAAGGTGCTGGTGAAGGACCAGGACGGAAAACCCTTTGTCGGCAAGGTGGTGCTGACGGCCTATGACAAGGCGCTGGAGTACATCTCCGGTGGCAGCAATCAGCAGGACATCCGTCCCTTTTTCTGGGGCTGGAAACGCAGCCATTACCCAGAGGTGACGGACTCCCTGCACACGCTGGAGACGGGCCTTGGGAGCTGGATGAGTCCGCTGGGGATCTTTGGCGGCAGCGTGGCGGATGATGCGAGCGATCCCTTTGCCTCTGGGGGCGCGGGCGCGTTTGAGGCAGATGGCATGGCCAGGACCCGGAGGGACAGGGAGTTTAAAGGTGGAGGCCTCGCGATGGCAGCGCCGGGTGCACCGATGGAAGCCCCTGCGCCTGCGGCGATGGCCATTGCTACGGGTGGCTCGGCCGTTGCTGGTATGTCTCCGGCTCAAGTGGATGAGCGTGTGGCTAAAATGCTGGGCGATGGCGGGACTGAAGAAGGCCCGCCGCCGATGATCCGCAGCAATCTGGCGGACAGTGCGGTGTGGATCGCGGACTTCACCACGGATGCGCAGGGCGCGGGCGAGTTTAACTTCACGCTGCCGGACAATCTCACGACGTGGAAGCTGCGCTCCTGGGTCATGGGCCCATCCACCCAGGTGGGGGAGGCGGCGGTGGAGGTCATCACGCGGAAGAACCTGATGGTGAGGCTGCAGGCCCCGCGCTTCTTTGTGGAAAAGGATGAGGTGGTGATCTCGGCCAACGTCCACAATGAGATGGATGTGGCGCAGAGTGTGAAGGCGGTGCTGGAGCTGGAGGGCGGCGTGCTGGAATTCCTGGAGAAAGGGCAGGCCACCCAGGCGGCGGCGGACATCGGCGCGCATGGCGAAAAGCGCTTTGACTGGCGGGTGAAAGTCACCGGCGAGGGCGAGGCGAAGATCCGCGTGAAGGCCCTGGCGCAGAAGGACAGCGACGCCATGGAGATGACCTTCCCGGCCTACACCCACGGAATGCTGAAGACGGACTCCTGGAGCCTGGCCCTGCGCCCGGATGAGGCCAGTGGCAAGCTGACGCTGAAGGTGCCTGCGGAGCGCAAGCCGGAGCAGTCCCGCCTGGAGGTGCGCTACTCCCCCACGCTGGCGATGGCCCTGGTGGATGCGCTGCCGTATCTGGTGGCCTATCCCTATGGCTGCACGGAGCAGACGCTGAACCGCTTTGTCCCCACCGTGATCACCCTGGGCGTGCTGAAGGACCTGGGAGTGGACCTGAAGGCGGTGAAGGAAAAACGCACGAACCTGAATGCCCAGCAGATCGGCAAACCGGAGGAGCGCGCGAAGCAGTGGAAGGGACGGCCTAACCAAGAGCCTGTCTTCGATGAGGACGAGGTGAAGAAGATGGCGAAGACGGGCCTGGCCCGCCTGGAGGCCATGCGCAATGGCGACGGCGGCTGGGGCTGGTTCCCGGGCGGGCGCGAGTCCTCCCCCCACATCACGGCGGTGGTGATGCACGGCCTGAAGTCGGCGGAGCGCATCGGCTTTGACCTGAATGACGGCCTGATCCGCCAGGGGGTGGAGTGGCTGGCACGCCATGAGGCGGAGGAACTGCGCCGGCTGAACCTGCCGGTGAAGCACAAGGACCGCAAAGGCTACCCGGACAATCTGGATGCGCTGATCCACAGCGTGCTGGTGGAGTACAAGGCGGGCAACAAGGCCATGCGCGACCAGCTTTATGAACAGCGCGAGAAGCTTTCCCGCTACAGCGTGGCCCTGCTGGGCCTAACCTGTGATGCGGTGGAGGAGGATGAGCGCCGCGACATGTGCCTGCGCAATTTGAAGCAGTTCCTGAAACAGGATGAGGAGAACCAGACGGCCTACCTGGACCTGCCGCAGGGTGGCTGGTGGTGGTATTGGTATGAGGACCAGATCGAAACTCAGGCGGTTTTCCTGCGTCTGCTGGTGGCGGCGAATCCGAAGGATGAAACGGCCCCGCGAATCGCCAAGTACCTGCTGAACAACCGCCGCAACGGCACCTACTGGAACAGCACGAAGGATACGGCGGCGGTCATCGAGGCCCTGGCCATCTATGCGAAGGCCAGCGGCGAAACCAGCCCGCAGCAGACGGTGGAGCTGCTGCTGGACGGGAAGTCCGTGAAGAAGGTGGAGATCACGAAGGAGACGCTGTTCACCTTCGATGGCAGCCTGGTGCTGGAGGGCGAGGCGCTGACCACGGGCGAGCACACGCTGGAGATCCGCAAGCTGGGCGAATCCCCGCTGTATGTGAATGCCTACCTGACGGTCTTTTCGCAGGAGGACAACATCCCCGCCGCCGGGCTGGAGGTGAAGGCGCGGCGCAAGTTTTACAAGCTGATCGAGGAGAAGCCGGAGCAGAAGGTGGCAGGCGGGCGCGGCCAGGTGGTGACGCAGACGGGGCTGAAGTATCGCCGCGAGGAGATCGCCAGCGACAGCCCGGTGAAGAGCGGGGACCTCATCGAGGTGGAGCTGTCGGTGGAGAGCAAAAACGACTACGAGTATGTGCTGATCGAGGACCTGAAGCCCGCCGGTTTTGAGCCGGTGAAGGTGCAGAGCGGGTGGACCTATGAGGGCCTGCCTGCGTACCAGGAATTCCGCGATGAGAAGGTGGCCTTCTTTGCCGAGCGGCTGCCGCGTGGCACGCACAACCTGAGCTACCGCGTGAAGGCCGAAATCCCCGGCCGCTTCAGCGCCCTGCCCACGAAGATCGAGGCGATGTACGCGCCCGAACTGAAAGGCAACTCCGACGAGTGGAAGGCCCGCATCGAGGAGTGATGGGGGCTGTCAGGACCGTGACGATACCGGTGGGCGCAGGAGTGGCTGCGCCCGCTGGGGGGGGATGGTGTAGCTGCGCCCGCAAGGGCGTGGGGTTTGGGGCGGACGTAGCTCGCGGGGAGTGGGGTGCGCTTTTTTTACAGGATTAACAGGATGGCAGGATTAACAGGAAGTGTGGCAAGGGGGCGGACGGGGACGTGTTGTTTGGGGTG
>JAZKER010000053.1:0-19763 GCA_040386955.1 Verrucomicrobiota bacterium
CGAACTTCCCGCGCTGTGAAGACGGCAACGTTGATCCGCGCGACTGTCCTGCTGAGGGCAACTTCGATCCAACTGATGAACCTCTGGTGAACGAAGAGCCTGGTGCTGACGGCGGAGTCTGGAATGCCCTCGATCAATTGAAATAGCGACCCCTTCCGAACATGGCCAATCCAAAACGCAGACAATCCAAGAGCCGTCAACGCCTCCGTCAGGGAGCTAAACGCTGGCGCGCACCCGTCCTCAAGACCTGCCCAGAGTGCGGCACGTCCGTTCCTGGCCATGTGGCCTGCCCTTCCTGCGGCTACTACAAAGGCCGCCAGGTGCTGAACATCACCGCTGGCGAGTAATCGCTGCGACTGAGAGAGGCTCATCTTTCCAACCCCGCCTGGGAAACCGGGCGGGGTTGAGTTTTTGCGTGTCAGGAACCCTGGGTTAAGGTACTGACTCCTGCCGCCTGAACGAACAGGACCAAGGTAAACACTTACCTCACCGAACGGGCAATGTCGCGGCAGAGACTGGCCAGGGCCTCATTCATGGCTGTAATGCGGCCAGAGACGGGCGGCACGGTCAGCTCAATGGGCACCTCCGTGCGGAAACTGCGGAAGTTTGTGTCACCACCTTTCACAGGCTGCACTTTCCAGGTACATTCCAGGACCATGGCACCCGCAGGGGATGGATCAAACTGGGCGATCCGCAGTTCCACCAAGGAGGTGTACTCCAGGGTCACAAAATCCTCGACTGGCAAGATCCCTGTGGATCGGGTGAGGCGGCTGAGATTGGCCGCCACCACGCGGGCGATGGCGGGACCCAAAGGCTCTGACCAAAGATTGTTGTCCTGAACAAGTACGGCCCCGTTACCATCGCGGGCAACGAGCTGCTGCCGATCCAAATAAGCAGGCAAAGAGGGGCGGGCCACCGCAAGCGAGGGCCGTGAAGAGGTCCCGGCAGTGTACGGTACGGCAGGGTCCAGCAGGTGGCGGGAGGCCGGATCTTTGACGGGCTTGAACGTGCTGCAAGAGAGCAGAAGGGCGGGCAGGCAGAGCAAAAGGGCGTGTTTCATTCCTTGTTTTCCTTGCCCATCAGGAGGGCGTTGGGGTTACGTTTCAGATCATTGGCCAGCTCCGTGATGGCGCGGGCTGCACGCTCGGTTTCCTGAAGAACGGCCTGGAGGCGCATGAGCACGGGCCCCCGGGGATTGGTGACCTTGGTGATTTCACCACCTGCTTCTTCGATTCTAGCCAGGCTTTCGGCGGCCTTGTCCGCCACTTTGGAGAAATCCTCCAGCAGAGGGTCAACCCCTTGATTGATCTTGGCACTCAGATCACGGAACTGCACGAGGGCTTCATTGAGATTGTCCACAGCCAGGGACAGCTTCTTGTCGCCGGTGAAGTTTTTCACATCTTCGGTGATGACCAGAAGGCTGTCGCTGATGGCCTTGGTGTTCAGGTCTGCCAGCTGTTTGTCGGCCGATTTCAAGACATCCCGCAGGTCCTTGACGATGCCGTCCAGATCCAGCGCATTGATCTTTTTGAGACCATCCGCCACACCTGAGATCAGCTCATCAATCTCCGTCGCAATCGTCGGCACGGTGGGGTAATTGGCAATCGTCGGCCCATCGTAGAGAAATCCGGGCTCGTCCGGGACGATGTCGAATTCGATGTAGAGCAGGCCCGTGAGAAGGCTCTGCTGCTTCATGCCTGCGCGCAGGCCGCGCTCGACCGCACGCGCCACCCCTTCGCGCTTGGAGAAATCAATGGCCACGCCCGTGGTGGTGCCGATGGCCTTCAGATCTTTCTCACCCAGCTCGACCACCACGGGAATGATCTTGCGGTTCTTTTCCGTGTCCACCATCACATTGATGGAGGACACACGACCGATGCGCACACCGCCGAAGCGCACATCCGAGCCGACCATGAGCCCGATGGCGCTCTTGTCGAAATGGAGGAGGATTTTGTGCGAACGCTCGAAATATTTGCCCGCGCCAAACAGCACCAGGGCAGCCCCGGTCAGGATAAGGCCGACCAGGGTGAAGGCGCCGATGAGAGTGGGATTGGCTTTTTGACTCATGAAAAAACTTCTGGTTAGGCTTCCTTCTGAACGGCAACTTCGGCCCCGCGGTTCAAAAACCGTCTGACATTGTCATTCTCAGAATGGTCACGCAGGTGAGAGGGATTCCCCACCGCCCCCAGCGTGCGGGTTTCAGTATCGAGGAAAACACTGTTGTTGGCGATGGCAAAAATGCTGGCTAGCTCATGGGTGACAATGACCACGGTGGAGCCGAGGCTGTCACGCAGCCGCAAAATGAGATCGTCCAGACGGCGGGAACTGAGGGGGTCCAGACCGGCCCCAGGTTCGTCCAGGAACAGAATGTCAGGGTCCAGCGCCATCGCACGGGCGATGCCGGCCCGCTTGTTCATGCCGCCGCTGACCTGGCTAGGGTAGTAGTCTTCATATCCGGAGAGCCCTACCAGCGCCAGCTTGTAAGACACCAGCTCCTGCACGGCCTTGGGCGACATCTGAGTGAACTCCCCCAGCGGCAGCGCGATGTTTTCTGCAAGAGTCAGGGAAGACCACAAGGCCCCGGACTGATACATCACTCCGAATCGGCGGATGAACTTTTCCCGAGCCTCGGGCTCGGCCTGGGTGAAGTTTTCCTCCCCATAATAGACGTTGCCTTTGGCGGGTTCCCGCAGGCCGATGAGATGGCGCAGCAGGGTGCTTTTGCCACAGCCACTGCCGCCCATGATGACAAAGATGTCCCGCGCCTGGATGTCAAAGGTCAGGTCTTTCATCACCACAAAGGAACCATAGGCCATCGTCAGATCCTGAATGGAAATCTTGGCCTTGGGTTCTGCAGAGGGGGCGCTCATGGATCAGATTTCCAGCAGGGTAAAGATGGCGGCAAAGGCGGAGTCCAGCACAATGATGGCGGTGATGGAGATGACGACCGCGCGGGTGGTGGCCTGGCCCACCGCTGCCGAAGAATTGCCCGCATTCATGCCCTGCATGCAGCCGCTGATGGCGATGGCGGCAGCGAAAAAGAAGCTTTTCAAGACCCCCAGGGAAGCCGTGGTGAGATTGATGGCCAGAAGGGTCTCATTCCAATAAAGCACCGGGGGGATACCCACCACCGCCCCCACCAGCATGCCGCCCAGGATGCCGATGATGTTCGCATACACGGTCAGCACCGGCATCATCAGCAAAAGGGCCAGCAGGCGGGGCAGCACCAGAAAGTCAAAGGGGTTCAGCCCAAAGGTGCGCAGGGCATCAATCTCCTCATTGGCCTTCATGCTGCCAAGATGGGCCGCAAAGGCCGCGCCAGTGCGCCCGCTCATGATGATGCCCGTCATCACTACCCCCATCTCACGAACCATGGCGATGCCCACCAGATCCGCGACGAAGATGTTCGCGCCAAAGTTGGTGAGCTGGACATTGCCCACGAATGCGAGGATGAGGCCGATCAGAAAGCTGATGAGGGAGACAATCGGAAGGGCCTCAATGCCGCATTCCTGCACCGTCATCCACAGATCGCTGCGACGGAAGCGGGCCCGGCCCGTCAAAAGACGCCCGATGGACAGAATGGACTCGCCGACAAATTCGGCCATGCCACGGATCCCGGCCCAGACCCCCAGAGTGACCTTGCCCAGGGCTTTAAGCTCCGAGGGTGGCGCACTGCGAGTTTTGGCCTCACTCCGCTCTGGCACGGCCAGCGCGAGTTCCATCAGACCCCGGAGGTTTTCGGGCAGGCCCTCCAGCGAAGGTTTTTTTGCCTCTTCTCCTTGGATTTTCTCGGCTGTGTCCGCTGAGCTTAGTTCGCGGTACTGGGCCAGGAGAAAGGCTGGCAGGGTGGAATCAAACTCTCCCAGGCCACCTGTTTCAAAACGGTCCGGCCAGTGCGCGGGGGCTGTCCCCTCCACCTTGACTTCCGGACTCTCCCGGTTCCAGGAACCCGCCAGGACCAAGGTCACAGCCGCACCCTCCTGTGTCCAGGAAGCAGCGGGGGGAGAGACGTCGGCACGTTGGCTCACTGGGGCACCCTCCGCCAGATCAGGGGCAGAAACAAGAAACGGTTTAGGAGAAGCTCAATGCAGGCTCGGCAGGCTTTCCCACCCCTGCCCTCTTGCCTTTTTAACCGCCGTCCCTCATCCTGGAATGAATCCGCATTTGCAAACTGACCGGGCCACGCTTTACACTCTGCTCCTTCCTAATTTTGAACACACTAGCTCCTGAGGCATGAAAATCGCGTTGGATGTCATGGGTGGCGACCACGCCCCGCAGAATCCCATGGGCGGCGTGAAGCTGGCCCTGGAAACCCTGCCGCAACTCGAGAAAATCTTTCTCGTGGGCGTGCCGGAAATCATCGAACGGGAGATGCAGGCCCAGGGCATCCCTGCCAGTTCCAAGCTGGAAATCGTCCCTGCCAGCCAGGTGGTGGACATGAGCGACAGCGGCCTGGATGCCGTGCGCAAAAAGAAGGACAGCTCCATCGCCCGGGCTGTGGACCTGGTGAAGGACAAAACGGCCGATGCCGTCGTCAGCGCCGGACACACCGGGGCCGCCGTGACTGCCAGCCTCATCAAGCTACGCACCCTGCCCCACATCGAGCGCCCCGCCATCGCCTCCGTGATGCCTTCGCAGACGACCACCTGGCTGCTCATCGATGCCGGGGCAAACCCTGACAGCCTTCCCGAGCATCTCGTCCAAAACGCCCTCATGGGCAGTGCCTATGCCAAGCACGTCATGGGCCGGGACAATCCGCGTGTCGGCCTGATGTCCAACGGCACCGAAGAAGAAAAGGGCAACGCCCTCTGCAAAGAAACCGCCAAACTGCTGCGCACCACCCCGGGCATCAACTTCATCGGCAACGTGGAAGGGCATGACCTCTGGGAAACCCCGCCAGACGTGGTGGTTTGTGACGGCTTCACCGGCAACATCATTCTCAAAACCTCCGAGGCCCTGGCCCATGCCCTCTTTGGCATGATCAAGACTGAGATTGTCAGTTCCACCCGCACCAAAATCGGCGGCCTGCTGGCCAAGCCTGCCTTCAAGCGCATTCATAAGAAAACCAGTGCGGATGAAGCCGGCGGCATGCCTCTCCTCGGACTCAATGGCATCACCATCATCGCCCACGGCGGAGCCAGCGCCTATGCCATGAAAAATGCCATCCGCATGGCCTGCGACACCATTTCCCACCAGGTGAACCCTCACATCGAGGCCGCCATTTCCAAACATCTTCTCATCCATGCCCACGCCTAGTTCGCAGCCCTTCTGCGCCTCCAGCATCATCGGAACCGGCAGCTACATGCCGGAAAAAATCCTGACCAATGACGACCTGTCCAAATTCGTGGACACCTCCGATGAGTGGATCGCCAGCCGCACGGGCATCCGTGCACGCCGCATCGCAGCGGACGACCAGGCCACCAGTGACCTCGCCAGTGAAGCGGCACGCCGCGCCATGGCCGCAGCGGGGGTGAAGCCTGAGGACATCAACCTCATCGTCGTGGCCACCGTCACGCCGGACATGTTCTTCCCCTCCACCGCCTGTTTCGTGCAGAAAAAGATCGGGGCCAGCAATGCCGTCTGCTTTGACATCAGCGCCGCCTGCTCCGGCTTCCTGTACGCCCTCCAGGTGGCACGTCATTTCATCAATACAGGGAACCGCACCACCGCACTGGTGATCGGGGCGGAAAAGCTCAGCAGCCTCATCAACTGGCAGGACCGCAATACCTGCGTGCTCTTTGGCGATGGTGCCGGGGCCGTGGTCATCCGCCGGGCCGAGGAAGGCGAAGACGCCCCAGGGCGCGTGCTTTCCACCGTCATGGGCAGTGATGGCAACCTGACGGATCTTCTCAAAGTCCCAGGAGGTGCCAGCGCCTGCCCCATCACGCCTGAAAACGTGGCCAGCCGCCCAAACACCATCCACATGGAAGGCCGGGAAACCTTCAAGCACGCCGTCACCCGCATGTGCCAAGCCAGCGAGCAGGCCCTGGAAATCGCCGGTTTGAAAAAGGAAGACATCGCCATGGTGATCCCCCATCAGGCGAATGCCCGCATCATCACTGCCATCGCCGACCGCCTTGGCGTGCCGCCTGAAAAGACCTTTATCAATCTGGACCAGTACGGCAACACCAGCGCCGCCACCATTCCCGTGGCGCTCGATGAAGCTCATCGTCAGGGCAAGATCAAACGAGGAGACATCATCCTCCTCGTCGCTTTTGGCGGTGGTTTCACCTGGGCCAGTTCTGTAATCCGCTGGTAACTCCGGCAACCGAACCCATTTTCACCTGTCAAAAACGCCAAACGCTGGGTAACAGTGCTTGGCGTTTATTTTTACGGGACTGATTTGCCGTTTCGAAGTCACCGATTTTGATAACAGGCGACCGAAAGGCCTGGGCGTCTTTCACGTTTCTTCATAGCCAGTTGAACCCTACCTGCATGGGCAATGAGTCCTCCATTCCGCCATCTGAACCAGGTACGACTTTGATGTCGTCTGGAGGCTTTGAGCGACTGCTGGCCGACCACGCCACTTCCGTCCGGCTTTATGTGAGGTCCTTGATGCCAGGTTATGAAGGGGCGGATGATCTGGTCCAGGAAACTCTGCTCAAGCTTTGGGAAAAACGCGACCAGTTTGTGGAGGGCACGTATTTCAAGGCTTGGGCCTTTCAGATCGCCAAATTCCTGGTCATGAATCAGCGTCGCAAGCTGGCCAGATCGCCCGTCGTGCTGCTGGATGACGAAATGGTGGAGCTGATTGACCGGCGATGGATGGAGACCGAGACCGTGCCGATGGACGACCACCATGCAGCACTGAGCCAGTGTCTGGAACTGCTGAAACCGGAGGACCGGAATCTTTTGCACACCCGTTATGCAACCGAGATATCCCTGGAGACATATGCTGAGCAGGAAGGCACCCGGCCAGGCACTCTCAAAGCTCGTTTGTTCCGCCTCAGGGACGCCCTCCGTGATTGTATTGACAGCCGCCTTGGAAATTCATGACTCCCACCCCTCCAGAAGATCCCTTCAGACTGAACCGTGCGCTTGATCAGCTGATCGAAGGCAGCCTGACGGCCGAGGAGGCGCAGGAAGTGCAGGCCTGGATGAAATCAGATCCACAGGTCCTGTCCCTGTATCTGGACAAGATGCGCATGGAGTCACTGCTGAAAGATCATGCCTGGCCGGCAAAACCGAAGATGACGAAATGGCGTCCATCCGCCCGTCAGAGTCTGGCCTGGGCAGCGGTGGCGGCGGTCCTGATTTCTGCGATCAGCCTGCTGCTGCGTTACGACAAGAGCAGCGGACCAGTTCTTGCCGAAGGGACGGCGCTGCCGAGCATTCAGTTTTCAGCAGCCTCCGTTTTTGATACCACCCTGGCCCGGCTCCCGGATGATGGCAGGCTTCAGTTTGGAGACGGCGTCATCATGAATGACGGCTCGGTCTCCATCCGCCTGCCGAGTGGCGTAGAAGCAGTACTGAAAAGCCCGTCCCGCTTTGCCATCACGGGTCCTAATCGGCTGAAACTGGACCAGGGGGCGGGCTGGTTTCGCGTGCCGCCAGCGGCGAAGGGCTTCACGGTGGATCTGCCTGAAATGGAAGTCGTGGATCTGGGCACGATATTCACGGTGAGCGTGGATGAGCGGGAGCATCAGGTGCAGGTGGAGCAAGGTTTGGTCGAGGTCCGGCAACGTCTGGCTGGCATCCCCGCCCAGCGTCTGAAAGTCGGCGAAAAACTCGTTCGGCAGGCGAACCAGCAGACCGTCCAGGTGATAAGCGGAGCCTCTCTGCTCAACCCCGAAGCCATGACGGAAAAGCCGGAGGTCGTTTTCCAGGAATCGCTGACCTCCGTGCCTGATCAGCCCTTCGCGGACCGGCAACCCCTGAAAGGCACGTGGACAGTGCTGGAGGGAGATCCGCAAGTCAGCAAAGGACGCTTTGCGGCGAAGTCGAGCTTCACTCACCTCATGGGCCGTTTTACACGCGCCATCGAGCCTTCGGAAAACGCGGTGATCATGGTGAGCTTTAGGTCCGTCTCTCCGATGTCCCTTTTCCATTCCAAAGGATTCGCCGGCATCAGCCTTTTCAATGGTGACGGCGAAATGTTCTTCTTTGGAGACAAGTCACGGAACTCCTACTCGTGGGAGTTCCTGGTCTATGGAAAAAACTACTGGCGGCCCGGCAGTCCCAGACGGGCGTATGACCTGGCCATCCAGGGTAGCGAAGAGACTTTTACGATACGTTACAGACAACGTAACGGAGCCTTCGAAATCTACCGTGGCTGGGGGGTGCAGGGACTTCCGCTCCTGCGGGGAGTGACGGATCCGGGCCTGCGTTTTGATGGCGTGCGGGTGGCCAATGGCATGGGCGGAGATTTCTCTTTTGAGGACCTACAAGTCTCGGTGGTGAAGGATTTCGCTGAGTGATCCTGAGGTCAGCGCCGGATATTCCGCAGCGACACAAAGCTTTTTTGGAGAAGCTGTGCAACCGAATGACGGTTGAGGACATTTGCGGTCAACCCAACCGCTATGAGAACTCTTTGTGCCGTCATCCTTGGTCTCTTTCTTGTCCTGCCTGCCATGGCTGAGCCCTCGGGACAGAAAATCACCGCCCGCCAGGACCGATCCCGGATCCTCACGGCCGCAAAGGAGGCGCTGAAGATCGCCCCCATGAGCATCACTCAGCACCGCTCGCCTCTCAGCGAAGGGCAGCCTAACGAGTTCTTCTCCATGAGCGACTACTACTGGCCGGATCCTGAGAAACCGGACGGCAAGCCTTACATCATGAGGGATGGCCAGTCGAACCCAGGGAATTTCAACAAACACCGTGAAACCCTGATGGCGATGCGGGATGCCACCTCGGCCCTGGCAGCAGCCTATGCACTGACCCGAGATGAACGCTATGCAAAGAAGGCGGTGGAGATGCTGAAGGTCTTTTTCCTTGATGAAGAAACACGGATGCACCCCAGCCTGGACCATGCGCAGGCCATTGTGGGCAAGCCAACTCCGGATCGTGGCACGGGGCTGATTGACACCCTGCATCTGGTGGAGGTACCGCTGTCCATCCTGACCCTGCGAAATTCAAAGGCGATGGAACCCGCAATTTTCAATGGTTTGCGGCAATGGTTCGCAGATTACACATCCTGGTTCGTCACCAGTGGCAAGGGTAAAAATGAAGCGAAGGCCAAGAACAACCACGCGGTGGCCTATTGGTTTCAGGTCGCCGCCTTTGCCACGCTCACCGAGGACAAGAACCTGCTGGAGGAGTGCCGCCGCCAGTTCAAGGAGATCTTTGTAACGGTGCAGATGGCTACCGATGGCGGCTTCCCTTTGGAACTGGGCCGTACCAAACCCTATGCCTATTCGATCTTCCAACTCGATAACATGACGGCCCTTTGCCAACTGCTGTCCACGGAGTCTGACAACCTCTGGAGCTTCACCACTCCGGATGGCAAGTGCATGGCCAAAGCGGTCGCTTATCTCTATCCCTACCTGGCGGACAAATCTTCCTGGCCACTGAAGCCGGATATCAATGCCTGGGATGGCTGGCCGGTAAGACAGCCCTCCTTACTTTTCGGAGGCATCACCTTTCATGAAGACAACTATTTGAAACTGTGGAGGGATCTGAAACCTGACCCCACAGCCTTCGAAATCCGACGTAACAACGCGATCACACAACCTCTGCTGTGGACGACGCTTTTCGATCATTCGAACGCCACGCCAGCGCCGAAGAAAATCCGCGCCCATCATGTGTTCGAGCCTAACCAGAAGATGATCTTTGAGGATGATTTTCACAGCGGCTCCGTTGACCGCTGGAACATCTCGGAAGATGACCGCTACGCCCTCCCTGCCCCGATGCCGGAACGCCTCCAGGTGGTGGATGCCCCAGGCCTGGCGGACGGATCCAAAGCCGTACGCTTCACCGTGAAACGTGCGCCCAATTCCTTTCGCTCGGAGATCTCATTGCCTCACGAGGAGGGCTTTCAAGAACGCTGGTATGCCGCACGCATCCTGATTCCTGAAGGGTGGACTTTTGATCCGCTGAAGGCGAGCGACATCGTCATTCAGTGGCACGGCATTCCTGGAAACTGGAAGCCCACACATCCCAACCTGGCCATTTCGGTTAGCAATAATCAATGGTTCATCAAGCAGAGCTACGGCTCTCCTCAGACTGGCCCGACACGGAATTCGGTGCGGCTTGACGAGCCTGTGCAGCGTGGTGTCTGGGTGTCATGGATCATCCACGCCAAGTGGTCTCCAGGTGAAGACGGTATTTTGCAGGTCTGGCGGGATGGAAAGCAAGTGATGGATAGCCAAGGCCCAAATGTCTATGGCAGCATCGGTGTGGAATACACGCCCTACATGAAGACGGGCATCTATCGTCCCGAGTGGCATACAGACACCGATAGAAAGCGGCAGGCCTTCGAGTCTGAAAAGACCGACATCACCAGCAAAACCGTCTATGTGACCGACATCAAAATCGGCAGTGAACAAGCGAGCCTGCAAGACTTCATCTCCCCTACCCGGCCCTGAAAAACTTCGATTCATCATGCTGCTTCAGCCTATGATCACAAAAATCGTCCGTGCCCTTCTGGCCATCCTTGCCATCCACGCAACAGGCGTCCTGCCTACGGCGGAGCCTCGTTTGAATGTCCTGCTCATCGTGTCTGATGATCTCACGACGTGCCTGGGCTGCTATGGGAATCAAGTCTGCAAGACACCGAACTTGGACAGGCTAGCGCGTGAGGGTGTGGTATTCGACAAAGCTTACTGCCAGTATCCCGTCTGCGGTCCTTCGCGTGCCTCGCTCATGAGCGGGCTTTATCCTGGCACCACGAAGATGCTGGGCAACCTCAAGCAAGAAGGTTCATACAGGGTCTCCAATCCTGCTCTGGCCGATCATCCCAGCATTGGCGGTCTGCTCCGCCAGCAGGGTTATTTTTCGGCGCGCATTTCCAAGATTTTTCACATGGGCATTCCTGGTGACATTGAAGCTGGCAGAGCAGGTGCAGATGATCCTGATTCATGGGACTGGACTTACAATGTCCTCGCGCCAGAAACCTTCAGCCCAGGCAAGCTGACATTGCTCACTCCTGGACGTACGTCTTGGGGATCGAACTTCGCCACGCTGGAAGTCCCGGATCAACAAGCGGCCACCCAGGCTGATGTGTTGTCCTCGCAGCAGGCCGTCGCCTTTCTGCAAAATCGGGTCGGTCCACATCACGAAGATCCGAAATACATGCGGCCAAAGTCGGGTGCTCCGTTCTTCCTGGCCGTGGGTTTCGTGCGGCCGCATGTGCCACTGGTGGCTCCTGAAAGGCTCTACCGCCAGTATCCGGCGGATTCCATCAAACTCCCTACCGTGCCAGAAAATGACCTGGGAGATGTGCCTCTGCCTGCCGCTGCGATGAACAACGCCACACGCTACCAAATGACCGAGGAAGGTCAGCGCAAGGCCATTGCCGGCTATTACGCCAGCGTCACCTTTATGGACGAACAGGTTGGACGTATTCTGGACGAACTCGACCGGCTGGACCTCCGGCGCAGCACCGTCGTCGCGTTCATCTCCGATCATGGTTACAACCTCGGAGAGCACGGTTGCTGGCAGAAGCTGAGTCTTTTTGAGGAAAGCACGAGGGTGCCCATGATCATCTCAGCGCCAGGTTTTGCGGCCAGCGCAGGAAAGAAGGCCCACAGCATCGTCGAGCTGGTGGATCTGTATCCCACCCTCGTGGATCTGGGGGGCCTGAAAGATCAAATACCTGCCCGAGTGCAGGGCATCAGTCTCCGTCCGCTGCTGGAAACTCCCGATCTCAAAGACTGGGCGAAAGACGTTGCCTACACTGTGACCCATGACGGTGGAGAGTCGATCCGAACAACACGCTGGCGCTACAACACGTGGGGTGATGCGGGCGAGGAGCTTTACGACCACGGCAACGATCCTGAGGAGTTCACCAACCTCGCCAACAATTCCGAGCATGCCCCGGTTCTCACGACGTTGCGCATCAAACTCAAAGCAGCCCGCCAGCGTGCCGGGCATCCTTAACCCAGGCTTTCAATACCAGACTCATGAACACATCCACATCCTTGTCCCGCCGCCATTTTCTCAGAACCGCTGGTGCCGGCCTCTTTGCCGCACCGTTCATCACCAGCGGTCTACGTGCCGCCTCCCCTAACGGAAAGCTTCGTCACGCAGCCTTTGGGGCTGCTGGCATGTCCTCAGCAGACATGACCGCCCTGTCGAATCATCCGATGCTGGAACTGGTGGCCATTTGTGATGTGGACACCCGCCGGTTTGACAAGGTGAAGAAGCAGTTCCCCAAAGCCAGGCTCTATCAGGACTGGCGCGAAATGCTGGAGAAGGAGGGAGATGGCATTGATTCCGTCAATGTCTCCACCCCCGATCACATGCATGCTCCCATGGGCCTGAAATCCATGGAACTGGGCAAACACGTGTATGGCCAGAAGCCATTGGGCCAGACCCTGCACGAATGCCGGCAGCTGATGCTCAAAGCCCGCGAAAAAGGGGTGATGACGCAAATGGGCATCCAGGCTTCATCCGATTTCTCAGAACGGTTTGCGGTGGAGCTCGTCCATCAGGGCAGCATTGGCAAAGTGAAAGAGGTGCATACTTTTTCCCACAAGAAATGGGGCGATATGCAGCCTGTTCCAACCGTCACCAGTCCGGTGCCTGCAGAACTGGATTGGAACATGTGGTTAGGCCCCGTAACGGATCGTCCTTACATGGACGGTTATTACCACCCCAAAGCGTGGCGGAAGCGTCGTGATTTTGGCACCGGCACTCTCGGTGACATGGGCTGCCATATGTTCAGCGGCTGGTTTCGTGCCCTGGAACTGGCTGCGCCTATCGCTGTCAAATCCATCGGAGCAGCCCCCGCCAACGTGGTGAACTGGGCCACGGACTGCATCGTGGAGTACACTTTCAAAGGAACCGCCCGCACAGAAGGCGACACTGTCAAAGTCACCTGGTACGATGGCGATGCACGTCCGCCTGCCGAGATCATGGCTCTGGTGCCAGCTGGCAAATTTCCTGAACAAGGCAGCATCTACATCGGCACCGAGGGTGTGCTGCTGCATCAGCATACCAGCACGCCGATGCTTTATCCCCGGGAAAAATTCACCGGCTTCCGTTATCCGAAACTGGAACCGCGCAACCATTGGTTCGACTACGTGGACTGCTGTTTGAAAGGTGGCAGCACACGACCGACCGCCAATTTCGACTATGCTGCGCCGCTGACAGAGGCCGTCCTTTTGGGCTGCATCGCCACGGTCTTTCCTCAAGAGAACCTGGTCTGGGATGCGCCCGCGCTGAAGATCAATCACGATGCGGCAAACGAACTCGTCACACGCCAATATCGCCCAGGCTGGGAAATGTAAGTCGTTTACAACGTTGGTTATTCCTTTGTGTTCATCTTATGAAACCGACCAAGGCTTTCAGCCAGTCCATGATCATGACCTCCATCGGCTGGGTCTTTGCGCTCAGTTCAGTGGTTCTTGCTGAAGAAACCCGTTCTCAGCCGAACGTCCTGTTTATCGCTGTGGACGATCTCAATGACTGGATCGGCTGCATGAAAGGACATCCCCAGGCCAGGACGCCGAACATGGATCGGCTGGCGGAACGTGGCATACTCTTTACCAATGCTCACTGCGCGGCGCCGGTTTGTCTGGCATCCCGCACCGCTTTGTTCAGCGGCCGCTATCCGGATCAGACCGGTGTTTTCAGCAACTGGGGCAAGACCAAGGGAAAGGCCCCTGCCAAGTCGTTGCAAATGCCGCTGCACTTTGCTGCGTCGGGTTACGAAACCCTCGGTGCGGGCAAGCTCTACCACTCAGCCTCTCCAGAATTCTTCGATGACTACTACGATACGGAAAACCGCTGGAGCCCCTTCACCCAGGAGCAGGCCCGGTACACGGACGAAGAACTTCCCAGCAAAGGCAGCGCCAAACCGAGGCACGTGATCAAGGGCGGTCCCGGCGGACGCGACTGGGTTCTGCCACTCAACGGTCTGCCCAGCGAACGCAATGCCGATGGTAAGGAAGGCGAATCCTTTGACTGGGGACCGGTCAATGTGGCTGACGAAGAGATGGGAGACACGCAAGTGACAAACTGGGCCATGAAGAAGCTCGGAGAACCCCGCGCTAAATCCTTCTTCCTCGGGATAGGCTACTACCGGCCCCACATTCCTCTCTTTGCGCCTCAGCAGGACTTCGATGCGCTGCCACCTGTTGAAGCCATTGAACTGCCAGCCTGCATCCCTGACGACTTAGACGACCTCGGAGCAGCAGGAACGAAGTTTGCCCTGGATCCCATCACCGCAGGCACCCACAAATTGGTGGCGGATCATGATCAATGGAAGCAGGCGGTCCGCGCCTATCTAGCCTGCACCACCTATGTGGACCGGCAGATCGGACGACTGCTCTCCACACTGGAAGCCAGCCCTCAAGCTAACAATACCTGGATCATTCTGTTCAGCGACCATGGCTGGCAGTTGGGAGAAAAGCAGCACTGGGGCAAATGGACAGGCTGGCGGGCATCCACACGCATGCCCCTCATTATCGTACCCCCTGCCAACTTCCAAGCAGCACGCGGAAAGATTTGCGCCGAACCCGTCAGCCTGATGGATCTGTATCCCACCTTGATCGAAGTTTGTCATCTGGCCAAAAAGGAAGGCGTCGCTGGTCAGTCATTGGCCCCGTTGTTGATGAATCCAGACCAAGTGACGGGCCGGGCTGTCGTCACCGCCTTTGATCCAGGCAATCATTCACTCTCCACCCGGGATTGGCGCTATCTGCGCTACGACACCGGAGAAGAAGAGCTTTACGACATCATGACCGATCCGCATGAATGGCACAACTTGGCCAAGGCCTCTGAGCATGAGTCAAAACTGACGGAGATGCGCAACCAACTCGCGCAGGAACTACGGGCCATCGCGCCAGCCAAGCCGTAACTCCTCGCATTCTTGCTCGTCTCATCCGTAACGCCGACCTGGATATCATGAACCGTCTCATCCTCCTCATTTCTCTTTTTCTGACGCATGCCGTCATCGCCGAAACGAGGCCCCGACCTAACGTACTTTACATCTTCGCCGATGATCTGACGGTGCGTGCAGTCAGTTCCTATCCGCAGGCTTATCCCTGGGTGAAAACGCCCAATATTGATTCGTTGGCAGCCAAAGGTGTCCGCTTCCACAGCGTTTACATGGCGGCCTATTGCGTTCCGGCGCGGGTCAGCATGATGACAGGCAACTTGCCCCATGCCGCTCAAGGGACCTTTACTGGCGCAGAATTGACAGGCGAAAATCTGAAACGCGAAATCGCGCAGCATCCCTTCTGGCCCCAGCGGTTGCGCGAGAGCGGCTATCGCACCGGACTGATTGGCAAGTGGCACATTTCCTCACGACCGCCTGCAGTGGGCATTGATTGGGATACGGCCATCCATTGGAGCAAGAGCATGGCTGACGCCTATTACGACGGGCAGAAGATGAGCTTTAACGGAGCCCCTCCGACCGATCTGGGCGGGTACAGCGTGGACCGGCACACGGACTTGGCAATCAAGTACATCAAAGACCCTGGCAGCAAAGATAAGCCATGGTTCCTTTGGCTTTGCTACTCATCCCCCCACATGCCTGCCACCCCCGCCAAGCGTTACAAAGGAGCCCTTGCCTCGGTGGACGACATTCCTGAACCTGTGAGTATGAGAATGCGCGATGGCAAGCCTGCCTACATCCGGGACTTTGGCATGCCACGGTGGAAGGGAGTCAAGGAGGCCATCCGCAAATATCATGAATGCGTCATGGCGATTGATGAGAACGTCGGCCGCCTCACCAAGACGTTGGAGGAAATCGGCCAGCTCGACAATACCGTGATCATTTTCACCGGAGACCAGGGGCTCGCTCACGGACAGCATGGTTTGGTGAACAAGAAGGACGCTCCTTATGATGCGGCACTGTGTTCTCCGCTCATCTTCTCCTGGCCCGGTCACTTTCCGCAAAACCAGTCCAGTCAGGAGCCTGTGGCCGGGCCGGACATGGTGAAAACGCTGCATGAGATTATGGGCATCGCTCCGCTTCCCTCCATGGATGGCACCAGTTTGCTGCCAGTCATCAAAGACCCTGCAAGCAAGCTTTCCCGTAAGGCGATGCTCATGACCAACGTGCAGAACCACATGGGAGAAAGCATCCCGCAGGGAGTGAAGAAGACCGAAAGGTATATCGCCAGCGGCGGCAAGGGAGAAGGCGCCATGCAGAACTGGGCGATGATCCGTAGCGGCCATTGGAAGTACGTCGCCTACTGCGGCGGAGACAAAGAGGAAGAACTCTACAACCTTGAAACGGACAAGGAGGAACTCACGAACCTCGCCGCCCAACCACGACATCGCGATAAGCTTGAGGAGATGCGTCTCGCCTGCGCACGTGAGTTGCGGGCCACACAGTCGGGGTTCAGCACGGGGCACTATCTGGACTTTTTCCCCTTGCTCAAGGATCTCGCAAAATAAGACGCAGGACTCTCCGCCCACTGCCAGACAGAGGCGCTGGCGGATTACGGTCCTGCTCGGATAAACCTCCATTGTCAACGAAGTCATGCTCCCTCCATCCAACGACGTTCATCAATCCATGGTTGTTGCACGTCCAGACCCACGTCCAGAGCGGCTGGTGTCCGTGGACGTACTGCGTGGTTTCGACATGTTTTGGATCATCGGGGGCGAGGCGGTGGCGAAGGCTTTGGAACCTCTTGGCGGTGGCGTGGTTATTTCCACCATCGCCACACAGCTCAAGCATGTGGAGTGGGCCGGATTCCATTTCTTCGATGGCATTTTCCCTCTGTTTCTTTTCCTCGTCGGCGTTTCCATTGTGCTGTCACTCGACCGCACGGTGGCCAAAGTCGGGCGTACCGGCGCGCTGAACCGCATCGTGCGTCGCAGCACTCTTCTGTTTGTCATCGGCATCTTCTACTACGGCGGCTTTTCCCGGCCATGGCCGGATGTCACACTTTCAGGAGTGCTGCCGCGCATCGCGCTGTGCTACCTCATCGCGGCGACGCTGTATGTGCTGCTGCCGCGCAAAGGCATCGTTGTGGCAGCTTTCATCTGCCTCACCGGATACTGGGCGCTGCTGACATTTGTGCCGTTTCCAGATCTCCAGTTGAAACACCCACCCGTCGGTAAAAAAGAAACCCAGGCATCTGCAAAACCATCCGCCGAACTCATCGCGGGAACACCCAGATTCATCAGCGGTACTTTCGAGGAAGGGCGCAATCTCACCCATTCTGTGGACTCCCGCTGGCTGCCCGGGAAGAAACGTAATCTCTACTACACGAACGAAGGTCTGCTGAGCACGATTCCTGCCGTGGCCACCACGCTGTTCGGCATCATGGCCGGCTGGGTGCTTACTCACGCTGGCTGGAGCGGACAAAGGAAGTCAGCCTGGCTGCTGGGCGCAGGTGCGGCAGGCATCGCTCTCGGCCTTCTGTGGGGGCTTGAGTTTCCTGTCATCAAGCGTCTCTGGACCTCGTCCTTCTGTCTGCTGGCGAGTGGTTTTTCAGCCATGATGCTGGCTGCTTTCTATCTCATTGTGGATGTGTGGGCCTGGCAAAAGGGATGCAAGCCATTCTTGTGGATCGGCGCCAATGCACTTGCCGTTTATCTCGCCGTGAACGTTGTTGACTTCGAGGCTATCGCAGAACGTTTTGTCGGGGGCGATGTGAAACAGTTTATCGATTCCCATATAGCCCATGGCGTTGGGGGATTGGTCATCGCCATCGTCGGCCTAGTGCTGCCTATTCTCTTTGTCCGCTTCTTGTATCACCGCAAAATTTTCATTCGTTTATGAAGTTGTTACTTCCCTTTGTTTTGTTTTTGCTGGGCGTATTGCCTCTGGTCTCTCAAGCAGCAGACACCACGCGTAAGCCTAACATCCTTTGGCTCATCGGCGAAAACCTGTCTCATGATCTTGGCTGCTACGGCGCGAAGGATGTTCATACGCCCAACCTCGACCGTCTAGCGGCTGAGGGAGTTCGTTATACACGTGTCTTTTCTACCAATCCTGCGTGTGCCCCCAGCCGTTCCGCCTTCTTTGTGGGCATGTATCAGACCACGACAGACACCCACCCCATGCGCTCGCACCGCACGGATGGTTTTAAGCTGCCAGAAGGTGTGCGCCCAGTGACGCATCGTCTGCGGGATGGAGGCTATTTCACGGCCAACATCAAGACCGTGGGTAACGAGAGTGTGGGCACTGGCAAACTGGACCTCAATTATGTCAACGAGGGCTCCATCTACCATGAAAATTCCAGCGAATGGGAAACGCTGAAAACCCGTCAGCCTTTTTTTGCCGTCGTGAATGCCGAAGAAAGTGAGTATGACATCTATGACCGCAAGAGCGCCGAAAAAGACAGGGTCGAGTGGGTGGGAGAGCGCATCCATGTCCAGCATGCCAAGCCAGAGAACGTCACACCGCCGCCTTACTACCCGGAGCACCCGGTGGTGCGGCAAGAGTGGGCGCGTTATCTAAACTCCGTCTCCGGCATGGATCTTCGCTTCGGCAAAGCGCTGGCCCAGTTGCGTGCCGATGGCCTCGAAGACGACACGATCATCATCTTCTTTGGCGACAATGGCCGCCTGGAACCGCGCGGCATCCATTGGTGTTATGACAATGGTTTGCGTGTGCCCATGATCATCAAATGGCCGAAGAACTTCCCTGCTCCGGCTCAGATCAAACCAGGAACCGTGGATGACCGTATTCTCAGTTTGATTGATGTGACGGCCACCACCCTTGCATTAGCAGGACAGCCGAAACCGCTTCTGATGCAGGGGCGTGTTTTCCTGGGAGAGCAAACTGAAGCTCCACGCACATTCGCCTTTGCCGCCCGCGACCGGATTGACGAGACCCCACAACGCATCCGCTCTGTGCATGACGAACGCTACCACTACATCCGCACCCTTTCGACTGGCCCCACCTTTGCATCCTTGAACCGCTACAAAGAAAAATGCTTCGCCATCATGCCCGTCATGCGTGACCTCCATGCGCAGGGGAAACTCGCCGGACCGTCACTGGAACTCATGCAACGCATCGGCCCCTGTGAAGAGCTCTACAACACCCAGACCGACCCGCATGAGGTGAAGAACCTTTTGACCTCTCAAGAACCCGCCGATCGCGAAGCGCTTGCCCGTCTTCGTGCTGCACTCGACACATGGATCGTAGAAACCGGAGATCGAGGAGCCATTCCAGAACCGGTCGAGATCACCGCACCTTTTGCGCAGGAGATGCATCAATGGTTCGGTACGCCGTCCTGGGCACTACCCGGCAAGTGAGATAGATGGATCCAGAGTTCTTGGGCCCGATGTTTGGTAAAGACGGCTGTCGAACAGCCCCAAGGATGGAGATACCCCAGCCAGAGAACCTGATCCCCCGATTGCCTTCAAAAAACGAAGATTAAAAAAGCGCCAACCGCTGCTTTCAGCGAATTGGCGCTTATTTAAAATGGTGGAGGCGAGGGGAATCGAACCCCTGTCCGAATAACCGTAAGTTGGAGCTTCTACATGTTTATCCGGTTATTTGATCTCGGTGAGAGGTCTTCAACTGGCAGAATACCTTTCACCCAGCGTCCTGTTGAATCTCGCTTTCGACCCGGTCGCCCGATCAGCCAGCCAGCCTGGTAGTGTCATCGTCGAGGCTACCAGACATTGCCTCGAAGATGTTGCGGTGCTTAGGCCGCAAGAGCGAGCTCAGAAGAGTTTGCTTTTATTTGTTTGAT
>JAZKER010000054.1:0-45955 GCA_040386955.1 Verrucomicrobiota bacterium
TTAATACACGCCTTCGACGATGGTTTTTTCCATGGCTCCGAAGGGGCGGACGTCGGCGACGCCGTCCCAGGCGTAGGGGCTGCGGGGGCGGCGGCGCATGGCTTCGTCACGCTCGAGGAAACGGGGCATGAAGAATTCCTGGGTGAGGGTGGTGAGCTCGACGCGGCCCCAGGTGTCGTAATCGACGACTTGGGCGGTGTTTTTTGGGTCCACGACGCGGAGGACGGCGCGGGGCTGGGGGGCGTAGTAGGTGACGGAGAACTGGTCCTCCGGCGTGATGGGTACGCTGGCGGCGAGGCCCATGAGGGTGTTGCCATAGGTGGGGTAGAAGCCGATGCGGCCCTCAAGCACTTCTTCGACCATGAAGCGGACGTACTGCGGGGTCATGGTGGTGCCGCCGACGAAGGCGCCACGGATGCCGGCATCGTAGAGATCAATCTTTTCAGAGAGGGCCTCAAGGAGCTTGGGCGTGGTGAAGAGGCCGGTGACTTTGCGGTTCTTGAGGATGAGGGTGGCCTGGTCCACAACGTGGTCCATGTACTGGCGGGCGACGTCGAACTGCTTGTTAGAAATGAGCTTTTTGACGAAGCGGGGGTCGAGATCAATGAAGTAGCAGGAGCTGCCGCGGAAGTTGGCGAGGTGCTCGATGGCAAGGCGGAGGCGGCGGGGGCCGGTGGGGCCGACCATGAGCCAGGCGCCGCCTGGGGGGAAGTGCTCGTCTTTGATCTTGCCGCTGAATTCTTCGTAGTCGGTCTTGTAGTCGTTCCAGCCGATGCGCTGCTTGGGCATGCCGGTGGTGCCGCCAGTTTCGAAGATGCTGTAGGGCTTGCCCTTGAAGGCGGCGGGGACCCAGACTTCGGGCTGGAGGTCGCGGAGGGATTCATCCTGGAAGTGGTCGAACTTGGCGATGAGGTCGGCAAAGGAGTTGACGACGCCGCGGGGGTCGAAGTTCTTTTGGGCGAAGTCGAGCCAGAAGGGGCAGCCGGTTTCGGGGCTGAAATGCCACTGGATGGTGTCGCGGACTTGCTGGTCGAGTTGGGCTTGGGCTTCTTCGGGGGTCATGATGTGGATGGGAGGAAAAGAGGGCGGGAGGGGATGCAGTCAAACGAAAGCTGCGGAGACTCCCTTTCTACGTGTGGGGTGGTTCTTCGGGTGAATCGGGAAAAGTTTTTCGGGTGGGATGGGGGCTGTGAGCATTGGGCGGCGGGGGGAAAGGATGAGGCTTTTTGAATACATGGTGGGGAAAGGAGTCCAAAGTGGGCCTGCTGCACGATGATGTGGCAGTTGTTGGTCTTCCTTTATCATGAAAACGTCCTCCCTCCTCCTGGCCCTGGTGCCTGCCTTGTTTTTGACTTCCTGCTATGTGACGCCTGCGGGTGGTCCGTATCGTGCGCCGGGGCCGCGTCCAGGCCCTGGCTACGGTGGGGACTACCGCCCTGGCTATGACCGCGGCCGTGATGGGCGGGATGACCACCGTGGGCACGACCATGACCGCGATGGTCGTGGTGACCGGGATGGACGGGGTGATCGGGATGATGACCGTGATGGCGACCGGGGCCGCTATGACCGTGACCGGGATCCGCGCACGGGCCGGCCGACGACGGGGTATCGGGATCCGCGTGGCCCTGGCGGCCCGGGTGCGGTGGTGGTGCTGCCGCGCGGGGCGCGCCGGGTGGTGCATGGTGGCAGCACGTATTACACGAGCGGGACGTCCTGGTACCGGGCTTCGGGCTCGGGCTACGTCGGGGTGGCTCGGCCGTATTGAGTGACGAACTGAAGTTTTAAAAGGAAAGGGCGCGTGGCTGAGATGCCGCGCGCCCTTTTTGCTGTTTTAGACCGGCTTTCAAAAATCTTGTCCGAAAAGCGGCGACGGGGTGGGACGATTGGCGGCGTTTTTCACTTGGCTGTTATCATGAAGATAGCAGCCTGCGCTCCTGCCTTGCCACTCATCCCACCGCGCCCGCCTTTTCAGTCGAACCATCTTTTTGGAAACCGCTCTGACTGGGAGGATTACTTCTTGGCGAGGGCCTCTTTGATGGCGGTGGTGACGGTGATGTCGTCGGGCTTCACCTTGGGCTCAAAGCGGGCGATGATTTTGCCGTCGCGACCGACGAGGAATTTGCCGAAGTTCCATTTCACATCGCCGGGGAAGGGGGATTCGGGGCCGCTGAGCTGCTGGTAGAGGGGGTGCTTTTCAGGGCCTTTGACGACGACTTTGTCGAAGAGGGGAAAGCTGACGTTGTATTTGGTGGAGCAGAATTCTTTGATTTCATCGTTGGTGCCGGGTTCCTGGCCGCCGAAGTCGTTGGAGGGGAAGGCGAGGATGGCGAGGCCGTCTTTTTCGAATTCTTTGTGGAGGGCCTGGAGCTCGGTGTACTGCTTGGTGTTGCCGCACTTGGAGGCGACATTGACGATGAGCATGACTTTGCCCTCGTAGGGTTTGAGGGTGGTTTCTTTGCCTTCGATGTCCTTGAGGGGGACTTCGTAGAGGGTGCCGGCGGAGGCGGTGGTGGCGAGGGCCGCGAGGGCGAGGAGGGTGGAGAGTGCTTTCATGGGCTGACAGGAACGTGTGTGGAGGGGGCGGGGTTTCAGGGGAATGTGGAATGAGGACGGATGGGGCTGAAGGGGGGCGGGCGGAAAGAGATTGCCAGGAGGGCGGGTTTGGTCTGAACTGGGGGTCTTATTTTAACATCATGACTTTGAGCCATCCCTCCCGCCGCCATTTTCTCCAGACTGTTTCTGCTGCGTTTGCTGCCTCCGTGACGGGGCTGCGGGCGGCGGAGAAGGAGCCGCTGTTTAAGATATCGCTGGCGGAGTGGTCGCTGAACAAGGGGATGTTCAAGAAGGAGGGGGCGGAGCCGGTGGAGCACCTGGATTTCTGCAAAATCGCGCGGAGCCTGGGCATCGATGGCGTGGAGTATGTGAACCAGATGTTTGCCGACAAGGCGCTGGACAAGGCCTACCTGGACGAGATGAAGAAGCGCCAGGAAGGCGAGGGGGTGAAGGGGCTGCTGATCATGGTGGACCGTGAGGGCAACCTGGGAGATCCGGATGATGCGAAGCGGGCCACGACGGTGGAAAACCACCTGAAATGGCTGGATGCGGCGAAGCACCTGGGCTGCCACAGCATCCGCGTGAATGCGGCGAGCGACCCGAAGCTGGCCTATGATGAGCAGATGAAGCACGCGGCGGCGGGCCTGCATGCGCTGTGTGTGGAGGCGGACAAGCGGGGCCTGTATGTGGTGGTGGAAAATCACGGCGGCCTTTCCAGCCACGGGCTGTGGCTGACGGGGGTGATGAAGATGGCGGACCACGAGCGGGTGGGCATCCTGCCGGACTTTGGCAATTTTTACACGGACCGGAACAAGGGTGAGCTGTACAACCCCTACAAGGGCCTGCGCGAGTTTATGCCATGGGTGAAGCAGGCGATGAGCGCGAAGGCCTATGACTGGGATACGGGCGCGGGCAAGTTTTACACGGAAGACCGCCGCGAGGGGCGGGAGATGAGCCTGGACTACCAGCGGCTGGTGGAGATCGTGGTGAAGGCTGGGTACCGTGGGTACATCGGCATTGAGTACGAAGGCAGCAAGCACACGGAGATCGAGGGGATCAAGCGGACGAAGCAGGCGCTGGAAGAGGTGCGTGCACTGCTTGGCTGAGTGGGAAGAGGGTGAAATTCCCCCTTGCCAGATGGCAAACACCCCCTACTGTCAACTTCCCCCTCCTCCGTTCTTTGGAAAGGGGGAAGCCCTGCACATCTGATGAAAGCCGAACTCGTCGAACAAGCTGCCCTTATCGTCAAAGATCCGCCGATCCTGATCAACATGGTCTCGAAGCGAGTGAAACAGCTCACCTCTGGCCGCGCGCCGCTGGTGGACCGCCGCCCGGGCATGCGGGAAGCCGACGTCGCGCTCCTGGAGATCATCCAGGGCAAGATCAAGGCTGAGTATCACGTGAAGGACGTGTAACGTTTTTCCGTCGGCAGGGAGACCCTGGCCGTCACGGCACATGACCGACGAAATCGCCACCAATCGCAAGGCCCTCCGGGATTTTCATATCCTGGAGAGATACGAAGCGGGTGTGGAACTGCGTGGCACGGAGGTGAAATCCATCCGTCTGGGCAAGCTGAACATCAGCGATGCCTTTGCCCGTGTGGAGCGCGGACAGGTGTGGCTGTATAACATGGATGTGCAGATCTATGAAAAGGCCAGCTTTAGCCAGCATGAGCCCCGGCGCACGCGCAGGCTGCTGCTGCACAAACGGGAGATTTTGAAGCTGTTTGCCCATACGCAGCAAAAGGGGCTGGCCCTGCCGGTGCTGCGTGCCTACTGGAAGGATTCACGCGTGAAGATCGAGATCGGCGTGGGCAAGGGCAAGACCAAGGGCGACCAGCGTGAGGACCTGAAGGAGAAGGCCGTGAAGCGTGAGACACAGAAGGTGGTATCCAGCTTTAACCGCAAGCACGGGTGAGGAGCGCGGGCCGATGGCCTGCATGGATACGCCGTTTTTGACGTGGCGATGGTCTAACCAAAGATAGGATCAAGCGCGCCCTTTTGGGAATCGGACTGTGGATTGTCTGACTGGCTGCGGTTTGCCGGGGACTGGTTCTTACTCGCCGACCACGCTGATGACGATGCTGCGGGTGTGGGGCGCGCGGCGATGCTCGAAGAGGAAGATGCCCTGCCAGGTGCCGAGGGCGAGGCGGCCGTTCATGACGGGGATGACCTCGCTGGTGCGGGTGAGGGCCATGCGCAGGTGGCTGGGCATATCATCAGGGCCCTCGTGGGTGTGGACGAAGTAGGGCGTGTCTTCGGGCACGAGATGGTCGAAAAAGCTGTGCAAATCCGTCCGGGCGGAGGGATCGGCATTTTCATAGATGACCAGGGAGCAGCTGGTGTGCTGGACAAAGATGGTGGCGGTGCCGGTGCGGATGCCGCTGCCGGCGATGATGCGCTGGCAGGCTTCGGTGATTTCATAGGTGCCTTTGCCCCGGGTGCTGAGGCGGAAGGAATCGGCATGGGCAGGCATGACAGAGAGATTTGTTTTCGAAGCAGGCGGGAGGCTGTCGGTTAAACGAGTGCCGGGGACTTACTGGCCGGGAGCCGGGTCCGTTTTTTTGCCGCGAGGTTTTTTGGGCTTGGTGGGGGCTTTGTCTGCGGAAGATGTTTTGGCGGGACGGGTTTTCGGCGGCACGGGTGCCTGTTGAGCCTGCCATTGCTGCCGGGCGATTTCGAAGGTGGCTCTTTCGGTTTCGAGTTCCTGGCGACTTTGGGCGAGGGCCTGCTGCAGTTCTTGCAGGAGCTTGGCGGAGGCCTCAGGGGATTCAGCCGAAGGCGGGGTGGTAACCGCTTGCTGGGCTTGCTTCAGCTCATCGGAGAGCCGCAGGACTTCCTTTTGGAGGAGGCTGTGCTGGTCCTGCGATTCCTTCAGCTCGGCCTGATTTTGGGCGAGGGTCTGGCGCAATTTTTCTTCGAGGTTTTTGGTCTCGTCACGCTCTTTGCGGGCACTTTCAGCGGCGATGTTCTCGGCATCCAGAAGCTGGGACTGGGCCTGCGTTTCGCGTCGGCTGTCCTGGGCCCGCCAGCGCCAGCCGAGGATGAAAAAGACGACGGCAGCGGCAGCGAGCAGCGGCAGGGTTTGGAGCAGGAGCCAGAGGTAGCCTTCCATGAGCAGTGGGGGATTCAGCGAGCGGGGTTCTCTTGAGGTCTGAGAGAGGGCGGTTGCCGCCAGTGATGGCGCAGGTGGTCGTAGGCCTCGGCTGCGAAGGTGTCCTCAGCCATGGCCCCAGGGAAACCGGGCGGGGTGAGGCCGCTTTTGGCCAGGGCTCCTGGGGTGAGGAGGTCTTGGGTGGCGGGCAGCGACTTCCAGACCTGACCCGGGCGGGCAAAGGCGACGGTGGGGGATTCGTCGGCTGCTGGCAGCGGCGGCAGGCTGCGGACAGTCTGCTCCACGTCGGCGGTAGGCTCGCAAGTGCCACGGGCGAGGAGGGCTTCCGAGAAGATGACGGCCTGGCTGCCGTAGGCTTGGCGTGCGGCCTCGATGAGGCGTGTGCGCAGGGCCTCTTCCGCGAGCTGGCCGGCGAGGATGACTTTGCCTGGCAGGAGGGTGAGCGTGAGGAAACTGGGCTGGGCCGGGATGGGCAGGGTGGGGATGCCCTGGGCATTTCCCTGGAGCCACTGGGTGACCATGCGACTGTCTTCCTGAAGGAGGCTGGGGGGGAGATCTGTGGGCAGGAGATCGCGCCAGGGCTGGGCTTCACCACCAACCTGCCAGTCCACAAACTGCCAGGCGCTGCCGGAGAGGCCGAGGGTCAAAGATTTGCCACTGGTGCCTTCCCCAGCCTGCGGGAGCAGGGCGGTGGTGATGGGGCCAAACTCGGCCACGGCGCGGCGCTGGTCGTTGACGCGCAGATCATCCAGCACACGCCAGCCTGGGAAGGTGGTGATGACGGTATTGAGAAGCTCACGCTTGATTTTCAGGCTGGCGATTTCGCCGCGCAGGAGCAGCCGCTGATCACGTGCCGCGAGAAAGACATGGGGAGGTGCAAGCTTGCTCTGCCTTTCCGCTTCTGCGATGCGGGCGCGCTCCGTCGCCTGGTAGTTGCGGGTGCGTGTGAGGGCGGGCTGGACGATGGTTTCCCACTCGGCGGGGGTGAGCGGATAGGTGGAAAACTGGTCACGCAGGAGTTGATCTGGAGCATCCAGCGTCAGCCTTTCCCAACCAGCCCCCAGGCGTGCGAGATGGATCTGGGCGGAATCGCCGCCCTCCCGAAGAGGTTTGGGCAGCCGGTCCAGCGTGGTCTGGATGGCGGCGGCTTCATCAAAGCGGGTGACATCCTTTTTGATCTGGCTGGTGAGGTGTGCGCGTTCTTTGGCCCAGCGATCTTCGAGGAGACGGGCGACATCGCGGGCTTCATAATCGCTGCCGAGGGTGCCATACACGATGGCGCGGGAACCCTGGGCGGCGAGCAACAGCCACCCGGAAGGGTAGGGTGAAATCTCTATCTCGCTGTGGACTGCGGTGACGGGATTCATCCCGCTGCCTAACCAGGAAGACAGCCGCAGCTGGCTGGCGATGCGTTTTTCAAGTTCGGCCTTTTCGGCTTCGTGGCGCACCTGACCTGTGAGCGTGGCCTGCTGGCCGCTGAAGGTGACCGCAACAGCCGGGTAGCCTGTGGGCACATCCTTGAGCAAGTCCGTGGCGGCGACTTCAAGTTTCCGCTGCAGCGCAGGCATCCAGACCGTGCTGGCGATGAGCCAGAACAGCAGGAGCCAGAGACTGGCGATGAGCCAACGAGTACGCGTCATGCGGCCACATTGGTAGCAAGGGCGGGGGAGGGAGGCAAGGAGCAAGGAGGCGGGGCGGGGGTGGGGAAGAGAGGATTTTTTTACAGGATTAAGAGGGCTGGGTGCGGGGCGGGGCGAGGTGGTGGGGAGCAATGGGCAACTAAAAAGAGGGAGTGATGTTATGTGATGTTTCGGTGGAAAACTGAAGGCGCCGAGATGGGGAGAGGGTAGATTGATTCGGTCTTTTCTTTTTTCGGAGGCTTGATTATCTTGGGAGCGATCATGCGAACCCTATTTCTTTTCCTATTTATTGGATCCATTTGTCTGATCAATCCGGCGATGGCTCAGAAGGTGGTGGAGGAGCCAAGGCTGAAAGTGTTTTTTGAAAAGCGGGGCCTTGAGGGGTGCTTTGTGGTGCTGAATCCGGTCACGGACACGCTGCATGTTTACAATCCGGAGCGGGCCAGGAAGGGGTTTCTCCCGGCTTCGACGTTTAAGATTCCGATGGCTCTGATGGGCCTGGACACGGGAGCTGTGAAGGATGTGGAGGAGGTGATCCCCTATGGCGGGACGAAGGAGTGGCTGAAGGATTGGGAGCGGGACATGAACCTGAAGGAAGCGATGAAGCTGTCCAACGTGGCCATCTTCCATCAAGTGGCGAAGCGGGTGGGAATGGTGCGGATCAAAAGCTATCTGAGCTCCTTTGACTATGGCAACCAGCAGACGGGTGATGACATCGGGAGGCGGTTTTGGCTGGAGGGGCCGCTGGAGATTTCGGCGCTGCAGCAGGTGGAATTTTTGCGCCGGTTGTCAGACGGCAAGATTCCGCTGAAGAAGGAGACGCTGCCTGCGGTGCGGGAGCTGACGATCTACGATAACATCCTGGGGGCAGCAATTTATGCAAAGACGGGATGGTCAGGCAGCACCGGCCAGCAGGTGGGGTGGTGGGTCGGCTGGGTGGAGGTGGAAGAGCTGAACTATCCGTTCGCTCTCAATGCGAAAATTCCGACGTTGGAGGATGCGAAAAAACGTATCCCAACGGCGCTAGATTGCCTGAAGGCGCTGGGGATTTGGAGCGGGAAGGAGGGATGATTTTGAGGGGGAGCAGATGCCGAGTTGATTCAATTCAGGACCTGATGTCATGAAAGCCCTTTCCAGGTATCTCCAGACGGGGCGATAACCGGGGGCGGCAATCATGGCGCGGATGAAGGCGGAGTTTTCGCCGCCGGACTATGAGGGTTTTGTCAGATAGCCTGTTAGACCTTGAGGCTGCCCTCAATGGAATCGTCCATGGTTTTGCCAAGCAGGGCTCCGACCATCATCTTGAGGCCGGCGATGGCGTTTCCATGTTTGGTATCCCAGTAGTAGCCATCGGCTGGAGTGACCTTGATGACGGTGATGCGGGGATCATCCACACCGCCCGTGAACCAGGTTTTGATGATGGGGTTCCACAGTTCCTGGATCTTCGCCTTGTCGCGGGAAAGTGAAGCGGTGCCATTGAGCTGCAGGAATCCGGAATGGGCGGAGCCCTGGAAGAAAAGGGTGACGGCGTGGTCGGTATCCAGTTCCTGGTTTTTGTGGCTGTCGTCGGCGCTGAGGAACCAAAGGTTGCCGGCATCATCCACCTGCTGGACGCTCATAGGCCGGGCGTGAGGCGCGCCGCCTGTGGAGACGAGCGTGCAGAAGAAGCATGTCTGCGCCTTTTGGACGAGAGCCTTGATCTTTTCGACCGCGTCGTGGGCGCTGAGGTCCTGGTGATTGTCTTCGGTTTGCTGCTGTTGGATGGAGTTCATGGCCGTGGATGTTTCAAAGGAATCGCATCAGGGCAGGCATCCGGTTCCCGGCCGATCGGAGGCAAACCCATCGCCGTAAAGGAATGCCCACTTGAAGAAAAGGGCGGGTGACGGATAACCTGACTCCTCATGCGTGCTTTTTTCGGCTGTCTTTGTCTCCTGTCTATCACCTCGTCCTTGCAGGCCCAGAAGTTGGCCGAAGAGCCGGGGCTGGAGGTATTTTTTACCCAGCGAGGCATTGAGGGATGCTTTGTGGTTTTGGATCCGGTGCAGGACACTTTGCACATCTGCAATCCGGAGCGGGCCAAGAAGAGGTTTCGTCCGGCTTCGACCTTTAAGATTCCCAATTCCCTGATCGGTCTGGATGTGGGGGCGGTGCGAGATTTGGACGAAGTGCTGCCCTATGGGGGAACGAAGGAATGGATCAAGGCCTGGGAGCAGGACATGAACCTGCGGGATGCGATGAAGGTGTCCAACGTGGCCGTGTTTCATCAGCTGGCGAAACGCATCGGGCTGGAGCGCATGCAGGCCGGGCTGACGGCTTTCCAATATGGCAATGCACAGGCTGGAAAGGACATTGAAACGCGCTTTTGGTTAGACGGGCCTCTGGAGATTTCAGCCCTGGAGCAGGTGGACTTTTTGCGCAGGCTGGTGACCGGCAAAGTGCCGGTGAAACCGGAGACGGTGGAGTCCGTGAAGACGCTGCTGGTGTATGAGAAGAAACCGCAGGCGGTGATCTACGGCAAGACGGGCTGGCTGGGGCCCAATGGCACACAGATCGGCTGGTGGGTGGGCTGGGTGGAGAAGGGCGGGCAGAACTATCCCTTTGCCCTCAATGCGACGATCAAGGTCCAGGACGATGCGAAGCATCGGATCCCGATCGCGCTGGATTGCCTGACCAAGCTGGGGCTCTGGTGAGCCTACTCAGCGAGGCGGATCTGGACGATGACCTCCATGTGCTGCTTGCCCTTGCCCCGGAAGCGGCCGCTCACAGGTTTGGCATCGTCGTAGTCGCGGCCGATGGCGAGCTTGATGTAGCGGGAGTCGGCCTCGCGGTTGTGCGTGGGGTCCCAGGCCTTCCAGCCATAGTTAGGCAAAAAGACCTCCATCCAGGCATGGGAGGCTTCGTTTTCATCGCCCGTTTTGCCGTTGTAAAAGTAGCCGCTGACGTAGCGGGCCGGGATGCCCTGGCTGCGGCACAGGGCGATCATGACATGGGCGTAGTCCTGGCAGACACCGCGCCGATCTTTGAGAGCCTCGGCCGCATTGGTGTGCACGTGGGTCCAGTCCGGATCATAGGAAAAGATGCTGTGGACGTGCTGGCCGAGCTTGACCGAATCGGTCCAGATGTCTGTGACGGCGTGACCGATGATGTCCACGGCCTCCCGCCAGATGGCGACGTTTTGGGAGACGAACTTGGATTCGACGACGAAGTCGAAGTAGTTCTCGTTCACTTTGGGATCATTCAGCGCCTCCAGGGTGAGGGATGAGGGCGGGGCGGAGCGTGCATCCTGCCGTGTTTCGATGAGGGAGCGGGCCTCTACCTCCAGCGTCTCATGCGGCTGGTGGAGTTCGAAATGATCCACGCGGTTCAGGTAAAAATCCCGGTGGGTGTGCATGGGCACGTCAGGATTCAGCCGCAGGTCAAAGCTGGCGCAGCGCTGGAGGGGATCGGAAACGGGACAGAGGCGGGCGTCGTTGTAGCTGTCCAGCACGGGGCCGTCGTAATGAAAGCGCGTGAGGTGGCGCACGCGGAGGCGCATTCCAGGTGATGGCGTGATGGCGGGTGAAGGATCTGGCATCCAGGAGGGGCGGGGATGTTCTCGGGCAGGGGGGGACAGAATGGGTAAATAGTGCAACGCCGGCAGCAAGGGAAAATCACATTTGCTGCCGGTGCTGCACAGGTCGTCACCTGCCTAAGAGGCTCACTGCTGCTGTTGCTCCTGCTGCTGGTGAAAGCGGATCTCTGCCTGCATATCCACTGGAGGGTGGTACATGAAGGTGGTGTAAAGATGCTCACCCAGGGCACCGATTTCCCGTTGCACTTCCGCAAGGAATTCATGGAGACCACGGCCGATGATGTCCTTGGCCGTGGTGAAGTTCAGATTGTTCAGGAATTTCCCAAAGCGGTGTTCGCCCTCGCTGCGGTACTCGCCAGCAGGGGTGCCCGCGATAAGGTGGGCAAAATCATCCATCTGCTGCAGGCAGAACATGAGGGAGCGGGGGAAGGTGTCTTCAAAGATGAGGAACTCGATTACCTTGGCAAAAAGGATATCCGCCACGTAAAAGCGGCGGTACGGCTCGACCGCGCTGGCGGAGCGGAGCACGGCCTGCCACTGCGCCGCATCCACAGCACCGCCCACATCAGTGACCTTGGGCAGGAGGATGTGATACTTCATGTCCATGAGGCGCGTGGTTTTGTCCGCGCGTTCCAGATATTTGCCAAACTGGATGAACTCGAAGCCTTCGTTGCGGGAGAAGGTGGAAACGGTGATGCCCTGGAAGAGATGGGAGTAGTATTTGATCTGGTCGTAGAACGCGCTGGCTCCGCCGTCCCAGATGTTTTCCGGGTCACTGTTTTTGATGAAGTGGAAGGCATCATTGAGCACCTCCCACATCTCGCTGGAAATCTGGTCCCGCACCTGGCGGGCGTTTTCACGGGCGTTACCGATGCAGGTGAGGAGGGAATTTGGGTTCTCCTGGCGGAAGGTGACAAACTCCATCACGCTTTCGCTGTCGGCGACTTCGTAGAGCTCGAAAAACAGGTCTTCATCCCCGGTGGAACGGAGGATGGGCAGCCAGTGCTCTTTCATGGTCTCGTCAGAGACCTGGCCGAAATCGAGAATGATCTGCAAATTGACGTCCACAAGACGGGCGAGGTTTTCAGCTCGCTCGAGGTATCGGCTCATCCAGTAAAGGCTGCCTGCGACGCGGGACAGCATCACATTGGCCTGTTTGTGGCGGGCGACTTCTTCTTGGGTTGGGGGTGGCTTGGGCATGGTCGGGAAGGGGAAAAAGGAAGGGAAGGCAGGTGTGGGCAGCGGGTGAGGAGGAGCCGGAGATTTGCCTTATTGTGGAATGGAGTTTCTCAATACCCAGGTATCCTTTGAGCCCCCTCCCTGAGAGCTGTTGACGACCAAAGAGCCCTTCTTCAAAGCCACGCGAGTGAGTCCGCCGGGCGTGACGATGATCTTTTCCCCATAAAGAATGTAAGGGCGCAGGTCAATGTGCCGGCCTTCAAACTGATCCCCCGTCCAGGTTGGGTGGCGGCTGAGGGAGATGGGGTCCTGCGCGATGAAGTTGCGCGGGTTTTCCTCGATCATTTTGCGAAACTCTTCGATCTCGGCTTTCGAGGCCCAGGGGCCCATGAGCATGCCGTAACCGCCGGCTTCATTGGCGGACTTGACGACGAGCTTGTCCAGATTGGCCAGGATGTGGGCGCAGTCTTTGGGCTCGGAGGCCAGGTAGGTGTCCACGTTCGGGAGGATGGGCTCCTCACCGAGGTAGTACTTGATCATGTGAGGCACAAAGTAATAGACGACTTTGTCATCGGCGACGCCGGTGCCGATGCTGTTGGCCAGGCTGACATTGCCCGCGCGATAGGCATTGACGAGACCTGGGACGCCGAGCAGCGAATCGGCACGGAAGACGGAGGGATCCAGGAAGTCATCATCAATGCGGCGGTAGATCACATCCACCTTCACTAGGCCGGCGGTGGTGCGCATGTACACTTTGAAATCACGGACGACGAGGTCGCGGCCTTCGACAATCGGGATGCCCATCTGGCGGGCCAGGAAGGCGTGCTCAAAGTAGGCACTGTTGAAAACGCCGGGGGTCAGCAGCACGCAGTTGGGCGCGTCATTGGCCTTGAAGTTGGCCGGGGCACAATACTGCATCACCTTCAGAAGTTCGGCCGGGTAATTGCTGACGGAGTGGACGCCGCTGGCCTTGAAAAGTTCAGGAAAAGTGCGCTTCAGGGCCGCGCGGTTTTCCAGCATGTAACTGGCCCCGGAAGGGCAGCGGAGATTGTCCTCCAGGACGAGGTAACGGCCATCCTTGTCGCGAATGAGGTCGGTGCCGCAGATGTGGACGTAGATGTCCTTGGGCACCTCGATGTGCATGAACTCCCGGCGGAAGTGTTTGGCGCTCAGCACATACTGGGGCGGGATGACACGGTCCTTGATGATCTTTTGCTCATGATAGATGTCATGAAGGAAAAGATTCAGGGCAGTGATTCGCTGGATGAGGCCTTTTTCAACGATCTCCCACTCCTCCGCTGCGATGACGCGCGGGACGCAGTCGAAGGGGAAGATGCGCTCCGTACCCTGGGAGTCGCTGTACACGGTGAAGGTGACCCCGCCACGCATGAAGGAGGCCTCGACCGCTGCCTGCTTGTTGCGGAATTCGTTGGGTTCCACATCGTTGAGCGCCGCAGCGACGCTGCGGTAGTGGGGGCGGGTGACGCCGTCGGCGGAGAACATCTCATCGAAGAAGTTTTCCGGCTGGTAGTTGTCGAAAAGCATGGTGGTTGTAGCCTTGTTGGTTGGCTGGTGAGGTAAATTAGCAATTCTGAGGCCAAGATTGCGAACACGTCAGCGGACGCGTTGCAGTTTCAGCAAAGGGGCGGCGGGAGAGGCAAATTGGGCCACGTAAAGGTTGCCCTCAGCATCGGCTGCGACGGCGTGGGGATGGATAAAGGTTCGGGCATCGCTTTTCAGTGTTTGCAGCACGCCCTTTTCAATGACTGGGGCGGGGGCTCCGACATTCGAGACGATGCGGAACTGGGCATCGAGGATGCTGATGAAGCCGGGCGAGTCACGGTTCTGCGGCCATTGGTCGCCCAGATGCGGCATGAGGTAGTGGCCCTGCCAGGCGACGAGGTCGCGGGGATTGCCACCGGGGAAGGGGAACTTGTCCACAAACTGGCCGTCGAGGGTGAAGCGCTTGATTTCCTGGCGGTCGCTCATGGCGATGATGATTCGTGGCTGGGTGGCATCGCTGAGATCCAGCAGGCCGCCGTGAGGCCCCCAGTGGAGGAGCTGGTTTTCACCTTGGCCGAGATGGCCACCCCAGGATTTGAGGAGCTGGCCCGTGGCATCGTAGTGGTGGACGTAGTCTTTGCCGTAGCCGTCGAGCACCCAAAAATCGCCTCGGGGGTGATGCAGGGTTTTGGAGGGACGATACTCGGTGGCCTTGCTGTAAAGGCCGCTTTTGTCTGGCCAGGGATAGCGGGCCAGCTCGGTGCCATCGAGGGTAAGTTTGCGCACCTCATGAAGGACGGTATCGGTGATGTAAAGTACTTCAGCAGCACCTTCTTGGACGAGGCTCATGCCGTGGGCACCGGGCATGCGGGCGGTCCACTGGCCCAAAAGATGGCCCGTCTGGGGATCGAGGATGAGAATGTTGTTCTTCGGTTCATCGGTGAGCACGAAGAGGCGGCCCTGGGAGTCAAAGGCCAGGGCATGACCATTTTTGATCGGGGCAGTGGTGAGGGCAGCCTGGGCCCAGCCTTTGATCAGGCGATATTGAAACGGCTTCTGTCCCAGCAGCTCGTCTGCTTGAGTGCTGCCCAAAAGGCACAGGGCCAGGATCAATATTCGAAGCATTCCTCAGGCAACCATAAGAGGCTGGGGTAGGGAAGAGCAAATCACTGGAGGTTGTGCAATTGATGCGAAGATGACGTTGCTGATTCGCATCGTGCTCTGTGCTCATTTTGCTGTGCTAAACCGCACGAAGAAGCAGCTTTTTGGCAAGCGCTGAAGCTGGTGTCTCAAGGCTTGGAGCCTTGGAAATTGGTCGGGCCGGCGAGATTCGAACTCACGACCTCTTGCACCCCATGCAAGCGTTCTACCAGGCTGAACTACGGCCCGACCTTTTGGCAGGGCTTTGCGGCCCGGCTGGGACGGGGATACTGGCGTTTACCTTTTGCGTTTGCAACTGAGATGTTGTTTAAAACGGAGATTCTTTTTGATTTTAAGTGGGTGCTTTGTCGCTCGTTCCGCGTTTTCCCTTGAGAAGAATCCTATCGTCTTGGATGATTGCTGATGATGATCCTGCCTGAGCAAGACAAGACCGTGAGCTGGGGCCGAAAAGGTTCCCAGATGATTCTCACCCTGGCCTGTCTGGTCATTGTGCTCGCCGGGATGAAGGCGGCAGCAGGTGTGCTGGTGCCCATGGTCTATGCCTTCTTTCTGGCGGTGCTGAGCTTTCCCCTGCTGCGCTGGCTGACACGGCACCGCATCCCGGGGCCTGTGGCCTTGGTCATGACCTTGCTGGTGAACCTGGGGGTGCTCGCAGGTTTGATCACCCTGGCCGTGCGGCTGCTGATCAGCTTCAATGCCGACCTGCCACGCTATCTGCGCGGTATCCAGAGGAACCTGACGGATTTAGGCGTGTGGCTGGATGACAACGGCATCGAAGGGGCCAAGGAGATGATGGGCAGCCTGTTTGACTGGAATACCATCATTGGTTATGCCACGCAGCAGGATGTGATGTCCCGCATCGGGGCGATGCTGGGGAGCACGTTTGGCACCCTGGCCACCGTCTTTGCAGGGCTGGTGATGATCCTCATCCTGATGATGTTTGTGCTGATGGAGGCCACCGGGACTCATCGGCGCATCGTGGCGGTGCACATGGCCGGCGGGCCCGATTTCAGCGGCCTGATGCGCAGTGTGACGGACATCCAGAAGTATCTCGGGATCAAGACCCTGATCAGTGCGCTGACCGGGCTGCTGGCGGGTGCCTGGTGCTGGTTTTTTGATCTCCAGTATCCGTTGCTCTGGGCCATCCTGGCTTTCATTTTTAACTACATCCCTGCGGTGGGAAGCTCTGCCGCCAGCATCCCGGCCATTGTGGAGGCCCTCGTGCAGCATGGCGGCGGGGCGGCCATTGGCATTGCGCTGGGCTATGGCGGCATCAATTTCGCCCTGGATAATTTTGTGCAGCCGCAGCTTCTCGGGAACCGCTTTGGCATCTCCGCGCTGGTGGTGGTGCTGTCGGTGATTTTCTGGGGCTGGCTCTGGGGGCCGATGGGCATGTTCCTGGCCGTGCCGCTGACGATGGTGATGAAGGTGCTGCTGGACAACAGCGAAGAATTCCGCTGGGTGTCCGTGGCGATGTCCCAGAAGAAGGTGCGGCGCGGAGAGGTGGAGGTGGTGGGCTACGACCTCGATGAAAATGAGGTCGTCGGCGGAGGTGCCAGCACGGAAAATCCGCAGCACGACTAGCCGCCTTATTTGCGCCAGAGCCACTTCATGGCCTCAGGAAAGAGGGCGGCGCCATGCTTGCTGTTATGCTGGCCATCGCCGAATTCAAAGCGGTGGTCATAGCCCATGAAGGTGAGGGACCTGTCCATTTGCTGGTTGGCCAGCGGCCAGTTGCCAAAGGGATTGTCCAGGTCATTGGCGCCGTCCTGCAGGTAGATGCGCAGGGGTTTGCGCTCCGTGATGCGGATGAGGTAGGGGTAAACATGACCGCCGGCCAGGTCCACATAACTGCCAATGGTGGAGAAGACTTTGCGGAACTTGTCCGGCCGCTCCCAGGCGACAGTGAAGGCGCAGATGGCCCCGCTGCTGGCTCCGGCAATGGCCCAGCCTTCGGGGTTGTCAGTGAGGTGGTAGTCCTTGGTCACCTGGGGGATGATCTCTTCCAGCAGGAAGGTGGCGTAGGTGCTGCCTAACGCATTGTATTCCTTGCTGCGGTTGTTGTTTTTCCAGGCACTGGCAGGCTTGGGGCCGGTGACCGCATGACCCGGATTGATGAAGATGGCGAGGGTGGGGGCCATGTCACCGCTGGCGATGAGGTTGTCAAAAACCGTGGGCACCCGCCACGCGCCTTTCAGTCCGACGTAATCATGGCCGTCCTGGAAGACCATCAGATTGGCAGGCTGCTCCGCCTTGTATTGGGCGGGGACATAGAGCCACCAGTCGCGCACGGTCCCGGCATAGATCTTCGATTCATGCGCAGGCATGGCGATGACACGGCCTTTGGGCACTTCGGCCTTCTCCTGGGAGAGGGCGGTCAGTTTGTAGTCATCAACGGCGTGGGCGGCGGAGCAAAGCAGGACGAGCAGGCTGGCAATCAGGCGCATGAGGGAATGAGAAGCAAAGGATGGGACAGGAGGATCGGGGTGGCGTTACTTCACTTCCTTCGCCGCTTGTTCGCCTAACTGCAAGGTGGGAACGGTGGCCTCATCACTGACGATGAGGCTGACCCAGTGACCTGCCACGGCATGGGCTGGGAAACCGCAGGCGAGGGCAAATTCACCGGCTTCGTCAGGCACGAAGCTGAAGTCGGCCTTGCCCATGGTCATGCCGGTGAGGTGTTTCGGCGAGGCCCCGCCTTCAAAGTAGGGCTCCGGCACCTGCAGCTTTTTGGTTTCGCCTTTTTCAATGACGATGGCGCTGTGCGGGATGGGGCTGGGATTGATGAAAGTGACCTGGACGCGCCAGCCGGTGGGGATGGTGAGCACGGCCTTGCCATGGGAGTAGCCGTTGAAGTTCATGCCGTAATTGGCGGCATTGAAGGTGGCGACGAGGGTGACTTTGACGCTCTTGGGGCCTTCGCCCGGTTTCAGAAGATCCTCGGACGTGATGCCTGCAAACAGCTCCTTTTTGAGGCCTGGAATCTCCGTGCTGTGGTCATGGGCCGGAGGTGGAGTCTGGGCCAGGGAAAGCGTGGCAAAACCAAGGAGAGGGAGAAGGAGGCTGCGAAACATGATGGAGGGTATGGAAGATAAAAACACACGGAGAAGCACTGCTCCTCCGTGTGTTTTTGAGGGTTGAAAAACTGAGGGCCTTATTTGGCCGCGACAGGGGCGGTGACGGCCTCTTTGCCCACTTTTTGAGTGGGGACAATCTTCCAGAGGGCACCGCGCTCGCTGGTGTAGGGATCCACAGGGCCACCGTAGTTGGCGGTGGCGTGAGTGAGGTAGATGGCTCCATCCGGGCCTGTGCCGCTGCCAGTAGGGCGGATGCCATCGGCGAGGTCCAGCATCTCTTGCATCTGCCATTTGCCGTCCACCTGCTTCATGCCCCAGACCTTGCCGCTGCCCCAGTCGGCGGAGAAGTAGGTGCCTTCCAGTTCAGGATACTCGGCGCCACGGTAGATGCCCAGGTTGATGACGCAGATGCCCTGGTCCACATGGCTGTATTCCGCGATAGGCTGCACGCCCACCTTAGGATAGTTCTCAGGATCCACGGCGGTCTCGGTGCCATCCGGGTTCTTCTTCACGATCATGGGGAAGGGGTGGCTGCCGCACATGAACTTCCAGCCGTAGTTTTCACCGCCTTTGCTGCTGGCTGGCTGCATGTTGATCTCTTCCCAGTGGTTCTGGCCGATGTCGGCGATGTACATGTCGCCGGTTTTGGAATCAAAGCTGAAGGTCCATGGATTGCGCAGACCGTAGGACCAGATTTCAGGCTTGGCCTTGGGGCGGACTTTCGAGAAGGCTTCTTCGCTGACACCAAAGAGGGTCATCTGCTGCAGAGGCGTGATGAAAGGATTGTCCTTGGGGATGTCGTAGGCGCGGTCGGCGCTGGATTTGTTGACGTCAATGCGCAGCATCTTGCCTAACCAAGTGTGCAGATCCTGGCCGGCATTGATGACATCGCCCTCCCAGCCGCCGTCGCCCACGCCGATGTAAAGGTAGCCGTCAGGACCAAAGGCGATCTGGCCGCCATGATGGTTGCAGTAGGGAAAATCGATCTGCATGATCACCTTCGCGCTCTCAGGATCCAGGCGGTCCGGGTTGCCTTTGGAGACGGTGAACTCGGTCACCATGGTGGCACCGTTGAACCACAGGTCGGCATAGGCCACATAGACTTTGCCATTGCTCTTGAAGTCCGGGTGAAAGGCCATGCTGAACATGCCTAACTCCAAGAATGACGAAATTGTTTTGTCCTTGAGGTCCAGGAATGGGCGCTTTGCTTTCTTGCCGTCCTTGATGATCTGGATGACGCCTGGGCGCTCCACCACAAAGATACGCCCGCTGCCATCATTGGGGGCGGCCACGCTCACCGGGTCCACCAGATCATCGGCCACTTTGACCAGGCTGATGGCGACATTGCCGGGCAGTTTGCCACCGGGCTGGGCAGGTTTGGTTTCAGCGGCAAAGGTGGGGCCGGTGAGAAGCGCGAGCAGGGTCAGCAGAGCGGGTTTGATTTTCATAAGGCTGGTTGGGCGTGTTGGTTGCCAGACGTAAACGCAGTCAGGCTAAAAAACTCACGCCTGGTAGACAAGCCTGAAATGTTTTTGCCGGAATGCTCCATGTCCGTGGAGAGGCGGCGATGGGTTTGTCCATCCGGCACCGGGCAGGCATGGGCAGAAACAAAACAGCCCGCCGGCCGCAAGGTGCCGGAGGGCTGGATAAGGAGATGCTGGAGGTGAACGTTAGGCCCCGCCTTTGGCGATTTTTTCGCAGCTCTGCACGTCGAGCTTGCCTGAGGAAAGGATGGGAATATCGGCGACCCGGATCATCTTTTTTGGGATCCACAGCGGGGGCATGCCTTTCTCCAGCAGGCGGTAGCGCAGGTCCAGAATTTCCTGGTGTTCCGGACCGCCAGGGATGGCGGTCAGCAGGATGAGGGCCTCGCCCCTTTCCACATCCGGGATGCCGACGACAGCAATTTTGCGCGAGCTCTCATTTTCCAGGCCCATGGCCTTGATGAGAGCCTCTTCGACGGTTTCGTGCGGCACCATTTCGCCACCGATCTTGGAGAAGCGGCTAAGACGGCCTTCGATGTAGAGGAAACCGTCCAGATCCACTCGGCCGATGTCGCCCGTGCGGAACCAGCCGTCCGCATCAATGACTTCAGCGGTGCGTTTGGGATCCTGAAGGTAGCCGTCAAAGACGTTCGCGCCTTTGAACCAGATCATGCCGCTGGAGTGAAGCGACTGGGGTTCATTTGTTTCCGGGTGGGTGATGCGCACTGCAAGTCCGGGAATGACGTGGCCAACGCTGCCGGGGCGGTGGTTGGGAATCCACACATGGCCGCTGGTTTCGTTGCCCAGTGGCACCGGGTCCGGGAGGTTGACGTTGGAAACGGGGGAGGTTTCGGTAAGGCCGTAACCTTCAAACACCTTTTTGTCGAATCTCTGCTCAAAGGCGCTGGAGACCGTCGGCGGCAGCTTTTCAGCCCCTGTCACCACCATCTTCAGCGAGGCCAGTGATTCCCGGTTCACCCCGCGCAGGTAACCGCGCAGGAACGTAGGCGTGGCGATCATGAGGGTGACGCGGTATTTTTCGATCAGTTCGCCCAGCTTTTTGGTCTCCAGCGGGCTGGGGTAGGTGACCAAGTTCAGGCCGCTGATGATCGGATACCACAGGGTGACGGTGCAGCCGAAGCTGTGGAAAAGAGGAAGGCTGCCCAGGATGCTGTCATTCGACTTCATGCCGAGACGGCTGCTGAACTGGATGACATTGGCCATCACGTTCCGGTGCGTGAGAGCCACCCCTTTCGGATTGCCGGAACTGCCGCTGGTGAAGAGGAGGATGGCCTCTTCACTGCCGCCTTTTTTAGGCACCCCGAGAACCGTGGCCAGCACGGAGGCCGGCAGCACTTTGCTGAGGGCCAGCCAGAAGACGATCTGAACCTGGATCTTCGGCAGGATGCGTTCGATGAGCATGAGCTGCTTCATCGGCGGCCAGGGAAAGTTCTGCATCTTGCGCACAAAAATGTCGGCGGTGATGAAGCGGTCGATGTCCGCCGCCTTGATCGCATATTCCACGGAGGTTCGCCCGGCGGTGAAGTTGAGGTTCACCGGAATTTTACCGGCGAGCAGGACCGCGACGTTGGCGATGAGGCCGCCCAGCCCCGGCGGCAGGATGATGCCCACACGCTTTTTGTTAGTCGCGGACTTGATGACCTTGGACAGGGCAATGGAGGCGGCCAGCACCTTGTCGTAGGACCGGCAATTGTCATCCTTGCCATCCACCACCTGATTGCTCGTGCCGTGGCGCTTCAGGCCTTTCAGCAGGGCATAGGCGAGGTGCATCTCCAGCGCAGGGAGGTGGTTGAAGGTCTTTTCCGTCAGGAGAAAGAGTGCCTGCTGATAGGTGGGGAGGGTGACGTCGTCTCCCGAAATCAGAGGGCCGATGGCCATGAATGCATCGGATTCATCCGGCTGGCTTTCGATGCTGAGGGTGATGTCGCCTTTGGGCTGAACAAACACCGGCAGGACCGGGCAAGCGGCCTTCAGCAAGAACTCCAGCCTGGCTCCCGGCACGGTGGTGAGCGGCGCATTGGCCGTGGCGGCCTCCGCAGGCAGGTAGATGATGATGGCCCCTTTTTCCAGCTCGCCAGCCAGCGCTTTCCGGTAGGCGTGGGCATCGGTGAGATCCGGCGGGATGACCAGCGCATGCGCGCCTTCTTGCTCCACATGCGCCTTCATCTCGGCAGACTGGGCCGCCCCTTGCTCCAGGAGATAGACAATGACATGGCCCGCCAGCAGCGACTCCAGATGTCTCAGTTGTGGGTAGCTCAGGCGCGATGGCAGAATGAGGAAGCCACCGTTTGCAGGCAGATTTTCTTTCCCCAGCAGAGTGAGGTTTTTCAGCGAAACTGGCTTGTCCGTAGGCATGGCGAGAGGAGGCGAATGAGTAAACAGGAGAGTAAGCGATGAACCATGCGCATTTCCAGCGCGAAAAGGATCAACTCTGAGATAACAAAGTTTTTTGAGCCGATCTCGGCCCTGACTTCGCATGGATGGATGACAGGCCGGACTCCCCGGAATGTCCTGAATCCACACTTGCTATGACGACTATTCCTACACCATCTTTCCACATGACCGAGCACACCTTTGCATCCCACGACGGCGCCGGACTCTTTTACCGTGCCTGGCTGCCCTTTTATCAGGCCAAACAAGCCATCGTGATCATGCATCGCGGTCATGAGCATTCCGGGCGGATGCTGGAGCTGGCCAAGGCCCTTGACATGCCGGAGACGGCCATCTTCGCCTGGGACCAGCGTGGCCATGGTCAGTCTCCCGGACCCCGCGGTGGGGCGGAAAACTTAGGTGTGATCATTCGGGATGTGGAGGCATTCTTTCAACACATCGAAAAAACCTACGCCATTGCGCGTGAAAACATCGTCCTGGTGGCCCACAGCGTAGGCGCCGTGGTGGCCGCCGCCTGGGTGCATGACTACGCTCCGCGTCTGCGCGGCCTCGTTCTGGGAACGCCTGCCTTTCAGGTGAAGCTCTACGTGCCGCTGGCAGTGCCGCTGCTGCGATTCAAGGAAAAGCTGCTGCCCGGTGGCGTGGTGAAAAGCTACGTCAAATCCCGCGTGCTGACGCATGATCCGGAGCAGCAGCGCGCCTACAATGAGGACAAGGCCATCTTCAAGGAGATCTCCGTCAACATCTTGCTGGACCTCTTCGATACCGCCCACCGTGTGGTGGAAGATGCGGCGGCCATCCGCGTGCCCACCCTCGTTTTCAGCGCCAGCCAGGACTGGGTGGTGCACACGGGACCTCAGCGCGCCTTCTTCGAGCGGCTGGGCTCGGCGGACAAGGAATTCCACACGCTGCATGGCTTTTACCACGCTATCTTTCATGAGGCGCAGCGGGAGGTGGTCTTCAATCGTGTGCGCATTTTTGCGGAGCGGCTTTTTGCCAAACCTCCGGTTAAACTGGCCCCGCTGCTGGATGCTGACATCCGTGGCCACACACGCACGGAAAGGGATGATCTGGCCGCTTCCCGAGATTGCTTCTCTTCACGGATCACCCGCCGGGTGTTCGGCACTCTGGGCCGCTTAAGCAATGGCATCTCCCTGGGTTGGAAGGCCGGGTTTGATTCCGGGCGTACGCTGGACTACGTCTATAAAAACAAACCTTCAGGAAAGCTCATCCTGGGCTGGTTCATGGACAAATCGTATCTGGACAGCCCCGGCTGGACGGGCATCCGCTGGCGCGGGCAGATGCTGCAAAAAGTGCTGGCCGAAGTTCTCGCCCAGGCTGGCCCGCAACCGCATCTGGTGGACATCGCCTGCGGGGGCGGCCGCTACATTCTGCAGACCCTCCATGATCATCCGGAGCTGCCAGTCACCGCCGTATTGCGCGACTATCAGCAGCCGAATCTGGACACCGCGAAAGCCACCGCTGAACAGCTCGGCCTAACAGACTGTGTGACCTTTGTGCAGGCCGATGCCTTTGCCCGCAGTTCCCTGGCGGCACTCACTCCTGTGCCAAATGTGGCGGTGGTCTCCGGTCTGTACGAGCTCTTCAATGCCAATGCCCCGGTGCTGGAATCTCTCAAAGGTCTGGCCGATGTCATGGCCCCTGGCACACGCCTCGTTTACACCAATCAGCCCTGGCACCCTCAGTTGAAGTTCATCGCCCACGTGCTGACCAATCGCGAGGGCCAGCCCTGGATCATGCGGCGGCGCACCCAGGAGGAGATGGATGACCTCGTGAGCGAGGCCGGCTTTGTCAAAGAACGCCAGGAGACCGATCCCGCGGGCATCTTTACCATCAGTGTGGCACGAAAGCTGTAGCCTGATTTACAAAGCCGGGTACCGGACTTTATTCCATGTACGACAGTCCCATGCAGCCCCGAGGAGCTTCCCTCCGGCCCACCTTCTTCCAGGCTGCCCTTGTCAGCGCCTGGACCAGCATCGTCTTCCTGGTCATCTACAATGCCAGCAACTGGATCACCGGCCTGCGGCCCGATGTGCAGACCGCCGCCTTTGGCTGGGAGCGCCTCTTCCCTGTGGTCGAGTGGATGATCGTCCCCTATTGGTCGCTCGATGCCTTTTTTGTCGTGGCCCCGTTTCTGTGCTCAGACCGCCAGGAGCTGCGTGTGCTGCGTCGGCGCTTGGTGCTTTCCAATGTGATCGCGGGTGTCTGCTTCCTGCTCATCCCGCTGGAGCTGGCCTGGGCGCGGCCAAAGGTCACCGAAGGCATGTTCGAACCCTGGTTCCGCGCCATCCAGGCGATGGATGCCCCGCACAATCTCTTCCCCAGCCTGCACATCGTCCTGCGCACCATCATGGCGGTGCATTACGCCAGGCATTCGCGGGGCGTGTTGCGCATCGTTCTGCACATCTGGTTCAGCCTCATCGGCATCTCCACCCTGCTCACGTGGCAGCATCATTTGGTGGATGTGCTGGGCGGCTTCCTGCTCGCCGCCGTCATCTTCCATGTCGTTCCTGACCAGGAAGAAAAAGCATCGGCAAATCGCCGCATCGGGTTCTATTACCTCGCCGCCTCGGTGCTCCTCCTGTTCGCCTGCCGTCTCACGTTACCCTGGACTCTCCTCCTGGCCTGGCCCGCCGCAGCCCTGGGCACCGTCGCCGCAGCCTCCTTCGGCGTCGGCGCTGCTGTTTTGAAAAAAACACGTGGCCGCATCCCCACCACCACCCGCTGGCTGCTGGCCCCCTGGCTGCTCGGGCAGGAACTCTCCTGGTGGCATTACCGCCGCCAGTCGGCCAAGTGGAATCAGCTCACCCCCCGCGTCTGGATGGGCCCCTTGCCAGATGATGCCACCTCCATCGAACTCCTCGAAGCCGGCGTCACCGATGTCCTGGATCTCACCGCCGAATTCGATGCGCCCGAGGCCTTTCGCCTCATGCCCGGTTACAAAAACATGCCCGTGGCAGATCTCACCGCCCCCACCCAGGATCAGCTCACGGCCATGGCCGAATACATCGAGCGCGTGCGCAAGGACGGCATCGTCTTTGTCCATTGCAAGGCAGGCTACTCGCGCACCGCCGCCGCCGTGGGCGCATGGCTACTGCAAAGCGGCGGCACCACCGAGGCCGCCATCCACCAGATGAAGGACGCGCGGCCCGGCATGATCGTGCGCCCGGAGGTCGTGCGCGCCCTCCGCGAAATGGAGTTATCCCTCACCGCCCCAGGCCGTGAACCTGTTTTGAGTTGAAGACGGGGCCGGGCCGGGGGATGGGCTAACCGTGATGATGGATGACCCCCTCAACTTTACCCGTATCTTCCCGCTTATATTTGCCGGGGGGCTTTCGGCGTTTCCTCGCAAGTTCGGGCCGTGGGCATTCAGCACCGCTTTTGCCAGAATGGGTTTCGGCGTTGCCAAAGTGCTGTTTCTGGCCCTGAATCTCGAAAGCATTTTCACCCTCTGTGTCAATGCCGCGCCCGAGGCCGCCAGTCCTTGGTCCGCATTCATCGGCATGGTCGCCTTCACCGCATTGCTCTACACAATGCTCACCGGCATCGCCGATTTCTGGGTGGGCTTGGTGAGACTAGGCAGAGGCGAAATGCCCGAGATCATCCGTCATCCCTTTGGCGCTCGGGGCTTTGTGGATTTCTGGAACCGCTGGGGAGTATTGTCGGTCCATCATGTCCCCTCCGCCTCATCCGCCCTGCTTCGCTGTGGCCTCTTGGCGCTCTGTCTCCTCATCGCCCAGGGTTTCAGCTACGGCCTGCTGCTTTGGCTCCTGCTCCAGGCCTGCCTCATTGGGTTAGACTCTTGGTTAGGCCGTTTCCAGGTGTGGACCGTGAAGATTCCCCGTTGGATTAAAAGCGTCTTCATCATTGTCGCTTTTACCTTGAGCACCCCCTTGCTCTACAGCGGTGCTTGGGATCTCGCCCTGCAGGAGTGGGGCCGCCTTTTCAGTGCCTCACCCGCGACTGTGTACTCCGTGTTTCTCGATGCCCGGCTCACCGCCCCGCATGTTTGCTGGCTCTTGTGGATCAGCGTCCTCACCGCCCTCGTCCTGCCCGGCTTTCCCTGGTGGATGGCCCGTGGCCCTCGTCTCCGTCGCGTCGCCAAAGGCACCGGCATCCTCCTGTTCGGATCCGTGATTTTGATCTTCATCTCGCACATCGAATCCGCTCCTTCACCCATCGCGCGGGCCGGAGAATGGCTGCGCAATTTTTCCAACCAGGCCGGTAGCCGTGGCGTTCACCAGGGTGCCGATGGTTGGCTCTACGCAGACTCCGATCTCCACCGCCTCACCCAAAAGCGGCAACGTCCCGGTCAGGTCGAGTCCATCCTCAGCCTGCAAAAAGAACTGCAAAGCCAGGGCGGCCATCTGCTGCTTTTGCCCATCCCCGACAAGATCAGTCTCCGGCCCGAACCCATCCTTCCCGCCAGATACAAAGGGGCCGTCCCTCCCCTGGGTTATCACGCTTCCCTCCAGCGACTCAAGACCGCCGGCGTGGATGTTCTCGACATGACCGAAAAACTTTGGGATCAGCGCAACCGCCTCCCCCTCCACTTTCATCAGGATACCCTCTGGACCGCCGAGGCCATGAAGGAAATAGCCGTCCAGACCTCCCGCCACATCCGCAAAACTTACCCCCAGGTCGTGATGGACGAAACCCCTCTCGTGGATGCCCAGTTCATCGAGCGCCAAGACCTTGGAAACCTCGCCCATCGTCTGCATCGCCACCCCGAACACACATGGTCCGCAGAGACCACCCAGATGGTCGGCCTGCGCGGCCTCACCGGGGCCGAAACCTCCCCCGTCCTCATCATCGGCGGCGATCTCGTCCGCGCCTACGATGACCCCACGCTCAGCTTCCCCCCCGCCTCCCTCACCGATGCCCCAGCCGGCTTTCCCACCCAGCTCGGTGCCCTCATCGGCCGCGCCCTCGCCGTCACCGACGAGGCTTCTCCCACTCCTCCCATCAACGGCAAAAAACTCGTCATCTGGATCGTCAGGGCAGGGGAGCTTTAATCCATCCGACACGCGGTCCAGTCGTAGGATGGGTGTATCCGGCGCAGGTGATCAGGAAGTTCTCAAACTTCACCGCCGGATTACCCGTCCGTCTGGGAAACCTCGCAGCCCCCAAGACAGCCACACCTTCAGATGGAATGCCGCATTTCAGAAAACTTGAAACAGGTGTCCTGGTCTTAACAAACGAAGTCCAAACGACATCCCAGAAAAGCCCTCCAGCACTTTAGCTCAGGGCTTGCGGTCCCGTCGTAGGACGGGTGTGTCCGGCGCAAGTGATCAAGAAGTTCTTACGCTTCACCGCCGGATTACCCGTCTTTCTGGGAAACCTCGCAGCCCCCAAGACAGCCACACCTTCAGGGAAAGGCGGCGATTCTGACAAAGAGGATCTCTTGGCGAAAGCGACTCACCCGTCAGCCATCACCGCCCTACCGTCCCGTCTCGCCACCGTGCCTCGGATCCCCCATCAGCAATCCGTCAAGATGAGTGTCTGAAGGGGTCTTCACTCAACGAAGTCCAAACGACATCACCCCCAAAGTACTCCAGAGCTTTAGCTCGGCAAAACTCTGCTTCGGCTCCAATTCCGCATTGCCTCAGGATTTGCAAAGGTGCCTTGGTCTCAACAATCGAAGGCCAAAAAGCATCCCCCCTCGCCCCGCTTGCGGGGAGCAGGGCCAGGGGTGAGGGGCTGCCGCAGCACGCAAAACCCCGCCCAGAGAAACGTGGATTACCTCACGGCTACCTTCGAAGCCAAGCCCCCCCGAGAGGAGCGTGGACACTCTTGTCCGCATCCATTCAAGGGCGGCGAAGCCGCGACTTCCAAGCATAGCTAGCCCCCATCCTTCCCATCTTTTACCAACCATCTTTTTGCCATAAAAATCCCCGCCCATTCTTCGCCCCCTCCCTACCCCAGCAAATCCGGCCGCATCCTCCGCGTCCGCTCCAGCGCCTGATGCTGCCGCCATTCCGCGATCTTCGCGTGATTCCCGCTCAGCAATATGTCCGGCACCCGCAGCCCCTGAAACTCCGCCGGCTTCGTGTAATGCGGCGCTTCTAGCAAGCCCGCTGGGCCAAAGGATTCCTCCACCGCGCTCAGGTCATCGCCCAGCACTCCCGGCAGCAGCCGCACGATCGCGTCCATCACCACCACCGCCGCGATGGCCCCGTTCGTCAGCACATAGTCCCCGAGGCTCAATTCCTCATCCACCCAGTGGTCCACCACCCGCTGGTCCATACCCTCATAGTGGCCGGACAGAAAAATCAGATGCTCCTCTTGCGCCAGCCGCTGCGCCGCCGCCTGGTTAAAAGGCTTCCCGGCAGGCGACATCAGGATCACCCGGCTGCCATCCGTATGCACCTTTTCCAGCGCCGCAAACAGCGGCTCCGGCCTCAGCAGCATGCCCTGTCCACCGCCATACGGCGTGTCATCCACCTGCTTGTGTTTGCCCAGCCCCTGCTCGCGTAAGTCATGCACCCCTACCGTGATCGCCCCCTTCTCCTGGGCCCGCCCCATGATGCTCGTGCCCATCGGCACAGTGATGAGTTCAGGAAAAAGAGTGATGACGTCCAGGCGCACAAAGGAGCTATGGCTTGGAGGGCAGGGGTGTGCAAGTGCTGGACCCTGTGAAGCAGATGAAGCGGCTCCAAAACACCCTTGTCAGACTCTAACCGCTGGAGCGTGTGGTTGGTGCCGCAGAATGTGAACTTGATGCTTTTAGCGCCTGGTGCTTAAATGAGGGGTGTCTGCGACGTAAAGTTGTCTCTAATTAAATTTCAGGGCTTTTCTAGGTCGAGTATGTGGATGGACTGCGTGCTAAGCGCATAGGCGAATCAGCTAAGAGGAAAATGCTCTCGTCGCGAAATTCATCTCCCGATGAGTTGTTAGGATCCTTGTATTTCATTTACAATTAATTGTGGATATTCAACATTTTCGAGGAGTATCCGCAACATAAGACGGATGGAGAATCGCGCACCTTCCTTCTCATCTAGAAGATCCTTTAATGAAATCTCATTGTTCTTTTCGTAGCCTTTTGGAAAACGAATGGTGACATAGCTGAAGTTCTCGTTTCTGGGATTCCATATTCTATATTTAATCTCCTCTCGGTCTTTAAATTTCTCGCAGAATCTATCTATAGTTCTGCTTTTGCCTTCCCACGTAATTAATTCTTTTGTGAATCGAATGTCGTTCCATGTATCGTAGAATGGAAAGTGTGCTATGAGATTCCGTATCATCTGAAAGAGCTCTTTACCGAGTTCGCTTTCAACGATGCGCCTCGACTCGATCTCTTTGAGTATATACTGAATTGGTTCGTAATTGAGCATTTCGGCATAAACAGAAAAGACATCTCGAAGGCGTGAGAATCTGTATTTGCCGTCGTGATCCCAGAACTCCTCCGATTCGATTTCTTTGAATAAGTCAACGAACCTTGAATATGCGAGGTTTAGGAAGACTTGTTCTGCAGGATTTGGTTTTACATCTGGGGTGCTCATTGTGTTGTCTGCTTTATGTCAAAGATCGTGCGATAGGGTGAGGAGTCGATCTGGTGAAAGATTAGGTGCCGTCAGTTGCTCTGCAACCACTCGTTAGAGTTGTTTGTACAATTTGTATTGCTCATTGATGAAATCTACTGTGTTGGTATATTTATTCATAACAGATTCGTGCAGTTCTGAGAATGGCCCATAATATTCTTCAAAGACACTGTATAATTGCTGAGTAGTTAATGGCGGTGTGATTTTGAAACTGCTTTCAAGTGCAACAGGCCAATTAGCTACGGTTGCACGAATAGTTCCCTCTTTTGTAGGTAACTCCCAATCAATCACTAGGCTGGTGTTTCCTCTCCTCAAGTTCTGCGCTATGGCATCTTTCGCAACGGATGGAGATAGCACAATTCCCAACCATTGTGATGCTTCTCCAATATCATAAGCTTCGATTAGTGCGGGGCCTGCATACATGGATCGCACCTTGTCGGCATGAAAAATGCCTTTGCTTATGCCGACCCTAATCGGAACGCGATAGTACAAGGCTTTGCTAAATAAGTTGAGCGCAGCCGTAAAAATTGCATAAAAATCTCTCGGTGTATTGGATTCGGTGTAAATAATTATGGTGTCTGAAAACATTACTGACTTAATCAAGTCTGGAATATGTATGGGATCATCAAATTTATCAGACTTGATGGTTACGGGGGTAGATTGAAGAAGTGCCGTCTCAAGTGCTGACAGCATATTCCATGCTGCGTGATGGTTTTGCTTTGTGAGCGTGCGCATTCCCAAGATGTCTAAGTGTGCGAGATAACGCTGAGGTGTTGTTTCCATATCGAGCCTAATGTCGAGGTGCGGTACCAACTGCCGGGAGCACCGTTTCATAAGAGGATTAAAGGTGGTATTCGATTATTCCTGCATGTCAATATTTCTGAGATCCCAGTATCCCCAAGTTTAGTGGCAGGGCCTAGGTTTATTTGGCTGGGATGCTATCCAAAAGCCAAATTTCAATCGAAAAATGCCATTCCTTAGTTAGGAGCCTCCCTGGATGAAGCCACTTTATCTTTTATTTAGTTTATGATCCTTCCATGTGCCTCTCTACGAGGCACCTACCTCGCTTTGCATCTCATCCATGTTTCCTCAATTACCAAGCGGTCGGTGATTATCCCAGCGTTGGAGGTGGTGCGGACTTGGTCGTCGTCGGTGTAGCACAGCTCGGCTACACACGATTCCATTGCGTTTTCAACATTATAGAATATCATTTAACAATGATAAACTTATCGCCGCCCTTCACCCGCTGGAGCACGATGTGCAACTCCAAAGTTCACTTCAATATATTATGGTTTTTATGAGTCTGCCGTTCCCCCATGATCCCCAAGCTTCCCCACATGGGGAAATCTGTCCCCATAAAATCCCCATCGTAAAACCCTGAAAGTCAACGTTCAGCGGCTCAGTATCCCCAAATGGGGAAAAATTTCAAATCCTCCCCATCCCCACCCAAAGCTCTCCATGGGATCTGTTTCTCAAATCGCCATAAGAACCACGATCCATCTCCAAGCCGTCATCACATCTCCCTAAGCCACGGTGGCTCAAAAATAGGCGGCATCAGCTCAAGGGTGAGCCCTCAAGGGAGGACGACTTTCAGCGGACACTCTCAGGACAGCAGCACCTCATGATACTCCAGCGCCCATTCCTTCATGTACCGCACCCGGTGGGGCGTGAACTTGTAGATGATGAGTTCGGGGTTGTTGATGTCGCGGAGGTAGGCGCGCAGCAGGGCGTTGCTGTTCCAGATTTCTTCAATCTGGGCATGCTCCGTGAGAATCTCGGCGGTGGCAGTGATGCGGACCTGATTGTGGTCGTCGTCGGTGTAGCAGAGCTCGGCCTTGGGGTTGGCGGCGAGTTCGGCGGTTTTGCCATAGCGGCGCAGGTTGGCCACATAGACGATGAAGCCGTCGGTTTTCACCGGGGAGACAGGCCGCACGCGGGGTTGGTCGCCGTCCATCGTCGCCAGCACCGGGAACTTGGCGCTTTTCATCGTCGCCAGCGCCAGGGCGGGCAGTTCAGCAGGATCAAGAGGGGCGGGTTGGGGCATGGGAGAGGATCAGTATTCAGTAAACGGTGTTCAGTGTTCAGTTTTATGAAGCCGTTCGGAAGGAGCATTCAAGAACTTGCGAAGCGACAGCCGATTGAAATGGGAAATCGCCCTGAGAACTGCCTATCCCGCCATGAGCCAGACGCCCTTGTCAAGCCCGAGGCGCAAACAAAAGTTTCGCCGGGGCCACGTTCCAGAGTTGCCCCCACTCCCCCCTTTCGCTACCTCACTTCCGGTCGGTTGAGCGTGCCCCGGCACCCTTGACCGCTGACCTTTGACTTTCCGACCTCCGCTTTTCGACCCCCCGCCTTCCTCCAACCATGTCTGCCGCCAACGAACTCAACATCAACATCGCTCATGTCGAGCGTGTCGCCAAAGAACTGGGCCTGCGTGCCATCCAGGTCGGGGCGACCGCCCAGCTTTTTGCCGATGGTGCCACGGTGCCTTTCATCGCCCGGTATCGTAAAGAGGCCACCGGGTCCATGGACGAAGTCCAGATCCAGAACGTCAAGGAACGCATGGAGCAACTGGTGGCCTTGGATGACCGCCGCACGGCCATCGTGAAGTCCCTGGAAGAGCGCAATCTCATGACCGACGTGCTGCGCGCGAAGATCGAGAAGGCGGAGACGATGAACACCCTGGAGGACATCTTTGCCCCTTTCCGGCCCAAGCGCCGTACCCGCGCGACCATCGCCAAAGAAAAGGGCCTGGAACCGCTGGCGGATTTCATCGAGGCGAACCTCTTCACCCATGGCGTGAATGTGGATGAGGAAGCCGCCAAGTTTGTGAACCCGGACGCCGCCGATGAACTGAAGGTGAAAGACGTGGCCGATGCCCTCAGCGGCGCGCGCGACATCATCGCCGAGCGCATCAGCGATCACGCCGATGCCCGTGCGGCCCTGCGCAAGCTGTTCAGCGAGCAGAGCACTGTCCTCTCCAAGGTCATGTATGGCAAAGAGGCCGAGGCCGATGCCCAGAAATTCCGCGATTACTTCGACTGGTCCGAGCCGCTGAAGTCCATCCCCTCCCACCGCATGCTGGCCATCCGCCGTGGTGAGAAGGAAGGCTTCCTGCTCATGCGCATCAATCCCCCGGAAGATGCCGCCGTGCAGATTCTCACGAACCTGTTTGTGAAAGGCGCCAATGCCTGCTCCGACCAAATGAAGCTGGCCTGTGCCGACAGCTACAAGCGCCTGCTCAGCAGCAGCATGGAGACGGAAGCCCGCCTGGAATCCAAGAAGAAGGCCGATGGTGAAGCCGTGCGTGTCTTTGCCGATAACCTGCGTGAGCTCCTGCTCACCGCTCCGCTGGGGCAGAAGCGCGTGCTGGGCATTGACCCCGGCTTCCGCACGGGTTGCAAAGTCGTGGTGCTGGATGCCCAGGGACAGCTCCTGTTTAACGATGTGATCTACTTGTTAGGCGAAGGCAACAGCCTCATGCAGGCCAAGACCCTGATCATGAACTTGGTCGAGCGTTACAAGATCGAAGCCTTTGCCATCGGCAACGGCACCGCCAGCCGTGAGACGGAAGCTTTCATCAACAAGATCGGCGTGCCCAAGGCTATCCCGGTCCTCATGGTGAATGAAAGCGGGGCCTCCATTTACAGCGCCAGTGAAGTGGCACGTGAGGAGTTCCCAAATCACGATATCACCGTGCGCGGTGCCGTCTCCATCGCCCGTCGTCTGATGGACCCGCTGGCCGAACTGGTGAAGCTCGATCCCAAGTCCATCGGTGTGGGTCAGTATCAGCATGATGTGGATCAGAACCAGCTCAAGAGCAGCCTGGACAATGTGGTGATCAGCGCCGTGAACGGCGTGGGGGTGGAGATCAACACCGCCAGCAAGCAGCTCCTCAGTTACGTCTCCGGCCTCAACAGCACCCACGCCGGAAACATCGTGGCCTTCCGCAATGAGAATGGCGCTTTCAAGACCCGCAAGGACCTGCTGAAGGTGCCGCGCCTGGGCGACAAGGCCTTTGAACAGGCCGCCGGATTCCTGCGCATCCGTGGCGCGGTGAATCCGCTGGATGCCAGCGCCGTCCACCCCGAGCGTTACCCCCTGGTGGAAAAGATGGCGGCCGACCTGGGCTGCACCGTCGCTGACCTCATGCAGAAGGCCGAACTGCGCCAGAAGCTGGACCTGAAAAAGTACGTCAGTGAAGAGGTCGGTTTGCCGACACTCCAGGACATCATGAACGAACTGGCGAAGCCAGGCCGGGATCCGCGCAAGCAGTTTGAGGTCTTCAACTTCGCCGAAGGTGTCAATGACATGAAGGACCTGACCGTGGGCATGAAACTGCCGGGCATCGTTACGAACGTGACCGCCTTCGGAGCCTTTGTGGACATCGGCGTCCATCAGGACGGCCTCGTCCATGTCAGCCAGCTCAGCGACACCTTCGTCCGTGATGCCGCCGAAGTGGTGAAGGTGGCCCAGAAGGTCATGGTGACCGTCACCGAGGTGGACATCCAGCGCAAGCGCATCGCCCTTAGCATGAAGTCCAAACCTGACTTCGAGAAGAAGACCGGCGGCGGTGCTGCCGGCGGCCCACGCCCCGCAGGGCAGGGAGGCCAGGGCGGGCAAGGCGGTGGCAATCGCAGCTTCGGCGGCGGTGGTGGTGGCGGTAACCGCAGCAGTGGCGGCGGCATGGGCAACCCCTTCGGCGGTGGTGGTGGCGGTGACTGGTTCACGGCAGCCTCACAGAAGGGGAAAAAGTAAGGCGGCCTTCAGTCGTTCACGGGGACTTGGGAACAGCAGCGAACCACACTCAACGTATGTTTGAAAAGCTCCCCGTCTTGTCTGCTCGGATTCGCTTCCGTGGCGTGGTGGATATGTGTCTGGTGCTCATGCTGCTAGTCACGTGGCTGGGACTCCTGGGCCGATTCCATTGGGCCCTGGATCTCTTTAGCCATTTTCGCTGGCAGTATCTGATCCCCTGTGGAGTGGCCTTGCTGTGGTCGCTGATGGCGAGGCGGTCATGGCTGATGATCGGCTTTTGCCTGGCATCCCTCGTGATGAATGTGAATGACCTCTACACGGCTCATGGAAGTTCCTATTTGGCCAAAGAAGAAGGCGCAAAACTGCGTGTGGTGAGCCTGAATGTCCTCACCGGGAATCCCCAGAAACAGGCAGTTTTGGACTACCTGCGCAGCACCCTGGCAGACGTGATTTTCCTCATGGAAGTGGATGCGGCCTGGCTTCAGGCGCTGGAGCCCCTAAAGCAGGATTATCCGCATCATTTGTTAGGCTCGCGGGGGGATAATTTCGGCGTGGCCCTGTTCAGCCGGGTACCTTTGCTGTCAGCGGAGATCTGGCAGCCTTCATTTGCGTCCATGCCTTCCGTTCAGGCAAGGCTCATGCACGCTGACAATGAGCTGGTCATTCTCGGGGTCCACCCGCTGCCGCCCATCGGCCCTCGGATGGCGGCAAGAAGAGATGCGCAGCTCCAGGAGATCGGCAGGCAGGTGGCCCACCTCAACCAGCCAGTCCTGGTGGTGGGAGATCTGAATGCCACTCCCTGGTCCTGGGGCATGAAGTTGATCCGCCAGGGCAATGAACTGGCCTTCCGTTCGTCCGCCCCCGCCTGGATGCCGACCTGGCAGGCAGGGACGGTTTTTGCCATCCCGATCGATCACGCCCTCTGCACCCCGCCCCTGGTGATCTCTGTGCGCAAGATCGGGCCGGATGTCGGCTCCGACCACCGCCCGCAGGAGCTGGAAGTGGGCTGGTATCCCTGAAGCTGGATGAACCTCAGGCCACCAGTCCACGTTTCTCCTTGCGGCTCTCCTGCCAGGCAATGAACAGCGGAATGACGACGAGGAAAAACAACCACAGCCCGGTGAGATGCACATGCAAAAGATGACTTGGCAGCAGCCAGGACATGGCCGCCACGATGAGGCTGCTGACGGTCCAGATCCAGCCCGCAGCGCGGTGGGTCTGCCGCCAGACGTACTCCGAATTCAGCGTCCATGGAACGCGGATGCCGACATAGCGGTTGCGTTTCAGCTTGCCGAAGAGGTTGCCCATGAATGCAAACAGCAGGGCAATGCTCGTGATGACCCAACGGGTGACATCGGGACGGTGGCCCAAAGACCAGGAAATCTGAACCAGGGCCACCGCGGCCAGAAGCACGCTGATGCCCAGACGGATCATCCGGGTGGCCTTGCCATGGGCGGTGAGGCGGCCATCACTTTCCCGGTGCCTGCCCGCGTCCCGGCTTTCCATCCAGAACACGAGGCCAAAGGACAGGATCACTGTGACCGGCATCACCAGCAGGCCCCAGGCTTTGGGGGCATACCAGTTCACTTCGCCACGCAGGTTCCATTGCATGGGGACACGGTCCGTGGCAAAGGGCATGGCGGCGAGGGAGGCCACCACCGGGATGCACAGGATTAGCAGTTGCAGCCACTCCTGCCTAACAAAAGGGATGATTTTATTTTTCATGGGGATGTCCGGGCTTTCAGCTTTTTGGCCGCCGCCTTTTTGATGGCCGGCTTGGTGGCTTCGATGAGGCCGCCCAGCCACACCATCACATCTTCAACCACACTGGTATTGAGATGATAACGACGGAACTGCCCCTGGCGCTCTTCCTCCACCAGTTCGGCCTGCCTCAGGATGTCGAGGTGGTGGGACACAGTGGGTTTGCCGACTTGGCAGGCATCGGCGATTTCTCCCGCCGTCAGCGACTGCACCCGCAGCATCTCCAAGATCTGCCGCCGGGTAGGATCGTTCAGGGCTTTGAACAGGGAATTCATAAGATCGATTTGATATTTCGATAAATATCGAATTATTGCAAGCAAAATCGCGACGAAACCAATGCCGTTTGGCCGGACCTAAACCCTTTCACCACTCGCCCTCACCACCCCCAGAACCGCGACGGCCATCAGGATCATCAGCAGGCTCACGGCCACGGCGGACTCCAGGTTGCCGACGCTGAGCTCCAGCCAAACCGTCGTTGGCAGGACCTCCGTGCGGTGACGGGTGGCCCCGGCAAAAACCAGGATAGGTCCGAACTCGCCCAGGCTGCGGGCCCAGGCGATGCAAAAGGCTGCAATGAGTCCTCGCTTGGCACTGGGCAGTGCGATGTGCCAGAGGGCCTGAAACCGGGTGGCCCCCAGCGTCAGCGCCACATCCTCAGGCCGGGCAGAAAGGTGGTCAAACGTGCCTCGCACTGTGCGGATGGCAAAGGCTGCCGCCACAACGAACTGGGCGAGAATGACGCCAGCAACAGTGTAGGTGAACGGGATGGCCGACTCGATGACCTTGCCCAGGCGAGTCTGAAAAAAGATGAGCAGGCACAGGCCCACGACCATGGGGGGAAGGACGATGGGAATGTCCAGCGCCGCATCCAGCAGGGCCTTGCCTGGAAACTGCCTCCGTGCCATCAGGTAACCGATGGGCACGGCGATGAGCAGGGCAAAGGCCGCCGCGACCGTGCAGGTGATCAGGCTGAGTCCGGCGGCGTAGCGGATCTCGGACTTCAGCAGCGTCTCCAGCCACGCCTGCGGGGTGCTGTAAGTGGCCGTTGCCCCCACCAGCAGCAACCAAAAGACGAGGTAAACGGCGGTGACGGTGGCGAGACTGAGCCAGAACAGGCGGGAAGACATGGAAAGCGGATAAACAAAGAAAGCGGTCCGTTCTATCGTCGCACAGCCGTAGCGCGCTGGCATCGTTGTTCTTGCCAAAGCTTCATTTTTTGCACCCATGCGTTCGGTACGTCTTGGTTTTTCCAGGGACGGATGCGATGAAAAAATTCCTCTCCATGGCTGCCGTTGACTGTTTGGCCGTGAAATGTCGCCTGGAGAAGAATTCACCCCCCAGGCTGAGCCGGGGACAAGATTCTCGAGGGTTCGGCTGTGGAGTGTTTGAATCGCCCTTGCCCGATTGTTCATATGATTCTAGCTTATCTGGTAACTGATGATCCTTTGTCTCGAATCTTCCCTCCTCGGTGGCTATCTCTCCAATGAAGTGCCAGGTCTGGTCACGGGGATGCTGCATGTGGCGGGTTCAAGGCAGCCTGTTCGGGTCGAGATGGTGGGCAATTTTTTAAGGGACATCGCGGGCTGCCGGGTGGACCTCCACAACCCGCTCCCGCATGGGGATCTGGATGAAGTCGCCTCGTTTTCTCCTCAGCAGCACGGGTTCAGCGGTGTGATGACGGCCTCCTACCGGGTGGCCAAGCTGCCGCGCCGCAGGAGCACCGGCCTGTCCCCGCTGCCTGAGCCCCAGGGACTGAAAAACCTGCTCTTTCTGGAGTGGTTCAATCAGCAAAATCAGCGCATTCTCATCCAGTCCTGGCACCTGCAGATGCGTGTCAGCGCCCCGCGCTGGCAGATGAGCGAACAGGAGGAGGCCTCCCTGCTGCGACAGGCACGTGCGCGCCGGAAGCACTTTCTTTTGCACCAGCGCGGCAGCCCTGATCGCGAAGGTGCCTTGCTGGCTCCTGGGATGCCGGATCCTTTCGAGCCACATGATCTCAGCCGTGGCGATCCTTTTGCGGGCCTGGAAGAGCCGGAGGGGCTGCCTTCACCGGAAAAGATCTCCCGTCCTCCCAATCCGGCGAAACGCTCCCAGGCTCTCGCACAGGAATTGCGTCGGTTTGAGCAACTGCTCGTTTTCAACGAAGAGGTGCGTTCCCGGCCCGCCGTGATGCACCTGCTCTCCACCGTGGCGGATCTGACGGCCCATCTGGTACATGTGCTGCGCCAGTTTTCAGAATCCAAAACCGCCCACTGGCAGTTTCTCATCGTGGATCTGGAGCAGTCGCTGCCATTGTTCGGTGCCGCCCTCAATGCCACGGATAAAATGATGCAGCATGCCACCCCAGGGACCGACCAGGAATGGCTGTCCATGGTGCAGGCCAGCCTGCTGAACATCGAACTCCGCATGCGGGAGCTGCTGACGCTTTTGCGGCAATAAAACCTCACCGTTGCGGTGCGGCACCCACGGTCTCGCCGCGCAGAAAGTCGGGCATCAGGAGGGGGCTGCCTGTGCGTGCGGGCCTGCCTTCACCGCAGGCGGTCACCAGCCGTGCCAATTTCTTGGCAAACACTTCGGCACTGCGCTGGTAGCGCGCAGGCTCCGGGTGCAGGTGCTGGAGAAAAGGTTCGTCATCGCGCGAGATCAGGGAGATATGCGCAGGAATCCCATAGCCCTGTGCCAGCAGCCAGGTCTGCGCGGTGGCCAGGTGATCTGCCCGCAGCACAAACAGCGCGGTGGGGCGAGGCCGGGCTTCCAGGGCATGGCGCAGGGTGGCGATGACCCCGGCGGGGGTTTCATTGTGGGTCACCACCTCCACCCGGGCCTGTCCTGCCCCTTCCTGAAAGCCGGCCACGCTTTCCGCATCCCCGGCGAGTTCCACCCGCGATGTCATAAGGAGCATGTGCCGGTGACCCAGCGCTGCCAGTCGGGCGGCGGCATGGCGGGATGAGGCGCGGTAGTCCGTATCCACCTGTGGGAGGGTGACACCCTGATGCTGGGTGCCGGCGATCACGGCCTTCAGACCCCGGGTTTGAAACCAGCGCTGCATGGCCAGGGTGGAGCGGTGCAGGATCCAGACGGCCTCCGGCTGTTCAGACACCAGCGTTTCCAGCGCGGTCGCCGGGCTATGGCGAAAGGCGGCGGACTCCACTTTCATTTTCAAGTCCCATCCTGCGCCCTGTAGCCGCAGCCTCAGTGTCTCCATCCACAGCAGGGTGGTGGGTGCAAGTGTGTGGTAGGGCATGCCCAGCAGCAGCACCGCCGTGTGCTGTGTGGGCCTGGCTGCCGCAGGCATGCTGCCCACCACTTCCCGGCGGCGGCCCATCTGCGTCTTCAGCAGGCCCTCCTTTTCCAGCATGGCCAGGGCGCTGCGCAGCGTGTTTCTTCCCACCTGAAGCTGACGGGCCAGCTCCAGTTCGCCAGGGAGAAACTTAGGCCAGGTTCCGCCCAGCAGCCGTTCTCGCAAAAACTGCGCCGCCTCAGCGGCACGGGGGGCACGGCTGGGCAGGGCGGGGGAGGCGGGGGCGGTGGACACAGAGTCCCAATACACACAGGCGCAGCCGTTTCTTCAACCCATCATCTGCATCTGGGAGACCGGAGACTCAAGGTTGGGTACGTGGTGTGTTATCACGGTCGCCCCCCTGTGCATGCCTGCTAACCAAGAATGTGACCGAACGAATCTGGATGATTTCCACCGAAGATGAAACGAAGATCGGGTTTCGGGGTCTTATCCTGCATCACATGAACACCTGGCTGAAAAGCATCCTCATTCTCAGCATCCTGGGCTGCGTGCTGTCCTTTGGCACTCTGGGATGGTTGGCCGTGAGGACCACGAATGTGGAGGATGCCTCTGCGGCCAGGCCCCTGCCTGCCTGGGAAAGTTCCCTGTCCGCCAAGAAGCCGGGGCAGATCAATCTGGAAGCCTCGCTGGATCAGGCTACTGCGCTGGCTTTGCGCACTGTGGACGAACTGGCCGCGCGGCTGCGGCAACTGAGCGCCACCCCCGGTGTCAAAGCCGGAGAGCTGGTGCTGACCTTCAAATCGGCGGAAGCGTTAAAGGCTTTTCGTGATCAGGCGGCCAGCCTGGGGTTCCAAGTCCTGCATGATGACCCCCGCCTGCTCACTTCGCGGGTGAAATACGACGATGCCGATGCCATGGCCCGGGCCCTGCGCCAGAATGCTGAGGACCTGGACAATATCGGGTTGAACTATCTGGCCTGGGTGCCCGGCCTGCCAGACACAAGCCAGGTGGATGCGGCCAATGCGGGCGGTGCCGTCCCTTTCGGCAACAGCGGGCTGGATGCCATCGGGGCCACAGGTGACCGCAAAAACTGGGGCACGGGCACCAAGGTGGCCGTGCTGGATACGGGGGTGACGGATCACCCCTCCCTCCAGGATTCCCGCGTCACGCACATTGACCTCGTCAAGGATGGCCTGGCTCCCAATGGTCATGGCACGGCCATGGCCTCCCTCATTGCCGGGGATGCTTCCCAAGACGGCGGGGTGGCCCCGGCCTCCGAAATCCTCGACATCCGGGTGGCGGACACCCGTGGGGAAAGCAATACCGCCCTGGTGGCCGAGGGCATCATGCAGGCTGTGGATCAGGGGGCCAAACTGATCAACATCAGCCTTGGCACCACCGGTGACTCGGATGTTCTGCGCCGGGCCGTCGAGTATGCCTTGGAAAAAGGCGTCATTGTGGTCGCAGCGGCGGGCAATGAGCAGCAGACCTCGCTCGCTTACCCCGCCGGTTATGAAGGGGTCATCAGCGTGGCTGCTGTGGATGCCAATGGCAACCAGGCCTACTTTTCCAATTCCGGCGAAACCCTCACCCTGGCAGCTCCCGGTGTGGGCATTGTCTCCGCCTACAGTGACAACCGCATGGTCGTCAGCAGCGGCACTTCCCAGGCCACCGCCATCACCAGCGGCGTCATCTCCACCCTGCTGGGCTGGGGCTATCCCGCACGAGGGATGACGCAGACCCTGACCACCGGTGCGCAGGCCACCGGGGCTCCCAAAAACCAGGTGGGTGCCGGAATCGTACAGTTGGTTAGACCTTGAGGCCTCAGAGCCCGCGAGGGAGCTGGTTCAAGAGCAGGCGCAGCTGGTCCAGGTTCACCGGTTTCACCAGATGGGCAAAGAAGCCGGCCTGTTTTGTCTGGCGAAAGTCTTCCTCCATGCCGTAACCGCTGAGCGCGATGCCGGGAACGGGGCGCTGGCGCTGGATCTCACGCATCAGATCCAGCCCGCTGCCATCCGGCAGGCCGAGGTCCGTAATCACCGCATCAAAGTTGGCCAGGGCAAAAGCAGCCAGTGCATCGCGCGAATTGGTCGCGGTGGTGACTTGGTGGCCACGGCGGGTAAGCAGGCGCGAAAGTACGGCCAGGGTGGCTTGGTGATCTTCCACCACGAGGAGGCGCAAGGTGCGGTCGGGCTCGTCCTGCTGGCTCGGTTTGACCGGCAGCAGCAGCGGTGCCTCCACCGACTTCAGTTCCACAGAGAAGGTGGCCCCGTGTCCCTCGCCCTTGCTCTCGGCATAAATTTCGCCGCCATGAGCATGGACGATGGCTTTCGAGATCGCCAGCCCGAGCCCCAGCCCGCCAAAGTGATGCGAGCCGGTGGCTTCAATCTGCTCAAAGGCCGTGAAGATCCGGGTGAGCGAATCGCTGGCGATGCCAATGCCTGTATCGGCCACCGAGACGATGATCGACCCGCTCTCGTCCGAGCGGGTGTTGACGACGATGGTGCCACCCGTGGGGGTAAATTTGAGGGCGTTTTTGATGAGGTTCCAAAACACCTGCTGAAGGCGTGCCGGATCTGCCATGACGTGGTGCTGCGCTGCCTCCAGGGTGAAGCGGATGCGCACCTGTTTGCCCAGGCCATCGCTGCGGACGATTTCGGCCGTGTGCTCCAGCAGCAGGTGGATGTCAGAGACCACGGGCGAGATTTGCAGCTTGCCGTGGCTGATCCGCGTGAGGTCCAACAGATCGTCAATGAGGCGTGCCTCCAGCTCCACGTTCCGGCGTATCATGCCCAGCTGGCTGCGCAGATCGGAGGGGAGGGTGGAATCGCTCTCCAGCGCCGCGGCGATCATGAGCACGGGCGTCAATGGCGTGCGCAACTCATGGCTGAGCGCCGCCAGGAAATCATCCTTGGCGCGGGAGGAGCGTTCGATCTCCGCCATGGCCCTGCGCAGAGATTTTTCGGCCTGGGTGCGGTTGGTGATGTCCTCGATGGCCAGCACGATACGGTCGGGCGTGCCATCGGCACTGTCGAGCTGGCGCGCATTCAGCAGCATGGTGCGGCGGCCCAAAGTTTCGAACTCGTGCGTGACCTCGTAACCGTTGAAATAGACCTTCTGAGGAAGGATGTCCTCCAGCAGCTTGCGCAGATCCGGGATGTCCCACTGCCGGTTGCCCAGCTCATAGATCAGCCGGCCTTCGCTCTCGGCTGGCAGGACATCAAATGCCTGGTAGAAAACATCGCTGGCCGAGTCCACCCGCAAGTCGGCGCGCAGGATGAGAAAGGGCACGGGCAAGGTCCGCAGGATGGCTTCCGCATAATCACGTGCGGCGGCGATCTGCTGCTCATGGTGCTTGAGGTCGTTGATGTCATTGAGCACCAGCACCACGCCATCAATCTTGTTGTCCAGCGTCAGGTAAGGCCGCACATGCAGGGAAAACCAGCGTCCTTCCTTGTCCTGCACCTCATACTCCTGGGGGGTGAGCGTCTGCATCACCTCCGCCATTGTGTCATGAAGGCCGGGGATCAGAAGATTGTGCCGCAGGCCGCCAAAGTTGCGCCCGAGATCGGCGGCCATCAGGTTGAAGATCTTCTCGGCTGACGGGGAAAAACGGCGGATGGAAAGGTCGCTGCCCAGCAGCAGGATGGCGGTGTGAATGCTTACCTGCAGGTTGTTCAGGTCGGCATTGAGACGGCTCTGCTCCACGTCACGGTTGACCATCTCTTCATTGATCGTCGTCAGCTCCTCATTGGTGGACTCCAGCTCTTCTTTAGAGGTTTCGAGTTCCTCGTTGATGCTTTGCAGCTCTTCATTGGCGCTTTGCAGTTCTTCGCTGGAGACCTGGAGGTCATCATTGACCGATTCATTTTGCTCCTGGATGGACAGCAGGTAATCCCGCGTCTCCGCCAGCTCCTGTTCCAGGATGGCGATGCGGCTGGCCACCTCGCGTTTGCCGGTGGGGGCGGAGGGCAGGCTGGGGCGCCCAGGTGCGTGGAGCGGATTTTCCGAATCTTCAAAAAGGACGAGCAAACAGGGCTCCTTCAGATTCCGGAGGGGAATGACCCGCAGGGTCAGCACACGCAGGAAACCATTTTTGCGCATCTGCACGTTTTCACGGCAGACGGTTTTATTTTCGCGTTTGGCCTTTTGGATGGCGGCGCGCAGGGGCAGCGTCAGTCCCTCGGGGGTCATCTTCAGCAGGTCAAAGCTGGCCTTGCCCGTGGGGGGCTCAAGGAAGGCACCGGTGGCTCCGCGAAATTGCAGGATCTGGCCTTCGGCATTGATGAGCACGCCGGGAGGCGCAAAGAGGCTGACGGTGATGCGGTCCGCCTCGCGCTGCGCATTGAACTCCCCGCGCATGGCGTGCGGAAGGTCATGCTGGTCCGCGATCGCCCGCATGCCCGGAAGCCGCTGGGCAGAGCGATCTTTGGGCTGTGGGGAGTGGAATGCGGGTGTCAGGGCGGCTTTGCGTGAAAAGATCTTCTGCTTTTTATCAGCCGGAGTGAAGAGGTCGGTAAACTGGCCGATGGACTCGCTGGCACCCAGGAAAAGATAGCCGCCGGGCTTTAAGGCATAATGGAAGGCCGGGAAGATCTTTTTCTGCAGCTCGGGCTCGAAATAGATCAGCAAGTTCCGGCAGGTGATGAGGTCCATGCGCGAAAAGGGCGGGTCGCTCATGACATTCTGCCGGGCAAACACGACCTGTTCCCGCAGGGCCTTGTTCACGCGGTAGCCGCCTTCTTCCTCGGTGAAAAAGCGCTGGAGCCGCTCGGGGGAGATGTCTTGAGCCAGCGATTTGGCGTAAAGGCCGGCGCGTGCCTTGTCCAGCAGCGCCTCATTCAGGTCTGTGGCGAAGATCTGGAGCTTCTGCGGGTGGGGAACTTCGGCGGCAGCCTCGGCAAAGGTCATGGCCAGCGAGTAGGCCTCCTGGCCGGTGGAGCAGCCCAGCACCCAAATGCGTAGCGGCCCGTCGCGCCCAGGCTGGGAGAGGAGCTTGGGGAAAATCTTGTTCCTCAGAACCTCGAACGCTTCCGGATTGCGAAAGAAGCTGGTGACGCTGATGAGCACGTCGGAATAAAGGGCATCCAGTTCCTTGTTATTGCCTTTCAGAAAGGCGGCATATTCCGCCAGGGTCTCGTGGCGATTGAGCACCAGCCGACGTGTGACGCGCCGCTGGATCGTGCTGGATTTGTAGAGGGCAAAATCAACGCCGCAATGATTGCGCAGCAACTGCAGGACGCCCCGGAAACCGTCCTGGCCATCGGTTTCAGCAGGCTGGGCGGCCTCTGTTTTGGCGCGTCGTGAATCGGTGCGCGGTGTGCCATGCCCGCCGGATGCCAGGGGAGTGTTTGGAGTCTCGCTCTGATCGCTCTCGCGTTCGGTCTCCGCAGCAAGGGACGGGGAGAGGGATAGCGGCAGCATGGCTGCGGCATCCCGGACGAAGGGGTGCTTGGCAATGCGCACCAGCTCCCCCGCAATGGCTTCGGGTGACAGCACAAAGTCCACAAAGCCGGCGGCGATGGCGCTGCGGGGCATGGAGGCGTATTTGGCGGAGCCATCCTGGGCAAAGGTGAGTCCGCCCTCGGTTTTGATGGTTTCCAGCCCCAGGGTGCCATCCATGGCGCTGCCGGAAAGCACGACGCCGATGGCATTTTCCCGCTGATCATGGGCCAGCGCTTCAAAAAAGCAGTCAATCGAACGCGCCGCCCCCCGGACTTTGCCCCGAGGGGTGAGCGTCAGCACTCCGCCGGAGACGGCCATGAGCACATTGGGCGGGATGATGTAAATGTTGTTAGGCTCCACCCTCAGCCCCTGCGTGACCTCATGCAGCGGCATGGTGGTGCTGCGCCTCAGCAGATGGGCCAGGGCACTTTCATGCTGGGGGTCCAGGTGCTGCACCAGCACAAAGCCCATGCCCGTATCGGCAGGCAGGTGTTTCAGGAGATCCTGGAAGGCCTCCAGACCGCCGGCGGAGGCACCCACGCCCACGATGGGGAATGCCTTGGCGGGCAAGGAATGCAGTTTTACAACGCCGGTGCCCTTTTTAAGCCGCGGTTTGCGTGTCGAGGCTTTCGGCGCGGCTTTTGTAATCAAAGTACACCATCTTACAGCGCAGAGGGGGGGCTGCGAGGTAAATAAACGTATTGTTAGGCATCCAGCAGCCTCCGAACCGCCTGTTTTTTTAAGCCTGCCGCGAAAACAAGGCCGTCTGAAAACAACAAAGAAGGCAGGCCTTTCGACCTGCCTTCCCTGAATCTTCATGGGACCAAAGCCCTGGAATCAAATGTATTCGTTGATCAGGTTTTCCAGCATCTCCTGGCGGCCGGAGCCGATGAGTGGCTCGCCGTTTTCCAGGGTGTAGGCTTCCAGTTCTTCAAAGCTGGTGTTGCCTGCCTCCACCTTGGCGCCGATGCCGGCATCGAAGGTGCTGTAGCGGGCTTTGCGGAAGGCATCCAGACGGCCGTCTTCAATGATGGCCGAGGCGATCTTGAGACCGCGCGCAAACGCATCCATGCCGCCGATGTGGGCGTGGAAGAGGTCCACCGGCTCGAAGGATTCGCGGCGCACCTTGGCATCGAAGTTCAGACCACCGGTGGTGAAGCCGCCGCTCTTCAGCATGACGAGCATCATCTGAGTGGTGAGGTAGATGTCGGTGGGGAACTGGTCGGTATCCCAGCCGATGAGCTCATCGCCGGTGTTGGCATCCACCGAGCCGAGGGCCCCGGCGGCCACGGCCACTTCCATCTCATGCCACATGCTGTGGCCGGCGAGGGTGGCGTGGTTGGTCTCCAGGTTCAGCTTGAAGTGCTCCATGAGATTGTGCTCGCGGAGGAAGTTCAGGCAGGCTGCGGCATCGGAATCATACTGGTGGGTGGAGGGCTCACGCGGCTTTGGCTCGATGTAGAAGGGGCCTTTGAAGCCGATCTTCTTTTTGTA
>JAZKER010000055.1:0-14161 GCA_040386955.1 Verrucomicrobiota bacterium
CACGCGGCTTTGGCTCGATGTAGAAGGGGCCTTTGAAGCCGATCTTCTTTTTGTAATCCACGGCCATGTGCAGGAAGCGGGCGAGGTGGTCCAGCTCGCGCTTCATGTCGGTGTTCAGCAGCGAGGCATAACCTTCGCGGCCACCCCAAAAGGTGTAACCTTCACCACCCAGGCGGTGGGTGACTTCGATGGCCTTCTTCACCTGAGCGGCGGCATAGGCATAGACCTGTGCGTTCGGACTGGTGGCGGCACCTTGGTTGTACCGGGGATGGGCAAAGAGGCAGGCGGTGCCCCAGAGCAGCTTTTTGCCGGTGGCATTCTGGGCCTTCTCCAATTCATCGGCGACGGCATCCAGGTTGGCATTGCTTTCAGCGAGGGTTTCGCCCTCGGGGGCGACGTCGCGGTCATGGAAGCAGTAATAGTCCACGCCCAGCTTGTCCATGAACTCAAAGCAGGCCCAGACGCGGCGTTGGGCATTGGAGATCGAGTTTGTGCCATCATCCCAGGGACGCTGGGCGGTGCCTGCGCCGAAGGGATCTGCCAGGCTGTTGCGCATGGCATGCCAGTAGGCCACCCCGAAACGGAAATGCTCGCGCATCTTCTTCCCGGCCACGACTTCATCGGCATTGTAATGCTTGAAGGAAAGAGGGTTGCGTGACTTTGGGCCCTCGTACTGGATTTTCGGAATGTCAGGAAAAGCTTCGCTCATGGTATGGGCGGCCATTGGATACGTTCGGCGCGAAAGCGTCAAGCCTGTTCGTCAGCGGGCTGGAGCGTGGGGGCATTTTGCAGCGCGCGGGAGCCCCGCTCCTTCTTGAAAAAAAGCGGCCCGGAGGGACCCAACCAAAATCCCCCCGGGCCTTAAGTGACCGAACTGTCCCCAACCATGAAGTGACAGTCCAGCTCGTTGTGGTGAAGCTCGCGCTTCGAGATATTAATCAGCAGCTAACAGGCCAAGTACAGCGAGATTCTATGTCATTTTCGACGCATTTCGCGGCTGCGGGTGGGCGCTGCAACTTCTTGTGACGCCAAGTGGTCTGGATGTGACCCGCCCGCCCCTGCGTGGGTTTTACAGTTCGGCTTTGAGGGCGGTGAGGAGGGCCTCGTAGCAGTCAAAGGCCTGAAACTGGGGGAACTGGGCCTGGATGCTTTCCGGCGCATGGAAGAAGAAGCCTTTGTGGGCTTCACCCAGCATGGTGGTGTCGTTGAAGGAATCTCCCGCTGCCAGAATGTGGTAGTTCAGGGTCTTGAAGGCTGCGACGGCTTTCTGCTTTTGGTTAGGCTGACGCAGCTTGTAGTCGGTGATGCGGCCGGTGCTGTCGGTTTCCAGGTAGTGGCAGAAAATGGTGGGCCAGCCGAGCTGGCGCATCAGCGGATGGGCGAATTCTTCGAAGGTGTCGCTGAGAATGATGACCTGGGTCAGGGAGCGCAGCTCATCCAGAAAGGCCTTGGCGCCTTCCATCGGGGAGAGGGTGCCGATGACGTCCTGGATGTCTCCGAGCTTCAGCCCATGCTGGTCCAGAATGGCCAGTCGGCCCTTCATCAGCACATCGTAGTCGGGTTCGTCACGGGTGGTGCGGCGCAGTTCGGCGATGCCGGTTTTTTCGGCAAAGGCGATCCAAATTTCCGGCACGAGTACGCCTTCGAGATCGAGGGTGACGATGGTCTGTTTTTTCATGGGCGGCTTTTCTGTGTCATGGGTTGGGGCCACTGTCCAGCGGCCGGATGCTGAAAGTAGGAGGAGCGATTGAGGGGCACTTGGGGTTTTCGATAGGGCCAAATGGCGCGCCGCCGCGTAAGTTATGGGCTGGTGGTTTCGTTTTAAACCCTGCTGTGGGTCGCCTCATCCATTTTTGGCGCGCCGCATTACCCCCAAATATCGAATGACATTCTATTCTTGCAGCCTGCTGGCTGCGTCGGTCGTCCTGCTTATTTCTGGCACCAGTTGCAGCCAGGTTCACTCTGCAGGCTCCCTGGGTTACCTCATGCATGGTGACACCAACCTTCGTCCGACCCCGACTGATTTTCGGCACATGCCTCCACGTGATCAGGACCGTACCCCCACGCCCATGCAGTGGGGCATGGCTTTTTGAGTCGGCTCTCGGTTTAAGCGAGAGAGACCTGTGCCTGCGCGAGATCCCGCGTGTGAGTGAGGGAAACCAGAACCCGGGTGACCCCCTGGGCCTCGGCATGTTTTTGCGCACCCCCGTGCAAAAGCAGCACGGGTCTGCCTGACGCTTCTCGGGTGATCTCGAAATTTTTCCAATCCACGCCTTCAGCCCACAGGCCAGTGCCAATCGCCTTGGCCGCTGCTTCTTTGGCTGCAAAGCGGGCCGCATAATGCATGGCAGGGTCTGCGCAGGCATCGCAGTAAGCAATCTCGCCAGCCGTGAAGGTGCGCTCCTTGAAGCGATCCCCATGTTTGATGAGGAGATCCCGGATGCGCGACACCTCCACCAAGTCTATGCCCAGGCCGATCATGCGCGTGGGTATTGGGCCATGACGGCGAGGAATTCGGCGATGGCCTGCTTCAGCCCGACAAAAACGGACCGCGCCACGATGCTGTGGCCGATGTTCAGCTCTGCCAGATGAGGCACGCTGAAGAGATCGGGCAGATTTTTGGTGGTGAGCCCATGGCCGGCATTGATTTGCAGTCCCAGGCTGTGGCCCAGCTCGGCAGCGGCCTTGAGACGGGCGGTTTCATGCGCCCGTTTTTCACCCTGTTCATTGGCAAAGGTGCCTGTGTGCAGCTCAATCATGCTGGCCCCGATTTCGGCGGAGGCGCGGACTTGGTCCAGATCCGGATCAATGAACATGCTCACGCGGGTGCCGTTGGCTTCCAGCCTGCCCACGCTGCTGCGCAGGGCTTCCTTTTGTCCCACCACATCCAGGCCGCCTTCAGTTGTCACCTCTTCGCGGTTCTCGGGAACCATGCAGACAAAGTCCGGCTTCACCTCCAGGGCGATGCCCAGGATCTCGGCCGTGTTGCCCATCTCGAGGTTCATCTTGGTGCCGATCTCTTTGCGCAGCAGGTAGATGTCCGCATCCACGATGTGGCGGCGGTCGGCACGCAGGTGCACGGTGATGGAGCTGGCCCCGGAGGCCTCGGCAAGGTGGGCGGCTTCGAGGATGCTGGGCTCCACATTGTGCGCGCCCAGCATGGTGCGGTAGCGGGCCTGGCGGAGGGTGGCCACGTGGTCAATATTGACGCCGAGAAGGAGGGGGGGATTCATCAAAGGGGACGTTGGATGTCGGAGGAAAGGAGGTTGGTTTTGGCCAGCTGGCGGGAGGCCCAGGCATGGGTGCGGCGAGAGATGGCATCCATGATCAGGGCCAGGCAAAGCCCTGCCAGCGCGCCGCCCAGGGCCCCATAGGCAGGCACCACCCACCCGTCACCGATCTGTTCTGAAAAGTGCTTCAGGGCCCAGGCACAGATGGCTCCGGCGGGGATGCCCGCGAGAACCCCGCACTGGATGAAAAGGGCGCGGATGCCAGACTCCGTACGGCCTGTGCGGAGGCCGATCAATACGGAGGAGGAGAGCACGCCCAGGCTGATCAATCCCGCTGCGGCCGCAATGGCAGCCAGTCCGAGGGCGATGCCCACGCCGATGAGAACGAGGGCGACGCCGAGGAAGAGGATGCCAAAGATGGCCATAGGAGGGAGTATCAATGCAGGAAGTGACGATGGCCCGTGAAGACCATGGCCATCTTGCGCTCATCGGCAGCGGCGATGACTTCTTCATCGCGCATGCTGCCGCCGGGCTGGATGGCGGCGGTGGCTCCGGCTTCAGCGCAGGCGATGAGGCCGTCGGCAAAGGGGAACATGGCGTCGCTGGCGACGACACTGCCTGCGAGGGAAAGGCCGGCTTCTTTGGCCTTCCAGATGGCGATGCGGCAGGAGTCCACACGGCTCATCTGGCCAGCGCCGATGCCCAGGGTACGGTCATGAGTGGCGAAGACGATGGCGTTCGATTTGACATGCTTCACCACGCGCCAGGCGAAGCGCATGGCTTCCAGCTCTTCGCGCGTCGGCGGGCGCTGGGTCTTGACCTTGTTTTCCAGGTCTTCCAGGCCGAGGGCGCGTGGATCGCTGTCCATGATGAGGACACCGCCAGGGGCGCTGCGGATGATCGGGTCGCTGAAGGTCTTGGTGACTTCCGGCAGCATCTGGATGAGGCGCAGGTTTTTCTTCTTCTGCAGCAGCGCGCGGGCGTCCGCATCGAAGTCTGGGGCGATGATGATGTCCGTGAAGATTTCCGAGATGATACGGGCCAGGCCCAGCGTCATGCTTCGGTTGATGACGATGACGCCGCCGAAGGGGGCCTGCTTGTCGGTTTCAAAGGCCTTGGCCCAGGCTTCACGCAGATCTTCATCCGCACAGCCGATGCCGCAGGGATTGGTGTGCTTCAAAATGGCGACCGTCGGGCGGCGGAACTCATGGATGAGCGCGGCGGCACCGTGGATGTCCAGGATGTTGGTGTAGCTCAGTTCCTTGCCATGCAGCTTCACAAAATAGTCGCTGAAGTTGCCATAGAGCGCGGACTTCTGGTGCGGGTTGTCGCCGTAGCGCAGCTCGCTGTGCAGCGGCAGGCTGAGGGAGAAAGTCTTCTGCGTCACCTGCTCCTTGTTCAGGAAGCTGGCGATGGCGGCATCGTAGCTGGAGGTGCGCTGGAAGACTTTGCAGGCCAGGCGTTCGCGGGTGGCCAGGGTGGTCTCACCCTTGTTTTCCTTCAGTTCTGCGAGGACGATGGCGTAGTCCGCCGGATCCGAGATGACGGTCACCCAGCGGTGGTTTTTCGCCGCGCTGCGCAGCATGGAGGGGCCGCCGATGTCAATGTTCTCGATGGCTTCCTCCAGCGTCACGTCCTTCTTGGCGACGGTCTGCTCAAACGGGTAGAGATTGATGGCCACGAGGTCAATGACCGGGATGTTGTGCTTGGCCGCGTTCTTTTTGTCCTCGTCATTGTCGCGGCGCTGCAGCAGGCCGCCGTGGACCTTGGGGTGCAGCGTTTTCACACGGCCATCGAACATTTCCGGGAAACCCGTGTGCTCCGAGACGTCAATCACCGTCAGGCCGGCTTCTTTCAGGTGCTTTGCCGTGCCGCCGGTGGACAGGATTTCAATGCCGAGCTCTGCCAGACCTTTGGCAAAGTCGAGGAGACCGGTTTTGTCGGAGACGGAAAGGAGGGCGCGGGCGATGGGCATGTGGACGGGTTGTGTTTCGGGAGAGTGGAGTAAAGGGGGAAAGCGGGCGCGGGCAATGGGGAATATTGGATGATTCAGGCACCTGGACATCAAAAAGGGAGCCTGGATGACCCAGGCTCCCCATGAAGGTTAAAGAGATTTTCTAGCGTGTCCTGGTTACATGACCATGCCACCATCTACGGCCAAAACCTGGCCTGTGATGTAGCGGGCCTCGGCGCTGGCCAGGAAGGTGGCGGCGGCGGCGATGTCCTCAGCCTGGCCGAAGTCGGCCAGCGGGATTTTTTCCAGCACGGCGGCCTTCACTTTTTCATCCAGCACGCCCGTCATGTCCGTGGCGATGAAGCCGGGGGCGATGACATTGGCTGTCACGCCACGCCCGGCGAATTCGCGGGCGAGGGATTTGGTGAAGCCGATGAGGCCTGCCTTGGAGGCGGCATAGTTGGCCTGGCCTGCATTGCCGATGAGGCCGATGACGGAGGCGACATTGATGATGCGGGCACCTTTCTGCTTCAGGATGCTGCGCTGAAAGGCCTTCACCATGTTGAAGGCGCCTTTGAGGTTGGTATCCAGCACAAAGTCCCAGTCCTCCTCGCTCATGCGCAGAAGCAGGCCGTCCTTGGTGACGCCAGCATTGTTCACCAGGATGTCCACATGGTCGAAATCGGCCAGGATGGTCTTGCCCAGTTCGGCCACGGCAGGTCCGTTGGCCACATCCACGGCATAGCCTTTGGCGGCTCCTGGATACTTGGCATTGATGGCCTCGGCGGCGGCCTGGGAGTTGGCTTCGGTACGGCTGATGATGGCCACCTTCGCCCCTTCAGAAGCGAATTTTTCGGCGATGGCTTTGCCGATGCCACGTCCGGCACCGGTGACGACTGCGACTTTGTCTTGGAGTTTACCCATGCGTCATCATGGCCAAGCGGCGCCTCCTGGCAAGCGCGGACCTTTAGACTCCGTCGAACAGACCTCCGATCACGGAGCCGATGCCCTCCAGCGCCAGGCCCAGCAGTTCACCCGCATCCACGCCGTCCATGCTTTCCAGGATCCGGCCCAGGGTGCGGCGAACGCCAACGATGGCGAAGAAAAAGAACAGCAGCGACAGCGCCGCCATCCCCAGGCCGCGGTTGGCACTATCCGCCATAAAACCCGCATAACTGCCGTAGGCACTGGCCGCAGAGATGCCGCCCAGGCCCCAGCGATAAAGGGCGGGCAGCAGCTGCACCTTCACCTCCAGCAGTTCGTCACGGCTCAGCACATGTCCCGCCTTCAGGGCTGCTTTGACTCCCGCTTTTTCAATCTTTGGCAGCAGTTTCTCAGCTTTCGGCGTCAAGAAGGATGGCGGCGGCAGGGGGAAGGGGGCTGCGGGTCGGCCGGTGGATGGATCGTTCATAGGAAACAGGTGGTTCAGTCACTGCTGTGGAGTGGGGCGTCTTTACCGCGTTGTAGCGCATCCCGCACCGTTGCCTATTCCAAAATAGCCTGCCTGATTCCACCCACACAGTCGAAATGGCCATCACAAGAGCATTCCCCCCGCCAGGGATCTGCGCTAAAACCGGGCACTTCATGAACACACGCCGCCACTTTCTCGCCGGGCTCACCACCGCTGCTGCTGCCACCTTCACCCAGACCCTGCGTGCGGCCCCAGATCCCAAAAAGGACGTGGTGATCGGTCACGGCAACCATCGCTACAAGGTGAACAAGGACTGGGTGGCCCCAGGGCAGGGGAGGCATCACCCCATCCTGAACTGTCACGAAATGGTCCAGGTGAAAGATGGCCGCCTTTTCATGATCGGCGATCACTGGGACAACCAAATGCTGGTCTTCAAGCCGGATGGCACCATCATGGAGTCCTGGGGCAGCGTCTGGCCAGGCGGCCACGGCCTCAGCCTTGCCCGCGAAAATGGCGAAGAATTTCTCTTCCTCACCGACAGCGGCCTCTGGAAAAGCGGCGGCGGCGGTTACCGCCAAACAGGACGCGTCACCAAAATCGACCTGGCCGGGCGAGAGATCTTCAGCCTCAGCCATCCCATGAGCGTGGGGGCCTATGAAGCGGACATGTTTTTCAATCCCACTGAAACCGCCGTGGCCCCCAATGGCGACATCTATGTGGTGGACGGTTACGGGTCTAACTACGTGTTGCGTTACGACCATCGCGGCAAGTTCATCTCCCGCTTCGGTGGCAAGGACGGCGTGCCCGAACAGGAACGATTGAACAATGCCCACGGCATCGAGATTGATGCCCGCAAGGGGGCGGACCAGGCCACCGTGCTGGTGACCTCACGCGCGGACCATTGCTTCCGCCGCTTCACGCTGGAGGGCAAGTATCTCGAAACCCTGCCCGTGCCCGGCTGCAAGGTCTGCCGCCCGGTCATCTCCGGGCAGGAGCTCTATGCGGGTGTGTGTTGGTCCCTGGATCCGGTGCGCAGCAAACTGCCCCAGAATCCCTCTGGCTTCACGGTCATTCTTGATGCTGAGGGCAAGGTCATCAGCGCCCCAGGCGGCACGGAGCCTGCCTATGAAAACGGGCTGCTCAAACCCCTCACGCAGGCCCAGCCGGTGATTGACCACGGTCACGACGTCTGCGTGCTGGAGGGTGGAGACCTCATCGTCTGCCAGTGGAATGCTTTCCAGACCTATCCGATCCGGCTGGAGAAGATCTGATGTGTGGTTGCGCTCTTGGTTAGGCTGAGGGCGCTGGCCATCGGGTTTCAGCTTCCTTTGGCCACCAGCGGATTCACAATCTGGTCAAATCGGCGCAACCACACCGTGGGGTCCGTTTCCTGGCGCAGCCAATGCCGGCCGCTGCTGCCCAGCGCCGCACGCTGGGTGGGGCTCATGGCTTCCAGATTCAGCACATCCTGCGTCAGTCCGTCCACATCTCCGGGCTCATGCAGAAAGCCGGTGTTGCCAGACAGAACGGTCTCTCCCAGTCCGCCGGATCGCGCCGCCAGCACGGGCTTGGCATAATCGTAGGCCTCATAGGTCACCAGGCCTAGCGGCTCCCACCAGACAGAGGGGATGACCACCGCCCGGCAGCGCAGCAACTGGTCCTTTTTCGTTTCTCCTCCCACCGTTCCCAGCGCGCAGATGAATGGGTTCGCTCGCGCATGCTGGGCCACCAGGCCTGCCAGCGGCCCTTCCCCGGCGATGTGCAGACGAGGCGTGTTTTTGCCCAGTTGATTGTGCAGCGCATCCCAGGTTTTTAGCAGCATCGGCAGGCCCTTTTCTTCAATGAGCCGCCCCAGAAAGAGGTAGTAGCCCGCGTCCACCTTCTCGGGGGCCTGCGGCATCGCATCCCAGGCATGGCGCAGCGTCACGATGCGGTCCGGATGCACCGCCCCGGCGGCGATCAGCCGTTCCCGCATGAAGTCAGAGATGGCGATCCACGTCTTCACACTGTCCAGCCAGCCGCTCCGGTGCAGCAGTTTTAAAAGCACCGCCATCAGCGCACTGCGCGTGACGGATCCCATCCACGCGCCCTCCCACACCTCCGTGCCGTAGCGGCCCTGCAGCGGATCCGAAAGAATGCGTCCTCGCGAATACAGACTGCCGCCCACGGAAAAGGGTCGGTAGTTATGCAAAAACTGCACGACCGGCAGCTTGCGCTTCAGCGCACTGTGATAAAGCGCTGGCGAGCCCACCGGGTAAATGTTGTGAAAAACGGCCACATCCGGCTGGGCTGCATCTACCGCCGCCTCAAACCGCCTTTTCCCTTCGGGATGATAAAACAGCTTTCCCGCCTGCGCGATTTTCCCCGGTGCGCCCGGTTGCGTCCACTCCTTGCTGTCGAAGGAACAGGTGGAAACCTCATGCCTTTGCCTCAGATGCTCACGAATTCTTTCCACCGAATACTCCTCGCCCCCGAAGGATCGGTAACGGTTGAAGACATTTAGGATCGAAAGGGACATGGACGTAGGGAGACAGCAGCACCATCGCACAGACTGCGCCACGACCAACGGGAATGTCTAATAAGCCATTGTCTTCTGCCGGTGAATCGGGAACAATTCACCCATCCATGAGTGATACCCCCCAGGACCCTCCGAATCCCTCCAAACCCGCTCCGTCTCCCGATGAGATCACCCGGAAGCTGGAGGACTTCATCAAAAACAGCCTCGGCGGCCAGGTGGTGTTTTCCAGGGTGGAACCGGGCCTGCGCGGCGGAACCCCGGACGAGGCCCCCCCAGAGGGACCGCCTGTGGAGGAGGAGCCTGCGGCCGCTTATGATTTCCGTTACAAGCCGGCCGACATCAAAGCCTACCTCGACCGCTTTGTGATCCGCCAGGACGAGGCCAAAAAAGTTCTCTCCACCGCCGTCTGCGATCACTACAACCACGCCCGCATGCTGCGTGAGCACAAAAAGCAGAAGTCGGCCTCCCAGCTCGAGTTCACCAAGCAAAACGTCCTCATCACAGGCCCCACCGGCGTGGGCAAAACCTACCTGGTGAAACATATCGCCGATCTCATCGGCGTGCCCTTCGTGAAGGCCGATGCCACCAAGTTCAGCGAAACGGGCTACGTCGGCGCCGATGTGGATGACCTCGTGCGTGATCTCGTTGCCAAAGCCAACGGCAATGTCGAGCTGGCCCAGCACGGCATCATCTACCTGGATGAAATCGACAAGCTGGCCACCGGCGGGGAAGGCCGCATCGGCCGCGATGTCAGCGGCCGTGGGGTGCAGACTGCCCTGCTCAAGCTCATGGAGGAGACGGAAGTCGCCCTCTATGCGCCTAACGACATGCGCAGCCAGATGCAGATGATGTTTGATACGCGCAAAGGTCGCACCGGCCGCGAGGTGGTGAACACCCGCAACATCCTCTTCATTGTCAGCGGTGCCTTCTCGGGCCTGGAAAAGATCATCGAAAAGCGGCAGGCCAAATCCGCCATCGGCTTTGGTGCCGTCGTGGCCGCCCGGCCCCAGTCGGAGGAGCTTCTCCGCGAGGCCCGCACCAAGGACTTCATCGACTATGGGTTCGAGGCCGAGTTCATCGGTCGCCTCCCCGTGCGCGTGTTTTGCGATTCGCTGAAGGCGGATGATCTCTTCCAGATCATGAAGAACAGCGAGGGCAGCCTCATCCGCCAATACGAGCGTGAATTCCACGCCTATGGCGTCCGTACCGTCTTTGAGGATGATGCCCTCCGTGCCGTCGCCGAGCGCGCAGCCGATGAGAAAACCGGGGCACGCGGCCTCGTCACCGCCTGGGAAAAAGTCCTGCGTGACTTCAAGTTTGAGCTCCCCAGCCTCGGCCTGCCGGACCTCATTGTGGACGGTTCACTCGTCGCAGATCCGGCCAAGGCCTTGGAGCGCTGCCGCCTGGATGCCCAGAGCTTCAGCACGGATGTGCGTGCGGAGGTCGTCCACCGTTTTGCCTCCCAGTTTGCCACCGCCCATGGGCTGGAGCTGGTCTTCGATGCCGGGGCCGTGCGCGCCCTCGTGCAGCGGGCCGAGCGGGAAGGCTGCGCCGTGGAAGAGCTCTGTACCCGCCTCTTTAAAGACTATCCCTTTGGTCTTCAGCTCGTCTCCCGCAGCACCGGGCAAAAGGCCTTTCACATCAACCGCGAATCGGTGGAGCAACCGGACAAATTCCTCAGCGACCTCGTTGTGGATTCTTATCGTCAGGCTGAAGCACCCACCCTCTGACTTCTCTCTCTATGGATCGTAATCGAGTCACCCTCATGTTCATTGGCATCCTGGTCTGCGTGCCGGTGCTGGCCATGTATCAGTTTGGTCTTTTCCCGGAGCTTTCCGCCTGGCTGGGCGGGCAGCTGCCACGTCTGCTGGTCTTGCCGGAGGACGGGCTGAAAAGCAGCCTCCTGCTCCAGTATGGCTACTACACAGCCCTGGCCTTCATCTGTGCCTGGGCAGGGCTGGAGATGCGGGCGCTGTGGCAGAAGTTTGCCTTCCTCTGCGGCCTCACCTACCTCACCATCAGCCTCACCGTCACCCTGGCTTGGATGGGCGTTTTGTTTGAGCCCTTCAGCGGCCTCATGGCCGCATGGGTGGCCTGTCTGGTCGCCGTCATGGTGGCAGATGCGGGCAAAGCCACCGTGACCTCCACATCGGAAGCGCCCGTGGTCATCGGCGCTGAAACGAAAGAAGGATGAACCGCGAGGTTCATCCTTCATCCGTGCTTCTGGTTAGGCTGCGCCAGTCCAGGTTTAGAAATTGAAGCTCAGGGTGATGGAGCCAAAGATCTGGCCCTCATCCTGGCCGCGATACTCACGCGTGCGGTAGGTGTAGGCATAGCTCAGCTTGGTGTTCTTCCAGTTCACGGCAATGCCAGCCGAAAGGTCGGCCACCAGCGGGTATTTGTCCACGGAATGGCTGTCGCGGAAGGTGTTACCATCCAGGAAGATGTTGCGGGCCACGGCGCGGCCTTCACCCCGGAGGAAGAAGTGGAAGCCCAGGCGGTTCACCCATGATTTGGAGGTGTAAGGGTTTTCCAGGGCGGTCGGAGTGGTCGCGGATTCCGTGATCGCTCCGGTGCCGAAGTCATCGGGAAGATTGTAACCAAACCGCACTTCCGTGCCGATGGTGCCATGGGTCATCACGTTGCCCAATGTGACACCTGCATAAGGAAGGATATCCCAGTCAAAGCCGTGGCTGTCGCGACGGTCGCGGATGCGCCACATGCGTTCATAGGAGACGTTCACACCGATCTCGTTGCCCAGCTGGTTGTCCCAGCCCTGGGGATAGTCAATGTCACGCGCTTCGTGGACCAGACGCTGGGTCTCTTCGGCGTAGGACCAGGGGCCGACGACACCAACGTTAAAGACCAGGGAGTTTTTGACGCGCTCATTCTTCCAGATCAGTCCCATGCCCACATACAGCCAGCCAGCATAGGGGCGCTGATCCTGCACCAGAGTTCTGGCATCGGTATCCATCGGAGTGAACATGCTCTGCCCCAGGGTGATGGCCACATTGCGCTCATAGGTGTCCGTGCCGAAGCCATCGAAGTACCCCGCCATCTGCCCCAGGGTGGGGTCATCGCCAAACTTCTTCAGGTTTGGGGAGGTCCAGCCGATGCGGGTCCCGTTGGTGTAATTGGCGTCGGTGTTTCCGAAGAGGTCATTTTCAAAGTAAAAGGACAGTGTGCCGAATCGGTTGGGATCCACATCTTGGGCATGCATGGCAGCGGGAAGCAGGCAGGCTGCGAGGAGGCAGAAGAGAGGTTTCATGGGAGTGATGAGGTTTTAAAAGTAACGCTGCCCAGTATGCACAAACTGTGCCCCGGCGCGGAAGCCGCCTGGGCTTTTCCCTCACCGGGCAGCAGGCACCTAACCACTTTCCTTTCTGATGGAATGGTTGAGGGCAGTCTGCACACCATCGGTCACTTTGCCCGTTGCAGACTGCATAGGGTGGCTCACTCCGCTGCTTTTAAAAAGCGCTCCATCTCACCCCACAAAAACGCAGGCTCATCCAGTTGGATGAAATGCCGGGCCTTGGGCGCAAAAACGACCCGGTGGTTCGGAATCTTCGCCACTTGCGTCCGGTAGTTTTCCTCCATCTGCTTTTTCTGCTCAGGTGTCGTCGCCATCGCTGTGGCCGCCACCAGGAGCACCGGCACCCGGATCGCGGAAACCTGGGGCCGCAGATCCACGCTCATGAGTTCATGCAAAGCCTGGCCCACGGCCTTGGGGTCAGATTTCGCGCTGCTTTCTGCCATCCTGTTAAAATCCGCGTCTCCTGTCACCATTCCCCTCAGCGTCATCCTCAGCCCAAACTCAAACTGCCCCGCCGTCTGGGTTTTGTATAGGGAGCTCATCCCCTTCGCCATCTCACGCATGGATTCCGGGGTGGCCGTCGGATTCAGCAAAGCTGGGAAAAAAGGCACGCCATCCACAGCGACCACGGGCCCCACCTCATCCTGAAACGTCGCGCCAAGCCAGAAGGCCATAAAAGCTCCCAGGCTGTGCCCCACGATGACGGGACGTTTCAGCCCCTTGTCCCGGATGTATTGGCCCAGGGCATCACGCACCGCCTCCAGCATCGGTTCGCGACCTGCCGCAGCCTGCCCAGCGAAACCTGCCAAGGTCACCACATGGCATTCATAGAGGTCTTTGAAATGAGCCACCGTCCCATCCCACACATTGCCTCCGCAGCTCAGTCCGGGGATCAGAATCATCGGCTTGCCACTCCCGGTCACGGTCACCGCAAACAGCGGCTTCTTCTCCTGGCCGGAAACCGCCTCTTCGGCCAGGCCGCCCAGCGTCAGGGCCCACATCAGCAGCATCGTCAAGGGAAGAGGAATGTTCATGGCAATCACAGCAAGACCGACATCCTACCCCTAACAGCCGCCGGATGGCCATCGCATACCGACAAACGAAGCGGATTTATGCCTATGTCCTCTGCCGCATCGCCCCAACTTTTTTTCCGACTTAGCCCCAAACGGGGACTCTCGCCCTTGCACCCGCCATCCTCGTCCCCGAAATTGTCAGGCAATCAGACGCCCGGCTCGTTCACAGGGCAGGGGACTTTTCTTCGATCTCTCACGATGCCTCGCCCACTTTCAATTTCCGAAAAAGCGATCCAGCGGCTGGCCCCAGAGGTTGGTTGGCTTTGCCGCCGTGGCCCGCATCTCAGTTTAGCCTTCTCGAGGCCAGAATGTCATCCCCCAAACTTCCCCACCATCCCCGGATGGGGATTTGATGGGGAAAGTCGTCCCCATCATAAGCCGTTGGTTTCCAGTCGTTTACATCCAATGATCCCCAAATGGGGGAATTTCTACAACGTCCCCATCCCCACGTCTGAATCCGTTCTGCTCTCCAGGAAAACTGGAAATCCGCTGTCATATATTCTGCACGAACGTCATTCCCCTTGCACCCCACCCACCTCCGCGCCATCTCAGGTGAACCGTCCTGCCACCACCCTTGTCTGATCCAGAGAATCAACGCACACTCGTAGCCATACCTGCCCGCTGGGGATCCACCCGATTCCCAGGCAAGATGCTCCACCTCA
>JAZKER010000056.1:0-8681 GCA_040386955.1 Verrucomicrobiota bacterium
AGCCAAGGGCACCAAGTAAGACTCATCCTCATGGAACTGAACCCCAATCAAGTCCGGCTCATGATGCTGCAGGTGGCGGATGCCATCATTGTGGCAGAGCCGATGCTGTCCCAGGCAGATCGCGATCTCGGTGATGGTGATCATGGCCTTGGCATGAAGCGCGGCATGGAAGCCGTGAAGGCCCAGCTCGAGCCCATGGAACCTGCCAGCGTGGAGCAGGTCTTCGTCGCTACGGGCACAGCCATGATGTCCAGCATGGGAGGTGCCTCCGGTGCCCTCTTCGGTACGGTTTACCGTGCCGGTGGCAAGGCCCTGGCTGGCCGTGAGCTTCTGGATGCAGAAGGTGTGGCCCTGTTTCTTCAGGCTGCGCTGGAAGGCGTGATGAAGCGCGGTGGTGCCAAGCCGGGTGACAAGACCATGATTGATGCCCTCGCTCCTGCGGCTGAGAAAGCCAAAGAAGTCAGCGGCCAGCCTCTGGTGGAAGCCCTGACGGCCGTGGCCGCCGCGGCTGAAGCCGGTACAGATGCCAGCAAGGCCATGATCGCCCAGTTTGGCCGTGCCAAGACGCTCGGCGAAGCCTGCATCGGGTTTCCTGACGCGGGTGCTCTGTCCGTGACCATCATGCTGCAGACGATGCTGTCGTTTGTGAAAGCTGACTAACAGAAAGTGTGTTCAGTTTAGGCTGAATGACTCCAACGTGGAGCTGGGAAACCGGCTCCACGTTTTTTATGGGCGCTATTTGACGACTCTCAGGGGAGCGTCACCTGCAGCCGCATGAACTGTCGTTTGGGAAACAGGGCGCGTGGTACGGAGGCCGTGGTGCTGGGGTCGGGAAGCCCCTGGTCAACACCGTTTCGAGTCCAAATCGCCAAGTCGGAGCTTTGCTCTGCAGCATAGAAGAGATCGGTGCGAAGCCTCGCGTAATCCAGGGCCAGCCGGTCTGCTGTCAGGCGTACTTTGGGCAACTGCATGACGGATGATTCGTTCGGATCCAGGCCCATGGCATATTCGAGAAGCAGGGGAATGCCATCTTTATCGGAATCCCCGTCGTCGGGTGCTTCATCGGGGAAGCCCTCAGCCGCCTTCCAGGCTGCATACTGGCCGTATTCATACGCCCCGATGTCGGGTGCAGCGCCCAATGGCCGGGAGGTGCCCAGGATGTCCGTGGGGACATTGGGAAGAACAGTGCCCGCATCAATCAAGGACGATCCCGCCTTGAGCCGATAATCATGGCCGGCCGGATCCGCCACCGCATTGTTGAGCATGACGTTAGGCCGTGAGTGGGGCTCATGCCCGGAGGCACGCCAGGTCTCCATGGAAATGCGTGTGGCTTCTCCGTCCGTAGAGACAAACTGGCCACCGCCAAAGGCATTGTAATCACTGTCCGTCCAGGCGGCATCGGTGGGGGTGTTCCATGAGTAAGGGCCTTTGGCCGTGGTGGCGTTGTAGAGCAGATTGTTACGGACCAGGATGGGGCCGATCGCATCCGTGATGCGGAGGTTGTAGCGCGCGGCGGCGGGGACGATGATGGTGTTGTTGAGCACCTGCATGCCTTTGGGGCCTTCGGCGCCGCCACCTTTGAACAGGGCAATGCCTGTGGCCTGGTTGTTATAAAATAGGTTATTCCGGATGATGCCGTCCTGCAGGCCGTCCAGGTTCATCCCGGCACCGCCAATGCTGCCGTTGTTGTAAATGATGTTATTCTCAAACAGGGCGCCACTGATGATCCCGTCACCGCCTTGAATGACATCGCCATTCGACCGCAGGCCAGAAGCGACGTTGTCATGCAGACGGTTGCCCCGGACGATGGGCCGGTCGCCGCTGTTGGCCACATAGATGCCATGTTCGCGTCGGCTGCCGTAGCAGTCATTGGCTTCGATGACGACATCATCGGTGTGACTGGTGACGATGCCCCAGTTCTCATGGTTGCCAAAAACCCCGTTCTTGACCGTGACATGGGAGCCATAAACAATGCGCAGGCCAGCCCGGGTGGCATTGAAGGTGCGCAGACCATCCAAAATCAGCCGGGTGCATTCCCAGATCTGGATGTTGTAGGGATTGTTGATGCCCCGGTCTGTGGTGGGGGTGATGACGGCATTTCGACCGGGGGCGATGATGGTGGTGTCCACATGGGCGGCCCCCTTGCCGACGACATCGAAGCCTTTGTAGCTGCCATCGGCGACGATTACCGTATCGCCGGCGGCGAGGACAGTCACCGCTTTGCGGATCTCTCGAAAGGGCGACTCAGCGGTTCCTGCATTCGTGTCATTGCCTGTGGGGCTGACATGATAAACAGCCCCCTGTGCCAGCGCCCATCCGAAGAGAAGGGGAATGACGCAAACGGCCAGATGGCGGCCAAAGGAGGAGGACGGCAGTGTCATTAGCAGGGGCAAAAGGGAACCGCAGCATGGCCACGGAATGCCCATGTCACCGTCACCAAGCGGTTTGACTGCGAAAGCCTCCACAAAGTTCAAGCCAACCTGCCGATTTCCTGTTGCCCAGGGATTTGATGGCGGGATGACTTGAATGAATGGGCGTCAATGGCCTGCGAAGTGAAGCAATTCCAGAATGTCGCCCCGCAACCGGAGAAATTCGGGACTGCTGCGGTCACGAGGCCGCGGAATATTGACCGGGAGTGTTTTTTCAATACGACCGGGGCTGGGGCTCATGAGGACGATGGAGTCGCTCATGTAAATGGCCTCATCAATGTCGTGCGTGACAAGCAGCATGGTGGTGCCACGGGACTGCCATAGACGGAGAACCTCATCCTGCATCTTCATGCGTGTAAACGCATCAAGCGCCCCGAGCGGTTCGTCGAGAAGGAGAACCTTGGGATGATTGATGAGGGCACGGGCGAGAGCCACGCGCTGGGCCATGCCGCCGGAGAGGTGGTGGGGGTAGCTGTCAGCAAATTTTTCCAAGCCGACCAGCCGGATGAATTCATCCACCTCATGCTGGTGCTTGGCGAGTACGCCGCGGGCGACGAGTCCTGCCTGGACGTTGCGACGAACGGTAAGCCAGGGAAAGAGGTTCGGATCCTGGAACACCAGACCGCGTTCTGCAGAGGGGCCGGAGACCGATTGGTCACCGACGTGGATTTTTCCCGAAGAAGGAGTGGTGAGACCGGCGATAAGACGGAGCAGGGTGGATTTGCCACAGCCGCTGGGGCCCACAAATGAGACAAAGGAACCGGGCTCGATATCGAGATTCACGGCCTGAATGGCGGTGAAGGTGACGTCGTCGGGAGAAAGGAAGGTTTGGGCGACGTCGCGAACGCTGACGGAGGAGCCCTCGTTGATTCTGGCAGACGCTGGGGAGGGGGCTGGTGTTACCATTTGATCGTTCCTTTCTGCCAGACAAGAATGCGGTCACGTACCTTGAAGAGAAGGGTCATAAGGCTGGAGAAGAACAGGGACATGATGGCCAGGACTGCGTAAACCTTGCCGTATTCCGCCCATTCTTTGGACCAGCTGAGGTACCAGCCAAGGCCGGATTTAACACCAACGTTTTCCGCTACCACGAGGGTGAGGAAGGCCGCACCGAGTCCCATGAAGAGGCCAATAAAGATGTTGGGCATGGCTGCCGGGATGGCGACACGGAAGATGAGGAAGCTGGGTTTCGCCCCCAGGGTGCGGGCAACATCGAGGTAGGAGGCACGAGTGTTGGAAATCCCGGACGCGGTGAGCATGGTCACGGGGAACCACACGGCGAGGGCGATGAGGCTGGAGGCGGAAATAAAGGCATCCGGAGAGACAATGAGCACCAGGGGAATCCACGCAGTGGCAGGAATGGGACCCACCACTTTCAAAATGGGCATGCCCCAGTAACGGGCGAAGCCGAACCAGCCGATGCAAACCCCGGAGATGAGACCTGCCGTGATGCCTAGCAGATAACCGCTGACCAAAAGTAAGAGCGAGTGCCAGGTGCTGTCCCAGATCAAGACGCGATCATCAATCAGACTCTGAAGAACTTTCGCAGGGCTAGGGAAGTAGGGCAGGGGCAGCAAGCGTATGCCGGTGGTGGCGACCTCCCATACGATGAGGAAAAAGAACGCAGCTGCGAAAAGGGGAGCTGTGCTGTCCATCCAGGCACGGAGACCGGACCAGACTTTTTGCACGCCGGCGAAGAGGATGGTGATGGCCAGGAGACCACTCAGCAGGTAGGTGTAGGTCTGTGTTTCCACCGGCGACTCCGCCTGGGAAATGAGCAAGTGGGTGCCGAGGGCTATGCCTGCGGCGGCGGGCAGCGTCAGCAGTTTGATCCAACTGAGGGGCGGCGCGATCCTTCGTGCTGGAGGGGGCTGGGCAATGTCTTCGGCTTTGGGGAATGTTGACTCTGCCGGCAAGGGGGTGTCCATTTAGTTCTGAGTCAGGGTTACTTTCGGCTTGGCCTCATCTGGGCAGCAAGATTTGATCAGATACTGCCCGCCGCAACCATACATCTCCATGACAACACGCTGGACTTGGTCGTCGGGGACCTGCCCAAAAGCGACTTTTTCGACGGTCATTTTGTTGACGACCGCATCATCGAGGCCAGGAAGCTTGACGAAAACGCTGCCAAACAGCTTTTGCATGTCCAGGGAGGCTTCAAACATGCCTGCGTGCTGCATGCTGTTGGCGGCAGACATCACGGCCTTCTCACCTTCGGTGATGGCCGGGACAAAACGGAGTTGGCTGAGGACGTGGGTATTGATCTCCGGGCTGGAGGCGACGTAGCCTTTGGTGATCATGAGACGGGCCGCGGCGCGGGGATTGGTCTCAACCCATTTGGCACCTTTCAGGATTGCGCGGGTGACGGCGGCGCTGGCTTCTGGGTTCGCTGCGACGTATTTGCCGTTCATCAGCACGGCGCAGCAGTATTCTCCGGCATAGGGTTTATCAATGGCCTGATCTGCAATAGTCCGGGCTTTGCCTTCAATCACGAGCAGGGCTCCGATGGGTTCGGCCGTGGCAATGGCGTCCACTTCGCCTTTTTCCATGGCAAGGCCGAGTTCACTGGCTGGGAAGACTTTCCATTGCACATCGAGCTTGGGATCCAGGTTGTTGTCGCCCAAAACGCGATTGGCAAAGATGAAGGGCGGGGTGCCCATGCCTGGGACGGCAATGCGCTTTCCCTTCAGGTCGGCAATGGTCTTGATGGGGCTGTTCGTTGGAACCTGGACGCGAAGGCAGCCAAGGTGAACCCCAGCGGTCATTTTGACATCCATGCCCTGTTCGATGGGTTTGAGGTAAGCCATCACCGGCTGGTGGGCTACATGGAAACCTCCCAGTCCCAGCACGTCTTTGAATTCAGTCCAAGGAGTTTTGACCATTTCCACTTCCAAGCCCTCTTCTTTGAAGAAGCCATGCTCCTCCGCCATGAAGACAGGGGCTTCGCAGGTCAGGCCAATGTAGCCGACTTTGATCTTGGTGCGACCGTCCGCAGTTTTTTCGGCGGCAGCATTTTCCTTTTTGCAGCCCGTGAGGGCCATGGCAGCAAGGATTAAGACGATGGGCCAGCGGATGAGCTTCATGGGGCTATCAGTAAACGTGAATCGTCATATCCGAAAAGTTAAATTTATTATCAGTGTGATGTCATTCTGTTATAACAGGGCAGGGGAAAGCGGGCGCAAAAAAAACACGTGTGCCAAACGAGACTCATGGTTATGTTACCGTAACAGATTACGCTTGATTGTAATTGCCCCCTGTTCGCGTTTATGAGAGGCTTGGAAAAACCAACCCTGCCTTAGCCAACATGATGTTACGTCGTACCCTGTTAGCCGCCCTGGCGGCCACTGCCCTTTCCACTCACGCCCAGCAGGTCTGGGTGGAGGCGGAGTCGTTTGCCAACCCTGGAGGCTGGATGCTCGACACCCAGTTCATTGACATCATGGGGTCACCTTACCTGCTTGCGCATGGCATGGGCACCCCTGTCAAAAACGCCGAAACCGATGTCACCGTGGCCGAACCCGGCAGCTACAAGGTCTGGGTGCGCACGAAGAACTGGGTCGGCCCCTGGGATGCTACTGGAGCTCCCGGCAAGTTCCAGGTCAGCGTGAACGGCAAAACCCTGGACAAAGTCCTCGGCACCGAAGGCAAGGACTGGCTGTGGCAGGAAGCCGGCAGCGTGGAGCTGAAAGGCACTGCGAAGATTGCCCTCGTGGACAACACCGGCTTTGACGGCCGTGTGGATGCCATCGTCCTCAGCAAGGATGCTTCCTTCACCCCGCCTGCAGATTTTGCCGCGACCAATGCCCTGCGCAAAAAGTTGTTAGGCCTGCCAGCTGAGGCTCCTGAGAGCGAGGAGTATGACCTTGTTGTCGTCGGTGGTGGTTACTCGGGCATGGGCGCGGCTCTTTCCGGGGCACGCCAGGGCTTAAAAGTCGCCTTTATCCAGAATCGTCCCGTCCTGGGCGGCAACGGCTCCAGCGAAGTGCAGGTTTGGGCCATGGGCGGCACCCGCCGTGGTCTTTACCCGCATCTGGGCGAGATCGTGGAAGAATTCGCGGATCGTGCCAGCAACAGCCCTGCGGCGACCCCCGAGGAGTTCAATGACAAGCTCAAGGAAGAAGTCGTGAAGGCCGAGAAGACCATCGATCTCTTTCTCAACACGCATGTCTATGCCGTGGAGATGGAAAAGGGTGCGGACAAGAAGATCCGCAGCGTCACAGGCCTGGATACCAAGACGGGCAAGGAGACTCGTTTCCGGGGCAAATTTTTCAGCGATTGCACCGGCCACGGCAGTGTGGGTTTCCTTGCAGGAGCCACCATTCTCCAAGAAGAAAAAGGCCGCATGGGCATGAGCAACATGTGGGTGCTGAAAAAATCGGCCAATCCCAAGGCCTGGCCAGAAACCCCCTGGGCACTGGATTTGAAGCTGGAAGACTTCCCGGCTCCCAAGGTGATGGAGCCTGCGGGCGTCAAGAACAAGCCGAACATGACGGGCTATGACCTGGGCTACACACCGGTGGAAAACGCCGAAGACTACCTGCATGGCGAGTGGTTCTGGGAGAGCGGTTTTGACCAGGACCCGATTGATGGCCTGGAGCGCATCCGTGACTGGAACTTCCGTGCCGTTTACGGGGCCGTGACCGCCCTGAAGAAGCTGGCTCCTGAGAAATACAAGGACTACGACATGCAGTGGCTGGCCTATGTGGGCGGCACGCGTGAATCCCGCCGCATCGTCGGTGATCTCATCCTTCCGGGTGAGGACATGGTGAAGGGCATCATTCATCCCGATGCCTGCGTGCCCACGACCTGGGATCAGGACCTGCACTATCCGAAAGAGCAGTATTCCGTGAAGTTTCCTGAAAATCCGTTCATTTCCCGCGCCCAGTTCGGCAAGCACACCGATCGCAAAAATGGTTATCCGGTGCCTTACCGCTGCCTCTATTCCAAGGACATTGGCAATCTGTTCATGGCAGGCCGCAACATCAGTGTGGACCGCTATGCCCTGGGCAGCACCCGCGTGATGCGCACCTGCGGCATGTTCGGCGAAGTGGTCGGCAAGGCCGCCTGGATCAGCGTCCGCCATCACACCACTCCGCGTGGCGTCTATGATCAGTATCTGGACATCCTGAAGGATCTCATGAGCCAACCCGGTGCGATGCGCCGCGACAGTCTGGAAGGCCCGCTTTACCTGCCTGCCAATGCCAAGAAGCTGCCTGAAATCGTCAATGAAACGCTGGATCCCAAAAAGCTGGAAGGTCTGGTCATTGATGATGAAGATGCCGAACTGACTGGCAAGTGGACCAAGGGTGAAGGTCTGAAGCCTTTTGTCGGCGATCACTACAGCTATGGCCAGGACAAAGGTGCCAGCGCCAAGTTCGCCTTTGCCGTCAAAGAAAGCGGCGAGTACGAAGTGCGCGTTTACTGGCAGCCCCATGAAAACCGTGGCAAGTCCGTCCCAGTCACCGTGCTGAGCGCCGATGGCGAGAAGACCGTGCCGGTGGACCAGACGAAGCCTGCCAATGGCAAGCAGGGAGCTCACACGATCGGCACCTTCAAGTTCAATGCGGGTGAAGAGGCCGCCGTGATCATCCGCACCGAAGGTGCCAAGGGCAACGTTCACCTGGATGCTGTGCAGGTGGTGAAGAAGTAGTCTTTGGTTTATTCAAAAGGCCGGTTCCTTGCGGAATCGGCCTTTTTTGTGTCCTTGGGAATCGGCTTTGCCAATCACTGTTAGGCCAGCAATGGCGGGTGCATCTCAAAGCGGGGAATGCGGGCACAGACGGGGCGGCCTTCGGTCGTGGTGCCAAAGAAAGAACCCGTGGCCGTGCTTTCGGCCTTGATCACGTGGTAGGAATTGTAGCTGAAAGTCTGGCCGGGCTCCAATTTGGGGAACTGGCCTACCACACCATCACCTTCCACCACGAGGGTGTCGCCATCGGTGTCGCGGACGATCCACTTGCGTCCAAAGATGTTCACCGTCTCCTGGGAATCGTTGTGAATGGAGACGTGATACACGAACGGATGGGGCCGGTCGGGCGGCGCGGGCCGCGTCGGATCATACTGCACCTCGTCAACCGTGACGGAGAGGCCTGTGAGATGCTCGAAGCGGACGTTCATGATTCCGCAGAGTAGCGGCAAAGGGGGCGGGGGTCAAGGAATGGCCATTTCTCCCTGGGACCTGCCCCGAGGCGCACGGGGGCAGCAAAAACTGCCACCGTGCCGGTCGAGAACACTTATTTGGTGCCCTTGGCC
>JAZKER010000057.1:0-31957 GCA_040386955.1 Verrucomicrobiota bacterium
TGACGTTGTTTGACTACTTCGATGCGGAACGGCCGCCGGAGAAGACGTATCGGTGAGGGAGACTTTTAACCACGGAAGATTCGGAAAACACGGAAGGTGAGGATGATGGGGAGAAGCCCAAGGGACGGGGCTTGCAAAGTTCCGTGGTTTGGGGCGAGCCGATGATGCGGATCATTGATATTGCATTACTTGTTAGGCTCGACGGTTGATTCATCTTTTGCCAGGCCTCTTTTTGCCATTCTCCGTGAGGGGTATTCGCTGGTTCAGGGGCCGGGACTTGGCAAGTCCCGCTCCTTGGGGGCGTTGGGGAAGCTCGGGGATGGTGGTGGCGGACGGAGGGAGTGGGACGCTGCGCGTCCGGTGGGTTTCGGATGCGGGCAAGAGTGTCCGCGCTCCTCTCGGGTCGAGCAGCGAGCGATAGGACCTAGAGGTCGTATGGGGCTTATATTGGGGAAGCTCGGAGATGGGTGAGCTTTCGAGAGCGCCAGGGGAATGGCGCAGTACAGGACGCTTCGCGGGGGTGGGGCTGGTGCAGGCTAGGATGCTGGGCGGGGACTTGTTTGCTGGGGTGGTGGATTTATTGGTATTTTTTTAGGATGATGGTTATGGATGTTTCAGGATGACATGTGTGTGTTTCTGTTTTTTGGGACTGTGGGGAAACTTTTTTTGGCACTTGGCCTAACTGGGGGTGTTAGTGACTTGCGCGATGGGTTTTGAGGGTGGTGATTGGTGATGTGTCACGCATGAAACTGAATCCTGTCGATGTGTCTGAGGTGGCTGCCCGTGCGCGGGCGGCGATGAACCGTAAACGGCGGAAGTCGCCCCTGGAGGATGCTCTGGGGAGCGATGATGGGGGGAGGATGGTGAAGCTGGTGCAGTGGGCGCGGCAGCAGTATGAGACGTACCATGGGGACCTGACGACGTGGCGGGAGAACCGGCGGCGGTATGCGCAGGAGGCGCAGGATGTGTTCGCCCACCGGGCGGGCGCGGGGACGGTGGACGGGACGGGTGAGCCGAGGCTGGTCTTCCAGCTGCAGAATGACAGTCTGAACTTTGTGGCGGGGCTGACGGAGTTTGCGGCGGCGCAGGCGGAGCAGGATCTGTTTGGCGGGAGTCCGTGGTTTGCGGCGGTGCCGGTGGGGAGGGAGGATCCGGGGCTGGCGGATGTGATCCAGAAGCATTTGCAGTGGACGTTCCGCGATGGGCGGCTGCTGGAGCGGTACAGTGAGGCGATCACGCAGGCAGCGTGCCTGGGGGAGGCGTTTACGAAGACGTGGTATGAGGTGGAGACGGACCGGTATGAGCAGGAGCTGACGGTGCTGCATGTGGACGGGGTGCCGATGATGGTGGGCGGGGAACATGTGACGACGGAGGCGCAGGCGGGGAAGATGCGGGTGCGCGGACGGCGGACGTGGGAGCCGCTGTATCTGGACCGGGAGGTGGTGATGCGGCACGGGGTGGAGACGACGGTGCTGCACGCGGGGGATGTGGCCTTCCGTGAGGATGCGCCGGAGCTGGATCTGCGGTACACGAATTTTTACCATCTGATCGAGCTTTCGGTGACGGAGGCGATGGTGAAGTTCCACCTGAGCCGTGAGGATGCGCTGAGGCTGGCGGGTGCGGCGGGGACGCGGGTGACGGGGGATGCGGCCGATGACGGTGGATGCGGGTGCGGGCGGGGTGGCGGGCCGTGAGGCTGAGTATGGGGAGGCGGAGGAGGAGCGGCTGATGAATGCGCGGGTGCGGCTGGTGGAGGGGTTTGTGAGGGTGGATCCTTTTGGCGATGGGCAGGCGCGGACTTGCGAATACGGTGCAGGCGACGAATCCGGCGCAGGCGGCGGCTTTGCGTGAGCAGGCGGAGGAGCACCGGAATGCCTCGCCGGATCTGCCGACTGAGACGCCGATGCAGACGCGGGAGATCGAGTTTCGCGGGAGCGAGCTGCAGATTTATGTGCCTGAATGCCTGCACAGCGGGGCGCGCATCTGGGATGGCATTTTCTTCCAGGAGTATCCGCGCACGGTGCCGATGCGCTGGCCTCGCGAGGTGATCGCACGGGTGAGCCTGACACCGGACCAGGGGGGCTGGCTGACGCGGACGTACATCGTGGAGGCACCGAGTGACAATGGCCGGACGAGCGGGCTGGAGCTGTGGCAGGCGACGCAGAACAGCACGGGATTCACCCTGGAATGGACCCGCGAGGAGAGCGGCGCCCCGCAGGCGACGACGCTGACGGTGGCGACAGACCCGACGCTGAAGAGCGGGATCCATGAGGATCTTTTTAACAAGACGGTGACTCCAGCGGGGAGCGGGGCGGACCGGGAGTTCGCGGTGACGAATGTGCGGCGCGGCCGGGTTTACTATGCGCGCATCACGCGGGGCGGGCTGGAGAGCAACCTGTGCATCTGCACGACGGAGCCGGTGCCGGAACTGCAGGTGATCCATGAGGGGGAGACGCTGTCCTCGGGGACGGGCGAGGTGGATCTGGGCAATGTGGAGCCGGGACGGAGCAACACGGCTTCACTGACGCTGCTGAGTGCGGGGATGAAGCCGCTGGAAAACATGGTGGCGGAGCTGGTGGCGGAGGGGCCGGATGAGGATGTGAACTTTTGGAATGTGGAGGCGGCTCCGCTGGGGCTGCCGCCTTCGGCCAGTGATACGCTGGATGTGACCTTTGCGCCGGTGGCGGCGGAGGGTACGACGCTGCAAGCGACGACGCGGCGGGTGACGCTGAGGATCACCTCGAACGCGGAGGGGAGCCCTTTTGTGCTGAAGCTGAAAGGGGTGGTGGCGAAGCCGGAGATCGAGGTGGAGCAGCCTGCGGGTGTGGTGGTGATGACGGCGGAGCTGGTGGACTTTGGCGCAGTGAGCGAAGACAGCACGGAGCGTGTCTTTAAGCTGCGCAATGCGGGCAATGCGCCGCTGCTGGGGCTGACGCTGACGTTTGCCGGGACGGATGCGAATGACTTCAGCCTGAAGGAAGATGCGTTTGTGACGGAGCTGGGCCCGCAGCAGAGCCACACTTTCACGGTGGTGTTTGATCCGGCGGAGGATCCGGGGGCGTTTGATGTGCGCGAGGCGCGGCTGGAGATCACGAACAATGATGACGATGAAAACCCGTATGTGATCCGCCTGAGCGGGGTGCTGCAAAAGCCGCGTGCGCCGGGTGTGCCGGACCCGACCTTTCCGATGCCGGTGAACGGGCGCGTGCGCGCGGTGGCGGTGCAGGCGGACGGGGATGTGGTGATCGGCGGGGACTTCACGACGGTGAAGGGCGTGGCGCGGAACTATGTGGCGCGGGTGAAGCCGGACGGGACGCTGGACAGCACCTTTGATCCGGGGGTGAACGGGCCGGTGCTGGCGCTGGCGGTGCAGGCGAATGGTAACATTTTGTTAGGCGGGCAGTTCAGCACGGTGGCGGGGAATGCCTGCGCGCACCTGGCGCGGGTGGATGCCTCGGGAAATCATGATGATTATTTCATGCCTGCCCCCAGCGGGGAAGTGCGGGCACTGGCGGTGCAGCGGGATGGCAAGATCCTGGTAGGAGGAAACTTCACGATGCTGGCGGGGATGACGCAGCACCACTATGGCCGCCTGCTGGCGAATGGCACTGTGGATGGCAGCTTTTTCCAGGACACGACGAACAACGGCCCGGTGAATGCGCTGATGCTGACGGATGCGGGAAAAATCGTGATGGTGGGGGAATTTGCGGGCGGGGAAATGCCGACGACCCCACCGCCCACACCGCCGCCGCCGACCTGGCCACCGACAACCTGGCCGCCTACCCCACCGCCACCGACGACACCTCCTCCAACCTCACCCCCAACGACGCAGCCACCGACGACACAACCTCCGACCTCGCCGCCTACAACACAGCCGCCCACATCGCCACCGACGACGCAACCTCCAACTTCACCACCGACCACCCAGCCACCGACATTGCCACCGACGACACAACCTCCGACCTCGCCACCGACGACGCAGCCGCCGACTTCACCCCCAACAACGACACCGCCACCCTAATATGAGCAAAGTTCCTTTGGTAACGGTCGCGCTGGCCTCACGCAATGAAGTGGCCATGCTGGTGATGACGGTGATTTCATCGGTGGAGGCCTTCCGGGCTGCGGGAGTGCATGGGGAGGTGCTGGTGGTGGACAACTCGGACGAGGCTGTGCATGCGGCGGTGCGGTCTGCGCTGGCAGGTCAAATGAAGGACGGGGTGGTGAGGCTTTTGAGGGAAGAGAGCCCGTCCATCGCGGTGACGACGGACAGGGCGCACCGGGAGGCGCGCGGTGAGCATGTGCTCTACTTTGATTCGCATTGTTTGTTAGGGGCTGGAACTTTGGAAAAGATGCTGGACTTTTTTGCCCGTCACTCGGGGGAGCCGATCGGGTTTCTGCATGCGCCGATCCAGTGGGCGCACATGTCGTCCGGCAGCCGCATGACGCACTTCCAGGTGAACCGGACGCGGATGGGGGAGTGGGCGGGTGCCAAGCGGGTGAAGGAGGAGCAGCGTGTGACCTGGAAGGGGATGCCGCACATGATCCGGCGGGAGACGTATGAGAAAATCGGAGGGCTGGGCTGCTGTGCGGAACATCGGCTGGGCTGGGGGATCATGCGCTATCTGGGGATGAAGCCGTGGCTGCTGGGCTATGAAAACTGGGCGATCCCGGAGGGGGTGGTGTACCACTTTGGCGAGTGGCCGGATGAGGTGAAGCCCTTTGCCCAGTACCGGAACTACCATAAAAGCGGTGAGGGGCGTGTGGGCAGTGCACTGGCCGTGGCGGCGTATGCTTTCGGCGGGGAGGACTTTCTGCGAAGCGAGTACGAGGCCCAGATGAAACCCTTTTTCCCCTCGGCAGATGCCGCTCTGGCAGCGGCCAGACGGCTGGGGGAGGCGGAACGTCAGTGGATGCTGTCTAACCAAGTTTGCTCAATCAACCAGCTTTTTTCCAACCCACCCTGGGCCACCTTATGATCCATACACGAATCACACGTCTGAATGCCGATGGTACGCCTGATGAATCCTTTGACCCGGGCACGGGGCTGAACGGGGCGGGGCGGGCGGTGGCGGTGCTGCCGACGGGGCAGATCATCGTGGGGGGCAGCTTTACGGAGGTGGGCGGGCTGGCGCGTGCGCATGTGGCCATCCTGGAGGAGGCTGGCGGGCTGGCGGAGACGCGGGCGGATGCGGACGGGCCGGTGCATTTCCTGCTGGCGCAGACGGATGGGCGGGTGCTGGTGGGCGGAGAATTCACGGAGATCCAGGAGGTGCAGCGGCAGCACCTGGTGAGGCTGAAGGAGGACCTGGTGCTGGAGGCGGCCTTTGACCCGAGCCTGGATGCGCCTGCCTATGCGGGGGCGCTGCAGGGGGATGGGGCGATCTACATCGGCGGGGACTTCACGACGGTGCGCGGGGATGCGTACAGCCGCCTGGCACGCCTGTACAATCAGGAGGCGACAGGTGGGCTGGAGGTGCAAAATTCCAGCCGCGTGACGTGGAAGCGCAGCGGCGCGCACGGGGAAGCGACGCAGGTGACCTTTGAGCTGAGCACGGATGCGGGGGCGACGTGGACGGCGCTGCCAGGCACGCCGGTGCGGACGCAGGGGGACTGGGACCTTTCCGGCCTGACGCTGAGCGGCAGCGGGCAGGTGCGGGCGCGGGCCTTTCCCGGCGATGGCCGCAGCGGGTGTGTGGATGAGGAGGTGCTGGCCTTTGACTTTGTGCCGGAAATCCAGGTGATGGTGGGGGAGACGGTGCTGCCCAGCGGGGTGCTGACGGTGCAGGACTTTGGCTCGGTGCCGGTGGGGGCGGTGGCGACGGTGAAGTTCACGGTGAGGAATGTGGGACTGCTGCCGCTGGAGCTGACGGGCACGCCGAATCTGGTGGCGATCACGGAGGGCACGGACGGCAGCGGGTGGTCGGTGGTGCAGCCGTTTGGGCCGGAGGATGATGCGGTGATCCAGCCTCGGCAGTTTGTGGAGTTCACGGTGCAGTTTGCGCCGGGGAGCGAGTGGAACAAGACGGCGACGCTGACGCTGCCTAACAATGACTCTGACGAGGGCGGTTACCACATCCGGCTGGCGGGCTTTGCCGAGCCGGGACCGGGATCGCGCGATTTCACCTTTCAGCCGCAGGTGAATGGGGAGGTCTTTGCGCTGGCCTCAGGCAGCCAGCAGGTGCTGGCGGGCGGAAAGTTCACGACGGTGAATGCGCGGGCGTACAAGTTTTGGTCGCGCCTGACGCATGGGGATGCGCTGGTGGATGCGCCTGCAAATCTGCTGACGCGGGTATCCATGGCGGCGATGCTGCCGGATGGGCGGATGATGGTGGTGAGGGATGGCAGCGCGACGACGTCGCGGCTGATGCGTCTGCTGCCGGAGGGGAAGACGGACAGCAGCTTCAAGTCGCCGATCCCGAACGCCGGGCTGATCACCCACATGGTGGTGCAGGCGGGCGGGGCGGTGATCCTGGGCGGGGCCTTCACGGTGAAAGTGGGCGGGGAAAACATCTCGGCCCCGGTGCGGCTGCGGCCGGACGGGGCGCTGGATGTGACGTGGCGGCCCACGGCGGCGTGGCGCGTGTATGGGATGGCGCTGCAGGCGGACGGGAAGCTGATCCTCAGCGGCCAGTTCATTTTCGCCCGGGGGGAGTTCGGGCCGGGCATGGTGATCAAGCGAGTGATCCGCCTGCATGAGTCGGGGGTGCTGGATGCGAGCTTCAATGAGCAGCTGCCGGCGGGATCCTTCTCGTCGCAAGGGGGGCTGGTGTCTGTGACGGCGGATGACAAGATCCTGGTGCATGCGGTGGAAAACACCTTCGTGGGCACGGGGTCCATGCTGCGGCGGCTGAATGCGGACGGGTCTCTGGACGGTGGCTGGACGGCCTTTGCCGCTCGCGGCATCCACACGCTGGTGCAGCAGGCGGATGGCGGTATCATCCTTGGTTATACTCAGAATGGCGACCGCCTGGTGCGGCTGCTGGCGGATGGCACGGCGGATGCCTCCTTTGTGCCGCTGCTGACGAACCTGAAGGTGAACGGCGTGGGCCTGAGCCCGGAAGGGCGGGTGTACATCGGCGGGGACTTCACGCTGAACGGGAAGATGCAGGGGCTGGCGCGGCTGATCAACCAAAAGACGGCCAGCAGCCAGTTCAGCGTGCTGGACCGTGAGCGTGTGCAGTGGCTGCGCGGGGGCACGGCGCCGGAGGCGCAGGATGTGGCGCTGCACCTGAGTGAGAACCAGGGCCAGAACTGGACCTACCTGGGGCGTGCGCAGCGCACCTCCGGCGGGTGGCAGCATGCGGCGCTGGATCTGCCGACGGCGGGCCTGCTGCGGGCGACGGCGCGCACGGTGGGGGGCTATGGCTGCGGCAGTTCCGGCCTGATGGAGGTGCGCCAGGAATTCAGGGATCTGCATGCGCCGGATGTGAGGCTGATGAATGTGGACACCGCCATCGCACCGGGCGGCAGCATCCAGTTTCTGCCGACCCTGCCGGGCCGCAGCGGTGAGCTGGTGCTGACGGTGGAGAATGCGGGCAAGCATGACCCGAGCAGGCCGAACCCGCTGCTGCTGCAGTCGCTGACGGTGCGCACGACGAGCAGTGACAAGGCTGCGGCGGCGCTGGACTGGCAGCTGGCATCTTCCCCCACGGACATCAGCTTGGCACCGGGGGAGAAGGTGTCGATCATCATTCGCTTCACGCCATCGGCCATCGGCTACAGCACGGGGCAGCTCGTCATCACCTCGAACGTGCCAGGGGCGAAGAAGACCTGTGCCTACACGCTGCGCGGCAGCGGCATCGCGCAGCCGGTGGCGACCACGCAGGTGGCCAACAGCATCACGGCCACGGTGGCGAAGCTGCGCGGCCTGGTGAAGCCTAACCACGATGTGGCGAAGGCGTGGTTCGAGTACAAGCGCACCAATGCGAGTGACTGGATCCGGGTGCCGACGACGGAGTTCACCACCTCGGGCTTTACCAGCGTGCAGGTGGAGCAGGTGCTGAGCGGGCTGCTGCCCGGCACGGCGTATCATTATCGTGTGGGGGTTTACAACAGCTTTAACACGGTCTCTTCGCCTGCCTATGGGGCCATCAGCGGCTTCACCACGCTGCCTTTCTGAGGCGTGTTTTTTCACCCTGTTTCTTCCTTTTCGCCATGAATGAACCTGACCCTGAAGCACAGGAAAAGACGGCCACGCTGGATGGCCATTACGGGGCTGAGATCCAGTTCCAGGCGGTGCAGGCACGCACGCGGGAGCTGGTGCGCCTGGCCTTTGACTTCGTCCGCATCATCCCTGCCAGCGGCGCGGCCATCATCCCTGGGGAGCAGCCCACCATCCGCCGCGCACCATGATCACGCAGGACCAGTGGGAACGCATGACGCCGGGGGAGCAGGCGGAGGCCTGGTGGCAGGAGCTGAGCCAGATGATCCGGGAGGCGATGGAGGGCCTGCACTACACGCCGGGCAACGGGCAGACGCTGGTGGTGAGCGGCCTAACAACGATTGTGGGAAAGAAAGAAACCCCTGATTCCGGATCATGACCTGGCAGCATCTCCAGCAGCTCCGCGCCACGGCGCAGTCCAGCATCCGCCAGCACCTGGGGGAGGCCCAGCCGCAGGGCGGGCAGGGGGCCATCGTGCAGGGCGGCAGCATCGCGCTGCTGCCAGACCGTCGCGAGCCTGGCCAGCCGCGCACGGCCCCGTGGACGCTGGCCATCTTTGCCTCCCTCGAGTATGAATGGCCGGGGGTGGACATTGACGGCCGTGCCTACACCAGCGGTGGCAGCTACCCGCCGGATGCGGCGGCCTGGGTGCCGCGCCAGTTTCCGCATTTGCAACACACCTACCTGCTGGAGTCCAGCCAGTTTTTCGAGCTGTCGCCCGATGAGGAAACCGGGGCTTGGCACAAGCGTATCAGCACCGTGAAATTCGAGGCCCGCGCCCTGCCGGGGGACCGGGGGCCGCATGGCCGGTATGACTACGCGGACAGCTACTACCGCATCCCGGTGGAGATCACCGTGGGCCATGTGGTGACCACGAATGGCAAGCCGCCGGACATTGTCAAAACCCGCAAGCTGACGCTGCGCCGCAACGGGGCCACCTACACGCCCAAGCCGCAAAAGCTGGATGAGTTTTACGAGCTGCGCATCCTGGACGTGAAACGGATATGAAGGGTGGCGGCTTTGGGAGGTGCGGAGGCGGGGTTTTTTTCAACCACGGAAGCTGTGGAAGGAGGAGGTGGGATGACGGAAGCACCATGGAGTGGGACTTGCCAAGTCCCGTGGTTTGGAAAGTGCCGATCGGGTAAAGATGCGGCCCTGTTAAGATGGTATCCTTTGTTAGGTTGGATGGCTGCCCCATCTTTCGCTCAGCATCTTTTTGCCAGTTCCGGGGAAGGGCGGGGATGTGAGATGTGCGCAGGTTCAGAGGCCGGGACTTGGCAAGTCCCGCTCCTTGGGGGGCTGGGGTGTGGCGGGGCTTGTGGCCTGGTTTCAGTGCCTATTCGCCGTTCGGCAAAGTTTGTTGGGCGCGGTCCTGCCATTGGCGGGCCTGGGTTTCATCGGCGGAGGTGCCGAGGCCGGTCTGGTAGTAGCCGGACAGCAGGGTCATGGCATCGCGCCAGCCCAGGCTGGCGGCCCGGTTGCACCATTCAAAGGCCAGGGTCTCATCCTGCGGCAGGCCGCTGAGACCTTCCTGGTAAAAGCGGGCGAGGCTGTACTGGGCCTGCGGCAGATCCGCGTGGGCGGCCTTTTTCAGCCAGAAGACGCTGACTTCGGCATCGGGCTTCAGGCCGTCGCCACGGTAGTAGCACTGGCTCAGATAATACTGCGCCTCGGCATTGCCGACGGGCGCGGCGAGGATGAGCCCCCGCACCCCGGCGCTGCCAAAGCGGCCCTGCGCATCCCGTGCGGCCAGGGCCTGGGCCAGCTCTCCGGCAGCCGGTGCCGGGCCGGAGGACGCGGGCTTGCTGGCGGGTATGGGGAAGGTCATCGCGGGAAAGGGCCGGGGCTGATGGGCCGCCGCCGCCAGCAGCGGCACCGGGGTGTAGGTGGGGCTGGGCTCGGGCTCCGGGGCTGCCGAAAGGGGGGCTTGGAGGGACAGCTCCGCATCCTGCAGCGACGGGTAAACAGCGGGCAGCGGTGGGTTTACTCCCGGCCTGAGCAGCAGGTAGCAAGCGGCAATGACGGCCAGAAAGGCCGCGCCCAGAACCTGCCTCACCGCGTGTCCCCGGCCTCGTTTCCGCTGTGGCAGCTGGGGCGGTGGTGGTGCTGCGGCCCGTGTGCTGCGGAGGGGCAGCGGCGGTGGCAGACTGCCAAGCCCTGGCTGTGGCAGGTGGCGTGTGGGCAGCGGTGGGGGCATGGCCAAAACGGGGGCCGGTGCCTGCGCCGCAGCGGGCAGGGGCGGGGGCAGCTCATCCTGAAAAATCTCCCCCAGCGGCAGCCATTCCGCCATGCCGCGCTGCCAGCCCAGCACCTCACGCCCCAGCTTGCCCTGGATCAGCCGTTGCAGCAGCACCTCGCGGTCCAGCGGTTCCAGCATCGCCCCATTTTTGGACAGGTGAAAAAGGGCGGCATCAGCAGTGGGCATGGCTTTTCTAAGCACGAATCCCTGCCGCCTGCAACTGCTCTTGCTTACGGAGTTGGGGGGCGAGCCAGTGTTCGGTGTTCGGTGCGAGGTCAAGGGCGTCAAGCCGCGCGAAGCGTCCTGGAGTGCGCCAGTCCTCTGGCGCTTTCGAAAAGCTCACTCGCCTCCGTTTGCCCCAGACATAGGACCTAGACGACCTCCAGCTCCTATCTTCGCACCTCGAAGCTCGCCCTGAGAAGCGTCAGTTAGGGCCGCTGCGCGTCCTATGTTTTAGGATGCGGACAAAGTGTCAGCGCTCCCCTCACGTCCAGCGGCGGACGGGGGCTTGAGAACTCTCGAAAGCGCCAGAGGACAGGCGCACTCCAGGACGCTTCGCGGCTTCTTGACCCACCTTGACCTTTGACCTCGCACTGAACACTGAACACTGAACACTGAACACTGAACACTGAACACTGACCTCCCCCCCCCTCACTTCCCCCTCACCTTGTCCACCAGCACGGCGCCCAGGATCACAGCCCCCAGCACGACCTTTTGCGTGTAGCTTTCCACGTTGGTCAGGTTCATGCCGTTTTGAATCACGGCGATGATGAAGGCACCCGTCAGCGTGCCGACCATGCTGCCTTTGCCACCGCTGAGGCTGGTGCCGCCCACCACCACGGCGGCGATGACATACAGCTCATACATGCCGCCGTAGGTGGGGGAACCGCTCTTCAGCTGCGAGGCCATCACCACGCCGCCCAGGCCTGCCAGCAGGCCGCTGGCCACGTAGGCAAACATCAGCACGCGCTCCACCGGCACGCCGGAGATGTGCGCCGCCTCGCGGTTGCCGCCCACGGCATACAGATACCGACCGATGCGCATCTGCGTCATCACCAGATGGGCGGCGGCGTAGAGCAGCAGCATCAGCAGCACCGCGTTCGGGATGCCCAGGACATCGGCCCCACGGCCTAACCAAACAAACGTGTCAGGGATCTGGTAGATGGACTGCCCCTCGGCCAGCGTGTAGGCAAAGCCGCTGGTCACCAGCATCATCGCCAGGGTGACGATGAAGGGCGGGATGCTGAAGCGCGTGATCATCAGCCCGGAAAATCCGCCCGCCAGACCGCAGGCCAGGATGGCCACGGCACTGGCCAGCACCATGCCGCCTGTGCCCGCCTCCAGCGCGCCCGCCTTTTCGCGGATGAACCAGGAGACCAGCACGGCGGCGAGCGCCAGCAGGCTGCCGACGGAGAGGTCAATGCCCGCCGTGATGATGACCATCGTCATGCCGATGGCGATGATGGCGATCACGGCGATCTGGTTGGCGATGTTCAGGAGGTTGTCGCCCTTGAGAAAATTGGGCCAGCGATAGCTGTCGGGCTTCACCAGGCGCGGGGTGCCCAGCGGGGCGAAGTCCTTGGCCAGTTCCTCCAGCACCAGCCAGCGCGCAGTTTCATCCGTGCCGATGATGGCATCCACCCGTGCCCCGGTGGCGGCCTGCTTTTCCAGCGCGGCCCGCACATCGGCAGGCGCACCCTTCACCACCGCCGCCACAGTCGCTCCTGCCGCCTTCACCTGCGCGGCCACGGCATCCGCATAGGCGGAGTCTTCGGCGGATGGCCTAACAACAACCATGACGGTTTGGCCCGCCTTCACTTCCTTCACCACCTGTGCCACCGCCGCCTCGCCCGTCACGGACTGGTCCGTCAGCGTGACCAGGCTGAAGAAGGCGCACAGCGCGGCCAGCACGAGGATCATGCCGTGGTCTGACAGCAGGCGGAGCAGGGGACGTTTCATGGCGGGAAAGCGGGGAAGGGGGTTACTTCAGTTCGGGGTCCTGCTGCGCATCCGCCTGGCGGTAGAGCTGCGTGGGGATGAGGATCTGCGGCGGCTGCGGCAGCCCGCGCGACCACGTCATGATGGACTCCACCAGCTGCACGCCCATCTTGTCCGGGAACTGGATTGGGTCCGCGTAGATCTTGCCATCCTTGATCGCCTGTTTGCCCTCCGGCTGGCCGTCGAATCCGATGATGACCACCTGCTTTTCCTTGCCCGCCTTTTCTAGCGCGGCGCGGGCGCCCAGGGCGGCGGGATCATTGATGGCAAAGATGCCGCGCAGGTCCGCATGGGCCTGCAGGGTGTCCTCGGCCGCCTTGTACCCCAGGTCCTTCGCGCCGCCGCTTTCCAGCTCCGCCACGATGTCGATCTTCGGTTTCCCGCTGGCATTGTGCGCGTCAATGACTTCGCGGAATCCCTTCACGCGGAGCTGGCAGGACTCCACCTGCTTCAGGTGCAGCACGGCCACCTTGCCGCCGCGTTCGCCCAGGGCCTCGATCATCGCCGCGCCCGCCTCCTTGCCGCCGCCATAGTTGTCCGTGGCGATCTGCGTCACCAGTTTCACGCCCGGTTCATTGCAGGGCACATCCACGGTGAAGACGGGGATGCCCGCCTCATTCGCCTCCTGGATCACCGGCACGATGGACTTGGAGTCGCAGGGGCTCAGCACGATGGCGCTCACCTTTTTCACGATGAAGTCCTTCACTTGGTTGCTCTGCTTGGCCACGTCCTTGTCACCGCTAACCACGATGACGTCGTAGCCCTGCTTGCGCCCTTCGGCGGCCAGATTGTCGCCGATGACCTTGAAGAAAGGATTGTCCAGCGTCAGCAGCGATGCGCCGATGGTGCCGCGTGTGGGCGCGGGGGCCTCCGGCTGGCCGCAGCCCGCCAGCGCGATGAGGAGGCCGAGGCCGAGATAACGGGAAAGATGTCTCATGCGTGGGGTCGGTGGGTGGGGGTTAATGGCGATGCTGAAGGTTGCGTGTGAAAATGACAATCATGGAGTGAGAGAAATCCTCATCTTGGCGACGTTGGTTTATCCCGTCATGCTTCGCCCACTCCTCACCGCGCTCGTTTTCCTCTCCGGCCCCACCTTCGCTGCGAAGGAGGCCCTGTTTAAAGCCAGCCCGCTGACGGAAAAGGGCCAGTTCACTGGCGGCATCGAAGGCCCCGCCTGCGATGAGGCGGGCAACATCTACTGCGTGAAATTCGGCGGCGAGCACACCCTGGGCAAAACCAGCCCGGAGGGGAAGGCGGCCCTGTTTGTGAACCTCCCCGCAGGCAGCACCGCCAATGGCATCCGCCTCGGTCCGGACGGTTTTCTTTACGTGGCCGACTACACCGGGCACAATATTTTGAAGGTGAACCGCCAGACTGGCGAGACCATCGTCTGGGCCCATGAACCGACGCTGAACCAGCCCAATGACCTTGCCATCCTGGATGACGGCAGCTTCTACGCCAGCGACCCGGACTGGAAGGCGGGCACCGGGCAGATCTGGCGCATCAGCCGCGAGGGCAAGTTCACCAAGGTCGCCCCGGACATGGGCACGACGAACGGCATCGACGTCAGCCCGGATGGCAAGACGCTGTATGTGAACGAGAGCGTGCAGCGCAAGGTCTGGGCCTTCAGCATCGAGGCTGACGGCAGCCTGACTAACAAACGATTGCTCAAGGAGTTTCCTGACTTCGGCTTTGACGGCATGCGCCTGGATGTGAAGGGGAACCTCTACATCACCCGCCATGGCAAAGGCACCGTGGTGAAGCTTTCGCCCAAGGGCGACATCCTGAAGGAGATCACCCTGCCGGGCAGCAATCCCTCGAACATCTGCTTTGGCGGTCCCGATGGCCGTACCGCCTATGTCACCGAGATGCAGAATGGCCAGCTCGTGCAGTTCCGTGTGGACCAGCCCGGCCTGGAGTGGCAGCGCCTGCAGGACTGGCGCGCGGCGGACCAGGAAAAGAAACCCGCCCAGGTGAAAACAGCTGCCGCCATTCGCGATGTCTGCGCCTGGCCAAATCTCACCACCCTGCGCGACGGCACCGTCATCGCCGTGGTGCACAACCAGCCCGGCCACGGCACGATGGAAGGCGACATTGACTGCTGGGCCAGCACGGACGGACTGACGTGGGAAAAGCGCAGCACCATCACCCGCCACGTCCCCCACACCATCCGCATGAATCACGCGGCTGGCCTCGCCGCCAATGGTGACCTCATCGTCCTCTGCTCCGGCTGGACCGACGTGCAGCAGCCCGAGCGGCCCAAGCAGGATGCCTTCCGCGACAGCATCCTGTCCAACTGGGTGCTGCGTTCCGCCGATGGCGGCCGCACCTGGACCCAGCATGAAAACTTCCCCGCACCCGAGGCCGGCTGGACGCACTACATCCCCTTTGGCGACATCTGGGCCCGTGACGGTGCGCTCTACACTTCCTGTTATCACGGCCAGTTTGTCGATGCCACGAAGAGCTCGAAGACCAAGGGCTACCGCTCCTGGCTCTTTCGCAGCGATGATGACGGTGCCTCCTGGAAAGCCGTGACCGTCATTGGCGCACGTCACAATGAGACCGACCTCTTCCCCCTCGGCGGCAAACGCTGGCTGGCCGCCGCCCGTGTGGAGGCCATGGACCTCTTCTTGAGCCTGGACGATGGTGCCACCTGGCTGGCCCCCATGCGTGTCACGGGCCGCAACGAGATCAATGGCCACCTCCTGCGGCTGAAGGATGGCCGTCTCCTCCTGACCTACGGCGTCCGCGTTGCCCGCCAGTACGGCGTCCGCGCCAAGTTCAGCAGCGATGATGGCGGAAACTGGAGCGACCCCATCCGCGTGGCCCACAGCTTCAGCTGGGACTGCGGCTACCCCAGCAGCGTCCAGCTCGCCAATGGCGACATCGTCACCGCCTACTACTCCAAGGACTCCCCCCTCTATTCCGGCTATCACATGGGCGTGGCCGTGTGGAAGCCTTGAGTTCTGTAGCTGCCTGCGTCCCGCACGCGGGATGGTCTGGCCGAAAGGTCTCACGTCATGACCTTCCATGACACCCCAAGGAGCGGGACTTGCCAAGTCCCGTGGTTTGGGGGCGGACGGAGATCGGTGGTGGAATGGGGGCTATTTTTACAGGATTAACAAGATGGACAGGATTAACAAGAAGTGTGGAAAAGGGGCAGGTTTGTTCGGTCTGTTGGTGTTTAGCCTTTAGGCGACCCCATGACCTGCCGGACCTTCTCCAGATCGCCTAAAGGCTAAACACCAGCAGAGCTGGCGGGAGCGGAGTGGTAGGCCGACCCAAAGTTTGAGCCCAAGGAGCGGGACTTGCCAAGTCCCGTGGCGAAGCCACATCGCAGCCGCGAAGCGTCCTGGACTGCGCCAGTCCTCTGGCGCTTTCGAAAGGTCATAGGCCTTCGTTAGCACTCTTGCTACACTTCTTGTTAATCTTGTCATCCTGTCAATCCTGTTAAAAAAATCCCGCCCCTCTCACCGATTCACGTTCGCCCCCAACACTCCCCAAACACGGGACTTGGGCTTCTCCCCGTCATCCCCACCTTTCGTGTCTTCCACATCTTCCGTGGTTGAAAATTCATGTGCCACCCCCGCCTAAAGGCCCACCGGGTTTTCCATCCCCTCACGACGGTCTTCTTGAGATCAGTTTGCACAAGACTTTGCCGGGTTCACTGGTTAGAAAAAGGGCATGCCTCTGCTCACTGATCGCAAAACCCAACCGCAATATGATGTCATCGTCGTCGGCTCCGGCGCAGGTGGTGGCATGGCGGCGATGATCCTGGCCCTCAGCGGCGTGAAGGTCCTCATGGTCGAGGCCGGGCGGAACTACGAGCCCGCCACCGAGACCCCCATGTTTAACACGCCCGAGATGGCCCCGCTGCGTGGCGATCGCACCCCCGTGCGCCCCTTTGGCCATTACGATGCCACCATCGATGGCGGCTGGCAGGTGCCTGGCGAGCCCTACACCAACAAGGCCGGCACCGAGGGCGACTTCTGGTGGTGGCGCGCACGCATGCTGGGCGGCCGCACCAACCACTGGGGCCGCATCTCCCTGCGGTTTGGCGAGTTCGATTTCATCCCGAAATCCCGCGACGGCCTCGGCGTGGACTGGCCCATCAGCTACGGCGACATCTCCCCCTGGTATGATCGCGTGGAGCAGCTCATCGGCGTGTATGGCGAAAACGACGGCATCGCCAATGCGCCCAATTCCTCCCCCGGCGTCCTCCTGCCACCGCCCAAGCCACGCCTCGGCGAGCTCATGGCCAAGAAGTCCGGCAAACAAAGCGGTGTCCCCATCGTCGCCGCCCACCGCGCCGTGCTCAGCCAGCCGCTCGACTGGAAAAACCTCCCCGCCCAGCTCTTCCCCGGCAACCCCAAGGCGCAGGAGATCATCGGCAAGGACATGATGCTGCGCGCCCCCTGTTTCTGGGCCACCGACTGCATCCGCGGCTGCAGCATCCGCGCGAATTTCCAAAGCACCACCGTCCTCCTCCCGCCCGCCCTCGCCACGGGGAATCTGGACATCATCACCGATGCCATGGTGCGCGAGGTCATCATGGAAAATGGCAAGGCCGCCGGCGTCCATTACATTGACAAAAAGACCCGCCGCGATGCCGTGGTGAAGGCCCGCATCGTCATCCTCGCCGCCAGTTCCTGCGAGACCTCGCGCATCCTGCTGAATTCCAAATCGCAGGACAAGGCCGGCCTCGCCAACTCCAGCGGCCAGGTGGGCAAAAACCTCATGGACAGCGTCGGCACCAATCTCGGCGCCCACATCCCCGCCTTGGAAAATGCACCCATCCTCAATGAAGACGGGGCAGGGGGCCTGCACGTGTACTCCCCCTGGTGGCTCGTCAATGAGCACTCCAAGCTCGGCTTCGCGCGCGGTTACCACATCGAGATGGGCGGTGGCCGCCGCATGCCGCAGATGAGCAGCTTTGGCCGTCTGGACCAGACCAGCCCCGGCATCTACGGCAGCAAACTGAAGGAGGAGGCCAAACGCTACTATGGCTCCAGCTTCAGCTTCAGTGGCCGGGGTGAGATGGTGCCTAACAAGGATTGCTACACCGAACTCGATCCCCAGGTGGTGGACCAGTGGGGCATCCCCGTCCTGCGTTTCCACTGGAAGTGGAGCGACCATGAAATCAAGCAGGCCGAGCACATGCAGCAGACCTTTGCCGAACTCATCGAAGGCATGGGCGGCAAGGCCAGCCCGAAGAGTGGCCGCGAGGCCATCCAGCGCCCCGGCGAAATCATCCACGAGGTGGGCACCGCCCGCATGGGGGCCAAGGCCGGCGACTCCGTGACTAACCAATACTGCCAGACCTGGGACGTGAAAAACCTCTTCCTCATGGATGGATCCGTCCTCCCCAGCAACCCCGACAAAAACCCCACCCTCACCATCATGGCCCTCGCCTGGCGCTCCTGCGAATGGCTCATGGGCGAGATGAAGGCCGGCAATGTTTAATCTGAACACACTTCCTGTTATGTCTGAAAACCTTTCCCGTCGCCACGCCCTGAAATGGCTCGCTGGCACCGTCGCTGCCCCCATCGCGCTGAAGGCCGCCCCTGGCGAAACCGAACCCGCGCCACCGGCCTACCCGCAGCGTTACACCCTGCACGATCCCGACTTCTCCAAGGCCCTGCCCGGTCCCTGGGACAAGCTGATGACCGAGGCCGAGCTGAAGACCACCACCGCCCTGGCCGATCTCATCCTGCCCAAGGACGAACACGGCCCCGCCGCCAGCGAAGTGGGCGTGCCCGCCTTTCTTAACGAATGGATCAGCGCCCCGTATGAAAGGCAGCGCGAAGACGGCGAAGTCATTCGCGGCGGCCTCGCCTGGCTGAATACCGAGTGCTTCAAACGCCACGCCAAACCCTTCGAGGAACTCACCGCCGAGCAGCAGTCTGCCATCGTGGATGACATCTGCGGCCTCGAAAAACCCAAGCCCGAGCACCGCATCGGCGCCGCCTTCTTCAAGACCTTCCGTCAGCTCTGCCTCGGCGGCTACTACACCCACAGCGCCACCTGGAAAGGCCTCGGCTACATCGGCAACATCAGCCTCGGTGGCCCGTACCCCGGCGTCCCCCAGGACATCATCGAGAAGTACGGCCTGCAAGACGTGGCGTGAGAGGGAGGGGAGCGGGGAAAAGTGCTCAGTGCTCAGTTAGGAGGTCAAGGCGTCAAGGGTCAAAGAGGGCAAGGCAGTCAAGAAGCCGCGAAGCGTCCTGGAGTGCGCCAGTCCTCTGGCGCTTTCGAGGGTTCTCAGGTCCCCGTCCGCCCCACGATCCCCGAGCTTCCCCAACGCCCCAAGGAGCGGGACTTGCCAAGTCCCGGCCCCTGAACTTGCACCCACCCTCACGCCCGATCTCCCGGAGAATGGCAAAGAGATGCCTGGCAAAAGATGGATGAATCATTGTGCCTAACAATGGATGCTTTTCATATCATTCACCCAACATCTTTTTGCCCTCCCCACCCATCCTCACCACACTTTCTGTTAATCCTGTCCGTCTTGTTAATCCTGTTAAAAAAAGCCCGCCCTCCTCTCTCGGATCCCCGTCCGCCCCAAACCACGCGACTTGGCAAGTCCCGCTCCTTGGGCTCAAACTTTGGGTCGGCTTACCCCTCCGTTCTCGCCAGCTCTGCTGGTGTCTAGCCTTTAGGCGATCTGGAGAAGGTCCGGCAGGTCATGGAGTCGCCTAAAGGCTAAACACCAACAGACCGAACACGCCCGCCCCTTTTCCACACTTCCTGTTAATCATGCCATCTTGTTAATCCTGTAAAAACAGCCCCCACACCACCACCGATCCCCGTCCGCCCCCAACACCCCCAAACCACGGGACTTGGCAAGTCCCGCTCCTTGGGTTTTACCCTCGTGCAATCCTGCCTCTCATCTCGCCGCTTCCTCCCCTTTTCCCTTGCTTCCACAGCCCCTTGTTGTTGAAATCATCCCATGAACGAACCCGCACCCCCCAAGAAACGCTGGGGCTGCCTGATCTGGACCGTGGTGATCATCACCACCCTTCTGCTGGCATTCTATTTGATTCCTCGATTGGGCTATTATCCCGCCCAGGCCTATCAGGTCAAAAACATGAAAAATGCCAGGGTAATCACCACGTTGCTTCACGCTTTTGCCGCCGAGCATAGAGGCTATTACCCTGACCATGGAAATGATCTTACCTCACTGACGTCCAACGAAGTCTTTCGCGAAATCATCCGCCAAAAGCCGTCCATCAATGAGTCCATTTTCGGCGGTTACGGCTCTCGTTTCATGCCGGACAAAAACATCGGTATCGGCCCTGATTACAAGGAGGCTCTGACCGCCGGAGAAAACAATTGGGCGATGACCGCCGGACTCAGCCAAACAGCATCTCTCGCGAGCTTCCCACTCGTCTTTGAAAACCCCGTGGATACCGCATGGCCCCCACGCTGGCTGGTGGGTGCAGACGGCAAGCCGGTGCCCGCCCGCACCAGCTCCGGAGGTCAGGTCATCATCGGCTTCAACGATGGCTCGGTTGAAGTCACCCAGCTTCGTGAAATGGAAGGGTTCATGCAGCTGCCTGCCTTCAGGTTGGACTTCTACCAAAAATTGGCCCCTTCCGGGCTGAAGGTTCTCAACGTCCGTCTCCCAGGCACCAATTCTGACACCGATCCTGGAAGCCTGAAACTGCCTCCCAAAGGACCTGCCCCGGCCCAGCCTTCTCTCCCCGTCCTCCCCGCTCAACTGGATCCCCAAAAATCCACGGACCCTCAGTAAGTCCCCGAGCTTCAACAACGCCCCCAAGGAGCGGGACTTGCCAAGTCCCTGCCCCTGTCCTTTTCCCTTGCCTCAGCAGCCTACTGTTGCTGAAATCATCCCATGAACGAACCCGCACCCCCTAAGAAAGGCTGGGGCTGCCTGATCTGGACCGTGGTGATCATCATCACCCTTCTGTTGGCTTCCAATTTTCTTCCAACTTATGGCCTCATCACCGTGAAGGCCAATCAGCTTAAAAGTATCCAAAATGCCAGGGAGATCACCACCTGTCTTCACATCTGGGCATCCGATCACGAAGGGCATTACCCGGATTATGGCAAGGACCTGTCCTCGCTTAGTTCCAACGAAGTTTTTCGTGAACTTATCCGTGATCAGCTGGTGATGAGTGAGAGAATCTTCGGCTGTATTGGCTCCCGCTTTATGCCAGACTCACACATCGGCACCGGTCCTGATTATGACCAGGCCTTGATTTGGGGGGAAAACCACTGGGCTATGATTGCCGGACTCAGCAGTACGCAGTCTCCTGGCCACTACCCCCTCATCTTTGAAAACCCCGTGGATACTGCCTGGCCTCCGCGCTGGCTGATGAGTGCAGTAGGCAAACCTGTGCCGGGCCGGGCCGACTTCGGGGGCAAAGTCATCGTTGGTTTTAATGAAGGGAGTGTCGAACTCGTGAAACTCAGCAGCAAAGGCGACTATTATCATCTCCCCAACAGGGTCTTCACTCCGCCTGATAAATCACCGCTTCCCATCCTGAAGGTGCTTAACATCATCGTCTCTGGCACCGGCTCCTACACCGATCTTGGCGCATTGCCTCCAGCCCCCTCGGGCCTCCCGCCTCTTCCTGCCCTTCCGACTCACCTGGATCCCCAAAAATCCACGGACCCGCAGTAAGTCCCCGAGCTTCAATGACACCCCCAAGGAGCGGGACTTGCCAAGTCCCGGCCCCTGAACCTGCGCCCGCTCTCAGTGTCTCCATCTTTCCGGAGAATGGCAAAAAGATGTCTGGTAAAAGATGGATGAATCATCACGCCTAACAAAGAGTGCGAAACCCATGTGCCGCATCCTCACCCCATCAACACCCCCAACCCACGGGACTTGGCAAGTCCCGCTCCTTGGGGCCTCCCTGTCATCCTCACCTTCCGTGTTTTCCGTCCCTTCCGTGGTTGAAAATCCCCACAAAAAAACGCAGGCCAGCACGCGCTTTCACGCTCCAGGCCTGCGTCTCACATTCACTCTTGATCGCCTTACACCGCCTCGCGCGAGTACCCGCCATCCATCAGGCGCAGGGCCTTCGTGGGGTTCGCGTTTTGCAGAGCCTCAGGCAGGCAGTCATCGGGGAAACTCTGGTAGCACACAGGCCGCACAAAGCGGTAGATGCTGCCCGTGCCGATGCTGGTGTAGAAGCTGTGGCTGGCCGCCGGATACGGGCCGCCGTGGTGCATGGAGGGGCAGGGCTCGATGCCGGTGCCGAAGCCGTTGAAGATGATGCGGCCCACCTTGCGCTCCAGCACGCGGATCAGCGGAGCGTACTCGCGCAGATCGTCGTCCGTGCCATGAATGGCCGCCGTGAGCTGGCCTTCCAGGTTGCGGGCAAAGGCCAGCAGATCTTCCAGCGTCGGGCACTGGGTGATGATGGAGCAGGGGCCGAAGACCTCCCGGCGCAGCTCCTCATGCGACTCCAGCACCTGCAGCGTCGTCGTGTAGATGCGGCATGCGGCCTGGGTCGCCTCATGGTCCGCCGGTGTGGCGGATTCACCGGCCAGTTGCAGGCCGTTGATGGTGGACCACACCGCCGTGCCCGCCTCGTAGCTTTCGCAGATGCCGCGATGCAGCATGGACTGTGGCGGCACCTTGGCGGCGAACTCGCCCGCGTTTTCCACAAAGTTGGTTAGCTCGGCACCCTGCAGACCCAGCACGATGGCCGGGTTCGTGCAGAACTGGCCCACACCCATCGTCACCGAGCCCACGTAGGCCTCGGCGATTTTCGCACCGCGCTCCTTCAGCGCCCCTGGCAGCAGGAAGACCGGATTGATGGAGCCCATCTCGCCGTAGAAAGGGATCGGGTGCGGGCGGGCAGCCGCCACATCCATCAGCGCCCGGCCACCGCGCAGGGAGCCGGTGAAGGCCACGGCCTGCGTCAGCGGATGTTTCACCAGCTCCGTGCCGATGTCCGTCCCGCGCCCGTGCAGCAGGGAGAAAGCGGCGTCTGGCAGCCCCGTTTTGCGCAGGGCCTTCACCACCGCGCGGCCCAGAAGCTCGCAGGTGCCGGGGTGCGCCGGATGCGCCTTCACCACCACCGGGCAACCGGCGGCCAAGGCGGAAACCGTGTCCGTACCCACCACGCCGATGGCAAAGGGAAAATTACTCGCGCCAAAGACCACGATGGGTCCCACCGGCAGCAGCACGCGCCGCACATCCGGTTTGGCCAAAGGCTGGCGGTCTGGCTGCGCACGGTCAATGCTGGCCTCCGCCCAGGATCCTTCGCGGATCAGCGCGGCGAACATCTTGCACTGGTTCATTGCGCGGCTGCGTTCACCCGTCAGGCGTGCCATCGGCAGGCCCGTCTCCGCATGGGCGCGCTCCAGCAGCGGCTCGCCCAGGGCCAGGATTTCATCGGCAATGGCCTCCAGCAGCAGCGCCCGCGTTTCTGGCGTGGCCGCCCGCAGCGCATCAAAGGCTCCATCGGCGGCGCGCAGCGCCTCATCGGCGTGGGCCGCCGTCGCCTCACAGAAGGCAGGCTCCAGCTTTTCGCTCGTGCTGGAGTTCGTGGCATGGAAAGGAGCGTGGTCGCAAGGAGCCTCGCGTCCGGCGATGAGTTGGTGGCCAGTGATCATGGTTGGGAAAAGGGGGGAATCGGATTTCAGAAACGAGTTTTCAGTATTCAGACATCCGGCAGCGAAGCAAATGCCTTTGCACACCTCCAGACCGTTTCAGGGCAGGGGAGCGGATGAATTATCAACCACGGAAGATGCGGAAAACACGGAAGTTGAGGATGACAGGGAGGACCCCCAAGTCCCGTGGTTTGGGGCGCTTGGGGCGGACGAGGATCGGTGGTGGTATGGAGCTATTTTTACAGGATTGACACGATGAACAGGATTAACAGGAAGTGTAGCAAGGGTGGCAACGAAGGCCTATGAGCTTTCGAAAGCGCCAGAGGACTGGCGCAGTCCAGGACGCTCCGCGGCTTCTTGACTGCCTTGACCTCTTTGACGCCTTGACCTCCGCACTGAGCACTTTTCCCCGTCCCCCGTCCCCGCCCTCACCCCATCGGGTTCGCCAGCGTGCCGATGCCATCAATGGTGATGCTCACCACGTCCCCGCTTTTCAGCGTGAACTCATCGCCCGGCACTGTGCCCGTGCCCGTCATCAGCAGGGCACCGGTGGGGAAGGTATTGTCGCGGTACAAAAACTCCGCCAGCTCCTGCGGCGTGCGCTTCAGCTGGTCCAGCGTCGTGTCGCCCTCAAAGGCCACTGCATCACCGCGTGTGATCTTCACGCCGATCACCGTCTCCGGCGGCAGCAGGTCCGGCGTCACATAGAGGCAGGGGCCCACGGCGGCGCAGAGCTTGAAGCACTTGGCCTGCGGCAGATACAGCGGGTTTTCCCCCTCGATGTCGCGGCAGGAAAGGTCATTGCCCACGGTATAACCAATGATCTCACCACGGCTGTTGATCGCCAGCGTCAGCTCCGGCTCCGGCACCATCCAGGTGGAGTCGCTGCGCAGGTGCATCGCCTGGCCCGGATGCGCCACGCGCTGCGGCGTCGCCTTGAAAAAGATCTCCGGCCTCACCGCCGCATACACGCGGTCATAGAAGGTGCCGCCGCCCGCATCCTTGCTCTCCTCCATCCGCGCCGTGCGGCTGCGGTAGTACGTCACCCCGGCGGCCCACACTTCCTGCGTGCCGATGGGGGCCAGCAGCGTGCCCGCCTCCGGTCCCGGCACCGCGGTGTAGGTGGTGGCGATCTCCGCCAGATACGCGTGCAGATTCTCGTGATTGAAAAGCGCATCCCACTCCAGATCCGCCAGGCGGTACCAGTGGTTCGCGTGGTTCAGGTAAATGCCGTGGGTGCTGCGGTAGAGGTGCATAAAAGGAGGTGGTGGGGCGAGCCTAGCGGAAGCCCCCCGCATGTCAAACTTCACCCGCCACTGCCCAGGGAAAGCTTCACCAGCAGCTCGTCCAGCTCCAGCAGGTCCATGGCCCAGTGGATGTCCACGTCCGTCAGCTTTTCCGCATAGCCCTTGGCCGCCCGGCCACCGATGATCAGGGCCATGCCCTCCGGCAGCAGGTTGCGGATCTTGCGCAGCTTCTCCTGGATCACCGGGCACTGGTCCGGGTACACCACGCTCAGCGCCACCGCCCGCGCCTTGCGTGCCCGGGCACAGGCCACGATCTCCTCCGTGGGCAGATTCGGCCCCAGGTACGTCACCCGCCAGCCCAGATCCCGGGCAGAGGCGGCCACCAGCAGCGCCCCCAGCTCATGCACCTCCCCCACCGGGGTGGAGATCACCACCTCCGGCGCGGTGGCCGCCACCTGGCTGCCCGGCACCGGCGTCATCAAAACCTCCCGCACCACCGAGGTGCAGATGTGCTCATGGCTCGGCCGCATGTCCCCCGCCTGCCAGGATTCACCCACTTTCTGGATCAGCGGGCAGATCACCCGGTGCACCATGCAGCGCTGGCCAAAGAGGATGCGCGCCCGCTGCAGCAGCCGCCTCAGCCGGTCCGCATCATAGCCCTTTGCCGCCTCCAGGCACAGCTTCACAAAGTCCGCCTCCGTCTCCATCGGCACCACCGCATCCACCGTGAAGCTCGCCGTGGCGGAAGCCGGCCTCGCCAGCGTCTGCCGCAGCATCTGCTCCAGCTCCGCCGTCTCCAGCCGGGCGATGTTGCCGATTCGGTGGCCGTTTTCCGTCAGCTCCCGCAGCAGCGTCAGCCGCTGGATCTCATCGTCGCAGTACATCCGGCGGTTGGTCCCCGTGCGCGTCGGGGTCAGCGCCACATAGCGCCGTTCCCAGATGCGGATCACATGGGGACTCACTCCGCTGCGGATGCTGGCGGCCTGGATGGTGAAATGCATAGTGTGGTGGGGAATACGACACCCATATTCGCTTGGGAACAAATGGATACACCGCGCCCCTGCGAAACTTCCTGGTTGAATCTTCGCCCGCCAGCACTCCTATCCACCCCATGCTAAATTACATCTGGGCCTCCCTCATCCTCATCGGCCTCCTCGTCGCAGGACTGCTCGGCCGCTTCACCGGGGATCAGGGCGTCATCACCGCTGCGCTGGACATGTCCAAAACCGCCGTCATGGACATCGCCCTCCCCCTCGCCGGCATGATGATGTTTTGGCTCGGCCTCATGCGCCTCATGGAAAAGGCCGGCCTGATGAATGTCGTGTCCCGCGCCCTCTTCCCCCTCATGCGGCGGATCTTCCCCGATGTGCCGCGCGACCACCCCGCCATGAGCGCCATGATCATGAACCTCGCCGCCAACATGCTGGGGCTGGGCAACAATGCCACCCCCGCAGGCCTCAAGGCCATGACCCATCTCCAGGAGCTGAATCCCCACAAGGACACCGCCAGCAACGCCATGGTCACCTTCCTGGCGCTGAACACCGCCGCCTTCACCCTGCTGCCGATGACGGTCATCAACTACCTCAGCGCGGCCGGCATCAAAGGCGCCTACCAGATCATCGTCCCCACCATCGTGGTGACCGCCTGCACCACCATGGCGGCCATCCTTGCGGCCAAAACTTTCCAAAGACTGCCCGCCTTCCGCGCCCAGCCCGGCCCGGTGGAAAACCTCCCCGCCACCGCGGATGAAAACGCCGCTGCCGCCACGGCCACGCCCGTCGAGGAAGCCCCCGCCGCCACCCGCATGGGCTCCCGTGCCCGGCTGCTTTTCGGCATCCTGCTGGTGCTTTTCGCCGGCGGCGTGGTGCTGGAGCTGGCCGCCCCGGATATCCGCCAGTCCGTGCTCGATGCCACCGGCCTCAGCCGCGTCATTGAAACTGCCGAGCAACGCTCTGCCGCCGCCAAGGCCGTGGCGAAAGAGACCGTCGCAGACACGGCCGACATCACCGTGAGCCCCCTGCGCCGCGTGATGAACGGCGTCTCCGGCGTCGCCATCCCGTTGCTTCTGGTCGTCACCCTCGGCATCGCCCTGGGGCGCAAGGTGAAGGTGTATGAGGAATTTGTGGAAGGGGCCAAGGAAGGCTTTGCCGTGGCCACCCGCATCATGCCCTTCCTCGTCGCCATGCTGGCTGCGCTCGCCATCTTCCGCAGCTCCGGCGCCCTGCTGCTGCTGGAGTATGTGCTGACGCCGCTGCTGAACCTCTTTTCCTTCCCGGTCGAGCTCCTCCCCATGGCGCTCATGCGTCCGCTCAGCGGCAGCGGTTCCCTCGGCATTCTGAACGAGCTGCTGGCCCGCAACGATGTGCTGGAGTACCTGAAGTACACCGCCGCCATCATGTTTGGCAGCACCGAGACCACCTTCTACGTCCTCGCCGTGTACTTCGGCTCCGTCAGCATCCGCAAGACCCGCCACGCCATCGCCACCGGCCTCACCGCCGACGTCGTGGGCTTCACCATGTCCGTCATCGTCGGCCGCCTCATGTTTGCCTGAGGGAAGGGGCGGGGAGTGAGAAAGCAGAAATGAGGAAATGGGAAAGCAGAAAGGACGGGGCGGGGAAGGGGAGACAGTGCTCAGGTCAAAGGTCAAGGCAGTCAAGAAGCCGCGGCGCGTCCTGGACTGCGCCAGTCCTCTGGCGCTTTCGAAAGCTCACCTATCCCCGAGCTTCCCCACCGCCCCCAAGGAGCGGGACTTGCCAAGTCCCGGCCCCTGAACCTGCGCACATCTCACGCTGAGAATGGCAAAAAGATGTCTGGTAAAAGATGGGTGAGCTAGCGGGCCTAACCAAATGCACATCATCGTTTGGCGAAAAAGAAACCATCCTCCAGGGCACCCAGCAACAGGACTCACGCAAAGGTGCAAAGCCGCAAAAAATCAGTTCCTTTGCGCCTTAGCGTCTTTGCGTGCCCATCCATCCAGCCCCCTCACCCCATCGGTGCCCCCAAACCACGGGACTTGGCCAGTCCCGCTCCTTGGGCTCAAACTTGGATCGGCCTACCACTCCGCTCTCGCCAGCTCTGCGGGTGTCTAGCCTTGAGGCGACCTGGTGAAGGTCCGGCAGGTCATGGAGTCGCCTAAAGGCTAAACACCAACAGACCGAACAAACCTGCCCCCATCCGCCTCTGTTCCACACATCCTGTTAATCCTGTATAAAAGGCCCGCCCCCTCTCACCGATCCACGTCCGCTCCAAATCCCAAACCCACGGGACTTGGCAAGTCCCGCTCCTTGGCCCCTCCCCGTCTTCCCCAAACTTCCGTGTTTTCCGAATCTTCCGTGGTTGAAAACTCCCCGCTCCTTTTCCACACATCCTGTTAATCCTGAAATCTTGTTAATCCTGTATAAAAAAACCCACTCCCACCCCAGATCTCCGTTCGCCCTTCCGTGGTCGAAAATCCGTCCCCACAAAAAATCCCGTTGCCCAGGAGATCTCTCCCCCGGACAACGGGACTCAAAAAAAACGGGCGACACCTTTCGTTAGGCAGGCGCTGCCGTGAAGCCTCTTAGAACTTGATCGTCGCCCCGGCCACCAGGCCAAAGCCCGGCTCATTGCTGCCAGAGCCCGTGTAGCGGTACTCCTCATCCAGCAGGTTTTCCAGCGCCAGCGTCACCCCGATGTTCTCGGTGATCTGCCAGCCGCCGCGCACCGTCAGGATGTTAAAGCTCGGGTTGCCATCCGCCGGCATGCGCTGCGTGTCGCGCTTGTCGCTCGAGGTCAGGTTGTCATACTGCGAGTGGGACAGGCTCACGAACTCGCCCCAGAAGCGGCGGTCCGTGCTCTGCCAGCGCACCCCGGCGCGGCCCATCCATGGCACCACACGGCTGGCGGATTCGCGGCGCACCGTCGGGTCATTCGCCCGCGGATACTGGTCCACTTCACCTTCCGTCCAGGTCACATGGCCAAAGACCGACCAGTTGTCATTGAAGCGCACCTCACCGGCCAGCTCGATGCCCTGGATGAAGCCTTCGCCCGCATTCGCCTTGATCGCCGTGCCCCCGCCCAGCGGACGGCGCACGATCATGTCATCAATCTGCGTGTAGAAATAGCTCAGGCTGCCGCTGAAGTGCCGCGTCTCCGCCTTCAGGCCGATCTCATAGTTGATGAACTGCTCCGGATCCAGCCCTGGGGAGGGCAGCTCCGTCTCACCGCTCAGCGCCGTGTCCAGACGGGAAAGGTCAGACAGGTTCGGCGCACGGAAGCCTTGGGCGATGCCGCCAAAGACCTTGAAACGGTCCTGCGAGTCCAGGTCCACCACGATGCGGCCACTCGCCGAAAAGTTCGTCCAGCTGTCGCTGTAGGAGTCCACTGCCTGCGGGGTGGAAGGGTCCGCAAAGCGGCCAATGTCCACCCGTGCATACGTCTCACGCGCACCCAGGAAAAGATGCACGCGGGAGCCCAGGTCCACCTCATAGTTCAGGAAGGCACCCAGCAGGTCATAGGTCGAGTCATCGCCCACAGGCCCCTGCACACCCTTGGAGTGCAGCGTGCCGTTCAGGCGGTAGCGCTGGCTGCCGCTGCTCACCCAGTCACGGTAGTAGTCCACCCCGTAGATGAAGCGGCCGATGGAGGTGTCGCTCTGCAGCTGCAGGTCCAGGCCCAGCGTGCGCAGCTCCACCTGCGTGTAGTCCACGCGGTTGTCCGCAGGCCGGCGGATGCGGTGCTCATACTCATCCGCGCTTTGCAGGGACACCGTCAGGCTCGCCGCATCAATGAAACCGGCCAGATTCTCCAGCTTCTCACCTCCCAGCCGCACATAGGAAAGCGTGCGCTCCTGGTCATAGGCGCGCTTCACATCCGTGCCCACCGTCGTCCCGTGCCAGGACACGCCCTCGCGCGTCTGGTGGGTGCGCCACGCATCATTCTGGCGCAGCTGCTGGTGCACCGCCGTCAGCGTCCAGTTCGCATCCAGTGCCACATCCAGGCGCATGTCATAGGCCCACTCATCATAGTCCGTCTCCGGCTGGTCGCCCAGGCCCGCTGCGTGGATATCGCCAAAGGACTTCAGGCTCGCGCCCAGGTGCAGGCCCCAGCGGCCCCCTTCACCGAACTGGAACTCCTGGCGCCCCATGTTGCTCTCCTCTGCTGTGGATCCGCGATACGCCGTCAGCCCGTGGAAAAAGTAGCCCGCCTGCTCATGGCGGAAGTCCGCACCCTTCGTGAAAAGGTTCAGCGTCCCGCCGATGGCATCACTGCCATACAGCACCGATCCCTGGCCCGGCACCAGCTCGATGCGGTCGATCGCATACGAATCAATCGTGTTCCAATATTGGTTAGGCCCGTCGCGGAAGGTCGAGTTGTTGAAGCGGATGCCGTCGATCAGCGCCAGGTTGCGGAAACCCGTAAAACCGCGGATGTAGGGGGAGCCCTGCGCATTCGCCGTCTTCTGCACCATCACGCCCGGCAGCTCCTCCAGGGCCTCCGGCAGGGAGCGCACCTGGCGTTCCTGCAGCTGTTCCGCACTCAGTTGCCGCACCTGGGCCGGGGCCGCAATGGCCGCCTGTTCGGTGCGTGTGGCCGTCACCACCACCTCGGGCAGCGATTCAGGGGCCTTTTTCTCAGCCTCCGTCGTTTCAGAAGAAGCCGCAGCCGCCGGGGGCGCCGTAGGTGGGGTGGGATCAGCCGACTGGATCGGGGCCAGGCCTGCTAAAATCAGGAGTGTTGTTGTCAGTGTTGGTTTCAACATGGGTGGAAGCCCCCAAAAATCCCATTGTTGACCACTTGTCATTCTTAGATGCTGACTTGCTGTGGGCAAAATGCCCGATGGATGCAAAATGAACCATAACCATGATCTAAAATGCTCTTTTGGACCATTTTTAACCCATGGTGAGAAGGAGCCCGAAACACGGGTTATCCAAAAAAACCTCATCGCTGGAAAGGCCCAAACCGTTCCAGGAGAAGCCGAAAGTCCCAAATTTACGCCTGAATTCTCCAGGCCTACCCACTTTTTAGACTACGGATGCTCATGGAACGATTTAGGAAATAGCATCACTCCCCTGCGGATACCATAAATCCCCCCCCTTTTCTCCCTAGCCCAAGCCCCGCGAAGCGTCTTGGACTGCGCCAGCCCTCTGGCGCTTTCGAAAGCTCACCCGCCCGCGTCCGTCCCAAACACCCCAAACCACGGGACTTGGCAAGTCCCGCTCCTTGGGCTCAAACTTTGGGTCGGCCTACCCCTCCGTTCTCGCCAGCTCTGCTGGTGTCTAGCCTTTAGGCGATCTGGAGAAGGTCCGGCAGGTCATTGAGTCGCCTATAGGCTAGACACCAACAGACCGAACAAACCTGCCCCCATCCACCTCCTTGCCACACTTCCTGTTAATCCTGCCATCTTGTCAATCCTGTAAAAAAGGCCCCATACCACCGCCGACCCCCGTCCGCCCCAAACCCCCAAACCACGGGACTTGGCAAGTCCCGCTCCTTGGGCTCAAGCTTTGGGTCGGCCTACCCCTCCGTTCTCGCCAGCTCTGCTGGTGTCTAGCCTTTAGGCGATCTGGAGAAGGTCCGGCAGGTCATTGAGTCGCCTATAGGCTAGACACCAACAGACCGAACAAACCTGCCCCCATCCACCTCCTTGCCACACTTCCTGTTAATCCTGCCATCTTGTTAATCCTGTAAAAAAAGGCCCCATACCACCGCCGACCCCCGTCCGCCCAAACCCCAAACCACGGGACTTGGCAAGTCCCGCTCCTTGGGCTTCCCCGTTCTCCCCACCTTCCGTGTTTTCCGAATCTTCCGTGGTTGAAAATCCATCCGTCCGCCCCAGCCACCCAAAAAAACAGGACCTGCAGATCACACACGACCCACAAGCCCCATCTCATCTATCACCCATCAACCATCCGCCATCACCCAACCTCTCCCCTCAAAGCGCCTTGTCATAGATCTTCTCAAACACCGCCTCAGGCCCTTCAGCGATGCGGTTCGCATCCACGATCGTGATGCCGTCCGCGCCAAAGCGGGCCGTCACCGTCGCGCCCTTGCCCTCGTTCAGATACTTGAAGTTCAGGTCGCGCACCCGCGCCGCCGCATCCACCAGCGCACAGGTGATGCGCGCCTCCTCCGCCGTCGGGTACAGGTCCGCCACCGCATCCCGGCTTTCCCCGGCGAATTTCACGCGGCACACCGCCACCAGGCCCACCGTCAGACTGTCCACCCCGTAGCCGATGTAGCCCTTCGTCCCGTCCGGGCGCGCCACATCGCGGGTGAAATGATTGTTGCTCGTGCGCGTGCCGCCGCCCTGGTTCCACCAGCGAAAGCCGCGGTACTGCTGGTCGCTTTCCACCTTGCCATCCGCGCCCACGATCTCGTGGCCCTGGTTCACCGGCCCTTCAAAGTCCCCCGGCGTCACCCAGTTGTTGTGGAAGTTGATGCTCATCCCGTTTTCAAAGTCCACCCGCACCTGCACCGCATCGTAGGCATTGATGCCATCGCGGATCAGCCGCTTCTTCTGCCCCACCGCCGTCAGGCTCACCGGCTTGGACTTGTAGTAGCTCCAGATCAGGTCCGTCCAGTGCGGACCCACATAACTGAAAGGATCGGAAGACTCCACCCACTTGAAGGTGCTCGTGCTCACCTCCAGCGGCTCCTCCAGATACGCCGTGCCGTACAGCGGCTCACCGATGCGGTTCTGGATGTCATCGCGGATGCGCAGATGGTCCGGGTCATAGCGCTTGT
>JAZKER010000058.1:0-29493 GCA_040386955.1 Verrucomicrobiota bacterium
AGCTTGAAGAACTTGCTGTTCAGCTCGATGCCGGAACCGGCGTCGAAGATGGAGGAATGCTGGTCGTGGATGAAGTCGGTGCTCACCACTTCGTCCTTGGTCCAGCTGAGGATGCCCTTGAGGTAGGTCTCGCTGGCCTTCTTCATGGCGGCGGAGATCTCGGCGTAGCTGGTTTCCTTCTCAGTCTTGACGGTGAGGTCAACGACGGAGACGGTTGGGGTCGGCACGCGGAAGGACATGCCGGTCAGCTTGCCCTTCACTTCTGGGATGGCCAGACCGACGGCCTTGGCTGCGCCAGTGCCGCTCGGGATGATGTTGATGGCGGCGGAACGGCCACCTTTCCAGTCCTTGGCGCTCGGGCCGTCCACCGTCTTCTGGGTGGCGGTGTAGCTGTGGATGGTGGTCATCAGGCCTTCGGCGACGCCGAAACCTTCTTTCAGCAGCACGTGCACGACCGGGGCCAGGCAGTTGGTGGTGCAGGAAGCGTTCGAGATGACGTGGTGATTGGCGGCATCATACTTCTCATGGTTCACGCCCATGACGATGGTGATGTCTTCTTCCTTGCCTGGGGCAGAGATGATGACTTTCTTGGCGCCGGCGTCGATATGACCCTGGGCTTTGCTGCGCTCGGTGAAGAGGCCGGTGGATTCGATGACGATGTCCACGCCGAGCTCTTTCCAAGGCAGGGCGGAAGGGCCTGCACGCACGGCGAGGCACTTGATCTCATGGCCATCGACCACGAGGATGTCGTCTTCAGCCAGCTCAGGGCTGCTCTTTTTGGAGGAAACTTCTTCCTTGGCCTTGCCCTGCGTGGAGTCGTACTTCACGAGGTAGGCGAGGTTGTCTGCAGGCACGAGGTCGTTGACGGCGACGACTTCGATCTCCTTGCCCAGGAGGCCCTGATCACAGATTGCGCGAAACACGAGGCGGCCGATGCGCCCGAAACCATTGATGCCGATTTTGACCATTGTTGTATGAGAGTGGGATTTGCAATTACCCGCCGCAGCAGGAAGCGCGCCGGATAAAAGGTGCATAGTGCAGGAGAGGGGGGGCGTCAACTGGCGGGTTTGGAAGGGGCGGGGCGATGGCCAGGGAAACGGGGCCGCAGGAGGGGACGATGGAGATTTTGGACAGGATTGCAGGATTGGCAGAATTGACAGGAAGGGGGAGGGGGCTGGGGGGACGAGATGGAGGTGGCGCGGGAGGGTCTGAGGGGGCTGTTTTTTACAGGATTGACAAGATGGACATGATTAACAGGAGGGGGCGGGGACGAGATGGTGGTTGTTTTTTGACAGCTTGACTCCCCTTGACAAATTTGACTGGCTTGACCCCTCTTGACTGATTTGACCACTCCCTGCCTTATGAAACTCCTGCCCCTTTTGCTCCTGTGTGTGACGTTTGCCTCCGGACTCCCTGCCGCCGAGCCGGCGCTGGAGCTGCAGGGGACGGATGGGAAGATGCACGCGCCGCTGGTGGCGGGGGAAAAGAAGGCGGTGCTGCTGTTTTTTGTGTCGCCGTTTTGCTCCACCACGCGGCCTTTCATGCCGGAGATCAATGCGATTGCGGCGGAGTATGCGGACCGCGTGGCGGTGGCACTGGTGCATTCGGATGCGGAGATCACGGTGGAAGTGGCGCTACAGCATGCAGACATGTCGGCGGTGAAGGCGACGGTGCTGGTGGACAAGGAGCAGAAGCTGGCCCGGCAGGTGGGCGCGGCCATTACGCCGGAGGCCGTGCTGCTGTCCCCGGCAGGTGCGGTGCTGTACAAGGGCCGCATCAATGACCTCTACCTGGCCCCCACGAAGCGCCAGCGCGGCGCCAGCACGAAGGACCTGCGGGATGCGCTGGAGGCGGTGCTTTCCGGCAGGCCGGTGGCCACGCCGCAACCTGAGGCCCAGGGCTGCAAGATCGGTGGGCTGAAGTGAGCGGCGGGCTTTGAGCGGACCCAAAGGCGGGGCTTGACCCCCAGGGGGCTTTTTTGCCAAGCTGGCCAGCCCCCACCATGAAAAGACGTTTATTCATCGGCTCTGCCCTCGTGACACTGGCCGGTTGCCGCCGCGAGGAGGACATCCTGCCGACGGAGGGCGTGACGGTGGCGGAGCTGGCCACCCGGCTGCGCGAGGGGCGGGTGAGCGCGGAGCGGGTGCTGGAGCATTACCTGGCCCGGATCCAGGCGCTGGACCGGGCCGGGCCGGAGCTGCGGGCCATCCTGGAGGTGAACCCGGACGTGCGCCGCCCTGGCGGGGCCGGGCCGCTGCGGGGCATCCCCATCCTGATCAAGGACAACATCGAAACCGCCGATGCGATGGAGACGACGGCGGGCTCGCTGGCGCTGCTGGGCGCGCCAAAGCCGGCGCAGGATGCGACAGTGGTGAAACGGCTGCGCGAGGCCGGGGCGGTCATTTTAGGCAAAACGAATCTCAGCGAGTGGGCGAACATCCGCTCCCCCAGCTCCACCAGCGGCTGGAGCGCGCGCGGCGGGCTGACGCTGAATCCGCACAACCTGGCGCACACGGCCAGCGGATCCAGCAGCGGCTCCGCCGTGGCGGTGGCGGCGGGGCTGTGCGCGGCGGCGGTGGGCACGGAGACGAATGGTTCCATCGTCAGCCCGGCTTCGGCCTGCGGCATCGTGGGGCTGAAGCCCACGCTGGGACTCATCAGCCGCGCTGGCATCATTCCGGTCACCCATTGGCAGGATACGGCGGGACCGATGACGCAGACGGTGCGGGATGCGGCGCTGCTGCTGAATGTGCTGGCCGGGACGGATGCGCGCGATGCGGCCACGGCGCAGGCGCGGGTGGCGAAGGACTACAGCTTTACCCTGGGGCCGGATGGGCTGAAGGGGCGGCGGCTGGGCGTGCTGACCTCCCTGAGTGGCCGCCACCGGGAGGTGCGGCAGCTTTTTGACCACACGCTGCGGCGGCTGGAGGAGGCCGGGGCGGTGCTGGTGCGGGATGTGGAAATTCCGCTGCATCGGGAGGCCTCCTCCGCCGCGTGGGTGGCCATGCTGACGGAGTTCCGCCAGGACCTGAATGCCTACCTGGCCGAGCGCGGCGGGCGGGTGAAGTCACTGGCGGAGCTGATCGCGTATAACGAAGAGTATCGCGACCAGGAGATGGCGCATTTTAACCAGGAGTTCTTCATCGAGGCGGAGACGCGCCAGACGCCGGAGCACCTGGCCAAGGCGGAGGAGCTGCGGGCGCTGGCCACCCGGCTGGCCGGGCCGGAGGGGCTGGACGCCGCGCTGAAGCAGCACGGGGTGGACGCGCTGATCTGCCCGACGAACGATCCGGCGGGGCGCATCGACCTGGAACTGGGGGATGCGAATGTGCGCGTCTTCAGCACCCAGGCCGCCGTGGCGGGCTACCCGCACCTGACGGTGCCCATGGGCCTGGCGGAGGGGCTGCCCGTGGGCCTATCCTTCATCGGGCCCGCGTGGTCGGAGGTGCGGCTGCTGGAGATGGGCCACGCGTTTGAAAAGCTGCGCGAGTACCGGCCCGCGCGGCTGTTTGTGTGAGAGGTGCGGGAGTGTTGTTGGTTAGGGAGTGGGCGGTATGATGAAACATCGGGAAATAGAGGTGGCGCTGTTCTGCCTCGCGGTGACGGGTGGCAGTGGTTCCTCAATGATGAGGGGCGGCCAAAAAGTAACCCGCACAGTGCCTGTGCAACGGGGCGTTATCGGGGCGTCGAACGCGTCGTCTCGGAGTCCCGGCACAGCGCTATCCATGTTTGCCCGCGCCTCCGTAGGTTCGGGCAGAGTTTCGTATTCCTCGATTCTCCGCTGCCGGTATTGAGGTTGATGCCGCTCATGCCTGGCGATTGTTCCGAACTAGCGCCGTTTATTGATGAGCTTCCTAAGTATTATTCATGTTCAAATGAGGCCGTGCAAGGTCTGTATGAAGGAGAAATCGCAGTGGATGAAGCAAGGGCCTCTTTTGAGAGTGGAAGCAGGAAATTCCTCTTATCTGACATCAAATAAGTCTTGCAATGAGGCTGTTAAAATTAATTATCCTGCTCCACGTTCTTAAATAATTACATAAACCCGTTTTTTTAATGAGATGTTTTGGGATATTATAGGCAAAGTTTCCGGTGTGCTGGGGATAGTGAGTTTCTTTGTCAGTCCCTTCTTTATTCCACAGGGGTATCTGCCGTTGGTTTATGCCATCTATCTGTGCCTGACCAATGCGGCTTTGGTTTTTTACCTGTTTTATGTTCACCGAACTAAAAGGCACAGATATGCTGATATTGTAGAACAGTTTCATTTTGTCAACCACACCATCCGTGACTGGTTGCATACGCTGCAACATCGTCTGGAACACAAGCAACTCAGGGGTGAAGACTTTGAAGCGGAGTTTGTTAAGAGTGTGGTTTCTCAGCTGGACCAGATTGCCAACGCATTTTCACATATTTGTGGCAAGCGATGTGCTGTCTGCATCAAGGAACTGCTACCCGGCAGACAGCTAAAGGTGGCCTACCGTGACTCTGCCTCAAAGTTGAGGCGGGGAAAATACAATAATAAACCACACCCGATTGAGGAGGATACTCCATGTCATTCGCTTTATGAACCGAAAGAGCCGACCAATCATTACCTGTGCAACGATGTAATCACGGAGTGGGATGAAAATCGGTATAACAGCCCCACTTTCAAAAACTTCGCTAACCCTAAGCTTATCCGAATAGGCAATTTTCGATTTCCTCGCTATTGGCCGTTGCATTACCGCAGTTGTCTGGTAGTTCCCATCCGGTTCGCCACTTGCGACCTGCCGCCAGCGTCTGGCAGCACGGGCCAGTGGAACTATTGGGGCTTCCTGTGCATCGATTGTGGAAGCAGAAACGTTTTTGATCGTAGCTTGAACTGGTTGGTCGCTGGCACTTTCGCAGATATCATGTATGTTTACTTTTCTGCGACTTTTGCGATTTTGGACAAGTTTACCCAGCCTGAATGATTGAATATGGAAGAAGTAAAAACTCACAGCCTGATGCGCAACGAGGCCGAACTATCGTTGCAGACGGCTTCTTCTCCGCTGGTAGCTCCCTACATGTGGCAGGATACCATTCAGGGCAGCCCTGCGCAGCCTCAGTCGGCTCCTCTCCAAATTCCAATTACCGTCCATACTATCTCGGGTCATCTGGCCAGGGCCATTAGGTCTCTGAAGCTCAGCACGATTGCGGAGGCGCAGTAAGGCTGCTGAGAAGGTGCCCGCCCGTGGGCTTGTCCTTCATCGGGCCCGCGTGGCCGGAGGTGCGGCTGCTGGAGATGGACCACGCCTTTGAAAAGCTGCGCGGGTACCGACCCGCGAGGCTGTTTGTGTGAGAGGTGCGGGAGTGTTGTTGGTTAGGCTGGAGGAAGGATTTATGAGGAAGCACTGGAGGATTTTTGTCATCGTTCTGATCCTTGGGATCGGAGCCGGGCTATATTTGTATGGCCAGTCTTTTCCTGTTTACACGGACATGAACGGCCCAAATGAGCTGGCTCGCGTACTCGATGATGCGCCCGGGGAAAGTCGGACCCAAAAGTGGTATGAAGAACTGGCGAAGATAGAGACTCCGCACAAGCGCTGCACCGACCTGGGCCGTGGACTCATGGCTCTGGCGGCCGGGCTGGGATTGGCGTGGCGGCTGACGTGGAAGTATGAGAGAAAGAGGCAGGATGAAAAGTGGGTGTATCTCCAGCGGGCGTGGTTCGGGCTATGGCTGCTGCGGGTGCCACTGATCGTGACCTACTATGTGCTGCGCCAGGGTCGTCATGACTATCCTTGGTGGGCTGATACGATTGTGATTGGGATCTTCAGCGACTGGTCGTCCATGGCGGTTGGTTGGGCGATGTCGTGGGTGTTGCTTTGTGGATTGCTGGCAGGGTATTCGCTGCCAGAAAAGATTCGCTGGCGGCGGCCAGTGGGCTTGTGGGGACATGGGCGGTATGCCCTGGTGGCTCTCTGGTTGGTCGTCCTGCTTGGGTTGGTTTTTTGGGGCGTGATGGATGGCGATGAGGGGCTCGTCATTGCCTGCACAGGCGCTGTGCCGGTGCTGCTGGCCTTTTTGGCGGCGAGCCCGAAGCCACGCGAAATGGCGGTGGCGACTGAAGTGGACGGAGTGCCGGTGGCGGAAGGGTAGGTCAGGGGCGTGTTGCGATGAAGGTGGAGACCCCAAGGAGCGGGACTTGCCAAGTCCCGCCTCTTTGAACCTGCCCCTACCCTCACACCTCCGGCCGCCCCGGCCGCCCCAAACCACGGGACTTGGCAAGTCCCGCTCCTTGGGGGGCGTGGGGGTAGTTCGAGCGCCCGCAGCCTGCCATTCGGGAGAGTGACGGACTCACTCTTGATTCTTGGGGGGCGTGGGGGGAAGCGCGAGCGCCCGCAGCACCTGCGGGTGCAGGCGGCTGCCTGATGTAGCCAGCCCGCCAAGCGGGAAGCTTCAGAAGAAATCTGGGAAGGTCGCGGCCAGATCTTCGACCAGGACGGGGGCCGTGGTGGAGAAGGTGCCTTCGGCAAAGTTTTCGGGCCCCGGTCCGCCAAACTCGCCATGAAGGCCAGTGGTTTTCACGCTCACCAGCAAGATCGTCTCAATGTTTCCCGGCAGTAATTTGGGTTTGGCCGTGCCGGTGCCCATGCCTTGCATGCTGACGCCAAAGCCCAGGGTTTCACCGCCCAGGCTGAGGTTCACCGTGCCCTTGAAATTGAGTGTTCCTGTCATTGTGGCAGACTTCACGGGGCCCTTCGGTGCACCATAGATCACCTTGGCATTGGTTTTTCCTGTCAGGAAACTTGTCACGATTCCCACGGACAGTACATCCGTCACCTTCACCGGGGTGCGGCCGGTCTTGCAAAGGTAGGTATGGAGGACTTCACGGTCAGCGGTGTTCACCAGTTTCAGCGACCAGCCTTTGATGGAGGTCTCCCCGGCTGGAAAGACGCCCTTCTCCCGCAGATCTTCCAGCAGCTCCCGCATTCCATACTTCATCGTCGCGGCCTTGACGAATCGCTCTTCGTAACCGGTGAGGCCATTGGTCGTTGTGTAGAAATAGTAGGAGGCTGGAATCCGCTTCCTGTTGCCGTCGAGAATGTACTCGCCGTTCGGTCCCCTTTCGAAAGTGCCTGGCGTGGTGGAGCTCAGGGTCAGGGCCAGATTGATATTCGCCATACAGCCCGGCTCGGCCTGCGCGAGAGATGGGAGGGCCAGGGTGACCAGCAAGAGAACCGATTTTGCAGCAGCCGTAAGAGTCATAATGGGGGGATATGAGCCTGACATCGCAGGCGATGCACACCCTGCATTTACGATCCCAGCCGTCAATCTTTAAACCACGATTCAAGACCTTTATGACTCGTTTGGAAAGGGGTGGACTAACGAATTATTATTCAAAAAGAATGGTTTCGTGCATGATGCCTGCCTCAAGGGGGCGTTGTGTGCATTTCACCCGGTGGATGATCTGTGTGGGGCGGGGATTTTTAGACAGGGTTTCAGTCACGCAGTCGCGGGAAGGATTGACAGAAGGCGTGGCTTTTATCGCGGAAGATGCGGAAAGCGGGAGGATGATGAGGAAGGGGAGACTCCAAGGAGCGGGACTTGCCCAGTCCCGTGGTTTGGGGTGTTTGGGGCGGACGGGGATCGGCGGCGGAGGTGGACTTTTTTAGACAGGATTGACAAGATTTCAGGATTAACAGGATGTGTGGCAAGCGACTGGGTCGGGAGATATGGCAAAAGAGGTGTGGTAAAAGGTGATTATTTTGACGCGCCTTTTGTTAGTCTTTGCGCTGTCTTATAGTTTGCCTAGCTCCGGATGGTTGGGGGCGGACGGAGGAAGTGGGACGCTGCGCGTCCGGTGGGTTTCGGATGCGGACAAAATGTCCATGCTCCTCTCGGGGTGGCTGGTGCGAATGAGGTGTGAGGGTGGGGGCAGGTTCAAAGGCCGGGACTTGGCAAGTCCCGCTCCTTGGGGGCGTTGCGAAAGCTCGATATCCTGGGCCTGCTTTTCGCTGCTGGAAAAAAGGCGGTGTTTTCTACTCGCAGCCTGGGGCTGGGAAACGAATGAATGGGCATGATGAAACCTTTTCTGGCCCTGTGCCTCCTCGCTCTGATACCGGCCTGCACTCAGGAATCGCAAAACCAGATGAGCCGCTCGATCCAAAACTGGACGGGGGTGAATGGCATCCTTGAGGTCTATGCCGGGGAAAAGCTGGTGCGGAAGTTCATCCAGGTGGACAAGCTGACCACGGCCACGGCCACCACAGATGTGCTGGCCCGCCCCTACCGCTTCGGCTACGGCGTGCTGGATGAGAACCTGGACGGCGTGAAGAACCCTGGCGAGAAGCGGGTGTACTTTGAGTTCAGCGACCACTCGACGAACTACATCTTTTTTGAGAGCCCTAGGTAAGCAGCAAGAGATGACGGAAGAGGGACCTCGCGGGCAATTTTTTGGCAAGGCCAGAGGTGTGCCGCGAAACGATGGATGAATGAGGTGGCGCGTCCGCCTCATCCCCCCACCCCCCTTTGATGCGATGCGACGAATCTATGATCACCTGGACCTCCGTGTCCCGAACCTGGCAGAAGCGGCCCCTTTTTATGAAACGCTGCTGCCTGCGCTGGGCTTTGTGCGGCGGCAGGCCATCGAGGGCTGGCTGCAGTTTGAGGCCGCAGGCCATGGCGTGACGGAGTTTCTGGGCGTGACGGAATCTGCCAAGCATGTGGCGAATGAGAACCGGGTGGCCTTCCGGGCGGAATCGGTGGAGGCTGTGGATGAACTGGCCCTGGTAGCCACCCAGGCCGGGGCGCGTCGCGTGGAGGGGCCGCTGGCCTATGAGCCGGGTTATTACGCAGTGTTTTTTGAGGACCTGTGCGGGAACCGCTTTGAGGTGTGCCATCGGGTGCCGCTGTGAGGCGTGTTTTTTTGACTTGATGCGGGCCTCGAAGCAGTATCCGTGCGGCATCTATGATGCTGGCAGATTCAAACATGAGCGAATGGCTGGGACCGGCCCTGACCGGTGTGATTGTGGCCTGGATGCTGCGCTACCTGATCCATGGGGCGCAGGCGGAGTCTGTGGCGCGTGCGGGGGAGCGGCGGGCCTCCTACACAAAGGCGATGAAGCGGGTGGTGATAGGCCTTTGGTGTGCGGTGGCGATGGTTGCTGCCATGTTCGGAATCTCGCTGGGTCTTGTCTCCTGGTTGGCTGTCCTTTTTATCGGGGGCTTGGGGTTGCTCATCCTGCCCCTGCACCTGGAGGCCTTCGGGGTGGAGATCACCTGGGATGACACGATGATTTACACGCGGTCGCCCTGGCGCAAGGAGCGGCGCATTCCCATCGAGGCGGTGCGGTACGTGGACTACTCCTCAGGGATGCAATGGCACCGCATCCACACGGCCGGGTACGGCATCGTGCGGCTGCATGACTTCCTGGGCGGCGGCAAGGAGCTGCTTGAAAGGCTGGCCGGGCATGAACAAACGCCGCCGAATGCGCAGTCCGCGAAAGGTGGGTGAGGAGCGAGTGACGGGGAGGATCAACCACGGAAGACGCGGAAGGAAGAGGTTCCGATGGATGGATGACCCCAAGGAGCGGGACTTGCCAAGTCCCGTGGTTTGGGGTGTTGGGGATCGGCGGTGGAATGGGGGCTTTTTTACAGGATTAACAAGATGGCAGGATTAACAAGATGTGTGGCAAGGGGGTGGACGTGGACGGGTGAGCTTTACGAAAGCGCCAGAGGACTGGCGCAGTCCAGGACGCTTCGCGCGATCTTGACCTTTTGACCTTTGACTCCTTGACTCCTCCGCCCTCACTTCGGCCCGAACTTGGTGCTGCCGATGATGCGGAAGCGGTAGAAGGGGTCGAGGGGGGTATTGGGGGTGGTGGTGGCGAAGTCGGGGAGGGTGGGGTCGCCGGGATCGATGTAGCGTTCGATGATGGAGGAGCCACGATTTTCGGCGACGACGCGGTCCTTGCCTTCTTCCCAGGTGGCCCAGGCATCGGCATCGTCCCCACGGCTGCGGCTGCGCTGTTGCAGGGACTGCACGCGGTAGTGCACGCGGTAGGTGTTGGACTTGGTGGTGAGGCGCGGGTACAGCGTGGCGTAGGGGTGCTCGCGGCTGTTGTCGGCAGTGAGCTTGTGGGTTTCCCAGAAGGCGGGCATGCCGGCCAGCGTGGCGGTTTCCGGCACCAGATACATGGCGCAGATTTCGCTGGGGCTGCGGAAGAGGTCGCCGCTGTCGAAGCGTTGTTTGAACTGTTTCAGCGTTTCGTCAGCGTTGATCTCATGCCGGTAGTTGGTGGCGACGGTGGAGGACTTGTAAACGTTGGCCGTGGTGGTGGGGACGGCGAGCACGCGCTCGCTGCGCAGGAGGGCGCGGAGGGCAGTGGTGCGGTCAATGTAGGTGAAGGGGACGATCTGGTGGTTCAGGTTGATCTTGCCGGCGGTGGAGAGGGGCTCGGAGATGGCGTAGGGCTCGACGATGGGCATCCAGAAGAGGTCCATGAGGAGGTGGTCGGGCGGGCTCTGGGCACCCACGTGGAGGCCGGTGGGGTCTGGGCGGAAGAGCAGGGTGGACCAGGGTTTGCCAGCCTTCACTTGGTTAGGCAGGGAGCCGAACATGCCGGCGGAGGGCATCTGGCGGTTGGGGGAAAAGAAGGTGGGGCCGGTGGTTTCGTGGGCCTGGTTGGCATCGAAGTAAGGCACGCCGTTGTTGTCGCGGTAGTTGTTGCCTTCGTCGGGCTTGTTGATGTAGGGGCCGTCCTGCACGGCGGCAGATCCGGTGTCCCAGTCGCCACCAGCCTGGGCGAGGGCGATGGAGGCAAAGGGGATGTCGGGGCGTTTGTTGCCGTTGTAGGGGGCACCGGCCACGTAGGCACCGGCCTGGTCATCGGCCCCGGCCATGTAGTTGCTGCCCGTGGCCTCCTGCAGGGAGTGGGCGTTGAACTGGGCGGTGTTGTCGTAGTAGCGATGTTTTTCCCACAGGCTCGCCGGTGGGGCGGCCTGGGCGGCGAGCAGGCGGTAGTCGCCATGGCCGACCTGGACGGTGCGCACGACGTCGCTGGGGGTGCCGCTGACAAAGTGGATGGGGTTCCCGGAGCGGGGGGCGGTGCGGGAGCCGGGATCTGCGGCGGTGCGGTGGATGCGGCCTGCAGCGGCGGCAGGGACATTGGCGGTGCCGACGAAGCTCTGGTATCCGGCGAGGGCGCCATCGCGGGAGAAGGTCCACCAGAATTCGCGGTGCGTCTGTACGGACTGGGTGTCGGTGGTGGAGGGGGGATAGATGGTGCCGGCCATGGCCAGGCGGGGCACGGGGAAGCTGCCGCCGGGGAGATTGATGGAAAGGGTCTGCACGGGGGTCTTGCCGGCCAGGGCATCATACTGGCCGCCGCCGGGGAGGGAATCCGAGAAGAGCTCGACAGTGATCTGGCCGCCGCTGAACTGCATGGTGCCGGTGGGGGGCACGATGACGGTGATGGGCATGCCGACGAAGGGGTAGGAGTTGTTCACGCTGTGGCCGGAATCGGCGGGCATGACGCCACGGGCGGGCAGGCGACGGCCATTGAGCATGAAGCGGGTGCCGGAGTGGCCACCCCACATGCGGCTGTGGTAGCCGCCGTTGGACTCGATGCGGAGCACGCCTTCCGCCGGGAAGCCGAGGTTGGTGCCATTGACGGCGAGGGTGTTCAACCCGCGGATGCGGATCTGCATGTCAGGGCGCAGGGGGCCCCAGCCCTGGCCGGGGGAGAAGGCCTCCAGCAGGAGCATGGCCTCGATGCGGCGTTCACCCGTCTTCAGCTTCACGGCGCTGGCGCCGGAGCCGAGGGTGCGGTTGGTGGGTTTCGGTGTGGCCTGGCCTTCGTTGTCTTTCGGCACGATGTTGCTTTCCGGCACGGCAAAGTCGGCGGTGGCGATGAAGTGCATGCCCGCTTCTGAAAGGGTGAGGAAGCGGCCAAAACCCTGGGTGGTGCCGATGCGGATGGGGGTGACCTGGCCGTGGCCGGGCTGGGCCCCGGTGCGGTTGGCGCGGCCATCGGTGAACTGGTTGCCCTTGGTCGGGTAGGTGTAGGGCTCGGGCTCGATGGTGTCGTCAAAGAGGTTCGTGCTGCGGATGTAGTCGAAGATCTCGGTCAGGATCTGGTCGCGGTCCTGGCCGTACTTGCTGGCAAAGTTTCCGCCGAAGCCGGGGATGGGGGCGGAGGTGAGGCGCTGCAGGTAGGTGTAGAGTTCGACATTGCGCCCGGCGTAGTCGGCGGTGGCGCTATCGGCGTAGAGGCGGTCAAAGATGTAGCTGCGGCCACCGATGCGGGAGCAGAAGGCGATGAGGCGGTCGAACGCGCTGCGGTGGGTATCGGCAGGGTTCGCGCTGACGGGCCAGGCGGCGATGCGGGGCTGGTTCAGCAAATTCACCTCCGGGGCACGGCTGTGGGCGGTGAGGAGGAAGCGGGCCTGCTCCAGCTGGGCCGGGGTGATGGCGGAGGCGGCGCGGAGGTCGTCAAAGATCAGCTCATCCTCAAAGGCATAGAGGCGATCCGCATCCAGCGTGACGGCGGCGGGGGCGAGGGTGGTGCCACCGAGGGAGCCGCCGGAGCTGACGCGGGTGGCGATCTGGGCGATCTGGCCCCGGGTGAGGGAAGGGATGGCGGCGCTGAGGTAGGTGGTGGCGGGGTGGCCGGGGTAGCGCTGGTATTCGCGCTGGGCGGGCTGGTAATTGGCCAGGGCCTGGCGGTCGAACTGGGAGGTGACGCGCGGCATGTCCCAGTAGGAACCGGCTTCCAGGGGGGAATTGGCCGTCCAGTGATCCCCGGCAGCGGTGTTGATGTTGATCTTGCTGGTTTCGTCATCCGTCCAGAAGGCCACACGGCCCACAATGGGGTTGGCCGGGGTGGGGGCATCTGGGGAGCCGGGTTCCCAGCTCACGGTGGCGCCGCTGCCATCGGCCCCGGCGGGGGTGGACTGGGTGGGGGAGGTGAGGCGGCCATCCCGCAGCACATAGAGCCAGCGCACGGGCATGGGGGCGGGATTGATGGTGGCGACGGGGGCGGCGCCGTTGTTGGCCGGAGGCGGGGTGCCCAGGGTGAGTCCCACGGGGGGCTGCGCGGCGGGATCTGCGGGCGGGGTGGTGGCGGGGGGCTGGAAGATGGGGTAGCGCACCTGCCCGGTGAGGGTGGTGACGGGGCGGTTCAGGTCATTGTAGAGCGCGGGATTGTCCGCCCAGCCGGCAGGCACCTCGGCGGTGGGATTGAAGGGGCCGTCCGCAGGCTGCCAGACGAGCTTTTCGGCGGAGTAGAGCTTGTAATAACGCAGGGGCGCGGCGGAGGCCTTGGCATCCGGGGTGCCGTAGGTGCGGATCATGCCGGGCTGGGTGGCCCAGGCGACCTCGACCCCCTGGGAGGTGGCCTCGCGGATCTGCCCGGTGACGAGGGCATTGACGCTGTCGATGAGCTCCCGCCCACGGCTGGTGGCGGCGGCCCGCGTGGCCACCTGGGACTCCGTGCTGACGGTGGAGAGGAAGGCGACGATGAGGCCGGTGAGCAAGGCCAGGAAGACGATGACGAGCACCAGGGCCACGCCGCGGCGGGGTGTGTGGAGGCGGGTTTTCATGGGGGGGAGGGGGGAAAGGCGGAACTGGGAAAGTGGAAATCTAAATGGAAGCAAAGTTGGTTATTCACGGCTCCATTTGGCGGACTTCAGGCTGACTTCGGTGGTGAAGACGCGGGGATTCAGGTGCCGGGCGCGGAGGGTGCTGATGAGGGTTTCTACGTCGGCCTTGCGCAGCTCGGGGTCGGCACTTTGAAAGAGGTCGGCCAGGCCGAAATCCGGCGGCGTGGCCTCCCGGCCGATGCGCTCGGCGGAGGCATCGTCAATGGCGACCATGGTGACCTCGATGATGGGGGGCAGCTGGTGGAGGCTGTTCAGCTCCTTGCGCACGCCGGCCTGGCCTGCGGTGAGGCTGTCATACTGATAGTTAGGCGCGAGGGCGTTGCCTTCCTTGTCAATGGAAGGGTCCCCGGCAGGGCCCTGGGAGGGCAGCTTGGGCAGGAAGGTGATGGCGACGATGTTTCGCGCGATGACGTGGGCATCGGGGTGGTTGTTGACATCGGGCGGCCAGGCACCGGCACCACCAGGGCGGGTGAGGTTTTCGGTCCGTTGTTTGAACTCGTGCAGGCGGAAGCCGTAGGTGGGCACGGTGGGCAGGAAGTCGGGCCGCTCCGTGTCCTCGCCATAGGTGATGTAGTAGCCGGTGAGGTTCAACAGATGGTGCAGGGCGGTATTCGCAGGCGCGCCGGTTTCGCCCAGGGGGGCATAGAAAAACAGGGCGTGGCCGGGGGTCTGCGCAGGGGGCCGGGCGAGCATGGGGGCGGCGGGCCCGGAGAGGAGCCGCAGCTCCGAATGGCGGCCGTAGCGGTCGGGCTGGAAGGTGGCGGAGTTGCTGGCATCGCGGCGGGCACCGGTGCTGTCGTAGTAGTCCAGGTAGGTGTTCAGCGTGGCCTGGGAGAGATTGCGCGTGATGGTATCAAACGCATCCCGTGCCTGCTGGAACTGGCTGACCTTTCCCCGGGTGCTGCGCCAGATGTTGGCGGTGCGGTCCGTGAGGGTGGCAAAGATGAGCATGAGCATGGTGACCACGGCCATGCTGACGAGCAGCTCGACCAGGGTAAAGCCGGGCCGCAGGGGCAGCCGGGTGCGGAGACGGGAGGTGGGGTGGCTCATAGGCTTTTGGCAACATGGCCGGTGAAGGTGGCGAATTTCTGGTTGGTGCTGGTGGGGTCCAGGGTGCCTTCAGGCGGGTCCGTGGGGCCGACGGGGGCACCGGCCAGGGTGAGGGGGCGGTTTTCCGGATTCAGCACGACCTGGACGAGGACGGTGGCCAGGTTGTTTTGCGCGGCACCGCCCACAGCGCTGGGGATGGGGGTGGAATTTTGCACCCGGGTGAGGGCGTGGTAGATGGCCCCGGTTTCATCCGGCAGCTCGGTGCCTTCATCGTCAAAGTAGCGCGTGGGCTTTGTCGCGGGGGCGGCGGTGAGCACGGCGTAATCTGTCTGCCCGGCCTCATAAAGCAGGCGCTGGCCGATCTGCGAAGTGACGGTGGTGTTCAGCGCATCGCGGAAATTCGACAGCCCGGCAGGCAGGAGGCCGATCATCAGCGTGATGGTGGAGGCGGCGATGCCGATAGCGACGACGACTTCAACCAGGGAGAATCCGAGACGTGACCTGGGGGGGAGGGACGTTTTCATGGGGAGGGTGGGGGGCTGGTGGGTGAAATGCAGGTGTGGACTGCCCTTGGGGACCCCTGAGGGGCCTTCTGGCAGGCGTGACTCAGGGGCGGTAAAGGCGGATGCTGCCGCGGGCGGGCTTGATCTGGACGGTGACGTAGTTCGGCGGCGGGGATTCGCGGACGGACCGGGGATAAAGGGTGAGGAACCACTGCTCCTGGGTGTCCAGGTCGGTGCTGCCATCGGGCAGGAAGCGCACGCGGTAGGCGGTGTAGTCTGTGCCCGCATCGGCCAGGGGGATCTGCTCATCGCCCTCCTTCCAGTCGTTTTTCAGCCGGGCATCGGTGATGAGGGAGGAAAGGGTGGTGTTTTCGCTGATCTGGATGGCCTCGGGCAGGCGGCGGGCTTCGCGCACGGGGGTGGCGCGGTTGTTGTCCTCATCAAAGATGAAGGTCTGCAGGGAGTTGATGCCCTGGGCCTCGCCAAAGGTATTGAGGGCGGTGGGGCGGTAGAGGCGCACCTCCACCACGCGGTCGCGGGCGATGGCGGTGTGGCGGGCGAGGCGGAATTCATCCATCACGGTCTCCCCGGCGGAGGTGATCTGATTCGCCACCACCACATCCTGAGCGACATTGGCCGCGAGGGTGAGGAGAAGGGTGGAAATGGAGACCACGACCAGCATTTCAATCAAGGTGAAGGCCGAACGGCGCTTTGAAACGATGTTGATACTGAACGCCTGAGGTGGCCGCGAGGTCTGTACTTCCGGCAGAGGGGGAACCGGAAGGAAATCGTGGTGAGGAGGCAGGGGGGCAGCCTTTTGGCTGGCGGGAATTTTCTCTCTCATGTATTACTTTGTAAATACACGGCGATAAATGCTCAATCTAAATTTGATTATTTATGGTGTTTTTATGACTTTCTGTGCATACGAAGAAAGATTTGGCTTAGTTTTGCGGTGGCGAGGGCTTTAGAGGCAGGCCTGCGGAGTGGGAGAACCTTCGTCGGGCACCCCCATCACGAGGGCCAGCCCCAGGAGCGGGACTTGCCAAGTCCCGTGCTTTGGGGACTTCGGGGTGAGCTAAAGGATTGGCTGGGGGCGTTTTGAGGTGGGCGGGGGATGGGGTGGGGATTGGGCGAGGAAAGATTTTTCGGGAGCTGAGCTGCCTTATGTCTTAAAATGTTCTAATGAACAGTTGATTGGCGGCGTTTTTTGGCCAGGATACGGGCGCTTTTGCGTGCTGGGCGCTTCATTCGGGCTGCGGCGGGTCTCTTTTAAATGAGGCGCAGCCTGAATGGGGGAATCCAGGCGCGGGGGCTTTGACGATGATGATGAAACCGATGACTCCTACTTTCCCGATCACCATCCTTTCCGGCGGCCAGACGGGCGTGGACCGGGGCGCGCTGGATGCGGCCCTGGAACTGGGCTTTCCCTGCGGGGGCTGGTGCCCGCCGGGCAGGCTGGATGAGGAGGGGACCATCCCGGACCGCTACCCGCTGCGGGAAATGGCGCAGGGCGGCTACAAGGCGCGGACGCTGCAAAATCTGAAGGAGGCCGACGGCACGCTGATCGTCCACTTTGGCGATCTGGAGGGCGGCACGGAGCTGACGGTGTTTCACTGCATGCAGTCGCGGCGGCCCTATCGGCTGATCGATGGCTGGGAAATCACGCCGGAACGGGCGGCGGAGCTGGCGCTGGATTTTGTGCAGCGGCGACAGCTGCGCACCCTGAATGTGGCCGGTCCCCGGGCCAGCCGCCGGGCGGAGGCGCAAGCCTATGCGTACACGATGATACGCGGGCTGCTGGAGAGGCTAGGAGGGAAAAGCTGAAATGGGGGAGGGGGGAAGTGTTCAGTGCGAGGTCAAGGGGTCAAGGGGTCAAGGGGTCAAGGGGTCAAGATGGCGCGGAGCGTCCTGGAGTGCGCCAGTCCTCTGGCGCTTTCGAAAAGCTCACCCGGCCACGTTCGCCCCCTTGCCACACATCTTGTTAATCCTGAAATCGTGTCAATCCTGTCTAAAAAAGGCTCACATTCCATCACCGATCCCCGTCCGCCCCAAACGCCCCCAAACCACGGGACTTGGGGCGTTGGGGAAGCTCGGGAGTACTTTAGCCTGGCTACCGGGCCTGCCAGCGCCGCCACATCACGCCCCAAAGTAGAATGGGCACTCCGGCACTGAGGGCGAGGGCCCAGGCGGGGCTGGCGTGGCCCAGGTGGCCGATGGCGGCAAAGGCGAAGCCCAGGGGCAGGGAACCGCAGGCCAGGGACAGGGCAAAGGTGCGCCAGGGCATGCGGGCGAGACCCGCCAGGCAGGCCACGGCCTCCGGCAGCACCGGGGCCCAGCGGGAGAGGGCCACCACCCAGCCGCCGCGCCGGGCAAAGAAGGCTTCGCCTTTCGCCAGCCCCGCCTCTCCGGCGATCCAGCGTGCGGCGGGCCGCCCCAGGCCCCGGCACAGGGCATAGGCCAGCAGGCCGGATAAAAACGAGCCCGCCGCCGCGATGAGGCCGCCCCAGGCCCAGCCATACATCCAGCCCAGGGCGGACATGACGACGGTGCCGGGGATGGGCAGCACGATGTCGCTCACCAGCAGGGCCATGCCCGCCGCCCAGGCCCAGTGCCCATACTGGCCCAGCCAGGTGCGGGTGCCTTCCAGGCTCAGCGCCTGGTCAAAGGCCGCGCCCCAGACCAGGAAGGGCCCGATGATGCCGATGAGGATAAAGAGAATGAGGACCCAAAAGGCGCCAGGGCCGCGCGGTGACGTCATCGCCCATGAAGGCCCGCATTTCCCAGGGATGCAAGGGGGTGCTGCGGGGCGGGCAGTTGGCTGCGGCCTCATTCATCATTTGCCATCTGGCCGTTTCGGGTCATTCGTATCAAAAGACATGTCCTGCAAAATTGACCCCGCTCTGCACACGGAAAAAAAGCCCGACTGGATCCGTGTGAAGCTGCCCCGCGACCCCGTTTTCTGGAGCACGAAATCGCTGATTTCTGACCTGAAACTGCACACCGTCTGCGAGGAGGCCCAGTGCCCGAACCGCTGGGAATGCTGGAGCCAGGGCACGGCCACCTTCATGATCGCCGGGGACCGCTGCACCCGCGCCTGCGGCTTTTGCGCCGTCAAGACCGCCAAGCCTTTCGCCCTCGAGGCCGATGAACCCCAGCGCGTGGCCCAGGCCACCAAGCGCCTCGGTTTGAACCACGTCGTCATCACCGCGGTCGCCCGCGACGATGTGAAGGACGGCGGTGCCGAGCACTTTGCCCGCACCATCGAGGCCGTGCGCGAGGCCGTGCCGCACATCACCATCGAGATTCTGGTTCCTGACTTCAATGAGAAGGAAGACTCGCTGGATGTGGTGATGCGCGCTCGCCCGCACATTTTCAATCACAACCTGGAAACCGTCGAGCGCCTGACCCCCCTCGTCCGCAGTCGCGCCCAGTATCATCGCAGCCTGAAGGTGCTGAAACGCGCCAAGCAGATCTCTCTGGACCTGGGCACCAAGTGCGCCACCAAGAGCGGCCTCATGCTGGGCCTGGGTGAAACGGAGACGGAACTCTTCCAGGCCATGGATGACCTGCTGGAGCACGACGTCACCGTGCTGACCCTGGGCCAGTACCTGCGCCCCTCCCCGCAGCATCTCCCCGTCATCGAATACGTGCACCCGGACACCTTCGAGAACTACAAGGAGATCGCCCGCAAAAAGGGCTTCCGCCACGTCGCCAGCGCCCCGCTCGTCCGCAGCTCCTACCACGCCGCCGACTTCAAGCCGGAGCTGGATGTGGAGTAGGGGATCCCACATCAATGATCTTTGGTAACTCTCAAGACTTCGCGATTGAGGCTTATCATGAACCCAGTGGGCCGAAGTGGGACGGTTTTGGTAGATTGTGCCTTTACATCCAAGGCAAACAACTCGGTGATATCGGTAGCGACCATTGCTCGCTGTTCCACGTAACTGACCGCTTTCGGAAACTGAGTGAGCTGTTTTTGGAAATTCAACGTGACTCCTGTCTTGGAATTCTGTGGGACGAGTCATTTGCCAGTTTGTCCGATAAAGAGATATTTGATCGGGTTAACGAAGCTCTTTTCGTCGGCGAACCATCCGAAGACAGTGCCCAATTTTCCAACTTTGATTTTCTCACCAACACGGGTGAAATGTTTAATGGCGTGAAGACCTTTATCGCATGCAGACCGGACGGACATGTCCTTATCTTGTATGAGTTTGGTAACGGCACTTTTGGTTCAGGCAGTTGCCTTATCGAAGTTTTTACTGCCATTGCCAATTCTTATCTCCGTTGGTTCGACGAGCAGATTTCGAGCAAGACCTGACCTATTGGACGACTGCCATGGCCCGCTGGTTGCCCCAATTCACCGCTGCTGTCCACCTGACTTTCGCCGAGCATGGCGGGGATCGGCGCCGGAGTTTCATGTTCGATGAGAGTTGTGAAAGACGCGTTCCGATGAGCATGGAAGGTGTGGATGGACTTCACACTGTTGCACTTGCCGTTCAGTCTCCTGGAACATTCAAGATGGGGGATGACATCACCGTGGGGTGTCGCGTGATCTGGCCTGAGGTCTTTAAGTCGGCAGTCCACGCTGGTGTTCGCTTTCGTCTATGGGACTCTGGATACTTCGCGGATGGTGTGGTTTTGGAGCGTCACGATGCTGCCTGGTCATGATCCATCCCGTCCACAACCAAGGGAGAACAATGCGCAGGGGCCATCTTCAGGTGCTTGGCAGCCCTGGTGTAATTCGGAGCTTGATTCTGGTAGCAGCGGTCATTATCCGGGCGAAACCTGTCTTATGAAATTTGAGTCCTTTGCACTCGTGCCGGAGCAAGGCTGGCCTGGCTTTGCCCGCAGTTCAGAAGTGGAGGAGCTCCTTTTGGGATCTCTTTTGCGCGTTGGTTCGGGTGGCATCTGGCGCTATTACAACTTTACCTCGGACACTTCCGTGTGGTCAGCCGATTCATCACCAGACAACTCCCTCTGTGTGGGATGGGATTGTCCTGTTTCAGGGCAGGCTTCAAAGATTCAGGAGATGACGGTTAGCCTCACGGATGATCATTCGGAGCACTTTGCACAGCTTTCGGAGGTGGTTCGCCGACTGATCTCTGATTTTGGGCTATGTAGTTCCGTCTGTTCCTGATAAGACTGGAAACACTGTCCCCGACCAAACCTCGCGTTATGCCTGATCCTTCTGATTCCAATCCTCGGTCCTTGATGCTGGGGCTGGCCCTGGTGGGCTTGCTGGTCACGGGCCTGGCCGGGGGTGTGCATGCGTTTCTTTCGGGGTCGCCTTTTGGGCTTTGGGCCTCGGTGGGGGCTTTCGGTTTTCTGGCGCATCTGCTGGCAAAACAGAACCGGGCTTAATTCCCCTGAAGTCTGGGCTGGTCAGAGGGCGGGATTTGGGGTTTTATGATGGCTCCAGGTCAGCCTTGTTGGGTCTTTGAGATCCAGGAGGCTGCGTTGCTACGATCCCTTTCCGCCATGTCTTCGACGCATTCTTTGAACTCTGTAGTCAGCACCGGGCGTGTGCTGCCGGCCAGCCCTCAGCAGGTCTTTGCCGCCTTTCAGCAGCCGGAGCGGCTGGCGCAGTGGTGGGGGCCGGAGGGGTTTACGAACACGTTTGAGCGGTTCGAATTTGAGCCGGACGGCCAGTGGGTCTTCATGATGCATGCGCCGAATGGGGCGAACTATCCGAATGAGAGTTTCTTCCGGGAGATCGTGCCGGATGAGAAGATCGTGATCGAGCATGTGGTGAAGCCGTGGTTTCGGCTGACGGTGACGCTGACCCCGCAAGGGGAGCAGACGCATCTGGCCTGGGACCAGGAGTTTGAAAGCCCGGAATTTGCCGAGCGGATGCGACCGCTGAGCGAGACGGCCAATGAACAGGTGCTGGACCGGCTGCAGGCGCTGCTGGCGGGGGAGGGCTGAGGCGGCCTAACCAAGTGTTTTGGAGAAATCATCTTATCCACCGAAGGAAACATCATGAAAGGTACCGAGACAAAAAAGAAGCTGCCGGCGCAATTGCGTGAGGAGCTGCTGGCCACGCTGGAGGCCCGTTTTGAAAAGAACCTGAAGCGCCATCCGGGACTGGAATGGGCCCAGGTGAAGGCCCGGCTGGAAGCCAAGGCGGAGAAGCTGTGGTCCCTGCATGAGATGGAAAGCACGGGCGGTGAACCGGATGTGGTGGGGCACGATGCGAAGACGGGGGAGTATGTCTTTTTCGATTGTTCGGCAGAGAGCCCCAAAGGCCGTGTGAGTTTGTGTTACGATCGTGAGGCGCTGGATTCGCGGAAGGAGCACAAGCCCAAGGACAATGCGGTGGACATGGCCGAGGCCATGGGCATCGAGCTTTTGACGGAGGAGGAGTATCGGGATCTGCAGAAGCTGGGCAGCTTCGATATGAAGACCTCAAGCTGGGTGCAGGCCCCGGCGGACATCCGCAAGCTGGGTGGTGCCCTCTTTGGCGACCGCCGCTTTGGCCGCGTCTTCATCTACCACAACGGCGCGCAGTCCTACTACAGCGCGCGCGGCTTTCGCGGCTCGCTGAGGGTGTGAGGGGAAGTCGCAACTGATCTGATATGAAGCCTGCTGTTTTTGAGCGTTTTAAATCATTGTGGAACCCACCGTAAAGATTGAATCCTCGAATTGCGAAGGATTGCTGGATTGCATTCATTTTTCAATTCTCGCCAAGTCTTCGGCAAACGAGGGGGAAAAGACGTCCCCCCTCTCCCCCCGGGAGAGGCCAGGGTGAGGGGCGGTGGAGTGGTCTTAGGGATCGAAGACTCGAAGCGTCGTTGTAGGGAAAAGGGCAGCCTTTGCGGACGGACTTTTTGCGTGCTGCGACCACCCCCTCACCTTGGCCTCATCCCCCAATTCTTGGGGGAGAGGGAACACGCTTTTGGAAGCTCTGGATGAAAGATCGAAACGAATGGTGGCCGCTACATTCAATCCTCCGAATATAGTTTGTGAGAAACGTTGTTAAGCCCGACGTCTCGCCTAAAACCTGTGGTGATGAATTCTCGTAACCTTCAACCTTCAGAATTTGATTTGCTGCGTGATTATCTGCCGTCATCCGAGGGGAAGCTGCACATTCATTTCAGTTCTGTGAACGCCAGACTTCCTTTTACCGATTACTCGGCTGATATAATGAGACTCGGAAGTGGGCTTTACAGATACACGCTTGGTGGGCATGGCATTGGCACCAATCAGTTCCAACCTATGGCATTGGAGGATATCATTCCCCGCCTGCTGGAGGACAATAAGCGTTTCAACAGAGGAGGATCCCTGACCTTGGAGTGGGTGTGACTGCACGGGCTAAATCTCATCACTGGCAGTTGATTGTCCAGGCTGCCGAGGATGGATTTAGCCACACGAACGGTTTGCCTGAACTGACATTAACCTCACCATGACTCCGCCCGCTTTTCAACGACGAACGAGGTATTTGTTAGGCCTGACGGTGTGCTGGGTGTTCTTTGCGCTTTTGAAGCTGTATGATCATTACGATGGTTTCACCTCGTTCATCGGTGCGCCGATTGTGGCCACGGGGCTGACGGTGCTGGTGTTTCCTGCGGTGGTGCTGCTGGGTCAGGGGCTGCGGTTTCGCGCCCTGGGGCGGCGCTGGTATGGGAACCCGAAGGTGGCCGTGCTGCTGCTGACGGTCTGCCTGGTGCTGCTGCTGTATGGGGAGTCCATGGGGCTGACCCACACGGTCTATGATGAGGTGGCTGAGGAGACGCTGTCGCGGCTTCCTGCGGTGGTGAGCATCCCTGCTTTCCTGGGGTTCCTTTTTGCGGTGACTTATTGGCCGGGGCGGCAGGTAGCGGAAAAGTAGAAAGAAGGAAAGTGGAAAGCTGAAATGATGAGGGGGAGTGGGCGGCTGCTTGGGGGCTTCGAGGGTTCCAAACCAGACGGATAATTTGGCGAAGTTGTTTGGAGATGAGATCGAAGTGGGTTTGCGCCAAACACATCCGTCCTACGGGACAGCAGCCTGGAAGCGGCATTTTTTAAGGCAGGGGGTGGGTTTTTTACAACGTCACGATGATGGTGGTGTCTGGTGAATATGGGGTCGGCGTGCTGCGGCCTGGAGTTTTTTATATTATGAAATCATCTGAATCAGGAGAGTCTTCTCACAGTCTGCTGGCCCTGTGGGTGGTGGCTGGGGTGGAGGCGCTGATGATCCTCGCAGGTACGGCCTACAGTGCCTATGAGGTGCGGCGCAACAGTGAGCTGGTGCAGCGCAAGCTGGAGGGCCTGACGCAATACACGACGGCGCAGGGGCAGAAGCTGGACCGCATGACGACGGCGCTGGAGGTGTACCTGGGCAAGAAATTTTCGCCGGAAGAAAAGGCGGCGGTCACGCCTGCTGGGGAACCCGTGGCAAGCGGTGAGAGGATTGACAAGGCGATCCAGTTTCTCGAGGGGTTGAAGAAGCCTGCGGGGACTCCCTGAAATCTGCGGCGAATGACTGGCGAGTGAGCATGAAAGAGAGCCTTCATCTTCGATGTGTGATCCAGGAGAATGCGCGGCGCATCAATCAGATGCGTGAACGCATTCATGAGACCTTTGCACGAAGGGGCGAGGGGCCTGAAGCCTGGGAGGCGTGGAGCCGTGCCGGTGCGGAATTCAAGCGGGAGTATGAGGCGCTGGCTTTTCCGGGCGGTTTTGAATCGGGATTGAGGCGGCTGGAGGCGGGGGAGGAGAGGGCCATCGAGGAGGCTCTGGCTTTTGTGGAGGTGAGGCCGTATTTCTTTCGTTCGCAATACATGCATCAGAAGCTGGTGCCGCGTCTCAAACGGGCGGTGTTGTCGTTACGGCAGGCGGAGAGGTTTCAGGCGGTGATGGAGCAGCTGCGGCGACAGGGGTGGGGCTAGATCGGTCTAACCAAAGGTGAGGTGTGGTTTTGGGGCGGTCTGCACGAATCAAAAACTGTGGGCTTGGCGGATGGCCGGAACTGTTTTAGAAGATTGGGCAACTCCTGATTCCTATGGAAACCGATCCCGACATGATTCCCCCTGTGAGCAAAGGCCGTGATCTGGCGCTGGTGGGGGCGTGGCTGCAGGTGGCGCTGGTCATCGCGATGGTGATGACGGTCGGTGGCATGGTGAGGGCCTTCAGGGTTGTGGGGGCTGCGGGGGTGGGGGATCCGGCGAAATTGAGTGCGGCGATCGGTGAGGTGCTGATCTTTATCAGTGTGGGGGTGGTCGTGTCTCTGGTGGGTGCTGTGCTCATGCTGGTGGCGGTTTATTCATCGGGCTACCGCGCTCAGTGGCTTTTTTGGATGCTGCTGGGGCTGGGGGTCGTGTATGCGCTGGCTTTTCCAGTGGGCACGGTGGTGGGGGCGGTTTTGATCATCACGGCGCTGGCTAAAAACCAGGAGTTGCTGGCAGAGCCTAGGAAGCCGCAGGTGCGCCAGCGGCTTTGGTGAAGGTGGGGCGTGTGGAGGACGAGGGGCGTGTGGAGGACGAGGGGCGTGCGCTGCGGCGCTGCCATCCGCACAGGGACGGTTCGGGCTACCTTTTTGCGGGCTACCTTTAAAAACGTCGTTGTCGGTCCGGGGGCGAGTTGAAGTCCGGGGAGGGCTTTGGCGGATGGCCTGCGCAGGCGCTGCTTTCATTGGGCTTGATCCGATGGGAGGTGCGTGGAAAGGACGCGGTGACCATGGAAACGGACCTTTTCAAAGACAAGAAGCGCGAGGTTGTCGCGTCGCTGCAGCGTTATGCTTCACAGGAGCTGGACTGTGAGCTGGGAGACATCCAGGCGGGGCATCTGCTGGAGTACATTCTGAAAGAGATCGGGCCCTTTGCGTACAATCAGGGGGTGGAGGATGCGAAGGCATACTTTGCCAGCAAGGTGGAGGACCTGGCGGGGACGTGCTTTGAGGAAGGGCTGACGTACTGGCACAAGGGCGCGCCGGGAAGCCGGCAGGTGCGGCGGAAACCCTGAGGGGGACGGGGAGTTTTGGACAGGATGACAGTCCCGCAGTCGCGGGAAGAATTGGCAGGAGCAGAAGGGATATGGGGGACGAGATGGAGGTGCGGGCGCTGGGTGGCGGGGATGATGTTTTTACAGGATTAACACGATGGACATGATTTACAGGAGGGGGATGGGTAGGTGCTCTTTTGACGGGCTTGACTCATTGACTTGTTTGACCGCCTTGACCTCGCCTCCCTCATCCTGCGTAGGCTTTCTGAAGAGCGGCGATGTCGAGCTTCTTCATCTGCAACATGGCCTGCATGGCGCGCTGGTAACCGGGGGAGGTGTGGTCTTGGAAGAGCTCGGGCATGAGGCTGGGGACGATCTGCCAGGAGAGGCCGAATTTGTCCTTCAGCCAGCCGCATTGCTGGCACGACGGGTCGCCGCCTTCGTTGAGGCGGTCCCAGTAGAAATCGAGTTCGTCCTGGGTGTCGCACTCGACCTGGAAGGACACGGCTTCGGTGAACTTGAAGATGGGGCCGCCGTTCAGGGCGGTGAAGGACTGGCCGCTGAGCTGGAAGACGACGGTCATGACGCTGCCGGGCTTGCCACCGTGGATTTCCTGGCCGGTTTCGCCATAAAGGACGATGCTGTCGATCTGGCTGGCGGGGAAGATGCCGGTGTAAAAGCGGGCGGCGTCTTCGGCCTGGTGGTCGAACCAGAGGCAGGGGGTGATTTTGAGTTTCATGAGTGGGGTGGAGTTGGAGTGTTCCAAGGATTCGACGAACGGGCCGTCGCAGGATGGACAGGGGGGATGATTTTATTGGGTAAAGGTGGCTTTTTTGACCGTTGCGGATTCAGTGGCAGGAGGTCGCTACAAAATGGCTGGAGGCCTGCAAAGGGGCGGGCTATGGGATGCCTGCATGAACCTCATGATTGACGCCCATGTTTGAAACCCAGGAGGAGATGGAGGCCTTCATCGGCACTTTCGAAGCGTGCTCCCTGCCGAAGCCGCACTGGACGCACCATGCCCATCTGGTGGTGGGCCTGTGGTATCTGTCCCGGCATTCGCCGGATGAGGCGCTGCGGGTCGTCCGCCAGCGCATCCGTGCTTACAATGAGGCGACGGGCACGGCGAACACGGACAGCAGCGGCTACCATGAGACTTTGACACGGTTTTTTCTCCTGGGCATTCAGGCGCATCGGATCCAGCATCCCTGCCAGCCGTTGCCTGCTGTCCTGGCCCTGCTGCTGCAGTCGCCGATGGCGGAGAAGGAGTATCCCCTGAGGTTTTACTCTCGGGAATGCCTGCTTTCCGCTGCCGCACGCCAGGCGTGGGTGGAGCCGGACATTATGGGCTGGCAGCCATGAAAAACGGCGCTAGGGATGCGGGCATGGACATCGTGGAATACAACCGGGCGGCGTGGAACAAACAGTCGCTGGCGGGCAGCCGCTGGTGCGAGCCGGTGGGTGCGGATGAAATCGCTGCGGCAAGGCAGGGAAAGTGGCAGGTGATCCTGACGCCTAACAAACCGGTGCCCGCGCGGTGGTTTGGCCAGGTGAAGGGGAAACGCATCCTGTGCCTGGCCTCCGGAGGCGGGCAGCAGGTGCCTCTTTTGGCGGCTGCCGGGGCGCACGTGACCAGCTTTGACAATTCGGACGAGCAACTGAATAAGGACCGGCTGGTGGCGGAGCGTGAGGGCCTGGAGGTGGTGACGGTGCGGGGGGACATGGCGGACCTTTCGGCTTTCGAAGACGGGAGCTTTGACCTCATTTTCCATCCGGTCTCGAATGTGTTTGCGGAGAATTTGGAACCGGTCTGGCGCGAGTGTTTCCGTGTGCTGAGAATGAATGGGAGCCTGCTGTCGGGCTTCATGAATCCGCTCTTCTTCCTGTTTGATCACGAGGAGGTGGAGCAGACGGGGCTGCTGCAGGTGAAGTATGCGCTGCCTTTTTCAGACACGGCCAGCCTGCCAGTGGAGAGGCGGGAGAAGATCGAGAAAGCCGGGCTGGCCTATGAGTTCGGGCACACACTGGAGCAGCAGATTGGCGGGCAACTGGCGGCTGGTTTTGTGATCTCCGATTTTTATGAAGACAACTGGAGCGATGAAGTCACGCCGCTGAACCGTTTTTCCTCCATGCTCATCGCGACCTGGGCTCGGAAGATCCGGCTGGAGGATTAGGACGAGGCCGATGGGGACGCTGGCGTTTCCTGGGCGGGAGGCGGGGCCGCATTTTTCGTGATTGTCGGGGGCTTGGGGATTCGTTATGCAAGGTCCATGCATCGTCCGCTGCTCCTTGCTTTTTCCTTGGCCACCCTGGCTTCCGCTCAACTCCGTCCGGATGGGGCCACGGCCTCGTTCCGGGGCAGCCTGCCGCCGAAGCCGGTGGCGGCGCTTTCAGCCGAGCAGGAGGCGGGGATCGAAAAGGAGCTGGCCGAGGTGACGCAGGCCTTCCAGGCGGTGAAAAAGCATGAGCGCGCGGCGGATGCGGACATCTTTCTGAAGGCGGTGCGCTATGCGCTGGATTTCGACGAGTGGTATGACAAGAAGGCCGAGGACGGCATCAAAAAAGCGACGGCGCTGCTGGCGGAGGCGAGGACGCGCATCGCCGCGCTGAAGGCGGGCAAGACCCCGTGGATGGACGGCAGCGGGCAGAAGGTGCTGGGCTTTTACTCGGCCATCGATGGCAGTGCGCAGCCCTACGGGGTGGAGGTGCCAGAGGGGCTGGAATACGGCCCGGGCAAGAAGGCGGTGCCGATGTGGATCTGGCTGCATGGGCGGGGCGATACGGCCACAGATCTGCACTTTGTTTACAGCCGCCTGAATTCGAAGAAGCCGGGCCAGTTTCAGCCGAAGGGCACGATTGTGATCCATCCCTTTGGCCGCTACTGCAATGGCTGGAAAAGCGCGGGGGAGACGGATGTGTTTGAGGCGCGGGATGATGCGGTGGCGAGGTTCAATGTGGATGCGAACCGGATCGCGCTGACGGGCTTTAGCATGGGCGGGGCGGGGGCCTGGCACATGGGGGCGCACTTTGCGGACCAGTGGGCCTGTGTGCATCCGGGAGCGGGCTTTGCGGATGTGAAGCGCTACCAGAAGCTGACGCCGGACAAGTACCCGGCCTGGTATGAGCAGAAGCTGTGGGGCGTGTACGATGTGCCGGACTACGCGCGCAATTTTTTCAATGTGCCCCTGGTGGTGTACAGCGGTGAGAACGACACCCAGCGCGATGCGGCGGCCTACATGGAGGGCATCCTGAAAAACGAGGGGCTGACGATCCCGCACCTCATCGGCCCGGGCATGGGACACAAGTATCACCCGGAGGTGATCAAGGAGGTGCAGGCAAAGATCGAGGCAGCGGTGGCGAAGGGCAGGGACCCGATGCCGAGGAAGGTGGTGCTGCAGACGCGGTCGAATCGGTACAACAAGATGTTTTGGGTCACTCTGGGGGCACTGGAAAAGCAATGGGAGGACGGGCGAATCGAGGCGGAGATTGATGAGAATGCCAAGCTGGTGCGGGTGAAGACGACCAATGTGGCCGTCTTTGATCTGGACCTGCCTTTCTGGGATCAGGGGGATCGGGCGGGCTTTAAAGTGGTGATCAATGATTCAGCACCCCTTGAGCCTAGTGCCGGTGGATACGCCTGGACGACGCTGAACGGGGAATCCAAGCCTGGCTGGACAGGGGCGGGTCGGAATCAGCGGCTCGGCGCGAAAGGCTGGGGAGAGGATGGGCTGATCGACTCGATGTTTCAGGAGAGCTTTACCATTGTGCTGCCAGACAAGCCTTGTGCGAATCCGCAGGTGGATGCCTGGGTTCAATCTGAATCCGCCCATTTCATTCAGCGCTGGCGCAGCCTGATGCGGGGCGACCCGAAAGTGGTGAAGGCCTCGGAAATCCCGGCGGATGCGGATCTGACCCATCTGTGCCTGTGGGGCGATGCGCAGGGCAATGCGGTGGTGGCGCGTGCGCTCAAAAATCTGCCGGTGAAATGGACGGCGTCTGAACTGACGATGGCCGGGAAGAGCTACGATGTGGGGACTCACGTGCCTGTGATGAGCTATGCCTGGGTGCAGGACAAGCAGTGGCACCGAATCGTGCTGAACTCCGGCCTGACCTTCCGGGAGGCGCATGACCGGACGAACTCGCTGCAGAACCCGAAGCTGCCGGACTGGGCGATCCTGGACATCACCCAGGCGCCGAATGCGGAGAGCGCGGGGAAGGTGGTGGCGGCGGATTTCTTTGATGAGTTCTGGCAGGTGAAGGCGGCCAAGTAGGGAGGTGCGGGGGTTTAGAGAGGCGGGACTTGGCAAGTCCCGCTCCTTGGGGCGTTGGGAAAGCTCGGAGATGGGTGAGCTTTCGAAAGCGCCAGAGGACTGGCGCACTCCAGGACGCTTTGCGGCTGCGG
>JAZKER010000058.1:29593-51007 GCA_040386955.1 Verrucomicrobiota bacterium
GAGCTTTCGAAAGCGCCAGAGGACTGGCGCACTCCAGGACGCTTTGCGGCTGCGGGGATGGGCGAACGTTTCCTGCGAGGATGCGTGAAACGGCAGGCGGGATCACCGCAGCCGCGGGACTTAGCGCCCGCGCTCCAGGGCGGCGGTGGGAGGAGAAAAAGGGGCTGGCGGGGGAGGGGTTTTGGGGGGCGGCGGGGAGCGGTTGTGCAGGTGTGTTTTTCTGCTTGTGGAACGTGGGTGGGGGAAAACTTGTGGAACGCCCGATTTTAGGGGGCTGGGCCGGGTTTTTTGCAGGCCGAAAATGGGGCGGTGAAAAATCGTGTTTTTTTCGTCAAAAACCCTTGGCAGGAGGGGGCAGCTTGCTACCCTGAAAATCTCCCCATCGAGCACGTTTCTGAAGCGGGTTTTTGGACAGACTCAGGCGATGGAACAACGACCACTTTTATGCCAGACGAAATCATTGAATCCATTGATTCAAACTCCACCGCTGTAGCTGCTGACCAGGCCTACGGTGCCGACCAGATCCAGAAGCTCGAAGGGCTGGAAGCTGTCCGCCTCCGCCCTGGCATGTACATTGGCGATCCGGATGAGCGCGGCCTGCACCACTGCGTGTTCGAAGTCGTGGACAACTCGATCGACGAGCACCTCGCGGGCTACTGCAAAAACATCTGGATCAGCATCCACACGGATGGCTCCATCAGCCTGCAGGACGATGGCCGCGGCATCCCGGTGGAAATGCACCCGAAGGCGGGCATCCCGACGGTGGAGCTGGTGCTCACCAGCCTGCACGCGGGCGGCAAGTTCGGCGATGGTGCGTATGAATTTTCCGGTGGTCTCCACGGCGTGGGGGCCAAGTGCGTCAACGCCCTTTCGGACTGGTTCAAGTGCGAAGTTTTCCGCGATGGCAAGATCTACGCGATCGGCTTTGAGCGCGGCAAAACGACGGAGCCGCTGACGGTGCTGGGCGATCTGGACGATCCGAAAACGACGGGCACGAAGATCTCCTTTTACCCGGATGCGACGATCTTCACGCTGACGACGGTGTTTGTGTTTGAGCGCCTGCTGGTGCGCCTGCGCGAGCTCGCTTTCCTGAACCCTGGGATCCGCATCACGCTGACCGATGAGCGCGGTGAGACGGAGCGCCAGGAAGTGCTGTTTTACCAGGAAGGCGTGAAGCAGTTCGTGCGTGAACTGGGCGCGGACAAGGACAAGATCCACCCAGATGCCATCGCGCTGGCCGGTCGCCGTGAGGTGGTCATTGATGACAAGAACAAGTTCATCCTGGTGGACTGCGTGCTGCAGTGGAACAAGGGGCTGAATGAGCAGACGCTGTGCTTTGCCAACGCCATTCCGAACCCGGACGGCGGCACGCACTACAGCGGCCTGAAGGCGGCCCTCACCCGTGCGGTGAAGGCCTACATCAACACCAATCCGAAGAGCTTCAAGGACAAGCTGCCGGACATCGAGAGCGATGACTGCCGCGAGGGCCTGATCTGCGTGCTGAGCGTGAAGCTGCCGAACCCGCGCTTCAACTCCCAGACGAAGGTGAAGCTGGTCAATGGCGAGGTGGAAGGCGTGGTCAGTTCCATCGTCTATGAAGGGCTGATGCGCTTCTTTGACGAGACGCCGGAAATCGCCGTCACGGTGATCAACAACATCATCATCGCGGCCAAGTCCCGCGAGGCGGCCCGCAAGGCGCGTGAAGCCATCCGCAAGGATGCCATGAGCAGCGGCGGCCTGCCCGGGAAACTGGCAGACTGCTCCGAACGCGATCCGTCGAAGACCGAGCTGTTTATTGTCGAGGGTGACTCCGCCGGTGGCTCTGCCAAAATGGGCCGCAACCGCCACAATCAGGCCATCCTGCCCCTGCGAGGCAAGCTGATCAACACGGAGAAGGCCCGCCTGGAGAAGGTGCTGCAGAACAAGGAAGTGCAGACCATGATCACCGCCATCGGCACCGGCATCGGTGGCGACAGCGAGGTGGAAGGCTCCTTCAACATTGAGAAGCTGCGCTACCACAAAATCGTCATCATGACCGATGCCGACGTGGACGGCTCCCACATCCGCACGCTGCTGCTGACGTTCTTCTTCCGCCAGATGCCGGAGCTGGTGAAAGGCGGCCACATTTACGTGGCGCAGCCGCCGCTTTACCAGGTGACGCGCAAGAAGCGCGAGGAGTACGTGCAGGACGATGCGGAGATGGACGCCATGCTGCTGGAAATGGGCTCGGGCGAAATCAGCCTGCGCAACATTTCCGATGGCAGTACGGTGGCGGATGACCGCCTGAAATCCATCCTGGAACTGCTGGTGCCGGTGGCGAAGTTTGCCGACATCATCCGCCGTCACGGTGGTGATTTCGAGGCCTACCTCCAGGCCCGCGACGAGGTCTCCGGTAACCTGCCGCACTACCTCGTTTCGATCCGCGAAGGCAACGAGGTGAAGATCCTCTACTTCCTGGGCAATGAGCAGCTCGCCGGCTTTGCCCGCGAGAACAATGACCTGCATCTCTTTGGCAAGCCTGAGGTGGATCCGGAAGGCAACGGAGCGGCCGCACCGAAGGCGCATCGCCGCGCCCGCCTTATCGAAATTCACGAGGCTCACGGCATGAAAAAACGCTTCCAGCAGCTCGATGAACTGGGCCTGCATGTGGACCATTTCAGCAGCCAGGACGTGCCGCTTTTCGAGGTCATCGAAGGCGATGGCGACCACGCCAAAGTCCACCCGGTTTTCAGCATCCCCGGCATCCTCGACAAGGTGATGGAGATCGGCAAACGCGGGATGGAAATCAAGCGCTTCAAAGGTCTGGGCGAAATGAACGCCAAGCAGCTTTTCGAGACCACGATGGACCCGACCAAGCGCACGCTTTTGCAGATCAAGCTCGATGAATCCAATGCCCAGGAAGCCGAACGCATCTTCACCATTCTCATGGGCGATGTGGTGGAGCCCCGGAAGCATTTCATCGAAGAGAATGCGCTGAATGTGCGCAACCTTGATGTGTAAGGGAAGTCAAGAGTCAACGGTCAAGGCTGGTCAAGCGGCCAGCCATCGGTGACTCAAAACTTGATTAGCATGGCCACTGTCGATCTCACAGAACTTCGTGTTTACCAACTCGCGATGCGGGTTGGGAGCGATGTGTGGTCAATTGTGGACGGCTGGCCCTGGTTCAGCAAACAGGCCCTTGGATTGCAGTGGGTTCGTGCGGCGGATTCCATCGCTGCCAATATCAGCGAGGGATATGGTCGATTTTCCTTCAAGGAGAACGCTCGGTTTTGCTATTACGCCCGAGGTTCACTCCGCGAAACGGAGACTTGGCTGGCCAAGTCTTTTGAGCGGGCTTTGGTCCCTCCGCCCTTTGACCTGGACCTGCCCATGAAGCTCGACGCTTTGCGCCGACAGCTCGACAACTACATTCACTCACTCGGACGGTCTTCTGCCTCCACACTCAGCGAAGATCCTCCTCACGATGGTTCTTCGTTCATTGAATTTCCTCCTCTGGAAGAATTTTTAGCCCAATTCGATTCGTCAGCCTCCTAACTTTTCTACCGGCCTTGACCTTTTGACGGTCTTGACGCCTTGACTCCAGCCTTTCCCGCCATGCAAGAATCCAACACCCGTCCCATCTCAGTCGCTGACGAGGTCAAGAACTCCTTTCTTGATTACTCGATGTCAGTCATCATCTCCCGTGCGCTGCCGGATGTGCGGGATGGGCTGAAGCCTTCCCAGCGCCGCATTCTGTATGCGATGCATGAGCTGGGCCTGTATCCGCCGAAGAAGCAGATGAAGTGCGCGAAGATCTGCGGTGACACTTCCGGTAACTATCACCCGCACGGTGAGGCCGTCATCTACCCGACCCTGGTTCACATGGGCCAGCCGTGGGCGATGCGCGAGACGCTGATCGATCCGCAGGGGAACTTCGGCTCGGTGGAAGGCGATCCGCCGGCTGCCATGCGATACACGGAAGCCCGCATGACGCCCCTGGGCGGCACGCTGATGTCCGACATGGAGAAGGACACCGTGGACTTCGTCCCGAACTACGATGAACGTCTGACGGAGCCGACGGTGTTTCCGGCGGCATTCCCTAACCTTTTGGTGAACGGTGGCACCGGCATTGCCGTGGGCATGGCGACGAACATGCCGCCGCACAACCTGGGCGAAATCGTGGACGGTGTCTGCGCGCAGATTGACAATCCGGCCATCACGAACAGCGGGCTTGCCCAGTTCATCAAAGGCCCTGACTTCCCGACGGGATGTGTGATTCACGGGCTGGACGGCATCCGCGAATACATGGAGACCGGCCACGGCAGCGTGCGGGTGCGCGGCCAGGCGGAGATCGTGGAGCACAATGGCCGCGAGCAGATCATCATCACGGAAATCCCGTACAACGTGAACCGTGCGGAGCTGGTGAAGCGCATCGCGGAACTGGCCAATGAGAAGATCATCAGCGACATCACCTCCGTGCGGGATGAGTCCGATGAAAATACCCGCGTGGTGGTGGAGCTGAAGCGCGACGCCCGCCCGCAGGTGGTGCTGAACAACCTGTACAAATTCACCGCTCTGGAGAGCAGCTTCAGCATCCACATGCTGGCCATTGATGGCGGCCGCCCGCGCGTGCTGAGCATCAAGGACGCGATCGCCTGCTACATCGAGCACCGCCGCGAGGTCATCATCCGCCGCACCCGCTTCCTCCTGCGCAAGGCGGAGCAGCAGGCGGAAAAGCTGGAGGCTTACTTGCTGGCCCTGGGCCACCTGGATGACTTCATCAAGATCATCCGCGACAGCCGCAACCGCGACGAAGCGCGTGCCGGGCTGAAGGCGTACCAGTTCAGCGTGACGACGGCCCGGAACCTGGGCATCCTCATTCGCAGCCAGCCGAGCATCCAGGGAGACAGCTACGTCTTCACGGATACGCAGGTGGATCAGATCCTGGAACTGCGCCTCTACCAGCTCACGGGCATGGAGCGCGACAAGATCAAGGCCGACTATGACGAGCTGCTGGCCACCATCACGGACCTGATGGACATCCTGGCGAAAGAGCATCGCGTGCTGACCATCATCAAGGACGAGCTGCAGGCCATCAAGGCCAAGCACGGCACCCCGCGCTACACCCGCATTGATGCGGCCGGCGGCGGCATCGAGACGATCGACCTCATCCCGAACGATGCGAACATCGTCACGCTGACCCACTTTGGTTACGTGAAGCGCACGCTGACCACCGAGTATCGCCTGCAGGCACGCGGCGGCAAAGGCCTGAAAGGCATGGAGGCCCGCGAGGCCGCGACCAAGGAGGACAAGAATGACTTCGTGGAGACGCTGTTCAGCGCGAACATGCATGACTTCTTGTTATTCTTCACGAACACCGGACGTGTCTATGTGGAGCGTGTGTATCAGCTCCCCGAGGCCCCGCGAACAGGCCGTGGCCGCAGCATCAAAAACGTGCTGAACCTGCGCCCTGAAGAGAAGATCAACAGCGTGCTGCGCCTGGAAGCCCAGGGCGTGGAAGACGATGCGATGTGGAGCCCGGAGAAATTTGTGCTCTTCGCAACGAAGGACGGCACGGTGAAAAAGACGGCGCTGGAAGCCTTCAAAAACTACCGCAAGGACGGCATCATCGCGATCAACATCGAGGAAGGCAACGACCTCGTGGATGTGGTGCTGACGAATGGCAGCAGCGAGATCTGCTTTGCCACCCGCGAAGGCATGTGCCTGCGCTGTGTGGAGACCGACATCCGCGCCATGGGCCGTGGGGCAGCCGGCGTGCGCGGCATCCGTCTGGATGAGGGCGACTACCTGGTGGCGCTGACGGCGGTGGAGCCGGACACCCAGCTCCTGGTTGTTTCTGAAAAAGGCCTGGGCAAACGCACGCCGTTTGAAGACTACCGTCTCATCAATCGTGGCGGCAAGGGCGTGAAGACCATCAACATCACGGAGAAGACCGGCAAGGTGGTGGCCGCCATTGCGGTGCATAACGATGATGAACTGATGCTGATCACCAGCAAGGGGCAGAACGTGCGCATCCGTGTGGGCGGGGACAAAGGCATCCGCGAAACGGGCCGTGTGGCCCAGGGCGTGAAGCTGATGGACCTCAAAAAAGACGAGACCATCCAGGATGTGGCCACCGTGATCGCCGATGAAGAGGATGAATCCGCCACCGGCGAAGAGGGCGAAACCGCCATCGTCACCGAAGGTGGAGACAGCCCTGCTGCGGGCAGCGAGGCCCCGGCTGAAGAAGCGGCTGAAACCCCTGAGGCGGACTCCACCGAGTCTTAATCACGAGTGCTGCCGAGACCCGCTCCCCCCCCATCCCGCATGTCATCTCCTGCCTCATCCTTCCCCCGGCTGCAATCTGCGCGGCTGTATGGGATTGTGGATCTCGGCTACTGCGCCCCGGCGCAGGTGGAGGCGATGACGGCGGCGCTGTGTGAGGGCGGGGTGGATCTTTTGCAACTGCGGGCGAAAAAGCTCACACTGCTGGAGATCGAAAAACTGGCGCGGCTGATGCACCCCATCACTCGCGACCATGGCGTGCCGCTGATCGTCAATGACCACCTCGAAATCGCCGCCAGCATTGGCAGTGAGGGCGTGCATGTGGGGCAGGATGATGAGGCGGTGGCCAGGGCGCGTGCGGCTGTGGGGCCGGGCGTGTTTGTGGGCAAGTCCACCCACAGTCTGGCCCAGGCCGTGGCGGCGCAGGGGGAGGCGGCAGACTACATCGGCTTTGGCCCGCTGTATGCCACGGGGACAAAGCCGGACTACGTACCCATCGGCCTGCAGGACATCACGGAGGTGCACCAGCAGGTGTCGCTGCCCATCTTCTGCATCGGCGGGGTGAATGCGGAGCGGCTGCCGGAAATCCTCACCGCAGGCGCGCGCCGTGTGGTGGTGGTGTCGGCTTTTTTGCTGGCCCCGGATGTGCAGGCGTATGTACGACAGATCAAATCTTCACTGCCCTGATTTTATGGCCCTCGCCCCAGTGCTTCGCATCGCCTTTCTGCTGGCTGTTTCAGCCCTGACCGTCCAGGCACAGGCGCCGAAGCCGCTGCCGCCCGTGCTTCTGCAATGGGCCGAGGCGCAAAAGGGCATGCCCGACATGGTGGTGGCCTTTCGCCAGACGCGCACGACTCCCGCCCTGAAGCAGCCGGTGAGCACGCCGGGCAAATTCTGGCGGTTCAAAGATGGGGCCTTCCGCTGGGAACTGGGCCAGCCTGCGGTCACTGTTTTGGTGCGGGATGGCACGGAATTCCGTGTGCGCGAAGGTGCGGAGGGTGCCTGGCAGGCCCTGGATGAAAAGGATGCGCGCTACCGCATGTGGTCGCGCTTTCTCAGCGGGCAGGAAGCCTCGCCTGAGGAGCTGCAGCAGCACTTCCTGGTGGATGCGGCGGAGCAGACGGCGGAGGTGACGGCGATCACGCTGCGGCCCAAGGCCCCCTTCATCCGGCGGCACCTGCGGCAGCTCGATCTGCAGATTTCCCCCAAGACCTTTCGCCTGCTGCAACTGCGTGTGCTGCAGGGCGATGGCGCGAGCCTGACCATGGCTTTTTCAGACCCGGAAACAGTTTCCGCCGCTGAGAAGACGAAGCTGCTGGCGCGGTAGTTTCAGTCGGAGCAACGACCGGAGGAAAGTGGTGGTCATCGACCTTCACTCCTTGTCATTTTGTTGGGTGAATCGACTCTTATCACAGACAAAACCGATCCTTGTCGATGAAGCCGCCTCCTTCACTCACCTCTGCGGATGCCCAGCGTCAGTATCTGCCTGGGGAACTGCTGCATCTGGGCGATGGACCTGCGTGGAAAGATATCCTCGTGGAGATCTATTCCCGGCGGCCTGAGGAGAAATGCATGCTCGTGCCAGCCGTGGCGGAGCCTCAGATCGTCTGGCAAATTTCAGGCAGCGTGATGTGTGAGGAGCGGGATCTCGGCGGGACATGGAGTTCCCACCATGCAGGGCCGGGAGATATTTTTCTGACGGCGTCGCCGACGCCTTACGAACTGCGATGGAAGGCTGTGACGCCCGACCCTTCGCTGGTGATGCACGTTTTCATCGGCCTGCCTTTGCTGGCGCGGGTGACACATGATTTGTTAGGCCCTGATGCCGGTCTTCCCGTGTTGAAAGAAGTTTACGGGGTTCACGATGCCGTCCTGAATGTTCTTCTGGAGCATTTGCGGGCCGAGCTGGTGGAACGTCCTGTGGCCAGCGAGGTCCTCGTTCAGGGCATCGCGCAGACCCTGGCGGTGCATCTGGTAAGAAATTACCGCGATGAGTCCGCCACACGGCCGCAGCAGCCGAATGTTCTGCCTGCCTACCGGTTTCGCAAAGTGGAGGAGATGATGCGGGCAGCCCTGGAGGAGGGGGTGCAGATCGGCGCGCTGGCCGAGGCCGCAGGGATGAGCGAGGCGCACTTTTCGCGTCTCTTCAAAAGCACCACGGGGCTGTCGCCATCCAAATATTTCATCCGCCTGCGCATGACGAAAGCGCAGCAACTGCTGCGGGAAACCAAGCGCAGCATCATTGATATCGGCATGGAGGTCGGCTACACGAGCGCGAGCCACTTTTCGCAGGTGTTCAGGAAAGAGACCGGGCAGACACCGCAGGATTACCGCCACGCAGAGCCCTGAAAGCAGCCCAGAAGGTTTTTAGCAGAATCACGACAGGGCAGAGCAGAACCACGAAAGCAGGGGCGGGGTCAGGGGATAACTTGGGCACATGACTCAAGACAAAGTTTGCTTCTCAGACACAGCGCATCGGGTGAGTGACACAGGCACCCGCCGTCGGTTTCAATCCTTTGCCCTCGCGGTCACCTTGCCCTTCGCTTCGTGCAGCGCTGAGGCCATTCCACTTATTTTGTTAGGCCAAAAAACGGAACCCGCCATCGGGCGAAAAGGGGACATGAAGATCACCGTGAGGATCGGCGAAAAGACACTTTACGGCAGCCTTCGCGATACTGCCACGGGGCGAGATTTCCTTTCCATGCTGCCACTGGTTCTCGATCTGAAAGATTACGCGAGCACGGAGAAAATCAGTGATCTGCCGAGGCGGCTTAACACCGCTGGAGCACCTGCAGGCGCGGATCCATCCATCGGCGACATCGCCTATTACGCCCCCTGGGGCAACCTGGCCATCTACTACCGGGACTCAGGTTATGCGAAGGGCCTGATCATCCTTGGCAAGATCGATGGCGGGCTGGAAGCGCTGACCGCCACTGGCCCAGGGAAGGCAACGCTCGAACTCGCTCCGCCGTGAGGCGCTATCACACCCGTCAATGATCTCGAATGAATCAAAGCCAATCCAACCGCAAAAACATAACGACATGAAACCTACCACCACCGCATTGACTGCCCCTCAAGGCACGCACACCAGCCTCCTGTCCCTCACGGCGATGACTCTGGGAATGCTGCTTTCCACAGGCAGCGCAACCTTTGCCGCAGACACCTTGGCCTGGGATAAGACCTTTCCGCCCAGCGATCGGGTGACCGCAGAAAAGGTGTCTTTTTCAAACCGGCTGGGGATCCATCTGGTCGGCGATTTGTACCTTCCCAAAGGCATGGACCGATCCAAGAAATCCGCTGCGATCATCGTGGGCCATCCGTTCGGCGGGGTGAAGGAACAGACCTCGGGCCTGTATGCCCAGACGATGGCGGAACGGGGCTTCATCACCCTGGCCTTTGATGCCTCCTACAATGGTGAGAGCGGGGGGCAGCCGCGTTCCATCGCCTCGCCGGAAGCCTTCGTTGAAGACTTCAGTGCTGCCGTCGATTTTTTGGGAACGCGCCCGTTTGTGAACCGTGACCGCATTGGCGTCATCGGAGTCTGCGGCAGTGGGGGCTTTGCGATCAGCGCCGCGCAGATAGATCCCCGGCTGAAGGCGGTGGCGACCGTGAGCATGTATGACATGGGGCGCGACCGCCGCCAGGGACTGGGAGATACCATGACGAGGGAGGACCGGAGCCAAGCCCTCAAGCAAATCGCGGAGCAGCGCTGGACCGAATTCGAAGGCGGACCGAAAAAATATGTCATCGGAACGGCGGAGGTCATCACCCAGGATTCGCCGGCTGTGGCCCGTGAGTTCTATGACTACTACCGCACCCCGAGAGGGCAGCATCCGCGCTCCACGACCGCCATGTCCCTGACCAGCAACGGCGCGCTGATGCAGTTCTTCCCGTTCGCGGAAATCGAGATGATTTCTCCGCGCCCGATCCTGTTCATCGCGGGTGAAAAGGCGAACTCCAGGTACTTCAGCGAGGACGCCTACAAGCTGGCTGCCGAGCCCAAGGAACTCCTCATCGTTCCTGGTGCGGGCCACGTGGATCTGTATGACCGGGTGAACCTGATCCCCTTTGACAAACTGGGCGCCTTTTTTACGGAGTTTCTGAAGTAGAAAAAGGTGCTGGCCAGCCTCCAAGGCCTTTGCCGGAGGCTGCTTCAGAGGCCTAACAACAAGGGTGGTATGCCTGCGGAGCCGGGCCGCCCGGATTCGAAACGTATGAAAACAGACCCAATGACAACGGATGCGCCCCAGCCTGCCTGGAATGCGGTTTTCTCCATCGCCCTCGGGGTGGCTGGGCTCATCATGGCGGAGTTTTTGCCCACCGGCGTGCTGACGCCGATGGCGAATGATCTGGGCATCACCGAAGGTGTGACAGGCCAGGCCGTGACAGCCACCTCGGTGGCCGCTGTGGTGACGAGCCTGACGCTGCCGTATTTTTCGCGTCGGCTGAATCGCCGGACGGTGATGCTGGGCCTGTCGTTTCTACTGGTCTGTTCAAACCTGCTGGTCGCGTTTGCACCGAATTTTGCCACCCTGCTGGGAGGCAGGTTTATCCTGGGAATTGCGCTGGGGGGCTTCTGGTCCATGGCCGCCGCGATTGCCCTCAGGCTGGTGCCTCCGGCAGATGCCCCGCGTGCCATTGCCATCGTCTATGGCGGCTGTTCGCTGGCGTCTGTTCTGGCTGCGCCAGCGGGGAGTTTTCTTGGCGATATCATCGGGTGGAGAAATGTTTTCCTGCTTGCTGGAGCCTTGAGCATTGCCGCCTTTTTGTGGCAGGCCCTCACGCTGCCATCGCTGGCCCCCGTTGGAGAAACCAAGTTCCGCACGCTCTTGGATGTCCTGAAAGTACCGCACTTTTCTGTGGGCTTGCTGGCCGTCGCTTTGGTCTTTTGCGGTCACTTCGCCCTCTTCACCTATTTGCGTCCGCTTCTTGAAACGACCACAGGCGTCGGGGGGAAGACGGTTTCGATGATTTTGCTGACCTTTGGCGTGGCGAACTTCATGGGCACTTCGTTCGCGGGTGTGATGATCCGTCAAAGCATGCGCAGGACCCTTTACATCCTCCCGTTTGCACTCTTCCTGGTTGCTGGCGGGTTGCATCAGTTTGGCACTTCCGCTGTGGTCACGCCTGCTCTCATTTTCCTGTGGGGCGTGCTGTTCGGACCCATTCCGGTGGCTTGGTCGGCCTGGGTGGTGAGCAAAGTTCCTGAGCATGCGGAGACCGGGGGCGGCCTCTATGTGGCTGCGGTCCAATCTGCGGCTGCGGTGGGAGCGATGGCGGGAGGGCTGGCCTTTGATGCCACGGGCTCTTCGGGGCTGCTTGTCTTGGGCGGCTTCTCCTGGCTTTTTTCATCGGTGGTGGTCGTTTCCCGTCTCAGGGCCCCTTAAAAGCGGCTCGGCCTAGGGGGGACGGATGACTTTTGGGGATTCATCGGAGGCGCCTTTCCGGCCTGCTGCCGGAGGTGACGAAAATGGGGATCACGAATTGCTTTGCGAAAGGCATTTCCTTTTTAGACTTGGACCCCCCATGTCCGTTAAGATCCGTCTCAATACTGCCTCTGCCACCCACGTCGTCCTTGCCAAGGTCGGGAATCCCCAGCGGGAGGAGCCGCTGGAGACTTCGAAGGAAGTGTTCCCGATTTCCGAGGAGGACCAGCCCTCGCTGACGGCCATTTTTCTGAAGCCGTTCAAGAACCTGATGGCGCACCGGTTCACGCATCATTCCTCGCTGGACCAGCATGAGATGAACACCTGCGTGAAGGCCATCTTTGAAACGAAGGACGGCCTGTACGAGCGCGGGGTGGAGATCGCCAAGCGCCTGTATTCGAAGTCGAACCACCCGAACATCAAGGCCGGTGACCTGTGCATCGCCCACATCAAGGAGGCGCAGGTGGAGGGCGAATTTGTGCAGGGGCTGTGCATCCTGAAATCCGAGAGCGTGGTGCCGTTTTTGAGCATCTCCACGAAGGATGGCGACCTGCAGATTTCGACGGAGCAGGGGATCAACCCGGACAAGATTGACAAGGGCTGCCTGATCTTGGACTACTGGTCGAAGAAGGGCTACTACGTGCTGACCTTTGACCGCAGCGGCTCGGATTCGCGCTTCTGGGTGCGTGACTTTCTGGGGGTGGAGGCGGTGCCGGATGCGGCCTTCCTGACGAATGCATACACGAAGATGGCGGTGGAGTTTCTGGAGGAGGAAAAGCCTGCGGATGACACGCCGCCCTGGGAGACCTGCAATGCGGCCCGCGGTGCGCTGGAGTACTTCGAAGAGCGCGAGAAATTCGACCTGCAGGAGTTCGAGGATGAAGTGCTGAAGACGCCTGAGGCGAAGACGAAATTCCACGAACAGCGTGCCCGCCTGGAGGAGGAGCAGGGGCAGCCGCTGGAGACCTCGTTTGAGATTTCCAAGAAGGATGTGTCGAAGGCGAAGAAGCGCATCAGCGCCGTGCTGAAGCTGGACACGGGGGTGGAGATCCACGTGAAGTCCACGCTCTCCACGGAGAATGAGCCGGTGCTGGAGCGCGGCTACGATGACAACAAGGGAATGAAGTACATCAAGGTGTTCTTCAACAAGGACCTCTCGGCGAACCCGGTGTGAGCCTGAGGGTGCGTTTGATTTGTTGCGTTGTTGATTAGGTTGTTTTGAGGGTGGAGACGGTTTTCGTCTTCACCCTTTTTTGTGGGGATGGAGTGGTGGAGGGAAAGGCCGAAGGAGCGGGACTTGCCAAGTCCCGTGGTTTGAGGTGTTGGGGGTGGACGGGGATCGGGGGAAGTGAGCGGGCTTTTTTACAGGATTAACAAGATGGCAGGATTAACAAGAAGTGTGGCAAGGGGACGGACGGGGGCGTGAGAGTTTTCGAAAGCGCCAGAGGACTGGCGCAGTCCAGGACGCTTTGCGGCGGTGTGGCTGCGCCCGCCAGGGCGTGGGGTTTGGGGGCTGCGGAAGCGAATGAGCTTTCGAAAAGCTCTGTGGTCATGATGGGTCGCCCAAGGAGCGGGACTTGCCAAGTCCCGTGGTTTGGGTAGGGCGATGGAGGGATTCGCTCAATGGCATGAAACACTCATGGTTAGGTCGGATGGAGGCTTCTTTTACCCGATATCTTTTTGCCTTTCTCTGGGAGGTGGGGCCGTGAGGGCGTGCGCAGGTTCAGAGGCCGGGACTTGGCAAGTCCCGCTCCTTGGGGCGTTGGGGAAGCTCGGAGAACCAGAGGATTCGGCACGGGCCATCCCGCGTGCGGGACGCAGGCCGCTACGGGGTGCAAAACAAAACACCCCCGGCTGGTCTCTGGGGATGCCAGAGGGGGCCGGGGGTGTGGAGTCGAAAGAGGCGGGGATTAGCCGAGGTTGGCACCCAGCTTTTTCAGCATGGCTTCGAGCTGACGGCCATACTTGATGTAGCTGTCGTACTGCTCCTTGGCCTTCTGCTCGGGGGAGAGGTCATCGGCGGCGCCGGCTCCGTGGAAGACGACGGCGACGTGGGGCTCGATGCTGATGTAGCCGTTGTAGCCGGTTTCCACGAGGTCCTTCATGATGCGCTCGGTCTGGCCTTCGCCTTCACCAGGGTAGGTGTACACGGCGTCGTTTTTGGCGGTGTCCCAGATGCCGTCCTTGACGTGGACGTGCGCCATGAAGGGCTTGATGGCCTGGTACATGGCCCAGGCGTCCTGCTTGTGGCCGGGGCGGTCGCGGTCGTCAATGAAGACGGGGTTGCCGGTGTCGAAGACCCACTTCATGCCGGGGACGGCTTCGGCCATGCGCTGGACGTAGGTGGGGCTCATGCCGCCCCAGTTCATGCAGTTTTCGTGGACGACGGTGAGGCCGGCATCGGCAAAGCGCTGGTTGATTTCCTGCATGCGCTTGATGCGCTCCGGGGCGAACTGCTCTTCGAGGTCCTTGCCGGAGTCGTCCTTGCAGACGGCGTAGGACATGACGCGGATGAGCTTGGCACCCAGCTTCTGCATGCGTGGGATGGCGCGGCTGATTTCGGCCTCGGTGATGCTGAAGTCGTCGGTGATCTTTTTGGCCCAGTTGCCGATGAGGGAACCGAAGCCGCTGATCTTCATGTTCTTTTCGGCCAGGTGGGCGACGACTTTGTCGAACAGGGCATCGGGGATCTCATGCAGGTTGCCTTTGACGCCATCGAACTCGACGGCGCGACACTCAATGCTGTCCCAGCCGAGTTCCTGGTGGGCCTGGATCTGCACGTCGAGGGACGCGCCTGCTTCATCTGCGATGCCGGTAAGTTTGATCATGGTCGGTAAAAGGGGGTATCGGTTGCGAGAACCTCTCCTTTAAAGGAAGAACGCGCCGCTGGCAAGCGGGGCTGACAGTACGGAAGTGGCCTGGAGGCGTGGTTTGGTGATGGGGGCGTTTCAAAATGCTGCTCTGGGTCTTTGAGTCCTTTTTGAATGAGGATATCCATGCTAACGAAGACCTCGGTCAGGACCGTTATGGAAAATCCGCACTTATATTTGATGGGGTTTGCCCCCGGCTCGCGCATTCCTAAATTTGTCACCGTGACAGATGACCAAGGGAAGGAGTTTCCTGATGCAGAGCCGCCAGCTCAGAAACCTGATAAGGTGCGAGTCCATGTCCCCGCTGGCGTTGAAGTGATGGATCGAATGCTGACGTCGGGCAGGGAGCTTGTTTTAAGCCGACGCGCATTCGAAACGTTGGCAGAACTAAGTTTGCCTGCCGACCTCGTGGTGATTCCTTGTGAATGGACTGGGCCTGAGGCCCAAATGATTCAAGGGGACTATGTTTACTGCTACGCAGACTCTTCGCACGAAGTGCTTGATTCACGGTTTGGCCGGGCAAAAAGGGTCGGCAAACACATCTTGAGCGTGTTTGACTGGGCTTTGAAAAAGGAAGTCATTCCTGAACTCGATTTGTTTCAGGGGGAGACGGGCAAATGGTTTGTTACAGATGGTTTTGTAAACGCTGTTTTTGACCATCACCTCACCGGGTTTGGGTTTACCAGGGTGCCTGTTTATTCCTCTGAAACCGCAGATCCATCCGAAGAATAACTCGCGGGCTTTCAGCCTACGCCACGTGACGGCGGTGGCGGGGGAGGTGGTCGGTCCAGTCTTGGAAGGAGGTGTGCATGGCTTCGCGGACGAGGCGGCGGAGCTTTTTGCGGGCGCGGTGGAGGGCCACGCGCTGGGCACCGGAGGGCTGGGGGGCGTGCTCGCCGAGGAGGTGGGGCTGGAGCTGCTGCCAGGTGGGGGCGGGGGTCTGCTGGCGCAGGCGGGTGAGGGCGAGGGTGAGGCAGCCGCTGAGCCAGGCGTGGTCATGCAGGCTGGCGGGGGTGTTGTGGTGGGCGGGCTCGGGCACGTGCTCGTCGTCCAGGGAAAGGGTGGCCTGGGGGCCGCCCCGGCGCTGGCGGGTGGCATTGCGCCAGCGGTTGATGAGGAGGCAGCGGAGGTGGATGGTGAGGAAGCGGACCTGGGTGGCGGGGGGCTGGCGGGAGAGGAGGCCGAGGGTGCCGCGGCGGACGAGGTTGAGGAAGAGATCCTGCACGGCATCCTGGGCGCTCTGGGGATCGCAGCCGCGCTGGCGGGCGATGTGGTAGAGGTGCTGCCAGTGGGTGCGGCAGAAGTCATCGCAGAGGGGGGAGTTTTCAGCCGACCGGGGCAGGGGGAGATGGGGGTGGGCGGGCATCGCGAGAGCAGGTGAACGGGTGAAGTGAGTGGGTGCACTTACTCTTCGGCTGGCTTGTAAAGCTTGTGTGTGGATGGACCTGCAAATTTGTTAAGATCGTGTAAATCTGTTCTCACTTAAGGGATTGCACCTTTACAATTGGGTCCGATGTCCTCTGAGAAACATGCCTTTACCGATGGTCTGACCCACGTTCTGGTGATCGATGACGATCGCAAATTGTGCGGTCTGATCCGCGATTACCTGGAGCCGCTGGGCTATGCGGTGGGGATGGAGCACACGGGGCCGGAGGGGGCGGAGCGGGCGATCGCGGAGCCGTGGCATGCGGTGATTTTGGACCTGATGCTGCCGGGCTGCGATGGCTATGAGGTGCTGCGCCGGGTGCGGGCGAAGTCGGCGGTGCCGATCCTGATGCTGACGGCGCGGGGGGATGAGGCGGACCGGATCGTGGGCCTGGAGATCGGCGCGGATGATTATCTGCCGAAGACTTTTTCCAGCCGGGAGCTGCTGGCGCGGCTGCGGGCGGTGACGCGGCGGGCGTCTTTGACGCAGGCGGCGGTGGCGGTGGAGCCGGTGGCAAAGGAGCTGATCTCCGGGCCGCTGCGGCTGAACCTGGATGTGCGGGTGGCGATGCTGGAGGACCGGGTGCTGAACCTGACGCCGGTGGAGTTCGACATCCTTTCGGCGCTGATGAAGTCGCGCGGTAGGATCCGGTCGCGCGAGGCGCTGATCCAGTCGCTAAGGGACCGGGAGTATGAGGTTTTTGACCGCAGCATTGACGTCCACATTGCGGCCCTGAGACGAAAGTTGCGCGACGATGCGCATGAGCCCCGGTTTATCCGGACGGTGCGCAGTGCGGGCTACCTTTTCATCCATGCCACGGGCTGAGGAAGGGAGGAGGCCCCCGCAGGTCAGGTCCAGGAAGCTGACAAATCATCCATCATTTTCACCCCGCCACCCGCGCCCCTTTTATCCATGCCAGGCTTTGAATTTATGAAACTGCGCTCTGTGAATCTCTACACCCGCATCCTGCTGTGGTTGCTGGTGAATGTGGTGGTGCTGGGGGTGGTGTTTGTACTGGTGCTGAAGTGGCAGTTTGCGGAGGGACTGCAGGGGGCGCTGGGGGGCATCGCGGGGGACCGGCTGCAGGTCATCGGCCAGGCGGTCTATGAGGATCTGGGCAACCAGCCGCGCGGGCAGTGGGATGAGCTTTTGAAGTCACGCGGCAGGCCGTATGGGGCGAAGGTGACGCTGGTGACGATCCCGGAACGGGTGATGATGGGGGATGTGATCACGGTGCCGACGGATCTGAAAAAGATCATCCGGGAGATGAATCCGCCGGAGAGGCGTGGGGACCAGGGCCGCCCGCCGCCGCCCCCGGGGCAGGGCCGGCCACCGCCGCCGCTGGATGATCTGGAGGCCTTTTTGCTGGGCGATCCGCTGCCGGAGGAAGGCCGCCGGCCACCGTCGCCGGACCGCGATGGGCCGCCGGGGGGGCGGGATGCGGAGGATGAACGGCGGCGGGAGAACATCCCGGCGCGGTTTGGCACCTTCCTGGTTCAGGCGGGTGATCCGGCGCTGTATTATGCGGGGGTGCGGCTGCCGCCACCGCCGGGATGGAAGCGGGAGGAGGGGCACCTGCTGCTGCTGATCAGCACGGACTCGATGACGGGTGGCGGGCTGTTTTTTGATACGCGGCCGTGGCTGCTGAGCATCTTTGGGGCGGTGGCCATTTCGGCCCTGCTGTGGCTGCCGTTTGTGCGCAGCATCACGGGCAGCATCCGGGCGAATTTGCATGTGACGGAGCAGATCGCGAAGGGTCGGTTTGACGTGCGGGTGCCGGAGGACCGGGGCGATGAGATCGGCCGGCTGGCGCATGGGGTGAACCAGATGGCGCTGCAACTGGAGGGGCTGCTGCGCGGGCAGAAGCGCTTCCTCGGCGATGTGGCGCATGAGCTGTGCGGGCCCATCGCGCGGATGGAGATGAGCCTGGGCATCCTGGAGCCGCGCCTGGATGGCGGGGAGGCGTACCGGCTGGCGGATGTGCGGGATGAGCTGCGGCAGATTTCGGCCCTGGTGGATGAGCTGCTGTCATTTTCGAAGGCCGCGCTGGGGCAGAAGGCGAAGGCACCGGAGGCGGTGCCGCTGCAGCCACTGGTGGAATGCATGCTGCAACTGGAGGGGGTGCCCGCCAGCCAGTACCGGGTGCAGATGCCTGCGGGGCTGGCGGTGATGGCGGCACCGGAGATGCTGCGGCGGGCGGTGGGCAATGTGGTGCGCAATGGGCTGCTGCATGCGCCGGGATCTGTGCTGGAGGTGACGGCGACGGTGGCGAAAAAAGTGGTGACGCTGCAGATCGCGGATGCGGGGCCGGGCGTGCCGGAGGAGAGCCTGCCACGGTTGTTCGAGCCCTTTTACCGGGTGGATGTGGCGCGGGCACGGGAGACGGGGGGCACGGGGCTGGGCCTTTCCATCGTGAAGACCTGTGTGGAGTCCTGCGGCGGGAATGTGAGTGTGCGGAACCGTGAATCCGGCGGGCTGATTGTCTCGATTGAGCTTGCTTGTGCTTGACCAAAAGAGGCACTGCGAACTAAATTAAAAATTACCACCCCATGAAAATCAAGCTCACCCTTGCGGCCTTAGCCGCTGCCTTTGCCGTTTCCACCGCCGCCGCCCAGGATGGTGGTGTGGATTTTGAAAAGCAGATCCTGCCGATCCTGAAGCAGAAGTGCTTCAAGTGCCATGAGAAGGAAAAGGAAGACAATGGCAAGATCAAGAAGCCGAAGGGCGGTCTGCGCCTGGACAATGCCGAAACCATCATGAAGGGCGGCAAGGAGTATCCGGCTGAAAACGTGGTGGCCGGCAAGCCGGACGCCAGCTGGCTGCTGAAGACGATGGCGCTGCCTGAGTCTGACGAATTTGCCATGCCTCCTGAAGGCAAGGGCGACCGCGTGACCGCTGAAGAGCAGGCACTGGTGAAGAAGTGGATCGAGTCCGGCGCTGCCTTTGGTGCCTGGAAGGGCGTGGAATAATCTTCCTCTGCTGACACGACTGTTTTTTTAAATGACGGCCGGGCTGTGTGCCCGGCCGTTTTTTTTATCCCCTTCATCGGGAGGTTCTCTCCCTTGACCTTCCTGGACTCATTGACCAAGCTTGACGTTTCCTTTCCTCCTCCATGTCCCCGCTTCCCATCCTCACCATCGCCGGTTCTGACTCTTCCTGTGGGGCCGGGGTGCAGGCGGATCTGAAGGCCATCTCGGCCCTGGGCGGGTATGCGCTGAATGCGCTGACGAGCGTGGTTTCGGAGACGCCGGGACGGGTTTCGCGGGTGCAGCTTTTGGAGGCGGCGATGGTGGCGGACCAGATCCGGGTGCTGTTCGAGGGTTTTCCCATCGCGGCAGCGAAGACAGGGATGCTGGGCGGGCGGGCGCAGGTGGAGGCGGTGGTGCAGACCTGGCGTGCGCTGGCCCCGGCGGGCACGCCGCTGGTGGTGGACCCGGTGATGGTGGCCACGGGCGGGGGCAAGCTGCTGGAGGATGACGCCATCGAGGCGGTGGCCACGCAACTGCTGCCGCTGGCGACGGTGATCACCCCGAACATGGATGAGGCGGGGGTGCTGTGGGGGAGGCCGGTGACGACGCGGGAGGAGATGGTGGCCTGCGCGCTGGCCCTGGCGGCCCGGTTTGGCACGGCGGTGCTGCTGAAGGGCGGGCACCTGACGGGGGCGGCGGCGGATGTGCTGTGTGTGGGCGGGGAGCTGACCTGGCATGAGGCGGTGCGCACGCCGGGGGTGCAGACGCATGGCACGGGCTGCACGTATTCGGCCAGCATCGCGACGGGGCTGGGGCAGGGTTTGCCATTGCAGGAGGCGGTGGCCCGGGCGAAGCGTTACGTCAGCGCGGCGATTGCGGAGTTCTATGCCTGGGAAGGCGGGACCGGCAGCGTGCATGCGCTGAATCACCTGAAGAATTCCGCCTTATGAAAACGATGCTCGCATGGTCCCTGCTGGCCGGGTCTGCCCTGGCGGCGGAGGTGGCAAAGCCGCAGCCCGGGGCCGTGGCAGAAGAGGCGGCGGCGAAGGTGGAGGAGGTGTCGCAGACGGCGGTGCAGGCGGCTTTTCAGATCCTGCGCAGCGAGTACATCCGCGGCGGGGACCTGACCTATGATGAGCTGAACCGGGCGGCTTTCCAGGGCCTGCTGGAGCGGCTGGACCTGGGGGCGGAGCTGATCCGCAAGGCGGAGGCGGAGCGCCCGGTGCTGCGGCGCGGGGTGCTGGCGGAGATGCTGACGCCGGAGATCGCCTACCTGAGGCCGCTGGCCTTTGCGGAGGAGGAGGCGGGGCAGATGGAGCTGCACCTGAAAAAACAGGTGGAGGCGAAGGTGCCCTACCTGATCCTGGACCTGCGCAGCGCGGTGCCGCCGGGGGACTTTGCCGTGGCGGCGGCGATGCTGGAGCTGTTCGTGCCGCGCGCAGAGCTGATGTTCAAGCTGAAGCAGGTGGGGCGTGAGGATGCGCAGCTTTTCATCGCCAACCGGGAGCCGGTGTGGACGCAGCCGCTGGTGGTGCTGGTGGATGCGGAAACCTGCAACCTGGGGGAGACGATGGCGGCGGTGCTGCGGGAGCGGAAGCAGGCACTCATCATCGGCGGCAAGACACGCGGGGCGACGGTGCGCTATGAGACGCTGCCGCTGGATGCGGAGTGGGTGCTGCGCTTTGCGCGGGCGGAGATGCTGCTGGCGGGGGACCGGTCGCTCTTTCGCGAGGGGTTGGTGCCAGACTTTTTGTTAGACCTGCCGGTGGCGGTGAAGCGGCAGTTCTTTGATGCGGCGGGGCCGGTGAAGGAGAGCCTGTTTGACCACAGCCGCGTGCGCTACAATGAGGCGGCGCTGATCGCGCGGAAGAATCCGGAGCTGGACTCCTACATCCGCCGCAGCGCGGGCGAGGAGCTGGCCGATGACCGCCCGGCGCTGCGCGACACGGTGCTGCAGCGTGCGGTGGACATGCTGGGCGCGCGCACGCATCTGCAAGCCAGCCCGCTGAAATGGCCCGCCGGAAAGAAACGAACTGAACCTGCCCCGCCTGCTGAGGTGAAGAAGGCACAACCTGTGAAACCCTGAAGATGATTCCTGAGACTGTAGAAACGACGGTGACGATCCGCAGCCCGCACTGCCCGCGCACGTGGTACGCCACGCTGCCGAATGGACGCGAGGTGCTGGCCTTTCGCCCGGAGGAGGCGGAGCCCATCCTGCTGGAGCCCGGCACCCCCGTGCCCGCCCGCCTGACGGTGGCGGATTTTTCGCGCGCGCAACTGCTGGTGTGAGGGGGAGGAGAAAAGCAGAAAGAGGAAAGTAGAAAGCAGAGGGGGGAGGGAACGGGGGCTAGTGCTCAGTGCTCAGTGCTCAGTGCTCAGTGCTCAGTGCTCAGTGCTCAGTGCTGAGGTCAAAGGTCAAAGGTCAAAGGTCAAAGGTCAAAGGTCAAAGGTCAAAGGTC
>JAZKER010000059.1:0-21774 GCA_040386955.1 Verrucomicrobiota bacterium
TGGGTGAGCTTCACCTTGAAATTCTCTGCGACCGCCTCAAGCGCGAGCACAAAGTGGAAACGAACACAGGCAAGCCGCAGATCGCCTACCGTGAGACCCTCACCCAGGAAGCTGATGGAGACGGCAAATTGGTCAAGCAGTCCGGTGGCCGTGGTCAATATGGTCACGTGGTGATCAAGGTGCGCCCCGGTGAAAAAGGTTCCGGTATTGTGGTCGAAAACAAGACTGTCGGCGGCACCATCCCGAAAGAATTCATCAACCCGTCCAAGGCTGGTTGTATCGAGGCAGCCCTGAATGGCATTATCGCCGGTTACCCGGTGATTGATATGCACATTGACTTGGTTGACGGTTCGAGCCATGACGTTGACTCCAACGAAAATGCTTTCAAGATGGCCGCCATCTTCGCCGTCAAGGACGCCCTGAAGAAAGCCAAGTGCATCCTGCTCGAGCCAATCATGGCGGTGGAAGCCTCCACACCCGAAGATTATCAGGGTGACATCATGGGTGACCTTAACCGTCGCCGTGGCAAGATCCAGGGCATAGACACCCGCGGTACCACCGCGATCGTCCGTTGCGAAGTGCCTCTGGCCGAGATGTTCGGCTACTCGACCACCATCCGCACTCTCTCCTCCGGTCGCGCCAGCTACTCGATGCAGCCTTCGCACTTTGAGCAGGTTCCTCAGCAGATCGTTGAGCAGATCGTTGAGCAGCGCGGCGGCAAGCAGCATTAAGCCAAATTTAAGACAACACTTCACGGACACACGCCATGAGCAATCAGAGAATCAGAATCCGCCTCCGCGCCTACGACTACCGCGTGCTTGACAAAAGCACCGCTGATATCGTCGAAACCGCGAAGCGCACGGGTGCCAAAGTGGCCGGCCCGATCCCCCTTCCGACCCGTATCGAGAAGTTCACCGTGAACCGTTCCCCGCACGTGGACAAGAAGTCCATGGACCAGTTCGAAATCCGCACCCACAAGCGCTTGCTTGACATTGTGGACCCAACCTCCCGCACCGTGGACGAGCTGAAGAAGCTCAATCTCCCTTCCGGCGTGGACATCACGATCAAAATCTAGTCTCACCCCGCGAACGACTCCCCAGGAGGTAAATCACTATGTCTTTAGGATTGATTGGCAAAAAAATCGGCATGACGAAAGTCTACACCGACAAAGGCGAAGCCATCGCCGTCACAGTTGTGGACGTCAGCGGCAACGCACTGATCCAGGTGAAGCAGGCATCGGGCAAGGACGGCTACAGCGCAGTCCAGGTCGGTTACGATGATCAGAAAGAAAGCCGCATGACGAAGCCCGTCCTCGGTCACTTCAAGAAGCACGGCGTCAGCGCCAAGCGCATCATCAAAGAATTCCGCGTCACTTCTGACGACCAGCTGCCAGCAGCCGATGCAAAGATCGACGCCAGCCTGTTCAGCAATGGCCAGTGGGTTGACGTGATCGGCACCACCAAGGGCAAAGGTTTCCAGGGCGTTGTGAAACGCTGGAACTTCGCCGGCCAGCCGCAGACCCACGGTTCCATGATGCATCGTCGTCCAGGTTCCATTGGTTGCCGTCTGACTCCCGGTCTCGTCTGGAAAAACCAGAAGATGCCTGGTCATGACGGTGTGGATCGTGTGACCACCCAGAATTTGAAAGTCATCCAGAGCCGCCCTGAAGAAGGCGTGCTTCTCATCAGCGGCGCCATCCCTGGCAACAAAGGCAGCATCGTCGTGGTGCGCCCTGCCAAGAAGAAGCCTGCTCCAGCAGCCCAGTAACCCCGAGGAATTGAATCATGTCAGCAACCGTACTTTCCACTGAAAGCGCCAAGCAGGCCAGCTTGAACCTCGTTGAGGGTCATCAGGGCAAGCAGGCACTTAACGACGTCCTCGTCGCCTACCGCGCCAACCGCCGCCAGGGTAACGCCCACACCAAGTCTCGTGCAGAAGTTTCCGGCTCCGGCTCGAAACTCTGGAACCAGAAGGGCACCGGCAACGCCCGTATGGGTAGCAAGCGCTCCCCAATCTGGTCTGGTGGTGGTGTCGTCTTCGGCCCCAAGACCCGCGACTGGTCCAAAAAGACCACCAAGAACGTTCGTAAGCTCGCCTTTCGCACCGCTCTTACCGCTCGCATCACCGACGGCGCCATCTCGACCATCCCTGGTTTCTCTGTCGCCGATGGCAAAACCAAAAGTTTCGTGAGTGCCGTGTCGGCCCTCTCGTCCGCTAAGAAGACTCTGATCGTCGGCGCGTTCGACGAACTTACCTTCCGCTCCGCACGCAACGTGCAGAATGTTCAGCTCATTTCCGCTGAAGAGGTCAATGCAGAACATCTCCTGCTTTATCCGCAGGTCCTCGTGATCGCTGACGCTCTCCCAATCCTTGCCCGGAGGACTGCAGTCTAATATGAAAGATCCGCAAACGATCATCCAAACGATCCGTCTCACTGAAAAGGCCACGATGCTTGGCGAAACGAACAACGAGTACGTGTTCGTCGTGCATCCAAAGGCTAATAAGTTGGAAATCAAGCAGGCAGTCGAGAAGCACTTCGGCAAGAAAGTTGAAGCTGTCCGCACCGCCAACTATGCAGGCAAAGCCCGTCGCGAACGTCGTGCTGATTATGGCCGCACCAATCACTGGAAGAAAGCCATCGTGCGTCTGAAAGACGGCGAGCGCATCGACCTCGTGTAATCCTCAATTTCGGTAACCCTTTAAACAGAAAGACGCAGAGCCATGGCGCTGAAAACTTTCAAGCCCAATACCCCGTCCAACCGCTACAAGGAGTGGAACTCCTTTGAGGAGATCACTAAGGACACCCCGCAGCGCAGCCTCACCGTTGCTCTTCGTAAGTCCGGCGGTCGCAATAACACTGGTCGCATCACCACCCGTCACATCGGCGGTGGTCATGAACGCCGCTACCGTTTGATTGATTTCAAGCGTGTCCGCCGTGACGAAGCCGCCAAGGTGATTGCCATCGAATACGATCCAAACCGCTCCGCCCGCATCGCCCTGGTGGAATACAAGGACGGCCAGCGTGCCTATATCCTTGCGCCAAACGCCCTTCAGGTGGGTGCCAGCGTGATGGCCGGTGAGAAGGCTGCTCCAGATGTGGGCAATGCCCTCCCTCTGCGCAAGATCCCTCTTGGTACCTCCATCCACAATGTGGAACTGACCGCAGGCCGTGGGGGTGTCGCCGCCCGTGCCGCTGGCCAGGCTGCGATCCTCTCCAACCGTGAAGGTGAATACGCCCTGGTGCGCATGCCTTCTGGTGAAATCCGCAAGATCCACGCTGAGTGCTACGCCACGATCGGTCAGGTCGGTAACACGGAGCACATGAACGTGGTCTCTGGCAAGGCTGGCCGCACACGCTGGCAGGGTACCCGCCCAACCGTCCGCGGTATGTGTATGAACCCGATTGACCACCCGAACGGTGGTGGTGAAGGTCGTTCCAAGTCCGGTGGTGGTCGTCAGCACCTTCTCAGCCCATGGGGCCATGCGAAGGGCGAGAAGACTCGCAACAAGAAGAAGGCGACGAACAAGCTTATTGTTCAGACCCGTCACGCTAAGAAGTAACCTGTTTTTCCGAATCCTGATTCAATAGCCCTATGGCACGCTCACTCAAAAAAGGACCTTTCGTCCAGCAAGCCCTGCTCGACAAAGTGGACAAGCTCAACGACGCCGGCCAAAAGCGCCCGGTGAAGACCTGGGCCCGCAGCTCGATGATCACTCCTGACCTTGTCGGCCACACCTTCCTGGTGCATAATGGCAAGGACTTCGTGAGCGTTTATGTCACGGAAAACATGGTCGGACACCGTCTGGGCGAATTCGCCCTGACGCGTATCTTCAAGGGCCATGGTGCTCACACCGTCAAGGCTGCCAAGTAATTTTCGAAAGCGCGCCGTTCTACTCCTGCACTTCATGTTCTCTCGTCTTCATCACCATCTAGCCCGGCGCGCTTCGCTGCTTTTTGCAGCGGTGGCAGTGTTAGGTGGTGCCCAGGCGCAGACGGCTTTTGAACTTCAGGAGTTGAACATGACCCTCCAGGTCGCCGCCCAGAAGATTCAGGCGCTGGAATCCCAGCTCGCCGCCTCGAAAGACAAAACGGATGCGCTGACGCAGAGTGCGGCAGCTGCTAACCAGGAAGCCAATGACCTCAAGGATCGCTACGAAAAACTTCGTGGTCTTCTCGAAGGTCTTGGCATTGCCGCCCTGGAAAACTCGACGGATCAGACCCAGGGGCGTCTGCTCTCCGCCATCAGCGATCTTCGCATCGCTGAAACTTCCCGTCAGAAACTGGCAGACAGCCTGATGGAGCTCGCTGAAGCTTCCTTGCAGTTCGCCAAAACCGTCCAGACCCCGGACGCTGCCTCCAGTGATCGTCTTTCCAAGGCGCTCACCAAAGCAGAAGCGGTTCTTACCGCTGCCGCCGCCCCCGAAGGCACGGCCCCTGCCGAGCCCGCCAATCTTCAGGATGCGCGCATCGTCAGTCTCAAGCCGGACCTCGGCATTGCAGTTTTGTCAGTCGGATCCCGTGATGGCGTGAAGCCTGGGATGCCATTTGAAATTTATCGCGAGGACAAACCCATCGCAAAAATCCTCGTCACTGAAGTGCGCAGCTCTGTTAGCGGTGCAGTGGTTCAGGAGTTAGCAAACGCAGCTGATCCGGTGAAGGTCGGAGACAGAGGCAAAGTGGATATCAACAGATCATTCTAAGGTTATGGAAGTGCGTTCAATCTATAAATACGCCCGCATCTCGTCGCAGAAGGCGCGTCAAGTCACACGGGCAATCACCGGTATGCCGGTGTCACAGGCTCTCAGCGTTCTCGACTTCACCCCAAAGAAGGCCGCGTTCCTGGTGGGCAAAGTTCTTCGTTCGGCTGTCGCCAATGCGGAAAACAATCATGAACTGGATGCCGATGAACTCGTCGTCCGCAGTGCCGTCGCCACTCCAGGGCCTGCCCTGAAGCGCATCACGCCACGTGCTCGCGGTTCTGCATCACCAATCAAAAAACGCATGACGCACATCACCGTCGTGCTCGGCGCAAAACCGGAAGAGGCTGAAAAGCCCGTCCGTAAAAACAGGTCTCCAAAGGCCAAAGTTGCCGCCGAATAATCACTCAGACACCACACACTGATTTATGGGACAGAAAGTTAATCCAATCGGCTTCCGCCTCGCGGTCTCCAAAGACTGGCGCTCCAAGTGGTATGCTCCTGAGAAAGAGTACGCCGATGCACTGCATAGCGACCTTGCCATCCGCAAGTATCTCAAGGAGAAGCTCATGCAGGCCGCCTTGTCGAAGATCATCATCGAACGTGCCTGGAACCAGGTTCGTGTCACCCTCCACACCGCCCGCCCGGGCTTGGTGATCGGCCGCAAGGGCCAGGAGATCGAAGTGATGAGCCAGAAGGTCTCTGAAATGTGTGGTGGCAAACAGGTGAAGATCGACATCTTCGAAATCAAGCAGCCAGAACTTGATGCCCAGCTCATCGCTGAAAGCGTCGCCGTTCAGCTTGAGCGCCGTATTTCTTTCCGCCGCGCCATGAAGCGTGCCGTTCAGACCGCCATGGACATGGGCGGCGAAGGCATCCGTATCCGCGTCGCTGGCCGTCTCGGCGGTGCTGACATCGCCCGTGCTGAGCAGTATCGTCAGGGCAAGGTGCCTCTTCAGACCCTTCGTATCCCGATCGACTACGGCTTCACTGAAGCCCGCACCGTTTACGGCATCATCGGCGTCAAAGTCTGGATGAACCGTGGCAATGCCCCTGAAAACACCACACCTCGCAATGACCGTCGCCGTGAGCGCGGTGATCGTGGTGGCGACCGCAACAGCGGTGGCGGTGGTGCCGGCGGCATCGGCCGTCGCGGTGGTGAGCGCTCCGGCCCGCCACGTTATCAGCAGGGAGGCCAGTCCTCCTACCAGCAGTCCCAGGCTCCTGCCGCTCCGGCAGCAGATGCCGCTCCTGCAGCAGCCCAGTAATTTTCAAAGTAACCCCCTTTTCAGGATTCCCAACAGGAGTTGACCTATGGCCCTTCTTCCAAGTCGTGTAAAACATCGCAAGACCCAGCGCGGCAGCCGCTCTGGCACCGCATCCCGTGGCAACAAACTCGACTTCGGTGAGTTTGGCCTTCAGACCCTGGATCGTGGCTGGATCAAAAACAACCAGATCGAAGCTTGCCGTGTTGCGATCAACCGCTTCCTCAAGCGTAAGGGTAAGGTGTTCATCCGCATTTTCCCTCACAAGCCTGTGACTGCCCGTCCGCCAGAAACCCGAATGGGTAAAGGCAAGGGCTCCCCAGAATTCTGGGTGGCAGTCGTGCTCCCAGGGCACATGCTGTTTGAAATCTCCGGCGTGAACGAGGCCACTGCCCGTGAAGCCAGCCGCCTTGCGGCCAACAAACTCGGCCTGCGCACACGTTTTGTGAGCCGCGCCGCAGCCATCTAATTCCTCGCACCTGACCTATCATGAAGATCAAAGAACTCCGTGAACTGTCTGTCGACGAACTCAACGCCCGTCGGCGTGAGCTCCGCCAGGAAATGCTGAACCTCCGTCTGCAGCAGCAGAGCGGTCAGCTCGAAAACCCATCCCGTCTGAAGCTCCTTCGCCGCGAAGTCGCCCGCATTGAGACCATCGTTACTGATCGTGCTCAAGCCGTCGCCAGCAAGGCAGCCTAAGCTCCATCGCAATCCCCTGACCTTTTTCCAAAATCATGAGTGAGGCTACAACCGCAGAAGCGCAACCTACCAAGGCCCCCGTCCGCAAGGAACGTGTTGGCATGGTGGTGTCCGACAAGATGAACAAGACCATCGTGGTCGAGGTGGAGCGCCGCGTGCCGCACCCACGTTTCAAGAAAATCATCCGCAAGACTTCCAAGTTCTATGCGCATGATGAGAGCGAGCAGGCCAAGGTGGGCGACAAAGTGCTCATCGTTGAGTGCCGCCCCCTGAGCAAGCTCAAGCGCTGGAACCTGGTCGAAGTGCAGAAGCACTAACCGGTACGAGACAGTTCAACCCATTCATCTGAGGAAGAAAAGTTATGTTGCAAATGGAGTCGTCAATCCCGGTGGCCGATAACACCGGTGCCCGAGTCGCCAAAATGATCGGTGTGCTCGGCAAAAAGAATACCCGTTTCGCTTACGTCGGTGACATCATCACCGCCCACGTTCGTGAATCCACCCCGACCGCCAGCGTCAAGAAGGGCGAAGTCGTCCGCGCCGTCGTCGTCCGCACCGCGCACCCAATCCGCCGCAATGACGGTTCGATCCTCCGTTTCGACCGGAACGCGATCGTCATCATTGACAAAGACAACAATCCTAAAGGAACCCGCATCTTCGGTCCTGTGGCTCGTGAGCTGCGCGACAAGAATTTCATGAAGATCGTCTCCCTTGCCCCCGAAGTGCTATGAGCCAGATCAAGACCCACGTCAAAAAAGGCGACACCGTCGTCGTCACCTCCGGTGCCCACAAAGGCGCACAGGGCACCATTATTGAAGTGCAGACCGCCAAGAACCGTGTTCTTATCGAAGGCGTGCGCATGATCAAGAAGACTGTCAAGCCTTCTCAGGAGCGCCCAAACGGTGGTATCATCGAGCAAGAAGGCCCGATTCACATCTCCAACGTCAAGCTTGCTGAAACAAAAGCAAAATCGACGAAGAAGACAGTTGCGAAGAAGAAGTAGTCAACGAATATGCTCACCCCCTTTGTTTCGCGCCCCGTCTTCGCGTGGCCTGCAAAGGAAAGGAAGCTCAGCCAAATCTGATCCATGGAACCCCTGCTGCAAAAGCTCTATAAAGATACCGTTCGCGATGCGCTCAAAGCGCAGCTCGCTCTCGAAAACGTCCATCAAGTCCCCAAGCTTGAGAAGATCGTCATCAACTGCTCCGTCGGCTCCCAAGGTGAGCGCAAGCAGGCCATTGAGGATGCCGTTAACGAAGTTACCCTGATCACCGGCCAGAAGCCCGTCATTACCCTCTCGAAGAAGGCCATCGCCAACTTCAAGCTGCGTGAAGGTGAGGCTGTCGGCGTCAAGGTCACCCTTCGTGGCACCCGCATGTATGACTTTCTCATGCGTCTGGTGAAGACCGCTGTGCCACGTATTCGTGACTTCCGCGGCGTTGCTCCAAAGGCTTTTGATGGCCGTGGTAACTATACCCTTGGCATCAGCGACCAGTCCATTTTCCCTGAGATCGAGCTCGACAAGGTCAAGCGCACTCTGGGCTTCGACATCACTTTTGTGACTTCGACCAACAGCGATGATCATGCGCGTGAATTGCTGCGCGCTCTCGGCATGCCGTTCCGTGGCAAGACCGCCCAGTCCAAGCCTGGTGAGTCCGCCGAAGCCGCCGCTTAATCCTAACAGCCGATATTCCGCGTCCCATGACTGACCCGATTTCCGATTTCCTTACCCGCATCCGCAATGCAGCCTCCGCAGGCCAGCAGGAAGTGTTTGTGCCTTTCTCCAAAATGAAGGCCGAGCTCTCCCGCATCCTGCAGGAAGAAGGCTACATCTGGAGCTATGAAGTGGATACGAAGGAGACTCATCCTCGTCTCAAACTGAAACTCAAGTACCAGGGCAAGTCCCCGGTCATCCGCAGCCTGACCCGCATCAGCAAGCCTGGTCTGCGTAAATATGTCGGCTCCACCGAGATCCCTCGCGTGCTCGGCGGCCTTGGCATCTCCATCCTGTCCACCTCCCGCGGCATCATGACTGGTGCCCGTGCGAAGAAAGCCAAAGTGGGCGGCGAACTTCTGGCGCAAATCTGGTAACACGAGGATCATCATCATGTCACGAGTCGGTAAACAACCCATTTCTCTCCCGGACAAGGTCACCGTGCAGATCAGCGCCACTGGTGGCGTGGTCGTCGAAGGACCCAAGGGCAAGCTCACCTGGACACTCCCGGAAGGGGTTTCAGTCACGAACGAAGGCAAAGAGCTTTCAGTCACCCGTTCCAGCGAAGACCGCAAGGTCCGCGCCATGCACGGCACCAGCCAGCGCCTGATCAGCAATATGATCGAAGGCGTCAGCAAAGGCTACACGAAGAACCTTGAAATCCATGGCGTCGGTTTCCGCGCCGCGGTGAAGGGGAGCGTGATTGACCTGAATCTGGGCCAGTCGCATCCACGTCTCCATCCGATCCCTGCCGGTGTGAAAGTCACCGTCGCAGACAACACCAAGATCGCGATCGAAGGCATTGACAAGCAGGTCGTCGGGCAGCTCGCCGCTGATATCCGCGCCTATTACCCGCCAGAGCCTTACAAGGCCAAAGGGGTCCGTTATGCAGGCGAGCAAATCCGCCGCAAGGCAGGCAAGAGTGTGAAGTAACAGGAGGAAAGTCATCATGGCAGCGAAGAACCGCAAACTCACCCGCTCGCGTATCCACGCGCGCATCCGCAAGACCCTCAGTGGCACTCCTCAGCGTCCACGTCTGGCAGTTTATTTTTCGAACTCCAACGTGTATGCTCAGCTGATTGACGACGTGGCTGGCAAGACCATTGTGTCTGCTTCTACGAAGGAAAAAGGCTTCGGCGAAAGCCGCGCCAACAGCGTTACCGCCGCCAAGGTGGGACAGGCTGTTGCTGAGCGCGCCCTGGCCGCAAACATCACAGCCGTGGTTTTCGATCGCGGTGGCTTCACCTATCACGGCAAAGTGAAAGCACTCGCCGACGCCGCCCGCGAAAAAGGTCTGAAATTCTAATCTCGACGAATCCCATTTATGGCAGCAGCTACATTCAGTCCCGCCAATGGTGAATCCTCCGGCGATTCCCGCCCGGACTCCATTGAAAAAGTGGTGCACATCAACCGATGCGCCAAGGTCGTTAAAGGTGGTCGTCGTTTCAGTTTCTCCGCGCTTGTCGTTGCTGGTGACCAGCAGGGCAAGGTCGGCTGGGGATTCGGCAAGGCTAACGAAGTCGCTGACGCGATCAAGAAGGCTACCGAATCTTCACGCAAGAACATGAGCCGCGTGCACCTGAACAACAACACGATCCCTCATGAAGTGATCGGTGAACACGGTGGCGGTCGCATCATGCTGAAGCCTGCAACTCCTGGTACCGGCATCATCGCTGGTGGCGGCGCACGTGCAGTGCTTGAAGCAGCGGGTGTCAAAGACGTGATCGGCAAGTCGCTGGGCTCCAGCAACCATGCCAACGTCGTCAAGGCTACCTTGGCTGCTCTGAGCGCCCTTCGCCCGAGAGATGAAATCTTCCGCGCTCGCGGTAAAGAGATCAAAGAGAAGAAAGCTCTCTAATTGATCCCCAAGTTCAAAGTTTAATTTTCAAATCAGTATGCAACTCCAAGACGTCAAACCTCGCCCAGGGGCGAAAAAGCGCCGCAAGCGTATCGGTTGCGGTGAAAGCTCCGGCCACGGCAAGACTTCCTGTAAAGGACACAAAGGTCAGAAAGCCCGTGCAGGTGCCGGTATCCGTCCAGGCTTCGAAGGTGGTCAGATGCCACTTCACCGTCGTCTCCCCAAGAAGGGTTTCAGCAATGTTCAGTTCCGCGATGTCTATGAAGTCGTCAACGTGAGCGCTCTGAATGCCTTCGAAGACGGCACGGTGATCAACGAAGTCCTGCTTCGTGAGAACAACATCGTCAACCGCAACTGCGATGCGATCAAGATCCTGGGTTCTGGTGACCTCAGCCGCAAGCTGACCATCGAAATCAAGAATGTCAGCGCCTCGGCCCGCGAGAAGATCGAGAAGGCTGGCGGCACAGTCGCAGCCTGATCATTTAAGATCTAACTCAACCCGTCAGCGGGCCAGTCACCAATCAACCTTTCCGGTTGTTAGATGGCTAGGCCCGCTTTCTTATACTCCCCTTTCTCATGATTTCTGCTTTTGCCAACAGCTTCAAAGTCCCTGACCTGCGTTCCCGAATTCTGTTCACGCTGGCGATGATCGTCATCGTCCGCATTGGTGCTTCCATCACCCTTCCGGGCGTGGATGTCACCGTGCTCGACGAGTGGATCAAGACCCGTACGGCAGACGCCGGCTCCGGGGCCGCTCAGGTGGCTGCGCTGTTGAACGTTTTTAGCGGTGGTGGCCTGCAAAACTGTGCCATTTTCGCCCTCGGCATCATGCCCTACATCAGTGCTTCCATCATGCTGCAGCTCCTCACCGCCGTGGTGCCGAGACTCAGCAAGCTGGCTCGTGAAGATGGTGGTCGGCAGAAAATCACCCAATACACCCGCATCGCGACCATCGTCCTTTGCCTTTTCCAGGGTTACCTGCTGGCGCAGTCTTTGCAGAATCCCGGTCAGAACATCTTCCTGGGTGGTCTGAATGAGACTATTGAACGCCTTCAGCGTCCCCTGGTCCCTGATTTTAGCTTTTGGGGTTTTGTGGTTCCTTCCGTGATTACCATCACTGCGGGCACCATGCTGATGATGTGGCTTGGCGAAATGATCACCGATCGCGGTATCGGCAACGGTGTCTCTCTGCTCATCTGTGTGAACATCGTCTCCGACCTTCCTGGTGCCATGGTCCAGGTGTGGCAGACTTATGTCGGTAACGTTGATGGTGACATGAGCAAGCCGGCGACGCTCGTCCTTCTCCTGGCCTTCATGATTATCGTCATTGCAGGTGTCATTGCTTTGACCCAGGCCACCCGACGAATTGTCATCCAATATGCGAAACGCGTGGTTGGTCGCAAAGTCTATGGCGGCCAGACTCAGTATCTGCCCCTGAAAATCAATTATTCTGGGGTGATGCCTATCATCTTTGCACAGGCCATCCTGCTTTTCCCTTCATCCATCATCGCTTCCATGTTTCCACATGTGGGTTGGGTGCAGCGTTTCTCCCAGGCTATCGCTTCCGGCTGGATCTATTACGGGCTTTCCGCCGCGTTGATCTTCTTCTTCAGCTATTTCTGGGTCGCCACCATGTTCCAGCCCACGCAGATTTCGGAAGACCTGAAAAAGAGCGGTGGTTACATCCCTGGCATCCGTCCAGGCAAGCCAACGGCTGACTTCCTCGACTTCACGATGAGCCGGCTCACCTTTGCAGGTGCCATTTTCCTCACCGCTCTTTATGTGATGCCTGGTGTGATCAGTGCCCTCCTTGGCATTGCCCCGCAGACCGCTCAGTTCTTTGGCGGCACCAGCCTCCTGATCCTTGTCGGCGTGGTTCTTGACGTCATGCGTCAGATCGAAACCCACCTGCTCAAGAGCCATTATGACGGTTTCCTCAAAAAAGGACGTATCCGTGGCCGTTTTGACCGCACGCAGCAGACGGGTGAAGTGGCCAATCCGACCACCGTTGCTGTTCTGTGGACTGGTATCGCTTTGATCACCCTTTTGGGCGTGGCTTGGCTGATCTACAACAAAGGCATGTGATCTGATTCATGGGACTTCTCAGCAGCAACAAAATCCCGATTCGTCACGGTGCCCAGCAGCAGGGGATCCGCGAGGCCTGTCAGATGGCCCGTGATGTCCTGCTTAAAACGGCGGCTCAGGCCCACGTTGGAGTCACCACGGGTGAAGTGGACCGCTATGCGGCTGCTGAAATGAAGGCCCGAGGCTGCAAAAGCGCCTTCTTGGGCTATCGAGGGTTCCCGGGGAACATCTGCATTTCCATCAATGAAGAGATCATTCATGGTATTGGTGGTCCTCGTGTGATCCAGGATGGAGACGTCGTTAAGATTGATGTCGGAATCGAGTACAATGGCTGGATCGGCGACAATGCCCTGACTGTTCCCGTCGGCAACGTGGCTAAGGAAACCTTGCATCTTTTGGCTGCCACTGAGGAGTCTCTTCACATTGCGGCCAATCATGCTCGGGATGGTTGGATGCTCGGCGATCTTTGCGCTTCGGTGGAAGAGCACGTGGTCCAATATGGCTATTCGGTCGTACGAGAATTTGTAGGACACGGCGTTGGCCGAAAACTGCACGAAAAGCCCGAGGTGCCGAATTACGGAGTCAAGGGAGAGCGTCCGCGCTTGAAAGCTGGCATGACGCTCGCGATCGAACCCATGGTCAACATGGGAACGGGCAAGACGCGGGTTCTTGCTGACAAATGGACTGCCATCACCCAGGATCGTAAACCGAGCTCGCACTACGAGCATGTGGTGTTGGTCACGGAAGGCGAGCCGGAGCTGTTGACCTTCCGCAAACGCATGTTCCCCAAAGGAGTCAATGATTTGACACCTTTGCCTGTGAGTGAGTTGTTCTGAGCTTAATCAAAAGTTTGATGGAAAGGGTGCCTCTGAAAAGTGGCACCCTTTTTGTTGCCAGTTAGTCACCTCGGCTTTTCATGATCGTCGCTGCCCGGTATGGTGAGGGAGACGGGCAGGGGAGATCTGATCAAAACTTGGCCATGCTTTTATAAAAGAAGCATGGCCGACTTTTTGATCGGACGTTTTGGTGCAATTCCGAATACACAGCGATGCCTGAAACGGATCTCTGTTCGGTAGCCCTCTTGAGCCCTTCAGCGACTTCGGTCATGGGTGGCAGTTCCTTGAATCATCGGACTCTGTGTCACGAGGGGCTTTGAAGATTCATTTCATCTGAATCCCGGCTCAGGAGCGCATCCCTAGTGGAAGAAAGTGGCAAAAAGATGCCTGATTCCAGGAGGAGGAATAATCTGGTAATACCATCGCTATTTAAGAACGGGTTTGTTTCTAAAGTGAGGGCAGAGTCCACTTTCAAGAAAATTTGAAGGCTCGAATGGGCGTGGTAATTCAGTCCAAGGAGGGCAAGCTCTGGGTAGGGCGGTCATCTTCACTCCCATCTGTGCTGTGCTTTGAAAGAGTGGGGAGCTGGTCGAGTGTTTCCCAAGCCTTGTCCTTCTCCCGCGACTTCTTTTCCTTCGATTTGCCGGCATTTTTGCAGCATCACAGAACTGTAAGCAGTCGCGACGCATGTCGCCGTAGAACCCACACTGGCACGGGTTCATGGCAGCTACCAGCATGAAGGAAACGGGGAAGGTCGCACTGCCACAGGCCCGGAAGGAAAGGGGCGGCCATCCTCGTCCTCTTCCCCAGGGCTTTCGGTTTGGGCTATTTTGGCTTGGCACCCATGTGGTATTATCGCCTGGTGTAGTTAACAATGAGTTCCGAAATGATGCTCGTTTTGCTCCGTCTTTCGTCGTGGAGCGACAAGGTGAAAGAGACCGTCCTAATGAGTTTAGGCACCAAACAGGACAGCGAAGGCGGCTGAGCCAATGCACTCCCGAGCTTTAGCTGGTCAAAACCGGCCTCTGATTCGCCTCCTTTTTTGTCAGCTTGAGAGAATGATAGGGAAGGGCCATCCAGGATCCATCTTTTGCCGAACCTCTTTGCCAAAGGCTTGCAACTGATCAATTCTACCCCCGGCCCTATCTTCCTACTGTTACTGTTGTGCACTGGCTATGCATGGCTATTTGCACAGTGTTTGATGTTCAATGAATGCAATGTTCTGTCCTGGCCAGCACCCGAATGCGGATCGATTTAGATTCGTGGAGTCCCTGCTCACCAAATTCCCAAGGGATTTGATTCATAATTGAGTGAACCTGGTTTGAGCCTGCCACTTCAAGAGATCTCATCGACTGTGGATAGCCGGGATGCCGTTTCTTCGATGTCTGTCTGAGTCCTCGATTCGATGAGGCTCGAAATCCGGCAATCGCTTAGACGAAGCCATTCCTTAGCAGCCCTGTTAGGGAGTCTTATCCTGAGCTAACACGTTGTTTATGAAGCCCTAAAAAGGAAAGGAAAGCATGAAAGTCACTTTCTTTGAACGTTATCTTTTCTCAAGTCTCTAAATTTTAGAGTAATATTAGCACTTCTTCACCACCGACTCAAAAGAGGGGGGATTCTTGAAAATGAGTTCAATTAAGGCGCAGTTGTGGTGGATTTCTCAAATTTGCTAGTCATAATTATTTTCAAGATCGCTAAAATCTGCAAAAATAGGCTTGCCGTCATGGTAATTATATAGCAACTTCGACTCAATTCTGATTTTGCTTAATTGCTCGCAATGACTTGGAGCAATCTTCATTTTTATCACAACACTTTTTATGGCCGAACTACCCTCCCCTGAACTCATGACGGTGAAAGAGACCGCTGAGTACCTGCGCATTCCTCTTCCGACGGTGTACTATCTCGTCCAGCGTGGCCAGTTGCCTGCTGTCCAGATTGGCGGCCGCTGGCGCATCAAGCGCAGCCTGCTTGATCGAGACGTGCTTCGTAAGGAAGACGAATCGGGGCAGCCAACGGTCATGGTTGTGGACGATGATCCTGCATTGCAGGCCCTCTTTAAGCAGTTCCTCAAGAAAGCTGGCTTTGGACGTCTGGTCGTGGGCACGGGTGCAGAGGCCATTAGCATGGCGAAAAAGCAGCGCTTTGACTTTGTCTTTCTCGATTTGAAGCTTCCGGATGTGCCTGGAGATGAGGTCTACTCCCAGTTGAAGGAAATGTATCCGGATCTGCCAATCGTGGTCATCACGGGTTATCCAGACAGCGAAATTCTGAGCCGCATTCTCTCCCATGGCCCGGTGACCGTGATCAAGAAGCCGATCGAATACGATCAGCTCAACAAGGCTGTGAAACAGCTCGGGCACAAAGGTGCCGAAGTCTGATCGCCCTTATCTGGGACCTGTGGAGCCGTCTCGCATCAGTTGATGCGAAAGACTTCCACAGGGGCAGATATGCCTTTCAGTTGTGTGGCTGGCAATGCTGTGATGGCGGTGTCGGGGGCTAGTTCCCGTGCGGTTTCTGCATCCACCACGATTTCTCCTGCCTGGGCAATGCTGCACAGGCGGGACGCCAGGTTCACTCGGTGGCCAATGACGGTGTAGCTCAGGCGTTGGTCGGACCCCATGCAGCCGGCCACCACATTTCCGGTGGCGATGCCAATGCCAATCTCCAGAGGGTGGCGGCATTTTTGATTGAGGCTGTGGCGTGCATTGAGCATCGCCTCTGCGCATGCCACGGCACGCTGGGCATCATTTCCGGTGGTGATGGGCGCGCCAAAAAGGACCATGATGAGGTCCCCCACAAACTTGTCCACGATGCCTCCGTGATCATAGGCCACCTGTGTGAGCAGGGTCATGTGTTCATTGAGCAGCTCGATGACCTCATGCGGGGGCATTTTTTCAGTCAGTGCAGTAAAGCCACGGATGTCGCAGAACAGCATGGCTACGTCCCGCAACTCCCCGCCCAGGACTTCGCGGTTTTCGATCAGCCTCTCCGCCACGGTGCGGTCCGCAACGGCGTTCAGGATGCTGCGGTACTTTTCCTGGAGGGCCAACCCGGCCGCCATGTCGTTAAAAGCGTGTGCCAGGTGGCCAACTTCATCCCGCGTCACGGGCACCCGGATGTCATAATTGCCACGTTCGATCTCCTGGGCTGCTGTCACCAAATTGCGGATAGGTCCGGAAAGGTTGCGGGAAATGAACATCACCAGGGCCAGAGCCACCAGGAGTGCGATGACGGTGAGGCTGATGGCGTTGCGCCGGAGGTCATGGATTTCATGATGGAGGGCAGCCAGAGAATAAAAGTTCACCTGCACCGCCTGCGGGAAGGGGCTGCCCGGATTTAGCACCCGGTAGATGAGCCGATGCGGGGCATTCCCAATGGGCAGCAGGATTTCCTGATTGTCCTGGCCGGTGCGACCGAGCGATTCGGCAATGGCTTTTTCAATGACATCCTTTTGGTCTTCCGGCACGGTGGTGGAAACGAGCTTTCCTTCGATGAAAATGCCTCCCATGATCTCGCCGTAGTCACTGCGGCGCGTCTGTTCATACAATACCCGGTCGGCGATGGCGGGAAGGGGAAGGCCAAAGACGAGAGCCCCCAGAAAGGTACCTCCCTGCGGATCCCGCACCGGCGTGATGAAGACCTCGCGCACCTGTTCCCGCTGCCGTTCCCCCGCTTCCACCAGCAGGTAGCCCACCTCCTGCTGTTTCAGAATCTCTTCAAATTTGCGATCGCTCAGCCAGGGAATTTTGTCGGAATTGCGGCGAATTTGCATGGTCTCCACGGATTGCCCGGGAAAAACCGTCACCGCATTGCCGCTGCGGGGCCGCTGATTCATGACGAATTGCCCCTCGGCATTGATCAGAGCAATGAAGGGGGCCGACTGGCCTCCGTTCGGGGGGCGCTGAGGCTCTCCACGGAAGTTGCGCGGCCGGTCATCTCGGCGTTCCCCGGGCGGGGCAGGTAGCCGGCCCAGGTTGGTGATTTCATTCTGCAGCCGTTCTTGGGCCAGAGATTCCAGGGCGGGTCGCAGATCCCTGCCGGCTTTGGCAAAGTCGCCCTCCTTCATGGCCTGGATCACCTCCGGCTTTTGGGCCATGCGCTCCAGGACGGTGGAGAGGGCGTTAAAGCGGCGGTCCTTGGCCAGCGTCACGGCCGTGATCTGACTCTCAAACTGCTCCTCAAACAGCCGCTGGTAGGTCGCGCTGAACTTCCATTCCGCCAGCATGAGCGCCCCCGTCGTCACCCCTGCGACGACCGGAAAGATCGTCAGGATGAGCTTGGCTCGGAAGCTGGAAAAAAGTTTCATCGGGCAGCACCGAAGATGGTGCTGCAAGGTTTAACTCCGTGTCGAGCCGAAAGCTGCGCAGGAGATGCGAACTGTCTTTGATCGGGCCGCTATTTTTTCACGCGCTTCATCTGAAAGCTGCCTTCGTCCAGGGCGCACTCATAGGTGGCGTGGAATTCATCGCCTTTCACGGTTCCCTGGTAAGTGTACAGTCCACCCGCCCAGCCCGGCATCCGGTGCTGGCCCTGAAACTGGAAATTTTCCGCCTTCCTGCCCGGTCTTACCCGGTGATCCACCCGGTAGGCCCCGCTGAGAATGCCCGCCCAGGTGGCATGGTAATGGAAGGCATGGTCGCCCTCCTGGTTTTTGGCCGGGCCGATGACGCTGCGCAGGCGGCCGTGATGCCCGTTGGATTCACTTTGCCAACTGCCCTCCCAGGCACCTTCGATGCCGGGCTGTGGGCCCGCCTTCAGGGCCGCTTTCCACTCGCGCTGAAAGCCGAGGGCGCAGGAACTGAGCAGGGTGCTAAGGCACAGGAGAAAAAGCAGTCGAGTCATGATGTTGGAGGAACGCTCCAAACATGGCTTTTCCAACAGTCAATTTTGCCTGCAAATCAAACTCCTGCCACCGCGCGCACCTGCTCAGGGGTAATCCCGCGCAGTTGGAAAACGCGCAGCAGGGTGTCTTCGATGAGGTTGTTCGGGCAGGAGGCACCGGCGGTGATGCCGATGATCACCGGGCCGTCTTCCGCCAGTTTGTTGGAGTAGCTGGTCTTCTCCGCCTTCAGATGCAGGTCAAAGTGGACGATCTGCTCCAGCGAGGTCAGGCACTCGGCCGTGCGGATGAAAAAGGTAGGAAGCTGCTGCTCACCAATTTCCACCAGGTGGGTGGTGTTGGAGCTGTTGTAGCCGCCCACGACCAGCAGCACATCCAGAGGCTGCTGGAGCAGGAGAAAGAGGGAGTCCTGGCGCTCCTGGGTGGCTCCACAGATGGTGTCAAACACCTGGAAATTCTTTTGCGTGGCTTCAGGGCCGTCGCGGTCTTCAATGGCCTTTTGCAGACGGCGCTGGATTTCTTCGGTCTCGGACTTCAGCATCGTGGTCTGGTTGGCCACTCCGATACGCTGCAGGTGCAGATCGGGATCGAATCCTTCAGAAAGAGCGCTCGCTCCTTTGAAGCGTTCCAGGAAGGCGGCCTTGTCCCCGCCGCTGCGGATGTAATCACAGACAAAGTCCACGTCTGAAAGGGTCAGCACCACGAGGTAGTGGCCGTTGCCCTGGTCGCCCAGCGCACGGGAGGAGGTGGCGCGGGTCTCTTCATGGCTGGCCTTGCCATGGATGATGGAGGTGAAGTCGTTCTTGGCGTAGTTGCGCACACGCTTCCACACGCTCATCACATCGCCACAGGTGGTATCCACCACCATGCAGCCGCGTTCGGCGATGATTTTCATCAGCTTCGTCTCCGCACCGAAGGCCGGCACGATGACGACGTCATCACTGTTCAGTTTGGCCAGTTCTTCCTCATGTTGGCTTACCGGGATGCTGACGATTCCCATCTCGGTCAGCTGGCGGTTCACCTCGGGATTGTGAATGATTTCCCCGAGGAGGAAAACGCGCCGGTCGGCAAAGACGCGGCGCGCGGCATAAGCGAGGTCAATCGCCCTCTCCACTCCATAGCAAAACCCGAAATCACGAGCCAGGCGGACCGTTGTATTGCCGATCTGGATGACGCTGCCCTGGGCGCGGATCGCCTCGACCAGGGTGCTGCGGTAGTGAGTCTCCACCTCGGCCTGCACACGTTCCATGACTTCCGGCGTGCGTACATTGACACGGCGGGCGGCGGGAGCTGAGGGGACGGCGGACATCGGTGGAGACGGGATCAGGGCAGGGAAGCGGGAAGGAGATGAGGTGAGCTTAGTAGGTGTAGATTTTGCCTTTCTTGGCATCATCAAACACCTGCTGGCTCAGCATGTAGTTCATCGGGGGGTCAGCCAGGGTGGAGTCATCCAGCACAGGCAGGGTCTTGCCGATGGTAGCGTCCTCAGGATGGCTGGAGGCGATGATCAGAGGAGCACCCTGGGGCACCATGGAGAAGATTTTCTGGGCGGATTTGATCGGCAGGCGCACGCAGCCGTGGGTGCATGGGTAAGGTTTCACCCAGCCCCAGTGCATGCCGTAGGCGGTCTTGAACTCCATCCAGAAGCTCATCGGGTAACCGGCTCCTGGGCTGCTCTGGCGGCGGCGGTTGGCCTGCTTGCTGTAGATGCGGAAAGTGCCGTGAGGCGTGGGGGTGCTGGCCGTGCCGACGGAGCAAGGGGTGGCCAGCAGGACTTCATTGCCCTGCATGACGTAAACGCGCTGGGCGCCGGTGCTCAGCTTCACCTTCACGGCGGAAGGATTGGTGACGGCTTTGGCGGGCGGGTCAAAGCTGGTGGAGAAATTGCCGCGCTTCTTGGTGGCGCAGCTGCTCATGGTGGCGGCGACCGCAACAAGGGCGATGGCCTGGAGGAGACGACGAGGGGTATTGGCTTTCATGCAGGGGAAATGGTTAGCATGCTCTGGCCGCGTCTCCACTCGTTTTTATTGTCGAGAAAATCTCAGTATTCTTGACGACGGGTTGCGTTTAGTAGCAGCATCCCCCCGTCGCATTCATGAAAACCCTGTTCTCCGCCCTTACTTTTTTTGTCATTGGCACCCTTGCGGCCCAGGAGGAGGCCAAGGAAGCCCCGGCCAAGGTGGAATGGGTCCTGTTTGACGGCACCTCCCTCAAGGATTGGGAGGCTGTGGACATGGGCGGCAGCGGCGAGGTTACCGTAGAAGGGGGCCAGATGGTCATCAACCAGGGGGAAAGCCTCAGCGGTGTGGTGTATAAAAAGATCGAGGAACTGCCCCTGACCCATTATGAAATCACCCTCCAGGCCAAGCGTCTGCAAGGCGTGGACTTCTTCTGCGGTCTCACCTTTCCGATCGGTGATGTCAAAAAGTGTGCCACGCTTGTTTGCGGCGGTTGGGGGGGCAGTGTGACCGGCATCAGCAGCATTGACGGCCTGGATGCGGCCAACAATGCCACGGGCACCTATCAGCGTTATGAAGATGACAAATGGTACACCATCCGCCTGCGTGTGACTCCGGACAATCTCAGCGCCTGGGTGGATGACAAGCAAGTGGTGGATCAGGACATCAAGGGCCGCAAAGTCGCCCTGCGCGAAGGGCCCATTGATGCCTATGCCCCGCTTTCGCTGACGACCTACAACACCATGGCCGCCATCAAAAGCGTGCGCTTCAAGGTGCTCACTCCGGCCAAGTAGCCGATCCAGGATGGCGAAGGGACAATCTCTTACCCCATCGTTTTTCGCAGAAGTTCACACCATCTCATTGCGGTAAGCCGCCGGGGAAGTGTTGCGGTATTGCCGCATCATCCGGCTCAAATAGTGGCGGTTGATCAGGCCGCACTGTTCGGCAATTTCGTCAATGCTGGTATCGCCATGCCGCAGCAGGCGGCAGGCTTCATCCAGGCGGTAATCCAGCAATACGCGCATGGGGGCCTGCTGAAGTTCCTGCTGAAAGAGATGGTTCAGATTTCGCACACTCAGCCCTGCGTATTTGGCGATCTGTTCCGCCGTCAGTTTTAGGCTCAGGTGGGTGTTCATGAATTCCATCGCCGTCAGCACCCGGGCATCCAGCCGCTGCTGTTCCCAGACGCTGTCAGGCAGGCATTGCACGGCCTCGGCCACCCACAGGATGGAGTGCCAGGGAAAGCGGCCCTTTTCACTTTCGGGGCGGGCCAGCTTCTGCATCAGGCGCCGCATCTCGGCGGTGATGGAAAACTGGTAGATCCCAGGGGCTGCGCGATCTGCCAGGGGCCCCAGGTTGAAGTGCGCGTACCATTTAGCGAAGGGCTGGCGCGTGCTCGTGCTGAAGGTCGTGTGAGGAGGGATGAGGTAAACGTTGCCTGGAGCGAGAGCCGTTTCTTTTCCGTCAATCTCGACAATGCCACCTGCGATGAGCGGCCAATACAGCCGCCAGTAGGGATCGTGGAACCGCCGCAGTTCCCATTGCTCCAGTTCGATCTTCCGTGTGGTCAGGATGTCCACGGTGACGCCGGGCAGGGCCACGGCGCGGTTTCCCACTACACGGTGTGCGGTGCCTGAGGGGACGAGGCTGAGAACGGGTTTTTCCACGGTGGATTGCGAAATTCGACACAAGTCTAGCCAATGGTGGCATGGATGACAAGGGCCGGATGGTTAGCATGTGCGTCCTTAATTCCAACCTAACCACGACTATGGCCGACATCAGCACCAGCGCAGCAGACAAGAAAGAGAAGGAATACTTCGCC
>JAZKER010000060.1:0-34644 GCA_040386955.1 Verrucomicrobiota bacterium
TTCAGCACTTCATCCAGGTTCATGACCTGGCTGGAGACCATGGTCCAGGCGGCGAGTTCAGCCGGGGTGAGTTTTTCGTCGGGTTTGGTTTCACCGACAACGATGAGAGCCTGGGCATCTTCAGGCGTCGCCTGATAGTGGTCGCGAAGGTCTTTCAGGCTGGCCTGCAGGATGGCGGATTCCTGCGGCCTGAGAGGACGGCAAAGGAGGCGCTGGGAAATGGTGGCCAGCTTTTGGGCGTCATCTCCACCGGTCTTGATCGCCTGCTGGGCGAGGTTGCGGGAGGCCTCGATGAACTGAGGGTCGTTCATGACCACGAGGGCCTGCAGGGGCGTATTGGTGCGGTCGCGACGGACGCAGCTGACTTCGCGGCTCGGAGCATTGAAGACATCCATGTTGGCCGGTGGGGCCATGCGTTTCCAGAAGTTGTAAAGCGTGCGGCGATAGAGGTTTTCACCTTTGTCCTGAACGTATTTTTCCGTCCCCATGCCGACCACTTCCCAGACGTTTTCCGGCTGGTAAGGAAGCGTGCCTGGGCCGCCCATTTTAGGGGAGAGCGAGCTGCTGGCCGCCAGGGCGTAGTCACGGATCATTTCCGCATCCATGCGGAAACGGGGACCACGGCTGAGGAAGGCATTATCGCGGTCTTTTTCGATCTTCTCCGGTGTGATGATCGTGGCCTGACGGTACGCAGCAGAGGTGACCAGCATCTTGTAAAAGCGCTTCACATCCCAGCCGCTTTCGCGGAACTCCACCGCCAGCCAGTCGAGCAATTCTGGATGAGTGGGCGCGGTGCCCATGATGCCAAAGTCCTCGCTAGTGACGACGATGCCTCGGCCAAACAGCTCCTGCCACATGCGGTTCACCGTGACGCGGGCCGTAAGGGTGTTCTCTTCACTGACGAGCCACCGGGCCAGGCCGAGGCGGTTCTTGGGAGCTTCAGGCCTCAGCTTGCCCAGGGCCACCGGCACGGCGGCATCGACGGCCTCCCCCACCTGGTCATACTGGCCGCGCATGAGGATGTTGGCCATGGGCGGTGTGTCCATTTTCTCTTCCTGAATGTGGGTCAGCGGACTGCGGGCCTTGATGGCGGCGAGTTCGGCCTCCAATTTAACCGATGTTTGGTTGGCCGACTGATAGCCCGCGTGGCGGGTGACGAGGTAATGCTCAAAAAGGGCTTCTTTCTGTTTCGGTCCGCGCTTGGCCGAGGCAAGCATCAGACGCAGAGGGCCGACCTTCGCGATGGTCTGGATCTCAGTGGCAGAAAGCAGGCGGTCATAGATGCGCACATCCTGCACTGAGCCTTCATGAAACACCTGCACATGGCTGCGCTGGCCGATGCGTGTGGGGGTGGTGGTCTTGATGCTGCCCTTCAGGTCGTTGTTGTCGATCTTCAGTTCCTGGGCCACGCCATCGATGTACATCTTCACTCCCTGGGCCTTGCCTTTGCCATCATAGGTCACAAACACATGCTGCCAGACCCCAGGGCGGATGCTGGGTTTCTTGGTGCTGACCTTCAGCGCATCGTCCGGCCAGGTGTTGACGATGTGGACGGAATAGGTGCGGTCATTCTGATAAAGGTCCCAACCACGGTAGCCGCCCTTTTCATCCATGCGGGCCAGGATGCCGCCGCTCATGCCCACCTTGCCAGCACGCACCCAGGCGCCGTAGCTGAAGGCCTGGTCCTTTTCAAAATTGCCCACATCACCGATTTCAAAGGTGCCGTTGGTCTTCATCACAGGAGCAGGGCCGATCTTGCCATCAGGCTTCCAGGAGACTTCCCCCGTGGCCTTGAATTTTTTCGTGGCTCCGCAGGTGCCGATCACCTCGCTGCCCACGCCTTCGTTCAGGGGCACGTGGGCGACCATGCCTTTGGCAGGCACGTCCTTGTCCAGGTCTTCAGGCTTGGCGGAGGTCAGCCACTGGTCAAACTCGCCCGTGGCCAGCTTGCGGTTTTCATCCAGCTTGGTCTTGGTCACGGCAATCTCTGCAGGCAGCGCCTGCCAGCGTGGACGGTCCTTGTCTTCTGGAAGCACCAAGATGGGGCCATTGCCATCCTTCACATTGCCATCCTTGGGCTTCTGCGTGGTGTTGCGGAAGAAGGCGGCGAGTGAGTAATAATCGCGCTGGGAGATGGGATCGAACTTATGATCGTGGCACTGAGAACAATTCGTGGTTAGGCCCATGTAAACCCAGCCGAGCGTCTGCACGCGGTCAGAGGCATAGTTGGCGAGGTTTTCTTCATCAATCGTGCCGCCTTCATTGGTGGTGATGTTGCAGCGCTGGAAGCCCGTGGCGATGAGCTGGCTCTCTGTCGGTTTTGGCAGGAGGTCACCGGCGATCTGCTCGACGGTAAACTGGTCGAAAGGCTGGTTGCCATTGAAGGCCTTCACCACCCAGTCACGGTAGGGCCACATCTCCCGGGGCTTGTCGAAATGCAGGCCGTGAGTGTCGCCATAACGGGCGGCATCCAACCAGTAGCGGGCCCGATGTTCACCATACTGGGGAGATTTCAAAAGCTCATCCACCAGTTCATTGTAGGCGACATCGGACAGGCGATTGCCTTCCGCCTTTTTCAGGTAGCGCTCCACCAGTGCAGGAGCAGGAGGAAGGCCGGTGAGGTCGAGGGCGACGCGACGGATGAGCGCATGAGCTTCCGCTTCGGGCGCAGGCTTGAGTCCCAGGTTCTCCAGCTTGGCGATGACAAAACGGTCCACCGGAGTTTTTACCAAGGCGGTGTTTTTGACTTCCGGCTGCGGAGCACGTTCAGGCTTGATGAGGGACCAATGCGGCTGCCAGGGTGCCCCTTCCTCGATCCAGGCCTTGATCTTGGCAATCTGCTCCGGCTTCAGCTCCTTGTGAGATTCCGGCGGGGGCATGATCTCGTCCTCATCCTTGGAAAGCAGCCGCTGATAGAGCGGGCTTTCTTCGGGCTTGCCTTTGAGAACGGTGGGCGATTCGCCTTCCTTGGCGGTGAAGAAACCGGCCTCGGTATCGAGCCGAAGCCCGGCTTTGCGAGTGCCTGGGTCTGGCCCATGACAATGGAAACAGGCGTCTGCCAGGATGGGGCGAATGTCCTGATTGAACATCACCCGGCCCGTATTGGCGCCAAAAAGGCTGCCATGAAGGGCAATAAAACCTAATGTGACATGGAGACGTACTAAAGTCATGGTTATGGAATTACGGGAAGGCTAACAATATCTTACGCCAAGATGCCTTCTTTTGATCTCAGCCACACGCCGGAATCAAAATGGGCAGGACCTTGCTCAAAATATGCCAAGGGACGACTACCGAAAAAACCGGGCTGAACGGGCTCAGGCGACAATCTCGCGGATCACCTTGCCAAAGTCGCGCTCCAGGCGTTTGCGTCCGGGGACTTCCAGGCGATGTGGATTGAGGCCTAACAAATGAAGAATGGTCGCGTGGACATCGGTGACGTAATGCGGATGCTCGACGGCGTGAAACCCCAGCTCATCCGAGGCCCCATGAATGGTGCCGCCTTTGATGCCGCCTCCGGCCATCCAGACGCTGAAGGCAAAGGGGTGGTGATCGCGGCCATCGCTGCCCTGGGTGCCCGGAGTACGCCCGAATTCGGTGGCAAAAACGACCAGGGTATCCTCCAGCATGCCACGCTGCTTCAGGTCTTTGAGCAGGCCGGAGATGGGTTTGTCCACCTGCTCCGCCAGCTTCGAGTGGCTGCTTCTGAGCCCTGAATGGGAATCCCAGGCTCCTGCGGCCCCGTCGCCATGCTGGATCTGGATGAAACGGACGCCGCGCTCCACCAGACGGCGGGCGACGAGGAGCTGGCGGGCGAAGGGCTCCGTCGCTTTTTGATCCAGGCCGTACAGGCGCTGGGTCTCGGCGCTTTCATCCTCCAGATTCAGCGTCTCCGGCACGGCGGTCTGCATGCGGTAGGCGAGGTCGTAACTTTTCATGCGGGCCAGCAGCGCGCGGTCCCCCGGATACTGCTGCGCCGTCAGCTGATTCAGCCGATGGATCATGCCGAACTGGGCGGCCTGCTCGGGCCCGGTCATCTCGGCTTCCGGTTTGGCAAAGGAGAGCGGGTTCTTGGGATCCACCTTCAGGTTCACGGCGTCATAGGCCGGCCCCAGGTAGTGACCGTCGCGCGTGTCAAAGTAACGTGGCCCCATGTTGACAAAAGAAGGCAGGTCATCGGTCATGGTTCCGAGGCCATAGTTGACCCAGGCCCCGAGGGTGGGCACGCGCGGCTCCAGCATGTGGCGGCCGCTGGCAAACTGTACCTGCGCGCCATGATTGTTGTCGGTGGTCCACATGCTGCGGACAAAGGCGATCTCATCAGCACAGGAACCGATGTGGGGAAACCAGTCGCTGATCTCCACCCCGCATTGGCCATAGCGTTTGTAACCTGTCTGCATCGGGTAGATGACATTGCGCTGCTGGCCGTTGGCGTCATTGACCACCACCACGCGCACGTTTTTCAGCTTCTCCGGGCTGAGCACGTCCTTGAAGGGGGTCTCCTCAATGCTTTTGCCAGCATAACGGTTGAGCATGGGCTTGGGGTCAAAGCTTTCCATGTGGCTGACACCGCCACGCATGAACAGCCAGATGACGCGCTTGGCCTTCGGGGCATGCATGGGCAGGCCATCCGGCGGAGCCCAGGTGCCAGCACCCGCAGCCTCACGCGCCAGCATGGCCTGCAAGGCGACACCCGTAAGCCCGGTGCCAAGACTGCCGAGAAAATGACGCCGGGACTGTGCCTGGCAAAGGCCGGAAGAAAGGTCCATGTTCATCGCAGGGTGACAAAGTCGTTATGGTTGAAGAGTGCCTGGAGGAAAAGCTCCCGCCGCAGAACGGAAAGGCTTTCGAGACAGGCGGTCATTTCCACCGGTTGCGGAGCTCGGCCAAGAACGGCCGAGAAGGACTGGCTAACAAACGATGCGTTGTCGAGCTTTTCCAGCTTCCGGTTCAGGGCCAGGGCGCACTCATGGGAAAGTTTGCTGTTCGCTAGGGCCAGCGCCTGCTGGGGCACGATGCTTTCCTCACGGCGGTAACAGTCGAGCACGTTGGCATTGTCAAACATGGCGAGGAAGCGGTGCTCCTCATCGGCGGTCTGATTGAAGTAAAGCGAGCGGCGGGTGCTGGTCTCCATCTTCACGGGGTCCAGCGTGGGGCCGCCCAGGGCAGGGTCCAGCCGACCGGCAATGAAGAGCAGACTGTCGCGTACGACCTGGGACTCCATGCGGCGAGGATTCATGCGCCAGTAGCAGGTGTTGTCGGGATCTGCCTCCAGCGTGGCGGGCTGTGCCCCCGCACTGGAGGAGTCGCGGGCATAAAGCTCGCTCAGGACCATTTCGCGGTGCAGCCGCTTGAGGCTCCAGCCCTCCTCCATAAAACGGACGGCGAGGGTATCGAGAATATCCTGATGAAGTGGCGCGGGGCTGCGACGGCCAAAGTCACTGACATCGGTCACCAGGGCGGTGCCGAAGTGACGCAGCCAGACGTGGTTCACCAGCACACGGGCCGTGAGCGGGTGCTGCCGGGCGGCAATCCAGCGGGCGAGGGCCAGGCGGCGGCCGCTGGTGGTTTCAGGGTAGCTTTGCACCTCGGCATTGTTGGGATCATCCGGGCCTTCCTGGGCTTTCAGGCTGGCGCGAATGGAAGCATAGGCGATGCCGGGGGCGGCAGCCCTCTCCCGGGCTTTCAGGAGGGCGGCCCGCGCTTCACCAAGCTTTTTGTTAGCGGCGGTTTTCTTTTTAGCATCCGCGCCTGCCAGTGCCGGGTCTTTTTCCGCCCGATGACTGGCTTCTTCAGTAAGAGCCAGCCGATAGCGGGCATCCGCAGCAGCGGCCTGCGCTGCGAGATGCTTATCAGCCGGGGCCGCATCGGCTGCGTGAACGGCACGCAGCATGGCAGGACGTGTCTGTGCGGCGGCCAGAGAAAGTTCCGCCAGCGGGCGTGCCTCAGGGCTAGCATTCTTCAGCGCCTTCTCAGCGGCAGCTAGGGAGAGTGCCGCAGCAGCGAGGTGATCCTTCAGCACAAAAGGCAGGAGTGCAGGCCGGGCACTGCTCACAGGCAGCTTGAGGGAGACGGGCTGATAAATATCCCCGCCAAGAATCTTGGGCACCCCGGCAGGATGGGCCTTGGATTTGTCCTCATTCTTCTCGTCTCCCCGCACATGACGGTAGGTGGGACGGTCAAGGTGCAGATCAAACACGCGGGGCAGGCCGTTCTTTTCCAGATTGGTCTCTCCTGGCAGAGGGTCCAGCCGCACGTGCATGGGCTCGAAGACGGCCCGCATGCGGTAGTATTCGCCGTGCTCCACGGGATCATACTTGTGGTCGTGGCATTTGACGCACTGCATGGTTAGGCCAAGGAAGGAACGGCAGGTGTGCTCGACCGTTTCATCCAGCCAAGTGGTGCGGTTGAAGAGATAGTAGCTGCGCGCCAGGAATCCGGTGGCGCGGAGGTTGCTGCGGTCCTCCGGAGCCAGTTCATCGGCCGCCAGCATCTGCACGATCATTTCATCGTAGCCTTTGTCCGCATTCAGCGATTCGACAATCCAATCACGCCAGTGCCAGAGGTGCTTCTGGCTGTGACGGAGCTGGTCGCCGAGGCCATACCAGTCACTGTAACGCCAGATGTCCATGAAGTGGCGTCCCCAGCGTTCGCCATATTGAGGCGAGGTAAGGAGGCTTTCCACCACCTTGACACGAGCCTGCGGAGCGCGGCCGGCATCCGCACTTTCCTGGAGAAAGGACTGCACCTGCGCCATGGTGGGAGGGAGGCCGATGAGATCGAGATAAACACGTCGCAGCCAGACCTCCGGGGCTGCTGGTGGCCGAGGCTGGAGGCGACGTGACTGGAGCCGCTGGGAGAGCAGCGCATCCAGGGAATGGCCCGTGGACTTGGGAGGATGATAGGCCCAGTGTTCGCGGGGATCTGCCTCGGCCTTCTCATCCTCCGGGCCAGGTGCACCGGCCTGGATCCAGGTTTTGAGCAAAGCCACCTGTTCCGGGGTGAAGGCGGCCCCCTCCCCTTCCGGCGGCATTCGTTCATCCAGATCCGGGGTGGTGATGCGTTCCAGCAGCAACGCATGATCCTGCGCAATGGCGTTGCCCTCATCCCCCCCAGATTTCATGAGGGAGACCGTATCCACCCGCAGGCCAGCCTTTTGCTTGAGGGCCCCATGACAGGCATAACAGCGCTCTTGCAGCAGGGGCTTGATGTCCTTCAGATAGTCCACCGCAGCCGTGACGGCCGAGAAGGGCAGAAGACCTGCCAGCAGGATCAGCCTCTTGGGTGAATACACAGGTGCAGAAAAAGTCACCCTTCACATACGGTGAAGCAAAGGGATGTTTTGCGACAAGGCTTTTCTAAAATGCGGCCTTCGGGCTGACTGTGCCGATCTTGCCCAACAATTGATACTGTTGTGCTGAGATGTGCGGACTTCGCGTGATTCGGCACGGGCGCTGCTAATGAATGGGTTACCCCCCGAACGTCATTGCCAAAGAACAGCCCTGGGCTGCTCCAGGAAGTCCACGGCCACGATGCCCGAGGGAAAACCTCGCCGAACATGAAAACAACCGTGATCCTTCTGGGACTCCTCACCATCGCACCTGCCATGGTCGCCCAGACCTACTTCTTTGATGGTGATCTGGGCGTGGCGGGCATCCAAAACGGCAGTGCCGCCTGGAGCACCAATGCCACTGTCCCGGCCAATCTGCGCTGGTTCAAGGACGACACCTACAGCGCCTGGGATAACAGCGGGCTGGCCATTGCTGAATTCGGCAGCACCAGCAGCACTTCGGGCGGCACGCTGACTCTGGATGGCGAGATCAAGGTGGCGGGCATGAACTTCACGGCCCTGGGCGCTCCCATCGGTTCCATAGCCCATGCCTTTACCGGCGGCACGCTGAATGTGGGGACGGGCAGCATCATCAACATCGCCAATGGGGCCTCCGGCGGCAGCCTCGGCGGCCAGTGGATCACCTTCACTTCTCTGCTGAAGGGCAACAATCTGACCTTCCAAAAATCCGGCGGCTCCACCATTGCCTTCATCCGACTGAACGCGGCGAACACAGAACTGACTGGCACGCTCACCCTCAAAAGCGCTGCAGGGGCCACGAGCGGGATTTATGCCAGCATCGGCAGCCCAACTTACATCAGCAGTCTCAGCAGCATCGATGTTCAGGCAGGCTCCGTTTACAACCCGACGGGCACAGGCAACTATACGGTGCCCGTGACCATGAGCGGGGCCGGGGCCTCCCACTATGGTGCCATCCGTGTGGACGGTTCAAATTCGACTTTCAGCGGCGCGCTGACTTTGAGCGGTGACGCCCGTTTCCACACGCATATCAATACGGTCAACACCGCCATCAGTGGCGGCATCGGGGAGACAGGCGGGAGCTGGGCATTCACCCGCACGGCAGCCACTCCGGTGAACACGATCCTTCCCCTGACCACCACTTACAGCGGCATCAGCAACTACACCGGATCCACTATTCTGGGGCGCCTGACCAACATCATCAGCACCACTGAAACCAGCGGCACGGAGGGCGGTGTGAACGTGCTGGACTTTGCCGCCTTAAATTCACCCACCGCCAACATGCTGTACAACAGCACTGCTGCCGGGGCCTTGCAGATGATCGGCGGGCTGACCGTGCCGACGGTGCTGCGGCTGAATGGCGCGGCCAACAAGGACAATTCGCAGAGCTTTGCCAGCACCAGTGTGCAACAGAGCGCCACAGCCATCCAGGCCGTCTCCGGCTTTAATGGCAGCATGACGCTGAACCTGGGTGCCATCACCCGCACAGGCAATGGCGTCCTGGCCATCACGGGTCCTCTCTCAGGCCAGGTCACTGGCAGCGTAGGCGGTGTGTCCGACGGATTAATCGGCACCTGGGCAACCTATGCAGGGGCTGATGGCAAAACCGGCGGCTGGGCGGGCCTAACGGCAGGTGTGGTAGGCATTTTTGAAGGGGACCTGGTTTATGCAGAAGGCACCACCGTGAGCACGCAGCCAGGATACACCGCCGGGGCTCATTTGCAGATTGCCGCCGGGTCCGCAGGGGTGGTGACTTTTGAAAGCGGTGTGACCGATGTGGCCACGGTTTCCATGACGGACAGCACCAGCGCACGCCAGTTGGATCTCGGTGGAAAAACCCTGCGCCTGGGTGCGGTGGGCGGCCTGCAAATGCTGCAAGGAGCCCAGGGCCTGGCCGTGGGTGCCATGGGCGACGGCAGCGTGCTGACGGCCGGGGGGGCGAACAACGTGGCCGGACAGATCCTGCTGACCAATATGTCCACCTCCCAGGCACTGGCGGTGCATTCGGCCATCACCAACAATGGCACCGGGGCCGTGAGCCTGAATGTCAATGGCAACGGGCGCACCGTGCTCACAGGAACAAACACCTTCACAGGCATCGTGGCCATTCAGAGCGGTGTCTTGGAAGTGCGCAGCAGCCAGGCCCTCGGCGGCACGGGAGCTGCCGCGGTGACCAAGATCATGGCCGGAGCCTCGCTGAATCTTTCGGGTGACATCACCCTCGGAGAAACCATCCAGGCCAATGGGCACGGCATCGCGCTGGACGGAGCCATCCGAAATCTCAGCGGCGTAAACACCATCACTCCGTCGGTGCGTGTGCAGTCCTCCACGCGCTTCACTTCCGATGCAGGCCTGCTGATTTTGGCGGGAGGATTCACCACGCAGAGCAGTGCCACGGGTTACACCTTCTCCGGCAATGGCGACATTGAGGTTCGTGGCCCCATCACGGCCACTTCCGGTGTTCTGACCAAGGAAGGCAGTGGCACGCTGACACTCACAGGAGCGAGCAATGCAACGGGAGTCACCACAGTTAACAATGGCGGTCTGCACCTCAACTTTGACGGCATCGGCGCACCCGCGACTAACATTCTTTACAGCGGGGCCGCCATCAGCAGCACCGTCGGTTCGCTGACCCTGGGCGGAGGTTATTTTCGGACCACGGGCAAGACGGACTCCGCCAGCAGTCAAGCACTCGGCACACTGACGCTGAACAGCGGATACTCACGCATTGGCGCGGTTTCGACCGGCACTGGCAGCATGGACATCACCTTCGGGGCCATCACCCGTGCGCTAGGCGCAACGGCCCGCTTTGACCTGCCTGTCCTCGGAACGATCAAGACCACCGCCGGCACCAACAACGCGCTGCTGACCAGCACCGGCGGCGGTGCCTATGCCACGGTGGGACTGGATGACTGGGCAGCCACCACAACGGCAGTTTCCACACTGAGAAACATCGTGGGCCTTTCCAGCATCAGCGGTTATACCGCCAGCACCACCGGGACCCTCAGCGGCAATGCAGACATTGCCCCTGGAGTGGGCACCACCACATTGACCGCCAGCACAGCCATCGGCAGCCTTCGCTTCAATCAGGCCCAGGCCACGACCATCACCCAAGATGCCAGCGGGCGCATGCTCACCACTGGCGGTATTCTGGTCACTCCGGGGGTGGGTGCAAATACCAGCGCCATCCGCACCACCAGCCTGCGTGGGGCGGTGGGATCGGCTGACTTGGTCGTTTTCCAAAACAACACTGAGGCTCCGCTCATCATCAGCAGCCGCATCCTGAATAATGCGGCCAGCGGCACTGGAAGTGCGGCTGGCCTGACCAAGGCAGGGCCCGGCACCTTGATCTTGGAATATGACTCCGCGTATGCGGCGGGAGATTATACCGGAGCCACCAGGATCCAGAATGGCACGCTTCAGCTCGTAAAAAATACGGCCACCGCCATCAGCTACTACCTGTATGCCAGCACCCCGTTCATCTTCGGCAGCGGCAGCACCAGTGGCAAGATGATCCTGGGCAGCGCCACTACCGGACATGCCGTGACACAATATGGCGGCCTGCGAACGGAGGGCACCGGCACGGCCAATGCGCTGGTGGGCGGCACCGCCAACCTCTCCACTTTCCTTCATTACCTCAGCGGCACCTTTGATTTTCGCAGCGCCTTCATCGGGGGCACGGGAACCAACGAAAACAACCTGAACCTCACCATTTCCCTGGGCACGCTGCAACTGGGTCCCGCGAATACTTATCGCGGCAAGACCACCCTGCTGCAAAACACCATCGAGGTCACCAAGCTGGCAGACCGGGGACTCCCCAGCTCGCTGGGCACCGGGGACTTCAACAGCACCACCCACATCATTGACATGGCGACAGCGACCACCAGTTCGCAAAACTTCAATGCCGTGGCCACCTTGCGCTACACCGGCTCCACCGATTCTGTGACCAACCGGCCTCTGAATGTCAGCAATACCGACATTCCCGGAGATGTCGTTTCCGTCGTGGCCGTCTTGGAAAATACGGGTGCTGGCACGGTCAAGTTCACCGCCCCATTCACCGCCACAGGCACCAATACCGTGCAGCGTGTGCTGCGTCTTTCAGGAACCAATGCAGGGGCCAATGAAATCGTCAGTTTCCCCAATGTCAGCAGCAGCATCACCAGCAAAATTGAAAAGACGGGCACGGGCTCCTGGATCATCACTGGCGGCAGCACACACAGTGGGGGCACCTGGGTCGAAAACGGCACGCTCCTGGTGACTAATGCCACAGGTTCCGGCACTGGCACAGGCCCCGTCAATGTCAGCGCGGGCGCGGTGCTGGGCGGCAGCGGCCGCATTGCACCCGCCATGAATGAGATCGTCACCTTCGCAGGTGGAACCTTGCAGGTCGGCACGGAGCTTCCAGGCCTGCCCGCTGTGGGTGCTGGTAAGCTCACGATTCATCTGTCTGGTGACGGACTCATGGTCATGATGGGCGGATCCACCTTTGCCTTTGATCTCTTTTCCGGTGCTGGCCAGGGCGACAACACCAGTCTCTCCACTTCGGCAGACCTGGCTGTGATCCTCGGGATTCTGAGCATGGATTCCGATACCATCGTGAAAGTGTCCAACCCCACAGGGATGACCGCCTGGGCGGCCGCTGACAGGTGGCGGCTGTTTGACTGGTCGGGCCTGACTGAGCCTGTGGCAGGGAATGTCACGCAGTTCGACCTGCCCACCCTGCCCGCAGGCCTGATATGGAACACGGACGATCTGTTCACCACCGGCATCCTCAGCATCAGTCTTGTTCCAGAACCCTCGCGGGCCCTGCTGATGCTGGTGTCCGTCGCCGCTCTCGCGCTTCGCCGTCGGCGCAGCGGGCTGTGCCAGGGCTGAGGGGTATCAAGGTGCTTTGTTGGCCAGGGCCATGCGGCCCAAAGCCATGGAACCTAGCAGGCCAGAACGCCCGCCCAGGCCGGGCCTAACCACAAACTGCTCAATGTCATGACTCAGCTGCGGCACCGAAAGATAGCCGTTCATGTGCTGCATCAGCTTGCCCTGGATGAGCGGGATGAGGTGAGGCTGCTCCATGACGCCGCCGCCCAGAATGATACGTTTGGGTGCCAGGGTGAGCGTGAGGTTCATCAGCGCATAACCCATGACGTCGGCCACTTCCTCCCAGGCAGGATGGTCCGGCGGCAGTGCATCCGCCTTCACCCCCCAGCGTTTGGCGATGGAAGGGCCGCAAACATAACCTTCGACGCAGCTCCGGTGGAAAGGGCACTGCCCCTCCCTTTGGATGGCCTGGCTGTTGTGCGGTGGCGGTACGATGAGGTGGCCGATCTCCGGATGCAGCAGGCCATGCAAAAGCTGGCCGTTTACCAGCACCCCGCCGCCCACACCAGTGCCGACGGTGATGTAGATGAGTGGGTCCATCCCCTGCCCTGCACCCCAGAGGTACTCAGCAAGTACAGCCGCATTCACATCCGTGTCAAAACCGACCGGCACCTTGAAGCGATGTTTAAAAAAGCTCACCACATCCGTCTGCTGCCAGTGCGGCTTGGGCGTGGTGGTGATGTAGCCGTAGGTCTCACTGTCGCGGTTCAGGTCCACCGGTCCGAACGTGCCAATGCCGATGGCCGCAATGGGACCATGGGCCACCTTCATCTTGGATATCCAGTGGCTGACATTTTCCAGCGTGTCATGCGGCGTGGTGGTGTCAATCCGCGCTGTATCTAGAATGTTGTGCGGATCGGTGCCGATGCCGCAGACAAACTTGGTGCCGCCACCCTCGATGGCGACGATCAGTGGTGGGGTTTCGCTCATGCGGGGCGTACGGCAGCAGAATCGCGGATGCCCAGGCTGGCGTAGATCTCACGCGTAGCCTGGGATTTGTTCAGAGTATAGAAGTGGATGCCATCCACCCCATTTTCCAGAAGGTCACGGCATTGCTCGGTGGCGTAATGCACCCCCACACGCTGCACGGCCTCTTCGTCCCCGCCGCAGCGCTGGATGGCGCGCAGCAGCTTCGCCGGGTAACGGGCCCCGGCAGCCAGTTCCGCCATCCGGCGCATGCCGCTGGCGCTCGTGATCGGCATGATGCCCGCGATGATCGGGATGTTGATGCCGGAAAGACGGCAACGGTCGCGGAAATCGAGGAAGTCGTGGTTGTCGAAGAAAAGCTGGGTGCAGATGTAGTCGGCCCCGGCATCCACCTTGGCCTTCAGATGTTCCATTTCCAACACCCGGTTAGGCGTGGTGGGATGGCCCTCTGGGAAAGCGGCCACACCGATGCCAAAGCCGCGCTTGTCGGGGTGTGCACCGCTGTCGTTGAATTTCTTGATGAAGCGCACCAGATCCGCCGCCTGCTGGAACGCATCCTTCTTGCGGTCATAGCCGTCCAGATTTTTTGGCGGATCACCGCCCAGGGCCAGGATGTTGCTGACACCGGCTTCCGCATAGCGCTCCAGGATGGCGGCGATATCGGCCTCGCTGTGGCAGACGCAGGTGAGATGCGGCACGGGATCCAGCGTGGTGGTCTTTTTGATGCGCACCACCAGGTCATGCGTCAGTTCCCGGGTCGAGCCACCGGCACCGTAGGTCACACTGACAAAGGAGGGTTTGTAGGCCTCCAGTTCACCGATGGTCTGGTAAAGAGCCTCCGAAGTCTCCGCCGTCTTGGGAGGGAAAAACTCAAAGGAAAGCGTGGGGCGCTGGGCGGCAAGAATGTCGGCGATGTGCATCGGGTCGGGAAAGGAGTCGGAGAGTCGGCCCATTCAACGCGGGACTCGCGCCGGGGCAAGTCATAGAAATGGGCTGCAGCGTATCTTTGTCACAGCAGTCCTTGGCTACAGCCTCAAAAGCAGCCCCACACCGACATCGGCATTCAGCCAGACCAGGGTAGTCAGCCCGCCAGCAACGGCAAGGCCGAGAACCGTGACCAGCGCCACCTCCATGAGCTTGGTGAGCGCCAGGGCACGGCGGGAGATGCCCAGATCATCCAGGGTGGTGAATTCGCGTTTCCGCAGACGGAAGGTCAGGGCAAAGACCAGGGCCGCGACACTGAGCGCCGCCGCCGCCAGCAGCGCCAGGATCACCAGCGCCAGAGTCTCGATCTGAAACAGGGTGCTCATGAGAGCCTCAAATTCGTCCAGCGGGCGGATGATCTGGGCCGGGTTGTCACTCTTCAGGTAACGCCCCGCCAGCAATGCCTCGGCCTTGGCATCGGCAGGTTTCATGAGGATGGCGCTGATCGGGTAAGCGCTGAGGTCCCCATGAAAGTGGAAGCTGCTCAGATTCTTTTCCGTGACCTGATTGAACATGCGCACGCTCGCGTTGCCGACGACATTGCCTTCTTCCTGGGTCAAAATGGCATCCTCGGTGACGAGATCGTCGTGGCCGTGGGCCAGCCCTTCGATGAGCCAGGTGGTCTTGAGATCGGCAAAGATAGCCTCATCATCCGAGGTGCCATTGGGGGCCAAAATGCCCGTGATGCGCATTTTCAGCGGGTAAATGCCGGCCAAGTCAAAGACCTGTTCCTGCGAGGAAAAGACATGCCCCCCCACCGCCAGCCCCTGTTTTTTGGCCAAGCCCGCGCCGATGATGCAATCGCCCAGGCGAGCAAACATCCGGCCCTGGCTGAGCGTGAGTTTTCGGAAAGTGAAATACTCCAATTGGGTGCCCACGATGGGAGCTTCTTGCGCATGAAAGCGGGTGTAGAGAGGAATGGCGGCGCCAAGTTTGGCCACCCGTACTTCCTCCAGTACCTTGACCGAGATCATCGGCAAAGGCTGCCGTTTGAAATAGAGGGCCGTCAGCAAAAGCTCCAGAGCACTGCCACGGGCCCCAATCACCTGCGGAGTGGACGCAGCCCGCGCCCGCATGGCGGATTCGGCAGCACTGACGATGACCCGAATGGAAAGCGGCAAGGCCAGCACGAGTCCCAGAACGGCAGCCAGCAGAAGCGTCTGCAAGCGATGACGCGCCACGTAGCGCCAGGCCAGATGGAGGCAGGCCGAAATCATGCCGTGAGATCCTCCACACGCAGTTGCTGGGGGAACAGCGGCATCAGCTCCGTGTCATGGGTGACCATGACGAGGCAGGCCTGAGTCTCGCGGGTATAGTCCAGCAGCAGATCCATGACTAGGCCGCGACGCCCTGCATCCAGGGAGGCAGTCGGTTCATCCGCAAAGACAAACTTGGGCCGATGGGCCAGGGCACGGGCAATGGCCACGCGCTGCCTTTCCCCTTGGGACAAAAGGCTCGTGCGCCGCTGCCAGTGTGCGGAGATTTCGAGACGGTCGGACAGTTCACGAGCAGTCTGCGCCCCTGTTTTTCCTCCTTCATTCGCGCCTGGATGAAAGCGCATCGGCAGCAGGATGTTTTCCTCAACGGTCAGGTAATCCAGCAGGGCGAAGTCCTGGAAAATGAGACCGATGTTTTGCAGGCGAAACTGGCGACGGTCCTCGGCTGAAAGGGATGACAGCAGGGTGCTGCCGCAGGTCACCGTGCCAGAGTCAGGGGCCAGCAGGCCGGTCATCAGCCGCAGCAGAGTGGTTTTGCCCCCACCGCTGGGGCCCAGGATGGCCAGAGGCTCCCCGGCCTTGACCGTCAGCGTTTTCACCGCCAGGCCAAAGGCGCTGCCGGGGTAGTGAAAACGGAGGTCGGAGACGGCCAAATCCATGCTTGGACAAACCAAACGCCAGCGCCGCGAGCGCGGCAAGTGCCAAGGCATCTTTTTCGGCCTGCGGCGAAGTCAGGCGCGGGGATGCGCAGCATCATACACTTCCTTCATCCGTTGCGTGGAGACATGGGTGTAGATCTGGGTGGTGCTGAGGCTGGCATGGCCCAGCAGTTCCTGCACGCTGCGCAGATCGGCCCCATTATTCAGCAAATGGGTGGCAAAGCTGTGGCGCAGCTTGTGTGGAGTGACATGCACGGGCAGGCCGGATTTTTTCCAGTACTTCTCCACCACATCGCCAATGGCCTGGTTGGTGATGCGCTTGCGCAGCTTGCTGAGAAAAAGCGGGCCGCTATGCACCCCGGCCTTCAGCCGGTAACGCTGGATGGCCTCCATCGCCGGAGTGCCGATGGGCAGCAGGCGCTCTTTGCTGCCCTTGCCAAAGACACGCACCGTATCGCTGTAGGAGTCCACATCCTCCACATTCAGCCCGGCGAGCTCGCTCAGGCGCATGCCGGTGCTGTAAAAGAGTTCCAGAATGGCCGCATCACGCTCCTGCGCCCAGGCCGGGGCGGCGCGCTCCTTTTCCAGCTTCATGGGCAGATCCAGCATGTCGGTGACCTGCGTGAGGGTCAGCACGACGGGCAGCTTTTTCTCCTGTTTGGGCAGTTGAACATCCAGCAGCGGATTCGTCTTCCAGCCCTGGCGGCGGGTCAGCCATTTGAAAAAGGAACGCAGGGCGGAAAAGTGGAGGCGGATGGTGGCCCGGCTCATCTCGCGCTTCATTTGGTCGAAGAGATAGCGGCGAAAATCATCAGAGGTCAGAGCTTCCCAGGAAGTGAAGTTTTTCTGGCCTTCGCGGAAGCTTTTGAGCGCATGCGCATAGTTTTCCAGCGTGCGTGGGGAGGATCGCCGCTCCACTTCCATGAACTGGAAGAAGGCCTCGCTGAGGGCATCGGGCGGGAGCGGGGTGGACATGGGGCTGCTTGGCGATCTGATCGAGGGCTTTAAGGCGTCCAAGGCTAATGGCAAAACGTCCTCCTGAAAAGCCCCCTTGCGCATTTGTACGGTGCTGCCTCGGGCCTGCCAGCCCTTGACTCTCCCCCTGCTGCCCTTAATCTCATCTTCCCCATGCTCACCAAGCGCATCATTCCCTGTCTCGACGTCAAAGAAGGCCGTGTGGTCAAAGGCACGCAGTTCCTGCAACTGCGGGACGCGGGTGATCCGGTGGAATGCGCGAAGATCTACAATGCCCAAGGCGCGGATGAGCTGGTGTTTTTGGACATCACCGCCAGCCATGAAAAACGAAAGACCATGGTGGACGTGGTCGCCCGTACGGCGGAATCCTGCTTCATGCCCCTGACCGTCGGCGGCGGCATCCGCACCGTGGGGGACATGCGCGAAATGCTTCTGGCTGGCGCGGACAAGGTCGGCATCAACACCTCTGCCGTGACCACTCCTGATGTCATTGACGCTGCAGCCGAAGCCTTTGGCTGCCAGTGCCTGGTGGTGGCGATTGATGCCAAACGCAACGAGCGCGGCTCATGGACGGTTTACACCCACGGGGGACGGACACCGACGGAGCTCGATGCGGTGGAATGGGCTGCTGAAGTCTGCCGTCGTGGAGCGGGGGAAATCCTGCTCACCAGCATGGACTCCGATGGCACCAAGGCAGGCTACGACATCGCCCTGACTCGCGCAGTGAGCGAGGCGGTAACCATTCCTGTCATCGCCAGCGGCGGTGCGGGCAACATGCAGCACATGGCCGATGTCCTCAGCGGTGGCAAGGCGGATGCCGTGCTGGCCGCCAGCATCTTCCACTTTGGCGAATACACCGTGGGCGATGTGAAGCAATTCCTGAGTAGCCAGGGCGTGCCGATGCGTCTGGTTTGATCCGCGACCGTCCGGTTACAACACCGAACGGATCTGCGTCACTGAATCCAGGGCTTCATCCAGCGTCTCGCCGAGGACGGTGTAGTGCCCCATCTTGCGCTTGGCTCGGGCGCTGGCTTTGCCATACAGATGCAGCTTGGCCCGGGGATGGTTCAGCACCGGAGACCAGTCGGGATGCACCAGTTCAGAGGGCCAGACATCACCGAGAAGGTTCACCATCACGGCAGGCGTATGCTGGGAGGGATCCCCCAATGACAGGCCACAGATGGCACGGAGCTGCTGCTGGAACTGATTGGTCACGCAGGCATCAATCGTGTAATGGCCGCTGTTGTGCGGACGTGGGGCGATTTCATTGACCATCACCCGGCCCTCCGCGGTCACAAAAAGTTCGACCGCCATGGTGCCCACGTAGTCCAGCCCCTCGGCCACGGCTTCCCAAAGTTCCAGGGCCTGCTCGACAATGGCGGGCTCCACCCGTGCCGGGGCCAGGGTGACATCCAGAATGTGATGGGCGTGTTGGTTTTCCACCACTCCGTGGGTGGCCATGCGGCCATCCACGCTACGGGCACCGACGACGGAGACTTCGCAGACAAACGGCACCCACTGTTCCACCACGGCATGGTGTCCTTCAAATGGCTTCCATGCTTCGGCCAGATCGGTGTCCGCATTCACCTTGGCCTGGCCTTTGCCGTCGTAGCCAAAAGCAGCCGTCTTGATGACGCAGGGACGGCCCAGCTCGGCCACCGCTGTTTCCAACTGGGTCAGGTTTTCGACGATCCGGAATTCGGCACACGCAATGCCCTTTTCGCGCAGGAACAGCTTTTCGCGCTCTCGGTGCTGGGTGGTGTAGATGGCTTTGCGGCCAGGGCGCAGGGGTTTCACGGCCTCGACGGCCTGGAGGCAGGCGTCAGGGATGTTTTCAAACTCAGCTGTGACCACGTCCACCTGGGCCAGGAAGCGGTCCAGCGCCGCTTTGTCATCATACGCCGCATTGATCTCCAGGTCGGCCACCTGCCCCGCCGGGCATCCCGTGGGTTCATCGGTAAAAATCGCCACGCGGTAGCCGCTGCGGCGCGCCTCCATGGCGAGCATGCGGCCTAGCTGACCACCACCCAGGATGCCGATGGTGGAGGGAGGGAGGAGGGGCGTGGAGAGCATCGGGGGCAATGAAACAGGGAACGAACGGGGGAGGATCAGCAAAGACAAGGAAGGAGGGTGGTGGGGGCTTATTCCTTTTCGATTTCAGCCTGGCTTTCCAAGACTTTGGCAGTTTGCTTTTCGCGGAAAGCTTTCAGTTTTTCAGCCAGCTCCGGCTGCTCATTGGCGAGCATGGAGACCGCGAACAGTCCGGCATTCAGCGCTCCTGCATTGCCGATGGCAAAGGTGGCCACCGGAATGCCGCCGGGCATCTGCACGATGGAGTAGAGGCTGTCCACCCCGCTGAGGGCTTTGCTCTGCACCGGCACGCCGAGCACCGGCAGGGTGGTCATGCTGGCCGTCATGCCTGGCAGGTGGGCGGCCCCCCCGGCACCCGCGATGATGCACTTGAGCCCGCGAGACTGGGCCGTGGTGGCATAATCATAAAGCAGCTGCGGGGTGCGATGGGCACTGACCACCTTCTTTTCAAAGGGGACGCCAAAATCCTTCAGCACGCGGGCTGCGTTTTCCAGGGTGGGCCAGTCAGAACTGGAGCCCATGATGATGCCGACGAGGGGTGAACTCATGACGCAACTAGCGCGAAGAAATCACGGCTGCAACCATTTGCCAAAATCACTTACCCTTTCCATGATAGGGAGACATGACCTTCAGAGAGAAACTGGAAAAACGGATTGCGACGACTGGCTCAAACCTTTGCGTAGGGCTGGACGTGCGGATGGATCAGGCCGATGAGACCACCAAGCGGTTCATTATCAAGGTAATTGAGGAAACCGCCCCCCACGCAGCCGCCTTTAAACCCAACTCAGCTTACTACGAGGCAATGGGCTGGAAAGGCATGCGTATTTTATCGCAGGTCCTCAAAGAGATTCCCAAGGACATCCCCATCATTTTCGATGTGAAGCGTGGGGATATTGGTGAAACCCAGGGCTACTATGCCAAATCGGCCTATGACTCCTACGGTGTGGATGCCGTGACCCTGAATGCTTACATGGGTAAAGACACTCTGGAACCTTTCCTGAAATACCCGGACAAGGGCATCTATCTCCTGGGTGTGACGTCCAATCCTGGGGCCGTTGATGTGGAACTGCAGCCGACCGGAAACCGCAAGGTCTTCGAACTGGTGGCAGATATGACCCAGGCCAGCAAGCAGGTGGGGCTGGTGATCGGCCTGACCAATGCGGCGGAAGATGTGCTCCATCGCACACCGGATGTTCCCCTCCTCATTCCTGGTCTCGGTGCCCAGGGCGGCGATCTTTCGTCGCTCAAAGGCAGTGGTCGCAAGGCCCCTGTGCTGGTGAACGTGTCACGCGGCATCATGTATCATCAGGAAGAGCGCAGCGGCTTTGCCACCGTGGCGGCAGACTGGAAACTGCGGATCCAGGAGGCCCTGGCCTAAGCGGCCTTCGTGACAAGAAAGGCACGCTTTGTCAGCTTGCGGCTTTAAAATAGCCCGCAAGCTTGCTGTCAATCCCCCCATGATCCTCGACCTCCGCAACTACCTGCGCACGCCCCTTCAGCGAGGCGCTTATCAGATCCTCGGGCCCGTGCTCGACCGGAGCCTGGGGCTGCGAGGTCTGGATGAGATCTACAATGGGGCCTGTGACCTGCAAAAAAATCATCCCGACGGGCAAACCTGCCTCACTTGGTTCGACTCCGTCCTGAAGACGATGAAGGCCACCTATGAGGTGGAGTCCGGAGCGGATTTCGAATTTCCGAAAAGCGGGCCACTCATCATCATTGCCAATCATCCGTACGGCATTCTGGATCCAGTCATCCTGTCCCACTACGCCGCCGGGCAGCGGGAAAATGTGAAAGTGATGACAAACTCCATGCTGGCTGCCTTTCCGGCCCTGCGCCCGCACATCATCGCCGTCAATCCCTTCGGAGGCGAAGCCGCCGCACGCAGCAATGTGGGGGCCATGAAGGAGGCGCTGAAGCATCTGAAGGCAGGCGGCACCCTCGTCATCTTCCCGGCAGGTGAGGTTTCGGGTTATAAACCCGGTGCAGGCATCGAGGAACCCGTCTGGAGTTCCCATGTCGGCTCCCTGGTGCGACGCACCCAGGCCACGGTGCTGCCGGTCTTTTTCCCAGGCAGCAACAGCACTCTTTTCCACGCCGCCGGTCTGATTCATCCACGGCTGCGCACCGGCCTGCTGCTGCGCGAATTCTGCAACAAACGCGACAGCCAGGTGGAGATGCGGGTGGGCACGCCGATTACCTTTTCCAAGCTGCGCAAGTTTGAGGATGACGAGGCGCTGACAAAATACCTGCGCATCCACACCTTTGTCCTGGCCAACCGCCGCAAGGCCCCGCCGCAGACCGAGTCAGCCTCGCCCGTGACCGAACCTTCCCGCGAAGTGGCTCTCGCAGCCGAACACCGGATTCGCATCCTCAATGAAGTGCAGGCCCTGGCTGAGCGCGGTGGCAGGCTGACCGGGCAGGGCAACCTGAGCGTTTACACCGCCCATTCGCACGAGATTCCTGATACACTCCAGGAGATCGGCCGTCTGCGCGAAGTGACCTTCCGTAGCGTCGGGGAAGGCACAGGCAATGAAATCGACCTGGACCGCTACGACCGCTACTATCAGCACCTCTTCATCTGGGATGAGGAAAAGCAGCAGATCGCCGGGGCCTACCGCCTGGGTCGTGCGGACATCATCCTGCGCGAATACGGTCCCAAGGGTCTCTACACGAGTACCCTGTTCAAGTTTGAAAAACCCTTCCTCGCGCACCTCGAAAGCGCGGTGGAGATGGGCCGCAGTTTCATCACCAAGGAGTATCAGCGGAACCTCTCTTCCCTGCCCCTGCTTTGGAAAGGCATCGCCCACTGGATGGTGCGCAACCCTGGTTACAAGAAGCTCTTCGGCCCAGTCAGCATCAGCAAGGACTACGACAGCCTCAGCCGAAAAATGATGGTCGAATTCCTCCAGGGCAACTGCCTTCATGAGGACCTCGCCAGCTTTGTCAAACCGCGCAATCCCTTCCGCTACCTGCGCAACCGCCGCCTGATGCGCGAGTTCATCAGCGCCAATCTCCAGGATGTGGACGACTGTTCCGCCCTCATCTCCAGCGTCGAGACCGACGGCAAAGGCATCCCCATCCTGCTAAAGCATTACCTGCGGCTTAGTGGCACCATCCTCAGCTTCAATGTGGACAAGGATTTCTCCTCCGTCATCGACGGCCTCATCCTCGTGGACCTCACCGAGACTGATCCGAAGCTGCTGGCCAAATACATGGGCGAAGAAAACTGCCAAGCGTATCTAGCACGGCATATTGACGCGCCGTAGCCGGGACAAGTGATGCGGGCACTCCTGCCTGCACGTTCTAACTGCTTGCTGTTTAAAGAACGCAGGTGGTTACATCACTTCATGGTGTTCTTGAATAAGACAGTTTAACATCAAGCTAACTCATGAAGTTCATCCTCATTGTTATCGTGGCTTTGTTCACCAGTTGCTCGAAGTCGGCGATTGAGGCACCTCGCTCGCCCGCAACCCATCCGGAGGAATTCACCCCCTTACTCAGGGCTGGCTGGCCGCCAGAGGGATGGGCTCGCGTCGTGGGCTATCGCTACGACATACCAGACGGAAGCTACAGTGCAGACCTGCTCTATCACGAACCTGAGAGCGATCAATACCGGCTGCATCACACAAAGCTGGTTGAATTGGCCCGTGCTTCGAAGGATCTCACGGCACAGCAGGCAAACCGACTGCTGAAGGCGACGTTCAACTCAGAGGGCCATACGGGGATGGGGGCTTGCTATCAGCCTCACCATCTTTTTGTCTTCTACGCACCTGACGGCTCCGTTTCCCAGGCAATCGAAATTTGTTTTGAATGCCGAATGATTACGGTCGCTCCTGTTCCTTTAGATGGACACCAGCCTACCGCGAACCTCAAGGAGCTTGCACTCCTTTGCAGTGAATTGGGATTGTGGTCGGCTAGCGAATCGGCGGCGGATTATTCATCGAAGCTGTAAATTTGGCGGCCAATGATCTCACTCCCTGTGGGACAGCCTCGTTCACACTAACAACTCCACTTGCGCACGTCCCGGCCCACTCGTTTATCATAGGGTATGGCGCAGGACTTTATCCGGGTGCGGGGTGCCCGGCAGCACAATCTGAAAAACGTGGATGTGGACATTCCACGGCATAAGCTTGTCGTGCTCACGGGCGTCAGCGGCAGCGGCAAGTCGTCCCTGGCCTTTGACACCCTGTATGCCGAGGGCCAGCGGCGCTATGTGCAGAGCCTTTCGGCGTATGCCCGGCAGTTTTTGGACCAGTTGGAAAAGCCGGACGTGGACTTCATCGAGGGGCTGTCTCCGGCGGTGGCCATTGAGCAGGTGCACAGCGCGCCGAATCCGCGCAGCACCATCGCCACGGTGACGGAGATCTACGATTACCTCCGCGTCCTTTATGCCGTGACCGGGGAGCCGCATGATCCGGAAACCGGGGAACGGCTGATCAAAAATACACCGGCGGAGATTGGCGAGCGCTTGCTGCAACTGGGGGAAGGCACCCGGGTGGTTGTCCTGTCTCCGCAGGCTCCTTCGGATGGGGCCACCCTGCGGGCGCTGTTTGAAAAGCTCCGCCGCCAGGGGTTCGTTCGCGTGCGCCTGGATGGCGAGATCGTGGAGCTGGAGGAAGAGCTGAAACCCAGCCTGCGCGAGGAACATCGAGTCGAAATTGTGGTGGATCGCCTGGTCATCCGTGAAGGCGTGAAGGCACGGCTCATGGAGAGCATCGAGGCCGCCCTGCGCTGGAATGAAAACGAGGTACAGTTTCTGGTGGGCGGAGGGGAACGCACCAGCGCTTCACCCGAAGAGATCCTCAGTTTCACCACCGCCTATGCGAATCCGCGCACGGGTTACGTCATCGAAAAGCTGACGCCGCAGCACTTCTCCTTCAATACCCACATCGGGGCCTGCCCGACCTGCGAGGGGGTGGGTACGCTGATGGCCCCTGATCCGGGGCTGATCGTACCAGAGCCGGAGCTTTCCATCAAAGACGGCGCGGTGAAAACCTGGTGGTCGCGAAACCCCAAGCTGAAGGCCCTTCACCAGCGCGGGGTCGAGGCGCTGGCCAAGCACATGGGCGTCTCCGTGGAGGCTCCTTTCAGAGGACTGCCGCAAGCCTTCAAAGAGGCTCTTTTTCATGGTACGGGAGATCAGGCCATTGCCACGGGCTGGGCCACAGGAGCCAACAAGCGCAGCCTGGCCAAACCCTATGAGGGACTGCTGAAGGAGGCCGAACGGCTGCATGCCAATGCTGAGAGCGACGCGCTGCGCACCCAGCTCACCCGCTACATGAATCCCCTGCCCTGCCCGGCCTGTGCGGGCAAACGGCTGCGGCGGGAAAGTCTGGCCGTGGTGCTGGGTTCCGGATTCGCCGCAGGGGACAACCTAACCAAAGATGCTCAAACGGAGGGCAGTTCGCTCAACATCCATGAACTGTGTTCGCTTCCCATCCGGGATGCGCTTGGCTGGGTCCAGGCCTTGACGCTGACCGAGCACCAGCGCAGTTACGTGGAGGAGTTGCAGAAGGAGATTCTCAAGCGGCTCGACTTTCTCGAGCAGGTGGGTTTGGGCTATCTGGCGCTGAACCGCGAAAGCGGCACGCTGTCCGGCGGGGAGATGCAGCGGATCCGGCTGGCCACGCAGATCGGCGCAGGTTTGGCCGGAGTCCTTTATGTGCTGGATGAGCCGAGCATCGGCCTGCATCCGGCCGATACGGAGCGTCTCATCCGCACGCTGCTGCGCCTGCGGGATCTGGGCAATACCGTGCTGGTCGTGGAGCATGACGAGGCCATGATGCGTGCCGCCGACCATGTCATCGAGATGGGGCCTGCAGCCGGGGTTCACGGGGGGCAGCTCATCGCCCAGGGTACGCCCGCTGAAGTCATGGCCACCAAGGCCAGCCTCACCGGGGCCTATCTCAGTGAGCAGCTTCGCATCACCCCTCCCTCCGGCAGAGTGTCCCCGAAAGGCCCGCTGGGCAGCACCCGGGCAGCGCCCAGGGCGGAGGCTTCCATCTTCAGCTCGCAGGCCAAAAAGAAGGCGCGTGCCGAGGCCTTTGCCCTGAGTGCCGGCCCCATGGTGGCTGACTGGCTCACCATCCATGATGCCACGGAGCATAACCTCAAGCATGTCACCGCCTCCTTTCCGGTCGGCTGCCTGACGGCTGTGACGGGCCCTTCCGGAAGTGGCAAGTCCACCTTGATCAATCGCATCCTCATGCGCGCCCTGCAGCGGCATTTTTACCATGCCAAGGATGAGCCCGGCAGGCATGAAGGCATCACCGGGATCGAGGCTTTTGACAAGGTGGTGGTCATCGACCAGTCCCCCATCGGCCGCAGCCCGCGCAGCAACCCGGCCACCTACACGGGTGCCTTTGGCCCCATCCGTGAGCTGTTTTCCAATCTGCCTCTGGCTCGCGTGCGCGGGTATGAGGCCGGCCGTTTCAGTTTCAATGTGGCCGGGGGCCGCTGTGAAAAATGCCAGGGGGATGGCCAGATCAAAATAGACATGCATTTCCTGGCGGATGTGTACGTGACCTGCGACCACTGCCACGGCAAACGCTACAATGCCGAGACGCTGGAGATCACCTTCAAGGGGCGCAACATCGCCGAGGTGCTGGAGATGACCGTCAGCGAGGCCTCGCGCTTTTTTGGCAAGGCCAGCGCCATCGCTGAAAAACTGCGTACACTGGAGGAGTGCGGCCTCGGTTACGTCCGTCTGGGGCAGGCTGGCAACACCCTCTCGGGAGGGGAGGCACAGCGCATCAAGCTTTCCGCTGAACTGGCCCGCCGGGCCACAGGCAACACGCTCTATGTCTTGGATGAGCCGACCACCGGCCTGCATTTTGCGGACATTCAGACGCTGCTCCAGGTGCTGTTCCGCCTGCGGGATGCGGGCAATACGGTCATCGTCATCGAACATCATCTGGATGTGATCCGCTGTGCGGACTGGATCGTGGACCTGGGACCCGGCGGAGGCAACCAGGGCGGCAGCATTGTGGCCGTGGGCACCCCGGAACAGGTGGCCGCAGTGGCCGACAGCGCCACGGGGCGGTTTCTCAAAGAGGAAATTTAACCGTGACGAGGCGGGCAGCGTTCGTTATCTTGGTACACTCCCCCAACCGCCCCCTCCTTTTCCGCAGTGCTCACCAACCAGACGATTGATCCGAATCAAAACGGACAGCCGAAGCCTTTCATCCTCTTCCGCCCCTTCGTGGCCGTCTGGCACTGGATGGTGCCACCCACCCAGGCTCACCGGGACCGCCAGTCCAAGACCGCCCGCTGGGCAGCCAGGATCGGTGTGGGGACCTTCTGTCTGACTCTGATGGGTCTGGGCATCTACTATGCCAAGCCGATCCAGGACAGCTACCAGGACTGGCAGGCAGAAAAAATGGTGAACGAATCCCGCCAGCTGGCCGAAGACGGACAGATCGTGAATGCGGTGTTCAAAGCCCAGGAAGCCTACAAGGTGGCGCCGGACAACGTCAATGCCATCCGCCTAAACACCGAGTACCTCACTGCCATGAAACGGCCTGAGGCCCTGTTTTTCCTCGACCGATTGGAATCCAAGGGAGCCACCGAGTTGAAAGACAAGCAGACTCGCGTGAAGGCCCTGCTGAATCTGAATCGCGGGAAAGAGGCCGCCACGCTGCTGGAGGAGGTGCTGGCCCTTGCACCCACGGATTCCATGTCGATGAAACTTGCCGAGCAGGTCTGGAGCAGCAGCCAGCAAAGTTCTGTCTTACTCAAGACCCTGAAAACGTATGCGGACAAGCATCCTGAAGACACCGCGCACAGCCTGCGTGTGGCCAGGCTGCAGACGGAATCTGCCAATCCTGGCGAACGTGCCGAGGGCATGCGCCGGGCCTGGACGGTGGCAGAGCGGGAGGATGCCGATGGTCTGGCCGCGCTGGAGTTTCTCGACAGCTTCGAAGTCCTGCCGCCAGAGGAGGCCGCCCGTCTGATCGAAAAACTGCGCAGCCACCCCAAGTCCACAGGCTGGCACCAGGTGGCGGCCCTGAAACGCAAACTGCAGATGAACCCAGCCAAAAAGGTGCAGCTGGTCCAGGAGGCCATTGACCTCGCCCGTGGCAAAACCCGTGAAGACCTCGTGCCCATGGTGCGCTGGCTGGTGGAGCAAAAGGAATTCCTGCAGGTGCTGGCCCTGGTCAACGAAGAGGATGCCAAGGCCTACCAGCCACTGCTGGAAAACTATCTGACGGCCCTGACCATGCTGCAACGTTTCAATGACCTGGAGCGCCTGGTGAAGGATCCCAAGGTGGAGGCCATCCTGAACCAAAGCGTGAGCGCTTTTTACCGCGCTCACCTCGCCTTTGTGATGCGGAAGCCCACCGATGAAGTTCGCCGAGCCCTCACCGCCGCGAGGAATGCGGCCGACTTCGAACGGCGTGGCGAAATTTCCATGAAAATCGCCGAGTATGCTGAGGCCCGAGGCTACTCAGACATCGCCGAGAGCGCCTATAAAAGCGCCGCCTTGAATCCCCGGACCGACCGCCTGGGTTACCAGGGGCTGCTACGCGCCTCCGAGGCCAATGGCAATACCGAAGGCCTGCTGGCCGCCGCGACTGAGGCTGCGCGTCGCTGGCCGGATGACCCTGTTTACGTCGAGCGCTTCCTCTACGTGAACCTCCTCACCGGACGGCAGCTGGAACTCACCCTGAATGAAACTCAAAAGCTGCTGCAGCAACGTCCCGAAGACCACCTGCGCCGTCTGCTGGTGGCACTGGCGCACTGGCGGATGAAGGATGTGGAATCGGCCACCGCCCTGCTGCGCAATCTGGATGTGGGCAGCCTCTCCCCCGGCCAGAAAGCCATCCTGGCCGCCATGGCCCGTGGCAGCGATGCCAAGAACGCCGCCGATGCGGCCAAGAGCGTGGTGCAGACCATCGAGGCCCAGGCAAAAATGCTGCCTGAAGAGCGGGCCTTTTTGGAAAAGGCTACATTTTAAGGCCGCCACTCGATGGATAGTCTAAACGAGGTGCCGTCCCAGGGTCACCTCGAGATTCCGCTCCACCACGGCGCCCATGCTTTCGCAGGTATCAAAGGCATCGGTACTGTGATACTCGCCCAGTTCCCTGGCGAGCTGGGCCACCTTGTCCGCCGGCTCGCGCGGATTGTTTTTCATGATCTGCAGCAGTGCCGTGATGCGCTGATGCTCGCTGATGTAACGGCGGGCGATCAGGCTGCGCTCCTCGTCCTGATATTGGTTCATCGTGGGCAGGTTCAGCAGCTTGCCGCACAGCCACACGACGGGATTGTTCTCCTTGAAAAACTGCGGCAGGTAGATGCTGCGCCGCCCCTCATAGCTCTGCTGGTCAAAGTCAATCGCCCGCACGCGATACTGCACGTCCTCAAAGTCCGGCGTGATGTCGATGACATAGTTGTAGCTGCGCATGTCTCCCAGCAGGCGGAGGAAGCAGCGCTCGCTGAACTTCACAAACTCCTTGGCGATACGCACCTTGTTCACGTCAGGGCGGTCCAGATGATCGCGGATGAAGACATCCCCCGGTACGCCGGCGATGTGCTCTTCCACCAGGGTGTTGCGCTGCGCCAGGTAGTTGATGCGGTTGGGCGAAAGCAGATGTTCCAGCTCCAGGCCATAGACACGGGAGGCATCGGCCGTCTTCACATAAAAATGGTCATAGTTGTCGTTATACTGGTTGACCACCCGGATGCGGAAAGGCCGTGAATTGCCAAACTCACAGTAGTCCACCCGCTCCACAAAAAGGTGCGGTACAGCATGGAGATCCCCCGTGCGCAGCAGGGAGTAGATGCTGGTCAGGCGCGGATACAGCTCATCCTGCATCTGGCGCGGGTAGAGGACGCTGGACCAGTGCGTGGGATTGCCATTTTTGTCATCCAGCGGATAGCTTTCCGTAAAGCCCAGCAGGTCCTTGTAGGAGGCAGGCAGCGAGTAGTGGCGGCCGAACTCATCCAGATAAGTTTCCAGCTCATCCGTCAGCGGGAGGAACTCTTTGCGCTTGGTGATGAGTACGTCAGAAGACATGGCCGTTTACCATGGCGTGATGCAATCCCCAGTCCAGCAGGAGCATGAAAATGCACGCGAGGCCAAGATTCAGCGCGCCAGGGACGCTTTGGGGGCTACCCGGAAGCAGCCGTAGGCGATGAACGCGGCCCCGATGGCAATCATGAAGACCGAGAAAAACTGGCCGCGCGTGAGCCCCATGATCATCTCAGAACCAGAATCGGGCTGACGGACGAACTCCAGGCTGATGCGGGCGATGGCGTAGAGGATAAAAAACAGACCCGTAAGAATGCCATGGGGGAGGCGGGGATAACGCAGGCGCACGGCCAGCAGGATGGCCGAGAGGAAAAGTCCCTCGCCCAGGGCTTCATAAAGCTGCGACGGATGGCGCGGGTGCAGCATGGCCTCCAGCCCGGCCACACCCTCCGGCTGCGTTTTGAAAAACGCGATGATCTCCGGGCTGTGCTGCATTCCTGGAGGCAGCGACATCACCTCCTTGCCGCCCTGCACCACGAAGTCTTCATGGAGCAGCTCCGTGGGGAATTTCATGGCCCAGGGGACCGTGGTCACCCGGCCAAACAGCTCGCCATTGATGAAGTTCGCGATGCGTCCGCAAAAGATGCCCAGAGGGGCGCCGCACACAAGGGTGTCCCCCAGCCCAGTCCAGGAAATCTTGTGTCGCCGCGCATACCAAAGAAGAAACAGGGCCACCCCGGCAATGCCGCCATGGCTGGCCATGCCGCCCTGGTTCAGCAGGAAAAGGCTCCAGGGTGCCTCGACGAAGCGATCCCAGTCATAGAGCAGCATGTAACCCAGACGACCGCCCAGAACGACGCCGAACAGGGCCACCATGGTGATGAAATCGGCCACCTGATCCGGCTTGATCTCAGAAAGCCCCCGCCGGGCCAGAAACAGCATCACCCGATAGGCCAGGTAAAACCCAAGCACGTAGGCCAGCCCATACCAATGCACGGCAAAACTGTCGGTGAAACGGATGACGTAGGGGCTGAGATCGTGCAGGTAATAGGCGAGGAGTTCGGTCATGCGGGCAGGCTTAAGGCTTTCGGGTCAAATGAGCGGCCTGGCAAGCGACGGATGCGTCGAAGGGACTCTTCAGTGTCCGCCGCTTTCCCCCGCTTCGTCCGGGTCCGTATCTTCGATTTTCGCCTCGCTTTTGAGCTGGGCGATGAACTCATTGAACCGGGTATCCTTATGGGTTTCCAGCAAACGCTGGCGCACGGCCTCCTTGACGGAGGCAAAGGGGATGGCCTCGGGTGATTTGCGCCCCAGCACCGTGCAGAGATGAAAACCGAGCTGGGTGGTGAAGACAGGGCTGATTTCCCCATCGTTCATGGAGAAGGCGATGACCTCGAACTCCTCCATGAATTCCCCGCGCTTGAACCAGCCCAGGTCGATCTGCTGCTGTTCATCGGCCCGGTGCTCCTCCGCCAGCGTCATAAAGTCCGCCCCGGCCAGCAACTGGATACGCAGTTCCCGCATGGTCTTGAAGACTTCGTTGCGGCTCTGGGCACCCTGCAGGTTTTTGGTGATGTGGGCCACGCGAATGATTTCCTCCGTCATGTAGAGGGGCAGATTGCTCTCGTAGGCGGCGGTCAGCTCTTCCTCGGAATAGTCTGGATCCGCGCCATAGATGTCCCCCAGCATCTTGTCCAGCCTCACGCCACCTTTGACGTTTTCGCGCACCACGGCCTCGTCCTTGTAGGGCATGCCGATGTTCATGTAGAACTGGGTTTCGCCGCCAGCCTCATCAATGAGCTTTTGCAGGCGTGTGGTCACATCCTCATCCGAGACTTCCGGGAAGCGTTTGACGGACTCCTGGTTCAGCAGCACGCGGGAGAGGAGGTTGTCTTTGGCATATCCGCGGAACTCCTGGTCTCGCTCACAGCAGGCCACCTGGAGCATGCGCTCATAGTGCCCCTTCACATTGCGGAACTCCCCTTCGATGACTTCGTCGTCAATTTCTTCGCCGTTAATGATCAGTGCCATGCCGCACACGGAGCGCGGAGGCACGGGCGAGGCAAGGTGAAAGTGGCATCATCCAGGCGGATGACAGGACTACGAGGCCGGGTGACTCAGACCAAAGGAGCCGGGGGAGAATCTTCCTCGTCTTCATCCTTCTTCTCAGGCACCGGTTTCGGCTTGGGAAGGATGCGATGGATCAGGGAGGAGGCCGATTTGAAAGGGATGAACAGCACCATGAACAAGTTGCCGATGATGAGATCGTAAAGCCTCACTGGCAGCATCAACACCTGCAGGATGGGCTTCAGGATGGCCTTCACCATAGGTTTCCTGGAATACAGCAGAGACAGGCCAATGATGGTCACGATGCCCACGAATTTCATGAGCGTGGTGATGTCCACATGGAAGGTGAGCTCCGTCACCAGAATCAGACCGACGTAGCCAATGAGCAAAAAGGCGGTGTGTTCCAGGATGGGGAACTTTTCAATCAGCCCGATGCAGTAACCCGCCACGAAGCGCAGGGCCAGGATGCCAATGAAAACGCCGGTGAAAACGACCCACAGCTCATCGCTGAGCGCCACGGCGGCGACGACATTGTCCACCCCCAGGCTGAGGTCCATCAGCTCAATGGAGGCAACTGTTCCCCAGAAGCCGCGCTTGATGGTATCCGTCCCGTTCTGCTCGGCATGAGCATTTTTATGCGCCGTGGCCAGGTGATGGGCCATGAGGTGAATGAGGTAAGCTGCACCCGCCAGTTTCAGCCAGGGATTCTGAATGATATAGGTGGCGAAAAGCAGGGCCAGGCCACGGAAAACATAGGCCCCGATGATGCCCACCCGCAGTGCCCAGAATTTTTGATGATGCGGAAGGTGGGCCGCCATGGCTGCAATCGCCAGGGCATTGTCCACAGACAGGAGGCCTTCGATGATGATCAGTGAGATAATAACCGGGAGGGCCTCGGTCAGGATCTGCCAGACGGCAGGAGAGAAGATTTCCGCAAGCATCAGTGAATATGTGACATGGATACGCGCTTTATTGTTGAAATGCGTGCCCCATGGTCACGTTTTTTAGCCCACATTGGACTGGCAGTCAAGGTTGACACCCGCCAGCCCGCCCTCCTAGATGCAGAAGAGTTTTACGACGGCACCAAACTTGCGTCGCCAACCCTGTCCCCCCTTCGTTTTTTTGAGTATGTTTTCTTTTCCCACCCATTTCCTGCGGCTGGCGGCCCCGGTGATCCTGGTTTCTCTGCTTTCGGCCTGTTCGAATCCTCAAAACCCCGTGCGTTCTGCCGGTGACTTCAGTGGCAACGGAGGGTATTCACAGACGGCTTACCCGATCGCCCAGCCCGCAGCCTATCACCCCGGCTGGGATGTGGAAGGTGAGCCGATGTTTGTGGCGGCCTCCAACACGCCCTACATCCGTGCCTCCTCCTACCTGCTGATCGATGCCCACACGGGCAAGCATCTGGCCTCCAAAAATGCGGAAACCGCCCGCGCCGTGGCCAGTACGCAGAAATTGGTGACCGCCCTCGTGGTACTGGATGCGGGCAATCTGGACAAACCCGTCAAGGTCATGGCCTCGGATGTGAAGGTGGAACCCACCTGCCTGGGACTGCGCCCAGGTGAAGTCTACACCCGAAGGCACCTGCTGTATGCCTTCCTCATCAAAAGCTGCAACGACGTGGCCAATGTGCTGGCCCGGGACAATGCCGGCAGCATCAGCGCCTTTGCCGCCAAGATGAACGCCAAGGCCCGATCCCTGGGCTGCTCGAAGTCCAATTTCAAAAATCCCCACGGCCTCACCGCCCCGGGCCAGTACTCCACCGCCCGTGACATGGCGCGGATCGCCATGGCGGCCTATCGCAACCCCATCGTCCGGGACGCCGTGCGCCGCCAATACTACACCTTCCGCAAAAACAGCGGCAGCACGGTGACCCTGAAGTCCACCAACAATCTCCTGGGCAACATGCCCGAGTGCAACGGCATGAAAACGGGCTACACGGTGGCCAGCGGCCGCTGCCTGATCTCGACCGCCAGTTCCCGTGGCCGGGACGTCATCCTCGTTCAGTTGGGCACCAAGACCAAATACATCTGGGATGATGGTCGTCTGCTCATGTCCTGGGGCCTGCAACGGGCGAAAGGCGGCGGTTTGACTGCTTCAAATTGATCTCCTCAGCCAACTGAAAAGGACGATGGGATGCCCTTTTGACGGTGCCCAGGTATCACGAAATGGAGCCTCTGATGGGTGGATGCCTGCATAGCCCATTAATAAAATGGACTTCAGGGAGCAAGCTCCCCCTTAAATTGGCTTTGTCGAGGAGGTCAGATCCAGGTCGAATACCCGAGCGCCTTCAGCAAGGTGCGCAGGCTCATGAGGACCACCAAAACGCCAACCACGACCATCATGGGCCGCTGAGGCAGCCGTTTGGTCATGAAAGCTCCGAACGGAGCGGCAACCACGCCCCCGAGGGCCAGCCCCGCAATGACCTGCCAGTGGCCCAGGCCAATGCTGAGGAAAAAGGTCACCGAGGCCGATAGGGTGACAAAGAACTCCACTGCATTCACGCTGCCCACGGCATGGCGCAGCGAATTGCCCCGCACAATGAGGTTGGTGGCCACAATCGGTCCCCAGCCGCCACCGCCAACGGCATCCAGAAAGGAGCCGATCAAGGCCAGCGGTGTCAGCTTGGTCGTCACTTCACGCGGAGGAAACGCCATGAACGCCTTGATAATGATGACCAGGCCCATGATCAGCAAGTAGCCCGAAATGTAGGGCTTGATCATTTCGCCATCCACCATGCTCAATGTAAAGGCACCCACGGCTGCCCCGATGATGCCGGGGATCAAAAGTCGCCGAAAAAGATCTTTGCTGATGTTTCCAAAGGCATGGTGGGAAATGGCCGAAGCCCCGGTGGTGAAGCACTCCGCCGCATGAACGGTGCTGCTGACCACGGCAGGCGGCACCCCCCAGCCCATCAGCAGGCTGGAAGCCGTGATGCCATATGCCATACCCAGGGCCCCATCAATAAGCTGGGCCACGAAACCGGCGATGACATAGATGTAAAAATCTTCGGACATAGAATCCTGCGCGAACAGGGAGCGCGCGCTGTCGGTCTTTCAGGGGTGAGTTTCAAGTGAAACCTTTGGGGCCGGAACGCCCTGAGAATCCTCAAGCCGCCTAGGGTGCCCCCAAGCCCCCAGATGCCTGAGAGAGGCTCCTTTGACTCGGGCAGAACTATTCTGCCTGGGCAGGAAGACTGCAAAATGAATGATCCCGAAACTTGGCACGGCCAATGCTTTGCATTCGGGGAGTGGCGGAAATCAGGGATAACCCCCAGGTAGCCACCTCTCCCAAACAACACCGATCCAACCCATAAACATGATGCGAATCCTGCCCCACTGGCGCACGTTCACGTGCGGACTCCTGGCATCCGCCGTTCTCCTGAGCGGCGATATCCTTGCCCAAGACGCAGCTCCTGCGCCCGCCCCGGCGCCAGCGGCTGCCCCTGCCCCGACTCCAGCCCCCGCACCGGTCGCCGTCCCGGCTCCCGAGCCTGCGCCGGCCCCCGCCGTTGAAGCCCCCGCCGGACCTACCGTTGAACAGCGCATCTTTGACTTGGAGAAGTACGTG
>JAZKER010000061.1:0-11759 GCA_040386955.1 Verrucomicrobiota bacterium
GAGGTGTGAGGTGTGAGGTGTGAGGTGTGAGGTGTGAGGTGTGAGGTGTGAGGTGAGAGGTGAGATTAGGCTGGCAGGGCGGGGTGGGTTTGGGAAGTTTTTTGTGGGGCGGTGGCTGGGGTGGGAAGGTACGGGTGCGATGTTTTGCGATGCTTTTTGTTAGTAGTTGTCGGGCATACGCGGCCTAGCTCTGGGGAAGGGGCTTTAGCCGAGGGAGGTGGGCTGGAGGTCCATGGCGGCGCGGTGGGTGCCATCGAGGTAGGTGGGCACGGATTCGTGGATGTGGATGATGCGCCAGCGGTGGTCGAGGAGGCGGAGGCAGAGGGTCTGGCGGAACCAGAAGTTGGTCTGCTGGCCATCGCTGCGGGCGCCGGTGATGCGGTTGAGGCTGTTGGTGAAGGCGAGCTCGCCACTGGTGGTGAGGGTGAGCTGGCGGACTTCGTAGCCGATGTCGCCCTCGAAGGTGCGGAACCAGGCTTCGACGTTTTCCAGGGGCGGGGCTTCGGTCTCGAGCGGGGGCGAGAGGAAGAAGCGGACGGTCTGGACGGCGAAGAGGCTGAGGACGGCGGGGACGTCTTTGCGGCGGATGGCATCGGTCCAGGTCTGGATGGTGGCGCGGACCTGGGATTCGGCCTCGTGGGGGTCGGTGGGGGTGTTCATGCTTCTGAATCGCAGGGGAGGGGGCAGGTGGGTGGCTTTTGTGGGGGGGATTCGGGGATCGGTGATAGAATGTGGGCCTTTTTTGACAGGATTGACACGATTTCAAGATTAACAAGATGTGTGGCAAGGGGGCGAACGTGGCCGGGTGAGGCCTACGAAAGCGCCAGAGGACTGGCGCAGTACAGGGCGCTTCGCGCGGCTTCTTGACCTTTGACCTCCTTGACCTCGGAACTGAACACTGAGCCTTGACCCGATTTAAACATCCGGAGGCGTGAGCGGAGCCGAATCCATGGGTGTGGCTGTGGCCCGATGTGCCTGCGTGGTGGGCGGGGCGGCGGCGATGTTTTTTTAACGAAGGTTTTTTATGAAACGTGTGATCTTTTTTGGAATCGGGCTGCTGGGCTTTTCCGGCGGGGTGTGGGGGCAGGTGCCGCAGAATGCGCAAACGCAGCCGGTGCTGCCGCCGCAGACGGCGCTGATCAGCCAGGAGGCGGCGTGGTGGCTGGCGAATCCGCAGGCGCTGTTCCTGCAGCTGGATGTGGACAAGGACGGGCTGCTGAATGCGGCGGAGTTTTCGCGGGTGGGCCTGCTGAGCACGCAGGTGGTGGTGCCGGGGGCGGGGGTGAATGGGGGGCCTGCGACGAACAGCTTTGCCCCGCCCACGGGGGTGAAGCCGACGGATGGGGCAAAGGGGCCGTTCACGCCGCCGCCGTGGGTTTCGCCAGGGAGCCAGGGCGGGGCGGCCCCTGCGCCGGTGAGTCCGGCCACGCCTGCGAGACAGTGAGCTGGGAATGTGCTTTTGGTTAGGGGCGGATGCGGCCGGATGGACGGCGGGAGACGATTCTGTTCTGTGCGGCGGCGATGACCTGAGGGTGATGCGGCCTGCATGACTGGGTGAAACAACTTCTAAATATCATGAAATATCCATTGTTTAAGTCGATGCTGGTGGCCGGGATGGCTCTGGCCCCTGTGGTGGGCATGGCGCAGTCAAAAGGCGGTGCGGTGCCGGAGAGCCCGAATGCGCCGCTGCTGAAAAAGGAGGGTGACCGGAAGGACGGCGACCGCAAGCAGGGGGACCGGCCAGGACGCCTGAGTCCGGAGGAGCGGGCGAAGCAGCTGGCGGCGATGTTTGATCGTCTGGATGCGGATGCCAACGGCAATCTGAGCCGTGAGGAATTTGCCAAGATGGGTGCCCGCCAGCCGCGCAAGAACGGTGAACGCAAGGGCAAGGACGGTGGCCCTGCGGCGAACAAGGAGGCTGAGGAGAAGAGGGAAGCCGATGAAAAGGCGGTGAAGAAGGCTGCCGATGAGAAGAGGGAGGCGGCTGAGAAGGCTGCCAAGGAGGCTGAGGCGAAGACTCCTGAGAAGACCCGCACGACGGGCAGCACTGGCGGCACGGGCAGCAGTGCCAGCGGCAGCCAGGCCGATGGCAGCGCTGCCACAGGAACGACGGCGCCAAAGCCGTAAGTCAGCAGGGCTGCAAGGCCTGATTTTTTGCCCCGCCCGTGTCGCTGACCGGGCGGGTTTTTTGTGCACGGGCGCGTGGTAGGAGGCCGTTGGGCGGGTGTTTGTTCAACCACGGAATGGGGCGGTTTCAATAGGACGCGGATGAAGCGGTTAGTGCGTTTTGCATCTTATGGTAAAGGTAGGTGAAAATGCTGGATAAATCGTAGGCATGAGGCGAGGTAGGGGACACATGTTGTTGCGTTCTTTTTTGTCCTTGGGGTGGTTGTTGCTGTGCGCGGTGTCTGGCCTGGGGGCTGCACCTGCACCCGTGCTGGTGAAGGATATCCAGGAGGGGATGACCGATTGGGGCAGTATCAGCCATGTGCGTGCCACGATGGGCAGCCGGATGTTCTTCCTGGGGTTTGACCAGGCCCTTGGTGAGGAGCTGTGGGTGAGCGATGGTACCGCGTCAGGCACCCGGATGGTGAAAGACATCAATCCGGGGCCGGCCTCGGCGATCATTCAGGAGATGGTGGTTTCTGGAGGAAAGCTTTTCTTTTCGGCGGACAATGGGGTGAACGGGATGGAGCTGTGGGTGAGCAATGGCACGGAGGCGGGCACGCAGATGGTCGCCGACCTGACGGGGCTCTCTGGCCGGTACTCATACCCGACGGCGCTGACGCCCTTCCGCGGAGGCATCATGTTTGTTGCGGATTCGACAGGGAACCGGACTTCGCTGTGGAAGACAGACGGCACGGCTGCGGGGACTTTCCGCGTGAAGGAGCTGACTGCGGATGATCAGTCGGCCAGCAACTATCTGGGCGCACAATGGGTGGTGATGGGGTCTTATCTGTATTTCTCTTTTGAGTCGGAGAGCTCGCCGATGGCGCTGTGGAAGTCTGACGGGACGCCTGAGGGAACGATGGCGGTGACGGACAGTTTAAAGGAGGGCAGCCCCCAATACCCCCATGTGATCGGGGGAATGAACAATGCCGTGTATTTTAATGCCTATACGCCTGAGACCGGTTCGGAACTCTGGAAGACGAATGGAACGGAGGCCGGGACTGTGATGGTGAAGGACATCAATCCTGGGCCCTTTGACGGGTGGCCGGGCTGGATGGTGATGGTGGGGGGCAAAGGGTTTTTCAAGGCAACGACCGAGCAAAATGGTGAGGAACTGTGGATGACGGACGGCACGGCAGCGGGCACCCGCCAGGTGGGGGAGCTGGAGGCGGGCACTGGCCACTCGTACTATGACCTGATGGTGCCGATGAATGGCAAGCTGCTGGCCACCACGGCCAAGCCTGGGCAGGCGGCGAGAATTGTCTCCTATGATCCCCTGTCAGGGCAGGAGAAGCTGATTTTGAACACGGCGAGCCAGGGTGCGGGAGCAACGATTCCTTCGTTGGCGGGGCTGGGGACGTCGGGTTACTTTGCTGTCTCCGTGCCATCGGCGGGCATCAAGCTGTGGAAGACGAATGGCACGGCTGCAGGGACGGTGGTGCACGATGCGCAGGTGAGTGAGGCGGGGTTGTCGGTGATGCTCACAGCGGCGAGTTCGCAGGTGTTTTTCTGGAAGGCGGTTCCTTCGGGAGCTGGCGGTGACCTGTGGCGGACGGATGGCACGGAGGCCGGGCTGCGCGAGGTGCTGCCAGTCAGCCAGAGAGGCAAGGACGGTGATCCTGCCCATCTGCGCACGGCAGCAGGAGCTTTGTACTTTGCGGCGAAGGATGATGCGCACGGCGCGGAGGTCTGGCGCAGTGATGGCACGGCGGCAGGGACGGTGCTGGTGAAGGATATCCGGGCGGGTGTGCAGGGGTCTTCACCGAAGGACTTTTGCGAGCTGAACGGCGTGGTTTATTTCTTGGCGGATGATGGGGCCACGGGCGCGGAGCTGTGGCGCACCGATGGCACGGAGGCAGGGACTTACCTGCTGAAGGACATCTTTGTGGGGACTGGATCGAGCAACATCACGGAGATGTGTGTTGTTAACGGGCGCCTGCTTTTCGCGGCAAGGAATGCGAGTGCGGGCGTGGAGCTGTGGACCTCCAATGGAACGGCTGAAGGCACGCTTTTGTACGCGAATCTGTATGCGGACACGGGTAGTCCCTTCTCATCTTCCCCCCATCATTTGACGGTGGTAAACGGGTCACTGTATTTTGTGGCGACGACGAGCGGGAAACACAAGACGCTGTTCCGCACGGATGGTACCTCCTTTACAGCAACGCAGGTGGGGACGCTGGATACGGTGGATGGTCTGGTGGTGCGCCCGCCTGTGCCTGGGGCCGCCTGGCTGCCTGGGGAGTCGGTGCTGTTTTTCCTGGCGCGCAGCGGTGGGGGAATCCAGGGGCTGTACCGTTGCAGCGTGGGGGGATCCCCGGAACTGGTGCGGGCCATCGGAGGTCGCTATGTGGATAAGCTGCTGCGATGTGGAAGCCGGGTGGTGTATTCTGATGTGGTCAATTCGCAGGCGGTGATCTGGAGCAGTGATGGCACGACAGGCGGCACGGCGGCGGTGAATTCTGATAACGTGGCCAGCCTGGTGGGCACGACGGAGGACAGGGTGTATTTTAGTCGTTACTCTCCTTCACCGGCCTTTCGTTCTTCCCTGGTCAGCATGAATGCGGATGGCAGTGATGTGGAACTGGTGATGGATCTCGCTGCGGGGGGGAATTTCTTGAAGGAGCATGCGGAAGGAAAGACGCTGTATTTTACTTCCCAGGTCTCTGCAGATGTGTATGAACTGTGGCTGACGCAGGGCAGCGGGGAGACGACCCGGCGGCTGGAAGGGGTGTGGGCGATAAGAGAGTGGTACAACCTGGAGCCCTATGGCATGCAGCGGATGGGCAGCCGGCTGTACTTCCCCGGCTTCCGGCCTGAGCTGGGGCGGGAGCTTTTTGCGGTGGATCTCCAGGGGGTGCTGGAGGTGACGGTGCAGCGGCCCCGCCCGCTGGGCCTGGCGGTGGCGGATGGTGGTGCTGCGGAGATGGGGGCCCAGGCGGTGGGTGTGGCACGGGTGGAGCGGCTGCGGCTGCGCAATGCGGGCGTGCTGCCGCTGACGGGGGTGGCGGTGTCCACGCCTGCCCTGGCGGACTATGGGATTTCGATGACGAATGTGGGGACTCTGGCAGGCGGGGCCGCGGTGGATGTGGAGGTGACTTTCACGCCGCAGGCGGCGGGGCTGCGGGAGACGCAGATCGTGATCAGCGGTGTGGCCGAGGGGGCGTTTGCCCATGAGGTGATGCTGCGGGGAGAGGGCCTGGATGCGACGGATGCCCCGGTACTGCTGCAGGGCCCGCTGCCGCAACTGGTGCTGGAAGGGACGCCTGTGGAGATGACGTCCCAGTTTGCCAGCGCGGTGCCGCTGAATCATACGTGGTATCGCGGCAAGGTGGGCGTGAGTTCGGGGCCTGCGCTGACGCAGTCTGCGGTGCAAATGGCCCAGGGCGGGCTGTACACGGTGAAGGCCACGAATGCGGCGGGGTCGCTGACTAGCCCGGGTGCTGCGCTGGTGGTGGTGGGCCGTCTGCCGGAAACGGTGGAAGCGCCGGAGGGAGGGGTGCTGTCCCTGCCATGCCTGGTGAGTGCGCCTGCGGTGGGTGTGACCTACCAGTGGCTGCATCTGGGGGTGCCGCTGACCAATGCGGATCTGGTGCGCGGGGCGCAGTCGGCCTTGCTGCAAATCAGCAAAGTGAATGTCGCCCATGAAGGGGAATATGCGTGCGTGGTGACGATGACGACGGCGGCCGGCACGCAGGTGGTGAATGCGGGAAGCACGATGGTGACGCTGCTGGAGAGGCCCGAGGTGCTGGTGCCTGAAGAAGGGCTGGACCACTTTGTGACCCAGGCGGTGGAGTATCAGGTGCAGGTGGCGCAGACGGCGATCCGCGTGACCGCCACGGGCCTGCCGCCGGGGCTGAAGATGGACAGCCAGGGGCTGGTGACCGGGCGACCCACACTGGCCAAACCGGTGGACCCGGAGACGGGCCTGCCTGCGCCCTATGTGGTGAAGCTGACGGCGACAAATGCGGCGGGGACGGGAGAAACGGCGACGCTGAACTGGCGCATCCGCACGCTGCTGCCCGCTGGCATTTATGAGGGCCTGCTGGAGCGGAATGAGGGGCTGGATGGCAGCCGGGGACTGGGCAGTCTGCTGAAGGTGACGACGACGACGGCTGGGGCCATCAGCGGGCAACTGACGCTGGGAGGTAAGGTGCACCGCTTTGCCAAAGGTGCGCTGCGTGATTTGGATGCGACGGGCGGTGTGGGCACTGCGGAGTTCAGCATTCCCCAGGCGCGGGGTGTGGAGCCGCTGCGGCTGGTGCTGCAGTCGGATGCCTTTTCTTTCGCGGCGACGCTGCACGGTGAAGATGAGGCTGTGGCTGCAGGGGCGGTCTATCGGCTGGCTTTTGATGCGAAGAACCCGACCCCGTCTCTGGCGGGCCGTTATACCTGGCTGATGGAGCCGGAAAGCCAGCCACCGGGGGATGAGGACATCCCGAATGCGGCGGGCTACATGACGGCGACGATTTCCAAAACGGGCCTGCTGACCTGGCGCGGCAAGCTGGCGGATGGCACGGCGGTGACGGGCAGCAGTGGACTGCTGTATGAATCGGACCTGGCTTTTGCCCTGCACAAAGATTTGTATGGAGCCACGGGCTCTGTGCACGGCTGGGTGCGGCTGCAGGGGGATGGGGCGGATGACAGCCTGGTGACGATGTCCGGGCTGCTAGACTGGAAGAAGGCTCCGCTGGCGGAGACCTCCAAGGTGCGGCTGTACAAGCAAGGCATCCCGCTGCATTACTTGACGGTGACGGGGGGCAGCTACCGGCTGCCGGCGGCGGGGGAGCGGGTGATCCAACTGGGCGAGGGACTGGGCAATGCCTCCTTCACGCTGTCTGGGCTTTCCGTGATGGGCGAGAGCCTGGAGCAGATGTTCACGGTGACGGAGAAGAATGCGGTGCGGCTGCCGAAGCTGAGCACTGCGACTCCGCTGCGCAGCCTTTCGCTGTCGCTCTCGCTGGGGACCTTTAAGGGGACGCTGGTGCTGACGGATGATCATCCGCTGGACGGGAATGCGAAGCCGCTGAAGCGGACGGTGGCCTTTGAGGGGGTGATCGTTTACCCGCAGACTCGGGCGGAGGGCTTTGGCCTGGTGCCGCAACTGCCAGAGGCGGGGCCGCCTGAGACGAGTCTGGCGACTTCGAAGATCCACGCCTGCAAGGTGCTGCTGGGGCCGGGCACAGGGCTGCCGGACTGAGTGCTGATGGCGATCCGGTGGGGCACAGGGGCTTGGGCTTCCACGGGATGGATTTTTTTCGATCTTGTTGGTTAGGTTGGGCTTTGTAAGGGGCTATATTTCTGGCCGCCTTTCGCGTCACTTCAGGTGCAGACCCTGGAGGTGAGCTGGGGCATGTGAGGGGCTGCGGTATTCAAAGGCCGGGACTTGGCAAGTCCCGCTCCTTGGGGTGTTGGGGGCGGACGGGGCTCGGGTGAGTGGGGCGGGCTTTTTTTGACAGGATTGACAAGATTTCAGGATTAACAGGAAGTGTGGCAAGGGGGCGGACGGGAGCAGGTGAGCTTTCCTAAAGCGCCAGGGGACTGGCGCAGTACAGGAAACTTCGCGGAGGTGTGGCTGGGGTGAACGAGGGCGTGAGATGTGCGCAGGTTCAGAGGCCGGGACTTGGCAAGTCCCGCTCCTTGGAGGGATTGGGAAGATCGTTATGTGCGACCCTTCGGCCATCCCGAGTACGGGACGCAGGCTGCTAGTGCGGTGTGGCTGCGCCCGCCAGGGCGTGGGGGCTGCAGGGTGGGGAGATTTTAAGCGGGATCAGGGGACGACTTCGATGGCGAGGGTGGTGGTGGTGCCGATGAGGTGGCCGCCGAGGGTGGGGACGCCGAGGACTTTGGTGAGGACGGCGTTGATGACGCGCTTTTTGCCGTTGGCGGTGACGCTGCCGGTGAGGAGGCCGGTGGCAGGGTTGAGGGTGAGGACGGGTTTGTAAACGGGGGAGGCGAAGACGAATTTGTTTTTGTCGGTGAGGGTGACGTCTTCTTCGATGTCGCCGGGGAGTTCGCCATTGAGGTTGTTGATTTTGAGCTCGCCACCGTAGGTGGGGGCGAGGAAGTCGAGCGCGCGGGCGCCGGGGAGGGGCTTGGTGTAGCTGGTGCCGTGGGTTTCGCAGGAGGTGGTGAGGCCGGCGGGGAAGAAGGTGAGGGGACCGCTGGTGGGGGCGGGGCGGATGTGGAGGCTGTAGCCGAGGAGTTCGTCCCCGGCGGGTTTTTCGAGGAGGTAGCTGTTCATGGCGAAGCTGCCACGGCCCTGGAAGAGGGAGGCGTAAACGGGGAAGTGGTAGGCGGCGTCGGGCTGTACGGTCTGCTGGAGGGCGCTGGAGAAGGTGAAGCGGGTGCCATCGATGGAGATGCCGATGCCGGTGACGGTGCCGTTGGGGCGGACGTTGATGGAGGCGATGCCGTCGCCTGCCGGGCTGTCTGGGCTGGTGATGAGGCTGGGGTAGAGGCCGGTGGTGCTGTTTTGGAAGAAGGGGGTGAAGGTGATGCGGGCGGGGAATTCGAGGCCGGTGGAGAACTGGGTGCCGAAGTCGATGTGGTAGTGGCCGATGCCGGCGAGATCGAGCCGGAGGGTGATGGGGAGGGGCTGGGGGGTGCCGGGGCTGGCTTTGGGCAGGACGGAGGTGGTGAAGTAGCCGTCGGTGCCGAAGGTGCCTGCGAAGGGATAGGCTTTGCCGCCGCAGACGAGCCTGCCGGAGAGGGTGGGGCCGGTGGTGGTGGTGACGGTGATGGTGCCGACGTTGCCGGGGGCGGCGGAGGCGGCAAAGACGGCGCTGCGGGTGGATTTTTTGAGTTCGGTGAGGCGGATTTCGAGGCAGACGTTGGTGTGGTCTGCGTTGACGGCGGCGATGCTGGCGCCGTCAACCGCGATGCGGTAGTTGGTGCCCTGAAGGGCGTAGAAGCTGACGCTGGAGAGGGTGTGGGCGGGGTGGAGGCCGATGCCGCCGTGGTTGTCATTGGTGGCGATGCGGATGAGCTGATCCAGGGTGGCGCCGGTGTAAACGGCGAGGGTGGTATTGAGGACGGGGGTGGTGAGATCGCCTACGCGGAAGGTGTTGAGGGTGACGTAGCCATTGGCGGGGGCGGTCCATTGCCACCAGGCGCTTTTTTCGGCGCTGGCGGCTCCTTCGGGCCGGTGGCCGGGCTCGTCGACCTCTTTGGTGAAGGCGAGGATGCTGGTGGGGGTGGAGGAGTCGTTGAAGACGCTGATCTGGGGGGCGGCAGCGAAGCTGTTGCTGCCGGCGGGGAAGGTGGCGTGCAGGGCCTGGGGGGCGAGGAGGAGGGCGAGGCTGGCCAGGAGGCGGAGGGGCGGTGATGTTTTCATGATGATGTAGGGAGATACTCGCTTGTGACTGAGGGTGTTACAGGTGCGGCGTGTTTTCGTGCGTTATTTGAATGGTTGGTTAGGGCGGTGGCGGGGGCGAAAGGATGATGATTAGGGATGTTTCATGATGAAATATGTGGGTTTGTGATTTGAGTGGATGTGGGGAAGGTTTTTTTGGCACTTGGGCCAAGTGGGGGTGTGAGTGGCTGGACAGGGGTGGTGGGAGGGTGGATTTTAGGGGGAGGATGCGGGTCTTGCTCCGGGTTTCCGGGTGGGGGCGGGAGGGGGGCGCGTGTTTTCGGAATTCGTTGTTCTATTCATTGTTATGCCTCAGGTGCTGGGTACGTCTGTTCCTTCTCGTTTGTCGTTCAAGCCACGGGCCGCTGCGCCCGGGGAGAAGCGGCTGCTGTTTGAGTCCCAGGCCCACCGGGTGCTGGGCCGTGGGCCTGCGGCGGCTCCGGCAAGTAGGCCGCAGGCGGTGCCGAATCCACAGGCGGGGACGGCTTTTGACCGGGAAATGGCGGGCAAAAAAGATCGCACAAAAGCGGGGGAGTGGGATCCGAATGCGACGGTATGGCAGGTGACGGGAGACCCCAATGACCTGGAGAGTGCGAAATTCACGCCGGTGCGAGTGCAGGACATTGACCCGAAAAATGCGACGATCTGGGTGAATGGGATGGCCAACAATGTGGAAAATGCGGCTCAACTGGGGCTGAACCATACGGGCAAGGGGAGCTTTTACATGATCCACAATCCCTCAAACGGGGGGCTTTCCGACTTTGGCGAGAGTGCGGTGCAGAAGCTGGGCATTCCAACGAAGGTGGCGAAGTCCACTCGGGATCTGCTGCGGCATTTTGACCTGCCGACGGCGAATGTGGTGGCCCACAGCCAGGGGAGCCTGATCGCGAATGATGCGCTGGAGGATCTGAGGAAGGAGGGTAAGAACATGCGAGGCATGAAGGTGAAGTATCATGGGGCGGCGGCGAATGTGCTGAAGTCGAAGATGCTGGCGGACAGCATCGGCGCGGAGATGGAAGAGTTCAGGGGGCATGCGCTGGACCCGGTACACAACATCGTGGGGATGAACACGATGAACCCGCTGCGCATTGCGGGATCGCTGGTGGCGGCACCGCTGCTCTTTAACAATGACCGGGAAAAGAGCCCGCATACGCTGAAACCGGGGGATGCGAAGAAGCTGAGTCCGGTGTTTAACCGCCCGGTCTTTCACCCGCTGGTGCCGACGAAGTAGGCTGCGCTGATGGGATTGTCATAGGTGAAAAGAGTGCAGGGTGACTGTTTTTCCTGGCAGCCACCCTGCTTTTATGATGTAAGGGGAGCTTCAAATTTGAATGCCTATGATGCGTGCTTTTTTCTTCGCGATGCTGGTGATGGTGGGGCTGACGGGCTGTGATACGACCCGTGATGTTTCGGCTAAGCCACGTTATGCGACGCTGGTGGGGCGGGAGGTGAAGACAAAGGTTACGATGTGGCTGTATGACCGCAATCTGCCTTCGTCTCCTCAAAGATTCCCATGTCAGCTAACAGAAAAGGATCATGGTTCCTATGATCGAGTTGGCCCATTGCCGGTGGGGCATAAGGTGCGTTTTACCAAGGTCGAGCGTTACGAAGATTTGTTTTCGTTTCAGGAAGATCTGCAAGGAGAGACTGTCTATCGAGGGCGGCGATATTGGATCAAATACATCACGTACGCGCATCTGGGGCCGGATTCTTGGGATAGCCTTTTTGACATCTTTGATGCTGAGCGTCCGCCGGAGAAGACTTATCGCTGAGGGGTGTGAAGATGAAGTGACGGGAACTGTTTTTGAATGCCTATGATGCGGGCTTTTTTCTTTGCGATGCTGGTGGTGGTGGGGCTGACGGGCTGTGACTCCGTGCGGGATATTTCACGGGATCCGCGTTATGCGACGCTGGTGGGGCGGGAGGTGAAGACGAAGGTGCCAATGTGGTTGTATGACCGAAGTTTTAACACAGCTCCTCGAAGCCGCTATGAGCTGACGGAGAAGGATTCAGGCGACCACCGTAAAACAGAAAAATTTCCTGTTGGTCATAAGGTGAGGTTTAATCAGGTGAGGCGAGTACGGAATGGAACGTCGGTTAATGAACATTTGATGGGAGTGACCTTTTCCAGAGGTCAAGCTTACAACATTCAGTATGATGCGTATGCGCACCTGGGTGAAAAGGCGTGGCTGACGTTGTTTGACTACTTCGATGCGGAACGGCCGCCGGAGAAGACGTA
>JAZKER010000062.1:0-10173 GCA_040386955.1 Verrucomicrobiota bacterium
CAGGGACGCGGCGGGAGAAACGTGTTTTGCGAGTCGGTGTCGTAGCCATAGAGGTCAACAGGATAACACGTTTTTCAGAACTTGCGACGTATTTGTGATAAGAAGCTGTTATTTCTCAATTGGCCTTCTTTCCTGATAGAATGCGGCTCCCAGCGCGTTTTTATGCGTCCAACGTCGGCAATGGCCAAAAACAAAGTGCCGTTAGGCCACATCCAAAGCTTACTTAGCGGCAATTTTGAAAAGTTGCTTTTTGGTGCGGATAAAAAGTGCACCGTCCGCCACCGCCGGTGCCGCCGTCATGGCATCAGGAAGGCTATTTTCAGCCAACACTTCAAATTTAGGTCCTGCACGCAGCACACGGGTATCTCCACGGTCATTGCTGAAGTAAAGGCGATCCCCGGCCGCGATGGGGCTGGGCAGGTGCTGGCCCGTGAGGCGCTCCTCCCACACGTCTTCCCCGGTGACGGGGTTCATGCAGGTGACGATGCCCCCACGGGTGATCTGGAAGAGCAGGCCGCCCACCAGCACTGAATTAGCCTCACTGGCATTGCGCTTTTCGCGGTCCCAGATCACGTGGCTGGCGGTGATGTCGCCCTTCATCTGGGCATCAATTTTCACCCCCACCGTATGTGACCTCTCAGATCCCGTGTTCAGCACCAGCACGTTTTCGCAAACCAGAGGGCGGATGGCGGCATTGAAGCCGCCATGGCGCACCGTCCACAGTTCCTTGCCCGTATCCACGGCATAACCAAAAGCAGCGCGGGAACCGATGGACACCAGCGTTTCCACCCCGGCCAGATTGAAGACGCTGGGCGTGTGGTAGGCCTTGCGCATGTCTCCATCGCGCGTGGGATGGCCCTGAGCATCCAGATCGCCATAGTCCGTGGTGCGGGCTGTCTTCCACACGGTTTCCCCCGTTTTTTTATTGAGGGCGGTAACAAACTGTTGGTCAATGCCGTCAAAGGTCAGGATGAGCAAGTCGCCATGAATCATCGGTGAGGAGCCAGGCCCGCGATAATGGCGGACATTGATGTCCCGGCGCTCCCACACTTTCTTGGCTGTCACCGGATCAATGCGGGCTGTGCCATAGGTGCCAAAGTGGACATACAGCGCATCGGCCTCCAGCACGGGGGAGGGTGCCGCATAGTTGTTCAGCGGATTGCCCAGTTCCTCGGGCGCGGCGTTTTCAAACACCACGTCATGGTGCACCACCTTGCCGCTCTGGCGGTCAATGCCGTAGAGGAACTGCTTCTTGCCATCCGTGGTCGCCGAAGTGAACCAGATGCGGTCGCCGCCAATCACCGGGGAGCTGTGCCCCTCATCCTGAAGATCCATCTTCCAGACGATGTTTTCCCCCGTGGTGGCATTCCACTTCAGCGGCAGCCGGGCAGCCTCGGCCGCAGGCACCACGCCATCCAGGGTCGGGCCGTTTTTGTCCGGCCAGAAAACAGGCGTCGTGGCAGGCTGGGCCGCAAGTGCCGCCGCAAAGGCGAGCGTGGAAAGCTGGAGACGGAAAATGGCAGACATGAGCTTCTAGTCACGGGTGGTGACGGTCGCTTCTTTCGTCAACCGCAGCACAACTGTCCATCCGCATCTTTTCCCTGCACCACCGACCACGGGGGGTCAAACCGCCGGCAGGGCCGGGATCACCCCCGTTTTCAGTTCCACCGGGCAGCTCTGAAAATCGGGCACCAACTGCCCCCACATCTTCCTCACGGCCTGCGCCAGCAGGTGCACATCGCCCCGAGCATCGTGGCGCTTCACCCCGTCGGCAGACAGTCCCAGACGGTGCAGGATCGGGTCCAGCCCATGGCCACCCCGGCCACCCCAGATCTTCCTGGAAAAAGCGCGTGAGTCCATCATCGCCGTCGGCCGCACCGGCAGCCCATGGCGCGTGCAGTTTTCCGCAATGAAACGCATATCAAAGCCAGGGCCATTGTGGGCCACCAGCGTCGCTTCTTCTCCGATGAACTGCGTAAAGGCCATCAGGGCCTGCACAGGCGACGGCGCGCGCTCCACCTGGGCCTGGGAGATGCCCGTCAGCCCCGTGATGAAGCGTGGCACCCGGCCCTGAGGCCGCACAAACGTATCAAAATGCCCCTGCGGCTCCCAGCAACCCACCTTCATCTTCACCGCCGCAATCTGGATGATTTCGTTGTGGCAGGGAGACAGCCCGGTGGTTTCGAGGTCAAAAATGATGAGGGTCATGAAAAGGGCGGCAAAAACGTCAGAGAACCCAAAATGGAACTTCCCGGACAAAAGGCCAAGGATTCCCGACAGAGGTCAGGCCACCACGCCAAAAGCGGTGACCTCGTTTTTGTTCGCACAGAGGCGGGTCAGGCGGAAGTCCGCACACAGCGGCGGGGCCTGCTCCTTGAGGGCATCCATGAGGTGGTATTCATCGCTGCCCTTGAACTTCAGCGTCACAATGAAACGACGCATCTGCTGCTCGCGAAGCCAGTCCATGAGGAGATCCAAGCTGCGCTGGGGGGCGGCGATGATGTCGCAGATGAGCCAGTCCACGGGTTGCTGCGGGCGGAATTTGAAGGCATCGGCCTGCTGAAAGGAGAGACGGGGATTGCGCATCAGGTCATCACGCAGCGGGCTGCGGTCAATCGCGGTGACATAGGCCCCGCGCTGGATGGCCACGTAGCTCCAGCTCCCCGGCGAAGCCCCCAGATCCACACAGGTCTGGCCACTTTCAATCTGCTGGCCCAGACGCAGCTCGGACTCGATGACTTTGGCAAAAGCCCGGCTGGGAGCGGCCTTGTCCTCCGCATGGGGGACGTCCCCACCCAGGAAAGGCGACACGAGTGAGCGTAACTCCGAGGGCTGCGGGGCGGCACTGACGGAGACAAAACCCGCATCCGGCCCGGTGAGCACGGCCTGGACCAGGGAGGTTTCCGCCGAGAAAGGGGCGGCGCTTTCTTCCAAAGAGCGCAACAGGGCACGGCGGCGCTTTTTCAGCCGCTCATTCAGCGCGGTGCGAATGAGGTCACAGCGATGCAGGCCTGCCTTCCCTTCGCCATAGGCAGGCCAGAGATGCAGCCGCCAGGGCTGGGCATCGGGCAAGATTCCGGCGATGCGGGTGATGATGTGGTCCGCCCAGGCATTGATGGAGGCCTCTTTCACCTCGGTCGCCTCGGGCAAGGTCTGTCGTGCAAAGGCCAGCCATGGGAGCGCTGGCAGGGCCGGAGCGTGGATGAGGCCTGTCACAGCATCTTCCGTCGCGGCAATGCCGGCACGTTTCAGTTCCTCGACCAAAAAGGGGCCGCAATCAATGACAGGCAGGAAGACGTGCATCAGGTCAGATGAAAAGGCTGCGCAGAGGCTCCAGCTCGGGGGCCTCCTCACACACGGAGGTCAGGTTCCGCATCCCCGCCGGGATATGCTGCTCGAAATGTGTCTTGCCCTGGTTGCGGCTGAGATTGCCATAAGCACCGAGGGCCTGCATCAGGCGCTGGGCGGCGCATTGATACACCACCTGGCGTAGCTCTGGCAGGGGCATGCCCCGGAGGTCGGCGTAGTATTGCAGCAGTTCTCCGCGCTCACTCCGGCTGAGGGTCACGTAGGGGTCAAAAAGCAAGGAGGCCAGATCATACTCTGCCAGGCCAGGACGCAGGCCCTGGTAGTCCACCAGCCAGGCCTCGCCATTACGCAGCAGCACGTTCTGGCTCTGGAAATCCCGATGCACCAGGCAGCGGGGCAGGCGTGCCAGGCGCTGCCTCAGCTCCTGCAAAACCGCACGCGCAGGAGCATGCTCAGACGTTTCCACGTCACGCCGCAAAACCCCGCGCACGAAGTGCTCGATAAAGTAATTTTGCTCCCACTCGTAGAGCGCCTCGTTGAACTCAGGCTCCAGACTGCTGAGATCTGCCGCAGCCAGGCTGGCCGCGCGGACGGAGTGGATCTTGGCCGCCTGCCGCAGCGTGGCCTGATAATGGCCCGCACGAACCTCCCAGGGATCGTCGCGGTGGGCATGAAGATCATCCCGGCCCAGATCCTCCAGCCAAACGCACAGCCGCTGTTCATCGAAGGCATAAATCCTCGGCACATTCACCCCCAGACCGGCTAGGCGATGAGTCGCCGGGACAAACTTCGGATTGTCCCGCCGGGCCATGGTGTAAACCATGAGAATCATGGGCGGGTGGACTTCGCCTTCCCAAATAAAACGGTAGAAATGGCGGTCGGACCCACCTTTAACGATGGGTTCCACCTGGCAAGGGACGTCCCTCAGCGCGGGAAACTGCTGACGGGTCAGGATGAGAAGGGCCTCGTGTTCAGGTGGCATGGGAAATCGGCATTAAAGGGCACGGCGGGTGAAGCTGCAACCGCTGGATGAGGACAGGCGTACAGCACCAAAAGTTCATTCTTCAGCACAAGCGCGCATTTGGCATTCCCAGATTCCGTGTTTACAGTCCGGGACATGAAGCCTGTCTTTGAGAAAGTCCCTCGCCGCGATTGGGAGTCGTTTCATTGTGAGCTTGTGCACGGCCCGGACTACGGGACCCGCTGGCATTTCCATCCGGAATTTCAGATCACTCTGGCCATCCGTAGCCGCGGCCACCGTGTGGTGGGGGACAACATTGCCCCGATTACCGATGGCGACCTCGTACTGGTCGGCTCCAACCTGCCTCACGTGTGGCACCAGGAAGAGGGCGCTGGCATCGTCGATGCCATCATCATCCGTTTTGAAGAGAACTTTCTGGGCAAAGACCTGATGGCGCTGCCCGAGCTGGAATCCGTGCGCCGCCTGCTGCGCCGCGCCAGCCGTGGCCTGGAGATCAAGGGCCCGGTGCGCAAGGAAGTCTCCCTGCGCCTGCGCCATCTGGCTGAAAGCGACGGCCTTACCCGCGTGGTGGACCTGCTGGCCATCCTGGATGTGATGTCCCGCGCCAAGGACCTGAAGCCCCTGGCCAGCGCCGCCTACGAACCCACCCTCCACGCCACCGACCAGGGCCGCATGGAGCGCGTGTGCGACTACATTCACCAGCACCTCACGGAGGACATTGACCGCGCGCAGTTGGCCAAGCTGGCTCACCTCAGCGAAGGGGCCTTCAGCCGCTTCTTCCGCTCCCGTACCGGCAAAACCGTGCCGGAATACATCAATGAAGTCCGCATCGGCCGGGCCTGCCGCATGATCGCGGAAGACCAGAACAACATCACCGATATCGCCCTGGACTGCGGTTACCGGAACCTGGCCAACTTCAACCGCCGCTTCCGCGAAGTGGTGGGCAGCACCCCGCGCGAATACCGCGCGCAGATGCGCACGCTGGGTGGCAAGCCCGGCTGATCCCCCTTTCGGCCTTGCCACTTCGGAAACCCGGCCTAAGGCATGGGCATGAACCGAGTCGGCATTGGCTATGACGTGCACCCCTTTGAAGAAGGCCGCCCCCTGATCCTGGGAGGCATCGAAATCCCTCACACCCGCGGCCTGAAGGGCCACTCCGATGCAGACGTGCTCTGCCATGCCATCGCCGATGCCGTGCTGGGCTCCCTGGGCCTGCCGGACATCGGTTTTTACTTTCCCCCGACGGATGCCAGCATCGAGGGCATCTGCAGCCTGCGAATCCTGGAAAAATGTGCCGAACTGGCGCAGGAGAAAGGCTACGTCATCACCAATGTGGACTCCACCCTCATCGCCGAAGCGCCGAAGGTGATGAAACACGCCGCCGCGATGAAGGAAAAAATCGCCGAAGCCCTTCGCATCCAGCCCGATCAGGTCGGCATCAAGGCGACCACGAACGAGCGCATGGGCTTTGTGGGCCGTGAGGAAGGCATGGCCGCCATGGCGGTGGCCTGCGTGGAAAAATAGGCCTCTTTGAGGGCCCCAGTTTCGTGGCCTGACGATATTTCCAAAAACAAAAACGGGCCGGAAGTTTCCTTCCGGCCCGTCGTTGGGGGTTTGGGTTTTTTTATCGTGAGGTCTGTCTTCGCAAGCTCCCGGTATGCGAGGACAGATCTCTCAAGACAAAAAAGTGTTTTTGAAGAGCGACCTGCCATGACAGACAGGCCACCCCCCATATGAGTTCAAAAAGAACTCATTTATTCCCTTACATCATGCCACCGTGGTCGTGGGCGTGGCCGCCGTCGGCCTTCTCTTCCTTCGGAATGTCTGCGATGAGGCACTCGGTGGTCAGAAGCAGACCGGAGATGGAGGCAGCGTTCTGGAGAGCGCTACGGGTCACCTTGGCAGGGTCAACGACGCCAGCCTTGATGAGGTCTTCATAGACGCCCGTGGCCACGTTGTAGCCATGGTTGCCTTTGCCCTTCTTGACTTCAGCGACGATCAGCGCGCCTTCGACACCGGCGTTGGCAGCCAGCTGACGAAGAGGAGCCTCGATGGCGCGAGCCACGATTTCAGCACCGGTCTTCTCGTCACCGACGAGGCCCAGATCGCCAATGGAGGCCTGAGCGCGGATGAGTGCGACACCACCGCCAGGAACAATGCCTTCTTCCACCGCAGCGCGGGTGGCGTGAAGGGCGTCTTCCACACGGGCTTTCTTTTCCTTCATCTCGGTTTCGGTGGCAGCACCGACGTTGATGACGGCCACACCGCCGGCGAGCTTGGCAAGACGCTCCTGGAGCTTCTCACGGTCGTAATCGCTGGTGGTTTCTTCGATCTGGCGCTTGATCTGGCTGACGCGGCCGGAGATGGCCTCGCTGCCGCCTTCGCCTTCGACGATGACGGTGGACTCTTTGCCGATCGTGATGCGCTTGGCCTGGCCGAGGTCGGAAAGCTCGATGTTCTCAAGCTTGATGCCGAGGTCTTCGGTGATGCAGCGACCACCGGTGAGGATGGCGATGTCTTCCAGCATGGCCTTGCGGCGGTCGCCGAAACCAGGAGCCTTGACGGCCACGATGTTAAGCGTGCCACGGAGCTTGTTGACGACGAGAGTCGCCAGGGCTTCGCCTTCCACGTCTTCAGCGATGATGAGGAGAGGCTTGCCGGAGCGAGCGACTTTCTCAAGCAGAGGAAGCATGTCTTTCAGGCTGCTGATCTTCTTCTCGTGGATGAGGATGAAGGCGGACTCAAGGTTCGCTTCCATGGACTCAGCGTCCGTGACGAAGTAAGGGGACAGGTAGCCTTTGTCGAACTGCATGCCTTCGACGACGTCGAGGGTGGTTTCGATGGACTTGGCTTCTTCGACGGTGATCGTGCCTTCTTTGCCCACTTTGTCCATGGCTTCGGCGATGATGTTGCCGATGGCGGTGTCCCAGTTGGCAGACACGGTCGCGACCTGGGCCACTTCCTTGCTGTCCTTCACGGGGGTGCTGATTTCTTTCAGCTTGGCCACAATGGCTTCAGTAGCCTTGAGGATACCGCGCTGAAGGGACGTTGGGTTGGCACCGGCGGTCACGTTGCGGAGACCTTCGGAGTAGATGGCTTCAGCCAGGACCGTTGCGGTCGTGGTGCCGTCACCAGCGATGTCGGAGGTCTTGGAGGAGACTTCCTTGATGAGCTGGGCGCCCATGTTTTCGTAAGGGCAAGGAAGCTCGATTTCCTTGGCCACGGTGACACCGTCTTTGGTGATCGTAGGGGAACCGAATTTCTTCTCGAGGATGACGTTACGGCCTGCAGGGCCGAGGGTGGCCTTGACGGCACGAGCCAGTTTGGTGACGCCGCGCAGGAGGGCCTGACGTGCGGATTCGTCGAAGTGGAGTTGTTTTGCCATAGTAAGTTAGCGTGTGAGGTGTGGAGTGTGAATGTGAGCCGTGGGCGGCAATTGAATGCGCGCCCGGTGGACTTAGGCGAGGATGCCCAGGATGTCGGTTTCGTTGACGATGATGAGGTCTTCGCCGTTGACCTTGACTTCGGTGCCGCCGTATTTGGAGATGAGGACCTTGTCGCCAGCCTTCACCGTGAAGAGCGTGCTGACGTCTTTGCCTTCGTCGTCCTTGCCAGTGCCGAGGGCGAGCACTTCAGCTTCCTGTGGCTTTTCTTTGGCGGTGTCTGGAAGGAAGATCCCACCGGCGGTTTTTTCTTCGCTGATGGAGCGCTTGAGGAGGACGCGGCGTCCAAGCGGGGTGATTGCGGTAGCCATAGTTGGTCTATTTTCTGCTAGCGGTTTACTTGTTCTGGTTTGGTTTGTTCATCTGCCCGGCTTGCAGTCACGCATGCGATGTGTGGCGGCCAGCCGGGCGGAAAATTTGTGGGGGAGAGGAAGTCGGAGCGGGGCGGGATTTATTTCGCCGGAGGCTGGTTTTCTTTGATGGCGATGCCATTGCTGGCGCGATCTTTGCCGCCATAACTGAGTTCCGGCGCGGCCTCGCCGATCTCCTCGACGAGAAAACCGACGATGCGTTTCGGGTCCTTCGAAAGGACGGCCTGCAGCATGCGGGACTTCTGGTCGCGGTTGTAATTTTTGGTGTCCAGATCCAGGCCGACAGAGCCTGGAGTGCCCTCCAGCCCCTTCATCTTGGCGGCCAGCTCCACGGTGGAATTGATCTTGTTTTGCAGTCCTTTGTCCTGGCCGAGTTTCGTGAGGGCCACTTTCAGGCTCTCATTCACTTCCGGCAGATTCAGGAGGTCAGCGGCAGGTTTGTTCGGGTACTTGTCCAGGATGGACTCGGCCTCATCGGCCAGAGCCTCATTTTCTTCGGCTTCAGCGTTCTTGGGATCTTCAGCGAGGGCTTGCGCCAGCTCTGCCTCGATCTGGGCATCGGAAACCACCGCTGGCTTAGGGACGGGTGCCGCCACCGGGGCCTGGGCAGTTTCCTTTTTGCCGCAAGAAACGAGAAGCGCGATGGCCATCACGGCCACAGCAGCCCGCGCCGATGCAAGATCGGCCCAGCCTCCCCGAGAAGGCCGACGCGAGGCCGACACTCCTGGGGAGTCACTGCTGCGGCAACCTTGCGGCTGCGATGTCATCACGCTTCGCATGCTTTTTTGAAAGCGGATTACTTGTCCTTGTCCACGACTTCGAAGTCGGCGTCCACGACCTTGCCTTTGTCCTGGGACTTAGGTTCGGAGGCGGCAGCACCTGCGTCGGCGGCTCCGGCCATGCCGCCCATGTCGGGCATGCCACCAGTGGCACCGGCGGCGCCAGCCTGGGCAGCGGCCTGGTAGGCAGCGGCGAAGAGTTTTTCCAGTTCTTCGGTCTGGGCCTTCATCTGGTCGGTGTCACCGGCTTCGACGGCGGACTTCAGCGCGGCCACCTTGTCGGTGATCGGGGAGAGCTGGTCGGCCGGGACTTTGCCTTCCCATTCTTTCAGCGTCTTCTCGATCTCGAAGGTCAGGCCTTCCGCCTTGTTCTTCACTTCGACGGCTTCTTTGCGCTTCAAATCTTCTTCGGCGTGCTCTTCAGCATCGCGCTTGGCTTTTTCGATCTCGTCCTGGCTGAGGCCGGAGCTGCCCTGGATGGAGATGCGCTGTTCCTTGCCAGTGGTCTTTTCCTTGGCGGAGACGTGAAGGATGCCGTTGGCGTCAATGTCGAAGGTCACTTCGATCTGAGGTTGGCCACGGGGCAGCGGCGGGATGCCGTCCAGCTTGAAGGTGCCCAGCGTCTTGTTGTCGCGGGACATCGGGCGTTCACCCTGAAGGATGACGATTTCCACACCGGGCTGGTTGTCAGCGTAGGTGGAGAACACCTGGCTGTGCTTTTTCGGGATGGTCGTGTTGCGCGGGATCATCGGGGTGGCCACGCCGCCTGCGGTCTCGATAGAGAGCGTCAGCGGGGTCACGTCCAGAAGGAGCACGTCCTTGACGTCGCCTTTGAGCACGCCGCCCTGGATGGCAGCGCCGATGGCCACCACTTCATCCGGGTTCACGCCCTGGTGAGGGTCTTTGCCGGCCAGTTTCTTGGCGGTTTCCACCACTTTCGGCATGCGGGTCATCCCGCCCACGAGGACGAGTTCGTCGATCTTGCTGGCGTCCAGCTTGGCAGCGGCCAGGCACTCACGCACAGGCTTGATGGTGCGCTCGAACAGGCTGTCCGTGAGCTGCTCCATCTTGGCGCGGGTGAGGGTCTTCATGATGTGCTTCGGCCCGGTGGCGTCGGCAGTGATGAAGGGCAGGTTCAGATCGTAGCTCTGGCTGGAGCTGAGGGCGATCTTGGCCTTCTCGGCTTCTTCCTTGATGCGCTGAAGCGCGTCAGGCTGGCCGCTGAGGTCAATGCCGCTGTCGGTTTTGAATTCGTTGACGATCCAGGTGATCAGGGTGTTGTCCCAGTC
>JAZKER010000063.1:0-31177 GCA_040386955.1 Verrucomicrobiota bacterium
ATGGCGAGTTCCCCCAACCCCGCAACTCCTTTTTACTCTTTTTTAACGCTTTTTTCGCGCCCTCCCCCTCCCGACACCCCTTTTTTGACCAAAAACCGCGTTTTTGGGGAGGTCCGGCCCCTTTCACCCCTCAAAGTGGCCTCAGAATCGCAAAGTTCTCAAAAGACCGGGGCTTTGACTAACCAACATTGATATTTAGGCGCGCTTGCGTGCCAGCCGCCAAACCAACCATGCAACCACGTTCACCACGGCCAATGCGCCTAACAACTGAGTGAGGGAATGGGCCAGGGAGCCTTTGCCCAGTCCGCTGCCTACCAGGGTGAAGGCGATGTTCAGGGGCAGGTAACCGGTGAGGGTGCCGAACAAAAAGGTGGTATGTGCTACTTCCGTCACGCCTAACAGAACGTTGAGCACGAGACCGGGCAGCATCATCTGGCGCACCCAGAAGACCTTCAGCCAGGAGGGCTTCTCCAGCATCTGGCGCAGCCAGGGCCAGCGCTCGGCCCGGGTGAGCACGGCACGGCGGGCACCGGCACGGGTCATCAGGAAGGCGCCATAGGAACCCAGCACGGATCCCGCCAGCGAGAGCCCGAGCCCCTCGACAAAACCAAAGATGAGCCCGGCCCCGGCGCAAAGCGGCAGGCGGGGCAGGCCGATCATCACGCCGCCAGCGCAGGCGAGGACAAAGCTGAGATGGCCTACCCAGCCAAGTTCATCCACGAAATCCTTCCAGGCCTGGATGTTGGTGATCCAGGCTTTCAGCGGGGTGAAGTGCGCGATGACGAGGAAGAAGGCAATGACACAGACCAGGATGAGCATGCGGCGGTTTTCCCGGCCCATGGAGCGGGAGGTCTCGTCCTCCAGCCGGGTCTGCTCGGAGATTCCTCCGGTTTCTGGCAGGCTGCTGGTGGGAGTGGGGGCTGCGTGGTCGGGGTCCGGTCCGTTCATTCGGGGGCAATCAGCGTCGCCCCGGGTGCTTCTCAACCCGGAATCTGCATCTTTATTCAAGGGATGGCCCTGCTGGGACGTTTTCTGTTTAACCGCCATGAACACGCCTCTCACTTCCCGCCGCCAGTTTCTTCAGCGCAGCAGCCAAGTCATCGCCTCCAGCCTGCTGGCGGTGCCTGCCTTGCAGGGAAAGGAGGCGCTGCCCAAGTCTGAAACCCTGGTGCAGCAGCTCTATGGCAGCCTGAAGGAGGAACAAAAGAAGCTGCTCTGCTTTGGCTGGGAGGATGCGCGACGTCTGAAGGTGGACAATAACTGGCACATCACCCCACAAAAGATCGGACAGGTGCTGGGGGCGGACCAGCAGGACCTGGTACGCCAAATCTTCGATGGCCTGCACAGTGAGGAATATAAGAAGGAAGTGTGGCGGCAGTTTGATCAGGACAACAAGGGTGACGGCGGGTTTGGCAGTTCCTCGATCGCGCTTTTCGGCCAGCCCGGGAGCGGGCAATTTGAATTTGTGCTCACGGGCCGCCATTGCACCCGGCGCTGCGATGGTGACAGCGAGGCAGGGACGGCCTTTGGCGGCCCTATCTTTTATGGCCATGCGGCCAAAGGCTTTTATGAAAAGCCCGATCATGCCGGAAATGCGTATTGGTTCCAGGCGCAACGCGCGAATGAGGTGTTTCAGGCGCTCGATGGCCGCCAGCGCGCTCTGGCGCTGCGGGGTGACTCCCGGGATGAGGCAGGAAACAAGACGGTCAAACTCACGGGCCAAAAGGCCGGGCTGGATGGCATCCCCATGACCGAACTGACGGCCGACCAGAAAGGTCTGGTGCGCAAGGTGCTGGCCGATCTGCTGAAACCCTTCCGCAAGGAGGATGCGCAAGAATCGCTGAAGTACATCGAGGCGGCGGGTTTCGACCATTTGCACATGGCCTTTTATCAAAACCAGGATGTGGGCAATGATGGCGTCTGGGACGTGTGGCAGATCGAGGGCCCTTCCATGATCTGGTATTTCCGGGGAGATCCGCACGTTCACTGCTGGGCTCATATTAAAGAGAAGGCCTGAGAAAGTCACACTGAGGAGGTTGACAGGCGCGGGAAATGCTAGCGAACGTACTGCCAGCACATCCCTCCCCTCCCTTGGACGCTCTCTATTATATCTCCAAAGGCCAGAAAACCGTCGGCCCCTGCAGCCTGGATGACCTTTACGGGTACATCGCCTATGGCTCGGTCCGTGACAGTGATCTGGTACGCCGGGAGGGGTCCACCGAGTGGACTCCGCTCCGGCAGCTCGACGAACTGCAAATTGACCCGGCAGATCCGGCGAGGGTGAGGGACATCACCACCCGGCGGCGCACCGCCCGCCTGCGGGACTATGTCAAAGTGCCGAAAGATCGGCGGGCGGGCGTGGTTCTGGCCAGACTCATCTGGGGTTCACTGATTTTCCCTCCTCTATTATGGAAGGGTGCCAAGGCGGTTTTCCAAGACCGGATCTATTCTGCCCGCACCGATGCCAAAGGTTACCTTCTCTATTGGCCCCGCTGGGTGGAGGCTGTGGTGATGGCCCTTCTGGTGGTCAACAGCATTGCCTGGCTCTGCCTCCTGGGGTGGATCTGGAGGGAGGCCACGCCCCTGGGCCAGGAAATTTCCGGCCTGCTGCGCACCGGGATTCATGATCTGCAGGACTGGCTGGGGAAATAAAGGGGAGTTGGCCAGATTGTTTGAATTTTAAGAATAGCAAATATTTCCATTGTCTTTTATGTTATGGAAAATATAATACGTGTAGTTTTGGCTCCCTATGCCTGCTCCACACATCCATTCTTCATCCCGGTATGTCGCCAAACGGCTGCTGTTCGCCTTGGCTCTGGGCGCTTTGATCCTGGCCACCTGCCATGCGCAGCAGGGGCTGCCCTCGGATGACAGCGCGACCATCAAGGTCAACTTCCCCAGCACACCGGTGCAGGCGATCATCCCTTTTTACACCCAGATCACGGGCAAAAAGATCATTCTGGACTCCGCTCTTCAGGGAGAACCCTTGCGCATCATCGCCCCACAGCCTCTGACCCGGCGCGAGGCCGTAGCCTTCATCGAGGCCACGCTGCTCCTGAATGGCTACGCCATCATCCCGGTGGATGCGACGACGGTGAAGCTGATCCACCACAATGGCGGCAAAAGCCCGACCCCCGAGGGGCTGAAGGTTTATAATTCGATCCGGGACCTGCCGGACAATGAGGAACTGTGCCATTTTGTGATGCCACTGGTACACATTTCCCCAGACGAGGCTTCCAAGGCCTTTCAGCAGGTGATCAAACTGCACAGCTACGGGGCCATCATGCCGATGAAAAATGCGGCGGCGCTGATCATCACCGAAAACAGCACCACCATCCGCAGCATCTATGAGATCGCCCAGGTGATTGACGTGCCGCCGGCCGAGATCGCCAATGAGATGATCAAGCTGGAGCGCAGCGATGCCGAAAGCGTGGCCGAAATCATCAGTGAGATCTACGCTGAGGAGGAAAAAACAGAGGCCGCACCCGCACCCCAGGCAGCCCCGGCCTCGCCTGCGGTGGCGGCCAATGGCGCCCGCCTGCCTGCGGTCAACCCGATGGGCGCCGCCAACACGGCCAATACCAATCCCAGCGTGGCCCGGGTGAAGGTGATCCCCCATCGCCGCACCAACAGCCTTCTGGTCATCGCCCGCCCGGTGGACATCACCTACATTCGTGGGCTGGTGGAAAAGCTGGACCAGCAGGCGGATGACGTGACCTTCCTGAAACGCAAGCTGGCTTACCTGGACGTGGGCGACTTTTTGCCTGTGGCTTACAATGCCCTGGCCAAAGATACCGACATTCAGAATGACGGGGCCGATGCCGCCTCCGGAGGCGGACGCCGGAGCAGCAGCAGCCGACGCCCCACGGCGAGTTCCAACACGCCGTCCACGGACGCTTCGCGCGACAGCTCCAACTTCAACAATCCCTATGGCCAGGGCGGCCAAAGCGGCTTCGGCTTCAATGGTGGCAGCCAGAACAACCGGTCTGAACGCAGCCTGCTGGATGATCCCGATGCCGTCTCTGCCCCCGAGTCCCTCGTGGTGGGAAAAACGCTCCTGATCGCCGAACCCCAGTCCAACAGCCTCGTCGTCAGCGGATCGCCAGAGCACATCGCCGTGATTGATCAGCTGATCCAGGAAATGGATGTGCGGCCGCAGCAGGTGTACATCAGCACCATCATTGGCCAGCTCAACCTGGGCGGCGATTTCAACTACGGGTTCGATTTCCTGAACATGCTGGATGATTTCACCCTGCGGCAGAAAAACGTCACCACCCCTGGCGGTGGCACCGGGGTGGCTGGTGCGCTGGACATCCCGTTCAATCTGGAAAACTTCGGCGCGGGTTCCATGAGCTTTTACGGCCAGCTCGGCTCGCTGAGCCGGTATGTGAATGTGCTGGAAGGGAACAAAGACTTCAAGGTTCTGTCCAGCCCCAGCATGTACACCACCAACAACGGCAAAGCCGTGATCTCCAGCGGCCAGCGCATCGCCGTGCCAGTGAACATTCTTTCCAATGCCGGCATCAACAACATCGCCGCCACCAGTGCCAGCATTGATTACCGGGATGTGGTGCTGAAGCTGGAAGTGGTGCCGCTGATCAACAACGACAATGAAGTGACGCTGCGGATCGCCCAGGTGAATGACAACATCGTGGGGGAACAGGTCATCTCAGGCAATACCGTGCCCACCATCGGCACCCAGGAACTGCTGACCACTGTGACCGTGCGCGATGGCGCCACCGTGGTGCTGGGCGGGCTGATCACTGAACGCACCGGCAAGACCGAGCGTGGCGGCATCTTCCTGCGCCGGGTGCCCGTGCTGAAGCACCTCTTTGGCACCACGGAAAAATCCACCTCCCGGGATGAGCTGCTGATCTTCATCCAGCCCAAGATCATCAACTCCACGGCCCATCTCGACAGCCCAAACAGCATCGAGGCCAAGCGGTCGCGGATCATGGAGGAGACGCTGCGTTTTGGCATGCCTCTGGACGAAATCCCCAAGGCACAGCCTGCCGGAAAGTAACCGCGGCTCCTGACGGGGCAGATTTTCCTTTTGCATCCCTGGGGCGGCCCGTGGCATAAAGGTAACCCCCTCGCATGGCCGTTTTTTCAGCTCCCAGCCCACCCCTCTGGTTACGCTGGACCGTCTTTGCCCTGTTTCTGGGCGGCATGGCCTGGGGATACCTCCATCTGGCGGACAAAAACATCCGCGAAAGCCTCGCGGCACCGCTCCTTCCCCTGGAGCTCAGGCATGTGGAACTGACACGGGCGACGCAGGAGGATTTTCGGCCGGACTTCAGCCGCAGTGTCTCTGAGCCGCTGAAAAAACTCGCCCCTCATCGCACCGACGGTGTGGCCCAGCCACTCTGGCCCTGGCTGGCGGCTCTGCGGCTGGATGCTCAGGATCTGCCAGGTTCCCTGCATGATCTCGCCTGGTTCCGGGTAGGGCTGACGCTGGGCATGCTGGGGCTGCTGGGCCTCGTTTGCGCCCGCCATTTTGCCCTGCCAGCCGCGCTGCTGGTCGTCGCTTTGACGGGCTTTCATGGCTTGCTGGGCACGGTGGCGGTTTACTCCGGAGCCACATTGTTTCATGTGTTTTTCCTGCTCACCTGGCTGGCCTGCCTGTATGCCCTGCAGCGGAATTCCCTGTGGGTGTATGGGCTGGTGGGCATCTTTGGGGCGCTGGCTTACCTGTCAGTGGACCGCATCCTGCCACTGCTGGCGGTTTTTGTCATCGTCAGCACCCTGCGAGCCCTGTGGGGCTGGCTGGTGGCGCACTGGTGCCCTCATGAAGGGACGAGCCTGTGGGTGCGGCGCAATCATTTGTTCGGCCTGCTGCTGCTGGCCACAGGGGCGGGTTTCATCGCGGGCCCCCGGCTGACGGAAGCCCACCGTCAGTTTGGCGATCCCGCCTTTCATTACAGCGACTCCATCCGCTGGCTGGACAGCCGGGAGGCGGCGCTGGCGTGGATCGAGAATCACCCGGACCGAGAGAGCCTGGAAAAAGTGCCCGTGCTGGCCCGGCCCAATCTGAACAACTACCTCCAGACCCACTCGAATGTCGAGATCCAGCAGCGGCTGCTCAGCGGCACTTCCCTTTTGCTGGGGCGGCTGGAGGGCCGTGGGGGTGAAGTCTTGGTCATTCTGCTGGTGCTGCTGGTCGCCTTCACCCTGGCCTGTCGCTTCAGCACACCCAAAGCCTGCCACGCCGGGGAACGGCTGCACCCGGAGACGGCCCCGACGGTGCTGTTTCTGGTCGCCGCCACCGTGACTTACGGGGTCATCGCCGCCTGGGATGTGACCGTGCTGCCTGCCAACTACCTGCACGCCCTGATCGGCCCGCTGGCGCTCAGCCTGCTGTGGGGCTGCGAGAGCGTGCTGCGCCGGGCCCGCCGACGAGGGGCCAGCTGGATGGTGAGCCGGGGCTACCAAACCGTACTGTGGCTGCTGCTGGGCCTGACACTGGCACAGTTCTGGAAAACGGCCTTTTCAGCGGCCTGAAGCCCTGCCTTGACTCCCCCGTGCCACGGGTAGAGTGCAACTCCCCCATGGCAGCCCGAAAGCCCACGTTCATTCTGTCCTTCGATTTTGACGGCACGCTGGTGCATCATGAGAGCACGCCGGTCTTTCACCCCCTGCTCGGGCAGATGATCCAGCAGCTCCGCAGCCTGGGCGCGGCCTGGGTCATCAATACCGGTCGCAGCCTGCCCCAGACTCTCCAGGGCCTGTCGCAATACGGCATCTTCATGGAGCCGGACTACATCATCGCCATGGAGTGCGACATCTACAAACCCGGCCTGTTTAGCAAATGGACGGACTTTGGCACCTGGAACAAAAAGGCGCGCAAGGCCCACGAACGTTTTGTCAAAGATCACCAGCCCTCCCTGACCGCCATCCGCGAAATGGTGGAAACGCAGACCCAGGGGCAGTTCCTCGCCGGGGACTACGGGGAACTGGGCATCGTAGGCAGCAGCGAGGAGGAGCTGGATGCCATCTGTGCCTTCATTGACTCCCATGTGCGGCAGTTTCCGGACATCGGTTACCACCGCAATGGCATCTACCTGCGCTTTTCCCATAGCGGCTACAGCAAAGGCACCGCCCTGGGCGAACTGGCCCGCCTTCTGGGCCTGAATGCCAGCCAGTGCTTTGCCGCCGGGGACAATCTCAACGATCTTTCCATGCTGAACCCGCGCCATGCGGCCATGATCGCCACCCCCGGCAACGGTCTGCCTGCCGTGAAGGCACACGTGCAAAACCACGGCGGCTTCATCGCCAGCCGCTACGCCAGCGAAGGCATGATCGAGGCGCTCACCCACTTCTTCGGTGCGGCCAAAGCCTGAACCGCTACCCCCGCTGTACGCCCCCTTTCCCATCCCCTTTCATGAACGCCACGTCCAACGTCCACATCGCCTCCAACATTCCCCTGCCCGCCCCCCGGGCTCTGGTGGCCGAGCTGCCGCCTTCGGAAACCCAGGCTGCCTTTGTCAGCCAGGCACGCACGGAAATTCGCAACATTTTGTTCGGCAACGACAAGCGCTTCCTCGTCATCGTCGGCCCCTGCTCCATCCATGATCCTGAAGCCGGACTGGAATATGCCGCCAAGCTGGCCACGCTATCGCGCGAGCTGAAGGACCGCCTGTGCATCGTCATGCGTGTCTATTTTGAAAAACCGCGCACCACCGTGGGCTGGAAGGGCCTGATCATGGACCCGGATCTCGACGGCACCTGCAACATCCCCGACGGCCTGCGCCTGGCCCGCCGCATCCTCCGCGATGTGCTGGAACTCGGCGTGGCCACGGCCACCGAACTGCTGGACCCCATCACCCCCCAATACATCGCAGACCTCATCTGCTGGAGCGCGGTCGGCGCACGCACCACTGAATCGCAAACTCATCGGCAAATGGCCTCCGGCCTGTCCATGCCCCTGGGGTTCAAAAATGGCACCTTCGGCCACATCTCCCCGGCCGTGAACGCAATCAAGGCCGCCATGCAGCCCCAGACCTTCCTGGGCGTGAGCGAAGACGGCATCGCCTCTGCCGTCACCACCAGCGGCAATCCTGACTGCCACATCATCCTGCGTGGTGGCGAGGACGGTCCCAATTACGGAGCCGACGATGTGGCCGAAACCCGCGCCGCCCTGGAGGCCGCGAAGCTGAAGCCCGCCATCATGATTGATGCCAGCCACGGCAACTGCGCCAAGGATCACCACCGCATGCCCCAGGTCTTCCGCGAGATCGTCCGCCAGCGAGCCGCCGGGGAGGAATCCATCATCGGTGCCATGCTGGAAAGCAACCTCGTGGGAGGGAACCAAAAATTCCCCCGCCCGCTGAATGAACTGACCCGTGGCCAGTCCATCACCGATGCCTGCATGGACTGGGCGACTACCGAGCAAGCACTGCGCGAAGCATATGCACTGCTGGGGTAAAAGACAGCCCTCGGTCTAATAGTCCCGTGCCAGCAGGTAGTCCGCCAGCTCGCGCAGGCGACCGCTGCGGTTGCCGAAGACGGCCAGGGCATCGTGTGCCACCTGAGTGAGGCGGTGGGCCTCATCGCGGGAGGCTTCGAGGCCGATCAAGGCGGGGTAGGTGGATTTTTCGGAGGCGAGGTCCTTGCCGGCACTTTTGCCCAGCTTTTCGCTGGTCTGGGTGACGTCGAGAATGTCGTCAATGATCTGGAAAGCCAGCCCGGTGGCCATGCCAAAGTCCGTCAGACCTTGCAGTTCCTCGGCCTGGCAGTCGGCACTCATGCCACCGAGCTTCAGACTGGTGGTGAGCAAGGCCGCCGTTTTATTTTCGTGAATGAAACGTAGGGCTTCCAGGGGCAGCTTTTTTCCTTCCCCTTCGAGATCGGCCACCTGGCCACCGACGAGGTGAAGGCTGCCTGCGGTGCGGGCGAGTTCGGCCACCAGGGCACCAGCGCCATAGCGAACGGTTACGGGAGTTTTGACCACGATTTCAAAGGCCAGGGCCTGGAGGGCATCTCCCGCCAGGATGGCAATGCCGTCGCCGAACACCTTGTGACAGGTGGGCACGCCACGGCGGAAGTCGTCATTGTCCATGCTGGGCAGGTCGTCATGGACCAAAGAATAGGTATGCAGGCACTCCACGGCTGCTGCGGCAAAGGAAGCGCTTTCTTTGCTTCCCCCGGAGGCCTCGGCCGCAGCCAGGCAGAGGATCGGTCGCAGGCGCTTGCCACCGGCAAAGATGCTGTGACGCATGGCCTTGTGAATGGTGGCCGGAGCGGTGTCAGCGGAGGGGATGAGGCGGTCGAGCACTGCATCCACATAGGTGCAGCGTTCTGTGAGGTAGGTCTTCAGGTCGGACATTAAAAACGGGAAGCGGGGGGACAGACGGAATTTCAGTGATGGTTGCGGCGGAGGTCTTCGGCCAGATGCTGGAAGTCACCCACCTCGCACCATTTCACAAAGCGCTCCGTGAGACGCTTCAGCTCATCCCACTCATGGCGGATTTTGCCTGCCTCCGCCTGGCTGATGCAGTTGTCCGCCGCAGCCTGGCTGATGGCCGAGAGAAGATCGGCGAATTGCTGGACGATCTCCTGCGTGGCGGGCATGACCTCGCGCCCTGGCTGCTTGCCGGTGGGCGGATTTTTGACAAAGACACCCTCCGCCTGCTGGCAGAGCCACTGGATGAGATGGTCGTCCCCGGTCAGCTCATAGAGCTGGCGGACGCGGTCCAGGGGATTCGAGGCACCGCTGCCTTCTTCCTCGTCGCGCTGCCCCCATTTATAAACTAGGGACAATGACACGCCCATTTTGGCCGCGATTTCCTTCACATGGCCTTTGTCGAGGGCCTGTCGGATGACTTCATGGGACTCCATGCGCTCTGTTTTTCACGAACGCAGGCCGCTTGGCAAGCTGGAATGCACACGAACCGGGAGATTCGCCCGGCGCAGGATTCGCCAAAACTGGTCACAGGCCCCAAGCTGCCCCATCTCCCATCCGGGCATACACCTCGCGATTTTGCGCGCTGTTTTCCAAAAGATCATCGCAGAAGCGAATGCGCCCCGGCTCAAAGACCGTGATGAAACAGGACCCGCCAAAGCGGAAGTAGCCCTTTTCATCCCCCTTCAGCACCGGGGCATCGGGCTCGGAGGTATGCACGACGGAGCCCACGCAGGTGGCCCCCACCTCCAACAGCAGCACTTCGCCAAAAACGCCCGTCATCAGCCGGGTGACATAACGCTTGTTTTCCCAAAAGATGCTGGGCCTCTGAAGAAAGGCGATGGGGCTCACCGAATAGAGCGGGCCGTGAATGAGGCGGGGCGCATCCGCCGTGCCGCCGCAGGGGAAATGAAAGCGGTGATAGTCCGTGGGGCAAAGGCGGGAAATGAGTACGCTGCCTTTTTCAAAGCGTTCCGCCAGGGCCGCATCTCCCAGCAGAGCTGGCAGGTCAAACCGCACGCCTTTGATGAAAAAATCCCGGCACTGGGAGACATCGGGAATGACGAAATGCCGGCCGTCCGCCGGAAAGGCCACGGCAGAGGGATCTGCCACGATGGGACGCGCCGAGGGCTTGAGCTTCCGGTAGAAAAAATCATTGAAGGTGCCGTAGCTGCTCGCAGGCTCGGCAAACTCCGCCTCATCCACGCCGAATTTCTCAATGAACGGGCGGATGCGGGCCGCGCTTTTCGGGTCGTCCATCTGGCGGCCGTACCAGTCGGAGAAAAGGGCGCGCTTCACCAGCACATGCAGCGCCAGTTTGCCCAGGGGATTCTCATAGACAAAACGCAGCGGGCCCTCCCCATAGACGGCCTCCGTTTCCAGGCGACGGGTCAGGCGGTTGTAAAACTGGATGGGCGCTGCAGGCATGTAAAAGATACGTTTGGCAGACCTTTGCCGCACCTGCGCCCCAGGAGCAAATGTCTCTTGGCCCCAGGGCACGAATGTTGCATGGTGAAGTCCATGGCAGAGGACACCCCACCTCCGATTCCCACGGACTCCCCCCGCCCTAGCGGCTGCGGGCGCCTGCTCGTGCTGGCCCTTCTGGGCGGCCTGCTGATCACCGGCATTGTGACGTGGAAATTCATGGATCTGGTCAAAGACGGACTTGCCTGGATGAGCCAGGGGCTGGTCACCCAGGACATCAACGAAACCTTTCGCCAGTCCGTGACGCGCATCGTCTCCACCAATGGCGACATCCTTGAAGTAGCCACCCTGGAAACGGATGAGACGGTGACCAAATACGACGTGAAGACCCTCTTCAACCAGACCGTGTACCTGGGCACGACCGTGTCTGAAATCCGCACGCCCGTGGTCTATCGTTATCACATCCAGCTTTCCGACGGCTGGAACCTGCGGGTGGAGAATGGCCAGTGCATCGTCAACGCCCCGGCCTTGCGCCCCTCCCAGCCGCCCGCCATCCGCACCGACCGCATGGAAAAGAAATCCGAGTCGGGCTGGCTGCGTTTCAATGCGGCCGAGAGCCTGGCCACCCTGGAAAAGAACCTGACCCCCACGCTGGAAAAACGCGCGGGCAACCGCAGCCACCTGAACCTGATCCGCGAATCCGCCCGGAAATCCGTGGCTGAGTTTGTGAAGAAATGGCTGCTCACCCAAAAGGCCGCGCCCCTGGAGGAAATCCAAAGCATCACGGTCATTTTTCCAGACGAGGTTGCCCCGAGCGGCCAGCCCAGGACATTGCCGCCCACCTTGCAGGTGCCCTGAGGACCAGGCAGCTACGGCGAAGCCAGAAGCTCTTCGACCAAACGCGGGACTTCGACACTGGCCGTGCCCTGCCGCCGCTCCGTGAAGTGGCTGCTGATGTCGGTGGATTCCAGATTGATCTCTATAAGGCGTTTGGCCCCTTTCGAAGCCGCTTGGCGGGCAAAGCCAGCCGCCGGATAAACCACCCCTGAAGTGCCAATGCAGACAAAGACATCCACCGTTTCCAGCGCCTGGGTGATCTCCTCAATATAATAGGGCATCTCGCCAAACCAGACGATGTCCGGACGCATCTTCCCCACCTTTTCGCAGATGGGACAGGCGGTGGTCACCTCCAGGCCAGACTCCCAGTCCATCACATTGCGACACCAGAGACAGCGCACTTTTCTCAGCTCGCCATGCATGTGCCGCAGCTTTTTCGCACCGGCCCGCTCATTCAGATCGTCCACATTCTGGGTGACATGGAGGAACGAGCCGGGCCATGCCTGCTCCAGCCGCACCAGGGCGTGATGTGCCGCATTCGGCTGTACCGTGTGCAGGGCCGCACGGCGCAGGTTGTAAAAGCGATGCACCAGTTCAGGTGTGTGGCGGAAGGCCTCCGGTGAGGCTACTTCCTCAATGTGATAACCTTCCCACAAGCCATCCACCCCACGAAAGGTGGGCACCCCTGACTCCGCCGAAAGGCCGGCACCGGTGAGGACCACGAGATTCGGATGCGTGAGCCCGGCCATGGTCACTTTTTAGGGAGCTGATATTGGGTCGTGATCACGACTTGGCCAGCGGTGCCTTCATCCCGGCTGATCATCACATTGATGCTGGTCATGCCAGCCCCCTTCTTGCCTGTGATGTTCGCTGAATCGTAGTCGCCATTGACGATGCTGTTGACCTCATAACCACCGGACTTGAGCACGCCCTCGTAATGTTCTTTGACCGTGCGCACATCCCCCGGTGCTTTCCCCATCGTCATGCCTCCCACAGCCTCCGCCTGGTCCACCCGGTAGCCGGCCCCGTCTTCCAGCTTCAGGCCTGGATACTGTGGGACTTCAGCAGGGGGAGCTGAGGCGGCCGCCACTCCGGCGGTGATGGTTTTTCCATCGGGGCCTTTGATGACCACGCCTTCGGTCTGGGCCTTGGAGGCATCAAAACCGTACTCCTCGCCCTTGTCGTTCTTCACCGTGAGCTTGCCCTTCTCCAGATCTTCGTAAGAGATGGTGGAGGTCTCTCCCGTGGACTTCTTTTTGAAGGTGATCTCCCGTTTGGCGTCGTCCTTTTTCAGAACTTCGATGTCCGGGTTCATCTCCAGGGCCCACACGGCGGCCTTCGCCGGATCGCCAGCAAATTCCTTGACCTTGGAGCCGATCTTGGCCACCAGGAAACCCCCACCCAAAAAGGCGGCCAGGAGGAGAACCCCGCATCCGATGCCTGCAATGGCGAGACCGGAGAGACCTTTTTTCTGATTGGGGTTTTGTGGCTGGCTCATGATAATAAGAATGCGGATGTTCAGGCTCTGACCTGAGGAGGTTAGTTCACAATCCCCCCGAAGAACAATCTCTTTTGACTACGGAATTTCGCCTGTGACAAGACGGGCCAGAGACGCCTGGAGATTCCACCTCGCCTGTGCTTCATACCGCTCCTGGAAAAACGAAGTCGCATAGATCTGCGGCCTCTGCAAAAAGCTCTCCAGCACGCGGCTGCGCCCGCGCCGATAATCCTCCGCAAGCACATGGGCATACTCGCGGCGGATGGCCTGCTCATAGGCCCAAAAGCGCGCTTCGTCTCTACCGAGGATGGCGAGGTCAATGTCACACATCAGGGCCGCATCAGGGGTGGCATCTGGCACGTGTTTTTTCGTCAGCAAAATGAGCGACCGCACCTTTTGGATGAAGTCGCCAGTCACGCCATTTTCGCTCAAGGCATCCTGCGCCATGTCAGCGCTGAGCCCTTCATTGTCCTCATGGCCGGAGGAGTCATACACCGCATCGTGGAACCATAAGGCCACCTCGAGTTGCACGGGATGAACGGCCAGGGACTTCACCTCATCCAGCTCCGCGAGGCACTCGTCCAAATGGCGCAGGTTGTGATAATGGCGATGCTCTTCCGAATAAGCACTCACCAGCCCGCCAAACCAGCCCTGGCCATCCCCTTCTGCCGGGATGGCCTGCCAAAGACGGGACCAGCGCGAAAGCCGGATGTGAGGATGGCTTTCATGCTGGCGAACAAACTCAATGAGCTGCTGCCGATGGATCGTCTGATTCTCGTGATAAAAATCATCCTCCGCCTCCAACCGTGACAGACTGCGATCCGTCTGGACGGCCAGCCAGAGGATGAAATCCTCCCGCCGTGCAAAGGCCTGCGCCCAGGGCTGCCCACAGGACCGCAGGCATTCCACATCCATGGGACGGCCATCCCAGACCTCCGAGCAACAGTAGTGCCCGGACTGATAAACCAATCCCATGCCGCAGTAGTCACGGTGGCCCTGCATCAGCGAATGCCCTTCCTCAAGCAGGGACGCGACCCGCGCGGCGAGATCGGCCCCATAGGCAGCTTCTGAGGAAAGGACATCCATTTTTATGACTTCTAGTTAGGCCTTCTGGAGGCCGGGCTTTCCCGCCTCCACGGCAAAGGAGGCGCGGGTGAGCAAAGGCGCACCGGGGCGGGACACATACTCCACAGCCTGATAGTTCGTTTTCCAATGCCCAGGCGTGACCTCGCAGCTCACATACCCACGTTCCGCGCTGTGGAACTTCACGAAAGGATTCTCGGCATAGATGGCATCCAGGGTCTTCGGTTTCAGCAACCCATCCCCACCCGAACTGATGGAGGTGCCGACGAACTCCGTGGCCACCACCTTCGACTCCAGGTCGTCGAAGTCGGTGATGAGGTTGTTCGCCCAGTTGCTGTGGATGTCCCCGGTCAGCACCACGGGGTTGGAGATGCGCTGCTCATCGAAGTATTTCAGGATGCGGCGGCGTTCCATCTCACAGCTCGGCCACTGGTCCATGCTGTAGCCTTTCTCTTCGCCGGCCTTGCGATCGGTCAGCCCCATCATGACCTGCTGGGCCAGCACATTCCAAGTCGAAGGGGATTTGGCTAGGCCTTCAAACAACCAATCTCGCTGGATGACCCCGAGCAGGCTGGAATTGGGATTCAATGCTTCGGGGCAAAGAGGTTTGCTGCCATCGCCACAGGGCTGATCACTGCGATACTGGCGGGTATCCAGAACATGGAAATCGGCCAGCCGGCCATAACTGACGTTGCGATAAAGCAGCATGTCCGGTCCTTTGGGCATGGCGCTACGGCGCAGGGGCATGTGCTCATAATAGGCCTGGTAAGCTGCGGCACGGCGCAGCAGGAAGTCTTCTTTTTTGACATCCTTCTCTTCCGAGATATCGCTGGCGCAGTTGTTGTCCAGCTCATGATCATCCCAGGTCACCAGCCAGGGAACGATGGCATGCATGGCCTGGAGAGCAGGATCACTTTTGTACTGGGCGTGGCGATTGCGATAAGACTCCAAGGTGGTGATCTCAGGCCCGGTGTGCTTACGCACGCGCCCATCCAGACCTTCCTTTTCATAAATGTAGTCACCGAGGTGGACGACGAGGTCCAGATCCTCCTTCGCCATGTGCTCATAGGCGGTGAAGAGACCCGTTTCAAAATGCTGGCAGGAGGCAAAGGCAAAACGCAGCTTTTCCGGCAGCATTTCTTTCGCCGGAAAGGTGCGTGTGCGGCCCTTCGGACTCACCTCACTCCCAGCCTTGAACTGGTACCAATACCAGCGTTCGGGCCGCAGGCCCTCCACCTCCACATGCACCGAGTGCCCCCACTCAGGCGTGGCGATCGCGGTGCCCTGGCTCACGATTTTGGACATGCCCTCATCTTCGGAAACCTGCCAGGAAACTTCCACCGGCACGGGGTCCATGCCACCGCCCTCCAGGGGCTTGGGAGCCAGGCGTGTCCAGAGCACCATGCCATCCGGTGCCGGGTCCCCCGAAGCCACGCCCAAGGTGAAGGGATAGCCTGAGAACTTGGGGGCGGATTTCACCGCTCCGAAGGTCCGCTCACAGGCCAGAGCCGCCAGCGCAAGCGAGGCCGATCCGGCGATGAAGGAACGGCGGCTGGAGATGCGGGCTGGGACGAGGGGATAAACGGGGGCAGTCATGAACAGTCAACGAAACGCCTGAACAGGGCTTTTTCATCCATGAAGATGCGACAGAAACGTGACTCAATGATAACGGGCGTAGGTCTTCCGCCAGAAGGGATCAAAGGCCGTCAGGAGTTTTTCATAGGCGGAACGTTCCGCCTTTTTCCTCGCGAGGTCACTGCCATCAAAGATGAAGCTTCCGCCCACCTTGTCATTGCTCTCCTCCAGGGCCCCGTAGATGTAGCCAGTGCGCGTATCCATCAGCACCGCCGAGGCCGAAGAGGTGATTTCATAACGGTTCACGCTTAACAACCCGAGTGAAAGCGCCGTCAGGGGAGGCACCACATCATCATTTCGAAACTCTGTGCTCACCGTGTAGATGAGGATGGCATCAGCCTGCAGTTTCGCAGCGGCCTCACGCAGATCTTCGTCGCTGTTCAAGGACTCGGGCAGCAGCAGGCGGTTCAACGTCGCCACTCCTTCGAGACCCGGCAGTTTCTGAAGCTTTTCCAGGTCCCCTTCCCTCTCAATGTCGCGGGTGGTGACCACGCTGTAGGCGCCCGAGCCGTGTGCCCTGCCGGAATCGGAGCGGTAACCGCTCTCCTGCACACGTACCACGGCGATGTTGGCCGGGAACTTGATGGCGGGCCGGGCGACATAAGCTTTTTTTACTTTCGGGTCGGTGAAGGTGCCCAGATTCGCAGGCCGCCCTGGGGTGGTGTAGGTGGCGCAGGAGACCAGGGAGAAAAGGAGAAGGGAAGAGACAAGCGTGGGTTTGATAAGCATGGCTCTTCTCCCTGCGATATTCCAAAGAGAATCGGATCATCTTGGCGGAAAAAACTTTCTCAACGGGCTTTCAGGGCCGCCAGCAGCGCCTCACGCAGGCGGGCCACGGCTTGCGAATCGGAGAAATGATTCACCATCAGGGCAAAGCTGAACTCGGCCCCCGAAGCTCCCTTCACAAAGCCCGTATAAGACCGCACGCCAGACATGGCCCCGCCTTTCCACCTCACGGAGCCATCGGATGTCCCCAGCAAGGACTGCCGATAAACATCACCCTGAGGTCCTTTACCAACCACATGCTGCAGACGGGCCAGATCCAGCGGCCGGATGAAATCCGCCCGCGCCAAGCCGCAGCCGTCCTCCATGCGCAGCCCTTCAAAAACCAGTCCCCGCTGCAGCCAGTAGGCACGCAGCACCTCATCCGAAGGCCGCCCCTCACGAATGCCTAACAAACGATACAAACACTCCGTCTCATGATTGTCCGAGGTGGCGTGGATGCTGGCGATGATTTCCTGCAACGAAGGTGAGGCATGGCGGATCAAGATCTCCTGTGCCTCAGGCACAGGCTCGGCCGCTGCACGCAGCTGGCTGGCGGTCACGGCAGCCCCATCCACCGGGATGCCGGCATTCACCAGCACAGCCCGCAGGTGATGCGCCGCATAGAGCTCGGGATCCGGCACCGCCGCCGTGACTTCAAAGTCCCCTGCCCCCAAAGGCACGGTGCCACGCAGATGCAGCGTTGCCGTGCGTTCACCCCCATGGATCACCACCCCGTCTCCGGAATCGGCCGCACCTGTGGTCACTTCATTCACCCATTGCACCCCCGGCACTTCAAGGCTGGCTCCCAAAAAGGTGGCTTTCGCCCCGGCTTCCAGGCCCGCCCGAAAACGAACCCTGGTCCGGTTGTGTTCCAGGTTCAGGCCAGCCACGCCGCTGCCGTAGCCGTTGCCGATGTCGCCCCAGTTCCAAAAATCATCGTAGAGAGAGCCTGGAAAAAGGCTGCCATCACCGATGATGCGGCCCTGGATGCGCTTCACCCCTTTCTCCAGGAGTGTCTGTGCCCAGGCCTCCAGATCACTGAGCGCCAGCATGGGATCCCCTGCACCGCGGATGATCACATCTCCTGTTAGGCTGCCATTTTGAACGGGAGCCGTGCTGCACAAAACCGTCTCCAGACGAAAGTCCGGCCCCCATTTTTCCAGAGCCGTGGCCGTGGTGAGGGTCTTCAGTGTGGAGGCTGGAATGAAAGCCGTTTCACTTTTGAGCTCCTCGATCACCTGCCCCTGGGCATCCAGCAGGCAGAAACCGATGGCAGCACCGCACAGGCCAGGATCTTCACGGGCATGCTGGAGAATCTGCCCCAGCTCCGAAACGGCAGGCACCGGAGGTACGGGTGGTACCGGCGCTTCACGAAAATGAAGAACCAGCAAGGCGGCCAGCGCCGCCAGCAACAGGCAGAGGAGAGCGTTTTTCACGGCACAGGATACTCATTTCCCGACTTCGTGCTCAGGGCTTCTTGGTCAGCCAGGCCAGCACTACATCGGGAAAATCGGTGAACAGGCCATCCACACCGGCTTGGGTAAAAAGCAGGTCCATCAGGTCATCCGACGAACGCGCAAACTTGGGCAGCTCATCCGTGCGCAAGGTGTAGGGATGCACTTTTAAACCCTGGGCGTGGGCGTCTTTAACCAAAGGTGTCACGCTGCGGTCCTCGGCAATGATGCTGCCCAGCGCGGGGCCAATGCCATCTGCCACCTGCTTCAGCTCCGCCAGCCCGGCAGGCGAACGCAGGTAGGCAAAGTCGGTGCCGTCCGTGCCCTTCGCCCCACCGCCCATGAGCATGATGAGGCGGCCCTTCCAGCCTAACTCCAAACGTATTCTTTTCACCTCTTCATACTCAAAGCACTGCACATGACAGGCATCTTCGCGGTTCTTGTAGCCGTACTTTTCCAGGATGGGCAGGACGATGCGGCTGATGTCGTGCCCTTCTTTGCGATGCCAGGCAGGCTGTTTGATCTCAGGATAAATTCCGGCCTGCCTCCCGGTGCTGCGGTTCAGCCCCTGGATCAGCTGCAGTTCCTCTTCCAGCGTGGGAATCTGGAAAGTGGAGGCATTCATCGGGAAGCGTTTGGGAAACACCTGCTGGCCCGTTTTGGCATTGAACCTTTCCGTGACCCGCAGTTGCTTCAGCTCCGCGAGCGTAAAGTCCAAGGCGTAAAAACGCCCATCCTCCCGCTGCCGTCCTGGGAAACGGGTGGCCACATCGCTGATGGTATCCACATGGATGTCATGCAGCACCACGGGCACATCGTCCTTCGTCAGCACCACGTCCTGTTCAATGGAGGCTGCCCCCTGGGCATGCGCCATGGCCTTGGCCTCCAGCGTGTGCTCGGGCAAATAACCGCTGGCGCCACGATGGGCGATGACAAGGGGAGAAGGTTCCTGGGCCATAAGGGGAAGGGCGAGAAGGGGGAGGAGGTATTTCATGCGCGTGAAGTGTTCTTTTCAGCCCGGTGGCCGAGGGTCATGGCACTGAAGACGATGGTGAGCAGGCTGCTGAGCCCCATGATGCCGAAGGCCCAGTTCCAGCCCCAGTGATCCACCACCCAGCCCACGCCTGTGCCCGCTGCCGCCGAACCAAAAGCATAACCAAAAAATCCCGTGAACCCGGCCGCGGTGCCCGCCGCCTTTTTCGGCACCAGATCCAGGGCGTGCAGGCCGATGATCATCACAGGGCCATAGATAAAAAATCCAATGGCCGTCAGCGAGGTGCAGTCAATCCAAAAGGGCCCATGACGGTTGAAGGCGTATCCAGCCAGGCCCGCGAAGGTCAGCACCATGAAGAGAATGGTGGCCGGAGCACGGCGGCCTTTAAAAACAGTGTCGGAGATCCAGCCGCAGAGGATGGTCCCGGGAATCGCCGCATACTCGAAGCATGAAACAGCAAAGCTGGACTGGTGGAACGAGAACCCCTTGGCCATCTGCAGGTAGGTGGGGATCCAGTCCGCAATCCCATAACGAACGAAATAGACAAACGCATTGGCCACGGCGATGGCCCACAGGAACTTGTTGTTAAACACATGCGTGAAGAAGATCTCCTTGAAGGTGAAGGTCCGCTCATGCTCCGCCGAATAATGCGGCGGATAGTCATCCTTGTAGGCCTCGATGGGCGGCAGGCCACAGCTCTGCGGCGTGTCCCGCATGAGCCAAAAGGCCAGGACGGCGATCACCGCCGCGGCCGCCGCATTGAAATAAAACTTCGCGCCCCAATCGTCAAAGAGCCACACGCCTAAAGCAGCGAGGCCCGCCATGCCACCGGCCCCCACATTGTGCGCCACATTCCAGACCGCCACGGTGCGGCCGCGCTCCCGTGTGCTGAACCAATGCACCATGGTCTTGCCACAGGGCGGCCAGCCCATGCCATTCACCCAACCGTTCAGCGTCTGCAAAATGACGATGACCGCCAGCGAAGCATAGACCTCTTTGACCAGGCCAAAGACGGCCATGATGGAGGCAGAAAGCAGCAGTCCCAGTGGCAGGAAGAAGCGCGGATTGCTGCGGTCCGAAACCGATCCCATCAAAAACTTGGACACCCCATAGGCAAAGGAGAGGCCCGTCATCGCCGTGCCGAGCTGCGCCTTGGAATACTGCGGGAACTCCCGGAGGATATCCGGCATGGCCAGAGAAAAGTTTTTCCTTACCAGGTAGTAGGCCGCATAGCCGATGAAAATCCCGATGAACACCTGCAACCGCAACCGTTTGTACTCAGCATCCGTTCGGTCCGCCGGGAGGAGCGGGGCATCTGGGGCGGGACGAAAAACAGAAAACATGAATCCTCATGCTGACAGAGTCCCCGTACTGCCGTCAATATGAAGAATCTCCGCCATGACACCTGCCCCCTCCGCCCTCAGTCGTTACCCTGTCCGCCGCTGTCGGGGTGCCCTATTGGACTGGTCTGCCGCCGTGTGTCTGGATCGTTTCACTTTTCCCTGGGAGTCCACAGCTCCACCCTCCACTCAATTCCGTGCTCTATGGGATGAGGAGCGGCTGCACTTCCGTTTTGACTGCGTGGATGAAGACCTGGTGCTCGGCACCGGCGAAACGGTGAAGGAGCGTGTGCTGGGATCTGACCGGGTGGAGATCTTCCTGGCACCCGATCTCACGCTCACGCCCTACTACGCCTTTGAGATGAGCCCGCAAGGTGAGGCGCTGGTCTACTCGGCGCGTTTTTATCGTGAGTATGACTGGGACTGGACCTGCCCTGAGCTGCATCTGGAGGCAAGCATCCAGGGCCATCGTTACCAGGTGCAGGGCAGCCTGCCCCTGGACCGGCTGCGTGAACTGAATGTGCTCAAACCTGGGGCCTCCGAATTCTACGCGGCAGTGTATCGAGCGGAATTTTCCAACACAGCGGAAGGCGGCATTCATTCGGGCTGGATGCCCTGGGTGAACCCGCAGACGGAGAAGGCCGATTTCCATATACCGGCCTGCTTTGGGGTGTTTGAACTGGTGGAGTAGCCGTTCAGCGTGGGTCTGTGCCATAGACACCGCCCACCTCTTCCACCGGGAGTTTGGGCTTGGAAGCTGCGGGGCGGTCTTCCGCAAACCAGTGATTGTTTTCAAAACGGAAGGTCTCCGGGGCCACGTCACTGCCGATGTTGATATCCACCTGCACCTGAGCGCGGCGAAAGACGAAACGGTTGTTTTTCACCAGCACATTTCGGCAAGGCACGAAGCCCGGTTCCTTCGTCTCCTGAAGGATGCGGAATAGCCACTTTTCTGGGAACAAGATCGTGTTGCCGCTGAACTCACAGCCATCCACGCCGACAAAGGCGGCGGCGCAGGGACTGCCCTCAATGATGTTTTCCCGCACCACGATGCTGTGCGCCTCATGCTTCGCTCCCTGCGGACGGAAGTAGGGTAGCCCTGTGGACCCGCCGACATTCAGCGGACGCTGCCCGGCATTTGTGAAACGGCATTTTTCCACCACAATCTCCGAGGTGCCGCCTTTGAGCTGGATGCCTGCACTGGCGGAAAATCCGGCCTTGCCCACGAACTGGCAGCCTGTGATGAGCGACTTGTGACAGCCGACAAAATCAATGCCCTGTCCGCCCCAGCCGGTGAGGGTGCAGTCGCGAATCGTCAGGCCCTCCAAACCGGAGCACTTGATGCCATCGTGATTGCCCTCAGGGCCGATGTCGCTGATGTGCACGCGCTCCAGCGTGATGCCTTTGACAGGCTTCTCGAGGTCTCCTCCATCGTCCAGGTTCAGTCCATTGCCGCTCTGGCCGCTGATGCGGACATTCCGCAGTGTCAGCCCCGTGCATTTGGAAAATTGCCAGCCATTGGCCGCCCCTTTGAAATGCGGCGGAGACTGGGGATCCAGAGCCTCGATGGTCAGATTCTCCACGCCTGTGACATGCCAGCCGCCGGGATAGTCCCCGGGAGCGATTTTCAAAACAGTGCCCGCTTTCAGCCCGCCCACGGCAGCTTTCAGGGCAGCGGCATCGCGGATGATCAGGGGCTCGGCCTGGGCCAGAGTTCCCAGGCAAAGTCCCAGCAGGGTGAGGCAGGTGCGTATCATAAGGATGTCTTGTCTCAGTTGCGAGTGAGTCCGGCAGGCAGTTCCTTCAGGCGCTGCACCTCCGTCACCTCATGGAAGAACCAAGGTTTGCCGCTGGCCTTTTTGTAGATCACCGTCTTGCTGGCATACTTCACGCCATCGTGTTCCTTCCAGTCGCTGAACAGGTAGTAATCCCCCCGCCAGCCGATGCGGCGCAGGAGATGGGTTTCTTTGTCAAAGTAGAGATCCATGGCCGGATCCACCGTGCCGCTGACGCTGAGGCCAAAAAGCGGCGGGCCTTCATGCGTCAGGTCGGGGATGACCTCCACCTTGGACTGGGGATCCACCAAGATGCCGAGGGTCCAGGCCCAGACGTCGTATTTGGCAGGTTCATCGGCACGCTCCTTTTTGCCGAGCCACCAGTACTTTGGCACCTCCAGCACGGACTCACGGGAGGAAGCTTTTTTGCCCTCGTCAGGCGTGGGGTTGGCCCCGAAATGAAAGGTTTCCTTGATGCGGAAAAGCGTGAGCAGCTTGTCCTTTCCGCCCACTGCTGTCACCACCTTGTCAATGAGGGGCTGTACAGCGGCCGCATCCGGTGCAGTTTGTGCCTGGATGGATAGAGCGGCTGAAAGGAACAGCAGGGTGCAGAGAGAGCGTAAAAACATAGTCGGTGGCAAAGATAACCCGGTGCACTAGCCTAAACGCAGCCGCCCGGCCCTTCATTCGTCGGCCCCTGAATGAACAAGGCCAGCAGCGGAAAATCCAGCTACGCCCTTGAATCTGGCCGCATCGCCCGCCATCTCTAGGCGACTATGCGTATCCTTTCCGGCCTCCAACCCAGCGGACGTCTCCACATCGGCAACTATTTTGGCATGATGGAGGCGGCCCTGAAGCTGCAACACGAAGGCGAAGCTTTTTACTTCATCGCCGATTACCACTCCCTGACCAGCATCCACGATGGCAAGGCCCTGCGCAGCAACGTGCGCGACCTGGCCATTGATTTCCTGGCCTGCGGTCTCGATCCCGAGAAGTGCGTGTTTTTCCGCCAGAGTGATGTGCCGGAGCACACGGAGCTTTCCTGGATCCTCAGCACCGTCACCCCCATGGGCCTGCTGGAGCGCTGCCACAGCTACAAGGACAAGGTGGCCAATGGCATCAGCGCCAGCCACGGCCTCTTTGCCTACCCGGTGCTCATGGCTGCAGACATCCTCATCTACGATGCGGATCTGGTGCCGGTGGGCCGCGACCAGAAACAGCACGTGGAAGTGACCCGTGACATCGCCATCAAGATGAACGAAACTTTTGGCCAGGGCCTGCTGAAGCTGCCGACACCGCGCATCCGCGAGGAAACTGCCGTGGTCCTGGGCACCGATGGCCGCAAGATGAGCAAGAGCTATGGCAACACCATCCAGCTCTTTGAAGAACCCGCAAAGCTGAAGAAGGCCATCATGGGCATCCCCACAGACTCCACCCCGGTGGAATCGCCCAAACCGACCGAGAACAGCAGCATCCTGGCGCTGTATCAGCTCGTCGCCTCATCGGCCGATTACGAAGCGATGGTGGCGGATTTCCAGTCAGGCGGCAAAGGCTACGGTGACTTTAAAAAACGTCTGCTCCAGGGCATCACCGACTACTTTGCCCCCTTCCGCGAAAAGCGTGCCGAGCTGGTGGCTAACCCCGAGTATGTAAACAAGGTGCTGGCCGAGGGCGCTGAAAAAGCCCGCGCTGTCGCCCGCAAAACCCTGGAGCGCGTGCGCCAGGCCGTCGGTCTTGGAGATTAATCCGCCCTTCTCTTGATGAATCCCAACGGCTACGAACTCCTCGACAGCGGCAACTTTCAAAAGCTGGAACGCTTTGGTGAAGTGGTGCTCTCCCGCCCCTGTGCCCAGGCCGTGTGGAAGCAAACGCTCTCCCCCATCGTCTGGCAAAAGGCCACCGCCACCTTCTTCCGCGACGGCGGCAACCAGTGGCGCGGGCGTGACCGCCTGCCCGGCACCTGGGACATCGGCGTGGATGGCACCCGCTTTCAGCTCAGCAGCACGGACTTTGGCCACCTGGGCATCTTCCCGGAACAGCGCGACCAGTGGAAACGCATCCGTGAGGTGTGTGGCGACTACCGCAAAAAATACAACCGCGCCCCGCGTGTGCTGAACCTCTTTGCCTACTCCGGTGGCAGCACCCTGGCTGCTGCGCATGGTGGCGCGGAAGTGTGCCATGTGGATGCCTCCAAAGGCATGGTGGACTGGGCGCGCAAGAACGCCACGCTCAATGGCCTGGATGAAAAACCGATCCGCTGGATCGTGGACGACGTGACCAAGTTTCTCGACCGTGAGCACCGCCGCGAGCGCACTTACGACCTCATCATCCTGGACCCGCCGAGCTATGGCCGTGGTGCCAAAGGCGAGATCTTCAAGATTGAAAACGATCTGCCGCCGCTGCTCTCCCTCATTGGCAAACTGATGTCCGATCAACCCCTCGGCGTTCTGCTTTCCTGCCACACGCCGGAACTCACGCCCATCTCCCTGCATCATTTGTTAGTCCAGCAGTTCGGCTCCTCCGGTGGCGGCCTGGAACAGGGAGAGATGCAACTGCGCGGTGCGGCGAATGTGCTGCCCGTGCCCAGCGGCAGCTTCTGCTGGTGGCTGAAGTGAATCGTGTTTTGGATGATGGGTTAAAACCTGAGCCCCACCCGGAGCCCAAAAGTGACAGGTGGGCCGTTCTCCCCAAAGTAAACGTCATCTGAGGAGTTGGAGATGTTGCTTCTGGAATGGTAGGCTGAGGCAACATAGTCGGTATCGAAGGCATTTTGCGCCCAGATTTCTGCAAACCAATGATGGCGGCGCAGACCTAACCGGAAGTTGGTTAGAGTGAAGGCTTCTTGAGATGCTTCATTGGTGCTGTCGAAATGATAAGGCCCGATGAACTGCACCTGCACCCCGGCGTATAGCGAGAGGCTACGCGGAAGCTGCCAGGTGAAAAGCGTGCCAGCCGTGGCGCTATAGTCCGGTGAGTAAGGCAGTTGGTTCCCACCAATCGAGCGACTTTCCCAGTTCAAGGTTTTTACGCTGTCCCCTCGATACGCGGCCTGATTGAGAGATGCCTGCCCGTAGAGCTGCCAGCCTGGCAGAATGCTCCAGTCGAACGTGGTTTCCAGGCCATAGGCAAAGGCATCGGCCCTGTCTCCTTGGGAAGGACTGTTGAAGTAAGGATTGGAGGTTCGATCCAGATCTTGCGCATCCAACTGGAGGTTTTGCAGATCCGTATAAAACAGAGCTAGGGAGTAATGGGCACGGTCTTTCAGGGCACGGCCTTGAATCCCCCATTCGTAACTCCAGTTCCGGGCCTGGTCGTATTCTTGATAATATTCGCCCGACCATCCCAGCTTAAAGGAGGTTTGAGGCTGGCGGCCACCGGCGAAGGAGAAGTAGGTGAGAAGATTTGGAGTTAGCTCGAAGCTGAGAGATACTTCGGGCGTGAACGAGTGCAGAAAGCTTTCAGAAGCCCGGAGCCTGTCGATGTCATACCGCGTGTAGTCAGCGTATTGTGGAAGCCCAATGACAACCATCCGGCCTTGGCTATTCATCAGTTCGGGATCCATCTGCTGCCGGGTGCCGTCCCAGCGCAGGCCCGCACGAAGTTTAAGCCGTTTCCAGAAGGTCCATTGAGTGTTGAGATAAGCCGCCAGACCTGTGGTTTCTGCCTGGGAAAAAGCCGTTTTTCTACTCCCCGGCTCTGGAGAAAAGGGCAACGGAGGTGCGCTGACCTGGATAGGTGCGTGCTGGTAGTTTTCCTGCCATTCAGATTCGGTATGATGGAAGAATGTCCCGATCTGCCAGTCGAGCTGGAGGGAATCTGTGAGGCGAATGGGCGAGCCTGCTGGATTGGCCAACTGGAACTGCTGCGAAATGGAATACTGTTCTTGTGTGCTCAGCAACTTTTGGAATGTGGAAGCTGTGCGATCGGCGGGAATAATTTCTACCTGAAAAGGATTATAGCCTACGAGATAAACATCCGGAAACTCCGCCGATTGATCCAGGTCCACCAATCTCTCCGCCTGCCACCAAGTATAACCGGTAGTTGAGGTAAAGTCGAAACGCTCGCCGTGGTAGGTGACTTGCAAAGCGGACTGAAGCACATCGCGGTGGGAGTGACCTTCCAGATCGCGGGCGACTCCCTGGTGGGAGGTGCGGCGAAGCGCACCCAGTCGGTTGATGGCATCATCCCCGTCGCGCGCGGATTCACCTGAAAGGATCAAGCGCACTTCCAGAGCCGGATCGGGCGTCCAGAGAAACTGGGCTTTGCCAAAGCTGGCGCTGCGGGAATCCAGGTCATGCCCTGTGGCGGGATTTTCGGAATAGCCATCCCGCTCCTGGTAGCCCCCAGCAAAGCTGAAACCTAGCTGATCACGGATTAGCGGGGTGGTGATGCGCCCCCGGAAGTCGTAGAGATTGTAGTTCCCGTACGTGCTCTCCATCTCTCCCTGAATGTGGGTGAGGGACGGCCGACGGCTGGTGATCCTGAGAGCTCCTCCCAGGGAGTTGCTCGGCAAAGCGGTCCCCTGCGGTCCGGCGAGCAAAACTACTTCCTCAATGTCCAGCAATTCGACATTGGCGGAAGCGCCGTGGAACTGTGGAACGCCATCTAGATAAGTTGTAACGTCGGGGTTGCTCACACTGCCGCCCACGCCTCGAAGAAAAAGTGTTCCGTCCTGTCGCACGGTTCCCCGGCGCAGCCAAGAATTTGGGGCAGCAAGGGAGACATCGCTGAGATTGCGCATCACGCGGGGCTCGGCAATCCCGGCAGACGGTATTAAGCTGGGCAGCTTACCGAGCGAGTCCAGGATTTGTGACAGGGTGAGGGGAGTGAGTGTGGATCGAACAACAGCCTCGGTCTCAAGCGCAGGTTTCGGGATCGCGGTTTCACCAGCTACACTTTGCTGAGCCATCGTGAGCCCGCTGCCAAGAAAGACCATCCCGCCAAACAAGCAGATAATAACGGGTGTTAGTGGACGGGCAGCAATCATGTAAGCGGGTGCCCTATGCCGGAAACAATTTCGTCTCAAGTCCTGAGAACTCCGCAGGAGGAAAATTGGAAACTCTTCAAATAGCAACACATGAAATGGGCATGCCGCTTGAACTTCAAAACTTTGGGGGATAACAGGTTATGTGCGGAATTTGAATGTCTAAAGACTTACAGCCGTAAGATCGTGCCTTCAAAGATTCGCTTTTTGACACTAACCATTCCGCGTCGATTCTGGAAACCAGCGAACTTCATGCCCGTCGTCACCTCCAGTTACCAGGCACCCCGTTTCCTGCGTAACGGCCATGTGCAGACGGTGTTGCCGGTCTTTCTCCCGCGTGCCCGCCCGCCGCAGCCCAAGCATGAACGCCTGGAACTGAGCGATGGCGACTTTGTGGACCTGCGCTGGTATCATGCAGGGAACAAGCGCCTGGCCATCCTCTCGCACGGGCTGGAGGGCTCCGCCGAGGCCATCTACATCCGCAGCATGAGTGCGGCCCTGCTGCATGCAGGATGGAATGTGCTGGCGTGGAATTTCCGAGGCTGTGGTGGGGTGGAAAATCGCCTGCCGCGCTCCTACCACAGCGGCGAGTCCAATGACCTGCGCAGCGTCATTGAGCATGCCTCCGATGCCTACCCCCAGATGGCCCTCGTTGGTTTCAGCCTGGGCGGCAACATCACCCTCAAGTGCATCGGCGAAATGCCTGCGCATCCGCACATCGTCGCCGCAGTGGCGGTCTCGGCCCCGGTGGATCTGGCCTCGAGTGCGCGTGTCCTTGACGAGAACAAAGACAACCGCGTTTACCTGAAACGCTTTTTAAACACCCTCATCCTCAAGATGGAGGCAAAGGCACGGCGGTTTCCCGAGAACTTCGACCTGCGTGGCATCCGCAGCATCCGCACCATCAAGGAATTTGACGACCGCTTCACGGCACCTCTACATGGCTTTCGCGATGCCGATGATTACTGGGCTCGTGCCAGTTCCCTGCCCCACCTGACGAAGCTGCGTGTGCCCAGCCTGCTGCTGAATGCGCTGAACGACCCCCTCCTCACCCGGCCCTCCTATCCCCAAGAACTCGCCTTTCACAGCGACCTGCTACACCTGGAAACGCCGAACTATGGCGGTCATGTGGGTTTCCTGGATCACCGCCTGCGCGGCTGGCATGAACGCCGCGCCATCGAGTTCATCAACGCCTGCTGCGTTTGAGCAAAAGCGCACCGAGCACCACCAGCAGTAGGCCTGCTCCGGCGATGAGCAGGGTCTTGGGGAACTCGGGATAAACCCGTGTGACTTTGACATCGGTCACCTGGATGCCTTCGGTTTTGGCAGAAACCGGCGCAGGCACAGGGGCCGCTTCCACGGCCTTCGTGGCCTGCGTGAGCTTGAAAGGGCGACTGGTTTCGCCAGGAAAGATCACCTGCGGTTTGCGCTCTTCGTTGCCCTCTTCGCTGTTGAGCAGGATGAGGCTGACGTTGGCCCCTTTGCCAAAGGCGATCTTAAAGCTGTCGGCACCCGCCGGCACTTCGGTCTTGGCCGTGGCCAGCAGATGCGTCTCCGCCGTGTCCGGCTTTACCGCCTCATAGGTCGCACCATCCAGCGCGACGAATTCACATGCGGGCAGCGGCAGCGTTTGATCATTGAATGTTAGGCCGACATTCGCCTTCAGATACTCGGCGGCCTTAGCATAGGTGGCGCCTTTTTCCAGCTCGCTCTGGCTCAGGTACCAATCCGCTGAAACAGGTGGCAGCGAGGTGGGCTGATCACTCAGGAACACCCGGGGATCCAGGTTCATCTTCAAGGTGAACTGGCTCCCCTTTGTGAACTCCGCCTCGATGGTCATGTTCGGCACCACATGCGCCACCGCCGAGGTCACGAGCAAGAAAGGGGACAGCAGCCAGATGGGGAAGCGCATGAGGGATGAAGCCAGCTTATTTCCGCACTGGCTCACCCAGGTGCTTTTTGAAGAAAGCCGCCGCGATGTCCACGGTCTCGGCACACCAGGGATCGCTCATCCAAAAAGGATGTGGGGCGAATTTCAAGGTCTGGACTTCGGTCTCGATGCCCAGGGCTTTGAGCTTTTCCATCATCTCGGCCCGGCCAATTTTCAGGCTGTCTTTTTCCCCTTCGATGAAGATCGTCGGCGGCACCCCGGCGCGCACATGGGTGATGGGTGAGGCGGCTTTGTACACCTCCGGCTTTTCCTCCAGGCTGCCACCAAAGAACAGGATGGCACCCTCATTCTTTTTGCCCACATTGGAGGCCACCAGATCCTGCGTCGCCGCCATGACAATGGCCGCTTTCACGGTGCTGGATTGATCCCTAAACGGACCCTCGCCCTCAAATTCAGTCAGCCCGCTGGTCATGGCCGTCAATCCGGAGAGGTGTCCCCCGGCGGAGCCGCCCATGCAGCCGATGCGTTCCGGGTCAATCTTGAGCTCCTTCGCATGAGCCCGCAGGCAGCGCAGGGCTGCCTTGCAATCATGCAGGGCCGCCGGGTACTTCGCCTCGGTGGACAGGCGATAGCTCACCAGGGCGGTCACAAAACCACGTTGGGCGAGGCGCTCCATCATCGGCTTGTCCACCTCCACCTGGCGCTTCTGCCAGCCACCGCCGTGGATGTCCAGAATGCAGGGCCAGGTGCCTTCCGCATCGGGTACATAAACATACAGCTCCACCGTATGTTCGGGGTATTTGGCGACTTCCAGCGTCTTCAGTGTGAACCCTGCCGGAGTCTGCGGATTCAGCTTCTGCCACTTGGGGCCTTCAGAAGCGGATTTTTTGGCCGCAGGCTTCTCCGCAGCGGACAGAGCAGTGAAGCCAGCCAACGCCAAGGAGGCAACGAGAACAATTTTGGAAAAACTCATGGGAAATGGAAAACGGTAAAGGAGAGGCAATGTGTCACTCGGGATGAAACGATGGGCGGTTAAAGCTCTTCTTCTTCGTCATCCTCGTCCGGATCATTCAGGAAGACACGGATGCTGCGCTCTTCCAGCGCGAAACGCACGTCCTCGATGTCCTGATCATCCAGGCTCAGCCAGACATTGGCCCCTTCACGTTCCACGCCCCCCGCCCTCACCGAATGCAGGGCAAAGCCAAACCGGCCGTAGAAGGGCACGGAATGGCGGGTGGTGCGCAGCCAGAGCTCCATGGGGCGGTCTTCCGTCTCCAGCAGGGCAATGCGGGCGGCCAGCAAGGTGGTGCCCAGCCCACGGCGGTGGTATTCCCCATGCACCATGCCGTGTACCAGGGTGGCGGAATCCGAATCGCCGATCAATTCCAGGCCACCGCAGGCGACGAGCTCCCCGTCATACTCAATGACCAGGATGTAGGAGGTGCCCACGGTCAAAAACTCCGCAAAGGCCTCCAGACCAGCTTCCGGCAGCAAATCAGGCGTGTTGGAGCGGTAGATCTCCAGGCAGGCCTCGAAATCCTCCGGCTGATATTCGCGCACCCGGCAGGGGGTGAGCTTGGGCACGATCGCCTGCAGGAGCGGTGAAAGCTCGCGCTCGGCCTCGGATTCAGGTTCAAAATCGCTGTAGGACATGGAGGGACAGTTTGTGAGGGTGCCTGGAGCACTCGTCAAGCAGTGGTGGGGACAAAAAAGAACCGCCTTTCCCAATGAAGGAAAAGGCGGTTCTAAGACAGTAAAAAGAAGGATTAACGGGCCACCACGGCTGCCGTGCGGGCAGCAATCGTTGCCTGATGCGCTGCGCGCAGACCTTCCAGACCACGGTAGGTCTTGCTGACCTTGGCGCAAAGGCCGCGGCTCACAAGGCCCTGAAGCTTCTCATAAGAACGCAGGCGGAGCATTTCTTCGCCCCCGCTCACAGCATTCTTCAGCTTCAAATTGTCATAAACCAGTTTGAACAACGCGTTGAACTCAAGAGTGTCCCCAGCGGACAATACATTGACGAGCTCATCGGTTACATGGTCAGGGACGCGGCGGGAGAAACGTGTTTTGCGAGTCGGTGTCGTAGCCATAGAGGT